>JAFZPM010000006.1 GCA_017550335.1 Paludibacteraceae bacterium
AATTCAAAATTCAAAATTCAAAATTCCCCACCCTCCCGCTGTTAATATCGTGTGGAAACTTTGGAGAAAACAATAGGCTCGAACAGACGGGGACTCCCCCCGAAAAATCGTACATTTGCGCACCTAAAATGAATATGAGATGGCAGAAGCTGCAGAGAATACGAAAAGACGTTACAACAAGCCGAACGAAGGCACGATGAAGATGCCTTCCGAGTATGCGAAACTTCCCCCTCAGGCCATAGAGTTGGAGGAGGCCATATTGGGAGCCCTCATGATAGAGAAGGACGCGTTCAGCGTGGTTTGCGACGTGCTGAAGGAGAATTGCTTCTACAAGGAGGCGAACAAGACCATCTTCAAGGCGATCAACACCTTGGCGCAGCTCCAGCTCCCCATCGATATGCTCACGGTCTGCGAGCAACTCAAGAAGGAGAAGAAGCTCAAGGAGGTCGGTGGAGAGTACTACATCGCACAACTGACCTCGAAGGTCAACTCCTCCGTCCACATCGAATACCATGCGCGCATCCTCGCTCAGAAAGCGCTGGCGAGGGAACTGATATCCTTCGCCACAGAGATTGAGAAGGACGCCTACAACGAGAACTCGGACGTGGACGACCTGGTGCAACGTGCGGAAGGCATGCTGTTCGAGATCGCCACCGGCAGCGCGAAACGTGACTTCACGGAGATCCAACCTGTCATCAAAGAGGCGATCAAACGTGTGGAGGATGCCTCCAAACGGTCGGACGGTATGAGCGGTATCCCGAGCGGATTCACCGAACTGGACAAGATGACCTCCGGTTGGCAACGCTCCGACCTTGTCATCATAGCGGCCCGCCCTGCCATGGGTAAGACGGCCTTCGTGCTCTCCATGGCAAGGAACATGGCGGAAGCGGGCAACCCGATTGCGGTCTTCTCCCTAGAAATGGCGAACGTGCAGCTGGTCAACCGTCTGCTCGTGAACGTCTGCGAAATACCCGGAGAGAAAATCAAGAACGGTAAACTGAGTTCGGAGGATTGGAACAACCTGATGCAACGTTCCAGGAAACTGGAGCAGATGCCTATCTATCTCGACGACTCGGCCGGACTATCAGTCATGGAACTGAACACCAAGGCGCGCCGCCTCGTCAAGGAACACGATGTGAAGTGCATCATCATCGACTACCTCCAGTTGATGAACGCCAGCGGTATGAAGTTCGGTAGCCGTGAGCAGGAGGTGAGTATGATCTCCCGATCGCTGAAGCAATTGGCCAAGGAACTCGACATCCCTATCATCGCCCTCTCCCAGCTGAACCGTTCCGTGGAGAAGAAAGAGGGAGGAGACAAACGTCCGCAACTCTCCGACCTGCGTGAATCCGGTGCCATCGAGCAGGACGCCGATATGGTGCTCTTCATCCACCGCCCGGAATACTACAAAATCACACAAGACGAGACAGGTGCTTCCCTGAAGGGTATCGCGGAGATCATCATCGCCAAGCACCGTAACGGTGCCACAGGCGACGTCCGCCTACGATTCAGGAACGAATTGGCTAGATTCCAAAACTTGGATGAGAGTTTCGAGGAATACACCGAGGAGGCTTTCGCGAACGCACCGAGGCATACCATACAATCCAGGATCAACGACGACGGACCTTCTCCTGCCATCGACGCATCCAACCCATTCGGTGCCATGCCTCCCCTCCCGGGAGAAGCCCCATTCTAGGCAGAACAGAAATCACATACACACAAAAAGGAAGGACATCACCGAGGAGCTTGCTCCAACGATGATGTCCTTCCCATTTATCACATATGCCCAGACGTCACATAACGTCTCAGGCCTTCTGTCATCACTTCTTCAGATACTCGTCCATCGATTTAGCGGCGGCACGGCCGTCACCCATCGCAAGGATTACCGTGGCACCGCCACGCACAATGTCACCACCCGCGAATATCGTCGGGATGGAAGACTGCATGCCCTCATTGACCACGATAGTACCCTTAGGGCTCACATCCAATCCGCTCACACTATGAGGAACAATCGGATTAGGGGAGACACCGATGCTGACAACCACCACGTCGACATCCACCTCGATGATCTTACCCTCGACAGGCACCGGACTACGGCGACCGGAAGCGTCAGGCTCACCCAACTCCATGACTTGCAGGCGCATGGTCTTCACCCTACCCTTCTCGTCTCCTAAATATTCGATAGGATTGTGGAGCGTCATGAACTCGACCCCCTCCTCCTTGGCATGTTTCACCTCCTCCAGACGGGCAGGCATCTCCTCCTCCGAACGACGATAGACGATCATCGCACGCTCAGCGCCAAGACGCAAAGCGGTACGCACAGAGTCCATGGCGGTATTTCCACCACCGACAACAGCCACGTTCTTGCCCTTCAGAACCGGAGTATCGCTCTCCTCATTGGAAGCGTCCATCAGATTGACACGGGTAAGGTACTCGTTGGAAGACATCACACCGATCAGGTTCTCACCCGGGATATTCATGAAGCGAGGAAGACCCGCACCACTGGCGACGAACACGCCCTTGTAGCCATCCTTCTTCAGATCATCCATGGAGATGGTCTTTCCCACGATGCAATCCTTCACGAACTCGACGCCCATGCCACGCAGGCTCTCGATCTCCACATCCACGATATGGTTCGGCAAACGGAACTCAGGGATACCGTACTTCAACACGCCACCGATTTCATGCAACGCCTCGAAGACAGTCACCGAGTAACCCTTCTTCGCCATATCACCAGCGAAGGAAAGTCCTGCAGGACCCGAACCGACAACCGCCACTTTCACACCGTTCTTCGCGGCGATCTCAGGCACGGAGACATGTCCGCTCTCCCTCTCATAGTCGGCGGCGAAACGCTCCAGATAACCGATAGCGACCGGCTCTTTCTTCAGTTTCAACTTATATGTACATTGAGACTCGCACTGCTTCTCCTGCGGACATACACGTCCACACACGGCAGGCAAGGCGCTCGTCTGCTTCAGGATCTTAGCAGCTTCGAGGATCTCTCCACGCTCGATGTTCTTGATAAACCCAGGGATATTAATGGAAACAGGACAACCCGTCATACACGTCGGATTAGGGCAGTCCAGACAACGCTTGGACTCCTGCAACGCCTGTTCCATCGTGAGTCCTTGGTTCACCTCGTCACGCGTGCGCGCACGATAATGAGCGTTCAATTCGTTCATGTGGATGCGAGGAATCTGCACCCTCTCGCTATTCTTGGTGGCTTTGCGCAAATCCTCGCGCCAAGCATCATTTCTATCTTCAGCCATAATAATCTATTTATCTTCTTACTTCTTTCCAAATTTATTCGCAAGGTCCGCTTGCTCAATCTCCCGATATGCGCCCATACGCATCAACATCTCGTCAAAATCGACCTGGTGGGCATCGAACTCAGGTCCGTCCACACAGACGAACTTGGTCTTCCCGTCAACTGTAAGACGGCAGGCGCCGCACATACCCGTTCCATCCACCATGATCGTGTTCAAGGACGCCACGGTAGGCAGATTGTATTTCTTTGTAAGCAAAGAGACAAATTTCATCATGATGGCAGGACCGATGGTGACACACAAGTCAACCTTCTCCCTGTTGATGACCTCCTCGACGCCTTGCGTCACAAGGCCCTTCTTGCCTGCGGAACCATCGTCCGTCATGATAATCACCTCGTCGGAGAATTCACGCATCTCCTTCTCCAATATGATCAAGTCCTTGTTGCGGGCCGCCAACACGGTGACCACCTTATTGCCCGCAGCCTTCAGGGATTTGACAATCGGCAACAGCGGTGCGACACCTACGCCACCACCCGCACAAACAACCGTTCCAAACTTCTCGATATGGGTCGCCTTTCCCAACGGACCCACAACATCCGTAATCTCATCACCAACATTCAGGGCACAAAGCCTCGTCGTCGAGACTCCTATCTTCTGTACCACAAGCGTAATCGTACCCTTCTCCACATCCGCATCCGCAATGGTTAACGGGATCCTCTCCCCCTTCTCGCCCACACGGACAATCACAAAATGACCTGCTTTACGAGACTTCGCAATCAGAGGCGCCTCCACCTCAAACTTGACAACGTTCTCTGAAAAGTGTTCTTTACCGACTATCTTATTCATTTATCCCAAAAATTAGTTCTCGCAAATTTACGTTAATTATCCATTAATAAACAATTTTATAACACTTGTTTTTCTCCAAAAATAGCAAGTTCACTCCATAACAGCTTCCCTGACCGTGAAATCAAACGTCTTCACCGTATATTTTTTCTTGGAGACAAAAACATCGAACGGAGGTATCGAATAATCTCCCGGTTGCTCCGCGATCAAACGGAAGGTGTAGGTGTAGCTGCTCCCGCTCTGGTCCATGGTCATGCCCACCCTCGGACGAACCATCAACGCATTGAACTGGTCCAGGCTCACCTCGGGATTCACATCAAAGCGGAAACGTGACGTGATGACCAACTCGAACGGCTTGCCAGCCACAGGCTTGGCGGGAACCACTTTCACAGAGCAATCACGCAACTCCTCATAGAGCGGCAGGACATAGATCGTGTCGGCAGGGGAAACGGCAGACTTGCCATTGACCTTAGCACGGGCGGACGGAATCACACAAAGACCCGTGTCCACCGGTGTGATGAAGAAACTATATCCCTTCAGGTCCAACTCTACCCGTTTGCCTTCGACCCACGGACGGTCCTTGGCCGCATAGGGAAGCGACTCCGCCCCCACCTTGAACTTCGCATTATCGAACTGTGGCGCCTTGAAATCCTTCACGCCAGACTCCGACGCATAGAAGATGCGGAACTCCTGCCCAATGCGGACCGTATCCTTCGCATACTTCACCAAATAGAAGCCATTATCACCCACCGCCGTCTGGGCGGAAAGATTGCCCGCACACATCAGAAGCGAGACAATTATAGACAGTAAAAAGATTCTTCTCATAAGCCATAAGATTTATTAGTATAGATATAATAAATATAAGAAAAAAACGGGAAATGGCAAACGCATGGCGACAAAAAAAGTGGGCCTGCCACTATGGCAAGCCCACATTATTTCAGAAAAACACTCTATTACTTAGAGATGATGAACTTAACGACCGCACGTCTGTTCAACTCACGACCCGTCTCAGAAACGTTGGAAGCGACAGGCTCATGGTAAGACTTGGAAGTCGTCACGATGCTCTCCTTCGGACAACCCGCCTTGATCAACGGAACGATCAAACTGTTCGCACGAGCGACACCCAATTTATCGTTACGCTCCTCCGTACCCAACGTACAAGTGTGTCCGTCGACCTCCAACTTAACGTTAGGATACTTCTTCATGAACTGAGCGACAACCTGGATACCGTTGTTCAACGTCTTAGACTTGTTGAGGCGAGCGGAACCGAGCTTGAAGTGAACCGTGTTATTGATATCACCCAAAGCATCCTTAGCACGCTTGAAGTCCTCAGGATCGATTTGGATATTAGCCGCCTTCGTGCTATCCAAGATCGCGGAAGAATCAGCAGGTTCAACCAAAGGAGTCATTGGCTGAGGCTCCTCCAAGAGAGTGGAATCGATCTCCACATCCTTCCTCTTGCCGAATGGCAGCGTGACACCGATCTTCAGACCCAGCGCCATGAAATTAGCCTTATCGACAGCCGAAGAGTTCAAGACACCCTTGTATCCGTTCTGGAAATCCTCACGGATGGCACCCAGATCAGAGACGTGCTCCTTGGCCATATCCGTGATGCCGTAGTTGAAGTAGATGCCAGTGTATCCCCAAAGGCGCTCGGTGAACTTGATGTTCAAGCCATACTCGGCATAGACACCCAAAACCGGTTTCGTGTCAATGCCATCCTTATAGCGAGGCGCATTATCATAGAATCCATGATGAGGCAATTGGGTAAACGTCACATTGTCCTCTGGATAGTAGCCGGAAATCTCATACGAACCCTCCTGGATCTCGAAGCGGGAGTAGAGAGGCATGATCAGCTTGGCGCCCAAGCCAGCCACCATACCCAAGCGATAGGAGAAATCAGTACGGAAATAAACACCCAACGGCACTTCCAATGCGAAGACACGCTGACGTTCCTCCCAACCCATATAAGCGAAGCTGCAATCAAACTTCTCCTGGTTGTACTTATCATACTCATTCGTGGTCTCCACACCATCCAAGCAAGACGTGGCGGCGTAATACGAGACATCAGCACCTGTACCGATACCCCAATTCCCATCACGGAAGAAATGCATGTACCGCGCACTGAACGTCGCACCTGCGGAAAGCTTACCCTCTCCGAAGCACTTACCCAATTCATTCTTGGAAGGCAGCTTAGGCTCATGTTTCAAGGAGTGTAGGCCACCGCCCACACTCACTGTAACAAGTTCGCTCTGTCCGAAAACCAGGGACACGAGAGAAAGCCCTACCAGAACTAAACCAATTCTTTTCATATCTATTTCTTTTAATATTCTATGTTTAATAAGCTACTGTAATCACCGATCAGGGTCTAACCAATATCTTGCAATTAGCGCTGAGACCATTTTCAACGGTCACGACAGCAACATATTCGCCGATTGGCAATGAGAGCGCATTCTTCTCTTCTATACCATCAAGATCCTTGAACTTCACTACGCCGTCCACAGAGTAAACCACCAATTTAGCCTTGCTCAACTGGTTCTTGTTAAGTCCGTAGACTTGGATGGTGAACTCCTTGTTCGCCACAGCAGGAACAGGATATGCGGAGATCGAGAATTCTGGCAACAAGAGTTCGAAGTCCTTGCCACAGATATGGAACGTGTCACCGTAGATGGTAACGACATCCAATGAGTAAGTGCCCTCCACACCAGTAAGAACAGAGATGTACTGGGAAGTCTCACCCTCCATCTTCTCGTTATTGTGGTACCATTGGTAAGCCACAAACAAGCTGTCAGGGTTGCTGCATACAAGCACATCGTTCCACTTACGCTTGATGACGCCAGAGCCCATGCTGACATAGAACTTAACCTTCAACATCGGACTTGACATGCCCTCGCCGAAGAGCTGTACGTATGCGTAATAAGCGCCCGGCTTGATGTTCTCAGGAATGTCGAAGCGAACGATGCCATCCGAAGGCAAGCTATCACGTTTCTCCTGGAAGCCTGCCGAAGCAGTCAGGGAATCAAACTTCACAACATATGCGTCAGGTGCGCCAGACGTGAAGAATTTGACGTTCGCCACATCACCTTGGCAGAACCAAAGACCACCATTCACGATGACCTTCACACTGTCGGCAGATGATGGGATAACCACAGCCGTATCGGAGATGGAAGTGGTATCCACGATGGTCGCGATGCCTGGGATGCTATCCTCTCCACCATGACCGCTCTCTCCACCAGACACCTCAATGCTATCAACCA
This sequence comes from Paludibacteraceae bacterium, assembly GCA_017550335.1. Classification (GTDB taxonomy): domain Bacteria; phylum Bacteroidota; class Bacteroidia; order Bacteroidales; family Paludibacteraceae; genus UBA1181. The sequence goes on from JAFZPM010000006.1 coordinate 7,367, forward strand.
CGATTGGTCTTCCAGTAACGTAGATAGTGATGTGATAGAGAACATCACAACCGGAAATCGACGTAATCGATGTATCATGTGTGTAAACGCCATACTCAGCGTTATAGATGTTAAATCCGCTATACTCGAGAGATTGACCGATCGCGATGGTCGAATCGATATATACCGTATCCGGATGAGCGATCCTCAAATCGATAGCGATAACTGAGTCACAACCGATAGAAGAAGGAATCGTATCGAAGTACAAACCACTGCGGGTGTAAGTCTGGCCCAGCCAATCATACGTCTCACAAGCGTAAACCACATCCGTATCGCCGTATACCGGCAGGTTGGAGATGGTCAAGTTGAGGATAGCCACAGAGTCGCAACCTGAAGTCAACGAAGAGATCGTATCCTTATAGATGCCGGACTCCGTAAGGGTCTTTCCATTCCACACATAAGAGTGGCAAGCGAATACGGACGAAGTGTCGCCGGAGAACGCAGGTGCCACATGCAACGTGATCGTGTAGTAGACCGGACAACCTGCCTCGTCATTCAATACCAGAAGCGTATCGCCCAAGATCTCGTGGCCCCTGAAGTTACCAGGCATTCCTTCGCATGTGTTCAAAGCGACATTGAGGGTGGTAGGGTTATACTCCAGAACCAATGTCACGATAGAGTCGCAACCCAACGAAGTGGTCAACGTATCGGAGAAGACGCCCGAAGCGGTAAGCTCCTTGCCTCTCCAAGTGTATGAACCACAGCTGAACGACTCGAACAACGTGTCGCGCTTAACAGATGCGATGGTCAAATTCAGGAAGGAGATGGAATCACATCCCGCAACCGACTTCAACGTATCCGAATAGAGTCCGCTAACAGTATACTCAACATTATTCCAAGTGTATGAACCGCAAGCGATCGGCGAAATCGTATCACGTTTAACCGAAGAGATATTCAATTTAACCGTCACGATGGAATCACAACCGGATACGCTCGTGAGCGTGAAGGTCGAATCGGAGACGAGGGCAAACTCACCCAGCATGACAGGCAACTCAGCCTCGCATACGTTCAACACCGTATCCACCTTGAATGACTCGAGGACGGTCAGGTTCAACGTATAGATAGAGTCACAAGCAGCGGACGTGGAGATCGTATCCACATAAACACCTGACGTCGTGAGCGTCTTACCATTCCAAACATATGGACGGCAAGTCACCACCGTATCAGTGAGGAAGAACGACTTGTCCACATGAACATTCAACAAGGTGCTTCCGACATGAGCGGTATCACCATCGTTCTTGAACGTAGCGCCGTACCATGAGAATGGCAACTCGCCAGCACATACGAACGTGTCACGGATGATTGAATATTTCAGAGAATCATCACCCTCCTTATCACGGTCGATTTCATATACCTTATCACAGATCTCGCTTTCGTTTCCTGCCAGATCCGCAACCTTCCAAGAGATGACGATGGAGTCACCCTTATACGCGTTCAATGTGAATGTGGTGTCGCCCACGAAAGTGGTGAATCCAGCGCCATTCACGTTCCATTGAACATTAAGGTCAGAAACATCCGTACAGTTGTCAGACATCTTGGTGCGGATCGAATCTGCGGCGAGAGTGAAGGTCACATTACCGGAGATCGTATCAACCACACTATATACGCTTGTCCAAGACTCGCAGGACTCGACGAACTCAGGAGCCGTCTTGTCCACAACAGTGACGGATTGGGAAACCGTAACGCTATCGATCTTACCGATCGAATCGGAAAGGATAACCCTCCAATAGATCGTATCACCGTTAACAACATTCACAGTGGCGTTGTCATCGACATGAGTCCAAGCGATGGAGTCCACACTGAACCAGTAATCAGCCTTCGCATTGTCATCGCAATACTGGTATGCTGGCTTATGGGTATCCAAACCAAGGTCACCCTTGCAATCCTCGTTAGCGGCAAGCTCAAGCGCAGCCAAAGGCGCGATGGTAGGTTCCGTCACAACGAGATTGACGTTCACAACAGAATCGCAACCAGTAACAGACTGGAAGGTGTCTAAGATGCTAGCGGAGTGTGTATACGATTTACCGTTCCATACAAAGCGTCCGCATACCGTCGTATCAACAGTGACAACCGGCAATTGGTTCATCGTGAGTTGCAGTCTAACCACTGAATCACAACCACAACCGATCGTCTTCAAAGAATCCGTGTAGAGACCCGTCTGACGATAGATCTTACCTCTCCACTTATAGACGGAGTCACATGTTGCGGCAACAATCGTAGTGTCATATACAGGGTTGAACACTACCTTCGCATTGATGACGGAATCACATTTCTCCGCATTCGCCAAAGTGATCACAGAGTCTCCCTTCAACACGATATCACCCAACTTAGCGATTTGGTTCTCGCACAGATACAGGGTGGTGTCGAACGATGAGGAGTTACGAACCGTCAGATTAAGTGTGACAACAGAGTCACAATTGGAAACCTTGGAAACCAGTCTAGCGGAATAGATACCAGACTTCTCATAGATACCATTAGGTTGTTCGTCGGTAACCAACCAAGCGTACGAATCACAAGTATTAGCCGTAATCGTATCTCCGTAGACTGTCTTCGTGATATTCAAAGAGAGGATGACAACAGAGTCGCAACCCTCCGCATTCTTCTCCTTCTCAACATAGTAAGGGAGAATCTTTGACGGATCAGCGACAACCCTCTGTCCGGATATCATCGCCAAAGCCGTATTGAAGGTATAATCCACCTTGGATGCATTTGGAATCACAGACTCCGTGTAAAGCACGCCGTTCCATTCGAAGGAGTCGCAAGCGGAGATCTCCTCCACATAGTAGGTAGGCTTATGGAGATTAAGAGCCAAATATACCGTGGAGTCGCATCCCAACGCATTTTGTACGTGGATGGTATCCTTCGCATCAGCAGTGTACAGGGCACCGTTCCATTCGTATGACAAACCGCAAGCGTCAATGTTCTCCGTCACAGGAGAAGAAGCCGCATTGATCTGGAGGTCGATAGTCACCAAACTATCTCCACCGATCTGGTTCTTCAAAAGGATGGAGGTGTCTCCATATATTGCATAATCCGTCGAACCGATGTTCACCCTGTACGGGAGATCCGCCAGACAGATAGTGTCACGGAGAACCGTCTCATCGGAAGAAGCCAACAATGAGATTCTGAACTTCAGGGTCGAATCACAACCGTTCGCATTCTTCATTCTAGAAATGATGCTTGGATAGATGCCCGCTCTCTCATCATAAAGTGGGTTATAAGCGACCCTATCCGCCCAAATCGTATCCATCACGTCTGGATGGAAGTCCTCAACTTGGAACTCTGCATACTCGGAAGCGGAAAGATAATCAGTAATGAATGAATCCGTCTTCTCCAAGATCTGCAGATCCAAAACGCGGATCACAGAATCGCAATATGCGGAGTTATTGAAGTGGAGCGTGTCAGAGTAGAAGCCCGAACGAGTGTACGTCTTGCCCGTCACATCCCACATGAAGCTATCGCACTCGATCGCACGGATCGTATCACGATGCGCATTCAGCACGACGAATCGGATGACCGTAACGGAGTCGCAACCCGTCACCGCAGAAATATCCTGCTTCTGATATTGACCAGACCTGTTCACTGGCAATCCATTCCATACAGTAGGACCACAAACGGTATCCCTAGGAAGAGTAACCTTTTGTGAGTAGTTCATCTTCACATGGAGAGCAAGGATGGAGTCGCCATAAACTACGGTGTCCCTAGTGTTCGAGATGGAGATCGTAGTATCATATTGGAACTTTATGTTCCAAACCGTATCCTTATCCGTTTTATAGGTCAAGCCATTGTATTTGTAAGAGTAATTGTCACATGCGGTCTGATACAGATCAGCAGTCTTGGTAGGGACGATGTGCAAAACGAGAAGAGCCGAACTGTCACACCCTGTAGCACTTGGAGTCGTGGTTACAGACCCATAAACTCCACTCGCGCTATAAGTATAGCCATCCACCGACCAAATGAGAGAATCCTTCGCGATCAACGTATCGCGGATCGCGATAGACTCATCCACATACACGGTCAGATCCACGATGGAGTCACAATTGTGTACAGTTTTGAACTCAAATCGTTCTTCGATGACAGCAGGCGTAGTGGCTGGTTTCGCGAAGGACTTATTCCAACGAGATGAGTAGTATTCACCATTCGTGCCGAAGTCGCTCGTACAGAGATGGAGTTGATCCTTCGTCTTAACCGAATGGTTCACCTTCAAGTTCAAAGTCACGATGGAGTCGCAACCCGTCACCACGGATTTAGTCATGAGGGTATCGGTATTATTATCCTCATAATACCATTTATTGTGCCAGAAGATTGAATCACATGTCTCCAAGGCAACCACTGATTCCACTGTGTGGTTGATGGTCAAATGAGCGACGACAACGGAATCACATCCAGCCGCATTCTTGAAGTCCAACACGACAACGGTATCCTCCGTGAAGGTCTCTCCCCAGTTTGTATAGGAATCACAAGCCGTTTCATAGAGTTGAAGCGTATCGGAAGGCTTCAGGAGATTTATCCTCAAAGAGATAATGCTATCGCAACCCTGTCTGTTGTCAATGACAAACGAGGTATCCGTCTGTGGCGTGTAAACCACCAAGTGATATCTGTCATCAAACGTGTAAGGGAAGTCATTCTCGCATACCGACACTTCCGTCGCATAAGAAGAAGCCTCCAAGATAGTCATGTTGAAACGGATGATGGTATCACCCATATTATACCTGGAGAACGTGAATGAGGTATCCGAAACAATCAGTTTGCTAGCGGTGTCACCCATATGAGAGAAATCAGGCTTGTACCTGAACGGAAGCTCGCTTCTACACAACGTCTTAGACACCATGCCATAAGTAGGCTTATAGATGGTCAGGTTCAAGACATCAATGGAGTCACAACCCGTTTCAGTCTTCAATTCGCTCCTGTACTGTCCGGAAGTTCTATAAGTTTGTCCGGTCACAGGCCAATAATATTCATTGGCGATAGCCACATCCTCTGTATTGTTGTACGAATATCCGATTGTCAAATTGAGGTTGACAACGGAGTCGCAACCCGTAACAGACTTAAACGTATTCGTATAATTTCCGGAACGCACATACACGGCACCATTCCATACGAATGAGTCACACGCTGTAACGGTTTCGGTAATGTTGTATTTTTCATTGATAACAACATTCAACGTAAAGATGCTATCACAACCTGACGGATTGTAAATCGTATCATGGAACGTACCGGAATACTCATATGTCTTACCGTTGAACACGAAGCTTTCGCAAGCAATTTGGTTGATGGTGCGGTAGAAAGAAGAATCCGCATGTGCCCTCAAAAGGGTATAACCGACATGGGCAGTATCACCATCCTTAGAGAAGACGTGGCCATGCCATGTCAGAGGGAACTCACCCGTACAGATCGTAGTATCGCGAATGATCGCATAAGGATCACCTTGCTCATCTGTTGTATCCTTCTTGATCTCGAATTTCACACGGCAAGGCTCACTCACGAGTCCTGCCTTGTCCTCCACCTTCCAAGCATATTCCACGAACGGATTCGTATATGCGTTCAAGACGAACGAATACCCGCCGAAGGTTCCGTAAGAATCACCCATGCCGGCATTCCACAGAACATTCAATTCAGGAGAAGGCGTACAGTTGTCTTCAGATGCGTTCTGGATGTCGGATGCGAGAATCTCCACAGAGACATTACCCGTGATCTTCTCGCTCGAAGCAAGAGCGAACACATTCTCCAAACTGCCGCAACGTACAATGGCAGGAGCTGTCGTATCCGTCACATGCACAGGTTGCTTGTAGAATACGGAATCAACAACACCAGGCACACCATTCAAGAAGAGCAAGCCTCTCCATGTGATAGTGTCCTCGTCCGAAACCTTGGCGGTCGCACCATCGGTCAATTTCGTCCATGCACCAGATGGAGTCAGTCTGTAGTAGTACTCAACATGGTCCAAATCGGCAGCGCAATAGCTATACTCCGGTTTCTCACCATCCAACGACACTGTCGCTTGGCATGAGCCATCGGCGTACTCACGGATATCTTCCACATCACCGAAGGCCAAGCTACGATTGACGTGGGCCTCGAAGGTGATAGTGTCAGGACAGATACCGCCCTCACCAGCTATCACATAATGGAAAGCGTCAATCTCCTTTTGCGTCTTGTTGAAAGTATAGGAGATACCTGATGCGACCTCGTTATTCTCCGCATCCAGCCATTTCTTCTCTGGCCATACCTGACCTGGATCATACGAGAAGGAAACAGTTTCGCCAGGACAAGCATATTTCACCTTGTCCGCGGAGATTTCTCCCAACTCAGGGTAGTAATTGATGGAGAAGCCGTAAGCCACACCATAGACACCCTCTTGACACTCTACCGGAGGATAACGCAACTCCTCTTCCGTGATATTCGGATCATTGTATGAGGAGTTATAATATGAAACGATCTGTTGAATACGGGTCTTTGACCTCGCCAAGATCGCACGGCACTCCGCACCTGAAGGGAAGGTCGTCAAATCAACCTTGTAGCTGAAAGTGTCGAGATAAGGGTTATTTCCCTCAATAAAGTTCTTCCAAATCGTATCACCCTTCTCACGGTACTGGTAGAGATAATAGTACGGAGAGATGAAGTAGTCTTTCGCTACCGTACCATCCCTCATGATCGCATAGATGGTGAAGTCGGAAGATTCAGTTCCGCACACCTCAACGCTCTGCTTCTCGTTCACGAACGAAGGGTTATCGGAGATGGCCATATCCGGGCAGCATGCCGTAATCGTGATGTCATCGAACATCATATCGTTACCGCCACCACCATCACTGTTGTTCACCAAGACTACACGGTAGGTCTTACCAGCGTCCGCCAAGAACTTCGCGGAGAGGTTCGACCAATAAGTGTCCACGTTAGGATCGCTATCATAATCGTGCAGACGGCTCAACATCTCTCCCGAATAAGCACTTTGTAACAATGTTTCTGTCGCCCCGTTCACCTCATAGATATCAAGGCGGACATTCGCATTGATCAACATGTTACCCGGATTCCCGGTGTTGAATGTGGCCTCATCCCACATGTTCAAGTTGGCGATGTATGACGAGAAAATCACCAAAGAGGAGTCACACTCCACGCTGAAATCACGTTGGTATATTCTCCTATTCCTAGAATTCCTAGCGCAGTTCACCACCAGCATACCGCCTTTCCCATCACCTTTTGTATGGTCTTTCTGTGTGCCGAACTGGTTCTGGCCCACCCATGCATAACTGGAATTAGGGACAATGGAATAATATCCATCATCAGTATGCCAATCGCTGCCACTATTATTGCCATGACGGCTAAAGAAGTCATGTCCCCTCAACGCCTCATTGAAATCAGGGACAGCCATAGCCGAGTTATTGCTGTTGTATCTCACATTGAACGTAGATTGTCTATCCCTAGGGTCGAGCTCGTCATACTGTTTGATGGTCTTATATGCACCCGTATTTCCATCTTTATAGGTGTAGGAGCCATTCTCCGGATCGAACGTTCCGAAGTCGTCATGCCAAATCAACTGGCTCTTCTTTCCCGTACACTTGTAAATAGGACGGAGAATGAAGGTGGTATCCACATTAACAGCTCTATTCGTTCCAATCTGATAGGCATAATGCAGGTTGAACTCATAAGCATCATCAACGTCAATACTCAGCTTATAATTGTCCAACTCACTTGGGTCATAGACATCCACTTTTCCGCCCTCGCGTTGGAGCAGGTTGCGTGTCAAGGAGAAATCCGTGATTCGCGCGTCATTCACGATCTCCAGACCCACCGTGAAGGTGGAGCCAAAGATGGCCTCGAACGCATAATGCGTCACAACCCTATCGTATCCGGTCGCGAAGAATTTCACATACGGAGTAGCGAACTGGAACCGTATCACGTTACTGGTACAAAGCACGGTCGACGCATCCCCTCTCTTCAAGATATTCAAACGATAATAAGGGATATCCTTGGAAACGGACTCCACCACGTAACGGTTGGAATTCGCATCCTTTCCGATGTTACTCCACTCCACACCGTCCTTACTACTTTGCCATTGGTATGAAATGGACATGTCATTAAACGAAGAATTGACCTTGTCCACTTCCAAGACGATTTTTTCACCGTATACAACATCCGTCGATTTACTTGCCTTTATCGTGGCGCACTCTTGGTACTCGTAGGCACCCATATCGATACTCAAACCGGATATACGCTCATTGCCCGCCAAGTCAAGGGGCTCCGTGTTAAAGGAGTTATCTCCAGCATTCACGCGTTCGGAATTGCCCTCAAGCGCGAAGTTATTATTGTTCACATTCACGAAACCCGGGTTAGTATTCCCATAATATGAGTTCTGGAAATTAGCCGTAGTCAAGTAATCGTCGAACTCCACATTCACATCCTGTCTGACGGAGCTGGATAAGTGCGTATTCATACACACCAATGAGTTGCGCACCTGCGTGCTTCTTGTCGAAGATGTCAAAGCGAACGCATAGGAATTAGTACGGCCGCCAGATAGAGTATTCTTCGCTATCGTACAGTTAATTATCGATCCACCATCACTCCGCACGATATATGCGAAATCGGAGTTCACACCCGATGCGGTGTTGCCGTAAATCAACGAGTTGATGATCGTTCCGTTTCCCGTCACTCTAACTATACCACGGTTTCTATTAGTGCTGCTGGAGGAACCGCCGGAATGTCCAGACAAGGTGTTTCCCGTGACAACGCCACCCACCAACGTTCCTTCAACGATAAGGACAGATCCGTCGCTACTGTTTTTGATGACGGTCCCATTGTCCATCGTCACCTTTTTCCCTTGGGAGATAAGGATAAACGAAGTATTGGATGAATTGGTGTTGTTCGCATCAAAGGTTAGCCCCGACACGTTGACATCCGCACTGAAATCGATACGGACACTTGCGACACCGCGCTTAATCGTATGCCCATTTCCTAAAATGGTCACCGACTTGTTGATTGCCACGGACGAAGTCAAGGAAAAGTCACTCGTCACAGAGATCGTATCCCCATTCGAACATTCGTCAAGCACACCTCGTATGTTGCTAAAATCGGATACAGGGACCGTCGCGGGGAAAGCCTCAAAAATCCAACCAAACAACATCGACACAACCAGAAAGATTGTTTTCGACACTCGATTTTTTGTAGTCATGAATATAAAATATTAATTATAATTTAGTTAATTCAACGTTTCAGATTAAATTTTCATACACTAATCAACAACACATGACCCTCTTATTGCGAAAATTAACGAAAAATTCGGTGCAAATTTACAAAATTTAACGGGCAATACAACAATATCGAACGTAAAAAATTTCCGAGAATCGAAAAACTTAAAAACGGTCAAATAAAAAGCGGGATTAAAGAACAAAATCCGATGAAAAATAAAAACAAAAAAGCGGGACGATTAAGAAAAATCGTCCCGCAGGAATTTATCAGTGAACTATTGTTTACTTTTTGATGAACTTGCCACTGATTGTCTTGTTAACCACGATGACATACTCGCCAGCTGCCAACTTGGAAACGTTTACCTTACCATTCACAATTGGGCAGGAAATCGTGGCGCCACCCAAAGAAACGATATCCACTGTCTCCACATCCTCAACGCCAGAGAAGGCGATTTCGTTCTGTACAGGGTTAGGATATACGGTCAGCGTCTTGCTTTCTCCGTTCACATCCGCAACGCTGGTGGTCCAGTTCACAGCGAACTCCAAATTATCAACCCAGTAAGCGGCGCGATGATTTTGTTTGAAGTATACGGAGATGGACTTCGCACCATCAGGGATGGTAATCGTATTGAGCTCTGGTGTATAAACCATTCTCAAAATAGAATCCCCGAACAATTTCGTCAGCTCTGTTTGGTTGTCGAACTTGTAGTAAATCGGCAGATCGGCATGTTTTTCCTTCAATGGATAATTGTAGAATTCTGCAGCCTTCGCAAGACAAGAGACCCTTAGTTGGTTTCCCTCGTATTTTTCCGGAAGCATGATATCTTCAAATGCGATATAAAGTCCTTCAGGATATGCAGGAGCCATATCATCCCAATCGTGGTTCTCCACTAACATACCATGGAAATGCTCAGTGAACATATAACCGGATCCGTCACTTCCGGTCCAGTTGTCTACCTGATTTTCAAACAAAATCATATGTCTCACCACAAAACTCTCATCGGCAGGTGCAGAATAGCCATCCTCATAACCATATACCGGGAGTTTTCCATCAGGGAAATACGTCAATTGCCATTTATCGACAACGAAATCAGTTGGATCCTCCGTGTCTGAATTCGAGAAGATCACGGTCTCGAACTTGTTCCAATTGACAGGATAATCGAAGGAGATGCCATAGAATGTCTGGAAATCCTCAGGCGCATAGAAATAAAGGTTCTTGATCTTAGCAGGCTCGATATAAGCGTTAAGAGAATCAGGCAACTCACGCATATACGCGATAAATACCGTGTTCACCTTCTCATCGCTCATCGGGAAAGAATAGCTCTCATACTTAACGAACTCCGTCTCTGCCTTAGGATTGAACTTGCCGTCCACACGATGCTGGCAAATATGGCTCTTCACATTTGGACCCAACTTGAACTTGAAATCAGAACCTACTTCAGAACCACAAACAATATGGAAAATAGGCTTTTCCTTAAGCTCTGTAGACTTTCCAGCGTTTCCAGCCAAACTCTCATCATACAACATGGCGGAATGTGGCAACTCATACTCGAACACGATGTTCAAGCCCTTCAAATGGAGGTTGAACACAGATGGATCCAATTCAAGGCGGCAACCCGTGTATTGTCCACCATCACGGCTAATCGTCAAATAACCATTGTCGGTCTCTGTCAGCTTAGCGGCGTCAGCCTCGGTCGACGCATCCTTCCAATCCGTGGAGGCCCACTTAACTCCATTCTGGAGCTTACCGTCCTTGATGATGTATGTCGCTGCGAATGAGGACAAAGACAAGGACAATGTCGCAAAAAGTAAAATTACTTTTTTCATAAAATATAAAAATTAGTTGAACATAAATATTCAATACACAAAATTTCCGCTAAGATAGGAATTCGTGGCAAAACAATAAAGGATTTTTTCACTTTTTATTTAAATGAATTACATCGTTGACGACAATTTCCTTTTCCACATCTCATGTGAAAAGACATTTATACCCCGCACATTTCCACCCGGGGAAACTAAGAATGGAAAGATGGTGAAACAGCACTTATATTTCACACACAAAAATGGCTTTGGTATCATGGAAAAACTTATATTTGTAAGTGGGATTCCGCTAGGGTTTAGCAATCCCCTCTAAACATATAAAATAAAGAAAAATGTCTAAAGTACTTATTATCGGAATCGGTGGTGTCGGCACTGTGGTGGCGCACAAAGTGGCGCAAAACAGGGACGTCTTCACGGACATCGTCATCACCAGCAGGACACTATCTAAATGTGACAAATTGGCGGAGGAACTGAAAAACCGCTACGGCGTGAATGTGACGACGGACAGAGTCGATGCGGATGTCACCGAACAAATCATCGACTTGTTTAAAAAGCACAAACCGGAATTGGTGATCAACGTCGCCCTCCCCTACCAAGACCTGAACATCATGGACGCATGTCTGGCATGCGGAGTGAACTACCTTGACACGGCGAATTACGAGCCTAAGGATGTGGCACACTTCGAATACAGTTGGCAATGGGCCTACAAAAAAAGGTTCGAGGAAGCCGGGCTGACCGCCATCCTGGGATGCGGCTTCGATCCAGGCGTGTCCGGAGTGTATACCGCATACGCAGCGAAACATCACTTCGACGAGATCCAATATTTGGACATCGTGGACTGCAACGCAGGAAACCACCACAAGGCGTTCGCAACCAATTTCAACCCTGAGATCAACATTCGGGAAATCACACAAAAGGGACGATTCTACGAGAACGGGCAATGGGTCGAAACGGGTGCGCTGGAAATCCACAAGCCACTGACATACCCCAACATCGGTCCAAGGGAGTCCTACCTCATGTTCCACGAAGAACTGGAATCATTGGTGAAGAACTACCCGACCATCAAACGAGCAAGATTCTGGATGACCTTCGGGCAAGAGTACCTGACCCACCTGCGCGTCATCCAAGACATCGGAATGGCAAGAATCGACGAGGTGGAATACAACGGTGTGAAAATCGTACCGCTGCAATTCCTGAAAGCTGTGCTCCCTAATCCAAAAGACCTTGGAGAGAACTACGAAGGCGAGACAAGCATCGGATGCAGAATCAAAGGAATCAAAGACGGGAAAGAGAAGACATACTACGTGTACAACAACTGCAGCCACCAGGAAGCTTACAAGGAGACCGGCATGCAGGGGGTAAGCTACACGACCGGTGTGCCGGCCATGATCGGTGCGATGATGTTCTGCAAGGGTCTATGGAAACGTCCCGGTGTTTGGAACGTGGAAGAATTCGATCCAGACCCGTTCATGGAGCAACTCAACAAGCAAGGATTACCTTGGCACGAAATCTTCAACGAAGACTTGGAATTATAAGAGGACACAAATCGACACGATCCTCCCCAAGGGGCCAAGTCCACAGGGAAGTGGCAGTCGAGAATAAACTTGGAAAGGAATGGAGACGGAGAGAAACCGCCTCCATTTTTTATTTCCACAATCAAGGGGTCCAACCCATTGACGAGGGTATACAAACAACGAGTTCAAGGCAACGCACTACAAGACCACGGGGAAGTGTGGAATACCGTGGTAAAAAAAGGGGCTGTCATTTACGAACAGCCCCCAAGGAAATAAAATAGTAAAAATTAAATCATCGACAGAAGTGTTTCGTCACACACCAAGTGTAACCCAGCATGACCTCGATTGAGCCCCAGTGCTTACGCTGAATCTCCGTCAAGCCCAACTCATACGCCAAGCCCAGATGGAAGCCCTTGTAACGGATTCCACCCAAAGTATACAATGACAGCGGCTCCAAGTTACCCTCATCCAAGGTGTGACGGTATGAGAACTGCAACCA
>JAFZPM010000007.1 GCA_017550335.1 Paludibacteraceae bacterium
ATAAGTTCAGTTGAATCACTTTAAGTCATAGGAATATGTTCAAAGGGAAGAAGACATGCGAGGTATTGCGGGCGGTTCGGAAGCGGGTTGCCGATCTGAACGGTATCCAGTATGTGCCTGTGGAGTGTACCCATGAGGGAGACTGCATAGGGACGTGTCCGGCATGTGAGCGGGAGCGTCAGTACGTGGAGGAGCAGTTGTCGTTAAGGGCGATGGCAGGGCACACGTTGAAGGTGGTCGGTGTGGCGGCCGGTCTGACTTCCATGCTTTCCGGACAGGAAGTGCAGGCGCAGGAGATGATGCAGGAGAGGGATACGGTGCAGAAAAGGTTCGAGTGGGATTATTATGGTTTTGATTTTGATGGTCGCGAACCTAAACCTGAGGAAATGGCACAGTGGGATGAGATGGCAACATTTGTTTCAAAGTTTCCGGCGGACACGTTTTTGGTGGTTGGACATACCGAAGAGCGAGGGAGTGAGAAGTATAAATTAAAGTTAACAGAAGAAAGAGCTAAATATTTCCGTCAACTTCTTGTGGAGAGGGGAGCAGATCCTCAGCGAATAAAATCCGTAGGTGCGGGGTCAACGGAATGTGTCGTACCCAATGCGAAAACTGAGCCTGAACATGAACAGAATAGGCGGACAACGTTGGAGTTCTATACGCCGGAGAGGGAGAAAGAGATAAGGGAGAAAACTGTGATTCCACCGAAATTTGAGTGGGACTATTATGGCTTTGAATTTACTGGTGGACATGGACCTGAATATATGGCTCAATGGGATGAGATGGTGACGTTTATCTCAAAGTTTCCGGAAGACACTTTTCTTGTGGTAGGGCATACCGATGAGCGAGGGGGTGAGAAGTATAATTTTAAGTTATCCGAAGTTAAAGCCGAATACCTCCGTAAACTTCTTGTGGAGAGGGGAGTAGACCCTCAGCGAATAAAATCCGTTGGTGTGGGGCCTAAGGAATGTGTCGTACCCAATGCGCAAACAGAGCTTGAACATGCGCAAAATAGGCGTATGACGTTGGAGTTCTATACGCCGGAGAGGGAGAAGGAGATAAGGGAGAAAACGGTTCTGAAGAAATAAAATCGGTCCGTTTTGAAAAATCATATGTAAGGGGGGGAGAGCAGGGGAGTACTAGGTGCGAATAAGCCTTTTTAAGCCCCTCTTTCCCATGTTATGGCTAACCAATAAGAATGTGCGCCTTATCGCTCGCAGAGCGTATTACAGAAGGTTAGGGAGCTAAGTAGGAAGTCATGGGATATTTGCGGAACGATCTATCTTTTGTACATTTGTGTTCGATGAAGAACAATATAATCTAAGAAGAAATGAGATCACGGTACATTTTTGTGGTGTTTTTGGTTGGTTTAACCAGCTGCCGCACGTCGAAGCACAGTGTGGAGCAACCCTATAGCAATCCGTTATTGTTAGACAAGATGTGGGCGGTCACCTCCATCAAGGGGAAGGAAGTGCAGTATCCTAACCAAGGGGATGTCTCCTATTTCGTCTTCAGCGGAGACCGGAAGGTAAAAGGAGGAGGAGGATGTAACCAATACAGTGGCAAGTTTAGTGTAGTAGGGGACAGCATCTCCATTTCGGATGTGGTATCCACCCGCAAGGCATGTCCGGAGCTAAAGATAGAGGAAGCCTTTTTCCAGGCGATACCGGAGGTGATACGGTTCAGGGTCAGCAAGGATAATCTGAAGTTCTATGACAAGGAGAAGCGGGAGGTGATGAATTGCATCTATTTGGACGAGAAGGATATGAAGGAATAACAGGAAAGAGGAGCGACGATAGAAAAATGAAGGGGGAGCATCCGATCGGACGCTCCCCCTTGCTGTTAGGAAACACTCAGATTATTTTACGATCAATCTTTGAGTAGAAACGTTACCATCAGCTGTAGTAACCTTCACGATGTAAGCGCCAGCTGGTATATTGATTTGTACCATGTCGCCGTTAGCTTGTTTGTAAACGCTTTGGCCTACTACGTTGATCAACTCGATGCTGCTGATCTCCTTTGCGCTCTTCACTACGAAGAAGTTCTTCGCAGGGTTAGGCATGAGGACGATAGCGTCGTTGTTCTCAACATCCTCCACGTTAGTCGTGTTAGAAGGCTTGATAGTAACCTTGTAGAGCTTGCAATCCTCGAATGAGTCGATTGTAGTCTCCTTATCATAAGTTACGCCGTTGTACTCGCTAGCTTCTACAGTCTTAGTCAGGATGTTCTTAGGAGCTTCCTTCCAGATCTTGAAGTTTCCAGACAAGTGGAGCATAGACAAGTAGTGAACCAATCCATCGTAGTAGCGGTATCTACCAGTTTGAAGGCTTGCGTTCCAAGCGTTCTTCAAGTTGTTCTTGATCTTATCCTGATAAGATGATTCGTTCACCAATGCGTAGCAAGCCACAGCGTTGGCACCAGCCTCACCTACCGTATAACCATCGTCAGCACCTTGACCGCTGATACGAGAACCATCCCAATTGAAACGGGCGTGTTTGTAGCCATCCTTCTCGAAGTGATCGATGATTCTCTTCGCCATAGTTGTCTGACGATCTGCGTCCACACCGAACAAATAGTAGTCCATACCGAAGTTCATAGCGCAACGCATAGCATCGTACATATACTTTTCAGCATTGCTATTATAGCTTACGCCATGAGGTGTTCCGTCGAAGTTGTTATAGTCGGAGAACAAACCGGAGGTTGGGTTCGAAGACTTGTACAAGTGGTCACGGGTTGCCTTGGCTGCGGCGCTCCATTTGCTTTGGTTAGTCGTAGACCAACGAGCGAACAAATCGACGTATGCCGGCAGATCGTAAGATGGATCTGAGAAATTGTTCTCGTTGCCTTGTGGCTGGAATGTGATGACGTTATAGGATGGGTTGAAGAGTGAGTGTTGGCTGTTATCCCACATTCTCTTCAAGATATATTGTGCGTCATCCATGTAGCTTTGTTGGTTCCAACGGTGAGCAGCGAAGAGCAGTGACATCATGAAGTACATCTCACCATCAGGTGCGCAGTTCTCATCTCCACCAGATCCGCTAGTATTACGTTTCCAAGCGAAGTAACCATCCCAACCATCGTTACTGCCCTTATGCCACATGTGGTTCTTAGCCCAGTTCCAGATCTTGTCGAATTCTGTCTTGTGGTCAGTCTGTACGCAGATCATCATACCATAAGACATACCCTCGGAACGAACGTCGTCGTTGTTGACATCCAGGATGTAAGCCTCGCTGCCTTTATCGTAGTATACCTTGCTGTTGTCATCACCCTTGAAGTAGTGATTCCACAAATCATCCATCTTCGCTTGGATTTCCTCGTCAGTCTTACCATAGTGAGACTTGAACAAGCTGGTGTAGTTACCCGTGTAGTAAGCACCAGTTGACTTGCTGCCGTCGCTTTCGCAGTCAGGGCCGAAGTAAGCGCCGTTTGCGTCGAAGAAGTTGGAAGCACCTGTAATGGTACCGCTTTCACCGCCAGACTCGCCGCCGGACTCACCACCAGACTCACCACCACTTTCGCCACCGGACTCACCTGCCTTAGAGAACTTGAGGTAATCCAAGTTGGTGTTGTCGTTAGTGAACTTCACTTTCAGGATATGCTCTCCTGATTTGATTTCAGACGAAGTAGTCTTCGTTAATTTTCTATAAGTATCCCAGTCAGCGGTCTTGTCTCCTGTGAAATCAGCGATTTCCTTATCATCAATATATACTGTGAATCCGATGTTTCCACTTCCGTTGGATGCGCTAGCCTCTATATCGTATTTAGCGGTTTCCGTCACGTTAACGGTGTATTCCACCCACTCGCCGGAAGCGGTATATCCGATAGCCTTTCCTGATCCGGCTTTTACGATATCCACGCCTTCGTCATCACGGAAGTTAGCGTCTCCTTGGTTATCGTCGTCATTGTCGCTGTAAGCGAATCCGTCGCCACCCACGTCATAGTTTTCAGCTTCTACTGTACCAGGAATAGAAGCTGCTTTGTTGTTGTAAGGACCTTGTGGAACGGTTGGTTCAGTGCTTCCGCCACTGGTTCCTCCAGCGCCACAGATGCTACCAACGCCCTTGCAGCCTTTCCAGCACATGGAAGCGTAAGTATACTCGATGGAACCGGATCCACCACCAGCCTCGCATACGATCTTACAGTCATAGAGACCACCGCTCATATCGATGCCGTTCTTCTCCCAATTCTCGAAGTGCTCGGAAACGCTGATGGTACCGCACTGACGTGCGCTCGATCTTACGGCGAACACTTGAGGGAAGTCACAGTCGTTACCAGTGATATTCGGTGCGTTGTAACGCATACCCTTGTACAACGTATAGGTAGCACCATCCACTGTATATTGGCCAACTCTGTTAGCTCCGTAAGGAGTACCCATTCCGTTGTAGGAGTCGTCCACGATGTAGTACTCGATCAATGGATCCGTTGTCCAACCATAGACACCGATGTAGGAATAGCCTCCCGCATTACCTGATCTCGTGTAGTTATAACCAGCGACAATCGGTTTGATGTCGGAGTATTTCTTCTTCTTGGATCCGTCGTAGTATCCGACGCGGGCAAGGTAGTCACCGGAGTTGTTCCAGCTAGCCTTGAATGCGCACTCGGCGTCTCCACCGAAGCAAGTAACGGAACCGTTACCTCTTTCGTTCCACATCTCGACGTTGTAACCGTTGCCGATATCTTTGATGCCGTTGCTGGTCAATGTCAAAGCGTTGCCAGATTGTTTGGTCTTTTGAGAACATGGGTCAACAGGCTCTGCGCTTGTGTTACCGCCAGTATTACCGCCAGTGTTACCACCCGTGTTGCCACCAGTATTTCCACCCGTGTTGCCACCAGTATTTCCACCCGTGTTACCGCCAGTATTTCCACCCGTGTTACCGCCCGTGTTACCGCCGTCATTACCGTCGCTGGAGTCATTGTTGATTTCAATCTTTGCATATTTGAAGTCAACATAACCAGAGCCATTACCAGCCTCAGCCAAGATCATAGCCTCCATCAAGCCACCGAGGTTGATACCCAATTTCTTCCATTGTCTGAAGTGCTCAGAGATATGGATGGTACCGCATTGGCGACGTTTCTGACGGACACTGAAGATCTGGGTGAAAGTAGAGGTACCCCATTTGGAGTCACCCGTACGGCTACCCGTCCAAACTGCATATTCTTCACCATCCACAGTGATGGTACCCTTCTTAGAGCCCATGTAAGAGCCGCCCGGTGTACCACGATCGTGCAACCAGTCTTCCACGATGTACCATTCGATTTGAGGGTTATCCATCCAACCGTAGATTCCTACGTAAGAATAGGAGCCACCATCATCTCCGGATTTCTCAAAATTATAGTAAGCCACCAGGTTACCGCCGAGGTTGTCGACAGAAGGCTTATTGCCGTAGGTCAAGCCGACACGACCCAAGAAGTCACCCGCTCTGTTCCACTCTGCTTTGAAAGACGCATCCTTATCGTACAAAGTCAACGTTCCACCGTTTCCATCGCGCCAGATTTCATACTGGTAATTTCCCACGCCAGTAGCACCTGTACTGTTCGTGTTGTTGAGGGTTCTTTTGATGCCTCTTCCGCTACCAGTCTCGCTACACGGATCACCCGCGTAACTTGCACCGGAAAGAAGCAAAAAACCCGCTGTGAGTGCGCCCGTAACCATACGTCGCCACTCGATTGCTTTTTTGTTCATTTGGTTTTCTATTTGATTTAAAGTTGATAAATTGTTCTGTTGTAAAGAGGTTCGGAAACCGAAAAGTTCTAAGCGTTTCTTGACTGAGTCAAGTAACGTCATCTTTTTGCGCTCAATAGTAGTGTTAAAATGTTTCATAATTTAGTGTGTTAAATGGTTTTACATGGCCAATCGATATCGTTCCGCATCTATACTTCAAAAATCATCATTAAGTCTTCACATCTCAACATCGGCAAATATAGGTGGGTTTGTCTTTCCCAAATATGAGTTATTCGGCAAATATGAGGGAATTTTTCGTCATTTTACCAGTCAGAATTTCGCATAATTCATCTTAATACACTAGCATTCAATTGTTTATAACTCACATTCCTCCATGCGTAGTAGGCAGATACAGGTAAGCATATGGGGGGCTTCCGTATTTGGTTGGGAGGCTGAAAGGGTTAGGGGTTGAGTGTTGTTCCGTTGGGGGGAATATAGGAAAGGTCGTCCCCTTTATAGTAGGAGACGACCTTCAGAAAATAAAGAAAGAATTATTGTCACTTCACGATCAAGCTTCTGCTGGAGGAGAATCCGTTGGCCTGCATCACGTAGTGGTAGATACCACTGGAGAGGTTAGCCACGGAGAAATCCGTGGTATAGGTGCCGGCGTTGAAATCATCCGATACGATATCCATCACCTTCATACCCAGTTCGTTGTACAGGGTGATGGAGACGAATGTGTTGTCGGCGATGGAGAATTCGATGCTAGTCTCCTCACTTGCCGGGTTCGGTGTGTTTTGGGACAAGGAGTAACCTTCCATGAGCGTGTTGTCGATATTGATGATACCCGATGTGCCACAACCGTTGTTCACGATCTTGTGGTTGCCCCAGTCATAGCTACCGCTGTTGTATGTTTTGCTTACCGTGCTGGTGCGGATATTGGTGTTTTGTGAATTGTCGCCATAGAGGAACTTGTTGATGAACGCCTGGGCAGCCTTGTTTTGGTTGCTGGAGGCTTGGCAGTGGGAGTGTCCACCTTCGATGACGTAACCGAAGCGGTCATCGAGTCCCATCGCTTTCCATACCTCGGCTGCCGCCTTGACGGAAGCATTGCCGGCTGCGTCGCCCAACCATACGTAATCAGGGTTACCGAAGGTCAAGAACGCGCGAGGGGCGCACATGGCGATCAGCTCATGGTGGTCGTAAGGCAATTTGGAGATATCAGATTGGAAGTTGCTCTTGAAGCTGTTCAGGAACCAGTTGTATTCCGTGTTAGAGATGCCTTCCACATCCGAACCGATTTCCGAGGTTACACGCCAAGCGTTGATACCGCCACCACCGGATTCCTGAGCGATTGTCAGAGCCACACGCTCATCGAATGCGCCAGCGAACAAGGCCATCTTGCCGGCATAGGAGCAACCTGTCACGGCGATGTGACCGAGGTCGGCGTTGATCTGATCCTTCACGATCTCCAATCCGTCGATGAGACGGCTGATACCCCAGGACCAAGCGCAGTAGTCAGCCTTCGTGTTGAATGTGCCGGGGTACAATTTGTAGAATGGGTCACTCTCCTTTCTTCCGCCGTCAGCGCTATATCCTGCGATCTGCTTGTGGGTGAAAGGTACTTGGATACATTTAGAGAAGTATGAGGAGCTCAAGCTTCCGGTGTTGCCATCCATACCGATCACGATAGGGTGAGGACCGTTGCCAGAAGGCACGGACAGTTTGCTGGTCAGGGTCAGCGTGTTGCTGCCGTTGTAGATCTTGACGGTCAGTGTGCCACCTGAGTAAGAGGCCTCCAGTTTGTCGAACTTAGGTTTCTCGCCGATCTCCCAGTACTCGATCTCACGCTTGATTTCGTTACGACGGCAAGACCAGTCGCAGAAGTCGGTCACCTTGCCACTACCATCCGCCCATTCGAATGGGTTAGGGAGTGTCCTGCAGGATTTCAGGTTGTTTTTGTTCAGGGATGAAGGGTCTGGGCAATCAGCGCCTGTGTTCTCCACTGGGTAGCTGAGAGGGTATACACCCGACTCGTTGACGGATCCGCCACCGCCATGGGACTCACCACCGCCATGGGATTCACCGCCAGATTCGCCACCGGACTCGCTGCTACCTGCCGTGGTGAACTTGAGGTAATCCAAGTTGGTGTTGTCTTTAGTGAACTTCACTTTCAGGATATGCTCTCCCGATTTGATTTCAGACGAAGTTGTCTTCGTTAATTTTCTATAAGTATCCCAATCAGCGGTTTTGTCTCCTGAGAAATCCGCGATTTCCTTATCATCGATATACACTGTGAATCCGATGCTTCCGCCTCCGTTGGATGCGTTGGCCTCTATATCATATTTAGCGGTTTCCGTCACTTTGATGGTATATTCCACCCATTCGCCGGAAGAGGTATAGCCGATAGCCTTTCCTGTTCCGCCTTTTACGATGTCCACGCCTTCGTCGTCACGGAAATTAGCGTCTCCACGGTTATCGCTATCATTGTCGCTGTAGGCGGTTCCGTCGCCACCCACATCATAATTCTCAGCTTCTATCGTGCCAGGAATAGTGGCAGCCTTATCCTTGTAAGGACCTTGTGGGACGGATGGTTGGGTGGATCCGCCGCTGCTGCTTCCGCCGCCTTCGCCCGTACAGCTCAGGTCACCGTATGAACTCTTTTGTCCTTTCCACGACATGGTGGCGTAGGTATATTCGATGGAACCCGATCCGCCGCCGGCCTCGCATACAATCTTACAATCATACACGCCGCCGAGCTCGATGCCGAGTTTCTGCCAGTTTTCCAGGTGCTCGGAAACGCTGATCGTTCCGCATTGACGTGCGCTGGATCTCACAGCGAACACCTGAGGGAAGTCACAGTTAGTACCTGTTATATTAGCTGCGTTGATTCTTGTTCCCTTGTAGAGGGTATAGGTCGCGCCATCCGCTGTGTATTGTCCGACTCGGCTGGTATTATATGGGGTGCCCATTCCGTTGTAGGAGTCATCCACGATATAGTATTCGAGCAACGGGTTCTTTGTCCAACCATAGACACCGATGTAGGAATAGCCACCGCCATTACCCGACTTACTATAATTGTAAGCGGCGTAAATTGGGGCGATGTCCTTAACTTTCTTGGTGGCTGCCCCATCATAGTAACCTACGCGGGCGAGGTAGTCACCTGAGTTGTTCCAACTAGCCTTGAATGCGCAGTCCGTTTTACTTCCGAAGCAAGTGACCGAACCATTACCGCGCTCACTCCAGAGCTCAACATTATAACCGTTACCGATGTTGTTGACTCCGTTAGAGGAGTAAGTCTTTCCGCCAGATTGTTTGGTCTTTTGGGAACATGGGTCCGGGGCGCAGTCGCTGGAGCTGCTGGTGGATCCACCTTCGCTTGTGCTAGATCCACCCTCGCCGGAGCTAGATCCGCCGCCAGGCGCCGCATCGTATTTCAGCACCTTCAGCATCTGCTGCGCATAACGCTCGCCCAATGTGCGGTAGCTTGCGGAGGAGAAGTGGAGGCCATCACCCTTGTTTCCGAGCCCTTGTGCGGAGATGACGTAAGAGTTAGGGATGGTGCTTGGCACGTTCGCGATGATGTTGTTCATGCTACCGCATTGTCCGCCTTGGTCGCTACGAACCACCTCGCCCACGAGCAGAGGCACGTCGGATGCGTTCAGTCCGAGGTCGGAGATCAGGTCGTTGTAGATCGCCTTCACACGGCTTGGCCAGTTGTTTTGGCCCGTGTTGGTCTCACCCTGGTGCAACAAGATACCTTTGATGACACCCACTTTTTGGGCTTCCTTACCCATTTCGACCAACCGTCCGTAAGGGTTCCCTCCGTAGGATTGGATGGTGCTTTGCATGTAGGATTCCGCCCGATAGTTCTTGTAGTTCTCCTTTTCGAAGAGTTGGATGTCACATCCGGCGATCGCCACGACGACGACACCTACCTTGATCTGCTCCGGGAGTTCCTTCACCAGTGTCCTTCCGAAATAGTCCACTGGACCGAGATGCGCCCCGCTACAGCATGAAAGCGGGGGAGTAGCGTCGTACCAGCTACCTTTTCTGCGGCTTCCGCAGTTGTCGTAGGAGCAAAGTACTTGGAATCGGCTGTCGACGGTTCTGTCTTGACTTCCGATATCACCTTGGCCCTCCATATTGGATTGGCCGAAACATAAGTAAATGTGAAAATTCGGATCTGGAGCTGCGTATGCGTTCACAAATCCGCTAAGCAGTAGACATATTACTGCCCATAGAATAGTCCGCGTGTTTTTCATAAGCATATACTATATATTGACAACTATTTAACCGACGCAAATATACAAAAAAAGATTATCCGCCAAATTTTTTGTACAAAAAATCTGTTTTTTTCAACGAAAAAACACTATTGTTGCTGTTTTATTGATAATAATCAGACGTATACTCGAAACCTAAGCTGTGAGTGGGTTTCGCTCTTCTGTAGATATATTTTATTGATGATGTAAGGAAACTTGCGGAATAATTATTTTTTTTGATTTAATTTTTATCTTTGTGAATATGCTATTTGAGTAAAAGATGTACAAGACATTATTCATCGATTTTGACGATACGTTATATGACACGAGGGGCAATGCCGAAATATCTCTCCGGGAGATGTTCGCGCATTTTCATCTCTCGAAGTATTTCCCCAATCCGGAGGAGTTCTATCGTTCCTATTGGGATACCAATGTGAAGTTGTGGGACGCCTACGCGAAGGGAGAGATAGATCGTGATTACCTGATCGTGGAGCGTTTCCGTCGTCCGTTAGCCGAGGGCCGCGACGCGAAGGGTCAGCCGTTCGAGCCGACGAGGGAGTACTGCTTGGAGGTCAGCGATGTCTTCCTGGACATGTGTGCGGACAAGCCCGGGGTGGTCGAAGGGGCGCACGAGCTGATGGCCTATCTGAGGGAGAAAGGCTATGGCCTCTATATGTGTAGCAACGGGTTCCACGAGGTGCAGTACCGCAAGCTGAGGGCGTGTGGGTTGATAGACGCCTTCGACGGTGTGATCCTTTCCGAGGATGCCGGGGCGAACAAGCCGAGCCAGGCCTATTTCGACTATGCCATCCGCACGTCGGGAGTCTCCGCATCGGAGACGCTGATGATCGGGGACAACTTCTCCACGGATATCCTTGGGGCGAAGGCGGCGGGTCTGCATACCATGTTCTTCAACCGCCATCCGGATGCCTTCCAAGCCACGGAGCCGGTGGATTATGAGATACATGCGCTTCGGGAGGCGATGCGGTGGCTTTAGGTCATATATTTGATAATCAAAAATATAAACAACAAAATATAAGACTATATGGTAAAATATGTGCGATTTTTAGGCGTGATGATTTGCGCACTGGCTCTGTTCTTGTCATGCGATGACAAGAAGGCGGGCAATCAGGATGGTAAGGATATCAGGCTGTCCGGTTATGTGCAGGACGAGTATGGAATGCCTCTTCCGGGTGTCTCGGTGAGTTTGGCGGACAAGGTGATCTATACCGATTCGGAGGGATACTTCTCGTTGTCGAATCCAGTCGTGTCGGGCAACCGTTACGTCATCAAGTTCCAGAAGGAGGATTACTTCGATTTCCTCTACTCCAAGCAGGTGGACGACACGACGGGCGTCCTCATCGTCATGTCTCGTTTTGGCAATTCGGACTATACCCGGCAGGTGCGTTTCTCGGCTCTGGATGGTACGACGGTGAATGTCAGGGGGATGATTGTGGATATTCCTGGAGATGGTTTGGTGTGTGAGGACGGCAGCCTGTATGAGGGAGAGGTGCTCATGAACGTCCTCTACCTGAATCCGGAGGAGAAGAACTTCAGGCAGCAGATGCCGGGAGGTGATTTGCTGGCGATCAGGAGCAATCAGGACACGACGTCCCTCATCTCCTATGGTATGGTGAATGTGATCATGAAGGACGACAAGGGCGGCAAACTGCAGTTGCGGGAGGGGGCTCCAGCCGAGCTCAGCTATCCGATTCCGCCGAGCCTGCTATCGATAGCGAAAGACACGTTGCCATTATGGTTCTTTGACGAGGCGAAGGGCATGTGGATCGAGGAAGGCTATGCGTTGAAGAAAGGTGGCAGATATGAGGGAGTTGTCAAACACTTCTCATGGTGGAATGGCGATCAGCCGACCGTCTCCGCAAGGGTTCATCTGAGTCTGGTGGATGCGAAGGGCATGCCGGTGCCGTATGCGCTGGTGAATGTTCAACATCTGTGTACGGAGCACTTCCGGTTAGATGGGAATGGGAGAGCTTCCGGTTATGTTCCTATGGATCAGCCAGTCACGTTCACTGTGGGGGAAGAAGTTGTGGGGAATCTGCCTCCTATGCCGGGAGGGGAAGCAGTCACGTATGTCTGTAAGTTGAGTTATGAGGTGGGTGCGAAACATATTCTTGTCGTCGATTCGGATGGGAAGCCTATGCCTCGATTTAAGCTATGTGTGTTGGGTCGGGATACATCTGCTAACGGAGGGTGGCTCTTGTGGAGTCGTGCTAATGGTCGGTGGGAAACAGACGATAGTGGTGTGATATCCGTATGTATCCTGAAAGAGTTGCTGTACCAGTTAGAGATTAGCCGTTTGTCTACATATTTCAGCTATTCGTTCACGTATGATGATTTTGACGAAAGGGGTTATATGAAGGTGGTGATTCCAACCAAGTTTGTCCATCTCACGGGTACCATAAAGGGAGACAATTACTCCAGCCAATTTATATTACGTGATGATAGTAATGATAATATACAAATGGAACCCTGTACATTCGATGTTCGGGAAGACGGGTCCTACAATATATGTCTTTTGCCGGATCGGAAGTATGTGGTAACATGCTGTAACGTATTGGTGGGTGAGGTCGATTTCACCAAGGAGAATGGTGATTCGGTCGTGAGGAAGGATTTCGACTTCTCGCTGGTTAAGGTGGTCAACTCACAGGGTGTCGTTCCCGAATATGATTTGTTCATAGGACAACACAATGGTTATCAGTACGTTACGTATTCTCCGGAAAGATTTTCAAAATCGTACCGCAAGAGCGGTAAGCCACAGGAAGCTGTGGTCGAATATATGGATGGGCAGGTGGTGAAAGCGTTTGAGAAGAAAGGTGATTATTTCATGCCGCTCACGGTGGATATCGCCAAGGATATCCCTACTGTGGGGACGCTGACGCTTTATCCGGAGGATGGAGCTCCCGAATCGGTATATATGGATTTGTGTGACGACGCCTCCGTTTCGATGGGTTTGGCGAAGATCCTTTTCCGTAACGTGGATATGGAGATTCCGCATTATTCCCAGCAGGATAAGAGACACCAGGCCTCTGTCAAGGTGAAGGAATATGGTTTCGACGATTGCAAGCTACGGATAAAATCGAGGGGTGAGAATGCTGTCGATATGGTGGTGAGAGGCAAGGGACTTTCCAAGGACGGAGCGAAGAAGGCGAGAGTAGAGGGGAAGTTCAAGGTGCCTGCGTTGTACATGGGTCCTTGCCAGAAATGGAGTGACCTTTGCTTGTCGAAGTCCATCCCGGAGTTGTCCACCCCTATTGACGTGGCCTATCAGTTCTGTAAGAGTGGCATCAATTACACGCAGTTGTGTTACCGCAAGGCGGGGAAGGAGACTGTTGAGCAGCTGGTGGAGGCTTTCAAGGCGGAAGGTTACACCAATTACATGACCAATCAGAAGGCGGAAGGTGTCACTGAATATAGTTTCGTCAAGGACAGTGATGGTGTGGAGATACAGGTGAAGGTGAAATACCGCGCGGATGGGGCGATACCGCAAAAGGAGATGTCCTCGCAGTTCTCGTATCTTTTGGGGGACGGTTATGTGGATGCGGATGCCGGCATCGTGCCTGACGAGTCGTGCAAGTGCAATATGTTGGTCGCCATCTCATACCTAAGCAAGGAAAACCGGCAACGTTTGGTTTGGAAAATGCTGCGGAAAAACTAATGGGAGGAACGGGTGATGAGGAATTTGGCGAAAGTGATATGCATATTGGCCGTCTTTTTCTCGATGAGTTGGGATGTCTATTCGCAAGCGATTAATTATCAGAAGATAAAAACCACATTCACGCTTAAAAAGAGAAGTGGACTGACGATGGATGACGGAGCGGGCGGGGATGGTGTTTCCCAATCCTTCTGTGCGGATGCGGCCTCCTTGTTCGAGGAGAAGCTTATTACGTTGCAGCAGCAGCATCTTTCATATTTCGTGAGGTATAAGCGCATTTCGGACGATACCGTTCAGGTCATTTTGTTGCGTGATAGTCCTTCCACGAAACGGTATTTGATTGCCAAAGGAGGCAAAATCACCTTTGCTCCGGGAGATCTGTCGAATAATGCGATATGCGCCCCTACGCTGGCGGGGTGCAGGATTAAGCCTACCCAATTTTCCCAATATGATTTCAAGTATGTGTGTAACGATACTGTGAGGTTTTCAAAAAAAGGATTGTTCCCTTTAAAGAGGAAGATAATGCTTGTGTATACTGGTACGGATGGTCAGCGACATTCCCATCAGTTATCTTCGCCTGCTGAGTTGGATACTGTCCCGATGGATCTATCCCAGCCTATTTATTTTGATGTGAATGTTCCGCGGAAATCGTGGGAAAAGATTCGGGCGATCAATGCGGAACCTTATAAGGCTTCGTTCAAGGTGGTATCCCATACGATTTCTTATTATGGGGTGGATACTTTTAAGATATCCTTGGAAAATAGGATTGAGGGCGCTCAGTTGCATCAAAGGACGGATATCCCTAAGCTACGGTTCTTGAATAAAAGCAAGGTGGTGAAGGGTTTGGGGATTGAACTTTTCATTGAAGTTGAAGACGATTTGGATTATGTTGATGATAAAGGTAGGGCGATAAGGCGCTTGGTCTGCGTCTTGCCTAAGGTGAATATGTATGATCCACTCCGTGAGAAGGAAGAAAAGGGTACGAATAGGGGTAAATGATTTTTATTTGATATTTATTCGTATTCGTATTAAGCTATATTACAGCATGTTATACTAATAAAATATAAGTTCATAAGATATGGGTGTCTAATGTCGTATTAACCTCTGGTTGGGGAGAAATAGGCATTGTTGAGGCTACGGGCATTGTGGGAGCATGCGGTCATGGGAACGAATCCTTTATTTGCGAACAAATGCGCACGTATATATAAAACAATCATTCGCATGATTTTTATCATTGTGTAAATGCGTATATGTTTTAAAATTAGGAGTTAATAAATATGTATTGAAAATTTATTTTTATTTACCTTTGCGCATGATTTTCGGTCGGTGTATGTGTAGCATCGTATTTGGACTTTTTTAATCGACTACAAAGTAATATGACACTAACGTCTTTTGCATATCTCTTTTTCATGCCAGTCGTTTTTGTGCTGTACTGGCTCATTTTCAAAAGGGATAAAAATTGGCAGAACGCCTTTCTTCTTCTTTCGAGTTTAGTATTCTACGCATGGTGGGACTGGCGTTTCATGGCGTTGCTTCTATTCACGGCGGGAACCTCCTTCCTCTTCGGCAAGCTGATCGCGGAAAGTGACAACGAAAAGCGGAGGAAGGTATTGTTGGTGACGGTGCTTCTCCTGAATTTGGGTATCCTTGTCTATTACAAATACTTAGGGTTTTTCATCCAGTCTTTCGTCGACATGTTCTCGCTGGCGGGCATCGAGCTGAGTGTCTCGACCTTGAACATCGTCTTACCGGTGGGTATTAGTTTCTACACCTTCGCGGCGTTGAGTTACGACATTGATATCTACCAGCGGAAGGTGGAGCCGACCAAGGATTGGCTTGCCTATTTCGCCTTCGTGACCTTCTTCCCCTCTTTGTTGAGCGGACCGATCAGCCGTGCGACGAAGCAGTTGCCGCAGTATTTCCAGAAGCGGGAGTTCTCGTATGATATAGGCATCGCGGCGTGCAGGATGATTCTCTGGGGCGCCTTCATCAAGTTGTGTGTGGCGGATACTTTGGGGGTCTACATCGACACCATCTATGCCAACATGGATAAGCACAACGGTACCACGTTATTCCTTGCGCAGTTGCTTTACACGGTGCAGATCTATGCGGACTTCGCTGGTTATTCCTTCATGGCGATCGGTTCGGGCAAATTGTTGGGTATCAACTTGCTGGACAACTTCAACCGCCCTTATTTCGCCAAGACGGTCACTGAGTTTTGGCGCAGGTGGCACATCTCCCTGACCACATGGTTCCGTGATTATATCTACTTCCCTATGGGGGGCAATCGGGTCAGCAAGCTCCGTTGGATGTTCAACACGGTGGTGGTCTTCGTCATCAGTGGTCTATGGCACGGGGCGGCCTACACCTTCCTGATATGGGGAGCTCTGCACGGCATCGTGATGGTAATCGAGCGCCAGCTCTATGGTGATAAAATCAAGAACCTCACCTCGAAGTTCACGCTCCCTAACCTTGTGCGGATGTTCATCACATTCAATCTGGTCTCCATCGCATGGATCTTCTTCCGTCAGAACTCCGTGGCGGATGCGGTGCACGTCATCAAATCCATGTTCACGGACTTCGGGAAGCCATATATCAACATGCAGATGTTCGCGCCAGCGTTCATCGCGTTGGTCATCATGTGGCTGAAGGACTTGGCGGACGAGTACGGTTGGCGGCTCAAGCTTCTGAATAATGACCGCATGGCCGTTCGTTTCGTGACCGCACTCTTGCTGATCTGTTATATCCTCTTGTTCGGTGAGTTGGATGGCAACTTGTTTATTTATTTTCAATTCTAACGTGTTATGAAGCCTTTATATAAATTATTGTTAGTTCTCCTGCTCCTTTTTGTCGTTCTTTTGGGGGTGGACTTCCTTGTCGGACGTGTGTTGGACAAAATGGTGGATAAGGTACCTGACCAGAGCGAGGTGGGGCTGACGCACCTGTCCGTGAAGAAGGTGGATGCGCCGGTCTTGATCATCGGTTCCTCGAGGGCAAGGCACCATTATAACACGAGGCAGATCGAGGACTCCTTAGGTATGCATGCCTATACGATCGCGAGGGACGCCCACTTCGTCTCCTACCAGAGCGCTGTGCTGAATGCGGTCCTGGATAGATATACGCCGAAGGTGGTCTTGTGGGAGTGCGGGTTGAACAATTTGTTCTCCAAGGAGAGGGACGCTGTCCATTGCCTCCATCCTTACTACTACGATTGCGATTCTCTGCGTAGTATCATCGACAAGAAGGAGGGTGCTTCGATGGC
Organism: Paludibacteraceae bacterium; assembly: GCA_017550335.1. GTDB lineage: Bacteria > Bacteroidota > Bacteroidia > Bacteroidales > Paludibacteraceae > UBA1181. The sequence continues at coordinate 16,860 of JAFZPM010000007.1, forward strand.
GGTGAAGATGCGGCTTAACATGTACCGTTACAATGGGGTCGCTGCGAGTATCCTTATGCAAAGCCGCTCCGCCAGCCGTGCGGACACGATGCAAGGGTTCCTTCCTATCAAGGGCAATCTGAAGGGGAACGACACGCTGATGAAGATGCCTGAGGTGGTGGCCGATACGATCGACCCTGTCAGGTTGGAGATTTTCAGGAGCACGATCAAGCGGTTGCACGACCAGGGAGTTAAGGTCATATTGTTCGATTCGCCGGTCTATGAGAAGGAGAATCCTAACCGGAACCTAGCCTCCGAGCAGGCGATAAAGGAGGTGTGCGGGCAGTATGGAGTGCCTGTCTTCGATAATAGGCACCTGGATGCGTTCCGCGAATCGCCGGAATATTTCTTCGACCCGACGCACATCAACAAGGAGGGCACAGCCGTCTATACGCCGATAGTGATCGAGCAGGTGAGGTCGGTGTTGGAGAAGTGAGAGAGGGCCTGCGATAAAGGGTTTTGATTGTTGGCTTTTTTTTCATAATTTCGCAAATTGTGTTATGTGTTATGAAAGTGGAGGTCTAGGAGCAGGAGCTAGTATGGTTTCGGTATTGTGTACTAGTTATGATTCCTTGGTTGTTCCACACTTAACTTATTATAGTTTAAATTGATAGACCATTTTTGATGGAAGGGAAGGCTGTTATTGTTGGTGCGGGTCCTGCTGGTCTTACCGCATCTTACGAATTATTGGAAAGGACCAATATCCATCCTGTTGTATTGGAAGAGTCTGACGAGATTGGAGGCATTTCGCGTACGGTCAACTACAAGGGTAACCGCATGGACATTGGCGGGCATCGTTTCTTTTCCAAGGACAAGCGTATACTGCGGTGGTGGGAAACCATCATGACGAAGAGGGAAGACGATGCGGACAGGGAATTATTGACCCGCAACAGGGTTTCCCGTATCTATTTCTTGAGGAAGTTCTTCTCCTATCCCATCTCCTTGTCGAAGGAAACCTTCTTGAATTTAGGGCTCAAGAACACATTGAGGTCCGGCTTCGGTTATGTGAAGGCCAGGTTGTTCCCTTTGAAGGAGGAGACCTTGGAGGATTTCTACATCAACCGTTTCGGACGGCCTTTATATGAATTATTTTTCGAAGACTATACCACGAAGGTGTGGGGCAAACATCCTTCCGAACTGTGTGCGGATTGGGGAAGGCAGCGGGTTAAGGGTGTCTCCCTTTCCGTGGTGTTGAAGGATTACTTCCAGAAGAAATTCCAAGGGGGAAAACAGCCGAAGGAGGTGGAGACCTCCCTGATCGAGAGTTTCCAGTATCCTAAGTTTGGTCCGGGTCAGCTCTGGGAATGCGTTGCGGACGATGTGGTCCGGAAGGGTGCGGAGCTGCGGAAGAACCATTCCGTCCGTACGATCCATGTGGAGGGGAACCGGGTGTCCAGTGTGGATATCGTTGACGCGAACGGCGAGAAGTCGAGCGAGTCATGCGACTATCTGTTTTCCTCCATGCCTATCAAAGACTTGATCGCTTCGCTGGATGGCATCGAGGTACCGGCCGACGTCAGACGGATCGCCTCGGAGTTGCCATACAGGGACTTCATCACGGTGGGTCTTCTAGTGAAGAACCTGGAGTTCTCCAAGGAGAAGGGTGCCGACTTGGTGCCAGACACGTGGATCTATATCCAAGAGAGGGATGTCAAGGTGGGAAGGCTTCAGATCTTCAACAACTGGTCACCTTTCCTCGTGAAGGACCCGGAGCATACGGTGTGGATCGGGCTGGAGTATTTCTGTGATGAGAACGATGAGCTCTGGAACATGAGTGAGGAGGATTTCATCCAAATGGCGATCGACGAGATGGTGAAGATCGATGTGATCAAGAGGGAGTCGGTGATGGATGCCCACCAGGTGAAGGTGAAGAAGGCTTATCCCGCCTATTTCGGCTCCTATACCGAATTCGAGGAGGTCAGGAAATTCTTGGATACCATAGAAAACCTATATTGCATCGGCAGGAACGGTCAACATAGGTACAATAACATGGATCACTCCATGCTGACCGCGATGGAGGCAGTCTCCAATATCGAGAAGAATATTGTGTCTAAGGACAATATTTGGTCGGTCAACACGGAGCAGGAGTATCATGAAAAGGCAAGTTGATCATTTGATTATAAATAGATTATAGATATGAATCGGAAACAGAAGAATTCCTCGTCAGTGAAAAGGGAGGAGGTCGCCCAGTCAAAGACAACACTTCCGTTTAAGGAGAGGGTGAAGGGTTTATTGTCCAACAAATATTTCCATATATTCTTGTTGGTGATCGTCACAGTTGTGTTTTATGTCAATTACAATGCGATCTTCGATAGGAAATTGGATATGAACGGAGATAACATCGTGTATTATTCCCTGGGACAATCCTTGCACAATGGCACAGGTTATTCGAACATCACAGGATTCGAGGTGAAGCCACACACGCACTTCCCTCCCGGATATCCTGCTTTCATCAGTGCGATGCTGAATTTCACGAGGGACGGGAATTATGTTGCGATCAAGAAGGCGAACGGATTCATGCTCCTGCTTTCCATAATCATGTTGTTCTATGCGATGAAGCGGGTTACGGGGAAGAATGTCGTGGTCGCCTTTTCCGCCGCGATTCTGTTCTGCGTTCAGAAGGATTTGTTGCGTTGGTCCACCATCATGATGAGCGAGATGCTCTTCCTGTTCCTTTCCGTGGCCGTCCTTTCCGTGGCGCTTCTCCTGCATCGTAGGAAATCCTTCCGGGAGTATTCGAAATGGGACTTTGCGGCTTTGGGGGCGATGCTGTTGTCGATAGCCTACATCTATTTTGTGAGGACCATGGGTATCTCCTTGATTCTCGCATTGTTCGGATGGTATCTGTTGCTAGCTCTGTGGCAGGGATATAAATATCTGAAAACCAAGAAGGTGGATGAGCCTGAAAGTGTTCCGCACCGCAAGGGGCTCTGTTATTACGCATGTATGGCCGCCTTGGTGCTTTTGCCTTTTGGTGTGGCGAAGTTCGCATGGGGATTGAGGAACCAGGCTGTTGGGCATGTGCAGACCGATTATATTGGTGACTTTAAGAAGAAAGGTGGAAACGGCGAGGTGATGTCTACATGGTCAGACTGGTCTGAGCGTGTATATAGCAATTCGAAGACATATCTGACGAAACTGATTCCTGAGACAGTGTTGACGAAGACATTCGAGAAGGATGATCCGATCACGGGATATGATATAATGGTGGGCTTCTTCGTGTTAGCCCTTGTCATCATCGGTCTAATCCATACCGGATGGGGAGGTTTCCTCATATTCAGTTATTTGGCTATCACATTTGGCGTTTTGTTGTTCTGGCCGGAACAATTCACAAGCGTCCGCTATTACGTGGCGGTTGTGCCGCTGATATTATTCCTTTTCCTGAATGGGGTATGGAACAGCGTGTCGTTTATCGCAGGTAAGGTGAATAAGAGTTGGTTGAAATCCCATGCTTCCCTTCTTGCGGCTATCTCTGTTGTCATCGCCGCGTTCTTCTGGTTGATTCCTCTCCAGAGCAAGGCGCAAACCAACTACCGCCAATTCGCCAAGAGCAGTTACAAGCAGATTGTAGGTGACCAGAATTTCCTGAACTATTATGAGGCGATGGATTGGTGCAAGAAGAACTTGCCGGACAGTTCGAGGATGGTATGCCGTAAGCCGGAGCTCTATTACATCTACTCAGGGTTCAAGAAGTCCGTCTCCTTCCCTTATTATGCGCCGGAGGATACGGTCATCAACTATCTGAATAGGATCAATGCCACAAACGTCATCTTGGACAACTGGTTCAAGCATGCCTATGTGACCCTTTATCCTGCCGTGAAGAAGTACCCGGAGAAGTTCAAAGTGCTCCATACCATCGGTGAGTTGGACACTGTCAAGAAAGTCAATCCGGTGTATATCATCGAATATAACCGCAATTGGGGCTTCGACGGGAAGGTCGTGAACGGTAAGAAAGAGGGTTATGGTGTCTATAATTACCAGGATGGACGTAAGTACGTCGGTAATTTTGTGGATGACAAACCCGATGGCGAGGGATCGTTCTACGATGGTACGGGGAAGCTCCAGTACCAGGGCACATGGCATGCGGGAAACTATAAGGATGGAAAGGGTTATGCCATCTACGGTGACAAGCGTTACGAGGGAGAGTTCAAGAACGGTGCGCCTGGTGGTTACGGTGTCTATTCCGACACCTTGGGACATGTCCTTGCGAAGGGTATTTGGCGGAATGGTATGCTAGTGCAACCCCAGTAACTGAGGTCTAAGGCGCGCATCGTTTATGGAATATGCTCCGATCTTTCGTATATCTTATGCATAAATATGCGATTTAATGAATGTTATTCCAGATTTTGGGGTCATTTATTCAAAACAAATACAATCTTTTTGTAAGTTGTGCATATTTTCCTAAATTTGCGCTTTCATAAAATGAATTTGAAATTCGTAAAATTATTAAATAAGACCAATATTTATTATGGCTAAAGTTGAAGATTTGGACCAGGTGGTGGTTCGTTTTTCCGGCGACTCCGGTGACGGAATGCAATTGGCTGGAAACATTTTCTCTACGATTTCCGCTACAGTGGGTAATGACATCTGTACTTTCCCTGATTATCCGGCTGATATCCGTGCCCCACAGGGATCTCTAACGGGAGTTTCGGGCTTCCAAGTTCACATCGGCGCTAATAAGGTTTTCACCCCGGGTGATAAGTGCGACGTGCTCGTTGCGATGAACCCGGCCGCTTTGAAGACGCAATATAAGTTCTGCAAGCCTACGTCATGTATCATCATCGATACGGACTCTTTCAAGGAGGCTGATTTGAAGAAGGCTAACTTCGAGACTTTGGACGCTATCGCTGAGATGGGCATCAAGAACGATGTCATCGCGGCTCCTATCACCTCCATGGTGAAGGATTGCTTGGCGGATTCAGGCATGGATCCTAAGGCTATCCTGAAGTGCCGTAACATGTTCGCCCTCGGTTTGGTCTGCTGGTTGTTCAACCGCGATACCAACATCGCCGCTAACATGTTGAAGGAGAAGTTCGCTAAGAAACCGGGTGTGGCTGAGTCTAACATCAAGGTGATCCAAGCGGGCTACGATTACGGACACAACACGCACTCTTCTGTTTCCCACACTTATACGGTGGAGACGAAGTCCGCTAAGAAGGGTGTCTATATGGATATCAACGGTAACAAGGCTACCGCATATGGTTTGATCGCCGCAGCTGAGAAGGCTGGCCTGAAGCTGTACCTCGGTTCTTACCCTATCACGCCTGCCACGGATGTTCTTCATGAACTTTCCAAGCATAAATCATTGGGTGTGACTACTGTTCAGTGCGAGGATGAGATTGCTGGTTGTGCTTCTGCACTCGGTGCCTCTTTCGCAGGCGCATTGGCTTGTACTTCTACTTCTGGTCCTGGTATCTGCTTGAAGTCTGAGGCGATGAACTTGGCTGTCATCATGGAGTTGCCTTTGGTCGTTTTGGACGTACAGCGTGGTGGACCTGCAACGGGTCTTCCTACGAAGTCTGAGCAGACCGACTTGCTCCAATGCTTGTTCGGACGTAATGGTGAGTCTCCGATGCCGGTGATCGCCGCTACCTCTCCAACAGACTGTTTCGATGCCGCTTACATGGCTTGTAAGATCGCTTTGGAGCACATGACTCCAGTGGTTTTGATGACGGATGCTTATGTGGCGAATGGTTCAGGAGCCTTCAAGTTGCCTAACTTGGCTGAGTTCCCTGCCATCAATCCTCCATACGTGCCTGCAGAGATGAAGGGCACATGGACACCATACATGCGTAATGCGGAGGGTTCACGTTACTGGGCTGTGCCTGGTCGCGAGGGCTTCGAGCATATCTTGGGTGGTTTGGAGAAGGACAACAAGACGGGTGCCATCTCTACTGCTCCTGAGAACCATGACTTGATGACTCGTCTCCGTGCCGAGAAGGTGGAGAAGATCCAGGTGCCTGACTTGGTGGTTGAGGGCGACGAGAAAGACGCTGAGTTGCTGATCGTTGGCTTCGGTGGTACTTACGGACACTTGCACGCTGCGATGGATGAGATGAGGGCTGCCGGCAAGAAGGTCGCTATGGCTCACTTCAAGTACATCAACCCGCTTCCAAAGAACACTGCCGCTGTCTTGAAGAAATACAAGAAGGTGGTTGTCGCTGAGCAAAATATGGGTCAGTTGGCTGGCTGGTTGCGCATGAAGGTGGATGGATTCGTTCCTTACCAATTCAACGAGGTGAAGGGTCAACCTTTCATGGTAGCAGATCTTGTGGAGAACTTTACAGCAGTATATAACAAATAAGTATAACCGATATAAAATCAATATATTATGAGCGAGTTGAGCGCAAAAGATTTCAAAAAGGGCCAACCACGTTGGTGTCCGGGTTGTGGAGACCACTTTTTCTTGGCTTCACTTCAGAAAGCAATGGCTGAGATAGGCATTGCTCCATGCGATACAGCAGTGATTTCAGGTATCGGTTGTTCTAGCCGTTTGCCTCACTATATGGCTACATACGGTATGAATACGATCCACGGTCGTGCCGCTGCGATTGCCACAGGTGCGAAGATCGCTAATCCTAAGTTGACCGTTTGGCAGATTTCTGGTGACGGTGACGGATTGGCTATCGGTGGTAACCACTTCATCCATGCGAACCGTCGTAACATTGACATCAATATGATCCTCTTGAACAACCGTATCTATGGTTTGACGAAGGGTCAGTATTCTCCAACTTCTCCACGTGGATTCGTCAGCAAGTCGTCTCCTTATGGTACGGTGGAGGATCCATTCCGTCCGGCTGAGTTGTGTTTCGGCGCACGTGGACATTTCTTCGCACGTGCCGTCGCTACGGATGCGCCAGGCACCATCGAGGTGTTGAAGGCGGCTCAAGCGCACAAGGGTGCTTCGGTTTGTGAGATCCTTCAGAACTGCGTTGTGTTCAACGATGGTATCCACGGAAGCATCTACACGCCAGAGGGACGTAAGAAGGATGCTATCTACTTGCAACATGGCAAGCCGATGGTCTTCGGCGAGAACAATGAGTTCGGTCTGATGCAGGATGGTTTCAACATCAAGGTGGTTAAGTTGGGCGAGAACGGTATCACGGAGAAGGATCTCTTGGTACACGACGCACATTGCGAGGACGCTACGCTTCAGTTGAAGTTGGCTTTGATGGAGGGACCGGACTTCCCAGTTGCCTTGGGCGTGATCCGTGACGTTGAGGCTCCAACCTACAACGATGCGGTTGATGAGCAAATCGAGGATATCAAGAGCAAGAAGAAGTACCACAACTTCCAAGAGCTTCTGATGACGAACGATACGTGGGAGGTGAAGTAATTCGCTCCTGACGAAGAATAGGGAAGGGCATCACTCGGATGGGTGGTGCCCTTTTGTTGTGGTTTCATGCGGATTGAATCAAAAATCTAACCATTTGCATCTATTTTACTCCTCCCTTTTCCATAAACGCGCTATACTTGCCGTGTCATTTAATGGGAGTTTATACGTTTCTTTTTTGTCACTTGTTTAGGCGGCTACCGCTACTCTGTTGTTCAATATTGTGATGTGACATCTTAGGCGTTAAACACAATTTTTAGGCTATTGTGAAACAAACCAAATATTTAATATTATGAAAATACTTTACAAAACTGCACTTGTGACTGCGATTGGCGCGATGTTATCAGCATCTGTTGCCGCGCAGAGTCTTCCTGGCGTTAAAAGTACCATCAACGTGAACGGTAAGAACCGTACGATTGATGTATATGCGCCAAGTGGAATGGGTGAAAACAGACCTATGGTTATTTCCGCTCATGGTATGGGGCAGGATATAGCTTATCAGAAACAACAGTCCCGCTGGGATCAGGTGGCCGACACGGCGAAATTCCTCGTCGTCTATCCTCAGTCTGACGGATCCACGTGGGACTTGGGTGCCAATGGCGCGGATATCGCCTTCATCAAGGCAATCATCAAGGAGATGAGCTCCAAGTATAAAATCGACTTGAAGCGTGTCTACATGTCCGGTTTCTCCATGGGTGGTATGCTCACCTATTCTGTGGCGAATAACATGGCGGACCAGATCGCCGCTTGTGCTCCTGTCTCCGGTTATCCGATCGGTGACATGACGGCCAAGCCTTCTCGTCCGATTCCTATCATCCACACCAATGGTGATGCCGACGACGTGGTGCATTATGAACCATGGAAGGGTACCTTCAACGGTATGTATCAGGAACAACAGGGTGCCTATGCGCAGGCGGAGGCTTGGGCCAAGGCGAATGAATGTGATGATACGCCTATTGAGTCGGTTGTTGACGGTGCCGCAACCCGTTATGTATGGAAAAACGGTAAGTGTGGCGTTGAGGTTTGCCTGAACAAGATCTATGGCAAAGGCCACTGGCCTTCAAATGACAAGTATCATTCAGTCCGTGAGATCTGGAAGTTCCTCCGTCGCTTCTCTTTGGATTGTGGCTCTTCATCCGCTGAACCAGGAGGATCGGGAGAATCAGGGGATCCAGTTGTTTCGGAGGGAGACGGTCCTTACAATGGAACGCCGGCTTCCATCCCAGGCAAGATCGAGGCTGAGGAGTACGACTTCGGCGGACAGGGTGTCGCTTACAGCGATGAGGATTCCGAAAACCGTGGCGAGGCCTTCCGTAATGACGGTGTGGATATTTATGCGGCTGCGACAGGCTACTCTATCGGTTACAACCAAGAGGGCGAGTGGCTGAACTATACGGTCGATGTGAAGGAGACCTCCAAATATACGGTTTCCATCTCCGCCGCTACGGATAACGCTTCCGCTTCCTGCCAACTCTTGATTGATGGCAAGGCTATTACTGGTGAAATCTCCGCTCCTAACACAGGTAGCTTCAAAGATTATAGGACTGTCATCGCACGTACAGGCGAGATCTCGGCTGGTCAGCATACGCTGCGGCTGAAGATTACCGGCAGTTGGCTTGATATCGACTACATGACGTTCGAGAAGTACGAGTCGAATGGCAATGACCCTTATGATGACAATGGCTGTGTAGTCGGAAATCGCGACGCTGTCGAGTTGGCATCCGTCTTCTCATCCATCGCTTTAAGCAATGTGAACCCTAAGGTGAAGCCTACCACCAACCACAACCCGATCATGACGCAACGTTATGGTGCGGACCCTTGCGCGATGGTTTATGGCGACTCGGTTTATATCTACATGACCCATGATATCTACGAGTACGATAACAATGGTAAAATCAAAAGCAATGGATATGGCACAATCACTGAGATTGTCTGCCTCGCTTCCGCCGACCTCGTGAACTGGACCGACCACGGACCGATGAAGGTGGCTGGACAGGGAGGTATCTCCAAGGCAGGAAACTCATGGGCTCCAACAGCTTGTCACGTGAAGATGAATGGCAAGGAACGTTTCTTCCTCTACTTCGCCAACGGAGGTAATGGTATCTATGTCGTAGCCAGCGACACCCCTTACGGTCCATGGGAGGATGTGAAGCAAGGACAGGGATTGATCACCCGTTCGATGCCGAACTGTAATGTGGAATGGTTGTTTGACCCAGCCGTCCTTGTCGACGACGATGGTACGGGTTACATCTATTTCGGTGGTGGTGTGCCACAAGGAAAGAATGCGGATCCTGGTACTGCCCGTATCGCTAAGCTTGGCAAGGACTTCATCAGCATCGATGGCACCGCTCAATCGTTGAATCCGCCTTATCTCTTCGAGGATGCCGGTATCAACAAGATTGGCAACAACTATGTATACTCTTATTGTACGAACTGGAACACAGGTGGCAACAACATAGGTATCAGCAATGCTGTCATCTCCACGATGATCTCCACCAGCCCTATGAGCGGCTTCAAGTATGACCGCAAGGTGTTTGATAATCCATCCAAGTGGTTGGGGTCCAATGGTAACAACCACCACTCGTTCTTCAAGTTCAAGGACAAATGGTACATCACTTATCACAGTCAGTGGATACAGAACCAGATCGGTGTCGAGGGTGGATACCGTAGTTCACATGTTGATTATGCCAATGTGGATGAATCCGCAGGGAAGATTCTGGGTGTAGACGCAGGTACTACGAAGGGTGTTGATCAGGTTGTTCCTGTGGATGGAACGAAGAACATCCAGGCCGAGTGTTTCGCATGGCAGAGTGGAATAGAGGTGAATTATATTGGCAAATCAACCAATATGGCGGTAAAGGGTAAGAACGGATCCTGGATTGGTCTATGTGGTGTATTGGCTAAGGATGTGAATAAGTTCAAGGCACGTGTTTCTGCGCCATGTGGAGGAGCCATCAGGATTTCGACGGGTTCGGCCAACGGTCCGGTTCTCGGATACCTGAATGTTGAGTCCAACTCATCTTTCGAGGAGTTCACCTGCGATCTGACATCCGATATCCCTACATCGAAGGATTTGTTCTTTACTTTCAGTGGAGATTTGGAGTTCGACACATGGAATATGTTCTATGAAGAGCCATCAGGTACTGAGGCGATCGAGGATGAAGACGCTTCGCTTGTGGTGGTGCCTAATCCAGCCAAGGACGTTGTTACTGTCAGCGGGTTGAATAGAGGCGAAATCGTCACCATCGCTTCAGCCACGGGTGTTGCGGTGAAGACGTTCGTAGCCGAGACAGGGGCTATGGAGGTTATTGTTTCCGACCTTGCAACAGGCGTATATTTCGTCTCCAATGGTGAGAAAACGGTTAGGTTGATTAAGTACTAACAAATAATATATCTATTAAGAGTAGCGATGGCAGATATGTCATCGCTATTTTTTTGTGTTTGCGGTGTGACGTTGGTGTGCGTATCGGCCTGAAATGTTGCAACACATATAGCCCAAGGCACCGCGGTGGGTATGGATGAGCCGCACATTTCTCAGTCAAAAATCCCCCGATGCTGGTATTGCATATCAGCCTGAAAGGCTGCAACACATATAGCCCATGGCAACGCCGTGGGTAATGATGAAAACCACACAACCTCCCAGCCTGAAGGGCTGGAACAGAAAAATTTCCTATTGTGGTTATTTCCCCTTACAATCATATTCATCTATTGTTTTCAATAGGATGGATATGGTTAATTTAATAAATAATATTGTTTGCTTTTCCCGTAACTATGCGTATCTTTGACATGTAAAACAAATTACTGTCTGTTTTTTCTGAACAATACCTGTTATTTTGACTAATAAAAACTATAAGTACAATGATACCAATAGAAGTAACAATCATCCAAAACAAAATATTACTTATTCGTAACCAGCAAGTTATGATAGACCGGGACATTGCGGAACTGTATGGAGTGGAGACGAAAGTTCTTAATCAAGCAGTAAAGCGAAACATTGATAGATTCCCTGAACGTTTTATGTTCCAATTGAATCAAGATGAGTTCCATTTTTTGAGGTCACAATTTGTGACCTCAAAAAACGAAACGCGTGGAGGCCGTCAATATCTGCCTTATGTTTTTACGGAACAAGGCTGTGCTATGCTTAGTTCGGTTTTGAAAAGCGAAACCGCCGTTCAAGTAAGTATCAAGATAATGGATGCTTTCGTCGCCATGCGCAAATTCCTTTTGTCGAATGCGCAGATCTTTCAGCGACTCGACTCGCTTGAAATACATCGCATAGAATCCGACAAGCGCATTGACGAACTATTTACACGAATGGACCGATATAAAATCGATGACACCCAAGGCATCTTCTTCCAAGGTCAGATATTCGATGCGTACACTAAGTTCCAGAGTTTTATCGCGCAAGCCCAGAAAGAGATTGTGCTGATAGACAATTACGTGGACATCACAGTGCTCGAACGCCTTTCGACCAAGAACAGCGGTGTGGACGTCACCATCTACACTTTGCCCAACACGAGGCTGACAGCGCAGGATGTCCGCAGCTTCAATGCGCAGTATCCTACACTTACGGTAAGACACACCACTTCAATGCATGACCGCTTTCTGATCATCGATAATAGTATTCTCTATCACCTCGGTGCCTCACTCAAAGACCTTGGCAGGAAATGCTTCGCCTTCGAACTGTTTGATGCGGGGTTTATATCTGATATTCTGGCTAAAGTGATATAATAAATTGAAAAAATATCTATGATGGAAAAGAAAGAATTAGCATTACACAATGTAGATGATTTTAAAGGGAAAATCTATACGATTCGTGGAGTCCAAGTGATGCTCGACAGTGACTTGGCTGAGATTTATGGCTATGAGGTGAAAACCCTCAATCAGCAAGTCAAAAGGAATATAAATCGTTTCCCTTCCGACTTTATGTTTCAACTGACACGGGAAGAATTGGTTTTGATAAAATCACAATATGAAAATTTAGATTTGAAGTCACAATTTGTGACTTCAAGTTGGGGAGGCATAAGGAAACTGCCGAATGCTTTTACTGAACAGGGAATTTATATGCTTGCTACGGTTTTACGTGGTGATCTTGCTGACCAGCAAAGCATTTTTATAATGCGAGCTTTCCGTGAAATGAGAAATCTTCTGCAAAATAACGCCTATCTGTTCGCAGAAATTGATAACATACAAAAGCACCTCATAGATTCTGATATCCATCATAAAGAACACGACAAGCAAATTGCTGAATTGTTTTCTTTGATGGACCGATATAAAATCGATGATACCCAAGGCATCTTCTTCCAAGGTCAGATATTCGATGCGTACGCTAAATTCCAAAGCTTTATTAGTCAGGCTCAGAAGGAGATTATATTGATAGACAATTATGTGGACCTATCTGTGCTTGAGAGGCTGGCGACCAAAAATAGCGGCGTGGATGTCACCATCTACACCTTGCCCAACACAAGACTGACCGCACAGGATATTCGAACCTTCAACGTTCAGTACCCCACGTTGACAGTAAAACACACTTCACAAATGCATGACCGCTTTCTGATCATCGATAATAGTATTCTTTACCATGTTGGCGCATCACTCAAGGACTTGGGGAAGAAATGTTTCGCCTTCGACCTATTTGACGCAAGCTTCATCCCTGATATTCTGGCGAAGGTGGTGTAATATGTTTCAACTGACTAAATAAGAGCAGTCTGAAATCGGTTGTTCTTCTCTAAGGTCACAAATTGTGACCATAAAAAATGATACGGCGAGTTTTAGCGGCTATTTAAATTGGATGTCACAATTTGCAACTTCCATTTCTGACGGGGATTTCACGAAGAGTCTAATGTCTTTACAAAACACAGATTTCATGAAGTCGCAAATTGCGACTTCACCAAATAACATGTTCGAGGACAATGAATTGGGAAAATTCATCCCTCTTCCATTATCAGCCTGAAAGGCTGCAACATATATAGCCCAGGGCAACGTCCTGTGGTTCCCAGAACAACGCCATTATGGCTCATGAAGTCATATATCAGTTTTTGAGGTCACAAATTGTGACCTCAAGTTGGAATGACATAGGAACTGCTCAAAGGTTTTATAGCAAAAGTTTTCAGTAGGAGCTTGTCCTATCAAAGCAGCCTTATTTGTCCCGTATATATATTCTCTTTGGTCACCCACTTATCTATGGCGAACAGGACTAGGTTGACGATAAGCAGTGTGATGAAACCAGCCACGCCTGGCAGTCCGCCCAGCAGGTCGTTGAATCCGTCGATGTACATCATCGATAGCCCCGCACCGGCATTGATTGTTTTATGGAAGATGGATTTTTCTTTTCTCATTATCTCCAAATTCTTCTTTATTCTCCATAAAAATTCCATATCTTTGCCTTGAGGCAAGGGCAAAAAGGCCTTCCCTCGATTCATTCATCTAAAAAAATAAACAGATATGGCAACTCAAAAATTTGAACTGATAACGCTTCCGTATGCTGCCAATGCATTGGAACCGGTTATCAGCCAGCAGACCATCGCCTTCCATCATGGGAAGCACCTGCAGGCGTATGTGAACAACCTCAATGCGTTGTTGCCCGGCTCGGGCTTCGAAGAGACGCCGCTCACGGAAATCGTCAAGAAATCGACTGGCGGACTCTTCAATAATGCGGGACAAATCCTGAATCATGAACTCTACTTCGGACAGTTCCGCCCGGCTAAGGCGGACAACCAACCTGCGGGAGTGATCGCGGAGGCTATTACCAGGGACTTCGGATCGTTCGACGCCTTCAAGGAGGAGTTTCAAAAGAAGGGTGCCACTCTGTTCGGTTCCGGCTGGGTGTGGCTCTCCGCGGATGCCAACGGAAAACTCGTCATCACCCAAGAGGCGAACGCCGCCAACCCTGTACAGAAAGGCCTCAACCCTCTACTAACGTTTGACGTATGGGAGCACGCCTACTACCTCGATTACCAGAACCGTCGTCCTGACCACCTTGCCGCACTTTGGTCAATCATCGATTGGCAGGTCGTGGAGCAACGTTATAATGCAAAATGATTGGTAAGATCAGTGCGATAGACTGATTGATAGATTTATACGCAAAGGATTGTGGTGGGTGGTCATTCCGCCACCCACCCTCTCATTCCCCGTTGAACGTGGAATTTTGCATACCATCAAACAATTAAAACATATCATATATGGGAAAAGGAAAATCATTATGTGAACACCTCAAGAAGATTCGGGAGCAGATCGCGGAAGCCAATGACATCGATTACGCTCCTAGGGATTGCACGTTCGAGGGAGACTGCGAGGGCACATGTCCGGCGTGTGAGCAAGAGTTGGAATATCTCGAAACGCAGTTGAGCATGAAGCGGGATAAGGATGATCTCACCGAGTTCATGGATCCATCCTGTGTTTTGCCATCGGGAACGGTATGCGCCTCGGAACCAC
>JAFZPM010000008.1 GCA_017550335.1 Paludibacteraceae bacterium
AGAGGAGAAGAAAGAAGAGAGGGTGGACACATTCAATTTCGTGGAGATACGCCCTTACGAGGTCCTCTACAGGGGAGACGGTTACGACAACAGGTGGCACGTGGATAACATCGAGCTCTACCCGAGAGCCGTGGTCACCATCTTCGACCGTTTCGGAAAGAAGCTTTTCGAGGCCAGCGACTACAACGACGAGACCGGTTGGGACGGCACCTACAACGGTCATGACATGCCTTCCACGGATTATTGGTACATGATCAGTGTCCACGAAATAGACAAGGTTTATGTCGGACATTTCACGCTGTACAGATGGTAATGATTAAGAATGGTTATGTGGAAACAAGATAACTAATCATGGCGGATTCCGCAGGAAAAAAGTATCTTTGCAGAAACATTAACAAGTATCGACATTCCATTGGAAGCAATTGAATCAATAATCTCGGAAACGAGTGCAGTGTTATGGGGGTGGCCACTCATCCTCCTATTGGTAGGCACGCACCTATTCCTGACGATTAGACTTCGCTTCCCGCAACTCCACATATTCAAGGCCATCAAGCTAACCTTCTCGAAGGAGAAAGGCACGAATGGCGACGTCAGCGCATTCAGTGCGCTCGCGACCGCCTTAGCCGCCACCATCGGGACAGGCAACCTCGTAGGTGTAGGTACCGCCATCGCATTAGGAGGCCCCGGTGCGGTGTTCTGGTGCTGGGTCACAGGTGTATTAGGCATGGCGACCAAGTACAGCGAAGGACTGCTCGCGGTGAAGTTCAGGGTCAGAACCTCCAACGGAGAGATGCTCGGAGGACCGATGTACGCACTAGAAAGAGGACTAGGGCAAAAATGGCTGGCGGTTCTCTTCTGCATATTCACCGCCCTCGCCTCTTTCGGCATAGGCAACATGGTGCAAGCCAACTCCGTCGCAGACCTTCTGAAGACGGACATCGACATCGCTCCTACATACACCGGAATCTGCATCGCCCTCCTTGTGGGATTAGTCATGATCGGAGGGGTGAAAAGCATATCCAAGGTATGCGGACTGCTCGTTCCCTTCATGGCCTTCTTCTACATCGCAGGTTGTATTTATATCCTGTGTTGCAACCACGGACATATCCTCTCCGCCATCACGACGATTGTACGGTCCGCATTCGATCCTCAATCCGCAGGTGCGGGCTTCATCGGAGGGACCATCATCACCACCATACGATATGGCGTCGCGAGAGGATTGTTCTCCAACGAATCCGGTATGGGTTCCGCCCCCATCATCGCCGCGGCGGCAAAGACAAAGAATCCTGTGAGGCAAGCTTTGGTCTCCATGACCGGCACCTTCTGGGACACCGTTGTCATCTGCGCCATGACTGGCATCGTCTTGGTCAGTAGCCTTGACGCACATCCCGAAATGCATTGCGAAGGAGGCGTCAGCATGATGCACGCCGCATTCAACACCATACCGATCGTCGGTCCGTTCGTGTTGGCGGTAGGACTCTTCACCTTTGCGTTATCCACCATCCTAGGATGGTCCTACTATGGAGAGAAAGCAGTTGAATACCTTGGGGGGAAAAGATTCACCATCGTCTATCGACTCCTCTTCGTGATCGCGACATTTTTCGGATCCATCTTCACACTCAATGCGGTATGGGACTTCGCGGATATCATGAACGGGCTGATGACCATCCCTAACCTGATCTCCCTGACGCTCCTGTCCGGCATCCTCGTGAAAGAGACACGCAAGTATCTTTGGGAACCTAACGGATTGAATTTAAGCCACAAAAGCGAACTGGACATCAACCTACTAGCAAGGGAAAAGCACTTGAAGAAAAGGAAGAGAGGCGAGAAGCGATAAAAGATCATCCTAGACTCCAACCTCCCACGCATACAATCGAACAGATATACAAAAGACCGAGGCGTTCCATACACCTCGGCCTTTTATTTGTCATAAATCACAAGACTATCGCTTAGCGGTACTCCCTCCAACTCTTGATAGCCAACTCGTCCAACTTAGTGGTGCAGAAGGCGCGGATGAAGGCCGAAGCCAATCGTGAATTGGTGATCAACGTGATATTCAGATCCACCGCGGCACGACGGATGATATAACCGTTCGTCAACTCTCCCGTGGACAGATCCTTCGGGATGTTAACCACCATATCGATCTTATGCTGATGCAACAAATCCAATGCCTGTGGCGTCTTCTCCTTATCGCTTGGCCAGAAGACTTCCGTGTTCGGGATGGCGTTCTCCGTCAAGTAGCGGCTGGTGCCTGGTGTCGCGTAGAGCTCATATCCATGGTCAACCAACAAGCGGGCGGAATCCAGCAATGCGGCCTTGTCCCTCGCAGGTCCGGTGGAAAGGAGCACCGTCTTCTTCGGAATACGATGTCCGACGGAAAGCATACTCTTCAGCAATGCGCAGGATGTGTCGTCGCCCAAGCAACCCACCTCACCGGTAGAGGTCATGTCGACGCCCAACACTGGGTCGGCCTTCTGCAACCTGTTGAAGGAGAACTGAGAAGCCTTAATACCCACATAATCGAAGTCGAAGAACGATTTGCTCAGTTTCTCCACTGGCAAGCCCAACATCACACGGGTCGCCAAATCGATGAAGTTGACCTTCAAGATCTTACTTACGAACGGGAAGGAACGGCTGGCGCGGAGGTTACACTCGATCACCTTGATTTCGTTCTCCCTAGCCAAGTATTGGATGTTGAATGGTCCTGATATATGCAACTCCCTGGCGATCTGTGCGGATATCTTCTTGATACGGCGAACCGTCTCCACATATAGTTTCTGCGCAGGGAACTGTATCGTGGCGTCTCCTGAATGGACACCCGCATACTCGATATGCTCTGAAATAGCGTACGCCAAGATCTCGCCATCCTTCGCCACCGCATCCATCTCCACCTCCTTGGTGTTCTGCATGAACTTGGAGATGACGACCGGATGTTTCTTGGAGACATTCGCCGCCAACGTCAGGAAGCGTTCCAACTCATCCTGGTTACTGCAGACATTCATCGCCGCACCCGAAAGCACGTATGAAGGGCGCACCAAGACTGGGAAGCCCACACGCTGGATGAAGGCGTTCACATCCTCCATGGAGGTCAGGGCGCTCCACTCAGGCTGGTCCACACCGATACGGTCGAGCATGGCCGAGAATCTATCCCTATCCTCCGCGTTATCGATATAATTGGCTTGCGTACCCAAGATAGGCACTTTCTGCGCATCCAGTTTCATGGCGAGGTTGTTCGGTATCTGGCCACCCGTGCTGACAATCACACCCTTAGGCGACTCCAGCTCGATGATATCCATCACACGTTCGAACGTCAGTTCGTCGAAGTAGAGGCGGTCGCACATGTCATAATCCGTGGAGACCGTTTCAGGGTTATAATTGATCATAACGCTTCTGAAGCCCTCCTTGCGTATCGTGTTCAACGCCTGCACACCGCACCAGTCGAACTCCACGGAGGAGCCGATACGGTAGGCGCCGGAACCCAACACCATGATGGTCCGGTTGTCCCGCTCACACACCACATCACTCTTCACGGCGGAGTATGTGAGGTACAGATAGTTCGTCTGGGCAGGATACTCAGCCGCCAGCGTATCGATCTGCTTAATGAAAGGCAAGATGCCCAATTGCTTACGATGCGAACGAACGACCAGCACAGCGTCCTCGATATCCATCTTGCTACCCATATCCAATGCGCGGGCGATCTGGAAGTCGGTGAAGCCATATACCTTCGCACGCTTCAGAAGGTTGTTCGGCAACGCCTCAAGCGAAGAGACAGCCTGCAACTCCTTGTTGACCAAATGGATGTTCATCAGCTTATCCAAGAACCAGCAATCGATCTTCGTAAGCTCATGGATTTGCGCCACGGAATAACCTATCTCAAAGGCTTTCTCTATGACGAATATACGTTTATCGGTTGGCGCCCTCAATGAACCATCGATGTCGGCGATCTCCAACTCCTTGTTACCCACGAATCCGTGCATACCCTGACCAATCATACGCAAGCCCTTCTGGACAGCCTCCTCGAACGTACGTCCGATGGCCATCACCTCGCCGACCGACTTCATGGAGCTACCCAGCTCACGGTCCACGCCACGGAACTTACCCAAGTCCCAGCGAGGGATTTTACATACCACATAATCCAAGGCAGGCTCGAAGAAGGCGGAAGTGGTCTTCGTCACCGAGTTCTTCAGGTCGAAGAGACCATAGCCCAAACCTAACTTAGCCGCCACGAAGGCCAACGGATAACCCGTCGCCTTACTTGCCAAGGCGGAGGAGCGGGACAAGCGGGCATTCACCTCGATCACCCTGTAATCCTCACTCACTGGGTCGAAGGCATATTGCACGTTGCACTCACCCACGATACCGATGTGACGGATGATCTTTATGGCAAGCGCACGCAACTTATGGTACTCACTGTTCGTGAGCGTCTGCGACGGTGCGATGACGATGGACTCACCCGTATGGATACCAAGCGGGTCGAAGTTCTCCATGTTACATACCGTGATGCAATTGTCGAAGCGGTCACGCACCACCTCGTACTCGATCTCCTTCCAGCCCTTCAACGATTTCTCCACAAGCACTTGCGGGGAGAACGCGAAGGCTTTCTCGGCCAATTTATTCAACTGCTCCTCGTTGTCGCAGAAGCCTGAGCCAAGTCCGCCCAAGGCATAGGCCGCGCGGAGGATGACCGGATAGCCCAGTTCTGCAGCCGCCTCACGAGCCTCCTGCACATTCTCACAAGCGTGTGACTTGATCGTCTTCACATTGATCTCGTCCAGCTTGTTCACGAAGAGCTCACGGTCTTCCGTATCAATGATCGCCTGCACCGGCGTACCCAGCACACGCACATTGTATTTCTTCAGTATATCGTTCTTGTACAATTCGACACCGCAGTTCAGCGCCGTCTGACCACCGAATGAGAGCAGGATTCCGTCCGGGCGTTCCTTCTCGATGACACGTTCGACGAAATAAGGCGTCACAGGGAGGAAATAGACCTCATCGGCGACACCATCGGAGGTCTGCACCGTAGCGATGTTAGGGTTGATCAAGATGGTATGGATACCCTCTTCCTTCAAGGCTTTCAAGGCCTGGGAACCTGAGTAGTCGAACTCACCCGCCTCACCGATCTTCAAGGCGCCACTACCCAACAAGAGGACTTTCTTAGGCTTCTCAAATGATTCGAACGTCTCCTGCGCCTCGGCGACCATCAACGACTTAGGGTCACACATCGCCTTGAAGAACTGTCCGAAGATGAACTCCGTATCGGTAGGACCGCTGGCAGCCTCCGGGTGGAACTGCGCCGAGCACCAAGGCTTGGTCTTGTGACGGATACCCTCGTTCGAGCCGTCGTTCATGTTGATGAACTGAGGCTCCCAATCGGCAGGGATCGTATCATTATCCACCGCATAACCATGGTTCTGGGAGGTGATGAAACAACGGTTGGTCAATTTACCATTCACAAGCAGACGCACAGGCTGGTTATGTCCGCGGTGACCATACTTCAGCTTGGTCACCTTGGCACCCGCCGCAAGCGCGAGGATCTGGTTACCCATGCAGATACCATAGATAGGTTTGCTCTGTTGCATGAACTTGCGGACATGCTCCACCGTCTTGGTGCAGAGGTTAGGGTCGCCCGGACCGTTCGAGATGAAGAGTCCGTCGTACTCCTCCGACGTGAAGTCATAGTCCCAAGGGACAACCGTTATGCTCACGTCGAACTTAAGCAACTCACGGATGATATTCTGTTTCACACCCATGTCCACCAAGCAGACCCGTTTACTACCGTTTCCGAAATGTTCCACCTCCTTCGTGCTGACGAGCGCCACCTGGTTGACAAGGTTAGGATCCTCGAAAGGAATATCCTGCTGTCCCTCCGTGATGATCACACCGCTCATGCTACCATATTCACGAAGACGTTTGGTGAGCTCACGCGTATCGATTCCCGTGATACCCACCACCTTTTCTCTTTTCAACCATTCCGCCAAAGAGCCCTTAGCGTTCCAGTGGCTGTAATGGACTGAGTAGTCGCTCACCACCAACGCGCGGACATGTATCCTGTCACTCTCCATGAAGGTGGACAATCCGTTTTGCTCCGTAGATTCACTTGGCACACCATAATTTCCCACGAGAGGGAACGTCATCACAAGGATTTGCCCAGCGTAGGAAGGGTCCGTCAAACTCTCAGGATAACCCATCATGGCAGTATTAAACACCACCTCACCTGCCACGGCACCCTCATAGCCGAAACTCTCGCCATGAAACTCAGTGCCGTCGCTGAGCCGTAAAATCGCTTTCTTATTCATCTATAATCGTTTTTATAAAATCCATAAACAATGGGTGCGGATTCAGCACCGTGCTGGAGTACTCCGGGTGGAACTGCGTACCGATGAACCAACGGAGGCCTGGGATCTCGACGATCTCCACCAGTCCGCTCTCCGGGTTCCTACCCACGCACTGCATCCCCTTCTCCTCGTATTCGCCCAAATACTTGTCATTGAACTCATAACGATGGCGATGGCGCTCCCGTATCAACTCCTCCCCATAGATTTGTCTCACACGCGAGCCTTCCCTCAGCTTGCAGTCGTATGCGCCCAGACGCATCGTACCGCCCTTCTGCGTGACGGTCTTCTGCTCCTCCATAATGTCTATCACATTATGCGCCGTGTTAGGGTCCATCTCCGCGCTGTTGGCGTCCTTGTAGCCCAGCACGTCCCTCGCGAACTCGATGACCATCATCTGCATGCCCAAGCAAATACCGAACGTAGGCACGTTATGTTCCCTGCAGTACTTCAGGGCATCGATCTTTCCCTCGATACCCCTCTGTCCGAAGCCTGGGCAGATGACTACGCCACCCACTTGGCTCCAGTCGAACGTGGAGGCGTCGAGCGTCTCGCTGTTGATGAACTTCAGCTTCACCTTCACGCCGTTGTATATGCCGGCGAGCGCAAGGCTCTCACGGATGCTCTTGTAGGCATCCTGCAGGTCATATTTGCCTACCAGGCCGATGTTGACCTCCTTCGTGGCGGACTTGCTCAACGCAAGGAAGCGGTGCCAAGGCTCCATCTTAGGGGTCTCACCCACAGGGATGCCGAACTTACGCAACAAAGCCGCATCCAATCCCTGCCGTTGCATGTTGACCGGCACTTCATAGATGCTTGGCAAATCCTCGCTCTGCACCACGCACTCCAGATCGACGTTGCAGAAGGAGGCCACCTTTTGGCGCACACCGTCCGACAGGTGCTTCTCCGTACGCAGGATCAACACGTCAGGCTGGATACCCATTCCCTGCAACTCCTTGACGGAATGCTGGGTCGGTTTGGTCTTCAGCTCGTCCGCCGCCTTCAGGTAAGGCACGTAGGTAAGGTGCACGCAGACCGCGCGTTTGCCCAACTCCCAACGCAGTTGACGGATCGCCTCCATGAAAGGAGCGGACTCGATGTCTCCGATGGTGCCACCCACCTCAGTGATGACAAAGTCCGGCAAGCGGTTCTCCCCCTCCTCCGTACCGTCCGTGCGCAACATCCTGCGCTTGATCTCGTCCGTGATATGCGGCACGACCTGTATGGTTTTACCCAAATAGTCGCCACGACGTTCCCGGTCAATCACCGTCTTGTAGATGCGTCCGGTCGTGATCGAGTTCTCGCGCGTCGTATGGATACCCGTGAAACGCTCGTAATGGCCCAAGTCCAAGTCCGTCTCCATGCCATCGACCGTCACGTAGCACTCTCCGTGCTCATACGGATTCAGCGTACCCGGGTCGATGTTGATGTACGGGTCAAACTTCTGGATAGTAATACTATAGCCACGCGCTTGCAGCAGTTTACCGATACTGGAAGAGATGATTCCCTTCCCTAAGGAAGAGACCACACCACCTGTCACAAAGATATACCTTGTCATACTATTTTGTTCAATTATTATCCATTATTTTTTTCCACTCTCATACCAATCCATGTACGAACGGTAAAGCATGCGTAATCCGCCCTCCGTCGGATAGTGCCCTGTGAAGTACCAATCGCCTGGATGTTTCGGAATCGCATGGTGCAGTCCCTCAATGCTTTGGAAGACCAATTTCACTGGTGTCGTCACCCCTTCAGGGCAGAGGATCTCCACCATTTTCTGGTTCAGTTCATCGACGGTAAAGCCCTCGTACAATTGTCTCAGGACATTCTCACCGTTCTTCCAGCCACCGTCAGCGAGGGCGGCCGCACACGAATCGTACAACGTCTTCAGCATCGGGGCCTCTCCCCTATCCTTCCGCAGCGCCACAGCAGCCTTGAAGGCGATGAAGTCGCCGATCCGGCTCATGTCGATGCCGTAGAAGTCCGGGTAACGGATCTGCGGAGCGGAGCTTACGATGACGATGCTCTTCGGATGGAGGCGGTCCAATATCTTGATGATGCTCTCGTGCAAGGTGGTTCCCCTCACGATGCTATCGTCGATGACAACCAGGTTATCCACACCAGGCCGCACGCTGCCGTAGGTGATGTCATAGACATGGGCGGCAAGGTCATTTCGGCTCTTTCCCTCCGTGATGAACGTACGCAGCTTGATGTCCTTGGAGACCACCTTTTCCGCACGCACGTGGGAGAAGTTCTCGCGGAAGCCCTCCACCATACCGTAGTAGGCGACCTCCGCCGTGTTAGGGATATAGGAGAAGACCGTGTTCTCCACATCACCGTCTATCGCTTTCAGGATAGCGTCCTGCAGCTGTCTGCCCAGCATCTTGCGCTCCCGGTAGATGTCTTGGTCATTTCCCCTGCTGAAATAGATACGCTCGAAGACGCAAGGGGAATAAGGCTTCGGATCGATGATGGACTTCAGGAAGAGCTTCCCGTTCTGTCCCACGATCAGCGCCTGACCCGGTTTCAGCTCCTCCACCTCGTCGCAAGACAAATCGAAGGTGGTCTGAAGCACCGGACGCTCGCTCGCCACAGCGACGAGTTCATCGTTCCGGTAGAAGAAGGCGGGGCGGATACCCCACGGGTCACGCATGGAGAACATCTCACCGCTACCCGTCAGGCCGCAGACCACATAGCCTCCGTCGAAGTGAGGCATGGTGGAGGACAACACATTGCTGATGTCCACATGCGTGTCCACATAGTCGGTGATCTCCGTATTGACCCTGCCCGACTCCTTCGCCTCACGGTAGAGGCGCTCCACCTCACGGTCCAGACGATGTCCCATCAGCTCCAGCATGATGTACGAGTCGCTGTAGATGCGCGGGTATTGGCCCTGCTCCGTCAGAAGCTGGAAGATGTGGTCGATGTTCGTCATGTTGAAGTTACCGCAGATGCAAAGGTTCTTCGCCCGCCAGTTGTTGCGGCGCAGGAACGGGTGCACATAGCGCAAGCCCCCTTTGCCTGTGGTGCTATAACGAAGATGACCCATCAGCAACTCACCTTGAAACGGTGGTGTGCCTGATGGGTCATCCTCGCTCGGTGTGGCCAACAAGTGGCCGATGGAGGAAAAGACCTTGGTGATGGCATCCTTGCCCTCCGCCTTTTCCCTGAACATATACTCGTGCCCCGGTGTGGAATGAAGCTTCACACACGCGACACCCGCACCCTCCTGACCTCGGTTATGCTGCTTCTCCATCATTAGATAGAGCTTGCCTAAACCATAGCCGTCGGTACCATATTTCTGGCGGTAATAGTCCAATGGTTTCAGCAACCTAATCATAGCGATGCCGCATTCATGACGTAGCGTCTCCATAAATCCTCCTCTTGTTGACAATTAAACTACAAAACATACGCGAAGTAAATCATTTTGCTACAAACACACAAGTAAAAACATTAAAAAGTTTTCAAAACAAAAGATTAGGAAACTTTTTGTAAAAAATAATACGTTTTGGCTTGCTATTTGAAAGATAAATAGTATTTTTGCGTGTCATTATGATTGAAAATACAAAATATTGACTACAATATGCAATGAATATTGGATTTTCGAGAGCAATTAGACACCGAAAATCGATAATAAAAGAGAATTTATGTACAATATTTAATATCAGTTATTATGAAAACAAAAAAGAGATGGATTATCATGATGTCGTTCATGGCTATCATAGCGGCATTGGGTATCTTCATTCCTGAAGAACAGGGTCTATGGGAGTTTGTGGAGACGGAAGAGTGCACGTCAAGCAATGTGGCATGGATGATCACGGCCACGATTTTCGTATTGATGATGACTCCGGGTCTCTCCTTTTTCTACGGTGGTATGGTGGGAAAGAAAAATGTCATCAGCACCATTCTGCAATCATTCATCGCCATGGGTATCATCAGTGTCCTGTGGGTGATTTTCGGGTTCTCCCTCGCTTTCGGTAACGATTTGGGCGGACTGGGTCTGATCGGAGACCCGACACAATATTTCATGTTCCACAATGTGGGCGCTAAGCCTGAGCCTTACCTGACCGCCTCCATACCGTTGGCGCTGTACGCTATCTTCCAGATGAAATTCGCCATCATCACCCCTTCCCTTATCACGGGATCTTTCGCGGAGCGCGTGCGTTTCTCCGCTTACATGGTTTTCATGATGCTCTTCTGCATCTTCATCTACTGTCCGCTGGCCCACTGGACGTGGCATCCGGATGGTTTGTTGCATAAATGGCTGAACATACACGACTTCGCGGGCGGTATCGTCGTGCACGCTTCCAGTGGTGTGGCGGCACTCGTCGGAGCGCTCTTCTTGGGTCGCAGAACGAACGTGCGCTCGGAGAACCACATCCCTGCCAACGTGCCTTTCGTCTTGCTGGGTGCGGCTTTGCTGTGGCTGGGTTGGTTCGGCTTCAACGGTGGTTCTAGCTTGGCGGCGGACGGCATCGCCATCAAGGCGTTCCTCAATACGAACACGGCTGGTGCGACGGCCATGATGAGCTGGATCTTCATCGA
Source organism: Paludibacteraceae bacterium (assembly GCA_017550335.1). Lineage (GTDB taxonomy): Bacteria > Bacteroidota > Bacteroidia > Bacteroidales > Paludibacteraceae > UBA1181. The sequence goes on from JAFZPM010000008.1 coordinate 10,881, forward strand.
TTGCCTGCGTGGCAGGAAACCTTCCGGCATGGGTGCGGCTGTCGGTGCGGTAGTCGGTTTGGTGGCCATCACGCCTTGTGCGGACGTGGTGACGACGAGCCAAAGCTTCATCATCGCGTTGCTCACGACGCTTGTCTGCAACACTGCTGTGCACTGGAGAGAGAAATCTAGCATCGACGACGCGCTCGACGTGTTCCCTACCCACGGAATGGGCGGTATCTTCGCCACCATCCTCACGGGTGTGTTCTCCTACACGGGTCTGATCCACGGCAACTGGACGGAGTTCCTCAATAGCGTATTGGGCGTCGCCATCGTCATCGCCTACACGTTCATCGTCAGCTTCGCACTCTATTGGATTACGAACAAGATGATTCCGATGCGTGTCAGCGTCAAGTCTGAGCGCATGGGTCTGGATGTCAGCCAACACGACGAGTCCTACGCTTTCAGCGACAGCGCGGAAAGGGAAATAGCGGAGTACTTCGAGAACTATTCGGAGAAGGACCAGAGGGACATTTAGAGAATTTTGAATTTTGAATTAAGAATTAAGAAACGATAGTTCGACGAAGTCAATTAGGAGTTCTTTTGTAATATATTTTATAGTTAAGGAGGGCGCCGTAGGGATGTTTTTGAAATATCTCTACGGCGCATTTTTTGGGAGGGAAGGGAGAGGATACACGGAACAATATCAAGTGAACATGATTTGTATATTTACAAATATTTGTATTTGTACACTTACAATTATAAAATTTATATATTTACAAATATTTTCAATTGTTTATTTGGAAATTATATTTTTTATTCCTTCTTTTGTAAAAAAAGAATTAAACATGAGAGACGAGATACACGGGAAATGGGAAGCAAAAGTCAGTTTCATTAATCAGTTTAAGGTTAAAATCGAACTGCCGGACAATGTGTATTATGCATTGTTTCCTTCCAACTATAACTATTTGACAACAATTAATGGAGATTGTCATTTTATACGACTAATGAGTGCTGACTTCACATGGAATATGTATTGTTCAAATCGCCCAGACTTCAACACAGCAGTAAGAAACATCAACATCTCCTTATATAAAAATGGATATGAAATGATGCAATATGTCGTACCCGAGCAAAATGCATCCGAAGAACGAATTAGAATTGGAGCAAGGATTAAAGAGTTGAGGCAAAAACAAAAAATTGATGCTAAAACATTAGCAATCCGTGCAGGTATAAATCCATCTAACTTAAGTTGCATTGAGCAAGGACATTACTCTGTCGGGTTTGACATACTATCAAAAATCGCATATGCACTAAATGCACGTGTAGAACTTGTCGAGAAAGAGAAAGAAGAAAAATAAATTGAATTATAAATTACAATTATGACACATCTAATCACATACGGGAAAGACAAAAACACTGGCATTCTTCGAAACATCAAAGACGTGCCAAAAGGTTTGGAATGCAATTGCGTATGTCCTTTATGTGGCACACAATTAGAAGCGCACAAAGGGAATATCCGACGTCACCACTTCAAGCACCATTCAGCTAAAGAATGCAAAGCCGCTTTTGAAAGCCAAATACACATATTGTCCAAGAAAATCATAGAGGAAAACAAAGCTTTGATGCTTCCTCAATATGCTGGGCGATATGTATCATTTCCAAGCAGAAAACGAAATTTCACTGAAGTAATCCCAGAATGTTTCCAAGACGAATTGCGGCCCGATTGTACATGCAAATACTTAGATTCTAAGGGCAATGAACAAATAATATGGGTAGAGATTTTGTACACCCATGAAGTTGACGAGAATAAGAGAAGAAAAATACTAGAGAGACATATTGCCTGCGTAGAAATAGATGTCAGCCAGCTATTCAAAGATAGTGAAACAATAGACGAGGACATTCTAAGAGATTTTCTCCTAAATCGGACAGGCAACCGAAAATGGATAAACAATCCATATAGTGATGAGGAAATACAGAGAGAAGCAAATGAAATCCGCAGACAGGAAAGCATTTCAAATTTTCTTGTGAATAATTCAGTTGACGAAAGTCTCCTATGGAAATTTGAGGCAATAACAAAATGTTTGTTTTTAAACAGGTATCAACTAAACCCAAAAGACTATATGAACCTATGTTACACTATCAAATTGCATAGGACAGACCATAGTACATTACCTTCTGAAAATCAACGAATATATGTAAGCGCTTTAATGTTGTTACTTTATCAACTTATCGTAACTGGGAAAATCAGATTTTCTCAAGGTGATTACCAAATCAATCGAAATGAAATACAACAAAACCTACCATATTGGATAGAAGTAATTCTGAGACATGCACAACAAACAGCAACAAGATCTAACAACACTTCTGGATATAGGAGGTGGAGACTCTAACCGATATGTAAAACTAATCCGCACGCGCTTCACATCATGAAGTGCATTAACACACACATTCATCTAAAAGCGAAAAGGCAGGCATTTTAGCCCCACAAGGGAGACTAATTTTACACCCAAAACACTCCAAAAAGGGGAGATAGCATCTCTCCCCTAATAAATCAACTTCGTCATAAGCATGGCCATAAGGGTGCTGACAGTCACACAGATCAAGCCTGGGATCATGAAGCTATGATTGAGCAGGTACTTGCCAATGACGGTGGTGCCAGACCGGTCGAAGTTCACCGTGGCGATGTCACTTGGATAGTTAGGGATGAAGAAGTAGCCGTAGACACTTGGCAGAACGCCCAACAGAACAGGTCCCGAAATATCCAACGAATAGGCTAACGGCAACATGGAGGCGACCACCGCCCCCTGCGAATTGATCAATACCGAAACCGCAAAGAATGCGAAGGCGATGCTCCACGGATACTCACTGACAATGCCGGTCAATCCCTCCTTCATCACACCAAGGTAGTTGGAGAAATAGGTGTCCGCCAACCAAGCGATACCATAGATGGCTACGACGGCCACCATACCACTCTGCCATACCGGACCCGCCACAGCCTTCTTCGGCTCAGCCTTACAGAAGAGAATCATCAAGGCAGCCGCCGCGATCATGACGATCTGGATGATGATATTCATACCCAAATGGTCGCCATTGTACGAAGGACGGATATCATGTCCCGCAATCTGCATGACGGAGAACAACACGATGACAGCAAGCGCTCCCAAGAAGATGAAGACAGCAGCTTTGGCACGAGGGCTAACCTCCTTGTCAAGCACGGAGGCGGTGCTGCCATACATGTACTCCTTCATCTTAGGATCCGCCAGACGGGCCTGGAACTGAGGGTCTTTGTCAAGGTCCAATCCTCGGTTGTAGGACCACGCCGCAGCAACCATCAATCCGCAGATGCAGGCCGGTATGGTGACGGCGATGACGCTAAGATTATTGACGTCGAACCCGTTCTTATTAGATATGACAACGAACGAAGCCACCGCCGCGGCGATAGGCGAACAGGTGATGCCCACCTGCGAAGCGATGCTGGCCACACCACACGGACGTTCCGGACGGATACCCTTCTTCAACGATATATCACAGATGATAGGCATCAACGTATAGACCACGTGGCCCGTACCGACCAACACGGTCAGGAAGAATGTACAAAGAGGGGCTAAGATGGTGATGTACTTCGGGTGTTTTCGCAGCAGCCTCTCCGCGATCTGGATCAGCCAATCCATTCCACCGCTCGCCTGCATGATACCCGCGCAAGTGACGGCGGCGATGATGATATAAATAACATCCGTAGGCGGATTGCCGGGCTTCAGTCCGAATCCGAACACCAAAATGGCCAAGCCGATACCACTGATGGCACCCAAAGCCAAACTACCGTAGCGTGAACCCACATACAAAGCCATCAGCACCACCAACAGCTGTAAAATCATCATCGTTATCTCCATGATATTATCTCTTTAAGGTTTTTCTAACAAAATTAAGATATATTTTGACAATAACAAATTCAGGGCACGCCATAGACGGACAAAAAGAGACAGCAAAAAAACTTGATATCATCCTAACACTTATTTTTCCACGAGATTGCCCATTGCATTTTTTTTAATAACTTTGTGTTTTCATATCACAAACAGGAAACGTAGAAATGAACAAGAAAGAGATAGTAAAGAGCCTCGCGAAAATCACCGATCAAGAAAAGTTCATGAAGACGGAAGGTGGCAAACAGCCATCAATCCCTACCATAGAGAGAATCATAGAAACGATTAGGCAAATCATCTTCCCGGGTTATTTCGGTGCGGAGATCCGAAGCACGGAAAGCCGCCACTACCACATAGGTGTGAGCATGGAGAACCTGGAGAAGGACCTGAAGGAACAGATCAGCCTCAGTTTCAAGAGCTTCAAAGGAGAGGAGATCCATGAGGACAAGAGCGACGAGATCGCTTTGCAGTTCATCGACACCATCCCCGAGATAAAAAGGGTTCTGTACACGGACATCGAAGCGATGGCGAAAGCAGACCCGGCCGTCACCGCCTACGGGGAGATCATCTTCTGCTACCCTGTCGTACAGGTGATGCTCCACTACCGCGTGGCGCACGCCCTGCTAAAGCTCGGTGTACCTGTCCTGCCACGCATCATCACGGAGTTGGCGCACTCCAAGACGGGTATCGACATCCACCCCGGCGCACAGATCGGTGAATACTTCGCCATCGACCACGGCACGGGCGTCGTGATCGGCGAGACCAGCATCATCGGCAACCACGTCACCCTCTACCAAGGTGTCACGCTCGGCGCCAAGAAATTCGCCAAGAACGAGCAGGGTGTCCTGCTCAACACACCAAGGCATCCGATCATAGAGGACAATGTCACCATCTACTCCAACTCATCTATCCTAGGACGAATCACCATCGGTCACGACACCATCGTGGGCGGTAACATCTGGGTTACCCAAAGCGTCAGACCTTATTCGAAGATCGTACAGCAAAGGGCGGTGGAAGAGACCTTCACCGACGGTGCGGGAATATAACCCAACGGAGACCTCTCCCCTCCTGCCTATGAAGAGCGACACCCCTATCCTAAGCATCACCGGCTCCGACGGTTTTGGCGAGACGGGCATACAGTCCGACATCCAGACCATCTCGGGACTGGGGGGCTACCCGCTCTCCATCATCACCTCCGTATCCGTACAAAGGGACGATGTGACAAAGAAGATATTCGACTTGCCCGTCGAAATCGTCACGGAGCAGGCCAAATCCATCATCGAGAAGGCGAAACCCAAGGCCGTCAAGATCGGGCTGATACGAGACGCCCAAGCCATTCGCCGGCTGCGGAATGAAGTCATCGCCTGCAAGACCATCGTCTGCGACCCGGGAATCATCTCCTCCGACGGCACCCCACTGGTGCGCAAGGAAACCCTCGAAGCGATAAAAAAACACCTGATACCCATCTCCACCCTGCTCATCATCAAATGCGAAGAGGCCAAGCTCCTGCTAGGCAAGGATATCTTCACGGACGATGACATGGTGGCGACAGCCGAAGCATTCTCAGACATGGGGGCGGAGGCCATCATGCTCCGCGGCGGACACCAGACGGAGGGACGCATCACCACCCTGCTCTACCACAAGGGAAGGAAGCGATTCTTCTCCTCCCACAACATGGACGGCTGGCAGAAGCATGGGGTCAGCGGGGCACTCTCCTCCGCCATCGCCGTGAGGCTGGCGTTGGGCGACGATATACCTACCGCCATCCGCAACGCGCACGACTACATCCACAGCCAAGTGGTCTACGCAGTGCCCTCCCCCGACAAAGCCTACCGGAACGCGGACCTGTACAACCAACTCATGTCGCTCATCTCCGAACATTACCGTCACGCGCACGACGTGGCCTACTATGCGGACCAGCTATCCATCACCCCAAGGTATCTTTCCCAAGTGACCAACAAGGCAGTGGGCAAAACGCCTAAGCAGGTGATAGACAACTACCTGATACAAGAATCCATCCAACTATTGGAGACCTCCCGCCTCACCATACAAGAGGTGGCGGACAAACTAGGATTCACCTCACAAGCCATGTTCTGCAAGTTCTTCCGTCACTACGAAAAAGTATCCCCTTCCCAGTTCAGGAAATCCTCCTCTTTGTGTTTTTAAGCACAAAATTTTACCAAATAGGAATACTTATTTTGTAAAATAACGCATTCTGTCCACCTTTGCGCCCAAAATTAAAAACTTATAAAAAACAAAGGACAGATGGAAGACAGAACAATTCTTAACCGCAACCTTGCACAGATGCTGAAGGGCGGTGTAATCATGGACGTAACAACCCCAGAGCAGGCTCGTATCGCAGAAGCGGCGGGCGCATGCGCCGTCATGGCGTTGGAAAGAATCCCTGCGGACATCCGCGCGGCAGGTGGTGTTTCCCGTATGAGTGACCCTAAGATGATCAAAGGGATACAGGCGGCCGTATCAATCCCAGTGATGGCTAAGTGCCGTATCGGACACTTCGCCGAGGCGCAGATCCTCGAGGCGATCGAAATCGACTACATCGACGAGAGCGAGGTGCTCTCACCAGCCGACGACGTATACCACATCGACAAACGTAAGTTCAAAGTGCCTTTCGTCTGCGGAGCGAAGGACCTTGGCGAGGCATTGCGCCGTATCAACGAGGGCGCAACCATGATCCGTACCAAAGGAGAGCCAGGCACGGGCGATGTGATCCAAGCCGTTAGACACATGCGCATGATGCAGAGCGAGATCAGAAGACTCGGTTCGCTCAACGACGACGAGCTCTACGAGGCAGCTAAACAATTGCGTGTGCCTTTCGACCTCGTGAAATTCGTGCACGACAACGGCAAGCTCCCAGTCGTGAACTTCGCGGCAGGTGGTGTGGCTACCCCAGCGGACGCGGCTTTGATGATGCAATTGGGCGCAGAGGGAGTCTTCGTCGGCAGCGGTATCTTCAAGAGCGGTGACCCTGTGAAACGCGCGCAGGCGATCGTGAAGGCCGTGACCAACTACAACAACCCTAAGATTTTGGCAGAGTTGAGCGAAGACCTTGGCGAGGCCATGGTCGGTATCAACGAGAGCGAAATCCAACTATTAATGGCTGAAAGAGGAAAATGAGAATAGCGATATTAGCATTACAAGGAGCATTCGAGGAACACCAACGAATGCTCCATTCTTTACATGTGGAGACATTCCTTGTAAGGAAACTGAGCGATTGGCAACAACCGAAAGACGGCGTGATCCTCCCCGGCGGAGAGAGCACAGCGATGCTCCGGATCATGAAGGACGAAGAGCTGCTCCTCCCTATCCGTCAGGAGATCGCCAACGGACTGCCCGCCTTCGGCACCTGCGCCGGCATGATCCTTTTGGCGAAGGAGGTGGAGAACGACACGAGGGAAAGGATCGCCACCATGGACATCTCCGTGCTGCGGAACGCCTACGGCAGGCAACTCGGCAGTTTCTTCGTCGACGAGGAGTTCAAAGGGATAGGCAACGTGCCGATGACCTTCATCCGCGCCCCTTACATCACAAAGGTATGCGAGGGCGTCGATGTGCTTTCCAGCCACGACGGACATATCATCGCTGCCCGCCAAGGCAAACAACTCGTCACCTCGTTCCACCCTGAACTGAACGAGGACACGAGAATCCACCAGTATTTCCTGGACATGATTTAATCACATTATAATACAATCACCTCATTATGTACAATGGCCTTAACTATGGCCACCTGTTTCGTTTTTGCATAGAATATCAGTTATAGCAGCTACCCTTTCCACCCCTTCATAGAATAAAAATCTACAAAATCCTATCGACGGATTCCTATATTAGCACATCATTCTATCGTATATTTATCACACAGATAATTTATCCATAATTTTAAATATGTTTGGTGAATTAATCTACCTACAGTAAATTTGCAATGTCAAACGATAGCAAAACGATAGCGAATACAATAACATAAAGAATAGGAGGATTTGAAAATGGCAAAGATTATTGAAAGTTCATTGGAGTTGATTGGCAAGACGCCGATTTTGAAACTCAACAATTATTCTAAGAACGCAGGTGTAAAAAACGCGACGCTTTTGGCGAAGTTGGAGTACCTTAATCCTGCAGGTTCAGTCAAGGATCGTATCGCCCTCGCGATGATCGAGGATGCGGAGAAGAAAGGTGTTCTGAAAGCAGGCGCCACCATCATCGAGCCAACATCCGGCAACACGGGTATCGGTTTGGCCGCAGTAGCCGCCGCTAAGGGTTACAAGGCGATCTTGACCTTGCCTGACACGATGAGCGTGGAGCGTAGAAACCTTCTCAAGGCTTACGGTGCGGAGATCGTATTGACCGAAGGCGCAAAGGGAATGAAGGGTGCCATCGCCAAGGCGGAGGAGCTCAACAAGGAGATCAAAGGTTCTGTTATCCTGGGTCAGTTCGTGAACCCTGCCAACCCTAAGATTCACCGCGAGACCACAGGTCCTGAGATCTGGGACCAGACAGACGGCAAGGTGGACATCTTCGTAGCTGGTGTAGGTACTGGCGGTACATTGTCAGGTGTGGGCGAATTCCTGAAATCCAAGAACCCGAACGTGAAGGTAGTGGCTGTGGAGCCTTCCACATCACCTGTATTATCGAAAGGAACAGCCGGAGCGCATAAGATCCAAGGTATCGGTGCGGGCTTCATTCCAGAGACGTTGAACACGAAGATCTACGACGAGGTGATCGCCATCGAGAACGAGGACGCCTTCACAGAAGGTAGGAACTTCGCGACGAGTGAAGGTATCTTGGTGGGTATCTCCTCCGGTGCGGCGCTGAAGGCGGCTTCCATCTTGGCTGAACGTCCTGAGAACAAAGGAAAGAACATCGTGGTTCTCCTTCCGGACTCTGGTGACAGATACTTGTCAACCGCTTTATTCTCAAATAATTAAGATTTAATTTAATCACATATCTTCTACGTATGCCGATGGTGGAAAACTGTCGGGAAGGGGGATTATATTCCAAAAATTTATGACAGAAAACCAAGAGAAATTACGCAATAACCACCCGTGTTTCGCCTCTAAACCGGGTAACCTCGGAAGGATTCACTTGCCTGTCAGTCCGGCATGTAACATCGGTTGCCGCTTCTGCAGCCGCGTGCTGAACGACACGGAGCACCGTCCGGGTGTCACGGCGAAAGTGATCACGCCGGAAGAGAGCGTCGCCATCCTCAGAAAGGCATTGAAGATATGTCCAGACATCAAAGTGGCAGGCATCGCGGGTCCGGGCGACACGCTGGCGACAGACACGGCTTTGGAGACCTTCCGTCTGGTGGATAAAGAGTTTCCGCAACTGCTCAAGTGTATGAGCACCAACGGATTGCTGCTCGACGAGAAGGCGGACAAAGTGATTGAGGCAAAGATCGATTCGCTGACGGTGACCGTCAATGCCATCGACCCTGAGATCGAGGCCAAGCTGAACAAGTTCGTCTTGTACCACGGGAAGAAATACGATGCGCTCGAAGGGGCTAAGATATTGATCGAGAACCAATTGAACGGTATCCGCAAGATAGCTGAAAGCGGTATCACCGTGAAGGTCAACACCGTATTGGTGCCAAGGATCAACGGAAGCCACATCGAAAAGATCGCAAAGACGGTTTCTTCCCTAGGCGCCTCCATCTACAACATCATCCCGCTGATACCAACGTACGAGCTCAAAGACGAGAAAGCGCCTTTCTGCTTCGAGATCGAGGAGGCGAGGAAAAGTGCGGGGAAATACATCGACGTCTTCCGTCACTGCAACCGCTGCCGCGCGGACGCGGTGGGAGTACCAGGCGTGAGCGAGTTCTCCAAAGAGGTTTATTCAGACGATTTCGCAATCTCAGATACTTTTTCACATGGATGACAAGAAACAGTACAACGCATTTCGAGTAGCGGCGGCCTCGACGGACGGATACACGGTCGACACGCACTTTGGCAGAGCCACGGACTTCTACATTTACCAGTTCTTTGAGGGAGAATGGGTCTATGTGGAGAGACGCACGGCACCCCCGGTTTGTCAGAACGGAGTACACTCCAGGGACGACATGGAGAAGCGGGTGGAACTCTTTTCCGACTGCCAATACGTCACCGCGTCACGCATCGGAATAGGTGCCAGCGCCCTGCTGACGCAGAAAGGGATCGTGGCGATGGCCTTGCCGGGCGAGCTGACCGACGCTTTAGACAAAATTTATTCTTACAACGAGATTCAGAACTTATTTTAATTATTCACCCGCCACATTTCGTGGCATAAAACAGTATATGCACAATGGCAGAAATCAGACAAATAGCAATTTACGGAAAAGGTGGTATCGGTAAATCCACGACCACCCAGAATTTAACGGCCGGATTGGTGGAACATGGTAAAAAGGTGATGGTGGTTGGCTGTGATCCGAAGGCTGATTCCACACGTCTCCTGTTGGGCGGATTGGCCCAAAAAACAGTGTTGGACACCATTCGTGACGAGGGTGAGGACATCTCCCTGGATAGAATCATGAAAGAGGGATTCGGCGGTACGCGCTGCGTGGAGTCCGGTGGTCCGGAGCCAGGCGTGGGATGTGCGGGCCGTGGTATCATCACCTCCATCAATATGTTGGAAAACTTGGGCGCCTACACGGACGACTTGGACTATGTGTTCTATGATGTGTTGGGTGACGTGGTCTGCGGTGGATTCGCGATGCCAATCCGTGAGGGCAAGGCCAAGGAAATCTATATCGTGGCTTCGGGTGAGATGATGGCCCTCTACGCGGCGAACAACATCGCCAAGGGTATCCAGCGCTACGCAAGATCCGGCGGTGTACGCTTGGGCGGTATCATCTGTAACTCAAGAAACGTGGACCGCGAGTTGGACTTGCTCCGCGCCTTCGCAAAGGAATTGGGCACCCAGCTGCTCTACTTCGTGCCTCGTAACAACATCGTTCAACGCGCCGAGATCAACAAGAAGACAGTGATCGAATACAAGCCTGATTCAGACCAAGCAGAGGAGTATCGTAACCTTGCCAAGGCTGTTATCGATAACACAAGCTTCGTGATTCCTACGCCAATGACACAAGAGCGTCTGGAAGAGATCCTGCTCGAGTATGGTTTGATGGACAATGCGGACGATTATAGAATCTAATTAAGCGTTAAAACAATCAAGGAATGGGACTACATCGTTACAAAATTGCGGTTGCCACGTCTGACGGACTGAATGTCGACCTGCATTTCGGATCGGCCAAACGTTTCGACATATACATAGTCGATGATACGGACTTCCTCAAAACAGAGACAAGAGAGGTCCCAACCTCAGACGATCAGACACTCCCGAGCACCGACGAGGTCGGTGGCGGGGCTGGTTGTGGCACAAATAATGTCGACGGCTGTAACTCCGGTTGTGGCACCGGCTGCGGAAGCAAGAACGGCTGCGACAACGGAGGGAAGTCGGAAGCCGTGGAGTTACTTTCAGATTGCCGATGTGTGGTCTGCAAAAAGATCGGGCGCAACATCCTGAAACAGTTCGAGCGCAAGGCGATATCGGTTTTTGACATAGAAATGCCTATCAAAGAGGCCTTGGAGAAGATCGTCGCCTACTACTACAAAATCGACGAGAGGAAGCTGAAGTTTAAAAATCAAGAAGAATAAAAATTCATTATGGCGAATAGAATCAATTTAAATATGACCACCGTCGAGAACCGCGAGTTGCGGCTCGGCACGATCATCGGGTGGGACGGCTCGGCCAAGCAGCTGATCGAACAGTCTGCCTACGACGAGCGAAGCGTAAAGAAGCACGGAGGCTGCAAGGGCGCCGGACAGGGTTGTAAACTTTGCGAATTGCAGAGCCCGCTGAACCAAGAGACGATGTGTTCCAATGCCATCGTACAATGTCAGATCGGTAACCTTACCGACTGCGTCTTGATCGATCATGCGCCTATCGGATGTAGCAGTGAGTGCGCAAAGTTCAACCTCTCCATGCACAAGGGGTTGGAGCGTCGTGGCAAACCCCAGCAGAACACGCTCAACATGAGTACCAACCTGCAGGAGAAAGACATGGTATTCGGCGGTGCAACCAAGCTTCGCCAAGCCATCCGCATCGCCAAGGAGCGCTACAATCCGAAGGCTATCTTCATCGCCATGGCCTGCGCGACGGCCATCACGGGCGAGGATATCGACAGCGTGGCGGAGGAGTTGGAGCCAGAGGTGGGTGTGCCTATCATCCCACTGCACTGCGAGGGCTTCCGAAGCAAACACTGGAGTACCGGTTTCGACGTGGCTTTCCATGGTGTTTTGAGACAGATTGTTGAAAGACATCCGAAAAAGAAACAGAAAGATTTAATCAATATCATCGCCTTGTGGGGTACGGACTGGTTCACCGACTTGTTGAAACCGCTTGGCTTGCGGGTGAACTACCTTTTGGACTGTGCTTCGTTCGAGGAGATCCGTCAGGCTTCGGAGGCCGTGGCGACAACAACTTTCTGTGAAACCCTTGGTGGTTACATGGGAGCTGCGTTGGAAGACCAATTTGGAGTCCCTCAAATCGACGCCCCACAACCTTACGGCATCAAAGGCACGGACGCTTGGTTGCGTGCTATCGCGAAAGTGGTAGGCAAAGAGAAAGAGGCAGAAGCGTTCATTGAAAGCGAGCATAAACGCATCGCTCCTAAATTGGAGGAGTACCGCGAATATTTCAAAGGCAAGTACGGCATGGTGCTCACCGGTTCCGCCTACGCACACGGATTGATCAGTGTGTTGGCTGAGTTGGGCATCAAGAACGAGGCCGCCCTGGTCTTCCACCACGACCCAGTCTATGATGGTGCGGGTAAGAACCAAGACACCTTGAAGGAGTTGGTCGAGACCTACGGTGATATTCCTCACTACACGGTCAGCAAGACACGTGCCTTCCAGTTGCCTCAACTCTTGAAACGTGTGAAGACGGACTTCCTGATCATTCGTCACCCAGGTCTCGCCTCAGTGGCAGGTCACCTTGGTGTGCCAACCTTCGCCTTAGGCGACGAGCACATCCCTGTGGGTTACGACGGAATCCTGCGTGTGGGTGAGATCCTGAAGGGTGTGCTGGCCCGCACGAAGTTCAACAAGACACTGCAGCGCCACGTACGCTTGCCTTACAACGATTGGTGGTTTAGCCAGACCGATCCGTTCAAGCTCACCAACGACAAGGATGTCTTCAAGGAGATCGAAGAGCGATTGGGCGAATAATTCCTCTAAGTTTTTAACATCAAAAGAATCAATCAAATGAGCGAAATACAAAAGAAGAAACCTTCGGTAATATCCGATGTCCGATATGCTTGCGCGGTGGGTGCGACCAACACCGTAGTGGCCATCAAAGGTGCAGTGCCAATCGCCAATTGTAGCCCTGGCTGTCAGCTGAAGACTACCGCCATGTTGACCTTCGAGAACGGTTTTCAAGGTAGTATCGCAGCTGGAGGCGGAAACATGCCAAGCTCCAACGCTACAGAGAATGATGTGGTCTTCGGTGGTATAAAGACCCTCGACAATCTTATCAAATCAACGCTGAAGATCTACGACGGAGACCTCTTCGTGGTCCTGACGGGTTGTACGGGTGAGCTGATCGGCGACAACGTGCCTGACCTCGTGGGCAAGTACCAGAAGGCGGGCTACCCTATCGTCTACGCCAACACGGCCGGTTTCAAGGGCAACAACATCTTCGGACATGAGACGGTGGTGGATGCCATCATCGACCAATACGTAGGGAACTACGAAGGAGAGAAGAAGAAAGGGCTCGTCAACCTCTGGTTTGAAGTGCCTTACTACAACCAGAACTGGCGAGGAGACTACCAGGAGCTCGCACGTATCTTGCGGGGCGCAGGCTTGGAAGTAAACGTGTTGTTCGGTCCTGAGAACCCGGGCGTAGAGGCTTGGAAACGCATTCCTCAGGCGCAATTCAACCTGGTGGTTTCGCCATGGGTGGGCGTCAAGAACGCGGAGCATCTCCAGAAGAAGTACAACCAACCCTACCTGCACATCCCTGAGATTCCTGTCGGCGAGGAGGCTACGGCTAAGTTCATCCGTCAGGTGGTGGAGTTCGCAGGCATCGACAAGAAACAGTCCGAGGAGTTCATCAAGCAAGAGGCGGATATCTATTACTACTACCTCGAGCACTTCTCCGAGTTCTTCGCGGAATACTGGTACGGTATGCCTAGCGAGTTTGTCGTGACGGCGGACGCCTCCTACGCATTGGCCTACTCGAAGTTCTTGGCGGACCAGATCGGTCTGATTCCGAAGCAGGTGATCATCACCGACAAGACACCGGAGAAGTTCCGCCCAGCCATTTCGGAGTACTTCAAGAACAATATCTCCGAGGGCGTGAGCATCGACGTCGTCTTCGAAGAGGATGGATACGAGGTGGAGAAACTGATCGAGAACGTAGAGTTCACGTCAGGCAAACCATTGATCCTTGGCACCTCTTGGGAGCTCACCCTAGCCAACAAGAAGAACGCCTTGTTCTTTGAGATCTCGACGCCTTCGTCCGAGACCCTCATCGTCAACCGGTCACACATCGGCTACAAGGGCGCATTGCAGTTCCTCGAAAGGATCTATAGCGCATCTGTTGGAGGAAAATAATCAAACCTCATATTCAGAAAGTGTCGTCTGGACTTTGTTCAGGCGGCATTTTTTTTGTTATAGCTTGCTATAGATATTACCCTCAAATATCCCCAACAGATAAATATTCCACAATTCGAGAGTCAGCAATTATCCAAACAGAATATTTACACTATGAATAAATATGCTTTTAGAAATATACTCTAAAAAATACACTTTTCTTGTAACAGATATATATTCGTATTACATTTGCAATATCAAAACGAAAGGCAAAGAAATGGACAACGTACATTCAAATGCGAAGTGCAAAAATATCACAAAGAATTAAAGAAGACGAGAGAAGGGGGAAGGAAATTTAATTTTTCTCTTGGTCTGCGGTTTAACTTGTACTGAACGGACTTGATAAAATCGTCAGAGAGGATGTC
>JAFZPM010000009.1 GCA_017550335.1 Paludibacteraceae bacterium
GCCATGAAAAAACTGAATAGTCCTGCCGCGAATATGTTGTCCAGCAGGTTCAGGAAGCGTTTGAACGCCACCCAAATGTTCAGTTTCTCCATTTTGCTGCTTATATGTGGATTTAATGCGCTATTTAAGAGGGTATCCATGTTTTAGGAGATTGATAGAATCGGATGATGGTCACTCGTTTTTCACATTTTGCTAGGCAAAGGTAATAAACGGAAGGGTTCTTCCCCGTGCTTTTCGGGGCAACTTTCCCATTGTTCTATCTGCGCATTTATTGACGGAAGGGGTGTTTTCGGGCCTTCCCCTCCCCGTTGCCATATCATTCCCATATCCCTTTTTGTTCTCTTTTCTCGTTTCTTCTATAATACCATTCACTAATCTGGTGTCTCAGGATGACTCTGCGGTAGGTAAACAATGCGACACCCACTCCCCAACGCAACCCCATGACGTAAAATGGATCGTCTGAGAGTTTCGCTTCTTCTTCTGTGTATCCGAACAATACCATCAATCTTTTTTCACTAACGTAGAGGCAACCTCCAGAAAGGGCAAAGCCTGCAATAAAAGCCATTGCGACAATGAGAAGGATATACTTGTCGACATACTGGTTAAAAGGCATCACCTTTGTTACCCTTATGGTTCTCCAGAATGCGCACAGGTATAGGAGGAGGTAGAGTGTGTCCGTAAGGGAGTGTGGAACGATTTCCGTGAGGGATTTGCTGATGGAGCTACCCAAGTCCAACTCCGCATTATATCCCAAATAGTTGGCCGTCCACGCCACGAAAAAGCTGAATAGTCCTGCCGCGAATATGTTGTCCAGCACGTTCAGGAAGCGTTTGAACGCCACCCATGGGTTTAGCTTTTCCATCATATATTTCATATGAGGGGATGTGGCGCTGTCAAATTTCTCAAAGAGGCTTTTCAGTTTCTCCATTTTGCTGCTTATATGTGGATTTAATGCGCTGTTTAAAAGGGTTTCCATGTTTTAGGACATTGATAGAATCGGATGATGGACTCTTGTTTTTTCTCGCTTGCTAGGCAAAGGTAATAAACGGAAGGGTTCTTCCCTTGTGTCTCGGCATTCCCCCTTTGCGGATGCGTTTGGCGGTTGTTGATGCTCGGCGGGTTCTCCGGCACTCCCGTCAGGAGACAAGCGGGGGAAACCGCCGAGCATCTGCCGCTATTTTACCGACACTATAGGAAACCGTACCCTACTTGGGCTCTTCCCCTCCTAGAGATTCGATATTCTCTTGGACATCGGTGGTCTGCTGCGTCTTGGAAGGTTTCTATTTATATATTTTATACTCCTTATCTTTTAACATAAGACGCCTTATCATAAAAACAAAACCCAGTATAACAATTCTAATCTCTTGTGCCCATAAAGATAAAGAATTATGTTGTAGTAGTTTTTGCTGTGGCATCACTCTATAATTCATTCCCATGCCTCTCTTCCCATGTCTCCTCTATCTTTTCTTCCAGCCCCAATGATTGCAATGGACACATTCCTGTTGTGATATAATACGTCAGATATAGGCGGCGATAGAAAAGCAACAAAATCACGACATCCACTAATATAGCTGTAACTACATATGGATAATCCTCGACAATATTAGAACGAGGATAAAATATTTTACTAGGATAACTCCAATATAAGAGCCCGATAAACACAGCAATCATTGCACCCACAGCCAGCATTAATCGACCTAGTTTGGGTGCGAAGTAATATTTCAACGGCATAATCCTTGTCAACCTTATCGGTCGCCAAAACAACACACAATACATCAGAAAGTATAGTATCTCTCCCTTGGGATTGGATGCGATCTCATCGATTGACTTGCTGATCGCACATGAAAAATCACATCCTGCCGAATCATACCCCAAGTAATTTTTCAACCATTCCCAAAAGAACCCGAAAAGAAGGGCTGCGACCACATTGTCCACCACAATCAAGAAACGTTTTATGACCACCCATGCGGAGAGGTCCTCTATCATATAACTGATCTTTTTGTCCGTCGAAAGGTCAAAGATATCACGCCATCCTGATGCTTCCGAATCATCACAACTATACTTTGGCATATTACTATAAAATATTTATTTGCGTTTATGTGAACGATTTTGAAATTGTTTCACTTCTCCCTTCTGGGGTTTTAACCCATTCCAGCTTCTATATTCATGGTCAATGTCGTCATTTGGCCCCATTGTATATTGGGATTCCATTACACCGGAAAACACAATATCACCCGTTTTTTCTCCTTTATCATTCACCAACTTCGACTTTTTCCTTGAGAACAAACATTTTAACATGTGTTTAAAAACTGAGCTATCATCATTTATGTTTTTGAGGACCTCAGCATTTTCTTCTTTTATTGTTTTAGAGGATCGAATATAATGAACACCTTGCCAAACAGCTCCTATGACACCCGTAATGACAGCAGGGATTCCACCGATGGCAAATCCAGCGATATCAATAGTAGGAATTATAAAATTGGACAATCTCTTTTCCCATTTGCTATCCTTGTTTATAGCGTGAGTCTGAAGTATAGCCATTTTATCCTCACCAATTTCAGACAAGATATCATTCTCAACCCAAATTGTATATAGATCATGTATCTGAGCTCCTCCTGGAGTAAAGCCATAAAGCAATCCTGTTGCGATCCCGAGAACCGTATTCCCAAACCAACCAAATCTCTTGTATTGAAGAGCGATTTGGTCATCAGACTTCCCCATGCAATATGCTTTGAAAATAGTTTCATTATAGGCCCTATCTGACTCATCTGCATCTAGTTTCCTTGCACGTTTGTAAAGCACATTTTTGACTAACTCGGAAAGGTCTATTTGAGTCAAATTAAATTTTCCAGTAGACGCCGAAATAACAGGAGCATTCTCTTGTATCTTGCTGATTCTATACTCACCACATAAATTAAGCACCTGTGATATATCTAGTTCATTCTCATCTCGCTTTTTCCCGTAAGGGGCGGGAGGAATGGGTTGATTATAACAAAGCACAAAATCTTTTCGGAATCTCTTAATGAGTTCAGGTAAATTTTGCAAATTGTCTACTATATTCACATGAATGTCTCGGTCTTTAAATGAGAGTTCAAATTGGTAAATATATGTAAAAGAAGTCTTGTTTAAACGAGAAGGAGAAACTTTGATTCTGAAATCCAATTGACGAGGACCGCTACTCTTATCCCATTTGTTTGGATCAATTGCGTAAAAACGATTAATAGAAACACTAAGTTTACTACGAAAGGATTTTTCAAAGGATTCAAAGGATTTTTGTACAGCCTCAGGGTTTACATTTACATTTACTACATGTCGATTCTTAGATGTGTTAGCAGTAGTATAAGCTTCACCTAGGCCAAATAGGTGGAATTTAGCAGGAAGCTCACCTTTCTTTAATACATCTAATAATCTTAATGTGCTCAGTTCTTTATTTTTAGACATGCTCTTATTCAATCAACCCACTCTTGTTCAAGCGTGGAATCATTCAATGAAATTTTCCTTGGAGAAATTGTAAGGGTAACCATGCTACCAATGCCTACACTACAACTTTGCAACATATTGACACATGCGGCATCTTCGAATTTCACCTTCAAGGCTGGAGTGCTTGTCTCGTTTTTAAATACAATCTCTCCGCTTTTTCTGACCCATTTACTCGAAGCCCATTGTAAAATAGAGCTGTCCGGAACTTCCACCATTGTGATTATAATCTTCCCTCCCATCACCTCGTCTTTGGGTTGCATATCCCTGTTCGATACATCCTGACGGAAATCTGTGGTAAACCGTTCTAGTTCGTATGTCTTACCATCCAATTGTAATTCGACCACCATGTTAACATCTGGTGCGTCTGCTGAAAAATAAGTTTGTCCCATAATATTCAGTTTTTAAATCTTTCCCAATCGTTATCAACTGCCGCATCTCCGACATTGATCTTGTTCGCGACAATCATAAACTCGCAGTTACAATAAGAGGAACCTGTTTCTTGATAATCAATCTTCATGCTCACGCAGGTAGCCTGCTTGAACTCCAGCTTTTGCATGGGTGTCCCATCTTCCCCGTACGTGGTGATCACGCCATCCTCGTACTTGCGGGCGTTCATCATCCAATTGATCAGTTCATTGGTTGGCAGGCTGGGATAAGTCATTGTTATCATGCCTGAATAGACCTCGCCCTGTGGTTTGCCAGTCTCGTCAGTTGCCTGCGAAAAGGAGAAATCGGTTTGTTCAAGGTCGTACTTCTTCCCCCCGACTTCTAGAATTACTTGATATCCAAACATAGAATTTACGTTTAATTATTAATAATATATAAATGCCACCACGACAATTCGTATTCGTGATGGCAAATATAATAAAAATTTTTAATTATGGACAACATTCCATGATAAATTTTGTTCTTCGTCCAAATCTCCCTTCAGGAGGTCTCCGTTGGCCAGCTCCCCGGATAGGATCATCCTGGACACCGGCCGTCGCAGGTAATTTCGGACGACACCCGACACTTGGCGGGCACCATACTTCGGGTTGAAGCCCTTGAAGGCCAGCATGTGCTTCGCCTCCTCCGTCAGCTCGATGTCCATGTTCTTGGCGGTGAGCAGTTTGCGGAAGCCCTGGAACTGGATCTCGAAGATCTGCATCAGGATGGACTCTCCGATAGGAGAGAACGGAACGATCTCGGAGAGACGCGCCAGGAACTCCGGACGGAAGTGTCCTCCCATGACCTCCATCATCTGCATCGTCGTAGGCACCCTGCCTTCCGACAACTCCTTGGAGATCCATTCGCTTCCCACGTTGGAGGTGAAGATGATGATGGCGTTGGAGAAGTCTCCCTCCTTGCCCAATCGGTCGTGCAACTTACCTTCGTCCAGGATCTGCAGGAAGATATCGAACACGGAAGGGTGCGCTTTCTCGATCTCGTCGAAAAGAACCACTGAGTACGGTTGCTGACGGATCTTGTTCACCAAGAGACCACCCTCCTCGTAGCCGACGTATCCCGGAGGCGCTCCGTAGAGCAATGCGGCTGAGTGCTCCTCCTTGAACTCGGACATATCGAAGCGGATCATCGCCTTCTCGTCGTTGAACAACGCTTCCGCCAAGGCCTTCGTCAACTCCGTCTTACCTGTACCCGTAGGGCCGAGGAAGAAGAAGGAACCGATAGGCTGTCCCGGCTTGTTCATACCGCTTCGGGACTCCAGGATGGCGTCCGTCAAAGACTTCAGCGCACGGTCCTGACCAACGACACGTTTCATCAGGATGGACTCCATATTCAGGATGCGTTCCTTTTCGCCAGTCTTGATCTTACCGATTGGAATACCCGTCTTGCTTGCCACAACGGCTGCGACATGGTCTGGGGAAACCTTGGTGATCTTCTCCTTAGAGATGGCCGTCATGTCGTCGCTCAGCTTGTGCAGTTTATCGAACAGCACTTGCGGGTCTGTGCATTTCTCCGCTGTGAAGTCGACCATGCCTTGGATGATCGGGCTCAATCTGCTCAGCACATCCGTCTGGAAGCGGGTCAGCTTCATCAGGAGGTCGTCAGCGGACAATTCCGCCTTCATGCCCTCTATCTTGCCCAACTCTTGGGCGATCCAAGCCTGCTCGGAGGCGGTGGCCTCGTTCACCATCTTCACGGAGGCCATGGTGCGGTCGAGCAAGTCGATGGCTGAATCAGGCAAGCGTCTGTCCTTCACGTAGCGTTTCGCCATGCGGACGCACTCGGCGAGGGTGCCATCCTCGACCTCCAGTTTGTGGAAGTCCACATAATGCTTCTCCATGAAACGGACCATGGCAACCGCGTCGTCCACGTTCGGTTCCGCGAGTTGCAGCACCTCGAAACGGCGGCTGAACGCATGGTCAGGCTCGATGAGTTTTCTATATTCGTCGACCGTAGTCGCACCGATCACCGTCAAATCACCCTTAGAGAGTTCCGGCTTCAGGATATTGGCTGCGCCGCTGTTGCCCTGCTTCGTGTCGAGCAGCACGTGGATCTCGTCGATGAAGAGGATCACGCGGTCCTCTTGGCGTAGTTCGTTGATGAGGTTCTTCAGACGGTCCTCGATTTCACCCTTGTAGGTAGCGCCCGCGATCAGCGCGCCCGAATCGAGCTGCCATACCTCCGTGTTCTCCAGGAAGGAAGGCACGTTGCCGTTGACGATGTCGAAAGCCAGGCCTTCCGCCAGTGCGGTCTTACCCACACCGGAGTCACCCGTGATCATCACGTTCGGTTTGCCGCAGCGTCCGATGATCTCCTCCATCTGTCTGATTTCGCTATCACGGCAGACGATGGCGTGGAGTTTCCCTTCACGGGCCTCATCCGTTTTGTTGACGCAGTATTTGCGGAGGTTAGCCGTAGACTTGCCGGCGGCGATGTTAGCGGCCTCCTTCGTGAGGGATTCCATCTTAGCTGTGTTAGCCTTTTGGGCGCCAGTGCCATCCATGAAGCATCCCAGCACGTCGTTCTCGCGGATAGGGAAGGACTTCAGCTGGTCTACCGAGAAACCGATCTCAGGGCGGGCGAGCGCCGCCAAGGTGCAGATCGGAGTGATCTCCAACAGACCAAGTTTCAGGCGTACGTTATCCGCCTCTTCGAACACTTTCGAGATCTTGCTGTCCGGTTCGATTTCACCCACGCCGGAGAGCTTCTCGCACTCTTCCATGCGGATCTCGGCCCATTCCTCCACGTATGAGGTGTCTTTCCCGATGGAGGTGATGAAGGCGCCGAGCCCCACCTCCTTATGCAGCATCGCCTTCAGCAGGTGCGCAGGCGTATACTTCGCATTGCCATACTCGCGGGCCAAGGACTTGGCGATGCGGATGGCGGTCTGCAGTTCACTGTTTAAATTCAAAAAATCCATATTCAAATTTTATTAAGCGATGGATTCTTGGGATCCATCTGTGTTATAAATATTCCGATATACACACCATAGGGTGGGGGATCAAGGCAAGTTCTCTGCGTCGACACGGTAGTAGACCTGTCCGTTGATCTCGTATTTGGTGTCGCCGACGATGGCTTCCTCGATGGCTTTCTGTTTCTCCGCCAGGTATTCCTGTAGCTTATCCAGTTGTTCGTCCGTCATTCCCCTTTTCAGCGCTTTCACGGTTGTGGAGAAGAGGAGAGGTTCGAAGGAAGGGATGGACATCACCTGTTGCTGGTTTTGGGAGAGGGACATCTTTTTCAGTTTTTTCTTCTTAATAGGATATACCTTCTCGTCCTGGGACCAGCGCACGTATGCCTTGCGCATGTGTCTGCGCGCTTTCTTCGTGCTTTTGTATTGGCGGTGCCCCATATTGGCAGAGAGTGGTCTAGGTGCCCTCATCATGTCGGGACAGCTACGGTTGTTCCCTTTCTTGTTGCTGGAGGCGGAGTATTTATAATCCACGCGCACGGAGAGCAGGTCGTCGATGTAGGTACGTATGCGGGCCAGCTCCGACTCGGAGACGAACAGGATGTATTTGCCTGTTTTCAGTTTGGACATCTCCACCTTCAGGTTGACGGAGAAGTTGGTGTGGGGGTTCATGGCGATGAGCGGTTGGAACAGCCTTGGCTCGACTTGGAAGTCGGAAGGCATTTCGCCCAAGCGCAGCCACATCGGGTTGATGGATGTGTGACCCACGCCGGCCTCTTTGAAGGAGAGTTGGATGCGGTTCAGGATGTTGTCAGCGTCGCGCTCCACGTTTCGGATCATAGAGTCCGTGTAGGCGATCAGCAAGTCTGGCGACAAGTTTTCCTTCTGTTTCGGGAAGATGACCCATCCCGGTATCATGGAGTGGCGAGGGTAGTCCAGACCGTAGACGTTCTCGGCGAACTCCTTGTAGCGGTTGGTCGGAGTCAGCTGGGTGGAGTGCACCAGTTTCTTCTTCTTCTCCTTAGCCATTTTTTCCGCCGAGCGGGAGATCATATCCTCGACTTGGAGGACGAAGTTATTGAAGACGTTTCCTTTGTTCGCGTAGAGCTGGCAAGCGACGATATGTCCGTTCACCTTCACGAGTTCGTTCACCAGGGCGTCGTCGATCTGTTCCTTCTGGTTACCGTTCTCTCCGATCAGTACGATGATGTTGTATTCGTTCTTGTAAGGTTGGAGCATCCTCAGCGCGTTTTTCAGTGCGCCCCAGGCGTCGGTGTCGAATGTGGCTTTCCTCCTTGTGCGGTCGTCGGCATACTTCTCCAGTGCCGCCAGCACACCCGTCACGTTCTCCTTCGGTTTGCATTTCGAGAGTCTGGAGTTCTTGGCGTCGAAGCCGACCAGATAACCCAGACGGAAGGAGAAGTCCTTCGCGTCGTTTTTGATGACGCCGTTCAGTTTCTGAATGTAGTTGACATACTGCTCGAACTTCTCGTGTACTTGGTTCTGTCCGGAGAAGACGATCATGATGTTGATATGCTTCAGGTCGCGGGAGAGGTCCTCGTAGTAAGGCCTGGAGATCGGGGTAGCCGCGAGGCTGGAGACCTTGTTGTTCTCGTCGTTCATCAGGGAGACAGGGACGGTGGATTTGATGTTGACCACGTCGTCGTGCCCCTCCGTAATGGAGTAGACAGGGTTGAGGCCCACGAAGTCCGGCAGGTTGTACGGCCGCAGGTAACGGCTGTAGCTTGTTTTAGGGATAGGGTATGACCCCTTGTCGTATTTGATGAAGGAGACATCCTGTATAGGCATGGCGGAGTAGTCCGCATAGAGAAGCTCTCCCATTGGTATGATGAGGGAGGAGGATATCCATCCGGAGACCAGTTCCGAGGAGTTTTCGGGGGAGATGTTCTCCTTTCCGATGACGAGGCATTTGCTTTTGTCGAAGCTTCTCTTAGCCAGGTAAAGCGGTTTTTGGAAAGGGACCATGCCGATCGGGTTGACCAGTTCAGGCTCGCTGAAGAGTACGAGTGAGTCGTTCATGAAGTAGTCCTCCGTGCGGGACAGAGGGAAGGTATCCCTGAACATCGTGATCATCTTCATGATGAAGCCGGTGGCCACATCCGTCATGGCGCGGGAGGAGAGGATCAGGTTGTCTTTCTTCATCCAGCCGAAGTATTCCGCCTTGTCAGGTTCCTTCACCATGCGTCCTTCGAATACGGAAGGGTCGTATTTGACGAGTCTCAGGTACTCCCCCTTCTCTCCGATGACGGCGAAAGCCTCTAGGTAGGAGGCCTCCTTCATCTTGATTTTACCTCCAGGATTGAAGAAGGAAGGGTTCTTGTCCCTGTCTGAATAGACGATCCAAGGGCTTCCTTTTTCCGCCGACTTAGGCACATTCACTTCACCGCAGCAATAGTTGCGCGTATACTCATCAGGTGTTTTCCTGATTCTCGTATTGGAATTGACGGGTGTGCATGCGTTGACGAGCAACAGGACCAAGCATCCCAGTACAATACCGATACCTAATTTTCTCTTAACCATTTTTGTATTTATAATTTCTATTTAGTTTTTTTCTGTTCGACCAATAACCGTCTGATCCTAGAACCGTCCATGTCACGAACCACCTTCTCTATGAAGGTTCCGTCCTGTTTGCCCATGATGGAAAGGCCTTGGCAATACGAGGAGATATCGTTTTCATTCACGTTGTTGATGAGGACGATCATTTTATTATTACCGTTCAGCAAGGCAAGGATACGATGGTAGTTGTCGTTGTATTTTCCTTGATGGTCTATGATGTTTTGCAAGTATTTCTGTATCAAATCCTCCGGAGGAGTTCCGCCGCCACCCGTTGAACGTCTACCGACGACATCCTCCTCGACATGGATCTTATGGTAAGCAGGATATTTCATGTTACCCGCGAGCAGGGTCACTTGATAGTCTCCCGCCCTATCGAACTTGACGATCACGTTACGTTCCTTCGAGTCGGCCGGTCCGCCAACTCCGAAACTCCAGCGCCACGTGTCCGCATCGCCTTCGCCCATAAAGACCACCTCTTCGTTCTTCACCACGAACGTAGGGGCGAGGATGCTGACCACCTCTCTCTCCTCTTGCGTTTTCTCAGGCCGTACTTTCACCACGAACTCCTGGCTCTTTGATCCAGCCTTCAAACGGATTTTGTAGTTTCCGATGGTCGTAAACACATATGAGCCTTGTCTGTCGGTGGAGAAGTCGCCATTGCCGAATTCCCAGATCACTTCCTTCACGCCAGGGGTACTATCCTTATAAAAGATCGCATCACCCAAATAGACCTCTTTCGCAGAAACGGATGCCCGTATCTTCGTCTCCGATGAACAATTGCGGAACAACGATGACAATAAAATGATGACAGCCGAAATGCCCAAGACCAATAAAGTTCCTTTCGAAAAAATTCTATCCATGACAATTTTAATTATATGTTCCTTCTCTCCTTTTTTTAGAAGGTCTAATTTTTTTGTTTATAATCCTATTTACTTTTTTTCTGTTCGACCAGCAACCGCCTGATTTTCTTGTCTTCCATGTCGCGGATCGCCTTTTCGATGAAAATCCCCTCGTCTTTCCCTGTGAAGTATAATCCTTGACAATACGAAGTTATATCATTCTCATTGGTGTTGTTGATGAGTACCATCAACTTGCTGTTTCCGTTCAGCAAGCCAACGATGCTGTGATAGTTATCGTTGAATTTGCCCTCACGGTCGATGATTCTCTGAAGGTATTTCCTTATCTTATCATCCACCGTAATCGAATCGGTCTTCCTTCCGATGACGTCATCCACGATACGGATGGTGTGGTACACCGGATATCGCATGGCACCGGCAAGCAAGCTCACCTGGTAGGTCCCCGCCGAGTCGAAGCGGACAATCGCATTGCGCTCCCTTGAGCCCTCCGGTCCTCCATCCCCGAAATTCCATCGCCACGAGTCCGCCTCACCCTCACCCATGAAGATGACCTCCTCGTTCTTTACCGCCATGGAAGGGGCGAGAATACGTATAGGATCCTTTCCTATTGTCGGTGACTTGGCACGCACCTTCACCACAAACTTCAGGGATTCCGACGAATCGATCTTCACCCTGATCTGGTAGTCGCCCGGAGTGTCGAACACGTATGAGCCCCTCCGGTTGGTGGAGAAGTCGCCATTGCCGAACTCCCAAAGGACATCCTTCACGCCAGGGGTGCTATCCACATAATAGATCGCTTCACCCAAATAGATCTCCTTCGCGGAAACGGATGCCTGTATCTTCGTCTCTGCTGTGCAGTCGCGAAGTACCACCGCCAAGGATATGATGATAGCCACGATACCCAAGACTAGCAATGTTCCCTTCGAAAAAATCCTATCCATGATATATCCTTCATCTCGCGAAACACCTACATGCACCGATTTCGTATCCCCTTGCGGGAGATCCGGCGCTCTTCCGGTCGGCGGCTTTGACCGTGAAAATCGATGTCTGTAGTTCCCTTGATCATCTGTTTTATATTAATAATTATTCAGTCTATCCTTCGCTGTCCCTTCTTGGACCAGTAATCTTCTCTTTCCATCGCTCCTATCATATTCCGCATCTTCTATGTAGACGCCATCTGCTTTCCCCTGAAGATGTAAATAGCTGCAATACGAATAAAGGTCATACTCTCTTTTGTCGTTGACGAGGACAATCGTCTTGTTGTATCCCTCCAGCATGGAAATCAGGTGTTGATAGGTCTCTTCGAATCTGCCTTTCCGCTCGATAAGTCTCTGAAGTTGGTCCCGAATAGTTCCCTCTTCACGCCTATACTTTGTAGGGAAACAGCACACAACCGGACGCCTTTCTTCTATGCGCTCGATGTGGATGGTGTGGTACGCAGTATCCTTCATGTCTTTTGAGAGTAGGCTCAATCGGTAATCACCTGCATCCTTGAACGAGGCAATCTCATTGTTGTAGGAGAAGCCTCCGTAACGATCGCAGCGATTGGGTTCCCAATGCCAATCATACAATTCCTCTTCTCCTTTCGTGAAGAAAATCACAATTTCGTCCTCTATCGCGAAGTGGGGGCCGATAATACGGAAGGACTTCTTCTTGTTCTTGCGTGCCGCCGCATGTACCCTCACCGGGAAAAAATTGGTTTTCGAACCGGCCTTCACCGAGACGACGTAACTGCCGGGGGAGGTGAAGACGTATGCTCCTTGTTTGTCTGAGGAAATCTCTCCATTGCCGAACTCCCAGGTCACCTGGTCCGTGCCCAAAGTACTATCCTTGTAAAAGAGCGTGTCACCCAAGATGATTTCTCTCGGAGAAACGGTTGCCCGTATTTCCGTTGTCCATGGATATTTGCGGAACATCGATGCCAAGAATATGATGATGCCTGCAATACCCAGAACCAGCAACGTCCCTTTCGAGAAAATCCTATCCATGCGTGTTGTGGCGAGCGCCTTCCTGTCGTTCCGTGAGGAGGAAGGCCATCTCATTCAGATTGCGATGTCATTGTTGGTTCAGAGACTCGATACATCCTTCGCAGAAATCATATTTTTCCGAGAAGTGTTGGATGTTCTTCTTGGAAGCCCAGATACGGTCTTTGGTGAACATCTTGTAATCGTAGAACCTTGATACTAGGGCAAAGATACGGTATCGGTCGTCGAAACGGTTCTCCTCGTAATCTTTATTGAATTCGCCCAGCATATACTTGACTTCGCTTTTCTCATAGGACGCCTTCAGACCTGGGTCGATGGAGTTGACCTTGCCGTCCAGCAGCTCGAGCTTCTCCATCCTTTCACTCTGGAATTTTTGGAAAGCGCTGATTCGTTTCAGACCCTCCAACGCGAGTGCCTTGCCATTGGAGGAACCGAGGTTCGGGTTAGAGAAAAACATGAAATAAGAACATGTACCCGACACCGCGAGGAAGAGCATGATCATATAAAAGAGACCCAATGTCTTCTCTTTCGCTGTAAACCTATTTGTTTTTTTATCTGCCATTTGCTCTCCCCCTATCGATTTCATACCGTTTTTTGCGGTATTCGTTGTTACACTCCACCAATGCGTTTCGCTTGGCTGTTTCTTCTTTCCTCAACGAAGTGATGGAATCCCTTTGGTTCATCAGTCCGTCGAATTTGGCGATAAGAAATTTATGGACGGCCGCATCTTTTTCCGGCAACTGATTCACTATTGAGGACATCTTCATTTTCCTTTCCGCGATAGCTCTCTTCAACTCCTCGGCGTTCACGTATCCCTCCTTTGTGTCAAAACGGTGATAGATGTCGAGTATTTCGGTGAATCCATCACAGATGGAGACCTGTTCCGCGAAGATCTTCTCGCAGTCTCCTGTCTTGTATTTGATCTCGTCGACCTCCGCTTCCGATGTCTTGAAGTAGGAGAACACCGCGAACTGCGTCAGGATGACAAGCACAACCAAGTATGCCGCGAACTTCAGGTGTGAGAGCAGTACTTCTTTGTTATTTAAAGCTTTCATTATGATATTGTTGAAGTTATACCTAGGATAGGCGCCAATTCAGGCAAGTCGGACATGAAGAACATCGCGTCTTCCGGCGCTATGGTCGAGTTCAATTCCACCTCGGCGTCGGCAGGGATGAACAAGTCCAGGATCTCCATGAATTGCTCGTAGGCCTTGGTTCCTTCCATGACCAGACCTCTTTGGCTACGGCGCAGCCCGTTGATCGATATCTCCACGACCGGGTATGCATCCTCTATGTGCTCTCCGATGACGGAGTCCACACCCAACATGCTTTTCCCCAGTTCCCAATCGCAGTCCGTGTCGATTCTCATGTGCTTGTATGTCGTTTGGATTTTCACCTCGCACCCCAGAAGCACGGCCAGCACCTCGGATATTTGCTCCGCTGTCGTCAGTCGGTAGCATTGGGAGAGTAGGCTGATGACAAACAGGGACTTGTCCAGCGGCAACCTTCTGAGTAGACTCCAGTAGGAGCTAAGGAGGCGGACAAACTCGCCGCTCTTGTTCCTTTTCTCCATGGCCATCTCGTAGCGTTGCGCTTGGATGAGCATCCTGTCGATGGAGATCTCGAAAGGCCTGAAGAAGATGCGGGCGCTGAGTTCCACCTCACGTTCCTTCTTGAACGATTCGACCACATCCACCCGGCTCTTCTTGTCCCGCACATCCATGCGGTGGTGGAAAAGTCCTTCCGGGAGTGAATCGTACAAGCCCCTTTTCCGGGTGTAGATGTCGAGGTACTCCGCCATGTTGCCGCGGGAATACTCGCGGCAGACTTTGGAGATGGTTTTACCTCCCTTGTTGACACCCTCCCTGATCAGGCGCACCTCATCCGTCTCGAAGCCGCTTTCCACGATGGACGCGGCGACGAACTCCGGCTTATAGTTGGTGTAGAGCGTGTTTTTATCCAAATTCTCTGTTGAATCAGAACTCATAATTCAAGCCAGCTTGTTTTGTTGTTTGCATTTTGTTCAGCATCTTTGACACCGATGACGATAGTCTCCTTGTGTTGTCCGACGTAGTCGAGACGGCTCAGGCTCACGAAGAGTTCCTCCAACATCTTCAGCACTTTTTGTACCAGGGTGATCGAGTTGAAGATACGGTTCTGCTGGAATTCGTTCGACACCAGTTCGGAAAGGATCTGCTCGAAGAAGGATGGTTGGATACCGTTCCACTCGTGGAAATACTTCTGGATCTCCTCGCGGTCCGATTTCTTGAAGAAGGTGAGACTGGTGGAAACCGCCCCTGCCAAGTTGGCCACGAGCTCCACTACCTCATAAGGGGAGAGGGTCATTCCGAAGTTGTGCCACTTGAAGTAAAGCGAGGTGAGCGAACGTTGCAGATCCTTGCAGATCTCGAGGATGTTGATCATGATCGTTGTCCTGTTGTTGTTCTCCGCCTGCAGATAAGCCTTCTCCATGATGGTGCTCACACTGTTCTTGAGTGTGGCGATGGATTTGGAGAATTCCTTCATGAAGGAGGTCAACTCGCATGTGGAACTCATCGAAAGCGACGGCGGGATGAATGTAGGATCCAGCCTGTATGTGTTGTCGTTCTTGAGCATAACGCCTACCACCACGTCAAACGGACCATAGTGGTTGACGTAGGATTTCTCCCTTGCCACGATGGACAATTTGTAGGAAGGCTCCACGTAAGGGTAGCGAGGAGGAGTTTCCCTCATGTCCGGTTCTCCGCAAGGGTTGCGGTCGAATGGGGAGACGGACAATACGATGTCCCAACCCAGTTCGGACACTTGTCCGTCTGTCGCGCATGCGCAGCTCACCGCATCGTTGCTCGCCTCGAGGTCGACGAGATAGCCGCCTTGGGTTATTCCGTGGTAAGAACTCAGGACCACCTTTGCGTATTCGTTGGTGCCGACGATGGCGATTGCCATGGATGGATCCTCAGGAGACTCCATCGGCAAGAGCCCATAGTAGAAACGGTTTTGGAATATAGCCGAGGTCTGTGTGAGACGCTCCATCAAAAAATTCTCAGTGGCGATGAAATGGGCGGAAGAAACGCTCATTCCCTGTTTCCAGTTGATCTGTTTAAATTCTGTATTACTCATTGTTATTTATGTTTTTTCTTGTTTTTCTACATTTTACGTACTCTCTTAGCGACGATTACATCCTTCTCCTCCAGTTTGTTGTCCTCGAAAGAGAGGTCTGGATCGACATATTTCCTTGATCGGAAGAAGGACTGCTCGGTATAGAATATCCATCCGTATGGGTCGCTATCGTTGCAGATCTCTATCTGCTTATCCACTTTCTTGGTGTTATAGTCGTTGACGATCATGCCGAACCACTCGCCGAAGATGAACGTGCGCATGGTCTTGGCTTTGATTCGTATAGGGGTCTTGTCGCCGATGGAGCGGGAAACCTCGATCTCGCATACCAGCAGTTTCTCCACGTCGATGGATGCTTGCGGCGGCTCGAAATGCTCGGTCGAGCTGTATATGCGCATCTTGTGGATCTCCGCAGGGATTTGGAGATATGCCTCGTACATATAGATGAACAGCGGGATGAAGTACAGCAAGAAGACCGGCGTTGCGGCCCAATATCCGTACTGCAGGCCATTCGTCAGGTTGAATATCAGTGCGAAGATGCCCCATGAGAGAAGCACCTGTAACGTGATGATCAGGAGGGTCATGATGGGTTTCTTCTCCTTCAGTCCGCTTGCGAAGTGTATCAGCAGCTTGTAGTTCACAAGACCTAATATGATAAAGAGGAATTGCAGGAACAAGAAAATGGAAGGCATGAAGACCTCCCCGAAGAAGCCGCTTGTCCCGAACAATGCGAAGAACACGGAAGAGAGCAGGACATAGGTCACCGCTTTCCTGTTCGACAACAGTTGATTCTTTTTGGCGATTATTACTGAGAGAATGCCTAGGATAAGGGTTATCACAGGCACCAGCATATAATTCACAAAGTACATTGCTATTGCAGAGTCCATCTCGTCAATCTATAAAAATTCTGTAATTATACGTCATTGGGGAGAGCGTTGTCAAACCGGCGTTGATGCTCTCGATTATTTGTCGCTTTTGGTTTGCGTCTTCTATCTCTTTGAAAGGGATCATGTGGACGTCGATTGTCCGTACGAGACCTTCTCCCTGTCCTTTGCCTCTGCTGATACCCTTCTCGATCTTCACGTCCCGGATCAGGTCCGGCAGTTGGGCGACGCAGAAGTGCTTGATGTCGCTGTTCGTCACGATGCGGTTACGGCTTGTCAGGACATATTTGAAGCGGGCGATCTTCTCCCGCTCGTTAGGGGTGTTCAATCCTCCCACTGTCGGCGTGATGAGCATGGATTGTCCCACGGAGGTGTAGAGGGATCCGTTTCCGGAAGCGTTCTGTCCGATGTGCAGACCGTTGGCGTTCGCCCCGGCTGAGGTCCAGTAGTGGACGTAGAACAGCGTGGATTCTTTAGGCGGCTCCACGAACAAGTAGTAAGGAGCCTCCCACTTCCCCGCGCGTACGGCAGGCATCGAATTGATCTTGTGCAGGAGTTTCTCTATGGCGTTCACATTCTCGGAGCTCTTCGCGAATTCGGAGGAGGAGAATACGCTCAACTCATCTTCCAATAATGATTGTAGGCGGAGGAGCAGTTCGCTCGCGTCCCTTTGGTCGAATGATTCGCAGCCTCCGTGTCTCAGGGTGTAGGTCAGGTCGGAGGTGTTCTCCTTGTATCCGTATGTGCGGCAGTAGGATCTTCCGAACTCGTCCGACACATTGTCCACGTCAAAGAAGGACTCTCCGTCGTTTACCTCCAAAGGAACTACGCCGAAGTCTTTCGCGACGTACATCGTGAGTTCGTTGTAGGATTTGTTGATGACAGGGAATGTGTTCAGGCACACCTGCAGGTCTGACAGAACGGCGGGCGTGTAGTTGGACGGGAAGTCGATTTCCAACCAGAGGAGGTCCTGCAGACAGACTTGCTGGTATTGCTCCAACTCGGGGGTGTAGAGCATCGGCACTTTCCTGAAGTCCTTCAGTGAGACTTTCAGGGAGGTTTTGATCGTGATGTATCTGTCTCTGTAGTAATCCATTATTTCCTGGTTGACGCGCGCCACGTTCTCGTTGGCGGAGAAGAAATCCGGCAGCCCGGAAGCGGAGGATACCTCCTCCGAGTAGAGCCCCGGTGTGATCTCCAGTGGCAACCCGTTGCACTTCCAAGTTGTGGATTTCAGGAAGTGCAGGTAATCGTTCCTGTTATCTATGTTGGGGAAGTCCAAATAGAAGGAGAAGTTTTCCAGATCGAAAATCTTGGTGTTCGAGTCCAATCCGACATAGACCTTCCCCACGACATCCGGGGTAGGGTCCAGACGCAGCGTCAGGCGCTTGTTCTGGTCAGGCGTGACCTCGTACACGTTCCCTTCGATCACCATCGATTTCACGGAAACTTGTCGCAGCGGCGTGCAGCATGCCGGGTAAAATTGCAGGTTGGTCAGGTCCCTCGAATTGGCGGAAGGCGCGTTCACCGTGTAGCCGTTGCGCAGGTTCGTCCTGTAATCGCTCACCTGAGGGGTGGAATACATGATCGCGTGGGCTGGATGGACCACCGTGAGAGCCTCCGGCAACAGGACCTCGCTCAATCGGCGCATGGCTCTCGTCTCGATGTCCGAGATGTCCTCCGACAAGTTGTGCAATTGCACGGAGAGAGCTTCAATCAATAAACGTATAAACGGATCCAAGTTCTCCACCTTCTTTACGTTCCAGTAATCCAAGGCGGTTTTGATCATCCGGTCTTTAATCTCTTCTTTTGTTTCCCTATAATTCTCCATAATTTTGTATAAATCAATCTTTTGACAGTGGACCTAAGAACAGGGTGTAATGGAAGCGGCATGGATCTCCCGTGGAGGTGAGCGTGGCTTCCATGTAGATGTCAACCTTCTTCCTCACGCTGACATTCTTCACGATCGAGTTCTCCTTTAAAACCTCTTCGACCTCCAATCTGTACGTGCAGTCCGTGATGCGTGTCTCGTATTTGGATATCGATTTCTTCAGGCATTCAGCGAATTGGGTTTTCCAAGCGTTCAAGGATACGATCCTCTCGAAGTCCAATTCCCAGATGTCTGTCCCATATTCATAATCAAATGTGTGCTCGCCCGGATAGGTGCTGATCAGCATCTCAATGTGCCTATACACCGATTCCACCTCGTCACACTTCCGCAAAGCAGGACCGTTCTCCTCCACGGCGGAAGCGAAATCAAACGGCATGCAATAAAAATTTCCACTCATACTATACTATAACATCTTACTATTAAAGTAATTACGGCGACGTCCATCCGTAAAAACTGATAGGAAGCACCTCGGAAACCGCTTCTCCGACCCACATTCCTCTATCTTTTTCCGATTCGTTCGCACTAGAATATTCAACCCCCAAAAATACAACAAAATGGAACGACAACCAAAACAAATCTTCATATTAAACTAAAAAACAGTCAAAATTCTCTAATTGCTCTTTGTCGTAATGGGGTGTGGAGAATTTTCCCTTCGTGAAAAAATGTGTCAAGGTATGGTTGAAAAATCGGAAAAATATGTATCTTCGCGTCATAAATGTAAGGAACATGTTTAATACGAAACATCATCATAACCATCATCATTATCAACGATAAGTTCGGTGAGCGGTTGTGTGTGCGATATAATGAGGCTTGCCGAGATTCGGTGAGCCTTTTGTTTTCTCAGGAAATAATAACAAAACAATAATATTCAATATGCTAAGAATTGCAGTACAGGCCAAGGGCCGTTTGTTTGAAGAGACGATGACCATGTTGTCGGAGTCCAGCATCAAGATTAGTTCGGGCAAGAGAACCCTTCTGGTTCCAGCCTCCAATTTCCCAGTCGAGATCCTCTACTTGCGTGATGATGATATCCCGCAGGCTGTGGCGAGCGGTATCGCTGACGTAGGTATCGTGGGAGAGAACGAATACGTGGAGCGCCATGAGAAGGCTGATCTGATCAAACGCCTCGACTTCAGCAAGTGCCGCCTCTCTTTGGCAATTCCTAAGGCGGTGGATTACCAAGGGTTGGAATGGTTCAACGGAAAGAAGATCGCCACTTCTTACCCTTACATCCTGCAACAGTTCCTGGACAAGAACGGTCTGAAGGCGGAGATCCACGTCATCACGGGATCTGTGGAGATCGCCCCTGGCATCGGGTTGGCGGACTGCATCTTCGACATCGTCAGCTCCGGCAGCACCCTCGTCAGCAACAACCTGAAGGAGGTGGAGGTGGTCCTGAACTCTGAGGCTATCCTCATCGGCAACCCTCAATTGGGCGGTGAGAAGAAACAGATCCTCGACGAGCTCCTGTTCCGCTTCGACTCCTACAAGAACGCTGAGGGCAAGAAGTATATCATCCTCAACATCCCGAACGATAAGATCAAGCAAGTGTGCGAGATCCTCCCAGGCATGAAGGCACCGACAGTCACTCCGTTGGTGAAGGAAGGCTGGTCTTCGCTCCACTCCGTCATCTCGGAGAAAACCTTCTGGGACATCATCAGCCAGTTGAAGGCGCTGGGTGCGGAGGGTATCTTGGTGGTTCCTATCGAGAAAATGATCCTTTAATTCAGCAATCGTCATGAAGATCTATAAATACCCTGCTGCCTCCGAATGGACGCAGCTGCTCGCCCGCCCGACGTTCGATAACGCGACGCTCTTCGACATCGTGCGCAATGTCCTGAACGATGTCAGGGAGAAAGGCGACGAGGCCGTCAAGGCCTACGAACTGAAATTCGATAAGGTGGAGCTCTCCTCCCTGCTCGTGACCGAGGCGGAGGTGGCGGAGGCGGAAGCTATCGTCTCCCCAGCGCTGAAGGAGGCTATCCTATTGGCGAAAGGAAATATCCAGAAGTTCCACAAGGCGCAGGCGCAGGAGCTCCCATGCGTGGAGACCATGCCGGGCGTCACCTGTTGGCAGAAGGCGAAGGCCATCGAGAAGGTCGGACTCTACATCCCTGGCGGAACCGCTCCTCTCTTCTCGACCGTGCTGATGCTCGCCATCCCCGCACAGATAGCGGGCTGCAAGGAGATCGTGCTCTGTACTCCTCCCAACAAGGAGGGCAAGGTGCATCCAGCCGTACTGTTCGCCGCCAAGACAGCGGGTGTGAGCAAGATATTCAAGATCGGTGGCGTGCAAGCCATCGCCTCCATGGCCTATGGTACGGAGAGCGTGCCGAAGGTCTATAAGATATTCGGTCCGGGCAACCAATACGTGACCGCCGCCAAGCAGATGGTGAGCCTCAAGGACGTGGCCATCGACATGCCTGCTGGGCCTTCCGAGGTGGAGGTGCTGGCGGACAATACGGCTAACCCTGTATTCGTAGCCTCCGACCTGCTCTCCCAAGCAGAGCATGGCGTGGATAGCCAAGCCATCCTGGTCACCACCAGCGAAGCGTTGGCGGAGAAGGTGATGAAGGAGGTTGATGTGCAGTTGGCGCAATTGCCTAGGAAGGAGATCGCGGAGAAATCCGTGGCTAACAGTAAGATATTCATTGTCAAAAATATGGACGAGGCCGTAGCGCTGAGCAACGCCTATGCGCCGGAGCACCTGATCATCTCGGCGAATGGTTACCGGGAGATCGCGGAGCGGATCGACAACGCCGGCTCCATCTTCTTGGGACACTACACGCCAGAGAGCGCAGGCGACTATGCCTCCGGCACCAACCACACCCTGCCGACCAACGGCTACGCCAAGGCCTACAGTGGTGTGAACCTCGACAGCTTCCGCAAGAAGATCACCTACCAGGAGATCACGAAGGAGGGGTTGGAACGCATCGGCGATGCGATCGAGATCATGGCCAGCAACGAGCAACTCTTCGCCCATCAGAACGCGGTGATATTGCGTCGTAAATGATGGATGCGGGACGACGTGCGCATCGTATTCGTATGTTCTTGAATTAAAACTGATTGATTATGTTTGACTTGAAAAATATAGTTCGCCCGAACATCTGGCAATTGAAACCCTACTCTTGCGCAAGAGATGAGTTCAAGGGCGAGGCATCCGTCTACTTGGATGCCAACGAGAATCCGTACAACGATTCCTTCAACCGTTACCCGGACCCTCTCCAACTGAAGGTGAAGGAGGAGATCCGGAAGGTCAAGGGCGTCGAGGTGAAGAACATCTTCCTCGGCAACGGTAGCGATGAGGCGATCGACCTTGTCTACCGTATCTTCTGTGAGCCGAAGGAGAACAACGTGGTGGCCATCGCACCAACCTACGGCATGTACGGGGTATGTGCCGACATTAACAACGTGGAGTACCGCAGCGTCCTGCTCGACGACCATTTCCAGTTCACGGCGGAAAGCCTTTTGGCGAAGGCGGACGACAAGACGCGTGTCATGTGGCTCTGCTCTCCGAATAACCCTACAGGCAACGCGTTGAATGATAAAGAGATAGAAAAACTGCTAAGGACGTTCAAGGGCATCGTGGTGGTGGATGAGGCGTACATAGACTTCTCCTCCCAAGCTAGTTGGAAGGATCGTCTCGGTGAGTTCCCTAACCTCATCGTCCTGCAGACCCTCTCGAAGGCGTGGGCGAGCGCCGGTATCCGTATGGGTATGGCCTTCGCATCGGAGGAGGTCATCGGTCTCTTTAATAAGGTGAAGTACCCTTACAACATCAATGTCCTCACCCAAAAGCAGGCGTTGGACACACTGCGTAACCCAGGACAGATAGCGGAATGGGTGAAGATCCTTTTGCAAGAGCGTTCGGTGATGCAGGCTAACCTCGCGCAACTGCCGTTCGTCGAGAAGATTTACCCTACGGACGCCAACTTCATCTTGGTGAAGGTGCAGGACGCGAACAAGACGTACCAGCATCTGGTTGGCAAGGGCATCATCGTCCGCAACCGTAACACGGTGCAACTCTGCGGCAACTGCCTCCGCATCACGGTGGGCAAGCCAGAGGAGAATAAAATCCTGATGCAGGAACTGAAAAACATGAAATAAACAAAGATCGGGGCGCCCCGCCCACAAATGCTGAGCGTCCCGTTTTTATCTAACCATCTAATACTCATTGCCTATGAACACAACAAAAAGAACCATTGTCTCTCTGTTGACTTGCATCTTTTGCACGTTGACCGTTTTCTCCCAAAATTATCCATTGACTTTTGAGGACAAGGAGAAACTAAACCATGCCATCGAACTTGTGGACGGGGGGCAGGTTGACTCTTCCCTATACATCTTGGAAGCATTGGTGAAGAAATACCCTAAAAACTATATCGTCAATTATGAGTATGCGTTCTCCCTCGTCCGTAAAGGAGATTACAAGGGTGCGAACAAGACTGTAAGGAAGTTGGAGAACCATCCTGAGGCGAACGATGCGTTACACGCCATGATTGGTAACACCTACGACTTCATGGGTCAGCCAGACAAGGCGTTGAAAGCCTATCAAAACGGATTGAAGAAATTCCCGAATTCCGGGTTGTTGTATGTGGAGCAGGGAAATGTTTACTTCAACCAACAGAAGTACGAAGAGGCCCTGAACTATTATGAGCACTGCATCGAGATGGCTCCGATGTATCCGACCGGCTATCTTAGGGCTTCGATGATTTACCTGAGCTCATCCGAGCCGATATGGGGAATGATCTATGCGGAGATGTTCTCCCTCCTGAAACCCAATGCGAGGGAATGCAGAGCACTTTGCGACGGGTCGGTGGCTGCCTTGAGAAAAAATATAAAGATGCTGGGAGACACAGCCCTGCAGGTTTCGCTGACGTACAAAAACAATATATATCTTCAAAAGAAGCCTAAGGCCGATGATTTGCTGAACGCCTTATCGACAGCCCTTACTGCTTTCGAGGTCAAGTACGAGCATCGTGTGTTCGAAGCGGTTAAACTTATCGGATATAAAGACACGATTGATTTCGACCTCTTCTGCAAAATCAGGCAGAATGTCGCGGATAGCATCGTGCAGAGCGACTATAGCTTTGGCCTCTTCAAGTTCCAGAAAAGCATTATCGATGCAGGCTTTTGGCAGGCCTATAACATGCTCATCTACGGGAAGTCTTTCCCGACCGAGTATGCGGCTTTCATGGCGGATGAGGAGAAGGTCAACCAGCTGAAGGCGTTCATGACATGGTACAATACCGCCGCTAATTTCCCTAATGAGCAGGAACCGGTCTCCAAAAATGTCTATGAGAAGAAAATGAAAGATAAATTGGATAAGGAAGTGAAGGAAAAAGTGGATAAGGAAATGAAGAAGTAATTGGAATAAGAACTTCGGTTCTTTCCGATAATCTATCATACGCATAGGAAAAGACGCCTTCCCGAAATGGAGGCGTCTTTTTTGTCGTTTATGCTTACCCAGGCGCCGTGAATATTTCTTTGGACACAATTGTATTCTGAAAAAAATTACATTAATTTTGGCAAACAAAAAGGAATAATCATGACATTCAGGAGCGACAATGTGCCACACGAAAGACAAATTAACATTTTTTATGCAAGAATATGTCCAAAATACTTTTTTGTATGAAAAATATTGCGTACATTTGACATGTAAATAAAAACGATATAGCATATGGAAGCAATTATCACATCTTTATTGGAGACCGACCTGTACAAGTTCTCTATGGGTCAGGCGATTTTTCATCAATTCCCTGGTTATAAAACCACGTGGACGTTCAAGTGTCGTAACAAAGATGTGAAATTCACATCCGAGATGATCGACGAGATAAAGCACCAGTTGCAGGAGTACAGCAAGCTACGTTTCACGGAAGACGAGTTGGCTTATCTCGAGAACATCGGTGCAAGGCGGGACGGCAACGGCAACATCGTCAAGAAGGGATGGATCAAGGGATCTTACATAGACTTCCTCCGCATCTGGCAACCTAGGTACGAGGATTTCGAGATCACCGACAAGGCGGAGTGCGGTCTCAGCATCGAGGCGAAGGGGACATGGTTGAACACCAGTATGTACGAGATCCCGACGCTGGCGATCGTGAACGAGGTCTATTTCCGCTACGCCTACAACTACGACGAGTTGCGCCAGCAGTTCGTCCGCAAGTTGAACGAGAAGGTGAACCTTTTGGAGCAGGACATCTATGAGTTGGGAGCCTTTTCTGAGTTCGGATTGCGCCGCCGCTTGTCCGCAGAGTGCCAGGAGATGGCGGTCAAGGCATTGAAGGGAGCCAAGACGAACGGAAAGTCCACATTCGTGGGCACCAGCAACGTCTTCCTCGCGAAGAAATATGGATTGATTCCGGTGGGTACCATGGCGCATGAGTGGATCATGTGCGTCGGACAGGGTAACCGCTCCGTCAACCCAGCCTACTCTAACCTCTATGCGTTGCGCGCTTGGGTGAATGAGTACAAGGTGCAGAATGGCACCGCCCTCACGGATGCGATCACGACCGATTGTTTCCTTCGTGACTTCGACGAGGAGTTCGCCACGGTGTTCAGCGGTGTGCGCCACGACTCTGGCGATCCGTTCGAGTGGGGGGATAAGATCATCGCCCATTACCAAAAGCTCGGCATCGACCCTATGACGAAGACCTTGCTCTTCAGCGACAGCTTGAATTTCGAGAAGGCGACGAAACTCAAGAAATATTTCGAGGGGAGAGCGAAGACAGCCTTCGGTATCGGAACGTTCATCGCGAACGACACGGATGTGCCTGCGCTCAACATCGTCATGAAGACGACACTCTGCAACGGTGGCGACGTGGCGAAGATCTCCGACACCCCAGGCAAGGGAATGTGCAAGAATCCTGCCTACGTCGACTATCTGCAAAGGGCGATCGACTGGAGGATGAGCCATCCGGAAATGTAGTGAGTATTCAATGATTTATGGATTCTGCGGGCCTATGAACCCTCTGTACCGGTAATGTCACGGAACAATGGGTGAAGACATGTTCAATGATTGGCCCGTACTTAACTAAGATTTGTTTATGAATTGGAAGATAGAAGAGACGGAAACCTTGATGAAGACTCCTATCGGGAGCTTTAACACGACGAGGAAGATTGATCCGAAAGGGGTGGAGAGGAAATATATCTCCATGAAAGCCCCTGATTGGGTATGCGCCATCGTGCAGTTGGGTGCCGCAAGTGATGATTTCGTGATGGTTCGTCAGTTCAGACATGGCGTCAACCATGAGGTGGTGGAGTACCCGTCTGGAATGGTGGACGAGGGTGAGCAGGC
The DNA here is from genome assembly GCA_017550335.1 of Paludibacteraceae bacterium. Lineage (GTDB taxonomy): Bacteria > Bacteroidota > Bacteroidia > Bacteroidales > Paludibacteraceae > UBA1181. Next base: position 25,441 of record JAFZPM010000009.1, read on the forward strand.
GCTTCAGGCCCTCTACCGCGAGCTGGATGAGGAACTAGGTATCACGAAGGACAATGTACTTAGCATCAACGAATTGTACACCGCAAGCCCCAACCCAGCCTTCATGGAGAACAGGATCACCTGCTATCATGTGGTGGTGAATGGCTATGGGAAGAACCACCCGGACGAGGACGAGTTCCTGGAGACGGTCATCGTCAAGCAGGCGGACATGGAGTCTATCGTTTATCAAAACGATTACAATGCGATGATGCGTCTGGCGTGGGAACATGCGTTGGCTGTCGGATTAATAAAAAGGAATTAGTATAAATACAAAAAAGGGAGGTATGCTATGAAGAGGATCAAAGATGAAATGGTCGCTTGGATCAAGGATTATTTCGAAAAAAACGGAAACAAGGAGACGAAGGCGGTTATAGGTATCAGTGGCGGTAAGGATAGCTCGGTGGTGGCTGCGGCATGTGTGGCTGCTTTGGGCAAGGATAGGGTCGTTGGTGTTCTGATGCCGAACGGTGTACAGAACGATATCGCGGACTCTAAGAGATTGGTCGAGTTCCTGGGCATCAAAAGCTATGAGATCAATATCCAGGACGCCTATAAGGGCCTTACCGACGAGATCATGAAGAAGACAGGGGGAGAACCAACCCCTCAGTTCAAGACGAATACGCCATCTAGATTGAGGATGACGACCCTCTATGGTGTGGCGGCTACGCTCGGGAACTGCCGTATCTCTAACAACGGAAACTTGTCTGAGTGTCTCATGGGATATTTCTCTTTGTGGGGTGACGGTGCGGGTGATTTCGCTCCGTTAGTGAATCTATACGTGAATGATGTGGTGAATGTCGGACTTGAGCTAGGCTTGCCGGAAAGCTTCGTGCGCAAGGCTCCTTCTGATGGCATGTCTGGGAAGACTGACGAGGAGAACCTCGGTTTCTCTTACGATGACGTGGAGAAGGTGGCCAGAGGCCAATACAAGGAAGTTAATCCGGAAGTGGTGCAACGGATCGTGAAGAAGATTAATGAGATGAGCTGGAAGATTAAGTTGCTGAATTTGCCTAGGTTCGTCCCTTCCCAAAAGGTCTTGGCCATCGTTGATGCGCAGAATGACTTCATCGACGGCAGCATGGGTGTCGGCGCGGAGAAGTGGGACAAGGCGAAGAGCGCTATCTTCGACTTGCTGAGGAAGGAGAATTATGACCAGATCGTCTTCACGAAGGATTGGCACCCTGCTAACCACTGCTCTTTTAAACCTCAGGGCGGCTTGTGGCCAAGCCACTGCGTGCAGGGCGAGAAGGGTGCGGAGATCGATGCGGATTTCGAGCCTTTGAAGCTAAGGGCTTTGACCCTCAACAAGGGGTTGGACAGAGATGTGGAGGAGTATGGCATCAACGTGTTGCGTGACCTCACCAACGTGAAGGAGCTTCACCTTGTCGGCTTGTGTTACGACTATTGCGTCGCTTCTTGCGCCAAGGAGACCGCCAAAGCTAACCCTGACACGAAGATCGTCATCAAGAAGGCTGGAACCGTCGCTATCGATGAGAACGCTAAACTGGATTTCGGGGGCTTGCCGATCGTCGTGGAATAATTGCCGCGGACATATTTAGGTCTACATATTACTTCTGGTGGAAGGGGACCGATGGGAGGAGACTCCCGCCGGTTTCCTTCTTTTTTGTGCCTTAATGTCTATGAACCATCAGATGCGAACCATTCCCGTACAAGGCGGCTGTGATCTTTTGGCATACATACTGGATGTATTGGAATGTTTTCGTATAATTGTTTGAAAAGGATGGGGTAATAGTTGATAAATGGCTTATCTTTGTGCAGCAATGCTTGAGAATTATTGAATCTAAAAAAGGTTTGGATATGGCGGTAATCTCTTTCCCGAAAATCAAGGATTCCCTGAAGGGACTAGTGGGTCGTTTCCCTGTGACGGTAGTCTTCTCAATATTGATGTTGGTGAACCTCTATGTGTATAGTGCGTACGTTGACGATGACTTTTTCTTCTATAGCAGCTATTTCCTTTCGTTGGGGATGGTCATCTCGCTGTTTTTTGAATTGTGGAAGGAGGAGGTCTCCAACAAACGGATGATATGGATCCTTTGGGGCGTGGCGATTCTTTTGGCGTTGACGGATGCGATTATGCTTTATCCGATAGAGGAAAAGGAGAAACTTCTTTTCGGTGATGGTAGTAGTGTCTTCTTAGCTCGCGCGGCCATCTTCGTTACGCTGATCTATGGTTGTGTCTGCATATCATTTCTGCGGAACAGGGACGATGTCCAACTGTGGAATTTCGGTGCCAAACTATGCTTGGCGCTTGTTATCACCATGGTCGTGACGGGGATTATGGTGTTGGGTGTCTCTTTGTTGTTTGGGGGCTTCAGCGAGTTGTTTTCCGTTCACATTGACGAGGTCGATTTCATACGTGTCCTGCTACCGTTTTTGGTACTCCTTCCCGTCTCTTTGTTTTTGCTCCGTATTCCTCTCTCGGACAAGCATGATGACAATCTCTTCGTGCCGAAATTCATATCCGGTGTGACACGTTATCTGTTCATCCCGTTGATTATCTGTTATGTGGTAGTCCTGTATGGATATCTGTTTAAGATTTTGTTTTCGTGGGAACTGCCAAAGGGAACGGTCACGTGGATGGTGTCGGTGATGATGGCGGGAATGATTGCCGTTGAGCTGTTGCTCTATCCTTCTGTGCTAAAGGGAGACAACAAATTCAATGCCATGGTGGCGAAGTTGCTCCCTTGGTTCATGTTGCCGTTGCTTGTGCTTATGTCTGTGGGTATCGTCCGTCGTGTGAGCGACTACGGCATCACCCCGGCCCGGCTCTATGTCATACTTGCCAATGTATGGTATTACTTGGTGTGCTTTTATTTCATCATTACCCGTAACAAGCGGATCTTTTGGGTTCCCCTCTCTTTCTGCCTGCTCTTCCTGCTTTCGTCCGCACAGCCATTCAACTTTTTCTTTTGGCCTAAACATATGCGGATAAAAGCCGTCACTGAGGTGGTGGAAAGATATGCGCCGGAAAAGCTTCCGATGGACGAATGCGGCTATTTGCGTTGGCTGAGTGGCCTTCCTGAAAAAGAGCGAGAGAGTGTGAATAGTAGTTTGTCCTATTTGCAGAAAACATATTCCGAACAAATCACTCGACCATGGGTGGATTTTCAGGTGTATTTTGACTTCCATTATCTGAGTCTGGAATATTACATGGAAAGGGAATGCGGGGACATGGCAGTAGAGAAGACGGTTGCCGAGAAAAGTGCTCAATCGCCTGCGCCTCTCCCGAGGTTGTCCTATGATTACCCGGTTGAAAATATAGCGATTCCTCAAGGCTATAAGACTGTCCAATACATCAGTCATGTCAATCGGTCCTCCAAATTATTTATTAATGATAAAAGCCAATTGACAGACACGGTTGCCGACTTCGCCATCGCCCTCGACACGGTTGCTTTATGCGCGAACAATGGGGAGATGATGATCGTCCCGGTGGCATCCGACACGAATTTCATATTTGTTCCGATATGGGTGAATTTGGGTGTTGTAGCAGGTCTGTCTAAACTCGATATGAAGGGTTATATATTTGGGAAATGAAACGATTCATAATCTTCCTAGGGTGTTGCCCTAGGCTATATATGTTATGGCCTTTCAGGCCGTGGGGATATACGAGTGTAGAGCATCAGTTCATTCAGAAACGTAAATCATTTAATCATGACACGCCGCCCTCCAAATTCAAAATTCATAATTCATAATTCATAATTATCTGTCGTACTCACCCAAGAAGAGCAGTAGCCCCGACTTTTTTTCACAGATGGCGAAGGCGAATGGACGGTTGCAGTCCATGTGAAATACCGGGTCTGGCTCATCCTCAATTTCACATATTTCATATGGAAGGGAAGTGACTGCGGCCGCTTCGGTACCCTCTTCACTTACGGACAGGAAGAAGTCTTGGCGGACTTGCTCGACCTTTACGTCCTCCTTTGGATTAAGAACCGCAGGATAGCTGGAAAATATGTCATTGATGTTCAACGCCTTCAGGATGTGTTCGAATGTGTAAAAACCTCTGCTCTCGAATTTAGGCATGAACAATTCGCATTTCATGGTTTTGAATGGGATGGTGTTCCATTGGATGGATGGCAGCACGTTGTCGAGCGTGTACCCCTTTTTCGGCAAGACGACAATCATGTAATAATCATCGTTGTAGTACAATTTGACGGCTTGGTAGTTGCGGGTCTCCGCACAATCCAATTGGCAGTTGTCGCGAAGGTAGTCGATATTCATGAACGTCGTCAGTTCTGGCTTCCCATGCGTTCCATAGAATTTACGTTCCTTAGGCATCAGCTTAAATTTACATTTCCATTTCGCCCCGAAATAGCAGGCGTTGTTAATCAACAGCCGTGTGGAGTCCGTGATGTCCACACTTAATGATTGGATACGGTCTTTGGTCGCAAGTGCCGCCCAATGATCGATGGCGGACTTTGCGGCGCTTGGGTTATTCTTGAAATCGAGGTGCCTGACGGTTGCGTAATACTTCTCCTTTGCGACTTTTATGAAGTTGTTGCGAACTGGCGTCCCTTGGTTGACCCATAGCGCATTGGCGGTGTGGATCTCCGCGTCATTGGTCGTTATATTGAGGGAGTTGTAGAGTTTCTGGTAGAAGTCGTTCATCTCCTCCAATGCGTTCTCGCCCTGGAATCCCAGGGCGTCCGTAATCTCCTTCGCACCCTTTGGGGAGGCTCCGTTGGCACAGACACCTAATGCGATGTTGAGGCTGATGGGTGAAAAGAATTTGATGGAGGACGAATCCATTTTTCGTATCTGGGCGTAGCAATCCATGGCGAACTTATTATTGCTCTTCACGAAAGCCTGCTCCTGCTCCGTCGTTTCTAGCGAGACTTGCTTATCGGATTCGGGAGGCAACACCCATTCATTCAACTGGCTGCTTGTCGTATCTGAGTCCACTATTATGGCGGTACTGTCCGCCTTCCCGCATCCAGCCGCATCGCTTTTCTCAGGGTTGGGTGACGTGCAGCAGGACAAGCCTATCGCCAGCATTGTCATGCCAAAAAATAAAAATGGAGTTCGGTTTTTCATGTTATCATGGGTTAAATCATATCCCTAAGATAGTAAAAAAATGGTGAGGACAATCGTTTTTGCCCTCACCAATGAATATTTGGTCAAATCAGTTGCCTTGTGGCACATCATCATACTCACCCACAAAAAGCAGGAGACCCGTTGCGTTCTCGCGGATGGCGAAGGCGAACGGACGGTTGCAGTTCATTTTGAATTTTGCTTCAGGCATCATCGTTTTGAGTTCTGCCACGGTGGAAGTGACAACAGCGGCTTCTGTTCCTTCCTCATCCACTTTAACGAAATAATCCTGAGCGATTTGGCTTATGTACAATGACTCCATTGGATCAATGATCGCATTAGGATATCTTGTGAAGATATCTTTGATGTTCAATGCTGACATCACACTCCCTAACTGATAATTGTCTTTCATCTCGAACTTAGGCATTATCACGTTGCACGTCGTTTTTTGGAAAGAAATGGAGTCCAGCAGCAGTGTCGGTAATACCTCTTCAAGGCTGTGACCCTCTTTCGGTAATATCACAACCATGCTATAGGCAGAGGTTTGGGTTGTATCCGCTAAATCAAAGTCCCCGCTAACATAATCCAATGCGACAGCCTGGTAATTATCTGTTTCGGCACACTTCATGTATTTACTTTCAATCTCCATGAATTCAGCTTTCTGGGACTGACTTTGTATTCCATAGAAAGTTCCTTCCCCGATGCCTTCGAAAACAAATCTCCATTTCGCCTTGAAGTAGCAAGCGTTGTTGAGGACAAGCTGTGTATTAGGGTTAATGTCTATTGAGAGCGATTTTATACGATCGTTAGTCATAAGGGCTGCCCAACTATTTATTGTATCCGATGCGCCTCGTGGATTATTGGCAAAATCCAGATGTCTAACCGTTGCATAATATTTTTCCCTAGCCTGCGACAGGAACTCATCATAGACAGGGGCACCCTCTTGCACCCATAGCGCGTTGGCGGTGTGGATGTCCATGCTATCGACATTCGAATTGAGGGAGAGGTATACCTTCTGGTAGAAATCGTTCATATCCTTCAATGCGTTCTTCGATTGGAATCCCAGGGCATCGGTGATCTCCTTGGCTCCCTCAGTGGATGCACCGTTGGCGCAGAATCCCAAGGACATGTTGAGGCTGACCGGCGAGAAGAAATGGATAGCCCTTTGGCCTGTCTTCCCTGGCAACTTACGGATCTTAGTGTAGCATTCCAAGGCGAAAGTGTTGTTAGTATGCACGAACGCCTGCTCTTGTTCGCTTAACGTAAGTTGATTAGGCTTGGAGAATGTTGGAGGCATGGTATTCTCCGTCAGCGACTCGTACGTTATTTGCGGGGTGGTCACACCGAAGGTGACGCTGTCCACTTCATTGATTTTGAACACTTTTTGTTCGCCGTTCTTCAGCCATACCTGCATGTTGTTTGGTGTCTCGGCGAATGAGGCGGCACAGAATGTCAATGCCGCGAACCCTACTAATAAACTTTTTTCCATATCCATCTAATTTAGTTAATAAAAAGTCTTCGCAAACATTTGCCGAGGAGGAGGTGCGGAGTGACCGTGCCTCCTCCTCAACAGATTATCATACAATGGAATCCCTATGGAGTTCCAAAATCATTCATCGTCTGGTCGACAGGGGTATCCCCCTATCTGTTTAGCCCCCTATGGAGCACAAATTTTCCCTATTATAAAGATAAGTATTTTTTTTAATTTTCAATGATTAATCAATCTTTTTAATTTGATTTTTCATTGACCATGTTGAACGACATCAATTCCCTTCCTCTTGTGGCACGAAGTCATATTCTCCCATGAAGAGAATCAGTCCCGTGGCATTCTCGCGGATGGCGAATGCGAACGGACGGTTGCAGAACATAGAGAAATTTGGGTCATGCATTCCTGTGGTTTCTACGATCTCAACGGTAGTGACGGCGGCAGCCTCCGTTCCGAGCTCGTCCACCCTCAGGAAATAATCCTGGACCACATTAGAGACCGCATAAGGATTATCTCCCGGGTAAAGCTCTATCGCATTAGGGATGCTCTTGTATATGTCTTTGATGCCCATTGAATTGATGACGTTCAGTCCAGGGGTGGTGTCATTCAGGTTATATCCGCCCTTGACCTTGATTTTCGGCATATAGATATTGCATGCTTTATACTTGAAAGGGATGGAGTCCCATTGGAAGGTAGGCAATAGCTCGTCAAGACTATGGCCCTCCTTCGGCAGTACGACAATCATGCTGTATGCGGTGGGTGATTCATCGCCCCATTCTATCTCCTCTCCGCTTGAATAGTCCAAACTGACGGCGTCATAGTTGTCCGTCTCTGCGCATTTCAGCTTCTGCATTTCGATCTCCATGAAATCTGTTGCCTCAGGATCTCCTACGGATCCGTAAAATATGCTCTTGTTATAAGGTTCGAATGGAATTTTCCATTTCGCGTTGAAGTAGCAAGCGTTATTAAGGATAAGCCTTGTCTTCTCGTTTATGTTGGCGCTTATCTGTTTGATGCAATCGTTGGTCATGAGGGCGGCCCACTTGTTGATGGTGTCTTTTGAGCCTTTAGGATCTCCCCTGAAATTGAGGTGTCTGACCGTCGCATAATACTTCTCCTTGGCAGTCTCCAAGAAATCTTCGAGGACATTGTTCTTATTGTCCGCCCATAACGCGTTGGCGGTGTGGATGTCCACGCTGTCGACGTTCGAATTGAGGGAGCAATAGAGCTTTTGGTAGAAGTTATTCATGTCCTCTAACGCATTCTCTGTATGGAAGCCCAGCGCATCTGTGATCTCCTTTGCGCCTTTCTCGGTGGCACCGTTGGCGCAGAAGCCTAAAGCGAAGTTGAGGCTGGCCGGCGAGAAGAAATGGACAGGTCTCGGTTGAGGCTCCTCCTCTTTCATTTGGTTTTTAGGAAGCTTCCTGATTATCTGGTAACACTTTTGGGAGAACTCATTATTTGCTCTGATGAACGCCTGCTCCTGTTCATTCACCACAAGCGGATTGGGCTGGGCGAACTTTGGTGGCATGAGGTTCTCTGTCAGCGGAGTGATTTCCGGGATCTTGTATGTTCCGAAGGTGACACTATCCACTTGATCGATGTCGAAAACACTTGCTCCCCCGTCCTTCAGCCAGACCTGCATTTTGTCTGGCGTGCCGGCGAACGAGGCGGCACTGATGGTCAGTGCCACAAACCCTAAAAGTAAAGTTCTTTTTTTCATAAGCACTATTTTAATTTAAAATTCAAAATTTCCTAGGGCGTTGCCCTAGGCTATATATGTTACGCCCCTTCAGGGCTAGGAAGTGCGCATCATGTAAAGATACGCATTCTCCCATAATTCTTAACTCTTAATTCTTAACTCTTAATTCGCCTTTGGCACGGAGTTATATTCCCCCATGAAGAGGATCAGTCCTGTTTTGTTCTCGCGGATGACGAAAGCGAACGGACGGTCGCATGTCATACGGAAAAACCGCATGGCAGCGCCTCCCGCCCCCACGATAGAGGTGACAGCGGCAGCCTCGGTACCTTCCTCATCCACATTGATGAAAAAGTCTTGTGCGATATCTTCGATGTAATTTTCTCCGGGAACGATGTATGGACATGTTTGGAAAATCTCTTTGATGCCTAGATTCTTGACACATTCCTTCAAAGGAGATCCTCCTGCGGCTTTAAACTTCGGCATAGAAATAGTACCCATCATGTAGTTGAAAGGAATGGAGTCCCATCGGATCGTCGACCATACTTCGTCGAGGTCATGGCCCGTGTTTGGCAACACGACGATCATGCTGTAAGCGCAGGCGCTTGTGGTGATACCTGGTTTGAGCGAAGGTTTTTGGGATTCGAGCCCATAGTCCAGTTTAATGGCCTGATACTCATCTGTTTCTGCATACTCCATGGCCTCATCTCTGATAGACATGAAATCTGTTTCTTCTGTGACGTCTGGCGTCGGGTAGAACGCCGCCTTCCCGGCCGGGAGGAACTTCGTCACCCAACTGCCTTTGAAGTAGCAAGCGTTATTAAGGACGAACTTAGTGTCCTCTTTGACTTGTATGCTGAGGTTTTTGATGCAATCGTGGGTTACGAGTGCCGCCCAATGGTCGATGGTGTCTTTCGACCCACTAGGGTCTCCATAGAAGTCGAGATTTCTAATCGTCGCATAGTACGTCTCCTTTGCGAGCTTCACGAAATTCGGGTAGGCGCCACTTCTCGCATCTAGCCATACTGCGTTGGAGGTGCTCATGATCACGCTATCGACAAACGAGTTGAGGGAAAGGTATACCTTGTTGAAGAAGTCATTCATATCCTCTATGGCGTTATTCGAATCGAACCCCAGTGCGTCAGTGATCTCTTTCGCACCTTCTTTTGTAGCCCCATTAGCGCATAGGCCCAAAGCTATGTTGAGGCTAATTGGGGAAAAGAATCTGACACCATCTGGATCCCCCTTCCGCAACTCGACAAAGCACTTTCTGCCGAACTCGTTGGTGCTCTTGATGTGCTTCAGTCCCTCTTCGTTCATCTTGAGCGGAATGGGCTGGGCGAATGTCGGTGGCATAGTGTTTTCGGTCAGCGGTGTGAATTCCTGCTGAGGGCTATTGCCGAAGGTGACGCTGTCCACCTGGTTGATGTCGAAGACGCTATGTTCACCGTTCTTCAGCCAGACCTGCATATTGTCCGGTGTGCCGGCGAAGGAGGCGAGGCTGAGCACCAGCGCCGAAAATCCTATGAGTAATGTCCTTTTTCCCATGAAGCTGATATTTAATTCTTAATTCAAAATTCAAAATTCATAATTCCCTAGGGCGTTGCCCCAGGCTATATGTGTTACGCCCTTTCAGGGCTAGGAGTTTGCGCATCGTGTAAAGATACGCATTCTCCCATAATTCAAAATTCAAAATTCTTAATTCTTAATTTTCCGGTGCGTAGTCATATTCCCCCATGAAGAGGATCAGCCCCGTTCTGTTCTCGCGGATGGCGAAGGCGAACGGGTGGTCGCATGTCATCGTAAAGCGCTGCTGTACGATAGCTCCGCCAAGAGTTCCCACAATGGAGGTGACAGCTGCGGCTTCGGTACCTTCCTCATCCACGCTGATGAAGAAATCTTGACGAACTTGAGAGATATAGATAGGGAATTCCTCAACAGCATTAGGATAGTCCTCAAATATATCTTTAATGCCTAGTCTAGGCAGTACATCCTTTTCCAAATCGTATCCTCCGTCGCTCTTGAATTTAGGCATGAATAAGTCTCCTTGCATGCTTCTGAAGGGGATGGAGTCCCATTGGATGGTAGGCCATACCTCGTCGAGGTCGTGACCTTTCTTCGGCAGCACGACAATCATGCTGTAGGCGGCGCTTTCTGCCGATGCATTCTGGGATCCAGTGTTTTTGGACTCTTGCCCATAATCTAGCTTGATGGCTTGGAAATTATCCGTTTCCGAGTAATCCATATACCTGTCATAGATACCCATGAATTCTGCGGAGTCCGTCTTGGTCGTTCCGTTGAATAACGCCTTGCCGACAGGGGTGAATTTCGTCACCCAGTTGCCTTTGAAATAGCAGGCATTGTTAATCACGAGTCTGGTGTCCGATGTTATATTTATTCCAAGGTTTTTGATGCAATCGTTGGTCATGAGCGCCGCCCAATGGTCGATGGTGTCTTTGGATCCTAGGGGATCGTTCTTGAAATCAAGGTTTCTGACAGTCGCATAGTAAGATTCCTTGGCGGTGTTCACGAAATTCTCCTTGGCATTGGTACCCTCATTGACCCACAATGCGTTGGCGGTGTGGATATCCACGCTATCGACCCCCGAATTGAGGGAGAGATAGAGTTTTTGGAAGAAGTTGTTCATATCCGCCATCGCTTTCTCTGATGTGAACCCCATGGCGTCAGTGATCTCCTTCGCTCCTTTTGCAGTAGCCCCGTTGGCGCAGAAACCCAAGGCGATGTTGAGGCTGACAGGAGAGAAGAAATGAACTGGTGTCGTATCCAATTTGCGCATGAGGGCGAAACACTTCGAGCCAAACTCGTTGGTGCTCTTGATGTACTTCAGTTCCTGGTCGTTCACCTCTAGCGGGATAGGGGCGGCGAATTTCGGTGGCATGGTGTTTTCGGTCAGCGGTGTATATTCCTGCTGAGGAATTGCGCCAAAGGTGACGCTATCCACTTGGTTGATCTCGAAGACCCTTTGTTCTCCGTTCTTCAGCCATACCTGCATGTTGTCTGGTGTGCCGGCGAAGGAGGCGAGGCTGCTTGCCAACGCCGTAAATCCTATGAGTAATGTTCTTTTTTTCATGAAGCTTATATTTAATTCTTAATTCTTAATTCTTAACTCTTAATTCTCTGCCTTTGGCACAGAATCATATTCCCCCATGAAGAGGATCAGCCCCGTTTTGTTCTCGCGGATGGCGAAGGCGAACGGACGGTTGCAGTACATGTTGAAACTTCTTCCCGAACCACCCCATTGGGATGCCACGATAGAGGTGACCGCCGCGGCTTCTGTGCCTTCCTCGTTCACATTGATGAAATAGTCTTGCCGGACTTGGCTGATGAATATATTTTCCTCCAATACGGCATTGGGATATGTCTCAAATATAGTTCTGATTCCCAAGTAGTCTTTTAGTAATCTTTCAAGATCGTATCCTCCGTTGGCTTTGAATGTAGGCATGTAGATGCTGCCGGTCATGCGTTCGAAGGGGATGGAGTCCCATTGGATGGACGGGAGCACTTCGTTCAGGTCATGCCCACTTTTCGGCAATACGATGACCATGCTGTAGGCACTTGGGGTCTGGACATCTTGACTCCCCCATGTTGTTGAAGCCTTGTTCGCCTTCGTCCCGTAGTCCAATTTGATCGCTTGGTAATATTCATCCTCTGAATATTCCAATGTTTCGCCTTTAAGTGACATGTATTCTGTAGAGTCTGCCTCATGCGTTCCGTTGAATAACGCCTTGCCGGCGGGGGTGAATCTCGTTACCCAGTTTCCTTTGAAATAACATGCGTTGTTAATCACGAGTCGGGTGTTTGAACCTATTCTTATTCCAAGTTTTTTGATGCAATCGTTGGTCATGAGTGCCGCCCAATGATCTATTGTGTCCTTTGAAGGTATGGGGTTTTCCCTGAAATCGAGTTTCCTGACGGTCGCATAGTATTTCTCCTTTACGGTTTTTACAAGATTCATGTTGACGGGGCTTTGCTCGTCGAACCATAGTGCATCGACGGTTCTGATTGTCACGCTATCGACGTTGGAATTGAGGGAGAGGTATAATTTGTTGAAGAAATCGTTCATGTTGTCCAAGGCGTTCAGGGCATTTCCCGATGGGAAGCCCATCGCTTGGGCGATTTCTTTTATGCCCACAGTGTCAGCTCCGTTGGCGCAGATACCTAGGGCCATGTTGAGGCTGACAGGAGAGAAGAAATGGATGGGGAAAGGGTCACCATTTTCCTTCTTGTTTGTTCGAAGTATCGCATAGCATTTTTTCGCAAACTCATTGGTACTTTTCACGTATGCCATATCCTGCTCCGACAACTCCAACGGAATAGGTGCGGCGAACGTTGGTGGCATGGTGTTCTCGGTCAGCGGAGTGTATTCCTGCTGAGGGCTTGTGCCGAAGGTGACGCTGTCCACTTGGCTGATGTCGAAGACGCTATGTTCTCCGTTCTTCAGCCAGACCTGCATGTTGTCCGGTGTGCCGGCGAAGGAGGCGAGGCTGGTCGCCAACGCTGAAAATCCTATGAGTAATGCCTTTTTCTTCATGAAAACTATATTAATTCAAAATTCCATAGGGCGTTGCCCTAGGCTATATAATGTTTCGCCCCTTCAGGGCTAAGGGTGTGCGCATCATGTAAAGATACGCACATCCCCCAAAAAATTCATAATTGACTTCGTCGAACTAACGTTTCATAATTCAAAATTCTCTATTCTTTAGACACCTCTTCCACCATCGTCACCTTACCCATGAAGAGCAGCATGCCGGTGGTCATTTCGCGGATGGCGAAACCGAACGGACGGTTGACTAACATCTCGGCCATATCTTCTGGAGGAACGGCACCGGACATTGATATGGATGTGACAGCGGCGGCCTCGGTTCCCTCTTCGTCCACCGCCACATAGGAGTCTTGCACGATTTGTGTCACTACGGCAGGGGCAGTGATGGCGTTAGGGCAACCTGAGAATATGTCTGTGATGCCAAGTTTAGTCACAACGTCATTTAAATCAAGGCTGCTACGGATTCCGAATTTCGGGAAGCGAAGGAATACATATTTTCTGTTGAGTGACAAGTCGTTCCAGTCGATGGCATTGATTGTCGAGTCCAGATTTTTGCCCTCCGAAGGCAATACAATCACCATGCTGTAGGTGCCTTTGCCGTTGTTGGACGACATGCTGTGTGGATTGCCATAGGTAAGTTCAATCATTTGATAATCATCAGTTTGCGCATAGGAGTAAGACTCTGTCGATTGCATCATGTCGACGCTTTGGGATTCGGTTGGGGTGTTCCAGAATGTTTCTTTCCTCGTCATGCTTTTCTCTATCGGCATTCTCCATTTGCCCTTGAAATAGCAAGCGTTGTTGAGGACGAGTACCGTACTCTGGTCGATGATGACGCTCAGTTTCTTGATGCAGTCGTTGGTCATGAGCGCCGCCCATTGGTCTATAGTGTCTTTTGCGGCAGCAGGGTCAGAAACGTAATCCAGGTGTCTGACCGTGGCGTAGTATTTCTCGTATGCCGCCTTGAGGAAGTCATCGTAGACGGCAGCTCCCCATACAGGCCATGCGGCGTTGTTCACGCTTAGGATGACGCTGTCCACCTGCGAGTTGAGCGAAAGGATGACCTTGTTGAAGTAGTCGTTCATATTTTCCAAAGGTTTCTTTCCTTGGATGCCGAACGCATCCGCTATCTCCTTGGCGCCCTTGTCGGTGGCTGCGTTGGCGCAGAATCCCAAGGCGATTTGTAGGCTGATTGGGGAATAGAACGTGTTGGGGTTGGTGCTGTCTGCCTCACAGATGGAAGCGAACGATTTCTTGGCGAATGTGTTACCTGCGCGGACAAACTCCTTCTGCTCGTCGGAGAGCATGAGGGCGGTCGGACTTTCGGCCGTAGGGATAAAGGTCCACTTGGATAATGGTTTAAACTCCGGTGTTGAATTCTCTCCGAAGGTGACGCTGTCCACCTGGCTGATGTCGAATACTTGTTGCTCTCCGTTCTTTAGCCACACCTGCATGTTGTTTGGTGTCTCGGCGAACGATGCCACACAGAGCAATAAAGCTGAAAGCCCTGTGATGATTTGTCTCTTTCTCATAAGAAAACCTCCTATTATATATGTTATCTATATTATATATGTTATCTAATAATACATAGTATAATACGATTTATTGATTATTAAACCCTTAATGTAACTATGTAATAAATGGTCGAATGTGTGTCTTTCTATGCATTTTTCGCAGATCAGGCTAAGAGGTCAGATCCGTTTTTCATCCTAAATAATACACTCCACCTGTTTTTGCAAATATACAAATGATCGCATTATTTCCAAAGATATCATGTAAAAATGTTGTTATTTGCCAAAAAAGTCTTTAAATCAGCGCTTTTGACATGCATTGAAAAAAACTTTAAAAAACATGGTCGTATATGTTTGGCAAAAATAATAAATTGGTTAAATTCGCGGATGAAATGCCCAAGTGGTGGAATGGTAGACACGCTAGTTTCAGGGACTAGTGGCCGTACGGCTGTATGAGTTCGAGTCTCATCTTGGGTACAAAAATTTATCAAGAGATGGTGAAAACGCATATTCTTTCCATCATAGTCTTCCTAGCCATTTCTTTTGATGTTTTCGCTCAAAACTCGGATTTGGACAATGCTGTCGTTCCTGCCTATGCTTTCCTGCAGAAAGAGTATTCTGCGTTGAAACATAACAAGTTGAGTAACGATAGTTCGTTCCTTGATATGGGCAAGAAGAAAATCGATATTTATCTATCCAAATATGTGGAGGGAATTCCGTTGAGGGAGAATGTCGTCGAAAGGATCTATGACACCGTTTCCGCCTACCTGCCTAGAGCGTACAAGAACTATGACCTCACCCTGTACGTCAATCGTTATGAGATACATGATTTGGTGCCCAACTGGACCCGTAAGGATATGAAGTTGGATAAGGGACGCTTCGAGAAGGAGTACTTCAAGGGGCATCAGTTGGTGCGCAACGTGAGCAAACCTTACACGCCGGAGAAGGGCTTGGCGAACCGCCATATCGCCATGTGGCCGAGCCATGGATGGTACTTCGAGTCGAACACGAAGGGAAGCCAGTGGCAGTGGCAGCGTCCTTGCATCTTTCAGGTGGTGGAGGACACCTACACGTTGGGATATGTCTTGCCCTATATCGCTCCCATGCTGGAGAACGCCGGGGCGACCGTGCTGTTGCCTAGGGAGCGTGATACGCAGTACAACGAGGTGATTGTGGACAATGACACGAATGGCGACTACCTCTACGAGGAGTTGAACGGCAAGGATTGCATCTGGATGGGCTGCGATTCCGCAGGCTTCGCCAACAAGAAGAAGATGTACGTGGAGGGTGACCAGCCCTTCAGGATGGGTACCTGCCGTCAGGTGAAAACATCGAAGGAGAAGAGTGCCGAGGTGCATTGGGTGCCGGAGATTCCGGAGGATGGCGACTATGCGGTCTATGTCTCCTACCAGACCTTGCCGGAGAGCACGGCGGAGGCGCACTATAAGGTGAACCATGCGGGAGGCTCCACGGAGTTCATCGTCAACCAGCGCATGGGCGGCGGTACGTGGATCTACTTGGGTACTTTCCATTTCAAACAGGGACTCCATCCTTCCATGGGTATGGTCGTCTTGACGAACCAGTCGCGGGGCGGCAAGGTGGTCACGGCCGATGCGGTGAAGTTCGGTGGCGGCATGGGTAATATCGGTCGACCGGTGGTCACCGCGGAGGGCGATACGGTGGTGCAGGTCAGCGACAGGCTCCGTTTCCTGGAGGGGGCGCGCTACTGGTTGCAGTGGGCGGGATACCCGGACTCTGTCTTCTCGAGGAATGACGCAAGGAACGATTACAAGGATGATTATATGTGCCGCGGAGAGTGGGTGAACGACCTGATCGGTGGCTCCCCGAGGGCGAAGGATAGGCCTGGCAAGCGCATCCCTATCGATGTGGCGTTCGGCCTCCATACGGATGCGGGACAGCTCTTGCGGGACTCTATTTTCGGCACGTTGGCGATATACATGTCCGAGAGTTACGGGAACCGTGAATACTGGAATGGGCAAAGACGTCTGGCGGGACGTGACTTGACGGATATGATCCAGACGCAGGTGGTGGAGGATATCCGCCGTGCCTTCCGTCCTAACTGGACCCGCCGCAAGATGACGGACGCTTCCTACTACGAGGCCCGTGTGCCGGAGGTGCCGACCATGTTGCTGGAGTTGCTTTCCCACCAGAACTATACGGACATGAAGTATGGGTTGGATCCTAACTTCCGCTTCTTCGCCAGCCGTTCCATCTACAAGGCGCTCCTGAAGTTCATCGCCTATCAGTATAAGACGGACTATGTGGTGCAGCCGTTGCCTGTGACGAACTTCAGCACGGAGTTCTACGACAAGAAAAAGAGGAGTGTGTTCCTCAGTTGGGAACCGCAGGAGGATAGCCTGGAGGTGACCGCCACCCCTTCCAAATATGTGGTTTACGTCTCCCGGAATGATGGGGGATGGGATAATGGAACTTTGGTGGATGCGCCGCATTATGTGATGCCGATAGACTCGGGTGTCATCTATAATTTCAAGGTGACGGCTGTGAATGACGGAGGTGAGAGCTTCCCTTCGGAGGTCCTCTCCGTGTGCAAGGGTAAATCGGCCCAGACGGCCCTGATCATCAACGGGTTCGACCGTGTCTCCGCTCCTGAGTATTTCGATACGGGTGATTTCTCCGGCTTTTTGGACGATTGCGACCAGGGTGTGCCGGACCATTATGACCTCAGCTATGTCGGCAAGCAGTATGGCTTCCGTAAGCGTCAGAAGTTCCGTAGCAATGCGGAGCCTGGGCATGGGGCCTGCCAAATCGATTACGAGGGGGTGGTCATCGCCGGTAACACGTTCGACTTTCCCTTGTTGCATGGCAAGTCCATCAAGAAAGCGGGGTATTCGTTTGTCTCCTGTTCCAAGGCGGCTGTCACGGAAGGCAGTTACAATATCAGACGGTTCGCTTTCGTGGACCTGATATTGGGGGAGGAGAAGGAGACCGTGGTGGGCTTGGGCACGCGCTATAAGACATTCCCTCCTCGGTTGCAGGAGGAGCTGCGTACTTACCTGTACCATGGAGGCAGACTCTATGCGAGCGGTGCCTATATCGCCTCCGACCTGATGGAGCGGGATTCCCTCTGTGTCGATGACGACATATATTTCGCGGAAAAGGTCCTGAAGTACACCCTGAAGCAGAGTAGGCCGGAGACGGAGGGAAGGATATCCAACTATTTCTCCGTCAACAAGGAGTTCGCGAAGAAGTTTTACAACTATAACAAGACATTAGGGAAATTCCAATATGCGGTGGAGTCGCCGGATGCCATCGACTGTGTGAATGGTTCCACGGTGGTCCATTCTTTCGAGGGTTGTAACCTGCCTTGCGCCGTGGCGTATAAGGGCAGGTACCGGACATACATCTCCTCGGTTCCTTTCGAGTCTATCGCTACGCAATCCGCTCGAGACGATCTGATGAAGGAGATCGTGGATTTCCTGCTTAAAAAGAAAAAATAGCTTATGGTGGATATTTTCATGCCTTACGTGCCGGGCGGTGAGACTACATTGTCTGCGCTCGCAACCGCTGACGGGGTGGGTTCTGTCACCCTGCTCTATACGGGTGCGCAACCTGAAGTGAAGGGTGTGCGCTCCTTGCGTATTGACCGTCTGGACGCTTGCTCGGCCATGCGTTCGATAGCGGTTGTCGCCAGCGCTCCGTACATCGCCTTGGCGTGTGATGCCCGTCCGTTCCGCTTGGGGCAGAATGCCTTGGGACGGATTGCCCAGGTGATGGATTACTCAGGCGCCGCCATGGCCTACGCCGACTACCTCGAGCAATCTGGCGACGAGGTGAAGCTTCATCCGCTGATCGACTACCAATTGGGTAGCGTGCGGGATGATTTCGACTTCGGTCCGTTGCTCTTTTTCGAGGCGGGTAGCTTTAAGCGTTGTGTTTCGGAGATGGACGAATCCGTCGCCTTCTCTTCCCTCTATGATTTGCGGTTGAGGCTTTCGGAACAGGCGCTTCCTTTCCATTTGAACGAAACATTGTACACGGTGTTGTCGGAGGACAAGACCTCTTCCGAGGAGAAGCAGTTCGCCTACGTGGACGCCCGCAACCGTGAGGTGCAGATCGAGCGGGAGAGGGTCTTCACCGAATACCTGAAGCGGGTGGGGGCCTACTTGGAACCGTCGTTCACGCCAGTGTCGCTGGATGACGCATCCTTCGAATACGAGGCTTCGGTCATCATCCCTGTGCGCAACCGTGTGAAAACCATATCGGACGCTATCCGTTCAGTGCTTTCCCAAAAGACGGATTTCGCTTTCAACCTGATTGTGGTGGACAACCACTCCACGGATGGGACGACGGAGGCGATAGATGCCCTCGCGAAGCAGGACGCCCGCATCATACATGTGGTCCCTTCCCGTGATGATCTAGGCATCGGAGGATGCTGGAACGAGGGGGTGAACCATCCTAAATGCGGCAAGTTCGCCATCCAATTGGACAGTGACGATGTCTATAGCGGAGAGGATACCGTCCGCAAGATCGTCGCCGCTTTTTACGAGCAACAATGCGCCATGGTGGTGGGCACGTACGCCATCACCAATTTCAGGATGGAGACCATCCCGCCGGGTGTGATCGACCATCGAGAGTGGACCTATGAGAACGGAAGGAACAACGCTTTGAGGATAAATGGGTTAGGGGCTCCCCGCGCCTTCTACACGCCTTTGCTGCGTAGGCTCCAGTTGCCTAACACGAGCTATGGGGAGGATTATGCGATGGGACTGACCATCTCGCATAACTACCCGATCGGTAGGATCTACGATGTGCTCTACCTTTGCCGTCGCTGGGAGGGCAATTCGGACGCAAATCTGGATATCGTTAAGCAGAATAAGAATAATCTATATAAGGACAAATTGCGTACCATCGAGATGATGCGCAGGATTAAGGAGTCGAGGTGATGGATGTCAGGAAATTTTACGAGGAACAACTGGCCGAATGGCCGGAATTTAGGCAGAGAGTAGAACAATTGGGGCAAGTGGAATTGCGCGAGTTCAGACTGAACGGTTTCACGGTCAAGGCGCAGTTCAACCCGGCCCGTGCGGTTTCATCGGGTGCCAAGTTGGACAAGGAGACTATCGCTAAACGCAAGTGTTTCCTGTGTTCCGACAACCGTCCGGAGGTGCAGCGCGGACTCAAGTTGAACGATCGGTTCACGTTGTTGGTGAATCCCTTCCCGATCCTCAAGGAGCATTTCACGATCGCCTGCGACACGCATTGCCCTCAGGAGATAAAACCCAATTTGGGTGACATGCTGGACTTTGCCCAGATGATGCCTGACCATATCATTTTCTATAACGGTCCACGTTGCGGAGCCTCCGCACCCGACCATCTGCATTTCCAGGCTGTGGCGAAGGGCCAATTGCCGTTGGAACAGGAGTGGAAGAAGGCGGAGAAGCGCGAACTGTCCGAGTGGAACGGCCACCGGATGGAGCAGTTGGTGGGTTTCGGTCGGAGTTGCGTGCATGCGGAGTCGGACCGGAAGGATGCGTTGACGTCGCTCTTCAACCAGACGTACACCCAATACATGATGATGGAGGGGGGCAATGAGGAGCCTCGGCTGAATCTGTTTGTCATGTACGAGGAGAAACGGTGGCATTTCTTCCTTTTCCCTCGCAAGGCGCATCGTCCTACCCAGTATTTCGCGGAGGGTGATTCGTACCGTATGATCAGTCCGGGAGCGATTGATATGGCGGGTCTCTTCGTATTGCCTCGCAGGGAGGATTTCGATGCGATGACCCTTAATGAGTTGAAGGATGTGTTTAGTCAAGTCTCATTGTGATGGTGGTTATGAGACGGTTATTGTTATTGATTCTCTCCTGTTGGGTGTCGGTGGTTTCGTATGCCGAGGAGCAGGCGACCCCGATCCAAGCGGCGGAGGTGAACATCCGGGAGGTGAGCCATGGCGGGTTGTTGCGGGCCAAGGAGGACGCTCCGTCGATCATCTTCATGCGGGAGGGGGGTACCACCCGTTATTTCCTTGAGATGATCACGACGCATAAGTTGGACAATCTGATGTTGTTCTACTTGGGAAAGTCCAAGGACCAGGTGCGTGAGTGCCTTGAGTATTTCCAGAAGATCCTGGACGAGAAGGCGCAGGTCACCGTGCGGGACGATGTCAAGAGCGTCTATTCCATATCGTATCAGCAGGAGTCCGGGAAGAACCTCCGTTTCTCCACCAGTGGCTTTGTGGGGGATGGGTATCTCAGCAAGGCGAATATCAGAAAGTTCATCTCCGACTTGGATAAGTTCACCGAGTAGTTTGGCGGCAGGGAGTTGCCTTCGGTGTGTTAGGTGAAAAAATAAAGCCCAATGCGTATGCATTGAGCTTTTTCTTTTGTAGTCGAGCCGGGAATCGAACCCGGATCTAAGGTTTAGGAAACCCGTATTCTATCCATTGAACTACTCAACCAAACCCATGATTCCCTCGTTGAAAATCACTGCGCGAATTTAAAAGAAAAATGCTCCGCTCCCAACTCTTTGCGAAATAAAATTTACGTTTTTCCACACGACGGTTTCATTTAGCATGTCGGATATTTACTATTTAACTATTTGCGATTTACTATTTTGAGTCGCGGCGCACATGTTTTTATTCTTCTCTTCTAACTGAAACCGCTGGTGATTTTTTGTGGTTTCACCTGTTAACTAATTATTTTTGAAATCATTATGTCTTTTAAAGACTATTTCCCTTCCATTCCGGACGTCTCTACTCACTTATCGTAGTATTCGAATTCGTATATGGAGCCGTTCTTAAATTCGCCCTTCTCGTAGGTGAGGATCTCCGTGGTGTTTGTGTGGCTGTCGGTTTTAGACAAAATAGTCCGAAACACTTTCCCTTCGTGGTAAACCTCGCGTTTGGTGGGGCGGTTATACCCTTCGTATTGGGCGGCCATGGCGAGATGGCAGTCGCCGTATGCGTCGCAGGAGGTGAAGGCGGTTTCGTTTCCCCATTGGTCGTATTCGAAGATGCCTTTGGAGTCCGCCCAAGGCTCGTCCACATATTCGTATGGCGAGACGAAGATCACGTCTTCGTCCGAATCGGTGCTAGCCACCTTCTTGCGGTACTTGTCGCCTCTGCCGTAGTAAGTGGTGACCGACGTCTCTTTCCCGTTCTTGTATTCCCAGACCCGTTTTTCCCAGTTGCCATCGTTTTCCTTCACGAGCGATTCCAGTTGGTTGCCCTCCGCGTCGTAAGTGTAGATGATTTCTTTGCTTATCACGTTTGGCTTGGAAATGTTGCATGTCATCAATCTCACCTCCCTGCCAGCTTGGTCATATTCCACGGAATCCTTGCGGTCCTTACGCATGTCATAGGTGCATGCGACACGTCCTGAATCATCATAGAGGCGCAGTTCGATGAGGCCTTCACCCTGATGGTAGTATTTCCTGCCGCACAATTTGCCCGAATTGTTGTACTCGTATGTGTACCGGGATTCTCCGTTCCATTTTTGTTCTACCCTTTCAGTGATTTTACCATCCTTGTTGTAGGTGTTGTGGATGACCGAATAGGGGACGCATTTGTTCTCCGAGTGGGAGTAACTGGCATAGACCGAGTCGAGCATGTTGCCGTTCTTGTCGTAGGTTATCTTCAATTCGCTGTAGGGTATGCCTTGCGCATGGTTATACCAGTTTGAAGCGATCAGTCTATTCTTTTGGTCGTAGGAGTTCTTTTTCTCCATGCTCAGTTTGCCTCTCGTGAATACTTGTTCCTCTGACAACAGATTCTTCCCCTTGAATTTGCGTGACGTTTGTTCGTAGATGACGGAGTCCGAATTGATGAGTGTCTCCTCGATGCAATCACCGTTCCTGTCGTAGCGCATGATTCTCTTCTTCCATGAGCAGGCGTATTCCGTGAGTTGTTTTTCCTTGTTGAACTTCCACGTGTTCGTCACCTTGTCCTTTTGTGGCTGGTCCTTCACCCATTTCACGGAGTATTGGTTCACAGACTTCACATTCCCGACGAATCCGGCTCTTTCGACGTCGTTCTCCTTTTCGGGGAGGGGGAATTCGGACTGCGCATTTATCGATGTGCTGAATGCAAATACGGAAAGAATGAATAAATATCTGAAATCCATAACAACTGCTTTTTCAATGGGTATTAGAACTCACCTCAACGTAATGGTGCAAATGTAAGGAAAAGGGATGAAAACACAATATATGGCGGGGCATCCTTCTTTTTGTGAATCATATATTATTGATAATAAGCGGTTTAAAAATTAATCATAGATTGATATGGTAGTGGATTTTTATGGCTCTATATATTTTTGTCACAAATCAGAATTGATTTTATCAACCAAAAATAAATTCATTAATGGATATCTGATGCGGTGAATTTTTCACAAGCATATATTTGCATTTTAATAAATTTTAAGTTATCTTCGTTATAGTTGAGTGAAAATAAAAAATAAAACGAAGGTATATGGATGTGAAATATGATGTAACATGATATAGGCAATAAATGAAAAGTGAAGTTTACGAATAAAGGGTATGTATTTTAATTTTTTAGTTATGAGGTTTAATTTGTAGGGAGGAGTTTCGATGGTATCGGGACTCCTCCAAAAAGTTTATGGGGGGATGTAACTATCGGTTTGTCATCTCTTTTTGCGGGTTCGTGTAGGGATAAAAAAAGTGCGGACACCTAGGCGCCCGCACCTCGTTTTCTGTAATCAAGAAAGATTATTCAGCGATTTCAACGATGTGAGTGATTTTCTCCTTAGCATCGTCCAACCAGTAGCTAACCTTCTTGTTGTTCAAGATTGATTTCTCGATGTTGGCGAAAGGAATCGTGTCGAATGCGCCATCCTTGATGAGGATTACTTGAGCGTCGTTGGTCAAGAAGATCTTCTTGAGGTCTCCAGTAGTTTCGCCGTTAGCGTCAGTGTCCTTCAAGTTGAGGGTCCATCCGCCGTCAGCCTCTTCGTGCAAGCCGAAAGACTTAGCTGCGATACTGTTCTCTTGCAAGAAATTGTTTACAGCCTCAACTGCGGTAGCTGCAGCGCTTTCAGCAGTTTCAGCAGTAGTCTCGATAGCCTCTTGAGCTTCGTTCTCTACCTTCTTTTGTTCCTTTTTACAACCTGCCATGATGAGAGCCAAGCAACCCATCAAAAGAAAAATCTTTTTCATTGTACTAAAATTTAATGATTTATAAAATTGAATATTGTTTCTGATTATTTAACGAACACTGTGTCGATGGCACCCTTAGCGATCTTCTGGTTAGAAACCAAAGAAGCGGAAACCAACTTTGTTGTTCCACCCTTCAAGGCGAACAATACCTTAGTAGGGTCAGCCTCAGCGTCGGCCATCTTGATCTCCTTGTAGTCGTTGCTGATGTAAGAAGCGGCTTGGTCAGCCAATTCGATGACGTCGCCGTCCACTTGGATTGTCACAGCGCCAGCCTTTGCGTCCAACACATTGACTTCGCCAGTCTTTCCGAGGTGGTTGAAGCGAACCATAGTAGAATCCTTCAGACCTGATAATTCCAATTCCTTGCTGCCTTGAGCGAAAGTGGTCTCGTTGGCAGGACCGCTGATAGCGGAGTTTGAGCTCTCTGTCGGAGAGATGAGGGTTGTAGACTTCGCACCCAAAGCCAACAATACGCCAGCAGGGTTAGCCTCTGCCTTAGCCTTGTTGATCGCCTCCAAAGAAGTGCTCAAGTAAGAGCATCCGGCGTCGGACAAGTTGATCGTCTTTCCGTCGATGATGAAGGTAACGTTACCAGCAGCGATTTTGCCCGCTACGATCTTGATTGCTCCTGCATAGTTCGCATTGTTGCATGCGATGATGTCGTTGGCGCCGAATTTTGCTAAATCGATTGAATTTGCCATCTTTCTATAAGCGTTTAAAAGTTAAAAAAATATATGTTCTTCAATATCGAAATTATCAGGTGACTAAGTTATGAATATATTGCGAGAATTCAAAATTAAAAAAAAGTATTTCTTTTTTCTTTGATATTTTTAGTTTCGGGGGCCATTAGCCTATATTTTGTCTTTGGGAAAGAAAAATAGGGTGGGGAACTCCCGCACGATGAGAAAACTATACCTTTCCGGTTCGAATTCTATCGTTTATAACACATCGCATATTTATTGGCGCATAGGGTCACCTGTTGTAACGCCGGATATTTGTCATCCATCCATACACATTACTCGTTTGCAAAATAGCTGATTTAAATTGAGAATAGCAAGCGTATCCGATAGTTTTTTAGTCCTGAAATAGTAAATCGTAAAATAGCTAAATAGGAAAATAGTTAAATCGTAAATAGTTAAATAGTAAATAGCTGAATGGGAAAATAGTAAATCGTAAATAGTTAAATAGTAAATAATTGTAAATAAGTTCCCTGCAACCATCCAGCCTTCCCGACCGATTTTTATTTCTTAACTCTTAATTTTCCAGCCAGTTGCCCGCATATCGTTTTTTATGAGTATCTTTGCGCCGGAATTTTTTTGCGCAATAATAGATTCGATAATATGAAGTACTATAGTACCAACAAACAAGCGGACAAAGCCACGCTGCAAGAGGCGGTGGTGAAGGGTCTGGCCTCTGACAGGGGCTTGTTCATGCCTGAAGTAATCAAACAGTTACCTGCTTCCTTCTTCGATAAGATGAAGGATATGTCTTTCCAGGAGATCGCCTACGTGGTGGCGGACGCCTTCTTCGGGGAGGATGTGGACGCGGAGTCGCTGAAGAAAATCGTGTATGACACTTTGAGCTTCGATGTGCCGCTGGTGCACGTCAACGACAACATATACAGCCTGGAGCTTTTCCACGGACCTACCTTGGCGTTCAAGGACGTGGGCGCCCGTTTCATGTCCCGCCTGTTGGGCTACTTCATCAAGAAGGAGGGCCAGAAGGAGGTGAACGTGCTGGTGGCTACCTCCGGCGACACGGGTTCGGCTGTGGCGAACGGATTCCTCGGCGTGGAGGGTATCCACGTCTATGTGCTCTACCCGAAAGGGAAGGTGAGCCCGATCCAGGAGTGCCAATTCACTACCTTGGGCAAGAACATCACCGCCTTGGAGATCGACGGCGTGTTCGACGATTGCCAGGCGCTTGTCAAGTCCGCCTTCATGGATAAGGACCTGAACAACCACATGAAGCTCACCTCCGCCAACTCCATCAACGTGGCACGTTTCTTGCCGCAGGCGTTCTACTACTTCTACGCCGTGGCGCAACTGCATAAGTTGGGCATTAAGGATAACATCGTGATCTGTGTGCCTTCGGGCAACTTCGGCAACATCACCGCGGGCCTCTTCGGCAAGCGCATGGGCATGCCGGTCAGCCGTTTCATCGCTGCCAACAACCGCAACGACATCTTCTTCAACTACTTGAAGAGCGGCAAATACGAGCCGAAGCCTTCCGTCCAGACCATCGCCAACGCCATGGATGTGGGCGACCCTAGCAACTTCGCACGCGTGTTGGCGCTGTACGGCTCGCACGAGGCCATCTGCAAGGACATCGCGGGTTGCACCTACACGGACGAGCAGATCCGTGAGACATTGAAGAATTGTTATCAACAACATAAATACCTCCTCGACCCTCACGGTGCGGTGGGCTACCGCGCGTTGTGCGAGTACCTGAAGCCGAATGAGGTGGGTGTCTTCCTGGAGACGGCCCATCCGGCTAAGTTCAAGGACACCGTGGAGGCGATCATCGGAGAGCCTGTCGTGATCCCTGCCAAGTTGCAGGAGTTCATGAAGGGTAAGAAACAAAGCATCGAATTGCCTAAGACATTCGAGACATTCAAATCCTATCTGATGGCGCAATGAAAGTAGTGATCATTAAATACAATGCGGGCAATATCTTTTCGGTAGACTATGCGATGAAGCGCTTGGGCATCGAGGCGGAGATCACGGGCGACATCGAGAAGATACAACGTGCCGACAAGGTGATTTTCCCAGGCGTGGGTGAGGCGGAGACGACTATGCGTTACCTCCGTGAGCACCGTCTGGACGAGGTGATCCGTGGCTTGAAACAGCCTACGTTGGGCATCTGCATCGGCATGCAACTCATGTGCAAATCCTCCGAGGAGGCGGCTTCCGGCAACGTGGAGTGCCTCGGCATCTTCGATGAGGAGGTGAAGCTGTTCATCCCTGACGCACACATCAGCAAGGTGCCTCATATGGGCTGGAACACCGTGGCGGCGAAGGAGAACCCTCTCTTCAAGGGCTTGCCGGCCGCCCCGTACTTCTACTACGTGCACAGCTACTATGCCACTGTGGGCAAAGACACCATCGCCACGACAGACTATATCCACCCATACAGCGCTGCGCTCTCCAAAGGGAATTTCTATGCGGTGCAGTTCCACCCTGAAAAGAGTGGCTCGGTGGGCGAAACGGTTTTGAAAAACTTCTTGGAACTATGTTAGCGAAACGTATCATACCTTGCCTTGACATCAAAGACGGGCAGACCGTCAAAGGCATCAACTTCGTGAATATACGAAACGTGGGCGACCCTGTGGAACTGGGCGCGGAATATAGCCGTCAGGGCGCTGACGAGCTTGTCTTCCTCGACATCACCGCCTCGCACGAGGGGCGCAAGACCTTCGTGGACTTGGTGAAGCGCATCGCCGCCCATATCTCCATCCCCTTCACGGTGGGTGGTGGCATCCACGAGCTGAAGGATGTGGACACCCTTTTGGGCGCAGGTGCGGATAAGGTATCCATCAACTCCGCGGCGATCAAGAACCCTGACCTGATCTCGGAGGTGGCGAAGAACTTCGGCAGCCAAGTCTGCACGGTGGCCATCGACGCCAAGCTGGACGAGAGCGGCGAATGGACCTGCTACCTGAACGGCGGACGTGTGCCGACGGAGAAGAAACTCTTCTCCTGGGCGAAAGAGGCGCAGGAGCGTGGCGCGGGTGAGATCCTCTTCACCAGCATGAACCACGATGGTGTGAAGCAAGGCTTCGCCAATGAGGCGCTCGCCAAGCTATCCGATAGCCTATCCATACCTGTCATCGCCTCGGGCGGCGCAGGCAACATGGAACACTTCAAGGACGTCTTCGAGCAGGGAAAGGCGGACGCTGCCTTGGCGGCCTCCATCTTCCACTTCCATGAGATCGCCATCCCAGACCTGAAGCAATACTTGGCGAAGGAAGGCATCCCCATGCGCATCGTATAATTCTAACTCCTAACTCATAATTCAAAATTCATAATTCAAAATTTTCAACATGGTTGAATATTTTCCTGTCATCGATGAGGAGGGCAACGTGATAGACCGGGCCACCCGGCAAGAGTGCCACAACGGTTCCAAGATATTGCATGCGGCGGTCCACCTGCACGTCTTCAACAAAGAGGGTGACCTATATATGCAGAAACGCGCCGATTGGAAGGATATACAACCCGGCAAGTGGGACACCGCCGTGGGAGGTCACATCGACTTCGGCGAGAGCGTCGAGATCGCCCTGCTACGCGAGGCGCGCGAGGAGCTGGGGCTGGAGAATATCCAACCCGAACGTCTCTTTAACTACATCTGGGAAAGCCCGAGGGAGCGCGAGATGATCTACGTGCACCGCATCACCTACGACGGGGATCCGCAGCCAGACCATTCCGAAGTGGTGGATGGCAGGTTCTGGAAGATCTCCGAGATCGAGGCGAGCCTCGGCAAGGATGTCTTCACCCCTAATTTCGAACTGGATTTCAAGAAGTTGAAGGAAGTGGGCGCTATCACTTCCAAATAGCTTAGATATATGGATTACAAGGTTTTAGTATTGGATATCGACGGTACGTTGACCAACTCTAAGAAGGAGATCACCAAGGAGACCAAGCAGGCGTTGCACGAGGCGCAGGAGCATGGTGTGATCGTGGTCCTGGCTTCCGGCCGGCCTACGCCTGGCATCGTACCGATCGCGGATGAGATCGAATTGGACAAGTTCGGCGGCTATATCCTCTCCTTCAACGGAGCCGTCATCACCAATTACCAGACCAAAGAGGTGGTCTATGAGACCGTCCTGCCGATGGACGAGCTCTCGAAGCTCTACCAATCCTCCAAGGAGCATGGCGTGACCATCGTCACCTACAAGGATGACTCCATCATCACGGAGAACGAGGAGGACCAGTACGTGGCCATCGAGGCGCGCATCAATAAGATGCCGGTGCGCAAGGTGGACAACTTCGTGGCGCAGATCACGAAACCCGTGACCAAATGCCTGATGGTGGGCGATGGCGATTACCTCGCCGAGGTGGAGCAGGACATGTGCAAGGAGTATGGAGACCGCCTGAACGTCTACCGTTCCGAACCTTTCTTCCTCGAGATCATGCCACAAAACATCGATAAGGCGTATTCGTTGAGTAAATTATTGAATATCATAGGATTAACAAAAGACGAAATGATCGCTTGCGGAGATGGCTTCAATGACCTCTCCATGATCAAATACGCAGGCTTGGGCGTCGCCATGGGCAATGCGCAAGAGGTGGTGAAGGAGTCCGCCAACTACGTGACTGCCACCAATGATGAGAACGGAGTAGCCAACGTCGTAAACGAATTTATTCTGTCATGAAGATCTATGTGAAGGCGTTCGTCTCTATTTCCGACAAGGAGGTGCGGGTGAATGGCAAGTCGCTGCCTATCCGTGAGGAGGCGGAGAAGCCTTGGCTGGCGAATATCTACTACTCCTTAGGCTTCCAGTACCCTAAGTTCTTCAAGATGGACAACCTATGCAAGGCCGGATTCATCGCTTCGGAGCTACTGATGGGGCAGTTGGGCCTAACGCCAGAGGAGCCCAAGAGGAACTGGTCCGTCGCCCTGATGTCGCACTCCGGCTCGCTGGATGATGACAAGACCTACCAGCAGACGATCCAATCCGCAGACAATTACTTCCCAAGTCCCGCCGTCTTCGTCTATACCCTCTCCAATATCGTGACGGGTGAGATCGCGATCCGTCACAAAATCATGGGCGAATCCACCTGTTACGTGACGAAATCCTTCGAACCAAAGACTGCCATTGCCCTCTCCGAGTGCGCTTTCCTGCCTGAGAAGGAGGTGGACAACCAGATCTTCGGGTGGTGTGAGTATTTGGACGGACAGCTCTCCGTCAAGATGTTCGCCCTCTCCCTGGATGGTGAGGGGGCTTTGAGGGAGTGGGAAACGAGTGTATTTACTATTTAGCTATTTACGATTTAGCCATTTATTGTTTGGCTATTTACTATTTGGGGACGTTTGCCTGTGAGTTGAAAGGCGTAGGAAGTCAGGTGAGTCTCCGCCGCAGCAATAGTAAATCGTAAATAGTCCAATCGTAAATATTTCTAAATATCCGATACGTAAAAGAACGCTACCGTGGGGAAGGTTGCCTTTCCGTTTCTTTTTTTATATCTTTGTTGGCAAAACATAAAGATGATTTGTAATGAATGAATTGATATCCACTTTGAAGCAAGAGATCATCGAGGTGTTGAACCTCGAGGGAATGACACCTGATGGTATTGATGACAATGCGCCTCTCTTTAACGGGGGTGACCCTTCAGTGGCTGGTTTGGGCCTGGATTCCATCGATGCGCTCGAACTGATTGTCTTGATGGAAAGAAACTACGGCATCAAGTTGAAGAACGCCAGCGAAGGAAAAGAGATCTTCAAATCCGTCGCTACGATGGCGGATTATATCTCCAAGAACAGAACGAAATAGTCTTTGTATGGGTAGTATCGTCGTAACCGGTATGGGCATCATCTGCGGCTTAGGCTGCGGGACGCAAGCTGTTTATGACGCGCTACGTGCGGGCAAACCCGCCATAGGCACTGTGCGCCATCTGCGCACGTCACACACGGAACTCCCGGTCAGCGAGGTGGCGGTGAGTAACGAAGAGATGATCGAGATGCTTCACCTGCCTTCCGACAGGGTGGTGACCCGCACCCCGCTATTGGGTATGGTGGCCTTCCAACAGGCTCTCCGCCAGTCCGGGCTGACGGATTCGGTGCGCACCGCCTTCGTCAACGGAACGACCGTGGGCGGCATGGAGAAGAGCGAACAGTACTACCTGGAATTCTTCGAAGGAAAACATACGGAATATATCGCTGCGCACGACTGCGGTGCGGGAACGGAGCAGATCGGCAGGCTGTTCGGTCATCTGGACGCCATGTATACTATCTCGACCGCCTGCTCCTCAGCCACCAACGCCCTCATCATGGGTGCTAACCTGATCAAGAGCGGCAAGGCGGATGCGGCGATCGTGGGCGGCACGGAGTCGCTCAGCAAGTTCCACCTGAATGGCTTCAATTCCTTGATGATATTAGACCATGAGCCCTGCAAACCATTCGACAAGAACCGCAACGGACTGAACCTGGGCGAGGGCGCCGCCTACCTGGTCATCGAGACCGCCGAGAGTGCACAAAAGCGGGGCGCGACCCCCTTGTGCGAGTTGAGCGGATACGCCAACGCCTGCGACGCATACCACCAGACAGCCACCTCACCCGAGGGCGAAGGACCTTTCCTCGCCATGACCGGCGCCTTGAACAAGGCTGGACTGAAACCTGCCGACATCGATTACATCAATGCGCACGGAACCGGTACGGGCAACAATGATCTGTGTGAAAGCGTGGCGATCAAACGGGTCTTTGGCGAATATGTGCCACCCTTCTCCTCCACGAAATCTTTCACGGGCCATACCACCAGCGCCGCCGGTGCGGTGGAGGCCGTCATATCGATCCTTTCCCTGACGAACGGATTCATCCCGGCGAACCTCAACTTCTCTTCCGCGATCGAAGAGAGTGGTTTGATCCCCGTGACAAAAGGTGTGGGCGACGTGGAGCTACGTCACGTGATGAGCAATTCGTTCGGTTTCGGAGGAAACGACTCCTCCTGTATCTTCTCTAAAATCAGTTAAACCATGGCAGTCTATATACAATCAGCGGCACAAATAACCATCCAATCGCCCCTGTGTGACGATTGGTTCACCTCCCCGATACGGAGGGAGGGACGTTATTTCCGCTCCGTGGAGCCCGATTTCAAGGCCTTCATCGACCCGATGGCCTCCCGACGGATGGGCAGACTGCTGAAACGGGCCATCGCCTCCGCCATGACCGCCCTCGACGGGTATGAGGCGCCGCTGGACGCGATCGTGACAGGGACAGGCTTGGGTTGCATAGAGACCACGGAGAAATTCCTCAACGCCATGTTGCGGGACGGTGAGCAGGCTTTGCCGCCCTCCTTCTTCATGCAATCCACGCATAACACAATCGGTTCCGTCATCGCCCAAAGGCTGAAATGCCATGGCTATAACAACACGTTCACGCATCGTGGCACCTCGTTCGACTGTGCCCTGCAGGATGCGCTCGCGCAATTCGAGCTGAACGACATATCCTCCGCCTTGGTCTGCGCCAACGACGAGATGACGGAGGCCTACTTCCAACTATTCGACCAGATCGGTTACTGGAAAGCCGAAGAGGTGACGGAAGCGATGTTCCATCACCCGACTACGGAGGGCAGCTTCGCCGGTGAGGTCTCCGCCGCTTTCCTCCTGAACACCCAACCCACCCAACAGACGTTCTGCCGCATAGAGGGGTTGGAGGTGCTCTTCGAGCCTACGGACGAGCGGTTCCGGCAAGCCGTCGAGGCACTTCTCGGCAAGGCGGACATCTCACGTGAAGAGGTGGACGCTGTGGTCTGCGGATACAATGCGGACCGCACGAACGACGAGGTATATACCCGTCGGCTGATGCCCCTCTTCCCGCAAACCACCCAGATCTATTACAAGCACCTCTTCGGAGAGGGCTTCTCCGCCTCCGCCATGGGTTACTACGTGGCGGCGACCTGCCTGAAACGAGGCGAGATACCTGCCCACATCCGCTTCAAGGAGGGGAAGACGGCTCAGCCGAAACATATATTAGTCTATAACCATTTCCAAGACAAGGATCATTCCATCGCGCTACTATCATGCTGAAGTTATTGTTACTATCCATCGTGCAGTCTTTCTGCTTGGCCATGGGGCAGGTGTTCCTGAAATTCGCCGTGGCGAAGATGCATAAGTTCGCCTTCACGTGGGAGTGGTTCAAGGAGGTGCTGACCAATTATTGGCTGGCCCTCACAGGCGTTTCGATGGGTCTTGCCACGGTTTTGTGGTTGTATATTCTGCGCCATTACCCGCTGTCGGAGGCCCATCCGCTCACATGCCTGAGCTTTATCTTCGCATTGCTCGCCTCCGCCTTCTTCCTGCACGAGTCGGTGCCCGTCACGAGGTGGATAGGCGTGGGCATCATCATGGTCGGTGTGTTTTTTGTGGCTAAGTGATGAAAGAGATGTTTACCATACAATCCTATGACACGAAGGAGGTGAACCTCTTCGGACACCTGCTACGCTTTGACGAAGCCCATGAAGTGTTCGCGGCGCATTTCCCCGGCAATCCGATCGTGCCAGGGGCGGTGCTGGTGGATGTGATGCGTGCGGTCGCCACAGAGATCCTAGGCGTTGAGACGCAGGTGGTGACGGTCAAGAACGCTAAGTTCATCACCGTGATCGTGCCTAAAAACGATGTGCTCCTGAAAATCACGACACGCTACACCCCTGCCGGAGAGGACTACCTGTTCAAGTCCGTCATAGCCGACGAGGAAAAGATCTATGCCAAGTTCGATTTATTGGTGAAAGGGAAAGCCTTATGACGGCGGAAGAGACAAAGCAACTATTCGCTGAGAAGCGCATTGGTGTATTGATACCCACCTACAACAACGAGAAGACCATTTCGCAGGTGGTGACCTCCGTCGAGCCCTACTGCGAAACAGTGATCGTGGTGGACGATGGCTCCACCGACACGACCAAAAGCCAGTTAGACCAATTATCAGGAAATATACATGTAGTCTCCTATGCGAAGAACAGAGGAAAAGGCTATGCGTTGAGGAAGGGCTTCGAGAAGGCCATGGAGCTGGGACTTTCATCCGTGGTGACCATGGACTCGGACGGGCAACATTTTGCGAGCGACCTCCCGCTCTTTGCGGAAGCGTGTGCGGCCGACCCTGATGCGTTGATCGTAGGCAGCCGTTCGTTCCTCAACCCTAACATGCCGCAGAAGAATAGCTTCGCTAATAAATTCTCCAATTTCTGGTTCGCCGTGCAGACCGGTATCCGTCTGCCCGACACCCAGACCGGCTATCGGCTCTACCCGTTGCAAAGGATGAAAGGCATGAAGCCCCTCTGCCACCGCTACGAGGCCGAGTTGGAGCTCTTGGTGCGCAGCGCATGGCGGGCCATTCCTCTGAAGAGCATCTCCATCAACGTCTTCTACCCTTCCAAGGAGGAGCGGGTCACGCACTTCCGTCCCACGGTGGACTTCATTAGAATCAGCCTGTTGAACACCCTGCTTTGCCTGCTGGCGATCGTGTACGGCTACCCGTCCATGGCGCTCCGCAAGCTCTTCCGCAAATGCTTTAAATAAGCCTATAAGCACAGCCCTGAAATAGTAAATCAAAACAACTAAATATTTATATATCAAATAATTACATTGTAAATAGCCCAATCGTAAATTGTAAATAGCTAAATAGTAAATATCTAAATGTCCAAATTATAAATAGTAAATCGTAAATAGTTAAATCGTAAATATTGTGGGTAAGCACAAAAAAGGCCAGCTCCTTTCGAAGCCAGCCTTGCTCGTATAATTTGTATAAATCGTACGGTTTATTAGAACGCCCAACCCAGGCGGAGAGTAGGAACAGCCTGAGGTTCGAAGATCAAGTCGTGGGACTTGGTTTCCATGATTGTGGTTCTTCCGTCAGCCTCCTCGGAAGGCTTTTTGTCAACCTGCATCTCAACACCAAATTTCACCTCGGCGCCGATGAATATGTTCTTAGCGAAGTAGAAGTTGAAACCTGAAACGGCAGCCACACCGAATGTGTTGAATCCGCCTTGGTTCTTCCTCACTAGTTTCATTTCTTCTGATTCCTCGGTATGTTTCGTTGATGTGATTCCGAATTCGAGCTCGCCGCCCACATATGGAGCCAGTTTGTCTGTCCCGTCGAACACGTAGTTGATGCCTGGACAAACAGAGAAGAGAGCGGTGCGGTCAGTGATTTTATGCCATTCTTCGTCAGCTGCACCGTTATCATCCACGTCTTTGAAGATGCTGACGCCCAATCCTAATTTCAGTTCGAGGTTCTCTGTCAGTACATAGACACCTCTTAGGAGTCCACCTTGAAGGTTGATTAGACCACCGTTCGCGCTGTCGCTTTTCATGGTGTGGAATGGTGCGAACCCGATTTCCATCATGAAGCTGCCCTCTTCCGGTTTGTAAGCGTTTGAGAACACCATTTGGGGTGTGCTGTTAGATTCGTTGGTGGAGTCTGAAACCGCTTGTGCATCCACCGCCATTGCTGACAAGAGCGCCGCAACAGCTAAAAATAACTTTTTCATTTTACCTGTTTTTATGGATCCAAATAGTATTAGATTTCTTTCAGGAAGTGAGGACCCATTCATTTCCCGAAGAAAGTGTGCGCAAACATAGGGAAAAAAATCGAATAAATGACTATCTTCGCGGCGCAAAACGTATAAATATAATTTTCAAAAGAATGAAAGTCTTGAAATTTGGTGGGGCGTCCGTAGGCTCCATAAAGAACTTGCAGCAAGTCAAGAAGATTGTTGAGGGCGTTAATGAGCCCGTTGTGATTGTCGTTTCAGCGGTGGAGCATGTCACCGACATGTTGGAGGATGCCACATCGTTGGCCGCACAAGGAAGCGCCTCATATACAGAAAAATTAGATACAATTATAACAACACATAACCAACTGATCGAGGGGTTGTTGCCTTCGACGGAGATTGAGTCTGTGAAGAAGGAGGTCTCCACCCTCCACGAGGAGTTGATGAATATCTTGAAGGGTGTTTACTTGATCAAGGACCTGACGTCTAAGACGGAGGACGCTATCCTGTCGTATGGGGAGCGTATCGCTTCGCTTTTCGTCAGCAGGCTCCTTGGTGCGAAGTGCTTGGATTCCCGCAATTTCATCAAGACCAATAATTCATTGGGTAGCGCGAATGTGGACTTCGAACTGACTTATAAGCTGATCCGTGAGCAGTTCGCCTCTTCTTCCGATAAGCGCATCGTGATCGCCGGTTTCATCGCCAGTGACGCGGAGACGGCTGACGTGACGACCTTGGGTCGTGGCGGTTCGGACTGCACCGCAGCCTTGGTGGCCGCCGCCTTGGGTGCCTCTAAGATTGAGATCTGGAACACGAACGATGGCTTCATGACCGCGGATCCTTCCGTGACCCGCAAGGCCTATAAGATAGAACACTTGAGCTACTCCGAGGCGATGGAGCTCTGTAACTTCGGCGCGACGGTGATTTTCCCGCCGTCCATCTATCCCGCTTGCGTGGCGAACATCCCTATCCAGATCATGAACATCGAGAAGCCGGACTCTTTCGGTACACTGATCTCGACGGATGTGAAGGACGAGAAGACCATCAAGGGTATATCTTCCATCGAGAATACGGTCTTGGTGACCATCCAAGGCATGGGCATGATGAACGTGCACGACGTGAACAGCCGTATCTTCATGACATTGGACTATAACGGAATCCATACGTTCTTCGTCTCCCAGGCTTCTTCCGGAAGCTCCATCTCCATCGGTGTGAGGACCGAGGATGCGGAGACGGTGATGGACCTCTTGGGCGAGGAGTTCAACGAGGAGATGTCGATGGGTGCCATCAGCTCCATCAACACGGAGAAGGACCTCTCCACCATCGCCATCGTGGGTGATAACATGAGGCAGGCGACGGGTACGGCAGGTAAGCTCTTCAATGCGCTGGGACGTAATAACATCAACATCATCGCGTTGGCGCAGGGTTCCGCCGAGACGAACATCTCCTGTGTGGTGAAACGCGCGGATTTGCGCAAGGCGTTGAACTGTATCCATGAGTCCTTCTTCCTTTCCGAATACCAGCAACTGAACCTCTTCGTGGTCGGCACGGGTACGGTGGGCGGTAGCCTCTTGGAGCAATTACATACCCAGAAGGATCTGCTGATGAAGCAGAACAACCTGATGGTGAAGGTGATCGGTATCGCGGACGTGAGCAACTACATCCTGGACCGTGACGGCATAGACCTGACGCAGTACCAGGAGTTGCTGAAGAGCGGCAAGACCTCCACGCCTGAGATCATCAAGCAGGCGCTGATCGATTTGAATATCTACAACTGCGTATTCGTCGATTGCACGGCAAGCGGCGCGATCGCGAACATATACAAGGATCTTTTGTTGCATAACATCTCTGTCGTGGCGGCCAATAAGATCGCTGCTTCAGGTGATTATGACAACTACATGGAGCTGAAGAACATCGCCCGCAAGCGTGGCATCAAGTATTTATACGAGACCAACGTGGGCGCCGGTCTTCCAATCATCAACACGATCAACGACTTGATCTTCAGTGGTGATAGGATCGTGAAGTTGGAGGCTGTCCTTTCCGGTACGCTGAACTTCATCTTCAACACGATCAGCAAGGATATTCCTTTGAGCAAGGCCATCCGCATGGCGATGGAGGCACGTTTCGCCGAGCCTGACCCTCGTATCGACCTGAGCGGTAAGGACGTGATCCGTAAGTTGGTCATCCTGGCCCGTGAGTCGGGTATCCGTGTGGAGCAGGATGATGTGGAGAAGAACCTCTTCATTCCGAACGACTTCTTCGAGGGCTCGCTGGACGACTTCTGGAAGAAGGTGGAGGGCTACGACGCCGTGTTCGAGGAGAAACGCAAGGCTGTCGAGGCGGAGGGCAAACACTTCTGCTTTGTCGCCAAACTCGAGAACGGCAAGACCAGCGTAGGCTTGCAGGCGGTGGGCCCATCTCACCCATTCTTCGATTTGAGGGGTAGCAACAACCTGATCATCATCAACACGGCGCGCTACCAGGATCCTATGATGATCCGTGGCTACGGCGCGGGTGCGGCGGTGACGGCTGCGGGTGTCTTCGCCGACATCATCAGCATCGCGAACATCCGATAAGGTAGGTTCCCCTATAGAGACTATCGCTGAACTCTTTCAGCGTCAAAATAATGGAGACGGTGTGTATGCATCGTCTCTTTTTTTATGCTCAAACCATTCATTTAATCGTTTAAAAACGCACTCTTTTTTTGCGTATGTCGGCGGAAAATGCTATATTTGTTCGCTTTATATTGGTGCGTATGCGAAACCATGAAAGCATAAAACTGAGAAGAATAAAAGTCATATAAAGTATGAGTGAACAAAACAAAGAGACCTCTTATTCCGCCAAAAACATTCAGGTGTTGGAAGGCCTTGAGGCAGTGAGGAAGCGTCCTGCGATGTACATCGGAGACATCAGCGAGCGCGGTTTGCACCACCTGGTATATGAGGTTGTTGACAACTCCATCGACGAGGCGTTAGCCGGATATTGTAAGAATATCAAGGTGGACATTTTGGAAGATAATTCTATTTCGGTAGAGGATGATGGTCGTGGTATTCCTGTTGACCTTCATGAGAAGGAGAAGAAATCAGCGCTCGAGGTCGTCATGACGGTGTTGCACGCCGGTGGTAAGTTCGATAAGGGAACTTACAAAGTGTCCGGTGGTCTCCACGGTGTGGGTGTATCCTGTGTGAACGCCCTCTCCACGAAGTTGGTGGCTGAGGTGTGCCGTGGCGGCAAACGCTACATCCAGGAGTACGCCTGCGGTAAGCCGTTGTACGCTGTGAAGGAGGTGGGCACCGCCGACAAGACGGGTACGAAGGTCACCTTCCATCCGGATGGCTCCATCTTCACGGAGACGGTCTATAAGTACGATATCCTCGCCAACCGTCTGCGCGACTTGGCTTACCTGAATGCGGGTATCCGTATCACCCTTACCGACCATCGCGCCGATGCGGAAGGTAATATGCGTTCGGACGTCTTCCATTCGGAGAGAGGTCTGGGCGAGTTCGTCGAGTACCTGGACAGCACCCGTGAGCACCTGATCCCTGATGTGATCCACATCAATACGGACAAGTACGGCACACCTGTTGAGGTGGCGATGACCTACAACACATCCTACAACGAAAACATCCACTCCTACGTCAATAACATCAACACCATCGAGGGCGGTACGCACGTGACCGGCTTCCGCATGGCACTGACGAGGACGTTGAAGAAATATGCCGAGGACTCCAAGATGTTGGAGAAGGCGAAGGTGGAGATCAATGGCGACGACTTCCGCGAGGGTCTGACCGCCGTCATCTCCGTGAAGGTGGCTGAGCCTCAGTTCGAGGGCCAGACGAAGACGAAACTGGGTAACGATGAGGTTTCCGGTATCGTGCAACAGGCTGTCGGTGAAGCCCTCACGAACTACTTGGAGGAGCATCCGAAAGAGGCGCGCATGATCGTCGACAAGGTGATCCTCGCCGCCCGTGCCCGTATCGCCGCCCGCAAGGCCCGCGACCTCGTGCAGAGGAAATCTCCGATGGGTGGCGCTGGTCTGCCGGGTAAGCTGGCCGACTGCTCCGACAAGAACCCTGAGAACTGCGAGTTGTTCCTCGTCGAGGGAGACTCCGCAGGTGGTACGGCTAAACAGGGCCGTAACCGTATGACGCAAGCGATCCTGCCTTTGCGTGGTAAGATCCTGAACGTCGAGAAGGCTATGCCTCATAAGGTGCTCGAAAGCGAGGAAATCAAGAATATCTACACGGCTCTGGGCGTCACGATCGGTACGGAGGATGACGCGAAGGCGCTGAATATGGAGAAACTTCGGTACCATAAGGTGATCATCATGACCGATGCCGATGTCGATGGTAGCCACATCGACACGCTGATCCTCACCTTCTTCTTCAGACACATGCGTGAACTGATCGAGAAGGGTTATGTCTACATCGCCGCGCCGCCGCTCTACCTCTGCAAGAAGGGTAATGTGGAGGAGTATTGCTGGACTGACCAGCAGAAGCAGGCCTTCGTGGACAAGTACGGAAGTGGTAACGAGAGCTCGGTGAACATCCAACGATACAAAGGTTTGGGTGAGATGAGTGCGGAGCAGTTGTGGTCCACGACCATGAACCCTGAAAACCGTACCCTCAGACAAGTGTCCATCGAGAACGTGGCACAGGCCGATTACACCTTCTCCATGCTGATGGGTGACGATGTGGCTCCTCGCCGCCAATTCATCGAGGAGAACGCTACTTACGCCACAATCGATACTTAATCTGAATAATGATGAAAGAGGAAATCGAGCGGATAATCAAACACGAGGCCGAGGCGGTCTTGAACATCCCGATCACGGACGATTACAAGAAGGCTGTCGACTTGATCGTGAAGCATGTCCACGAAAGACATGGAAAACTCGTGACCAGCGGTATGGGCAAGGCGGGTCAGATCGCCCTGAACATCGCCACTACCTTCAGCTCCACGGGTACGCCTGCTGTCTTCCTGCATCCTAGCGAGGCACAGCATGGTGATTTGGGTCTGTTGCAGGAGAATGACATCATGCTCCTGATCTCCAACTCCGGAAAGACGCGTGAGATCCTGGAATTGATGCCCCTCGCACGTCGCCTCCGCCCTGACATCAAGTTCATTGTCATCACGGGCAATGCGGACAGTTTGCTCGCTCATGAGGCGGATGCGCTCCTCTATACGGGTAACCCGAAAGAGGTCTGCGCTTTAGGTCTGACGCCTACCACTTCCACCACCATCATGACGGTGATCGGTGATATTTTGGTGGTCAGCACCATGAAGGCCATCGCATTCACCAATGAGGAGTATGCGAAACGTCACCATGGAGGATACCTCGGTGAGAAGTCCAGGGAGCAGAGCAATATCGGATGATATCATAACGGATAGGATATTGATGAAACGGTGAATCTTAGGGTTCACCGTTTTTTTTGTCAGGGTAGTGGCCTGAATGGGTGTGCCCCTTTGTCGATGCCCGTGGCTTGCTTCGTTTGGAATGTGGTGAACAATTATTACCTTTGTGGAAACGGTATAAATACAGGAGGCAAATTATGGAAGAGAGGAAGACATACGAGTGCGTAGGCACATGCTCAAGATTTATTAATGTTTCGGTGGAAGACGGCATCATCAAGGATGTGCGTTTCATGGGTGGATGTCATGGCAACACGCAGGGAATCTCCGCGCTTGTGAAGGGGATGAAGGTGGAGGATGCCATCTCGAGGATAAAGGGCATCGATTGCGGTGGTCGCGGTACCTCTTGCCCGGACCAGCTGGCGCATGCGTTGGAGGCTTTCCTGTAATGAGCTAAGTATTAGATGTTTTTAGAAGAAATAATCGATATAGAAGAGATTGGCACATCCTATTATTTGGGCGATATAGGGGCGAATGAGTATGCATTCCCTAAAGAGGGTTCACTAAAAGTGATAAGTTTGCTTAGGGACAAGATGATTCCAATTCTCGGAGGGGATGTGTACGTGCGTGATGGTGACTCAATAGTCCCGGCTTATGCCAACTGGTTTTACGATTGGCAAGAGTCAGAGCCGTACAGCGATTACGTTATAAGAAGCTGTGAAAAGGCATTTGATTTCGTGGTAAATTATCCCTCATGTGACAATGCGCTTTTCGTGATAGTGCCAGGCGACCCTTTGCAATGTAGATAGGCACAAATTTTGTATGCAACACAATAATACACAATTCATTAAGTTT
The DNA here is from genome assembly GCA_017550335.1 of Paludibacteraceae bacterium. Taxonomy (GTDB): domain Bacteria; phylum Bacteroidota; class Bacteroidia; order Bacteroidales; family Paludibacteraceae; genus UBA1181. Next base: position 66,343 of record JAFZPM010000009.1, read on the forward strand.
ATAAATATAAAATGATATTTATGAAGCACCGTGTTTGTATACTATTCGCAATTTTATTGTGGGGATGTTTCTCTTTCCATGAAATGCAGGCTCAAAGCACACCGAAGCACGTGGATATGGAAGAGGCAAAAAACGAAACATTGATTAATCTAGACGAAATGTGTCGCAAGATTGATTATTGGGCAAAGCTTGAATTTTTGCGTTATGAGAATGGCGAGTTCAAGCTCATCTCCTACTCGTGTTATGCTAAATACAAGGAATTCTCATGTTATTATCTCTACAGTAAAACATGTGAGACGAATGATGGCGATATCTCGGGAAAGGGTTGGTGTACAGCATCGGAATTTCAAAAACATGAGTATTTGAAATCATCTTTTTCACGTATATCTGAGGATTTCATGGAAGTCTCGAATGAAAGGAAAATCCAAATGCTGGACTCTTTTATACATGTCCATAAAAAAGATTATGGAATTCTAAACAAAAAGGATGGTAAAAAGCTCAATGCCATTTTCCATGACAAAACAAATGGGTTCGATTTCATAGGAAAGAAAGTCGGGTATATTGGATCACATGGGAAACCCGGTGAAAAAGGATATTTTTTGTATAAGACGTTTTTTTTGCCAGAATCCCTTCAAAATGCCACGCTCTATCTCTTCGATGAACAGCAAAAAAAAGAATCGGGAGGTTACGATGCTGCGATAGTGTATAAGGGAACAGCCCATATCCCTATCGAGGATGTCATACAAAGATTGAGGCATGATTAGCTTTGGCATTTTCATCCAATTGAAGGACAACGTTTCCCTGGAGCACATAGAGTTATAATATAGAGGGTGAAATAAAAGAATGGCCTTCATATGTAGGCGAAAAAGGAACATGGTCAATTAAACTGTATAATGTCAGTAAAAGTGCTTTGAAAAATTATGTGGCTGGTAAAACCCGTTGGGATTTATTTCTTAGTAGTTGTGTAACTCATACTTCTGTTGCATTAAATATGTCTGGTATTTTTAACGTTGGAATCCATCCATATATTTTAAATGCTCAAATGGCATTATGGAGTAATGGAATAAGACCATGGTCATTTTGCTATCAATTAAATAATTAGTAATTATGAAATATGTTTGTTTAATTTTAGGGCTTATGTTGTTTAACAGTATATCAGCACAAGTGTATAAAAATTATGATATTCCATTTCGGGATTCTGTTTCAAATGGGGTGTTCACAGAATCGGAAAATGAATTTTTGAATACGGCTTTTTCTATTTCAGAAAAAATCGATTTTAATATGAAGAAAATTTGTTTCCTTTTCGGTAATGGAGTGCCATGTGTGATTATATCCAAAGAATGTTTTTTCCATCAGTATAATGGAATGGGGCAACTTTATGTTTTTGATGAGAAACAAAAAAAGGAGGCAGACGGATATGATATTGCAATATCTGTTTTTACAAAAAAAATGCCACAGTTGGAAGATATGCCAAAATATATAAAGAAAGTGGGGAAAAGAAGGTCGAAATGCAAATGAATTTATCTCTTTATTAATTAGAAGTGGCGACCGAGCGAGTTCCCGTAAAGGGGCGGCTCGGTCGCTTTTATGTTTTAGGAGAGAAGATATGCGGAGGGTTGTGAGGAATGGGCAGAAAAAGAGGTCTATACCATGTCAGATTTTCATGCTCCTTTGGATTTGCCAAACTCTAAAATTATACCTAATTTCGCGGTTAGTTAATTGATGATATCATACATAAACTAAATCATAGATGGTTCTATTTTTCAAGAAAGCGGACGCAGGCTATATAGCTGTTGATGCGGACCAAAAGTTTGACGCTCAGGACTTGGAGAAGCTCACGTGGCTTTTCTCCGGTGCGGAGTTCGTCGATGAGAAAAATATCGCGGGGTGGTTTATCGGTCCCCGCCGTGAGATGATCACTCCTTGGAGTACCAATGCGGTGGAGATTACCCAGAACATGGCGCTGAAGGGCATCCGTCGTATCGAGGAGTATTTCGCCTGCAAGGGAAAGGATTCCGAGCACGACCCGATGTTGCAGCGTGTCTACAATGGTTTGGACCAGACGATTTTCACCATCGACAAGAAGCCGGATCCTATCGTCTACATCGAGGACTTGGCCGCCTACAACCAACAGGAGGGCTTGGCTTTGAGCCAGCAGGAGATGGATTACCTGAATAGCGTCAGCGAGAAGATAGGACGCAAACTGACTGACAGTGAGGTGTTTGGATTCTCTCAAGTGAACTCCGAGCACTGCCGCCATAAGATTTTCGGCGGTCTCTTCATCATCGACGGCGAGGAGAAGGAGTCTTCCCTCTTCCAAATGATCAAGAAGACCTCTGCGGAGAACCCTAATAAGATTGTTTCCGCCTACAAGGATAACGTGGCTTTCAACGAAGGCCCTGAGATCGAACAGTTCGCTCCGGCGAGTGGTGACAAGCCTGATTTCTTCGAGGTGAAGAAGATGAAGTCTGTCATCTCCCTGAAGGCTGAGACGCATAACTTCCCGACGACGGTCGAGCCGTTCAACGGTGCGGCTACGGGTACGGGTGGTGAGATCCGTGACCGTCTGGGCGGTGGTAAGGCGAGCTTGCCTATCGCGGGTACGGCGGTCTACATGACCTCCTATCCACGCACGGAGAAGGGTCGCCACTGGGAGGATGTCTTGGACCCTCGCAAATGGTTGTACCAGACGCCTGAACAGATCCTGATCAAGGCTTCGAATGGTGCGAGCGACTTCGGTAACAAGTTCGGTCAACCGCTCATCTGCGGTTCATTGCTCACCTACGAGCATGCGGAGAACAACAAGAAATATGCTTACGACAAGGTCATCATGTTGGCGGGTGGCGTAGGCTTCGCTAAGCAGAAGGATAGCCTGAAGGGCGAGCCTGAGCCTGGCGAGAAGGTGGTCGTGATGGGTGGTGATAACTACCGCATCGGTATGGGTGGTGGCGCTGTCTCTTCCGTGGAGACGGGCCAATACTCCAATGCGATCGAGTTGAACGCTGTGCAACGTGCCAACCCTGAGATGCAGAAACGTGTCTCTAATGTGATCCGTACCTTGGCGGAGTCCGATAACAACCCGATTGTGTCTATCCACGACCATGGTGCGGGCGGTCACTTGAACTGCCTCTCCGAGTTGGTGGAGTCGACGGGTGGTAAGATCGATATGGACAAGTTGCCTATCGGTGACCCTACCTTGTCCGACAAGGAAATCATTGGAAACGAGAGCCAGGAGCGCATGGGCTTCTTGGTGAAGAATAAGGATATCGAGCTGATCCAACGCATCGCGGACCGTGAGCGTGCGCCGATGTACGTGGTGGGTGAGACGACGGGCGACATGCAGTTCGTCTTCCAACGCGCCAACGGTGACCAGCCGATCAACCTCCGCTTGGATTACATGATCGGCAAACCGCCTCGTACGGTGATCAAGGATAACACGGTGGTGGAGAAGTTCGCTCCCGTACAAACTGACGATAAGAATATTCAAAAATACATCAATGACGTGCTCCAATTGGAGTCCGTGGCTTGTAAGGATTGGTTGACCAACAAGGTGGACCGCTCCGTCACGGGTAAGATCGCTCACCAGCAGTGCGCCGGTGAGTTGCAGTTGCCTTTGAACGACTTGGGTGCGGTGGCATTGGACTACAGAGGCAAGAGCGGTATAGCCACCTCTATCGGACATGCGCCTTCCGCCGCTTTGGTGGACCCTGCCGCCGGTTCCGTATTGGCCATCTCCGAGGCGTTGACCAACATCGTGTGGGCTCCGTTGGCGGATGGTTTGGCGAGTGTCTCCCTGAGCGCCAACTGGATGTGGCCTTGCAAGAACCCGGGTGAGGATGCCCGCTTGTACAAGGCGGTTGAGGCTTGTAGCGACTTCGCCTGCGAATTGGGCGTCAACATCCCTACGGGTAAGGACTCGTTGTCCATGACCCAAAAATACGGTGAGGACAAGGTATTCTCCCCTGGTACGGTGATCATCTCCGCAGGGGCTGAGGTATCTGACGTGCGTCGCATCGTTTCCCCTGTATTGATTAACAAAAAAGATTCTTACATCTACCATATCGACTTCTCGTACGATGCGCTGAATCTGGGAGGTTCCGCTTTGGCCGCCACGCTGAATAAGGTGGGCGACACGGTGCCTACCGTGAAGGATGCGGAGTACTTCGCGGATGCCTTCGAGGCGGTTCAGGAACTGATCAACAAGGACCTGATCCTCGCGGGCCACGATATCTCCGAGGGTGGTATGATCACCGCCTTGTTGGAGATGTGCTTCGCGAACACGAAGGGTGGTTTGAAGGTGAACCTGAAGGATCTGCCGGAACCAAGTCTGACCAAGATCCTCTTCTCCGAGAACCCAGGTGTGCTGATCCAGGTGGAGCACAAGGCGGAGGTGGAGAAGATACTCCACAACGCTGGTGTGGGCTTCGCCATGATCGCCAAACCGACCGAGGAGCGTACGATCGTCGTGGAGAAGGATGGCAAGAAGGAGGTGTTCGACATCGATGCTCTGCGTGATGTCTGGTACAAATCCTCTTACCTATTGGACCGCAAGCAGAGCGGCGAGGCATGCGCCAAGGAGCGTTACGAGAACTACAAGAAGCAGCCGCTTCAGTTCAAGTTCGACGAGAGCTTCTCCGGCAAGCTTGGCAAGATGGGCTTGACGGCCGACCGCAAGAGACGTTCCGGCGTGAAGGCGGCCATCATCCGTGAGAAGGGTACGAACGGAGAGCGTGAGATGGCTTATTCCCTCTACTTGGCGGGCTTCGACGTGAAGGATGTCCACATGACCGATTTGACGTCCGGTCGTGAGACGCTGGAGGACGTGAACATGATCGTCTTCTGCGGTGGATTCTCCAACTCGGACGTGTTGGGCTCAGCGAAGGGCTGGGCGGGCGGTTTCCGCTACAGCGAGAAGGCGAAGGAGACGCTGGCGAAGTTCTATGCGCGTGAGGACACCCTGAGCTTGGGTATCTGCAACGGTTGCCAGCTGATGGCTGAATTGGAGCTGCTCTATCCTGAGCATGAGAAGAAGCATAAGATGTTGCACAATAACTCCCACAAGTTCGAGTCTAACTTCGTGGGCCTGACGATCCCTGAGAACGACTCCGTGATGTTCGGTTCGCTCTCCGGCAGCAAGTTGGGCGTATGGGTGGCTCATGGCGAGGGCAAGTTCGACTTCCCTTACGCGGAGAGCGAGTACAATGTGATCGCTAAGTACACCTATGAGGGTTATCCTGCCAATCCGAACGGATCCATGTACAACGTGGCGGGCGTATGTTCCAAGGATGGTCGCCACTTGGCGATGATGCCACACTTGGAGCGTGCCATCTTCCCTTGGCAATGGGCTTACTATCCGGAGGATCGTAAGGCGGTGGACGAGGTGACCCCATGGTTGGAGGCCTTCGTCAATGCCCGTAAGTGGATTGAGAACAAGAAGTGATGCTTCGAGCGAACTAGATAGGGGAGCGTGCCTTAGCGGGCACGCTTCTTTTTTTATGTTCAGGGTGAATCGGTGATTTATTCAGAGTCCTCGTCCGGCTCCACGTGGATGGAGGTTTGGATCTCCTGCCCATATTTCTCACGCAGGCTACGTTCCACCTCGGTGGAGATGTTATGCGCCTCCACGATGGTCATGTCGGGCGATACGACGACGTGCGCGTCCACGATGATGCTGGTGCCGTTGCGCCGCGTCTTCAGGTCGTGTATGCTCTCCACGCCCTCCACTTTTGAGGCGATGGCGATCATCTCCTCCTCCATTTCCTGGGGCAGAGCCACCTCCAGCAGTTCCTTGAGGGAAGGGATGCCCATTTGTATGGCGGATACGAAGATGGCGACGCTGATGCCGCAGCAGACGATCGGGTCGAGTATCACCCATTCGTCGCCCAAGAGGATGGCGCCACCGATGCCAAGGGCGGATCCGATGGAGGAGAGAGCGTCCGTCCGGTGGTGCCAGGCGTTCGCTATGACGACGGGGCTGGAGACATCCCGCCCCACCTTTGCCGTGTATCGGAAGAGCAGTTCCTTGGCGATGATGGAGGCGATCGCCGCCCAGAGTGCGATGGTGTGGGGCACCTCGATCGCTTTGCCTTGCACCACGTCTATGATGGCGCTCAGACCCGTCAGGCACATTTTCGCCGCCACGAAGATCAGCATGAGGCTGACGAATAGGGTAGCCATGGTTTCGTATTTCCCATGACCGTACTTGTGGTCCTTATCCTTTCCTTTGGAGGATATGCGGACACAGATGAGCACCACGATGTCCGATATGAGGTCGGACAAAGAGTGGATACCATCCGCTATCATGGCCGCACTGTGACCCAGTACGCCGGCTATGATTTTTGCTACAGTCAACAACACATTGACGAATGAGCCAAGTAGAGTGACCCTTGTGATCTTCCTCTCCCTGGTTCGCTGAACCGGTTCCTCCATTGCTAATATCGTTCCTTTAAGTTAAGTGTTACTACAAATTTAATCATTCGGGGTGAAAATATCACAGTTTGCGTGTTGTTTTTATTGATCGATCAAGAAATATACATTACCTCCGTACTCTTCGTTTCTCTGTAAGAAAATATAAATCCTTTGCCAGAAAATGATTCTGATAATTGAACAGAATTGCTTATTTTTGTATATCCACATTGGTTGGGTTAAGTGATTTATGGACAGCAAAGACTTTTGGAACGATATTATTTCTATCATAGACGGAGATTTTTCGCCTAAGGGTCTTTATAAATTGGAGTGTTATGCGGAACAGTTCATTAGTGGCAAACTTGTATATCAACGATTTTCACCGGCAGAACAGCATGGCTGCTCAGCGGGAGGTCCAACGAATGTCATTGCAACCCTACTCGCGGGAGCAGATGCTGCAGCAAATAGAGGAGTTCAGAAACCATTCGACTACCAAGAAGAGTGCGAACGAGGAAAGGCGTAAGAAGCGATAATTGAGTCTTGGTCACGGAAGGCTGGTTGTTGGTATGATGATACGGATATCTTCTTTGGAAAATGTTTGGGGGAGAATATTGCGGAAGGAGGTGAAGCTCTTGTCTATAAATATGGCAATGATTTGTTGAAGACGATAGGGCTGGACTATTATATTCAGCCCATATTAGCTTTAGACCGTGTCTGCCTTCACAATAGTTTATTCCCTGAAACGAGTATGTCGGTGTTGGGATTTGGAAGGAAACAGAGTGGGGAATGGCAGATTGTTGTTGGTCAGCCATATGTGCAAGGGAAACAAATGAGTGATGGTCAAATTTCTGAGTTCGCCCAAAAAATAGGTTTTAAATTGGTTAACCCAAGGAATTGGACCTTTGCCACCCCCAACATATATTTGAGTGATCTTCATGATGAAAATGTGATTCTTTCAAAGGAAGGTAATATATTTGTGGTCGATTGTGATGTGCGTATCAATACACCTGAATTGCGTTGTGGAGGTATTCGTGTGTTGACGACGGAGGTTAAATTTGTTGAATGACAAGTCATTGATGCTTCAGGCTCTTTTTTTATCTATTCGAACCATCAAACTAATTCTTAATTTATAATCAACCATCATTTTCCCACCGCTCCCACAATTGCGATCACCCCACTGATAGCCATGTATACATAGACGATTTTGCGCAATGTCTCGATCGATATGCGCTCGAACACCAATTTGCCCAAGTAAGTACCTGCCGCCACGCCTGCCACCGCATAGATCCAGCTGATGCGCACCTCATGGGTGAAGAGCCCGTTGCCGGCGCGGAAGAGCGTCATCGCCACGTTGCCGATGAAGAAGTAGATTTGCGCCATGGCGAGGTAGTGCTCCTTGTCCTTCTCCGAGGCGAGGAAGTAGAGCACCGCCGGTGGCCCCTGCATGCCGAAGAATCCGCCCATCACGCCGCTGAGGCTTCCCATCGAAATCTGAAGAGGTAACGACGGACGAACCTGTATGTGCTGGCTGACGAAGAGGAAGTAGAGGCTCATGACGATCAACATGATGCCCAACAATATCTTCAGGGAATTGTCCGCTAAGGTTGAGACGTATTGGATGGCGACGAAGGAGACGACCAGGAAGGTGAGCAGGATGGGTATCATCCGCTTCCACACCACGTACTTATAGGCTCTGGAGAGGATGAAGACGGATTGTGTGGCGGAGAGCATGCCGGATAGGGTGACGGACTCGCCATAGGAGGGCATCAGATAGGGGAGCATCGTCATGATGAAGATGCCGAACCCGAACCCGCACACCCGCTGCACGAAGGCGGCCATCATGGCCAGACTGAATAGTGCAACGATCAGAAACAGTGAGAACTCCATACCGCTTACAAATTTCACCGCGAAGATACATAGTAAATGGCTAAATAGTAAATTCCCAATGGCCAAATAGTAAATCGTAAATAGCTAAATCGTAAATACAATCATTCCGTCGGACGTTGGTAGAAATTCCCTAACAGTTTTTCCGTTTGTATCGTATTGATGAAAGCGTCCGGATCGATTTTCCTCACCTCCTTGTTGATCTTCGGATACTCCTCTTGGGAGACCACGGAGTAGACGATCGTGCGGGGCGAATGTTCGTAGGCGCCCTCCGACGGTATCAGTGTGGCCGTGTGTTCGGTCAGTCTGGCGATGATTTCGCATACCTCGTCGGGATGGGTCGTGACGATCAGCAGGGTCGCTTGCTGGTACTTCTTGTAGAGCGTGTGCAGGATCTGTGTTGACGCGAATTGGAATATGATCGAATAGAGCGCCTTGTCCCATCCGAAGAGCAGTCCGGCGGCGGATAGGATGATGATGTTCACGCCCAGGACAATGTTCCATGCGTCCCTATGCCGCTTCTCCGACAGGTATATCGCGATGAAATCCGTACCTCCGGACGTGGCGTTCACGAATAGGCAGAGACTGATCGCGACACCATTGATGATGCCTCCGAATATGCTGATCAGCAGTGTGTCGTAGGTGATTGTGTAAGAGGGTAGTAAGTCGGTGAATATGCCTGTCAACAATATCATCAGGCAGGAGTAGAGCGTGAACCTCTTCCCGATGAACCTGAACCCGATGTAGACGGGTATCGCATTGATGATGACGTTGACGATGGTGTAGGGGAGTTTGATACCGAAGAACATGTCACATGCCCTCAATATCAAAATGGTCAAGCCGGTTGCGCCACCTGGATATAGCTCCCCGGCTTGAACAAATGTACGTATGTTGGCGGACATCAGCAAGGCGGACAGGACAACGAAAAGAATCCGTTTGGCATCCCTCTTCAAGATCGTTTTTATATTCACATCCATATCCATTCCTAACAATTACATCCCCCAAAAATTCATAATTCAAAATTCATAATTCTTAATTCTCAGAGGCTTTGCCTATAAATCTCCAGCACGTCCTCCTTGAACAATGGCTTGAAGTTACCGACGTGGCCGTTGCCGACGCATTTCTGCGCCATCGTTTCCAACACCTCTTCGCCCAATCCCAGCTCAGTGAGTGTGGCAGGCAATCCGATGGCGGTGAAGAAGGCGCGGAGCTTGTCAATGCCTCGGAGGATGGTCTTCTCCTCGTCACGGTCCGCCTTGATGCCCATCACGTTGACGGCGAACTGGTAGAACATCTTCGGGTTCTCCTTGTAGACGTGCCTCATCCAGTTAGGCGTGAGGACGGCCAAGCCCGCACCGTGAGGAACCTTGCAGTCCTGCGCGCTCAGTTCGTGCTCCATGTCGTGGCAGCCCCAGTCTTGGATACGGCCGCAACCGAGGAATCCGTTATGGGCGACGGAGCCGGCGAGGGAGACCTCCGACCATGCCTCGTAGTCTTGCGGATTCTTTATCAGGAGGTAAGCGTTGCGCATGATGGTCTTGAGCGTCGCTTCGCAGAGCGAGTCGATCAGCTCCGTGTGGGTGGTCTGCGTGAAGTAACGCTCGAAGATGTGGCTCATCATATCGCAGACACCGTAGGCGATTTGGTTCTTAGGCAGGGTGAAGAAGATGACAGGGTCGACGACGCTCACCACGGGGCGGATCTTCTGGCTGCTGTAGCCCAGTTTCCTGCCCTTGTAGGAGATCACCGTGTCGGGGCTCACCTCGCTGCCCGCGGCCGGGATGGTGAGCACGGTGGCGACCGGTAGCGCATTGCTGACCTCTCCGCCACGCTCGTAGAATGACCACACGTCCGCTTCGTAGTAGCCCATGGCGATCGCCTTGGAGGTGTCGATGACGCTACCTCCTCCGACGGCCAGGATGAGCTGAACCTGCTCCTTCTTGGCTATCTCAATGCCTTCCAGCACCTTCTCGTAGGTGGGGTTGGCCTGTATGCCGGAGAGCTCCACGAAGGAGATCCCCTCTTCTTTCAGTGATTTCGTCACATCATCATATACACCGTTGCGCTTGATGCTTCCGCCGCCATAGACAAGTAAAACCTTGTTGGCAAATGGTTTGATACGAGAACCAACCGTTTTGCGCTGGTCCTTCCCGAAACAGTACTTCGTAGCGCATTGAAAAGAAAAATTATCCATTTTTTGTGTCCGAGTTAAAATTAGGTTTATACTTTAAATCAGATGCTAAGTTAAGAAAAAGGATCACTAATCATGAAAAAAAAGAGCTTTTTTGCGGGGTTGGAACCGAATATTTATCCGTTGATGTGGGTAGTCCCGCATCGTCGTGGGCGATGGTTCATGTTTGTGCGTGGTGGACGAGGCGACGGGTCCGCCCGATTGCCGGTTGAGGTAGATGGTGGGGCCTATTGCGCATCGGGCAGGGAAGGACAAGCCCCGTGGGAGGTTCCTGCCAAGCCTATTTGTCGATGAGGCTCTCCACCTCCTCTGAAGTATGGTACAGCTTCTCCTTGCAGAACTGCAGCAGCTCCTTCGCTCGCTTCGCCTTCTTGGTCAGTTCGTCCATGTCCGCCTGTCCGCTTTCCAAAAGTTCCAGTATCTCTTTCAGTTCCGCCATGGCGGCTTTATAAGACATTTCCTTCTTCATTTTTTTCGCATTTATTGATTACACTTTGAATGTTGCCATCTTTCAGATAGGTGGTGAGTTGGTCGCCTGGCTGTAGGTTTTTGACGGAGGAGACCACCTTCCCTTTGCATACCGTCAGGCTGTAGCCTTTGCCGAGGATTGTTTCCGGGGAGACCAATGTCAGGGATTTCTCCAGCATTTCCAGCCGGTGACTCTCTTCTCTCAGGAGGGTGCGTATGGCGGTGACCAGGCGTATGCCGCACATGTCTACCCATTGGGTGGCGGATTGTAGCGTTAGACGACAAACGCTTGATAACGAATGGGATAGGCGTTCCACTTCGTGTGTCTCGTCGGATAACCGTTTCCGGAAAGCGTGTGCCATGTCTTGTCGGACGGATAGGAGTTCGGACTCGAGCTCCATCATCATCTCAACCAGGAAGGCGGCGACGGCAGTGGGGGTCTTGCAGCGGATGGCGGCCACCATGTCGACGACAGACTCGTCGCGATCGTGTCCGATGCCCGTGATGACAGGTAATGGGAAGTTCGCCACGTTGCAGGCCAAGTCGTACTCGTCGAACGCTGCCATGTCCGTTGTGGCGCCTCCTCCTCGGATGATGACCACGGCGTCGAAGTGGTCTATTCGCTCATAGATTTTGTCCAGTGCGTCGATGATGCTCTGCACCGTTTGGTCGCCTTGCATCACCGCCGGGAAGAGTGTCGGGACGAAGCCGAAGCGGTTGCCGTCCGCCATTAGTTGGTCGCGGAAGTCCCCGTATCCGGCCGCTGTGTCGGAGGAGATCACGGCGATGCGTCTGCAAGGGACGGGAAGTTCCGTCTGACGGTTCATGTCCCACACGCCATCCTCCTTCAGCCGATTGATCGTTTCCTGGCGTTTCTTCGCCATGTCGCCTATTGTGAAGGAGGGGTCGATGTTACGGATGTTCAGTTGTAGTCCGTATTGCTCGTGGAAAGAGAGGCTCACCGCTACCAGGACCTTCATGCCCGGGCATAGGTTGCGCTGCGTTTCCGCGAAGAAGAAGGATTTTATCAGGGTGTAGGAGCTTTTCCAGATGATCGCGTTGATTTTCGCCTCGATTAGTTTGTCGGCGGTGCCTTTGTCCACCAGAACCAGGTAGCAGTTCCCGTTGGCGTTCTCGCGGAGCTCGCTGATCTCCGCCCGTACCCAATAGGTGTCCGCATAGACATTTGAAAGCACCTCCTTGACCGTCGCAAGGAAGTCCTTCAGGGACATTGAATCGCGGGATGTTTCGGCAGACTGCATGCTACGAAAAAAAAAGCCCATCTGAAAGGATGGGCTTCCTGTTTCTATGAATGATGACCTAATGTCAACAATTACATCTTGTTGATCATGATGGACAACTTAGACTTCAGGTTAGAAGCCTTGTTCTTGTGGATAACGTGAGTCTTAACCAATTTGTCCAACATGGAAGAAACCTCAGGAAGTCTCTTGGCAGCCTCTTCTTTATCCTTCATGGCTCTCAAGTCGCGGACAGCATTACGAGCTGTTTTAGCGTAATATCTGTTTTGCAATCTTTTGGCCTCAGCTTGTCTTACTCTTTTGATTGATGATTTGTGATTTGCCATTTTTTTAATATGTCTTTATTGTTTATTAGTAGCCTCTAGGGGAGTCGAACCCCTCTTTAGAGAATGAAAATCTCTCGTCCTAGCCGATAGACGAAGAGGCCAGCCTTTTTTGCGTTTGATACCTGTGTCTCAAATGCGGTGCAAAAGTAGTGCGTATTTTTTTATCTGACAAATATTTTCGTCATTTTTTTCAGAAAGGGTTCGTCATTTTTTGTGGCCAACTGTTGACGGATGGTGTCCGTTCGGCTCCATGCCTAGCCTTTCTCCTGATGGGGCAGGATGCTCTCGTCCTGACTGTGGTGTTTGGTTTTGTTGTTCAGGACGGTTCCCCTGCTTGTGTTGGCGTAGCAGTAGACGCAGAAGTGGCTGCACGTGTTGTACATGCCGATGTCCTTGCTCGTCATGCAACCGCAGGCGAGGCGCTGTCCCTTGTCTTTCATCTTCTCGGGCGAAAGGGCGGGGCGGCTGAAGTCGGGTCCGAAGAGGGAATTGCGTTCGGGCAGCTTGCCGTAGCAGAGGTAGTGGAGCAGTTCCTTGTCGTCGAGCCACAGCCGTTTCATCAGTTCTCCGTCGACGCAGCGGTTATGTTCGATGCCATAGCGCGCGAGGTCGATTTGTTCGCCGCAGGTGGCGAGTTGCAGGTCCCAGCCCTCTTGTTGCCAGCGGTCGCGGCATTGGGCGAGCCCCTCGGCTATTTCGTTCATCTGGGCTTGTGTGAACTCCGCCTGTTCGATGCTCTCTTTGGAAAAGTGGGAGGATTCCTTCACGAGGTTAGCTTGCACCTTGCGGTAGCCTAGTATGTCGATGAAGCTGAAGACCAGTTTGTCGGTCAATCCTTTCAGTCGGTTGCCTAGGTTCCACACCTTCACGAGCAGGTCATGTGGGGAGAGGGTAGGGGTGACGATGAGCGGGTCGAAGCGCCAGATGACACGTTCCTTGCCGATCTGTTCCGAGAGTTGGCGGAAGGTCTCCACCCGTTGTTCCACGCTGGGTACGTTAGGCTCGAAACCTTCCTGTTCGTAGTCGTTGAGGGTGAATTGGAAGTAGTAGTGGATGCCCCGCTCGTCCAGTTCGTGCAGTAGGGGGAGCAGCGGACGAGGGTTTTTCGTCCAGAAGACCACCACCTTACAGTTTTGGAAGGAGATGTACATCGGCTTCTGGTTGAACGGGTTGTACCACACGCAGTAGCCCGCCCGCAACCGGTTGATGAACCACTGCGCATAGAACGCCGGCACGTCCGTCGATCGGCTGGCGGAGATGATGACGGGGGCGGAGGCTTCGATGAGCTGGCCGGAGGGGGTCTTTATGGTGGTTTTGTCGGGCATGGAGATGGGGATAGTGTTTGGACTATTTATATGCAAATATATTGCTTTTGTGGCGAGAAGTTCGGCTGTGAGGGAAGAATAAATTACAGTTTTGTTGCGTAAGATTTGGCAATGACTGTGTAAAGTATTAATTTTACACAAAATTTTTACGGAGGAATTTCTCTCATAGTTTTTAACTTATTTTTCTATGAATATTATGGAGACAAATAAACATACGGAATATGTTCCATTCGCAGCGGTCCATCCTACGGAAATCGTTAAGGATGAGATAAAGGCGAGAGGCATATCGCGGAAGGAGTTGGCCTTCAGGATGGGGATGAAGACTTCTGATCTGAGCAGGTTGCTCAAGGGGGAGGACATCACTCCTGCCGTTGCGGCCCAATTGGAGGTGGCGCTTGATATCCCTTCTGAGTTTTGGCTAAACCTGCAGTCTCAGTACGAGATTGATTCTAAGAACGTGGCTTTAAGGGACGAGCAAGAGGCGGCCGCCATCAAATAACCAACATGTCACCGTTCAATCTAGACTAATTTTATTCCACTTTTTATAATTCTTCACTTATTCCTTTGAAATTCAAATCAGTATATCTCAAAAAAACTCCAATCCAACGTTCATGTCCAACGCTTTCGTAACTATAACACTGAACCTTCACTTGCTGATTCGTTTTAGTTATTCCATAGGCTGCCCCGTATTTTGTAGTATCGCTCTCTTGTACAGTCTTCATATTATATTTCTGGGAAATCACTGAATATAAACTATTATACTCTGACATTGCAGACTCTTTTGTTTTGAATGTTTGGTAGAATCGAATTTCGTAAAATTTGTTATTGCTAAAGTTCAAATCCGAATGATCCCATGTTTTTCCACCAAAACTAATTCTATCACCGTATTTAGAGGATAGAGACAAACGGTCTTTTGTTGATGTTTTATCAAACCAAAAGTTTTGAGATAAAATTTCGCATGCCTCCTCGCAGGTTGCTCCGAATGGGACCCCAAAAAAGACATTTTGGATGGACTCGTTGTATGGCATCTCTTCGGTTTTTACCTCATTTTTTTCTGTGCTAGATTCCGGTTTATTACTCCCTTCGTTATTGCATGAGGTTATTGTCAATACTAAAACCCCTATTAATAGTATATTATTTATTTTCATTGCTCTGCTATTTAAGTGAATTAATATCGAATTTGTCAACTCCATATTTCAAAATTTTTGAACCAATGTATTTGCGGAATTCATTCACTGAATCTTGAGGGGAAGGATCAACGATGAAGGATGGCTTATCTTTGAAGTTAAAATTGTTTTTTATTATATTGTTTATACCTTCGTCCTTGCACCCATAACCAATAATGATTAGTTTTTCCGCTTCTTGTAAATTTTTTTCAAACTTTTTAAGAAGTCCTATGAAAAAAGGTTCTTTATAACGGTTCATCTTTGATGTCGTTCCTGTTAAAAAGTCCGCATGTGTCTCGAACAAATCTTCTTCGTAGGAGGTTCCCTCATCATTTTCTTTCATAATTTTATCATAACCTATGCCATGTTTAATTTTAACATAATTGTCTGTTTCCATGATGTTTCCATTTCGTCGATGGAAATGTACGTAATCAAGACTTCCGTGTAGTTTGTACAGACGTATAGGCGTGTCGTATTTGCCCGTATATCTTTCTAAACGACAATGGTATATTCTTCCATTATGATTTAATTTGCCATAATACTTGGAACCAAGTTCTTCGAAACCATCAGAAATGTTATGGCTATCAATAAGTGTAGTATTTTTAAACGATTCAAATAGCAAATCATGATTCAGTGTATGAACATTAACAATATATTCTTTGCTCAAAGCTGACAAATACTTAATGAATGAATCATAATTAACATCGTAATAATCCACTTTGGTTGGTTCATCATCATACCATCTTCTATTGTCTTTATCCTTAAGTAAGTAAGCTATCATTTGATTATAAATGTTAGAAACTTGGTATAGACAATTTTCGATAGAGTTATCTTTATCAATCAGGTCATCAAATAAACTTTGGTATTGTCCATTTTTAACTTCACCTCCTTTTATAAAGTCGTAGAAAAGCTCATAATCAAAATTCCCGTTATTTGTCTCCGCATACATTTTTATTAGACTTTTACACAAACCAAAATATTTTTGATATCCTATGTTCTCGAAATTTGGTTTTGAGCCATCTGTTGTAGTCGTTAAAACACCCGTATAAGGTTCAATTGAATACTTGTCAAAATCCTGCAAGTACTCATTCATTTTATTCCCTGTAGGATATCCCATAGGAACAGAGAATCCAGCCGCCAATAGGATCGATATAGATTTCCTATTCTCCAATGGAATTGATCGAGTATTGTCACCCCAATCGATATCTTCTATATTCATAGCGTTTTAGTTTTATTTTTCTTATAAAATGAATAAATGAAGTATATAACAATTGGTATTAAAGCCACGTAAACGATAAATTCTGGTAGCCCATAATCATCTATATCCCATTCTAAACGAGAATGATGCCAAGGGAAGAAACAATCATCATTCTCTCCTGCGCCCAGCAATGCACAATGTGTCAAAAACCATATAATATAAACCTTTAAACCGTTTTTTTCTCCATAGGTAAGTTTCTGATACCACCTAATAATGATAGACTCTTTTCCAACTGTGGAATTTTGTTTTTTTTCGTCTTCCATATTTTTTATTTTTCTCCGCCGATTCCCCTAAACGGCTGTTATAAAAAAGAAAAACGTGGGAATCTTGTTACTCGCTCCCACGATTCGAGGCCTTCGCATTGCCCTTTGCTGTAAGATCGAGCAACGCGAAGCCCACGCTTAGATATGAATGATACAGACTTACTCCGATGCGTATACATCAAAGAAAGGTCTGCAAATCAATGCATACCAACGTAAGCGTCCACCGTTGCATTCTCTTTGACAGCAAATTCAAAAGTTGCGAAGTTCCGAATCGTCAAAGGAAAACGTCAGTAAACGTTTTTCTATATATGTCCGCACCCGTAGTGGGTACGCCACAAAGGTAAAGGATATTTTTTAATATCAAGAATGTGCGTGTGATTTTTTCATAAGCATGTTCCCGCGCTTAATTCCAAGTATCATATAGACGGATTGATCATGGATTTGGGGACCGGTCGGAAAGTGGTTGGATGATGTCTGTATTCCGTGCTAAATTTATACCGATGGCGTGATAATTAGTCGCCATGTGCCATCTTTCTCTACTCGTTGTATGTAGCCTTTGGTGGTCAGCTGTTTCAGTTGCTTGTTTACGGCTGCAACGTTGATACCCACCTCATTTGATAGCCTCTGAATTGTGATGTCTGGGGCAGCATACATAAGATTGAGGATCTTGCTTGTTGAGTCGCTGCGGAAGTTCACTCGCTCACCATCGAACCACCATACATTATTCCCTCGTTCTGTGAGGAAACGAATATTGTACGTAACTTCCTCTACAAATAGCTTGGTGAAATAGGTGAGGAATTGCCCTTTATTTTTGCAAGTTTTTGCTATTAAAGGTATATGATGTCTACCTTTTAAGCCGATTTCTTGCATTCCTTACATTTGGCGAGTTTGGTTAGCTGTTGTCACATCTTCTTCGGGAGAAGGTATGTCTGGATGTGCTTCGAAGATACGAATTAATTATGAAAATCACGTAAGATACACTCAAAAGGAATGTGATTTTCTTCTCTTTTATTGTGTTTTGTTCAATTTTTTACTCTCGCATTTGTATGTACGCTCGTTATTCAACAAGGGCCCTTTCCTTATTTCGTGTTTTTATTTATCGTCAAGCACCTCCCAGTAACCACTATATCCACTACCTACATAACGAATGTGAGGCATTTTAGCAATATGACGTTTGATGGTCATTGATGTTACTCCAAATTGTTTTGCCAAATCTTCTGTGGTAACTAACAAAAGCCGCCCGAAGTCTTCCTCCGGGCGGCTTTCTCTTACAATATCACGTATTCCTTTGGCTTGAAGTTGTCCTCCATGCACCATACGTGCGCTTTGCCGTGCTGCATGCGGAACACCTGAAGGAAGGCGAAGAACGCCTCGTCGCCTTGCTGCGCCCTCCATGGCTGGAGGAACTTGCGTGACGGGTGGTTGACGATCTCTTCCTTTATAGCCCTCTCCTCGACAAGCTCGAATTTGCCCTCCACGCGTATCTGGTATTTGCCGCAGGAGAAGCACACCTCGGCGCGCGGGTCGGCCACCAACTGGCGGTATAGATCCTTCGTCACACCGGTATGGAACACGATGCCTTCCTCGTCGGCTTTGTACATCAATATGCCTCGTACGTGAGGCTGCCCATTGTCATTGGTCGCAACGTACATCACAGGATGTTCGTTCATCAGTTTGAAAAGTTCTTCTTTTGTCATTGTGTAAATGTTTTTATTGTTATCTCCTTCCCCCAATCTCTTCGTATGTATGTCCTGGCTTGGGTACATCTTCATCCGTACAGGTATGGCGGTTTTCACAAAGTTACACGAATCCGCCTGCACTTCCAAGAGGGTTCCTCCCTCCTAATGTTAAAAAACGCTTTATTTATGGCTATTTCGCGGTAATTTGGCAGGCGCTAGTTGTTCCAAATCTGCGGTTAATGTTGTACCTTTGCGCCCTGTTTGTGAAACTGCCCTGGTGGGACAGGGTATGATTGGATAAACCTAATTAATTAAGTAAGAGAGATTAATGGTTAGTGAGATTATATTGATTAGCATACATGGAGAGGATCGTCCTGGTGTGACTGCTTCCGTGACGGAGATTTTGGGTAGATATGGCACCACTATTCTGGATGTGGGCCAGGCGGATATCCACCATACGTTGTCGTTGGGTTTCTTGGTGAAGATTGATGACTCGAACGATTCGGGTAACATCATGAAGGAGATTCTCTTCAAATGTTCTGAACTGGGCATTCAGGTGCGTTTCTCGCCTGTCTCGTCGGATGAGTATAACGAGTGGGCTGGCAAACAGGGCCGTCACCGCTACGTCGTCACGATGCTGGGCCATGCGATCACGGCGCGCCAGATGGCTCTGGTCTCCAAGGCGGTGGCTGAGCAACACCTGAACATCGACTCCATCAAGCGTCTTTCCGGACGTCCTTCGCTGGACGTGCGGGAGCTGGAGAACGTGCGTTCCTGCATCGAGTTCTCCGTCCGTGGACAGTTGCTGGACAAGGAGGCGCTCTCCCAACGTTTCATGGAGATCTCCTCGCAGGAGAATGTGGACATCTCCTTCCAGAAGGATGACCTCTACCGCCGCAACCGTCGCTTGGTATGCTTCGATATGGATTCCACGCTGATCAAGACGGAGGTGATCGATGAGCTGGCGGACCGCGCCGGCGTGGGCGACCAAGTGCGCGCCATCACGGAGTCTGCCATGCGTGGTGAGATCGATTTCAGCGAGAGCTTCCGCCGTCGTGTGGCGTTGCTGAAGGGACTGGACGAGTCTGTGATGCGCAATATAGCCGAGAACCTGCCGATCATGGATGGCGCCGACCGTCTGATGGGTGTGCTGAAGCGTTGCGGCTTCAAGATAGCGATCCTCTCCGGTGGATTCACCTACTTCGGTCGCTACCTGCAGAAACGTTTCGGGGTCGATTATGTCTATGCCAACCAACTGGAGATCCAGGATGGTAAGCTGACGGGCAACTATGTGGGCGATATCGTGGACGGCAAACGCAAGGCGGAGCTGCTGAACCTTATCGCGCAGGTGGAGAAGATCGAGCTGGAGCAGGTGATTGCGGTCGGGGACGGTGCGAATGACCTCCCGATGCTGAACTTGGCGGGCTTGGGCATCGCTTTCCATGCGAAGCCTAAGGTGAAGGCGAACGCACAACAGGCGATCTCCACCATCGGTTTGGATGGTATCCTCTACTTCCTTGGGTTCAGGGATTCTCACATCGAGTCGCTCGTGTAGGGTGACGATGTGTCGCGGGGCGGAATGCCCTTATATGGTTTCAGGTGGGTTTGTCCAATCGATTGGATGAACTCACTTTTTTAGTTCCTTGGTGTATCTTTTCTTCCTGATAAAGTTGAAGCATACCCCGAAGAGTCCGAGGAGGACGAGCGGCAACGCTATGTTGGCGATTTGCCAGAAGGTGCGTTGACCGATGATGGCGGGTTTGTTCAGCAGGCGCAGTTTGATCTCCCGTGAGCGGAGAGCCATCCATCCGTCGTCGTCCGTAAGGTAGTTCACAGCGTTGAGGAGCAGCTCCTTGTTGCTGAATTGTTGGTTCATGTACCGGTCGTAGCCGAGCGGCAGGATGTTCATGTTCTCCCCCTTTCCCTGCACATCGTTTCGGATGACGTCGCCGTCCGCGATGACAACCATCTTGGTCGGTTTGCTCTCCGTCAACATCGGGTCTGATGTCGTCACGCCCTGAGGGACCATCCTGTTCTTGAAGACGGAAGGGAATACACCCTCCAGCACGGCTCCGAGGATCACGTTGTGCTTGTTGAAGTAGTAACCGTTCTTTTCCACATTGATGACATCCATGCTGACGACGGAAGGAATGTTCTGCACGTGCGTTCCGGTCGAGGTGACGAGCAACGGAGTCTTCTTCACGTCCATCTCCTCGTTCACGAAGTCGATCGAGCTGACGAACTCCGTCTTCACGGGCGCCAGGTTCTTGGATATAGGGTGGATCGGGGTCGCCAACGCCAGCGGTGAGTAGTACCAAGGCATCGGTTCGTACTTAGGCTGGTCGCCCATGCGCGCCGTGTTCACAGGGATCAGCAGGCATTGCACGTCCTGCACGAGGTCCGCATTGATGCGCACACCGTAGTTGAAGAGTTGGTCGCTGAGGTTCAACTTGTTCTCTATGCCGATGGTTTGGGAAGCGGTGGAGAGGCTATCCAGCGAGATGCGGGCTCCGTCCAGAAGCCAGAGCACTTTGCCCCCCTTCATGATGTATTGGTCGATCACATATTTGTCCTTCTCGGGGAAGTCCTCCGTAGGTCCGGCGATGATGAGCGCCTTGTAGTCGTTCAGGATGGAAGGGTCATCGGTGATGGCACCTCTGTCCACTTGGTAGTAGTGGCTCAAGGCTTGGGTCATGTCGTACACCAGCGGTTGCACCCATTCCCCGTGGCCCTCCAGGAAAGCCACCTTAGGCACCTGCTTCGTGGTCATGAGGCGTAGGGCGTCCGTGATTTCGTATTCAAGCGTCTCGATGGAGGTGTTGAGGTTCTCCTCGCCCGATTTGTCCGGTACGTTCTTCAGGAGGTTGACGGGACGGCTTTTCCCCTTGTAGAGGATCTCTATCCAAGGGAAGACCACCTTTTGCATGGCCTGACCCTCCTGGTCCCTGTCGTGAACCAATATGCCTCGCATTCCACGTTTCTCCAGCTCCTCGTATTTCTTGTCGCGCTCCTCGTTGGTGGCGCCAGCGGAAGGGTTTTCGAAGGTGTAGCGGACCCGTTCCCCCGCATATGCGTCAAACTCGTCCAGCATCTCCTTGGTGGCCTTGCGTAGGCGGAGGAAGCCAGCGTTGAGGTCGCCGTCCAGATAGACCTTCACCTCCAGTTCCTCGTCGAGTGAGCCGAGGAGGTTCTTGGTGTTGTCGGAGAGGGAATAACGCTTCTCCGAGGTCAGGTCGATGCGGAAGAAGTGTCGCTCCGAGATGAAGTAGACAGCGATGACTGCTATGATGAAAAGAATGATATGGATACTCTTTTTTATCATTTCCATTCTAACGTGTTGATTAGGTTGATGATATCCTCCTTGATGTAGTCCACCACAGGGGCGATGGAGTCTTTGTTAGGGCTGGCGTTGAAGTAGAGCGCCCCGCGCAGGAAGTGCTGGCAGCTGTCCGACATGGCGAATTGGATGTTCGATGCGGTGTTACCCTTCAGCTCGTAGAGCATGCCGTAGACCTTGTGTTCATCGCTGGAGAAGAAGGATGTGTTGATGCCCTCCGCCTTGGAGACGTGGGGTTGGTACACTAGCTTGTAGGCCTCCTCCGACAGTTGCGCGAAGTTACCGTTCACCTTGCGGTAGGTACCGTAGATGCGCGCGTTGTATTGGGGGTATATGATGTCGACCCATACCGAGTCGGCTTCGATTCCGCTTGTCTTGACGACGGAGACGTTGTCGGCGTATTCGAAGGAGCAGGGGAAACCCTCCGTGTGGAATCTCTTGTAAGACTTCTCTTGCAGGTCTATGCGGAAGTATCCACGTGGCTTAGGCATGTATTCCGTGCAGGCGCTCAGCAGTGCCAGGATAAAGAGGAACAATATGCCTTTATTCATTCTTTTCTTCATTGATGATGAACTTTATTTCCTTGATTCTTCGTTTGTCCGCCGATTTGATCTCGAAGCGGTATCTGCTGCCCAGTTCGATGGTTTCGCCTGGGGTAGGGATGTAGCCCTTCATTTCGAGGATGAGTCCCGCCAATGTGTCCGCGTCGCCCTCCGTCTCTCCGAAGTCCTCCTTGTTCACACCGTTGATGTGGTAGAAGTCCGAGAGCAGGAGTTTTCCGTCGAGGATATAGGTGTTGGCGTCGATCGGGATGATCTGCTTCTCCTCCTCGTCGTGCTCGTCGCAGATGTCGCCCACGATGACTTCGATGATGTCCTCCATGGTGACGATGCCCGACGTTCCGCCGAACTCGTCCACCACGACCGCCATATGGATGTGCTTCTGTTGGAATTCCTTCAGGAGGTCGTCTATCTTCTTGTTTTCCGGCACGAAGTAGGCCTCACGGATGTGGTTCTGCCATTTGAAGTCCTTTTTCTGGTCGGTATATTGCAGGAAGTCCTTGATGTAGAGGATACCCTTCACGTAGTCGATGGAGTTCTCGTAGACCGGGAGGCGGGAGTATTCCGACTCGCGGATGATCTTCAGCACCGTGTCGAAGTCGCTGTTGAAGTCCACGTCCACGATGTCCACGCGTGGTTGCATGATCTCGTCGACGCTGATTTTGCCGAAGTTCATCACGCCCCGCAGGATCTCTTTCTCGTCGGCCGTCTCCGCGTCGGAGAGGTTCAGCGAGTTGGAGATGTCCTCTATGGCCGCGCTGTGTTGGGTGCGCGACTCCAGCCTGCGCTCCACGACGCCGGTCTTGAGCATCAGCAGTTTGGTGAAGGGGGAGAATATCGTTCCGAAGAAGTTGACGATGTTAGCGCTTTGGCACAGGTGCTTTTGGCTCTGTTTGAGGGCCATCTTCTTAGGGATGTACTCCGCGAAGAAGGTGAGGAGTATGGCTATCGCGATGAATGCGATGATCCATTTGCCCCAAGGCGCTATGCAGGTCTCCGAGAGGAAGTGCCAGGAGAGCAGGGTAGTGATGGAGATGCCCGTCACGATCAGGATGTAGCGGGTTGAGATCACGCCGCCCAAGGTCTTGAGCGGGTTCTCCGACAGACTCTTCAGACGTTCGAATTTCTTGTCGTTGGAAATCTTAATCTCCGCGATTTCATTGCTGTTCAGGGAAAAGAACTCCGATTCGAAAAACGACACGAAAGAGAGCAACACAAAAGAGGCGCATGCGGCGATGATTGCCGTTATGACTGTGGCCGTCCACCAGAATTGCTGGCTGTCGGCGATTTCTATAAACGATAAAAGTGGTATATCCAATTACTGAAAATTTCGTTAAACATAATACGTCGGAATTTTTCCGATAGTGCAAATATATAATTTTCCCTTCATTTGAGGAAATATATGCGCATGTTTGATGTGGTTCGGTTAATTCGTTGGGTCTATGGACGATACCGCATAGAGCGGATAGTTCGTCATCCACGATTGCTCACGGTAGGGTGACATGGATAGGCGGATGCCGTGTAGCGCTGGATTTTTCTCGACAAAGATGCGTAGGCTCTTCGCTTGCAGGTTCTCCTCGGCTTTCACCTCTATCGGCATGATCCTCTCACCGTCTTGCACTAAAAAATCGATTTCGCCTTGTGAGCTATCGGCCGACCAGTAATAAATGGATCGGTTGCCGTTCTGCGCAAGTTGCTGGAACACATATTGTTCCGTCATCGCCCCCTTGAAGTCTGTGAAGATGGAATTGCCTTGCAGAAGTGTTTGGGGCGGTATGTTGCTCATCGCGCAGAGCAGTCCCACATCGAGCATGAAGACCTTGAATGACGCGAAATCCTCGTAGGCCGCCAGCGGAAGCAACCCTTTCTTCGTGCGGTTGACCTTGTAGATGAGTCCTGCGTCCTTCAGCCATTCGATGGCTAGTTCGAAGTTCTTTGCCCGTGCGCCCTCTTTCAGGAAGCCGTAGATGAATTTTTTGTTTTCCTTTGCGAGTTGTCCGCTGATGCTTTGCCACACCATTCGTATGCGCGGCACTTCGTCGATAGGCGCATGCTTGGAGAAGTCACGGTCGTAGGCGGCTAAGATGTTCCGTTGCAACTCCCTGACAGTCTGTATGTTCCGTTCTTCGATAAAAGACTGCACCACTTCGGGCATGCCCCCGACAAAAAAGTATTGGCGAAGCAGGTTTTGCAGCTCCGAATGGAAAGGGGCGAGCATCTCCCACTTGCGTTGACGTATCGCTTCGACGAAGCCTCCTTTGCCGATGGCTTTCAGGAATTCGGGGAAGGAGAGCGGGTAGATGGATAGGAAATCGACCTTGCCGACAGGGAAGCTGCTGCTTTGATGGGTGGCGATGCCTAGCAGTGACCCTGCCGCGATGACAGGGATCTGTGGGGCATTTTCCTGAAAATATTTCAGTGCGGTGACGCCTCTCTTGGCTTCCTGTATTTCATCGAAAAGCAGTAGGGTGTTCTCGTCGACATGGACACCCATGGCGAGCTCGATCTCGAACAGTATGCGTTGGATGTCGAAGTCTTGTTCAAAGACCTTTGTCAGTTGTGTTTCGCTCTCGAAGTTGATGTATACGCTTTGGGTAAAAGCCTCCTCGGCAAAGTGTTTCATCAGCCATGTTTTGCCGACTTGCCGTGCACCTTGCAGGATGAGGGGCTTTCGTTTCGCCTTGTTTTTCCACTCGTATAATTGCTCGATTGCGTATCTGTCCATATTTCAGCCTTTTAACTCCTGCAAATATAATTCTTTTTTCTATCGATACAAAAACTCCGACTAAAAAGTGTATCGAACAGACAGAAAGTGCGACTAAAAAGTGTAATGATAGTACAGAAAGTGCGACTAAAAAGTGTAATGGTGTGGTTTGTGGGTGGACTTTGGGGGTATTATTCTGCTGAAGGAATGAAGGATGAGAGGCGGGGAAATATTGTGTCGTCCCTTCGGGACTCTAAACCATCCTATACGTTGCCCCAACAGAGGTTGACGCCCCTGCCTGTAATGTGTCGCCCCTTAGGGGCTGGCGGTAGTGCGCTTATTAAATAATACCTTTATTACTTCGCCCAATAGGCAATCGAATCTGTACATAACTTAATTCCTCCCATTCAATCGTGTGGTGTAATGCCTGACAATGTAAGTCTTTGTAAAATAATTATATATATTCAAAACTTTAGGTTTTCACCACTCCAAACTTTAGGTTTTTACCATACAAAACTTTAGATTTTCACTATATTTGCCATGGAATAGTAAAAAGGCAAATTCATTTCTTCTCACTACACCGTACAATCGAAATTTTCAATCAACAGTTATTACTCTTCTTACCATTAATGAATTTTGATAGACATGACACATAAATATTTCATTCTGTTGCTTATTCCAATCGCCTTCGGATGTGGTTCTAATTCCTCTGATAACACACAGGATTATACGGAGTATGAAGGCTTTCGAATCTATGATTTGGGAGATATAAATGGAGATGGTATTCAAGACTCTGTCGTGTTAACGAGGGACGTTACAGATACAAGTTCAACTGGTGAAGCAGGCATTCAAGATGATGAGGATGCCCCAGTCTTTCTGTTCTCCCTCTATTTGGGAAAGGGAAACAATCAGTATGAACAGATAAAGCATTTCGTTACTCCTTTTTTATCAACAGCAGAAGCGTCCATATCGATTCCAAAAATAGGTAGGTTAGTGATTGATATTGAGCATTTTGTATATGAATACGCCTTCCGAAATAATGAACTGTATCTTGAGAAACATGAACAGCTTAATGAGGGAGAGCCTTATTTCTGTCTTGATTTTACAAAGAATGAACTTAGGACGGAATTGTGTATAGATTCTCTTTTCCATCCTACAATACCTATTCCTGAAGGTAGGCGTCCATCTATCTCGGAAACAAACATTGAACAATCAATGAGTGACACATTTTTTGGGAAATATTTATACTATAGTCAGGCGTTTTATGACTCATTATTAACGATGTACAAAAAGGAAGTGAACACTAGTAAGGTGAGCATTATCGATAACGACACGCTGCTGGAAATGAATGCAGAAAGAGGGAGAAATTTTTTTGTGATACTCAGTTTTTTGAAAAAGGGATTGTCGCAGAATGTTATTAACGCCATAGAACAAGACTTTCTAAATTCTGATTTCCGAAAATTAGAAAACAGATATAATAATTACTCAGAAGATTCAGATGTTGAATTGTCGAAAGATACAAGTTTTGAAGATGTTTTTTATAAGAACAAGAAGATATGGGAGAAGTTGAATATAGAAGAGGGTGTCGAAGAGTATGTGACCTATCGTATTAAGCCTATTTACGAGAATGATCATTTTGTTACTTGTCTGTTTGGATACGAAAGCCTTGATTGTAGGTGTTGTTATTATACATATTACATAACATACGACAAGAAGACGGGAAAGTCGTTTAGTTGGGATATGATCCGAAAGGATGATAAATTCCGCAGTTTATTGATGTCATATTTATCGAAGAAGAAAGATATTGAAGAAGGAAGATTCAAATATTCTAACTGCCCTCCTTTTATTAGTCACAATGGCTCATTATGCATATATTATCAGCGTTATGAGATTACAGACGATTGCATCGAAGGATGTCCAGAAGCAACTATCCCTTTCGATGAAGTAGAACCGTTTCTGACGGAAGAGGGAAAACAATTTTTGCACAGGTGAGACTCCAATCCTTTAGGAATGGTAATATCATGGGTCAGGGGTGTTAAGCCCTGTACGGATTGGGTGTGGCAGCGAAAGCCCCAAGGGTTGACACGGGATGATGGCGTCATATGCCATGCTGTATGGAATGTAATGTGTTCTGATCAAAAAAATGATTGTGTCGTCCCTTCGGGACTCTAAACCATCTTACGCATTGCCCCAACAGAGGTTGACACCTCTGCCTGTAATATGTTGCCCGTTGGAGGCTGGCGGCGGCACGATGCGGAGGGGGAATGTCCTATGATCTTGGCTTGTTTTATTTCACCCTCCTATTCAGCATATTATTAGCCTTTTCGGGCTTAGACTTGCCGATTCGCTTTCCGCCCGAGCTCTTTTTGCTGTTCGTGTTGAATCGGAACGGGTTCTTCGGATTGCCTCCTACTGCTTTCCTGCTTCTGCCTCGGGTCATGTTAGTACATCTTGTAGGTGGTCTTCAGCACGCGGAACTCGGTGCGTCGGTTGATGGAGTCCGCGATCTCCTTCTGCTCGTCCGTCAGGGTCTCGATGTACTCCTCGTCGAGGGCAGCCTCCTCCTTCAGGAAGTTGTATTTCTTCTTGAGCTTCTTGTCCACCACGACCGGCTGTGTCTTTCCGTACCCTTTGGCGGTCAGACGCTCCGCCTCGATGCCCCCCTTGATGAGGTAGTCGACAACCGACTGCGCACGTTTGCCGGAGAGCTGCAGGTTGCCGTCAGCGGAACCGATACGGTCTGTGTGGGCTCCGATCTCGATGGTGATGTTAGGGTTGTCGTTCAGCACCTTCACCAGCTTATCCAAGGCGGCGGAGGACTCAGGCGTAAGGGTGGCCTTGCCGAACTCGAAGAAGATGTTGTCCAGACCCACAGGCTTGCTGAGGGAGGCGAGGGTGAAGTTGATAGGGAAGGTCTTGGAGTCTTCCAAGTCCACGGTCACGGCGTCCTCCTTCTGGTTGAGGTAGCCCCTGCAGTTGCCCAACAGCACGTACTTGACGCCCTTGTTGAGGCTCAGCTTGAAGGTTCCGTCCTTCTTGGACTGCACCTTCGTGTTGGTGCCGTCGTCGCCCACGATGCGCACCGTGGCACCGCCCAGCGCCTCGCCGGACATGTCTGTCACCTTGCCGTCGATAAGGAACTCTATCTCAGGCAATTCGAAGGAATATATCTTGTCGTATCCTTTCTTCTCCCCACGGTTGGAGGAGAAGAGTCCTTTCTCTTTCCCTTGGATGAAGGTGATGCCGAAGTCGTCTCCGTTGGAGTTGATAGGGTACATCATGTTGGTGACCGTCCAGGAGCCATCCTCCAGTTCGTTGGCGTAGAAGATGTCCAGTCCGCCGAAGCCCGGGTGTCCCGTGGAGGAGAAGTAGAGCGTTCCGTTCTCCCTCATGCAAGGGAACATCTCGTCTCCGCTGGTGTTGATGGAAGGTCCCAGGTTGACCGGTGCGCCGAATGAGGTGCCGGTCTTCTCGCTTCGCCAGATATCCTTGCCTCCGTAGCCGCCTGGCATGTCGGAGACGAAGTAGAGGAATTTATCGTCGGGCGAGATGGTCGGGTGGGCGAATGTGATGGAGCTATCCGTGGATAGTTTCACCTCGTTCACCTTGCCCCATTTGCCGCCGGAGCGGGTCACGTAGCAGATCTGGGCGCCGCGGCTCTCTCCCTTTTGCGCGACGCAACGGGTGAAGTACATTGTCTTGCCGTCCGCGCTGAAGGAGGCGGATCCCTCGTCCATGTCGGAGTTGATGTCACCCTCTACAGGTGTGATGTCGTCCCATTCCCCCAATGCGTTACGCTTGGCGGTATAGATATCGTTGTTTCGGAGGCCTGTGATTTTACTGTTTCCGCCGCCGATCTCCTTGTTTTCTCTTGAGGAGTTGAAGTAGACGATCTCACCGTCTCCGCCAGGGAATGCCGGGCTGAACTCTGCCTTCTTGGAGGAGAAGAACTCCTCCTTCTTCACGATGTAGCGGGTAGGGTTCTTTTCCCACTCCGCGGCCTCCTCGGCGGACTGTTTACCGTTGATGGCGCGCTGGTCGTTGGGGTGGGTCGCCAGATAGCTGTCGTATAATGTGATGGCATATTTCATCTTTTGGTTCTTCCTCAGTGCGTCGGCGTAGTACAGGAAGACGATGGAATCCTTGTAGTTGAACTTCACCGCATTGGCGAAGGCACGTTCGGCCCTTTCGTCGAGGTTCGTGAGTCGGTAGCAATCCCCCAACTTGAATGCGGTGTACGCCTTCAGTTGCCTATCCTTGAGTTTCACCTTAGGGTAGGCTTTGCTGTAGATGTTCGCCGCGTTATAGTATTCTCCTATCTCGTATTTCTTGTCCGCCTTTCTGATTTTAGACTTGACGGAGCATCCGCAGAGTAGGGAGAGGAACATTAGTCCGATGAGGTATTTTGCTATTCGAATCATGTCTGAGATAATAGTATCTTTATGTCTATAATATATCTAACGTGAAATGTCGCCTTTTATTTTTCGAGGGAGTTCCAACCCTGCGCCTTCAGGGTGATTTCCTGTCCGTCGCGTGTGATGAGGCAAGAGCCTAATGAAGCGTCGGTCGTGTGTCCGATCACCTTGATGCCCGGCAGGTTCTGGAACACGTCGTTCATCGACAGCGGTACGGTGAAGAGCAGTTCGTAGTCCTCTCCTCCGTTCAGGGCGACGGTGGTGACGTTCATGTTGAACTCCTCCGCCATGACTGCGGTTTGGTAGTCGATAGGGATCCTGTCCTCGTAGACGCGGCAACCCACATTGCTTTGCTTGCAGATGTGCAACAGTTCGGAGGAGAGTCCGTCCGAGATGTCCATCATGGAGGTTGGCACCACGTTGATGCGCTCCAGCGACTCGATGATGTCCTGCCGAGCCTCAGGCTTCAGCTGTCGTTCGATGATGTATTCCTTGCCAGCGAAGTCGGGTTGGATGGAATTGTCTCCTGCGAATATCTTCTTCTCACGTTCGAGGAGCAACAGTCCCATGTAGGCTGCGCCGAGGTCGCCCGATACGCAGATGAGGTCATTGGGTTGGGCTGTGTCGCGGCAGACCACCTTCCCCTTCTCGCCTTCGCCGATGCAGGTGATGCTGATGGTCAGGCCCGTCATGGAGGCGGATGTGTCGCCGCCTACCAGATCCACTCCGTAGTGGTCGCACGCCAACCGTATGCCTGCGTAGAGCTCCTCCATGTCCTCCACGGAGAACCGTTTGGAGACGCCGAGGGAGACGGTTATCTGTTTGGGTTTACCGTTCATGGCGCAGATGTCGGAGATGTTGACGACCGCCGACTTGTAGCCCAAGTGCTTCAGGGGCACGTAGGTGAGGTCGAAGTGCACGCCCTCCAGCAGGAGGTCTGTGGTGACCAACACTTGTTTCTCCTTGTAGTCTAAGATGGCCGCGTCGTCCCCTATGCCTTTCAGCGAGGAACTGTTCTTCAGCTCGAAGTCTTGGGTGAGGTGTTTGATGAGTCCGAACTCGCCCAATGTGGATATTTCTGTTCTTTGCATTTCCGCTGTTATTGTTCGAATGGGTTCCTTCAAATTTCCCAACCCATTGTATTATCTTTTGATTATCAGTTGAATGGGTGAATGTTAATGACTAACTCACTTTAAACCAAAATGTAGAGGCACGGAGTCCGAGCCTCTACAGATTTGGTGTATGGTTGACCTGACAAGGCCATTATTCCAAGTACAGGGACTTGCCCACTGGGTATTTGACTCTGTACGTGAATTCGAATTTCTTCTCCTCGCCAGGTTGGAGGGTAGTCCGCCATGTGAGGATACCCGTGCTCTTGTCCACCGAAGCGCCTTGGCTCTGCAGGAGATCCACCGTGATATCCTCGTCGTTGGAGAGAGGATATTGGTCTTTCACCGCGATGTTCACTGGCGTGTCCTTCGTGTTGTTGAGGGTGATCTTCCAGGTGCGGGTAGCCTTGCTGCTGGAGATCAGCACTTGCTTGGAAGAGTTGGATTGCACGATTTCACGGTTGACGGTGATACCCTTGTCCGCACCGATGGAGAGTTCCACATAGTTCTTCATGGCGTTGGTGGAGAGGTAACTTTGTCCCTTGAACTCGTTGTTCCAGAAGATGTAAACCGGTCCGTCCAACAATTTGTATTTCGTCCAATTAGGGATGAAGGCGGAGATATATGCCTTCTTCTCCAATTTAGGCAATACCACATATTCGTAGTCGACGTCGATCGTGTAGCTGTTGATACGGATAAGGGTCGGGATGTTGTTGGATGGAATCGTGTATTTGTTAGGGATGGAGACCGTGAAAGGAGCCAAGTTGAGCCAACCTGGAACAATCTCCTCGGACTCCATGTCGCCTTCCGTGAGGTGTGCAGGGCGTAATTCCTTGTGTGCGAGGTTGTTGATCTTCTTTTCGGCGTTGTCCGTGCTGCTGGATACGTTTGAGGCGACGCTCTGTTCTTGGTCGTTTCCTGCGTTATTGTTCAGTACCTCGTTGAGGTCGTTTTGTTTCAGCTCGGCGGATTCGTTCAAGTTGATGTTGATCACGTCGCCTGTGTTAGGGCTGACTTGCACGTTCTGGGTGGTGTATCCGAGGTGGGAGTACTCCAGTTGGCAGTTCTCAGGCACGTTGATCTCGTAGAAACCGTTTTGGTCTGTGATGGCGTAGAGGTTCGTTCCTGTGGCCACGATGCAGACGTAAGGGAGCGGTTGCATGAAGTTGGATACGATACCCTTGACAGTCTTTGTGCGAGGTTTGATCTTCGCTTGTGCTTTCGCCACGTATTGGGCGCTGTTGCCGAAGTTCAGCTTGTCGCTGGTGATGGAAGGGGAGACGTTATCCTCCAAAGGATCTTCTGTGGAGATGCGGATTGCCACGTTGCTCCAATCCTCGTGCACGTTCTGTTTCACGTTGGCTGCGTAGGTGAGTTGCAACGGATGTTTGTTGTCCGTGATGCGCGCCTCGTATACAGGGTTCCAACCTGCCTCCGTCACGTAGTAGGTCAGTCTGACTTTTGTTTCGGTAGCCTTGTCCGTCTGCACCATGGCTTTGATGGTGAAGGAAGACTCGTTGGCGGTCAGGTTGAGAGCTATCTGCTTCTGAGTCAATGAGATGTATTGATTGGTGAACTCTTTCTTTTTCTTCTTCAGTTTATTTTGCTCGTTCTCGATCTCTGTCATCTTCTTGTGGTAGAAGGTGGTGATCTTCGAGAGGTCGTCCGCGGTGATTCCCTCAACGCCCTTGATGCTTTTATTGGATTTCATCATCTCCTTTTCGGAGGCGTACACTTCCAGCAAGCTGTTGGTTTGTGCGATGGAGTCTTTCAGGGCATCGGTGATTTTCTGTATCTTGGCGGTCTCCTCCAATATTTTCTTCTGGTTGGCGAAGTCCAGCTCATGGGTGACGGAGATCAAGGTCGCGTTCTCGTTCGCCATCTTCACTAGGATGCTCTTCGGATCGATGGAAGGGGAGAGCGATCTGATT
Organism: Paludibacteraceae bacterium; assembly: GCA_017550335.1. Lineage (GTDB taxonomy): Bacteria > Bacteroidota > Bacteroidia > Bacteroidales > Paludibacteraceae > UBA1181. The sequence goes on from JAFZPM010000009.1 coordinate 98,623, forward strand.
CTCAACTCGGTGATGCCGGCAGGCAGGCTGACTACGGAAGAACGTTCCACTTCGGCTCCCGAACGGTAGATTGTCACTTGGTCTATGTCCATCTGTAGGTCTTTCTCAGTGGCCCAGCTGCTCATCGGTAATGCCAACAAAGATAGTAGCATTAGCTTAAATGTCTTGTAGTACTTCATATTCATGTTCATATTTTCATAATATTTCTGCAGAAGTTTCGTCTATGGTTCCAGGCGTTTCTCGCCTTCGTTCCACTATAGCATGGCAAAGTTAAAAAATTGCCTTATATTTTTTTAACTTTGTTGCATAAAATATCATTTAAAATTATTAATTTGGGATTATCCCTTTAGGACATGGGGTTCTAGGGTGAGTTGTTTAATGTAGGTATAACAAAACAGAGAATGATTATGAGTGATAGTAAGGCGTTATACATCGGCCATGTATTGTTGAATGGCGAGTATGTCAATGTGAGGATGGAGCATGGTGTGTTCACGGGCGTCGGCAAGGATGTCAAGCCGGAACCCGGGGATGAGATTTTCCATTCGGACCTGATGAAGAACATGGCGATCGTGCCTCCGTTCTACAATATGCACACGCATGCGGCCATGACGCTCCTGCGCGGCTATGCCGACGACATGGAGCTCTTCACGTGGCTCAATGAGCACATATGGCCTTTCGAGGCGAAGATGACGGCGGACGATATCCGTATCGGTAGCGAGTTGGCCGTGCTGGAGATGATCAAGTCGGGTACGGTCTTTTTCAATGATATGTATTGGAACACGGAGGTGACCTGGAAGGTCTTGGACCGCATGGGGATCCGTGGTTGCATGGGCGTCACGTTGATCGACAACATAGGCGAGGAGCGTATCGAGGCCTCCTTCGACGTGTTTGAGAAGTATGTGGGGCGTTCTTCCCGTATCCTGATGTCGCTTGCTCCGCACGCCGTCTATACGGTCGGTGAGAAGCTTTGGCTCCGTGCGGTGGAGACGGTCCGTAAGCACCATGCCTTCTGCCATTTCCATCTCTCCGAGACGAAGAAGGAGGTGCATGATTGCGTGAAGGAACATGGTCTGTCTCCTGTCCGTTGGCTGGACAAGTTGGGCGTCTTGGGACCGGACTGCATCGCCGCCCATGTGGTGCACGTGGATGCGGAGGAACTTGCCATCATGAAGGAGCGGGGCGTGACGATCGCCCATAATCCTATATCCAACATGAAACTCTCCTCCGGCTTCTTCCGGACGAAGATGGTGATCGACTCGGGTTGTCGGGTGACGGTCGGTACGGACGGTTGCTCTTCCAATAACAACCTAGACATGCGCGAGGAGGTGAAATGCGCCTCCATGATCGCGAAGTGCAACTACGGGCCTGAGATTCTCCCGGTGGACATGGCGGTGGATTGGGCGACCAAGAACGGTGCGGAGGCCTTTGGCATCAATGGCGGAGAGATCAAGGTCGGGAAGGTGGCGGACGCTTTGCTGATAGACTTGGACAACGAGCGTTTCGTGCCTTGCTACAACTTCAACTCCAACTTGGTGAACGCTTCCAGCAACGAGGCTTTCAACACGCTCATCTGCGATGGTAAGATCGTCATGAAGGACCGCAAGGTGAAGGACGAGGAGCGCATCATCGCCGAGGCGAAGGAGTGCTGCAAGAAGTGGATGAAATAGCCTGGTATAGTTTGATAGGAGAAACCCTTCTCTGGCGGGAACGTTAGGGAAGGGTTAGCATCCCAATAGAAATTCAGAGACGAGCACGGTCAGGCAGCTGACGCATGCCACAGGAAACAACCCTGCTCCGAGTAACGCCGCCGCTATGCTGGTCAGCAGTGCGGCTAGTCCCGCTATGGGGCATTGCGTCGCTTCGATGATGGCCGGGAAGGTCATGACCGAGAGGGTCACGTAGGGCACGTAGTAGAGGAATGATCTGACGAACTGGTTGGTGATAGGCTTCCGTATCAGGGTCAGAGGCAACACCCTGATGATGTAGGAGACCAGGGCGGCTACAAGGATATATATGATCGTGTTATGTGTCATTCCTTTCCCTCCATTTGATTGATTTCATTGTCTTTCACTGGTTTCACGAGGGCCGCCACGGTTGATATGATGACGGTCAGTATGATGGTGCGTGTGCCTGCCGACAAATCCTTGATGTAAGGCGTTTGCGAAGCCCCGAAGCTGAGCAGGAAGCTCGCGAAGACTGCCGCGGAGATGACCTTCTCCTTCTTCGCAGGTGGTATGATGATAGCGATGAACATGCCGTAGAGGGCCACCGAGAGTGCGCTGGTGATGTGGCCCGGCAGCAGGTTGCCCAGCCAGATGCCTAGGAAATTACCCAATCCCCATAACGGGATGGACATGAGCATGGCTCCGTAGAAGTGGTGGGGGGAGAGGTAGCCTGGTCGCGCGATGGAGACGCCGAATATCTCGTCCGTGATGCCGAAGCCCACGAGCAGTCTGTGGAAGAATGGTGCGTTAGGGTCGAACCGTTGGCTGAGGGAACAGCTCATCAGCAGGTAGCGCGCGTTGGCGATGAAGGTGATGAGCGCCACTTCGGCGTACGTGGCCAGTTCCGCGATGGAGGTGTAAAGACCGTATTCGCCCGCCGAGGCGTGGTTGAGGACACTGGCGAGATAGCCCTCTATGGGGGTCATCCCCGCTTTCCTGGCGATGAATCCTAAGGAGAATGCCACGGCGAAATAGCCCATTCCGATAGGGAATCCATCGCGTAACCCATCCAAAAAATCCTTTTTCTTTTCGTTTATTTTCAACTCTTTAGGCCCTTCCTTAAATTAGACCGCGAAGTTACAAAAGAAATCAGAAATTTTATGGGTGGGTTAGCGTGAATTTTATTTTTATCTGATGATTATTTTAGCGACGTCCGTATATCCTTCGCAGACGATCTGCACGTTGTATAGTCCGGGAGCCAGTTGTGTGGAGATCTCGGATGTGCCGTCTATCTCTTTGGTTTGCACCAAGGTTCCTGTCACGTTATAGATCGATACGGTTGCTTTGCCCGGGGTGGAGACGGTGAAACGGCCCTCCTCCACGATGGTTGGATAGATGATCGGTTGTTCTCCTTGAATTGCCTCCATGTCCGTCTTTTCAGAGCATCCTCCGTATCGATCGCAGAGGAATCTTCCTGCGGATGACAACTCCCCGCCGCATCCGTTCTTGAACATGGCGGCTCCGTTTCCTCCGTATCCGTAAGCGTTGTATATCCAGCTGACGATTTGTTTTCTGTCATTCAATAATCCTAGGCAGTCTTGCAAGAATAGGATGCCGCCTTCGAGATTGATGTTATTGCTTTCTGCCGTGGAAAGTTCTGGTACTTCCCCGAGGTTCCATTCGGTCGCGAAGACAGGGACTGCCATTGTGGCGGCGTGGAATTCCGCGGATTCAAGATTCATGTGGGCGACCTCCCCTGCGTAGAAATGGAACGAGTACATGATGTTTGCCTTGTCCGTGGTGATCTTGTTATCGCTTTGAGCCACTTGGGAGTTGATGCTCTGACACCAGTTAGGGGTTCCTACGATGATGATCGGTTTTTTCGTGTCTATGGCGGTGATGGTGTCGATGATCGCCTCCGCGTATTTTTTGATGGTTTCCCAGTTCACATGGGATGGTTCGTTGCATATCTCGTAGAGGATGTGCTTGTATTGCTTGTCCGCCACTTCCTGCGCCATCGCATGGAAGAATTTGGCGGCCTCGTCGATGTAGTCGTTCGGGTCGCCGCTGTCTGTCATCTTCTTGTTGTACCTATTCATGAAGTTCCAGTCGATGATGCAGTAAAGGCCCGCTTCGTTGGTCCATTCCATCCATTGCTTGACTTGCTCGTCGCTGATTATGTCCTCTCCGGAGATTTGGCGAACGACACGTATGCAGTTCATGCGCATTCCCCGTAGATCGTCGAGGTCCTCTTTGGACTTCATGCAGTTCTCGTAGTCGGGGCTGAAAGCGTTGAATCCCCTCAATTGGATGGTGTCGCCGTTCTCGTCGGTGAGTTGGTTGCCCACCAGTTGCAATCGGCCGAATTGTTCGATGTAGTTTACTTTGTTGTCTGCATGTATATGTAAACATGCGCAAATCAAAGGCATTAAAATAAGTAATCTCTTTATATCCATAAGCGTAATTTGTGTGGTTCTTTTTGTCTGAAGTTTGTTCGATAGGGGGACCATCAACCTATTTGGAACAAAATTCTAACAAATATAATGATTCTTCATGATATTCAAAAGGGGAATCCCTACGGATGCGCATAAATTCCATTAGGGCATGTCGGGAATCGATTCGGTTTCCTACGTCTATGGCATGGTGAATCGTAAATATTTAAATAGTAAATAAAAAGGCTGCCCATTCGGACAGCCTTTTGATGAAATTGGGAAGCTATGATTATTCAGCTTTTCCGTTAGATCCAAGCACGTTGATGATCTTGTGCATGTACATCTTCTTCATGTTGTCACGAGCAGGACCGAGGTACTTACGAGGGTCGAACTCACCTGGCTTCTCAGCGAAGGTTTGACGGATAGCAGCCGTCATAGCCAAACGAGAGTCAGAGTCGATGTTGATCTTGCAAACGGCTGACTTAGCAGCTTGACGCAATTGCTCCTCAGGGATACCTACAGCGTCTGGCAACTTACCACCGAACTTGTTGATCGTGTCAACCTCGTCTTGAGGTACAGAAGAAGAACCGTGGAGTACGATAGGGAATCCAGGGAGTTTCTTCTCGATCTCTGCCAATACGTCGAATGCCAACGGAGGAGGAACCAGCTTGCCAGTCTTAGGGTCGCGGGTGCACTGCTCTGGTTTGAACTTGTAAGCACCGTGGGAAGTACCGATTGAGATAGCCAATGAATCAACGCCAGTCTTAGAAGTGAAGTCGATCACCTCTTCTGGTTTGGTGTAGTGAGACTCCTCAGCTTGAACCTCGTCCTCAACACCTGCCAAGACACCCAACTCGCCCTCTACGGTAACACCGTGTTGGTGAGCGTACTCGCATACCTTCTTCGTCAATGCAACGTTCTCATCGTAAGGAAGAGAAGAACCGTCGATCATGACTGAAGAGAAGCCCATGTCCACGCAGCTCTTGCAAAGCTCGAAAGAGTCACCGTGATCCAAGTGGAGGCAAATCTGTGGCTTAGCCCAGCCCAACTCCTTTGCGTACTCTACAGCACCCTCTGCCATGTAACGAAGCAATGTTTGGTTTGCGTAGTTACGTGCACCTTTGGATACTTGGAGGATTACAGGAGACTTAGTTTCTGCTGCAGCCATGATGATGGCTTGCAATTGCTCCATGTTGTTGAAGTTGAATGCAGGGACTGCATAACCTCCCTTTACTGCTTTGGCAAACATATCCTTCGTGTTTACCAAGCCAAGATCTTTGTAATTAACCATTCTACTTGTATTTAGAAAATTAAAAATTTTTCGCGACCGCAAATATAGAAAAAAGAATTAAGAATTAAGAATGAAGAGTTAAGAATTATTGAGGATGGGGCATGGTGGTTTCATTTGTTATCCTGAATGCATCATTCATTTGCTATTTGACAATTTAGCAATTTACGATTTAGGTGTGGGCCGGAATATTGTTTCGGGGGATTTTGTCGCCGTCTTCGGTTCCGCAATGCGTTGCGTTTCCGGTTCCGTTATGCGTTATTGTAGAGACGCAATGCATTGCGTCTCTACGGGCGGTGTCCGATTGGCGAACGGCAGGATGTTGTGGGTTGGGAACGGTTCAAAAAAATATGGAGACGCACGGCCGTGCGTCTCCACAAATCGTGGATTGTCTCCCGAATAATGATTAATACCTATTTGTTTACCGATTTGTTGCGGATTTATCCCTCGCATAAACCCTGTTGGTTGGGTCTCCTAAAAAGGGAATTCGTCCGTGGAATTCTCTACGGGAGGTGGGGGAGTCTCCACTGCGGTGTTGGCTGCGGATGGCGTGGTGGCGAGCGGTGCGACACCACCTTCTGGTTTTTTCCCTAACAGCTGTATTTCGTCAGCGTAGATCTCTGTGGTGTAACGGGTTACGCCTCCATTCTTCTCGTCCACCCATGAGCGGGTCCTGATTTTCCCTTCCACGTAGATGGAGGTGCCTTTCCTGATATAATTCTCCGCCAGTTTGGCTAATCCTCTCCATGCGACGATGTTGTGCCACTCCGTCCTTTCGGGAATCACTTGTCCCGAGGCCGTCGTATATCCCCTCTCCGTGGTGGCTAGGGTGAAATTGGCTACTGCCACGTCTTTGTCCACGTAGCGTACTTCGGGGTCTCTCCCCACATTTCCGATCAAAATCACTTTGTTAACAGACATAGATTTAATTTTTTTTAAAATTACTTCGTTAAAACTTTATGTTAATTCACTCGAGTGCAAATGTAAACTTTTTTTTCATAATAAAAAATTATATTGCATAAAAATTACACAAAATAATAGATGTGAATCGTGAAACGGACTATGTATCCGCGACGATCGGATTTGCTTGCGAGAAGTTTTTTTTAACTTTTAATTTTTAACTCTTAACGCTTAATTTATATCTTTGCGGATAATAAATTGATTTAACAAAATACATATTAATATGAAATTCACTGTTTCAAGTTCAGTCTTATCGGCTCATCTTCAGACGATTAGTCGCGTCATTAATCCTAAAAGTCCGTTGCCTATCCTTGATAAGTTCCTTTTCACGTTGGAAGGGAAACGACTCACGTTGACGGCGGCCGACATGGAATCCATGATGCAGACGCATATCGAATTGGAGGATGTCGAGGGGTCTGGCTCTGTCGCATTAGGTTCTAAACTCCTTTTGGATACCTTGAAGGAGTTCGGTGACATGCCTTTGTCGTTCAATGTGGAGGAGGGAACGCTCGCCACTACTATCAAGTCTGATTCGGGTGTCTACAACCTGGTGGCGGAGGATGGCGCCGAGTACCCTAAGATGCGCACGATCGCGGATGATTCTAACACCCTCAACATCTCCACGGAGGTCCTGAACTTGGGTCTGAACAGTACGGTATTTGCTACCGCTGACGACGAGAACCGCCCTGCGATGAATGGTATATTCTTCGACATCACCATGAACGATGTCACCTTCGTGGGTTCCGACGCCCAGAAACTCTCTTGCCTGCGTACCATCTCGGCCCGCGGCGAGAACGATTGCAGCTTCATCCTGCCGAAGAAGCCGACGAACCTCCTGCGCGCCATCCTCTCTAAGGTGGGTGGAAACCTGGAGATCAAGTTCGACGCTAAGAACGCATTGTTCAATTTCGACAACTACGTGATGGTTTGCCGCCTCCAGGAGGGCAAATATCCAAACTATAACTCGGTAATCCCTCAGAACAACCCGTATAAGGTGACGGTGGACCGTGTCTCTTTGATGAACTCATTGCGCCGTATCTCCATCTTCTCCAACCAGGCGTTGAACCTCGTCAAGGTGGAGCTCTTCCCGAACAAGATGACTATCTCGGCTCAGGATATCGACTTCTCCATCTCGGCTACCGAGGACCTCGTATGCAGCTATGACGGCGAACCGATGAGGATAGGCTTCAAGTCTTCCTTGCTGATCGAAATCCTCTCTAACCTCTCTTGCAACGAGGTGGTCATCGAACTGGCTGACCCTTCCAAGGCGGGTCTGGTCGTTCCGCTGGAGCAGAAGGAAAACGAGGAGGTGCGCATGCTCATCATGCCTTTGATGTTGAACGATTAACCATAAGGTGTTCATAATCATATAAGTAGAGGTGTGCCCTTGCGGTGCATCTCTCTTTTCATTTTTTTCGTGATATAATATGGAACTGAATTTAAAGAAACCTATTGTCTTTTTTGACCTGGAGACTACGGGTCTGAATATCGCCAAGGATAGGATCATCGAGATATCCGCTATCAAAATCATGCCTAACGGTGACCAGGAGGTCAAGACCCGCCGTCTGAAGCCTGTCGACGGAATGGGTAACCAGATTCCTTTGCCTAAGGAGGTCTCCGACCTGACCCACATACAAGACGCCGACCTGGCCGACAAGCCTACTTTCAAGCAGATCGCTAAGTCACTGGCGGATTGGCTGAGGGGCTGCGACTTGGGTGGATATAACTCCAACCGCTTCGATGTGCCTCTTCTGGCGGAGGAGTTCCTCCGTGCCGACGTGGACATCGACCTGCGGAAGAGCAAGTTCGTGGATGCGCAGGTCATCTTCAACAAGAAGGAGCAACGTACGCTGACCGCCGCCTACCGTTTCTACTGCGACAAGGACCTGGAGGGTGCGCATGGCGCTGAGGCGGACATCACCGCCACCTACGAGGTGCTCAAGGCGCAGCTCGACCGGTATCCGGACTTGCAGAACGACATAGACTTCTTGTCTGAATATTCCGCCCACAACAATAACGTCGATTTCGCGGGTCGTTTCATCTACAACGAGAAGATGGAGGAAATCGTCAATTTCGGCAAATACAAGGGTAGAAAGGTGGCGGAGGTCTTGCTGACCGACCCTGGGTATTACTCGTGGATGATGCAGGGGGATTTCACCCTGGATACGAAGCGTGTCCTGACCAACCTGAAGTTGAAATACGGAATCCGCTAATCGATGTCGAATCCCTATTTCCGGTTCAAACAATTCACGGTATTCCAAGACCGCTGTGCGATGAAGGTGGGCACCGATGGTGTGCTGCTGGGCGCATGGTGCGGATTGGAGGGTGCCGCCTCCGTGCTGGACATCGGCACGGGTACGGGCCTGATCGCCCTGATGGCGGCGCAACGCTCGTCCGCCGAGGTCGTGGGCGTTGAACTGGATACCGAGGCCGCCACACAGGCGGTGGAGAACGTGGAGCGCTCTCCTTGGAAGGATAGGGTCTCTATTGTATGCTCCGCCATTCAGGCGTACGCCTCCTCGTCGGGGCGTCGGTTCGATCGGGTGGTGAGCAATCCGCCTTACTTCGTGGACTCGCAGAAATCGCCCGTGGCGGGACGTTCGATGGCCCGTCATGCGGATGTGTTGCCGTATGATGAATTGCTCTCCTCGGTGGTCTCGTTGATGACGCCGGAGGGTCGCTTCTCGGTGATCATCCCCACGCTGGACTTCCCCCGCTTGGAGGGCTTGGCGCAGGCGCAGTGCCTCTACTGCGTGCGCCGCACGGATGTCTATTCGACCCCCTCTTCGCCTTCGAAGCGTGTCATGGCGGAGTTCTCGCTCACGGAGGGGAGATGCGCCTGCGATGAACTGGTGATCGAGGATGGCGGTCCGCTACACTACTCCGAAGCCTATAGGGCGCTCACCTCTGATTTTTACTTGAATATGTGATATGGACTTCTCCCATGAATTGATAAGCTGGTACCAGCGGAATGGCCGCGATTTGCCTTGGCGGCAGACACGTGACCCCTACGCCATTTGGGTCTCCGAGATCATACTGCAGCAGACCCGTGTGGTGCAGGGCATGGCCTACTACCTGCGGTTCATGGAGCGCTTCCCGGACGTGGTCTCCTTGGCCTCCGCCTCGGAGGATGAGGTGCTGAAGATGTGGCAAGGCTTGGGATATTACAGCCGAGCCCGTAATATGCGGGAAGCCGCCCGTCAGGTGGTGGAACGCTTCGGAGGAGTTTTCCCGAAAGAATACGAGGAGGTGCGTTCGTTGAAGGGTGTCGGCGACTACACGGCCGCCGCCATCTGCTCGTTCGCCTACGATCTGCCTTACCCTGCGGTGGATGGCAACGCCTACCGCTTGCTGTCACGTTTCTTCCGTGTGGAGGAGCCCATCGACACGCCGCAAGGCAAGCGCCTCTTCACGCAGCTGTCGTTGGAGGTGATGGATAAGGGACGTCCCGCATTGTACAACCAGGCGGTGATGGACCTTGGGGCGACGATCTGCTTGCCCGCCGCACCTAACTGTGAAATTTGTCCGCTAAAGGCAGGCTGTGCCATGGCAGGCTTGACGGAGGCGGTGGAGTACCCGAAGAAGGCGAAGAGGATGGTGCAACGAGACCGTTACTTCGTCTATCTGGCGGTGGAGGATGGCACGAAGACCTATCTGCGCCGCAGGGAAGGAAAGGATATATGGAAAGGATTGTACGAATACCCTATGGTGGAACTCCCCGCACCTCTGTCCGAGAGCGCGGATAGTGATTGGATGAAGCCTTTGGAGCAGGATTTCTCGGAACTGCATATCATCGGCGCGCCTGTGATGAAGAAGCATGTGTTGACCCACCAGAACATCCATGCCGCCTTCCTCCGAGCGAAGGGACATTTTTTGCGCAGGAGGGATTCTGCCTACATCGAGGTGGAGAAGAATCGGCTGGGAGAGTATGCGGTGTCCAGGCTGATGGAGAAGTTCCTTTTGTCGGAATGAATATTATGATATATTTGTTCCACATCATATCGTAACAAACTAATATCTATAGATCTTATGGCAAGAAAAATTCTTTTAGCATTGGGGTTGGCATTGTTTTCTCCCATGGTCACCTTGGCGGTGGATGATATGTTCGATGTAGTCTGGGGGTTGTTTAGAAAGGATAAGGGGGAGGCTAACGATTTGGAAAGAGCCGAATGTTACGGAAACGTGCGTAGTGTCAGTGAGTATAAGACAAAAAAAACAGAGGATGGGAAGTATGTGAAAGGAGACTTCGTATGCACTTATGTGTTTGACAAGCAAAAACGGGTTATTGAGTATATAAGAGATCGCGAAAAGTATACGTTTAGCTATAATTCCCTAGGCCATTGCGTGGAAAGAAAGGAATTTTATCTTGGTGATGAGCAAAAGCTGGAATCCCGAAGAATCCGGCGCTATAATGCTCAGGGAAATCTTCTGACGGATAGGAGTTACCGACGCAATGCACTAAAAGAAGAGCGAAGGAATATATATGATAAAGCCAACAGACTGGTTTGTTCTACTAAGATCTACGATGGGGAGTTATCCAAAGTGCTGCACATAACATACGATAAGAAGGGGAATATAGTGGACTCCTCGGAATACGTCAAAGAAAGGGATTCTATGGTGCTTGATGCCTATACCCGAAAAGAATATGACGGCGAAGGGAAACTTCTGAGCATGGAGAAGAAACATACATACTACACTACCCGTGAGGTCTATTCCTACGATGAAGCGGGACGATTGGAGAAGATGAGTCGCAAGTCAATAGGAGGTATTAGTGGCTCTGATAGTATAACCTTCCACTATGGGAAGGATGGCCGTCTGTCCAGCATGGATTCTGCCTCATGCGGGAGAAACGGTATCTGTGGCGAGAATATCAGCACTTCCTATTACGATTCTTTGGGACGTAGAGTCTCTAAACGGTTAGGTGAATGGGTGGATTCCACGGTTTATGATGCGAAGGGAAGGGTGGTGAGGATGTTTGGGTACAACCCTAAAACAGGCTATACTAGCGTTGGAACCAATATTTCATACGATCAGAAAGGGAATATAGCGGAGAAGATAGAACAGACAGGTCGTATGACAGGGGAAAAGTGGATTTATAAATACAAAAATGGATATGAAACAGAACGCATCCACTATGTGAAGCAAGACGGGAAATATAGGAAACTGGTTGGAGAGAGAACCTTTCGGGTATATGAGGAGGATTCAGATATCTCAAGTGAGGAAACAGCTCCCGTTTACGAGTATGTGGATAAGCCATGGGCGGAGAGCAGAGTCGTAAAAAAATATGACAAGTGGGGGAATATAACCTATGGTGCCATCTATAGTGAAGGGAAACTCTCTTCTCATTCGGTCTGCACGTACCAGGGGTTTCGTCGACCGTTAAAACTCATTTCGTACTATAACGGAGAGATCACTTCGACAACCGATTACAAAACGGATAAATATGGCAATTTGTTGGAGATGCATACCTATGGCGGGTTTGGTGATGCTAGCTTAATAAAAGAGTACGAATATTATGACGAATAAAAATATTTTGGGGTGTTGTGGATCCATGAACCGCACAACACCCCAAAGTTTTCGAGGCGATAAACCTTATCTCCTTATCAATGTGAAGTGACCTGTATATTGTCTTCCGATCTCCTCGATCTCGATGACATACCAATAGTCTGTTGATGGGAGAGCTTGTCCTTTATATGAACCATCCCAACCATCCGGGTTGTGCCCAAGGTATTGGCCTACCATCTTCCCGAAACGGTCGAAGATGCTGACGACTGAATTCGGATAAGTCTCTGACAGATTACCGATGATCCAGCGGTCGTTGGATCCGTCTCCGTTAGGAGTGAAATATTCTGGGATGAAGATCTCCGGAGGATCCAGTGTGAAGCGGAAGGATGAACCGCATCCGTTTCCATCCACCACATTGATGACATGCGTCTCGAAGGTCAAATCCTTGATCAGGGTGCTGGTCGTGCTATGGGTCTTATCTCCATCCACCCAATAGGTGAACACTCCCGTACCTTTGTTAGGTTCCATCTCGATCTGACGGTCTCGTATTCCTACGGAATCCATGCTTAGGATGACCGGATTGGAGGTTACCACTATCGTTATCTCGTCGGATGCGGTACACATGCCGCGGGTCATATCGACCTTGTAGGTGGAAGTCGCCGCAGGAGTCACTGTGGTGGCTGCTGAGAGGGCTACAGGCACCTCGTTCAGCGTCCATGTGTATGTCTCGGCCTGATAAGAGTCGGCGGATATGGAGGATTTATTTCCTTCACAGATCGGTGTCGTGCCTTCGAGTTCTCCCTTCAACGCTTCGTCCACCTTGACGCTTACGCGATAGGTCTTCTCGCAGCTTGCGTTGCGTGCGCTCACGATGTAGGTGTAGGTGGACTGGTGTCCGTCGCCTTCCCTGAAGGTTGGTTGTACCGTCACGCTTTCGCTGTTGGTCGCGGTCAGGATTGTCGGGTCAGTCTGCCACTCGATGGTCGTGCCGTCCGGTTTGATATCGGTTATGATCAGATCCGTCTCATCTCCCTCACATATCGTTGGCTCGTCAGGCAATGTTACGTTGATGGTTGCCGTCACCTTCAGATCACCGATCTCCGTGATGGAGACACACCCTTTCCGATTCGCCTCTGCCGTGTAGAATCCACTGTTCTCAGCCACAGTTTCGTTGATGGTGTAGGAGAGTGATGTCTCTCCGATGGCCTCGTTGTCTTTCTTCCATACGATGGAGTAGTTCGGTCCGCTCGTAGGGGTGACCGTTATCGAGGAGGTGAATTTGTCGCCTTCACATAGTCCTAACGATGGTGTCGTGTTCGTCAAGGCGATTTGCGCGTCGACCAGTTGGAACGTCACGCTGGTAGGACATCCGTTCGTGTAGGCCAGTGTATAGACACCTGCCTCCGACACGGTGAACGGAGAGGCCGAGGAGGTCGCTCCCGAAGGGGTGGTCAGCACGTAGTCGCCATCTCCGTCATACGCAGGGGTGACTGTGACATCGCCGCCGCAGTAGTAATACTCCTCCGATGTCAGTGAGTTCGTGTATACCTTCGTCGGTACTTCGGTGTTCGTAGGGTCTGCTATGGTCAATGTTCCGACAACCGGTCCCTGACCTAACACAACCTCCAATGACAACGTCTCGACACAGGTTCCCGCCGTTACCGTCAGGGAGTATGGGTAATGATCTCCATAGTCTCCTCCGATGAATTTCTTGGTCTCGAACTCGGCCGTGTTGCCGCTGTCTCCATCCCCTGCCCATGCGTATGTGACAGAAGATGCGTTTGTCTGCACTTCGGATGTGAACTTCGCGGACATGTCCGGACAGGTGGTGACATTATCCGCTAGCACATTCAGGGTGTCGATCGTGACATTGATCGGTTCGATCTTCGATTTACAAAGTTCTCCCGAATTCACTTTCGCGTTGTATGCGTATTGGACGCCATAGCTTCCCGACTCCGACACCTTGGATGATGCCAAAGGTGAGGTTCCGTTCGCGTCTGTGAAATATGACTTGTCGTAGGTCACGCCGGTCACCTCGTTCGTTAAGGTGACTGCGGACGACAGATCTACATTCGTCTCGCAGACTGCGGCTGGAGTTGAGATGGATAATACTGGAGTAGGGTAGACGATCACCTTGATTTCCTGCGCAGGGCTGACCGCTCCGGTGTTATCGTCTCTTTGAGCTACGTAGTAGGAGGTGGTCGTCACCTCACCGGCCGGGCTTGTCGTGGCGTTCCCTTGCAATGGGTAGGAGTCGCCTTCCGTACCTGCGTCTGTCGTTGAGCTAGGTTTCGTTGTTCCATACCAGATCAGGGTGTAATCCGCCTCCGTCTTGTTGGCGCTTGTCTGAGGGTTCCTCTTAGCCGTCAGGTCGGACAATGCTTCTCCTTCGCAGTAAAGCACGTTCGCCACGATCGGAGGAAGCGCATCACTGATGGTCACCGTGATGGTTGACAATTCGCTCTTACAGTTCGTCGCATTGTCCACACGGTATACGCTGTACTTGATATTCACTGTGCTGCCGTCCAGATTGTTCACGTCGAACTCAGGTTTCGGAGCATCTTTCTGGAAGTTTGTCGTTCCTTCCAGCGCGTAGTAGTAGGTATAACCGGACTCCTCCTCCCAGTTCTTCGTGGTGATGGCAGGGAATGTCTTCTTGTCGTCACCCACTTCGGCCGCGATGAATGAAACCGTGGCGTCGCCAGGTACTGGTGTGAAGTTGACAGTCACCGTCAATGGGGTTTCCTCGCTTTCGCACTCCGCTCCGCTCGTCAGTTTGTAGTATTGTTTAGCCGAGTAGGTGTAGGTGGTTGTGGAGTTAACCGATGTGTTTGGAGTGAATGTCGTGCCTGTGGTTGAGCCGTCGGACCATTCCAGTCTATCTGCCACAAGGAAGTTTGTTTCGTCTTTGGTCAGAGTGGTTGACAATGGGGAAGCCACATCTCCCACGCAGTAATCCGATACCGGGTCGATCTTAGGGGCTGGCACCTCATACACGGTTACCTTGATAGGCATACGTGAGCTCTCGTTGTCGATGCTGTTCGCGTCACGTTGTGATACGTAGTAGGTCGTTTCTCCCGCGGTGGTGGTTGAGACCGTTGGAGGAGTGGTGGAACCCGATTCTCCGGAAGGTGCGTTGTACCAAAGCAGTTCGTAGGTCTTGGAAGGGTCCATCTGGTTGATTTTGGCGTTCTTCGACAAATCCGCTGGGGTGTCGTTCAAGCAATAAACCGTATCCGACACGAATGGAGCAGGCGCACCCAGTATCATCACCGTCAATTTCGTCAGGCCGCTTTGACAGGTCGTGCCGTCAGGATTGGTGGTTTGTTGGAATACCCAGTAATAGTAAGTCTCATCTTCCGTGGATGACAGATCCTTTGCCGTAGGGGTAGGGGTGGTCGATGATGCCCCTGAGGTGGAGGAAGGCTCCGTCTCGTCTTTGAACTGGCCCAGCCACATGATTGTGCCATCGGCCGTCTTGCCCGTTACGGCATCCGCCTTTTGGGTTAAGATATCCTTGATAGGTTCCGTCTTCAGGTATTGGACGGTGGCGGTGGTCAGCTTGGCAGGGCTCTCGTAGAAGTCAGCCTTCACCTTGCCGGTCGCGCTGGAGCAGTAACCTGTCGCTGTGGCCGTCACGCTCAGTTCACCTGCGTCGGCCGCCGTAGTGATTTCGAAGGAGTTATCCGTCTTGCCGTTGGACCATTGTGCCGTAGCGGATCCTGGAGTCGTTTGGACACTCACTGTGGTGTTGTCGCAGACAGGCTCCGCCGATGGGTCCACCAATACCGTAGGCATGGCGTTGAAGGTGATGTGTGAGGTGTCCGAGCAACCCTCCTTGCTTGTCACCTTGTAGTAGTAGGTGTATGGATCAAGACTTCCGGACAGGGAGGACAAGTCAGTCTTCGCGGCGGATTGTCTGTTCTTATCCGTATACCAATCTATGGTTAGGCTAGCGTCCGCTGGTTTTGGCAGTGAAGGGATCGCTGTCGCTTCCGGTGATTGCTTGGACGGGTCGTCCACCGTCGCACAGAAGTCCGCCAGGGTTCCGTCCAGATCAACCGCAGGGATTTTGTTCACAGTGACTACATATCCGTTCACGTCCGAGCGACAGCCCGTCTCCTTATTTTTCACAACGTAGAAGAATGTCTTAGGGGAATCGTCGGCCAGCACGTCAGCCACCTTAGGTTCTGAGGTCGATTGGGATGTGTCGTTGCTTGTGTACCAAATGATGTCATGCTTGTCGATCTTCTTTGAAGGTTCCGTTTCGAGCAATCCTTCGCAGAATGGGTCTGGGTCTTCCAGTGTCTTGTCCGGCATCTCGTTGGCGATGATGTGGATACTATCCCATACCCAACAGCTTTGTCCGTCCTCGCCAGGGAATTCGATGTCCCTCACCAATAGGTAGTACCAGTCAGCGTCCTCCCAAGTCACGTTATAGGAGGTCGTTTCGTCTCCTGAGGTGTATCCGGCGCCAGGGGCACCAGAGGCCTTCTTGGAGCCTTTATGCCAGGAAGCCACGTATTTGCGGGGCTCGTCGGCAGGACCGACCGTGAGGCCCATTACTGTAGGGTCGGTCGGAGCGAATGCCTTTGTCGTCAGTTTGGCTATCTCGCCCGGACAGAGGTTCACCTCCTTTTCCTTCTTTGAGTTGGTGGTCACTTTGGTGGTAGGATCCGCCGAGATGATCGCAGCCTCCTTCACCTTCTCGCAAGCGGCGCAGTTCAGACCGGCCACGACTGGGATGGTGGAGATGGAAATCTTACGGCAAGGGGAGAAGGCTGAGTTCTTCTTCCATGATTGGTCAGCGAGCAGATCGGAATACTCACCCACGACCACACGGAAGTAGATGCGCTTCTCATGCTTAGGGTCATCCTCAAGGTTGGAGAATATATCATCCCAATATTCTTCCACCGCCACGTCGAAGCTCTCCGTCTCCACCACCTCTTGCTTGTGGAGCGTTTTCCAGTTGATAGGGTTGGTCTCGCTCTCGGTGGATGGGTCTTGGAAAGTATATTGGTAGACGTAGCCCACCTTTTTGTTCGGGTCGATTTGGCTTCCGGAGTATAGGTAGAACCTCTTTACGGCGTCCGATGTTACGGAGGTTAGGGTCAGCACATCCTCGGTACACAGGTCAAGGATATCCTTGCCGGTGCTTACCGACGACTCCATGTTCACATCAGGAGGCGTACATACCTGGAAGATGATATTGTCGATGGCGTAGTCTCTCGTTTCGCCGTAGATCGGGTTGCTGCTCTCGTCGTATCCGTAGTGTCTCACCTTCATCTTGATGGAGACCTCGGACGCGCCGCCTACATCTTCGGATTTGATTGTGAAGTTCTTGCTGGCATGTTTCCAACCGTCCGCACCGTCTTTGAAGTATTTGAACTCGCTATCCAGGACATTGTCTTTGTATTCCAATCTCACCTCGATGGATCCGGGGTGCATGGAGATGGATGCGAAGTCCGCACCGAAGGTGATGTCCTTACCCGTGCAGATGTGGTCGATGTCAATCTCGAAGAAATCATCCTGCGAACCGTCGTCCAGGAGGTCGAACTGGAGCATACCACCCGTTTGTGTGCCCGAATTGTCGTAAGGCACGCCACCCGGATAGCCACCGTATTTGGAGACGACGTACACGCCGTGTTCGTACAGCTCCTTCTTCGTGCCGCCAGCTACCGGCACTGTCAGTGTGGCGCCACTGTTCTCGATGTTATATGCCTTGACGTATGGGATCTTCAGGTCTCCGCCGTGGGATTGGGACGTGTGCACTTGCCCGGCAGGGATCTTTTCCGTGTGTGTGGTCCCGAATCTGTCCGTCCATTCGTAGGTGTCGTCGGAAGGGAAAGTTCCAAAGTCGTCGAAGAACAAGTTGGTCATCGCCATTGGGGCGCCTTCCGCACTTGTACAACAGGTTCCGGAATGTACTTTCAGGATATCCGACGTGGCTGACTTGCAGCCAGGCATGGTGACCTCAAGCGTTATCTTGTAGTCGGTGTCCGGCTTGTCTGGGATAAAGTTGAAGCTGAGGTCGGAGGAAGACTGGTTGGTCACCGATTCCTTCCAAGAGAACTTCGTGCCTTCCGGATAGCCTTGCTTGGTGGTCACGCGTAATGGTTGTTCTGGGCAAGGGTTACCTGTGCTTGAGATCATAGGTTTCACCTCACCTGTCACCTTGATGTCGTCGATGCCGACAGGTATTTGGAAGCAGTCGGCGGTACGGTAGAAGTAGAATGTGATGTTGCCTGACTCGGGCACGGTTGCCTTATGCGTCACGGTAGTGGATTTTCCGTAGGCGGCGGTGGCGGTGGTGGCGTGTTTTGAATTGGTCAGCACAAGTTCGTTGTTGTAGGATGTGTTGAATTCCACGTTGTCGTCGCTCGACACGACACCGAATCCCAATGCGTTACCGTTGATTGTTCCCGCGTTGGAGTAGGTGTATTTTGTGATGAAGTCCCGCATCTGTGGCGTGTTTGCTCCTGAGCCCACGCAAACATTTGTGGCCAGGTGCTCGAAATAGGTTGGGTCCAGCAAGTTATACAGCTTGAAGGAGAGCTCGACCGAGGAGCCCGGGTTCAATCCGTATACCGTGTAGGAAACGATCGGGCACTTGGCGGCGGAACCGATGTTGACGTACATGTTGTTGGCGGTCTCATTCGCCTGACAGAACGAGTGTATGAGTTTCGGTTGTGCCGTGACGATGGAGTAGCCATATTGCGCCTTGCCTCCATTCGCCTGAAGGTCGTTCAGGTGGAAGACTGCGTCAATCTTCTTCATGTCGTTGTTGGCGTCACTGGAGAACACACCGCCTATTCCTTCCTGCTTCGCGTACTCAGGACCAATGAACATGTCCGACTTGCATAGCTTAGTCCAGTCAAGATCTTCGTCATACCAACCCTTTTCGTCTGAAGTCAGCACAGGACAGCACAGATCTGAGTTCGTGTCGAAGTTCGTGCTGGCCACAACACATTGGGTTTGAGCATTTAGCGAAGTCATGCCATTCGCAGCGAGTAAAGACATTCCAATTAAGAATCTCCTCAAGTGTTTTTCGTTATGCCCCATATACTTTATCCTTTTTAGTTTCATTTATACTTTTCGCATCAATAGCAAATCCAGCCCCTCATTGAAGATCCGTCTTCGCTGATGCACATGAACCCGTCTACTTATCCGAATAGTTTTGCAAAACTATCTTAATTTTTCATTCGCCCCAACATCTTTCATGTAAAAATGCACTTTTGCCGAAAAAACCCAATATTTTCTAAGAAAAAATATATTTTTGTGTCCGAATAGCTGTGTGAATTCATTTGTTTCCCGCAGAAGAGCGACAAAACTTTGTCGTCAATTATTTGTAAAAGATGTTTTCTGCTATACTATTGGGGGAGAATAAGTTCCTGTCGCGAAGATGTTATTAATTTAAGTTTCATATAAAAAAAGGTTGAAATGGCAAATCTTGTACGTAAAGTTCTATTGTTTTTTGTGGGATGTTTCATTGCTAGTATAATTTATGCTAATGAAGTGTATTGTGATACTTTAAGGTTAGTGAAAAGAGATGTCCAGGGTGAATATTGCCCTTTGTTCATGTTGTATAGTGATATCGCCATGCAATATCCAACGTTAAGAGTTTCTTTTGATCCTGCAGACCGTGGAAGTGGCCCATATTTCACGACTATGTATAATTCTCATGGATACTGGTGGACTCCGATTAATTTCGAGGCTTCCGCCTATAATTTTAAGTTTGGAGAAGGAATAAACGGGATTATGAACGTTGATGGTAAGATCGTTTGCAAGGAAGAATTGAGGGTTGCGGAGATTAGTACGGAAAGAATTAAGGCGAAAAGTATCGATGTGGACATGAACCATGCCGCTGATTATGTGTTTAGTGATAATTATGAATTGAAATCGTTGAGTGATGTGGAGGCTTATGTGAAGGAGAACAAGCACTTGCCAGGCATTCCATCCGCAGAGGATTTTTCGGAGAAAGGAATGAATGTGTCAGACATGACTAATCTATTGCTTGAAAAAATAGAGGAGCTTACATTACATGTCATCCAATTGCAGAAGGAAGTGGAAACACTTAAATCCAAGGTTGAAAAATAATCGATAGGAGTCTATTTCCTGTCGCATCGTAGCTCGGCGTTAAGTTGTGGTTTTATTGTGAAAAAACTTTTATATATTTGCGCCCGAATGAACGTATGTTAGGTGCGCTTTTAAGCATCGACAGGTTGAATACTATTGTGTTATTTTTAATTTAAAGTGTAAGTGTTATGAATGCAAAAGTGATTTTAAAAATGGTTGTGCTTACGGCATCGTTTGTCTTTGCTGGCGCGTCGGTATATGCTGGCGGGTACGACTTAAATGGAGAAGAGATGGAGAATCGAGTTTCCCCTGCGCCCGATGCGGGGTACACCTACCCGGAGGGCTCTCCGGTCTTTTACAATGGTAAGCTTTCCGTACAGGGCACCTACATGGTGAACGAGTGTGGCAATCCGATCCAACTGAGGGGCATGAGTTCCCACGGTCTGGCTTGGTTCCCAAAATGTTACACGGAGGAGTCGTTGACCGCATTGGTGAACGATTGGCACATAGACATTTTCCGCTTGGCCGTCTACACCCATGAGTGGGGCGGCTATACCACGGATCAGTGGAAGAGCAAGGAGGATTATAACGCATACATCGACGGGTTGGTGGATATATGCGGAAAGTTGGGTATCTACTGTATCATCGATTGGCATGTCCTGAAAGAAGGTAGTGAAAACCCGAACAACACGTTGGAGGATGCGATCCCTTTCTGGGACTATATGTCCGCGAAGCACAAGGACGACAAGCATGTGTTGTACGAGATCTGCAACGAGCCGAACGGCAACCAAGTGACGTGGTCTGTCGTGAAGGAATATGCGGATGCGGTCATTCCTGTGATCCGTGCGAACGATCCTGACAAGATCATCATTTGTGGTTCCCCGACATGGAGCCAGGATGTGGACTTGGCGGCACGGAATCCGCTGACGTATGACAATGTGATGTACACGTTGCATTTCTATTCCGGTGAGCACACTCAGTATTTGCGGGATAAGGCGGATAAGGCGATAAAAAGTGGCTTGGCGATTTTTGTGACGGAGTTCGGCACGACGATGGCCAGTGGAAACGGAGGAGTCTACCTCGACGAGTGCAACACATGGATGAAGTGGATGGATGAGCGTAAAATCAGTTGGCTGAACTGGAGCTTCTCCGATAAGGAAGAATCATCCGCCGCCTTGTTACCGGATGCGGCTAGGAAAAAAGACTGGAACATGGTCTCCGAGTCCGGGCAATACATTAAGCGGTTATTGAGCCAGCCGAAGAATTTCGAGCCATGCAATGGTGACACCGTGGAGATCCCTGAGTATGTGGAGAATGTGAATCCGATGGATGCCGTGAAGTATCCGAAGGAATCCCCTGTCTATCATAACGGTAAGCTTCATGTGCAGAACGGACATATGGTGAACGAGTGTGGCTTCGATGTCCAGCTGAGGGGACTTAGTTCCGATAATATTTCAGCTTACTCGAAGTGTTATAACTCCTCTTCCTTCACATCGTTGCAGAGGGATTGGAACGCCAGTGTGTTCCGCATCTCCGTCCACACGAACGGAGAGGGTGGTTACTGCGTGTCCGGTTCCGACCAATTGGCTATGTACAACTATAACGATAAGGTGGACGAGTTGGTTCGGTATTGTGGGTTGAAGGGAATCTATTGTGTGGTGGATTGGCACCTTACCGAGAAGGGAGACCCGAACGACAACCTCAAGGAGGCCACCATATTCTGGCGCCACATGGCGCAGCGGTACAAGAATTTCGACCATGTGCTTTTCGAGATATGCGACAATGCCAATGGTGTGGAGTGGAGTGCGATAAAGAGCTATGCGGACTCAATGATCGCCCTGATCCGCCAGTTTGACAAAGAGAAGGTCATCCTGTGCGGTACTCCGTCACAGGATCGTGAGTGGGAGTCTGTCGCGGCGAATCCGTTGAAGGATGACAACGTCATGTACACGATGCATTTCGCCGCCGCTTCGGACGGGCAGTCTCTGAGAGAGAAGGCTGGCGCCGCCATCGCCAAGGGCTTGCCGTTGTTCGTCTCCGAGTTCACGCTCTCTACGGTGAACGGAGGTTCCATCAACACGACGGAGGGGGCGACGTGGATCGAGTGGATGAAGGCGCAAGGCCTCAGTTGGACATACGCCAGCTTTGCGGATGGCTCGGAGACGAACTCCGCATTGAACAATGGGGCGTGTGGTTCTAGAAACTGGACTTCGACGTCCGCTTCCGGGGAGTTCATCAAAGAACAGTTGTCTTCACCGAACGAGTTCCATTCATGTGTCGATGGGGTGGAGGATATCCTTCTCGATAATCAGATGTTGGTGCTCTATCCGAACCCTACGAGGGATGCGTTCAATGTTCCTGTGCCGGAGGGAATGCGCTTGACGAAGGTGCAGCTCTTCGACCTCACGGGACGCTTCCTGCTGGAAAGCGCGAAGGAGACAGTGGACATCTCCGGTTTGGAGAGTGGTGTCTATGGCGTGAAGATCATCTTCACCGATGGGGTGGCCGTGACGCAGGTTGTGAAGGAATAACACGTGTAGTATAAAAACGATAAGCTTTTAGAAGATTGCTGCGGGGCCTGTCCTGCGGCAATCTTCTTTTTTGTGGGTTCCCACCTTGATGTTCCTTCGGACGCACATTTGGCAGGGCATAGGCCCCTGTGTTAAGTCAAGTGTTTTTTTTGTGAAAAAAACTTTTATATATTTGCGCCCGAATGATCGCATGTCGGGTGTGTTTCTATTTTTGGAGCAACGACAAGTTGAACACTATTGTTTTATTAATGAGTTTTTTATTTTAAAGTGTAAGTGTTATGAATGCAAGAACGTTTACTAAGATGATTGTGCTTACGGCAATGTTTTTCTTTGCCGACACGTTTGCTTTCGCGGGCGGGTATGATCAAAATGAAGGAGCGATGGGGAATCAGGTATCCTCTGCGCCGGGGTCGGCCCGCACCTATCCGGCAGGTTCTCCGGTTTATCTCAATGGCAAGCTCTCCGTGCAGGGCACCCAGATGGTGAACGAGTGCGGAAAGCCCGTACAACTGAAGGGAATGAGTTCCCATGGCTTGGCTTGGTTCCCCCAATGCTATACGGAGGAGTCGTTGACCACATTGGTGAACGATTGGCACATAGACATATTCCGTTTGGCTATCTATACGCATCAAAAAGGAGGGTATTGCAAGACGGACACTACACAGTGGAAGAGCAAAGAAGATTATAACGTATACATCGATAGTCTGGTGGATATCTGCGGAAAGCTGGGCATATACTGCATCATCGACTGGCATGTCCTGCAGGAAGGAAGCGGAAACCCGAACATCACGTTGGATGACGCGATACCTTTTTGGGATTATATGTCAGCGAAGCACAAGGACGACAAACACGTCTTGTATGAGATATGCAATGAGCCGAACGGATTCATGGTGAGGTGGTCCCATGTGAAGGAGTATGCGGATAAGGTGATTCCTGTGATCCGTGCGAATGACCCGGATAAGATCGTCATCTGTGGCACCCCGACATGGAGTCAGGATGTGGACTTGGCGTCTCAGGATCCGTTGTCGTATGACAATTTGATGTATGCGCTCCATTTCTACTCTGGAGATCACTCCCAATCTTTGCGGGATAAGGCGGATAAGGCGATCAACAATGGTTTGGCGATTTTCGTGTCGGAGTTCGGTACGACGAAGGCTTCCGGAACCGGGGGTGTCTTCATTAACGAGTGCAATACGTGGATGGAGTGGATGAATGAGCGTAAAATCAGTTGGGTGAATTGGAGCTTCTCTGATAAGGAAGAATCCTCCGCCGCTTTGCAGCCAGATGCATCCAAAAGCAAAAATTGGAACATGGTTTCCGAGTCCGGTCAATACATCAAGCAGTTGTTGACCCAGCCGAGGAACTTCGAGACTTGTGATGGAATCAATGGCGTGGAAAATAATCCTCTTGAAAAGCAAATCGTCACCCTCTATCCGAACCCTACGAAGGACGAGTTCAGTGTCTCTGTGCCAGAGGGTATGCGTTTGACGAAGGTGCAGCTCTTCGACCTCACGGGACGCTTCCTGCAGGAAAGTGCGAAGGAGACGGTGGACATCTCCGGTTTGGAGAGTGGTGTCTACGGCGTGAAGGTCATCTTCTCTGACGGAGTGGCCGTGACGCAGGTCGTGAAGGAGTAACAGGTATTGACGAGATGAGAGGAGGCGGGTCTGTCCAAGTGGTAGACCCGCCTTTTCCCCTTATAGGGCTCTGGAATTGATCCCTTGCCCATGGCGGTTCCATCCGGGAAGGAGTGTGAAGATTGTGCCTGCCGTGGTTTAAAGTGGTAAATTGTAAATGCTTAAATAGTAAATCGCAGATACTTAGACAGTAAATCGTAAACATTTAAATAGTAAATCACAAATACTTAGATAGTAAATTGTAAATATTTAAATAGTAAATACTTGTAGGTTCTTTGTACGGCAAATGAATTTTCCGTGACTTCTTGCCTCCAATCATTTTTGTTTAATTGAAAAAAAAATTATTTTTGTGCGATTTTTCATTTTGACATCTATGAAGTGTAGAATTTTTAAACAGTTCGTGTGCGTTTCGGTAATGGCTGTATGCTGTGCCTCCCCGGCTCTTAGCAAGTCGAAGTCAGTCCCTTTCTCCTACGAAGAGAGCAGTAACTCGAATACGATGGAACCGGCGAATGGCATCATCATGAATCCCCTCATCGCCGATTTGGAGATGATCGGGAACGAGAAGGTGACGTACAAGGAGACGTTCAGTGTCAACATGGATGGGGATGCGAAAGAGAAGATACAGAGATACAAGGATATAGCTTTGGCCCATGCGGAGAAAGAGTATAAAGCCGACGTCATGATAGGTGTGCGTTATGAAGTACATGCCTCCGAGACGGAGATCGAAGTGGTCGTGACCGGCTATCCGGCGTACTACAAGAATTTCCGTAACGCCACGAAGAAAGATCGTTGGATGTTGAAATTATATAGAGGACAACAGGGCTTGGAACCGTGATGGGTTTTTGCCGTATAGACAACCATGAGATACACTTTAGTCTAATATTAAATCAAAAAAATAGATGAAGAAACAAATTATTTCGTTGTTGACGCTGATGGTGGCATTCGCGTCGGCATCTTTTGCAGAGGACGAATTGTCGGTACCAGTATCACCGGTGGAGTATGACAGTGTGGCAGCCGTAGTGGATTCTGTGGCAGCCATAGCGGATTCAGCGGTCACCACGACGAATTTAGCGGCCGCGAAGTTGGAGTCGTTGCCTGAGGAGGTGACGGATTCCGTCGCTGCGGACACGGCAGATCCGTATGTTCCATACAGTGAAGGACTTCTCTTCCGTCCTGAGGTGGGCGGTGGCAAGATGGTCTACAGTAACCGTGTGGAATCTAAGTTGAATTTCGACATCACCGCGGGTTTGAATGCGGCCTACCAGTTCAATGCTAATCTTTCCGTGGGATGGGGTGTCTCCTTCTACTATTGCAGCATGAAGATCGATGGATTCGACGAGTTGTTGGCATGGAATCCTACGTTGAAGGACGAATATGAGGAGCAAGTCTATAGGCTTCCGGTCTACGTCTCCGCACGTTGGAAATTCCTTCCGCGCAAGGTCACTCCGTTCTTGGACGGAAGGTTCGGTTATGCGGTTGGATTGAACACTTACAGCTTCAAGGTGGATCAGAGCGATCCGGGCGTCACGACGGAGAACCATGGTCTCTTCTTGGAGTTCGGCGCAGGTCTGCACTACAAATCCTTCTCTGTGGCTTTGGTGCTTGACAGATTGGCTTGTAAGGATTCCAACCCTGAGTACCGTGAGTTGGCAGGATGGAAGGGCATCAACAGCAATTACCATGATGTCTATCTCGGGCTGAAGCTCGGTTTCGACGTCACGTTCAAAAACGTCGACAAGGAAGAAGAGGTGGAAGAGGAGAATGTGTTTGACTCTTCCTCGAAGAAGCAATGAGTCCGGGGACCGTCCCCGAATCATAATATCCATTGAGACACAAGGAGGGAACAGTGCCGTTTCCTCCTTGTTCGCTCTTTTGGGACCATATGTCGCGCAACCTTTTCCCCCGTGTTCCCGACGGAACGGACATGGATGTTGAAACGGTGGATAACCCGTGGAAAAATCCTTTTTTGAAAAGTGTTGTATAAACCAAATATTGTAGTATATTTGTACGATGTATGTAGATACTCCTTTTGAGAAAAGTAAATTTTAAATAAAAAGAAAGAATATGAATTTTGGACATTTTGACGATGCGAACCGTGAGTTTGTCATCACCAATCCCGCGACTCCATTCCCATGGATCAACTATTTGGGAAACGAAGATTTCTTCGGTTTGATTTCGAATACTGCGGGTGGTTATAGTTTCTACAAGGACGCTAAGTTCCGCCGTATTACCCGTTACCGTTACAACGGTGTGCCTATGGACAATGGCGGACGTTATTTCTATATCAACGATAATGGCACTGTATGGAATCCGGGATGGAAACCATGCAAGACTCCGCTCGACGCTTACGAGTGTCGCCATGGTTTGAACTACACCCGCATCACGGGCGCCAAGAACGGCATCGAGGCTTCAGTCCTCTTCTTCGTTCCTTTGAAGACCTGGGCGGAGGTGCAGAAAGTTACTTTGAAGAACACCACTACTTATACCAAGAAGATCAAGCTCTTCTCTTTCGCTGAATGGTGTCTCTGGAACGCCGCTACCGACATGGAGAATTTCCAACGTAACTGGTCTACCGGTGAGGTTGAGATCGATGGTAGCGTGATCTATCACAAAACAGAATACAAGGAGCGTCGCGACCACTACGCATACTATGCGTTGACCAACGCTAAGATCGATGGTTACGACACGGACCGTGAGTCTTTCATCGGACTCTATAACGAATTCGCTGATCCTCAGTGCGTAATGGCTGGCAAGCCAGGCAACTCGCTCGCACACGGATGGTCTCCGATCGCTTCCCACTACGTGGAGGTTGAGTTGAAGCCAGGAGAGAGCAAAGATTACATCTTCGTCCTCGGCTATGTGGAGAACGCTCGTGAGGAGAAATTCTCCCAGGAGGATATCGCCCGTAAGAAGAATGGCACACTCATCTCTTCTCAGGATTCAGACGTTACTTTGGTGAACAAGAAGAAGGCTCTCGCCACCATCAACCGTTTCGCGACTGTTGAGGCTGTGGATGCCGCTTTCGCTGAGTTGGCGACTATGTGGGATGAGCTTCTCGATAAATATGTAGTGAAGTCTGACGACGACAAGCTGAATCGTATGGTGAACATCTGGAGCCAATACCAGTGTATGATCACCTTCAACTTCTCCCGTTCGGCATCTTTCTTCGAGAGTGGTATCGGACGTGGTATGGGATTCCGCGATTCCAACCAAGACTTGGTCGGCTTCGTGCACCAGATTCCTTCCCGTGCCCGTCAACGTATCATAGACATCGCCTCCACGCAATTCCCTGACGGTGGTTGCTACCACCAGTACCAGCCATTGACGAAGCGTGGTAACAACGACATCGGTGGTGGATTCAACGATGACCCATGCTGGTTGATCTTCGGTACGGTTGCCTATGTGAAGGAGTCCGGCGACTTCTCCATCTTGAAGGAGCCAGTTCCGTTCGATAACAAACCAGGTACGGAAGTATCTCTCTTCGAGCACCTTAAGATTTCCTTCGACCACGTTGTCAACAACCTCGGTCCTCACATGTTGCCATTGATCGGACGTGCTGACTGGAACGACTGCTTGAACCTGAACTGCTTCTCTTGGGATCCTAACGAGTCCTTCCAGACTACAGAGAACAAGACAGAGGGCAGCAAGGCCGAGTCTTTGATGATCGCTGGTCTCTTCGTTGTGACTGGAAAGGATTATGTGGAGCTCTGTAAGCAAATCGGCGAGACCGCTGAGGCTGAGCGTGCCCAGAAGTGCATCGACTCGATGGTTGAGGCTGTCAAGAAGCATGGTTGGGACGGTGAGTGGTATCTCCGCGCATACGACTTCGACGGAAACAAGATCGGTTCCCACGAGTGTGAGGAAGGTAAGATCTTCATCGAGAGCCAGGGATTCTGTACGATGGCTGGTATCGGTTTGGAAGAGGGTATGGTCGACAAGGCCATTGACTCTTGCAAGAAATATTTGGATTGCGAGCACGGTATGGTTCTTAACAACCCTGCCTATACGAAATATCATGTCGAGATGGGTGAGATCAGTTCATACCCTGCAGGATACAAGGAGAATGCGGGTATCTTCTGCCACAACAACCCTTGGGTGATCATCGGTGAGACGGTTGCCGGACGTGGTAACGACGCTTGGGAGCTCTTCCGCAAGATCGCCCCTATGTACTTGAAGGATCAGGCGCTCCACAAGGTTGAGCCATACGTGAACTGCCAGATGGTTGCAGGTAAGGACGCCGCTAAGCCGGGTGAGGGTAAGAACTCATGGTTGACGGGTACGGCCGCTTGGATGTGGTTGACGGTTAGCCAATACTTGTTGGGTATCAAGCCTGCTTACAATGGTTTGGAGATCAACCCATGCCTCCCTGTCGACTTGAAGGGCTATTCAGTGAACCGTAAGTTCCGTGACGCGGACTACAGCATCAAGGTGGTCAACCCGACAGGCGTTCAGAAGGGCGTCAAGAAGTTGATCGTGAATGGCAAGGAAGTAGCCGGCAACATCGTTCCTATGCAGCCTAAGGGCAGCAAGAATGTTGTTGAGGTTATTATGGGATAACACAACTGTCAGCAAGGTAAGCCACTCAATCCGGGTGGCTTCCCTGCTTTTCTTTCTAACATAAATTTTTCGATAAATGAAGAGATTGTTTTTTGGTGCGTTGATGGCTCTCGCCCTGCTGGTTTCATGTGGCGGCGGAGGCAATAATGCTAAACAGAAGAAGAATGTTTCCCCTTATCCGGTGAATTCGCCGGTGGCTAAGCATGGAAGACTGCAGGTCAAGGATCTACAACTTTGCGATAAAGACGGTAATCCTGTCCAATTGGCTGGTATGAGTACGATGGGATGGCAATGGTGCGGCGACTGCTACAACAAGGAGTCCATCAAGACAATGGTCGAGGAGTGGGGCATCAGTGTGCTTCGCTTGGCGATGTACGTCGAGGAGGGTGGTTACAACACCAATCCTATAGGCTTCCAGCAGAAGATGTGCGAAATGATAGATATCTGCGGTGAGTTGGGTATCTACTGCATCGTCGACTGGCATATCCTGACACCAGGCAATCCGTTGGATTCCAAATATGGCGGCGCCAAGGAGTTCTTCAGCTTCATATCGAAGAAGTATGCCGGCAAAGAACATCTGCTCTATGAGATTTGTAATGAGCCGAATAACTGTCTGGAGAAAGGTGACCCTATCCATCCTTGGGTATGCACCAAGGAGACCAATGTCACTTGGGACATGATCGCCGACTATGCCGACGACATCATCCCTGCCATCCAGGAGGGTTACGACTCGGTTGGCGTCACCCATCCTATCGTCATTGTGGGTACTCCACAATGGGATCAGCTGGTGGACGCTTGCCTGAAGGAGGGTATGTATCAGGGAAATGGCAAGGATCTCTGCGACTCGTTGCCTGCCCGCGACGCTCGTCTGAAGCATGACAACGTCATGTACGCCTTCCACTTCTATGCGAAAGAGCATAATGAGGGCTTCGAGAAAGACGGAAAGCCTGATTATTACAATATGTACGCCTATATGTATGATGTTTTGGGCAAACTGCCAGTCTTCTGCTCTGAGTTCGGTCTGTGCGAGGCGAACGGTAACGGCGAGTTGGACTTCGACCGTACCGACAAGTGGTTGCTCATGCTGAGCGGCAACAACGCTGGCAACCAAAAGGTTAGCTTCTGTAACTGGAGTTTCTCTGACAATGAGCGTTCCTCTTCGGCTCTCGTTCCTGGCGCATGTGCCAGAGAGGCATGGAACGATGTCACCCCATCGGGCGACTACATCAAGCGTGTTCTCTCTGTTGTGAACAAGGGAGGAGCGGACTCTACTGTTTTGAAGCAGTCTAATTTGTATACGAAGTAACATGGAACGCATCCCCACCATGGGGGTGCTTCCTTTTTTTAACTATAACGGATTTTGCAAGAGGTATGAGAGTCGGAATGATAAAAGGCCTGTTCGTGATGGCTTTGGGCGCATTGACGTTTACGCAGTGCGATTCCCCGAAAGAGAGTACTAAAAATGTTGTTCAAGAGAACGTGGGCTATAAGTTCGCCGCAATTGACACCTCTTGGAAAAATCTTTCTGTCCGTGAGAAGATCGGACAGACCATGATGGTGGTCTCCCAATACTACGATCAGAAGAAGATCGGCAACGGAGACATGAAGGCCTTCATGGAGAAATACCCTATCGGCGGTTTCTTCATCGCCCGCTGGTATTTCGACAACTACCAGAAACAATACAACACCTCTTCGGAGAACCTGATCGCAAGCGCGATGAAGGACTACTACGCGGCAGCCAAGTATCCTTTGTTCTTCAGCGAGGACTTTGAGCGTGGCTTGGGCGAGACCTACCCGAAGTATACGCATATGCCGGCCGAGATGTCGCTCGGCGCGGCCAACAACCCTACTTTGGCCTACGATTTCGGCAAGGCGATCGCCTCAGAGGCGAAGGAGATGGGCTTCAACTGGTTGCTGCATCCTGTATGCGACCTGAACATGAACCCTCTTCAGGAGTTGGTCATCGAACGTTCCGTCTCCGACGACGTGGAGAAGGCCATCCCTATCCTCAAGAAACAGATGGAGGGTATCCATGAGCAGAACGTCATCTCCACCGTGAAACACTTTCCGGGCGATGGCGTCACCATGCGTAACCAGCATATCGTGACGACCGCCAATTCTCTCTCGGAGTCTGAGTGGAAGGCGACCTTCGGCAAGCTCTTCGGCGAGATGATCGATGACGGGGCGGCCTCCATCATGGTGGGTCATATCCAATTGCCTTTCTACCAAAAGGAAAAGATCAATGGTCAATTGCCGCCAGCTACCCTTTCCAAGGAGTTGATGGTAGACCTGTTGAAGAATAAGATGAAATACAGTGGCGTGGTGATCACCGATGCGCTCAACATGGGTGGTTGCGCAGGTTACTACAAAAATGAATTGGAGGTTTCCGTGCAATGCTTCATAGCGGGTGCGGATATCGTCCTTTGGCCTTCCTTGGCATATATGGACACCATCGAAGCGAGGATCAACAGGGGAGAGATCCCGATGTCCCGCTTGGATGACGCTGTCAGCCGTGTGTGGGCGTTGCGCGAGCGTTTCGGTTTGCTGGAGAAGATCTCCCCGGATTCCCTCTGCACTCCGATGAGCGAGGAGACGAAGACCTTCGTGAAGGAGACCGGCACCAAGTTGGCTGAGGCCGCTGTCACTTTGGAGGAGGACCGCAACGGAGACATCCCTTTGAAGGCGGACATCACGAAAAAACTGCTGATCGTGCCGGTAGGCTATTGCTTGGACGAGGGCAAGTTCAGCGTCACGAAACAAGAGTTCGAGAAGCGTGGCTTCGATGTGACGATGATGGTTAACCCTCACTTCTACGATTGGGGCTACCGCATCGATTCGCTGGATTACTACGACAAGATCATCGTCTGCTTCGAGAACCGTTACTTCGCACCATTGGGCACACCGTTCTTCAAGGACAAGGAGTCGTTCGGTGTGTGGACGGTCAACATGACGGATCCGAAGAAGCGCATCGCCATCTCTTACAGCAATCCGTTCCTGAACGATTGCTACGAGGGAGTCGCACCGTTGAAGGTCAATGCCTACAGCATCGATCCTTTCACGCAGACGGCTGTGGTCAGAGCCTTGTGCGGCGAGGTGCCATTCACGGCGCAATCGCCGGTGAAGTTGAATCCTGACGCACTTAAATAATTGGAAATCAATAAAAATTTTAATACAATGGAAAACAATCAAAAACTCTCTATCGTAGAGAAACTCTCCTATGGTGTAGGAGATTTGGCATGCAACCTCTTTTGGGGGTTGATATGTGTTGCCACGGTGTTCTATACGGATTATTTCGGCATTGATGCGAAGGTGGCTGGAACGATGATATTGATCATCTCATGTATTGATATCGCTTTCGACGTTGTGATTGGCGCCATCGCCGACAGAAAGAATTCCCGTTGGGGTCGATTCCGTCCGTGGATTTTGTTCGGTTTGATACCGTTTTGTGTGATTGGATATATGACATTCCGTACGCCAGCCTTAAGTGATTCGGGAAAGATCATTTATGCTTATCTTACGTTCCTTGCGTTCCGTTTGATGTATTCAGTAGTCAATGTGCCATATGGAGCGTTGATGGGTGTCATCTCAGCGGAGCCGAAGGAAAGAGATGTTGTTTCATCGTATAGGAATGTATTGGCGCAGGTGGGCTGTCTGTTGAGTTATGGATTCGTGTTCACGATTGTCCGTACTATCAGTCAAAAGTATCAGCAATCAGGTCAGGAGGCATTCGCGACTACTGCGTTGATATATGCTGTGGCCGCCGCGATATTGTTGTTCTGTACATTCTTCTTTACGAGGGAACGTGTTGAGCCTGTGAAGAAGGAGGCCTCCAACTTGTCGGAGGATATGAAGGATTTGGGACATAATGTGCCATGGATATCTTTGACTGTCGCAGGTATTGCGTTCTTGTTCTTTGTTTTCGTCCACAACGGTTTGGTGCCATATTATGCGAAGTACTATGTTGCGGATACTAAGATCCATGACGAGCAGCATATCACGCAGATCATCGAGCAACCGAACGAGGCTGGGAAGATGGTGCCTTTCGCATATGTGTTGGAGAATGGAACCGTAGACACGATTTCGAATGGTATAAAATTCCCTTTGCTTGAGGATGGGAAACCAGTTGTCAAGGATGGGAAGGCTGTTATGTTCGGTACGGAAAGAATGTTCCAAACAAAAGATAAAAATGGCGAGTATGCAAGTATTGATGTCGTAAGGGGAACGGAGGATGAAAAGGCATCTCCTATGGTAGGGGATAGGATTTCATATTTCACGTTCGAGGTGGACGGCTCAATTTTTGGTGTCAAGTTGAACTGGGAGTTGGTGTCTACGATCCTATTGGGATTGGGTTCAATCCTTACCATTATAGGTACATTGTTGATTCAAATCGTCGTGCGTAAGTTTGGTAAGAAGCCGACATGGATCGGATGTTTCATCTTGGCATCGGTTCTTTCCTTGAGCTTCATGTTTGTTCCTAAGGAAAATGTATCGATAATCTTGCTTCTGAATTTGTTGTTCACTTTGTCCATCGGTCCATGTGGTTACATCATGTGGAGTATGTATGCGGACGTTGCGGATAACGCTGAGGTGGAGACAGGTCGTCGCGCGACAGGTTTGATCTATTCGTCTGCCACGATGGCCCAGAAATTGGGTACGGCATTGGCGAATGCCATCCCTGCGTTTGCATTGGCTACCATTGGATTCGTGGCCAACACGCAACTCGCTGCTGACATAATATCTTCGATTAAGAATATTTATTCCTTGTTGCCGTTGGTTGGCTCTATAATTGCCATCGTTGCTTTGTTCTTCTACAAGATCGACGAGGAGACGATCAAGCGTAACTCAATGATTCTCGAGAGCAGAAGGAAACAGGAGGGTGGCGATTCCGATTCTGCGGGACAAGAAGTTGTGTCGCAAGAGGATTGATGATATATTCTCGGAAAGCATAAGATAGGTAGAGTTGGTGCCAAGCATCGTCTCTACCTATTTTTATAGGGGTAGAGACGATGCTTTGATTCTCTGTGAACTTTCTTTCAGATGTCGATTGTCATTTGTCGTTCTTTCCTTAATTCCTGGTTTTAAGTCTCTAATCATATGTGTTGCTATTGAAGGGTGTTCCACATTTTTAACACTTTTCGTTTCTCCATTCAGATTCTTTTACTAAATTTGTGCGCTGAGTTTAGATTCAGATTATTTTATGTTTAATTAATTGTATAAATAAAATGAAGAAAGTTTTATTCCTTTTAGTGGCTGCTTTCGCTTGGTTCCAGGCGAATGCGGTTGACGCAAGCACCGATTACATCCAGAAATGGGGTAAATTGAAATTGGTCGGCTTGCAGCTCTCAAGTGAGAGTGGTGAACCTATTCAATTGAAAGGTTGGAGTTCTTTCGGTTTCTACAATGAGAACTGTGTTCGTAATTCGAATGACTTGGAGTCTATGAAGATTGCGGGAGCCAATTGTGTACGTATCGCGCGTTACCTTACTGATTTCGGTTCAATTGATGACAATGGTATCAAGAACTGGATGAAGTGGACAAATGACAAGGGTATGTATTGTGTTATTGACTGGCACATCTTGGAGGCTGCTAATGGTGATGGTAACCCTGCAAATCACGCTAGTGATGCGCAGAGATTCTTCACTATGGTTGCAAATGAGGTGAAGAACAACAATTATAGGCACATTATCTATGAGCTCTGTAACGAGCCTTCTGGTGTGGGATGGGGAACCATCAAGAGCTATGCTGAGTCTATGATCAACACGATCACTAGCATCGACAACAGCAAGCCAATCGTTATCGTTGGTACTCCTAACTGGGACCAATACATCTATTCTCAGGTGGCTGGTTCTGACGCTAATTTGATTAAGACTGACAAGGCTTATGTTATGTATGCATTCCACTTGTATGCTAACGAGCCTGCACACGTGGGTCTCGAGAGCTCTGAGTTCTTGCCTGCATCAACGAGAGTGCCTATCTTCGTTTCTGAGTGGGGTTTGAGCTCCGCACAGCCAGAGAAGAGAGCATCGTATGATGACGTTAACACTTCCTTCGCAACGACATTCTTGAGACACTGTCAAGGTTTGGACGGATGTGGTCAGCTTGTCAGCTGGATGAACTGGTCATATGGTTCAAAGAAAGAGGGTGCGTCTACTTTCGTTGGTTCATGTGGTGGAGCACTTTCTGCTTCAGGAAAATTCATTCAGGATATGTTGGGTGGTGAGCTCAAGCCAGTTGTTACCGCGTGCTATGGTGGTGCTTGTTTCTCGCTTTCTGCAAAAAGTGAAGATGCTCCTTTGAACTTGGGTAACTATGATGATAATCCTGATAAACAAACAGGTGATTGGGCAAGTGCATCTGGTATTACTTACTACGATGCGAATAACACCAGTGATGAGGGTTATGAGGAGAACTTAGATCCCGATGTGCCAAATCCTTATAATGAGAAGGAGACTCTCATGGCAATTAACAAGAATACCAAGGAAGAGCGTGAGGTTTTGAAGTGCTATGCTGGTCGTGACTGGTGTAACTACCGTACCGACGAGTGCGTCGACTTGACTACCGCATGCATCGAGGGATCTTGGAACTCTGGTCTTCACAACTTGGGTTGGGTTAGCTCCGGTGAGTGGGTATTGTACACATTCGAGGTTGATGATCCTGGTTACTATAGCATTCAGATGGCTGTTGATCCTTCTGTTGCTAAGGGTGGTGGATCAGTTTCTTGTAACGAGAAAACTGGTAAATGCTCTTACACCTCAGGTGGTGGTTTCGTACTCACTTTGAAGGATCACGCATCTCAAATATTCATGGTTGATTACGAGGCTTCTACTCCTACACAGGAGGTTGAGATCGATCAGGAGTTGTTCGCTCCATATGTGACAGCGTCTGTTTCTGGCGAGTCTCCAGTTGATGATAATGATAAGGTTTGGTGCTATCCTGGTGATAGCAAAAATGGTAGAACCAAGAAATCTCATGGTGTACTCTTCAAGGAGGCAGGTAAACATGTCGTTAAGATTTCATTCCCTTACGGACATGTTGGTCTTGGTGGTCTTCGCTTCTCTTATGTTAAACCTTGGTCTGGCGATGGTTATCCAGAGGAGCTCCTCACTTCTGTTGACAAGTTCTTGAATGACGTTGAGTCTGTCGTATTCCCTACTGTAGTTACTGATGGTGTCATCAATGTGGCTGCCGAGGGTCAAGCAGATGTGAAGATCTTCAACTTGGTGGGTGCTGAGGTTTACAGCGCAGCTATCGAGGGCGCTTCTAAACTTAACGTTAACTTGCCTTCTGGCGTCTACAGCGTAGAGGTCGCTTCTGCTGAGGGCAGCAAGTTCGCTAAGATTATTGTGAAGTAATCAATTCGAGTGAATATAGTAAAAGGGACTGTGCATTTGCATAGTCCCTTTTTTGTTTGGTCAATGGGACGATAGGGATTTCCCTATCGTCCCGTTTTTGTTATAGCCTTTATATGGAATAATTACAATTCCATGATTTCTTCAACAGACAGACCGGTTATCTCCGCGATGTCATCCACATCCAAGCCTTTCTGTTTCATTCTCTTCGCATTGCGCAGGTTGGAGGTTTTCTCACCTTCGAGTTTTCCCTGCTTCATTCCCTGTTCGGTTCCCTTTCTCAGCCCCTCCTCCATGCCTCTCTCGTATCCATGCTGTTCCATGTCGATCTCGTCCTCGAGGTATTTCATGCTGGCCTCGTACTGGTCGTACTCCTCCTCGGAGAGGGCGGACACCTTCGCCTTCTCTATCAGCCTGAGCAGACCCTCGTCCGCTCGCTCGTATACCGATGGGTCAATGTTTTCCATATTGCCGAGGTTTTTAAAGAAACTGATCCAGATGTTCTTGACCGTGATGTTGGTGCAGTCGAACCTGCAGATGCTACAACTTTTCTATTTCCTTAGGGGACAATCCAGTTATCTCCGCGATGTCATCCACATCCAAGCCTTTCTGTTTCATTCTCTTCGCATTGCGCAGGTTGGCGGCTTTCTCACCTTCGAGCTTCCCTTGTTTCATTCCCTCTTCCATGCCTCTCTCATATCCGTGCTGTTCCATGTCGATCTCGTCCTCGAGGTATTTCATGCTGGCCTCGTACTGGTCGTACTCCTCCTCGGAGAGAGCGGATACCTTCGCCTTCTCTATTAGCCTGAGCAGACC
>JAFZPM010000010.1 GCA_017550335.1 Paludibacteraceae bacterium
CATGAAGTAGAGGTCGCGCGTGAGCTGCACCTCCACGATGAAGAGCTCGCCGTCGTCCGCCTTGACCATCATGTCCACCCGGTTGAACTTATCGTCGAGTGTCTGCTGGTTGCTCTCGCTCTCCAACACCTCCACGATCTCCACCTTCCTGCCCAGCAGCACGGTGAAGAGACCCTCGAGGATGCCGAAGTTGGCCTTGTCGCGCAACAGCCGCTTGATCGCCCAGTCGAAACGTATGTAGTCGGTCTCTCTCATCTCATGAAACGTTTTATCACCGCAAAGGTAATTGTTTTTCTGTAAGTTCCAAAGAAATCATTAATATTTTGTGATAATATTACACAATGCATATAAAACACATGTGGTTCCTCATTCGGATTGGATGTTTGGCGTGTTATGTGCGAATCCTTACGGGATCTTGTCTTTTGGAATGCTTCCAGGGTGTGAGAATGGCGGTTTCTGAATTATTTTCGGTCGCCATTCTCACTTTTTCGGTGAATATGTTGCCGCACTAGAAACAAATTACTAATTTTGAAACGATTTCGCAAAATCGTTTATTTGTAGCATGTTGTTTAAGGATGTTTATGGGCAAAGTGCCATCAAGCAAAGGCTGATTAGGGAGGTGACGGAGGGCCGTTTGCCTCATGCGGTGTTGCTTTGCGGACCGGAAGGCACGGGGAAACTGGGGCTTGCCTTGGCTTTGGCCCAATATCTTTGCTGTGAGGATCGGAAGGGGGATGAGCCGTGTGGTTGCTGCAATTCGTGCCGTAT
Organism: Paludibacteraceae bacterium; assembly: GCA_017550335.1. GTDB lineage: Bacteria > Bacteroidota > Bacteroidia > Bacteroidales > Paludibacteraceae > UBA1181. The sequence goes on from JAFZPM010000010.1 coordinate 769, forward strand.
GTCCGCCAAATTGGTGCATCCGGACCAGCATTTCGTCTTCCCCATCTACAAGGAGAAATCCGCGGATACGACAACATGCGAGAATTTTTTGCCGCAGTGGCGTAACCGTCTGCTGCAATCTCCGTATTTCAGTTACGACCAATGGAACGAGGACTTGAAGTCGGATAATAAGCAGTCCATCATCTATGCCAGCGAGAGCGATGCGATCATACGTAAGTTCAATACGAAACCGTATGAGGCGGATTGCAAGGTGATGATCATCTGGCTTCCGGAGAAGATGAACGAGGTGTGCGCCAACAAACTGTTGAAGATATTGGAGGAGCCGCCGGAGAAATCCTACTTCATCCTGGTGAGTGAAAGCCCGGAGACGTTGCTCTCCACCATCATCTCCCGTACGCAACGGATCTTCGTCCCGCCGTTGGATGAAACGGACATGAGGGAAGCACTCTCCCGTCGGTTCGGGCTGTCGGGCACTGCGCTCGAGGATGTGGCGCATGTGGCGAAGGGCAATCTGGTGGCGGCGGAAAGGATCGTCGAGACCGCTGACGACGCGAAGGAGTACTTCGACTTGTTCGTCTCCCTGATGCGTATCTCCTATATGGGTGACGCGCGGAAGATGAAGACGTGGATGGAGTCGGCCAATGCGTTGGGGCGTAAACGGCAGCTTTCGTTCCTCGCATACGTGCAAAACATGGTGCGCGAAAATTTTATTTATAATATTCATAATAAGGATATCAGCTATATGACGACCGAGGAGGCGACTTTCGCACAGAAGTTCGCTCCATACGTGAACGAGTTGAATATAGCGCAATTCCTATCCGAACTGGACCTGGCTCAGCAACACATCGGACAGAATGTGCAGGCTAAAATCGTCTTTTTTGACCTTGCCATGAAGGTGGCGGTTCTGCTGAGACGGGTGAAAATGTAGAAAATTTTATTTTTATGAGCGTATTTAACGGCTGTCAACTGAACAGAAAGGGTTGCAGTAAAAAAACAGATCAGAAGTTAGACACATACGATTGGTTGTGTGATATACCGGAGTCGGTGAATGCCACGGACCTGGTGGAGGTCACCTTCAAGAACACGAGGAAAGGGTATTTCCGCAACACGAATGGCCTTGCACTGGAGAAGGGCGACGTGGTGGCGGTTGAGGCTACCCCGGGCCACGACATCGGAACGGTCTCCATGACGGGACAGCTGGTGTTGGCCCAAATGAAGAAGTATCATGTGGACCAGACCCGTACTGAGATCAAACGTATCTACAGGAAGGCTCGCCCGAACGACCTGGAGAAGTTCGAGGAGGCGAAGGCGAGGGAGCACGACACGATGTTGCGTGCCCGGAAGATCGCAGAGAACCTGAAGTTGAACATGAAGATCGGTGATGTGGAGTACCAAGGGGATGGTAACAAGGCCATCTTTTACTATATCGCTGATGAGCGTGTGGATTTCCGTGAGCTTATCAAAGTGTTGGCGGATTCCTTCCATGTGCGCATCGAGATGAAACAGATCGGTGCCAGACAGGAGGCCGGCAGGATCGGTGGTATCGGTCCGTGCGGCAGACCATTGTGTTGCTCCTCATGGTTGACGAAGTTCAGCTCCGTGGCCACGAGCTCGGCGCGCTACCAGGAGATCTCCCTGAATCCGCAGAAACTGGCGGGCCAGTGCGCTAAGCTGAAGTGTTGCCTCAACTATGAGGTGGACGCTTACGTGGAGGCGCAAAAGGATATTCCGCCTCGCAACATTCCGTTGGAGACGAAGGATGCCACCTTCTATCACTTTAAGACGGATGTGTTCGGACGTATCATGCAATACTCGTCCGCCCCTAACATGGCCTCCAATGTGGTCTCCATCCCAGTGGATAGGGTGAAGGAGATCATGGCGCTGAACAAGCAGGGCATCAAGGTGGATTCTTTGTTGGAGGAGACGGAAGACGGAAAACCAATCGATTACGAGAATGTGGTCGGACAGGATAGCCTGACCCGTTTCGATAAGAAAAAGAAGAAGAAAAAGAAAAGCAAGGGCAATGGCGGTGGTTCCGCCGCGGCTCAGGCTACAGCAGCCTCCGACAATGCGGAAGGCGCATCCTCTTCACCTGCCAACGAGGGGGGCAACGAAGCTCCGCAGGAAGCCGCAGGTAATGTGGAGGCGAAGGCTGACAATGGTGGCCAGAACAATGCGAAGAACAACGGTTCCCAGCGTGGGGAAAAACGTCAGAACCGTGACCGCAATAACAAACGCCCGCAGCAACAGAAACAACAGCCTTCCCCATCGGACGGCGAGGCGGCTCCAGCCCGTAACGAAGAGGGTGGGGCGGCTGACAGCGAAGGCAAGAACAATGGACAACCGTCCAACCAGAACGGTAACCCGAACCGCAACCGCAATAACCGTCGCAACCGCAATAACCAGCGGAAACAGAACGGCGGCAACGGTGGTGGCAATGCGGGAGAAAACAACCAATCGTCAAACAATTCTAACAATGCAAATGCGAAGGGTGGTGATGAGTAATAGGATTATTGCATGTCTCTTTGGACTGATCTCTTTGGCGGCCTCCTTGTCAGGCTGTAAAGACGATGCCTTTTACCAAGCGTCGAGGATGATTCCTAACGAGGGGTGGTGTAAGGGTGACGTGGTGTCGTTCGACTTTGATATGGTTGACACCGCCAGTACGTATAATGTGTTGGTGGATATCCGCAACAATAACGACTATCCGTTCCAGAACTTCTGGCTCTTTATCCACACGATGATGCCGGATTCGACGGAGTTCTCCGACACCTTGAACTGTGTGTTGGCGGATAATTACGGGAAGTGGATCGGAAAGTCCTCCGGCTCCATGTACCATGTACCTGTCGCTTTCCGCTTGGACACGAAGTTTCCCCAAACGGGCAGGTACCATTTCGATTTGGTGCAGGGAATGCGCATGGATGTGTTGCCGGGTATTACGGAAATAGGAGTAAGGGTATTGAAGGATGGGAAAGAATAAGCTGGCGAAATTCGGGGAGATGGAGTCTTTCCCCCATGTGTTCCAATACACCTTCTCTGCACTGAAGGCGTCGGGTGAGACCTTCCCCATGAAGGGGAAGTGGAGCGAGTTCTTCGGCAACGGAAACCCTATCGTGCTGGAGTTGGGGTGTGGACGTGGAGAGTATACCGTGGCGTTGGCGGAACTATTCCCCGAAAAGAATTTCATAGGCGTGGACATCAAGGGCGCGCGTATGTGGGCGGGTGCGAAGGAGTCTTTCCAAAAGGGTCTGAAGAATGTGGCGTTCATCCGCACGAACATCGAGATCATCGATGCTTTCTTCGCTCCTAATGAGGTGGCTGAGATTTGGCTCACCTTCCCGGACCCGCAGATGAAGAAGGTGCGCAAACGCCTCACCTCAACCCGCTTCATGGACTTGTACCAGAAGTTTGTGGTGGATGGTGGTCTGATCCATCTGAAGACGGACAGCAACTTCCTCTACCAGTACACCTGCGAGATGGTGAAGGCGAACCACTACAAGGTGGAGTTCCAGAATGACGACCTATACCATTCGGACTTCTCGGATGACAGGATCTTGTCCATCAAGACCTTCTACGAGCAGCAGTGGATAGAGCGGGGGTTGACCATCAAACACATCCGTTTCGTGCTGGACAAGCGTGAGACTTTCGTCGAGCCGGATGTGGAGATCGAATATGATAATTACAGAAGTTATAATAGAACCAGACGTGGTATGGAAAAAAGCAATGAGGAAGGTGCGTTGAGTTTCGTCTCGGCGCAGAATTTGGTTAAGAAATCGTTGAAGGAACTGAATTGGGACATCAATCCGCACGGGCTATATGACCCAATCGCCTATGTTCTGTCATTGGGTGGCAAACGTATCCGCCCTACGTGCGCTTTGTTGGCGTGCGGGATGTTCTCCGATGATTATGCGAAGGCGCTGAACCCTGCGCTTGCGTTGGAGGTCTTCCATAACTTCACGCTCTTGCATGACGATATCATGGACAAGGCGGACATGAGGCGCGGGCAGCCGACCGTCCATGTGAAATGGAACGATAACACGGCCATCTTGTCCGGCGACGCTATGCTGATCAAGGCCTACCAGTTGTTGGCCAAGTGTGAGCCGAATGTTTTCCCTTCCATCTCCGCCATCTTCTCCCAGACGGCGGTGGAGGTTTGCGAGGGACAACAATACGATATGGATTTCGAGTCGAGGAACGATGTCTCCGTCGACGAATACATGGAGATGATCCGCCTGAAGACGGCTGTCCTATTGGCCGCCAGCCTGCAGATCGGCGCCATCTGCGGAGGTGCCAAGGAAGAGGACGCCAAGGCGTTGTACGAGTACGGTATCGGCATCGGACTTGCCTTCCAGTTGAAGGATGACCTCTTGGATGTATGGGGCGACGTGAAGAAGTTCGGAAAGAAGATCGGAGGCGATATCTGTTGCAATAAGAAGACCTTCCTCCTCATCAACGCATATGCTAAGGCGAATGCGGAGGAGAAGAAGGAACTGGACCGCTGGTTGTTGGCGGAGACCACCGACCGTGACGCTAAAGTCTCCGCAGTGACTCGCTTGTACGAGAGCCTCGGTATCAAAACATTGGCGGAACAGACTATCCGTGAATACTACGACCGTGCCATTGAGGCGTTGGATAAGGTGGGTGTTGAGAAGGAACGGAAAGAGGTATTGTATCAATTGGCTTATGATTTAATGTATAGGGAAGACTAATCGTTACTGTCATGCCGTATAGAAGATTACCAAACACGAACCAGGCAAGGTTGCGCTCCATCCAACAGGCTGTGAGCAAGGGCGAAATGGCTAATCTATATGACCTCGCCTATTCCTACAAGTTGTTCGAGGATGCGAAGGCTTTCCTCGTGAGGTACCAGCGTGCCATCAATGAGAATAAACAATGCTCCGAGAAGCAGTTCACCACGAGCGTCGAGTTCCAGGAGTCCGCGAAGAATGCCCGCATGTATGTCTCCCATTTCATCAAGGTGTTGAACATGTGCGTGCAACGTCATGAGATACGTGCCGAATACAAGGAGTTCTACGGACTGAAGCCTGATAGCAATGTCACCCCGGACCTCTCGTCGGACGATAGTCTGTATGAGTGGGGCAAGAAGATCATCGAGGGTGAACAACGCCGGCTCAGTATGGGTGGAACGCCTATCTACAACCCCGCCATCGCCAAGGTGCGGGTGCATTATGACATCTTCGCTGATGGGTATGGTAATCAGAAGGTGTTGCAGAATAATACGGTGAGGACGAGTGAGAACATCGTCCAACTCAATAAATACGCCGACGAACTGATCCTGCAGATCTGGGATGAGGTGGAGGCGACTTTCTCGGACCAGCAACCTGCCACGAAACTGGAGAAGTGCAAGGAGTATGGTCTGATCTATTATTTTAGAAAAGGTGAAAAGGAAGTATGAAGGTAACGCTCTTCTTGTCATACCGCTCTTCCTACGGGGAGGAGTTGTTCGTCTCGGGCAATATCGAGGAGTTGCGCGACGGGGACGGTGCGCCCCTGCCGATGTCCTTCCATGGGTATGGCTGGACAACCGTTATCTACACCTCTTCCCTTGAGTTCGACTACCATTTCTTGGTGAAGAAAGATGGACAAATCATTTCCCAAGAAGACTCCCTTTCCCACCATTTCGGAGGCTATGACAAGAAGTACCAGAACGTCCTTGTATACGATTATTACGGTCCTCGCCCTAAATTCTCCCGCATGATCCTCTCGTCCGTCTTCTCCAAGGCGGTGAAGAGACAAAAGGAGTCCCGGAAGATGCGGGGGAAATGCAATGTGCCAATCGTCTTCAACACGGCGACCGATTGTGTGAACTTCAACCAACGGCTGGCCATCTCCGGCAGCGACGTGACTCTCGGAAAATGGACGGAAAGCAACGCGAAGGTCATGAACGGGTCCGCTTACCCTAGTTTCTCATTGACCCTCGACGCCAATAAACTGAATTTCCCGCTTGAATATAAATATGTCATCTATGACCCTGCGAATGAGCAGGTTATATCATGGGAGAATGGTTGGAACCGTCTCCTGAATATAGAATTCGCCCTCTCCACCGACCTGATTGTGGTCAATGACAAAGAGCCTCAATTCGACCTTCCTGCGTTCAGGGGGGCTGGCACGGCGGTGCCGGTCTTTTCGTTGCGCTCCGGCAACAGCTTTGGCTGCGGGGAGTTCCTGGATCTGAAACCGCTGGCGGATTGGGTGGCGAAGACGGGGCAACGCATCATCCAGACCTTGCCTGTCAACGATACCTCCGTGAAGGGGACGTGGCGGGACTCTTACCCCTATAGCGCCATATCCGTTTTCGCATTGCACCCGATGTACCTGAACATCGAACGGGTGGGAGAGTTGAAGGATAAGAAGAAATATCTTGCCCAAAAGGCTAAACTGGAGAAGGAACGTTTCGTCGATTACGAGGCGGTCATCTCCCTGAAGTGGGGCTACATTAAAGAGTTGTACAAAAAATATTCGGCTGAGACCTTCGCCACGAAGGAGTATGGCGACTTCTACGCGAAGAACCGCTTCTGGCTGGAGACCTATGCGGTCTTTTGTTTCCTCCGCGATAAATATCACACCTCCGACTTCTCCCAATGGGGTGAGGAGAGTGTTTGGAAAAAGAGTAGGATAGAACAGTTGTGTTCTCCGAAATCGCCTGAATATAAAAGTGTTGCGTTGCATTTCTTCGTGCAATACCATTTGTATAAACAGCTGCGGGAGGCGGTGGAATATGCCCATGGCCTTGGCGTGGCGATCAAGGGGGATATCCCTATCGGTGTGAATGCCTGCAGTGCGGACGTGTGGGAGCATCCTGCTTTGTTCGATCGTACGGGTAGTGCGGGTGCTCCTCCCGATTATTTCTCCCAGACGGGACAGATCTGGGGCTTCCCGATCTATAATTGGGACGAGATGGCGAAGGATGGTTATGCCTGGTGGCGCAACCGTTTCCAGCGCATGTCCCGCTACTTCGACGCATACCGTATCGACCATATATTAGGCTTCTTCCGTATCTTCAGGGTGCCTTCCGATGCTCAGATGGGGCTCTTGGGCCAGTTCGATCCGGCTCTTCCTCTATCGGTGGACGAGATCCGCGGGTTCGGCATTTCCCTGCCGGAAGAGGAGTTGTGCAAGCCTCATATCAACGAGTGGATGTTGGACGAACTCTTCGGCGACCAGAAGGAGACTGTGAAGAAGGATTACCTCCGCCAGACGGGCGATGATTCCTATGCGTTGAAGCCGCAGGTCTCCACCCAAGCGAAGATCGTCTCTTGGTTCGAGTCGCACGGCTATAAGGAGATGGAGCGGATCAGAACAGGCTTGCTCTACCTTGTCTGCCAGGTCTATTTCGTCGAGGATTGCCACCGGAAAGGATTCTATCATCCCCGCATCTCGATAGAGAAGAGCCTAGCTTACCGTGCCGCCGACGATGGTCTGAAGCAAGCGCTGAAGAATATCTACGAATATTTCTACTACCATCGTCATGAGGATTTCTGGCGGGATGGGGCGGTCAAGAAGTTGGGCACGTTGATCCGTAGCACGGAGATGATGGTTTGCGGCGAGGACCTGGGCATGGTGCCGGGCTGTGTTCCTTCCGTCATGCGTGACTTGGAAATATTGAGTCTGGAGATCCAGCGCATGCCGAAGGAGATGTACGTGGAGTTCGGTTCGCTCGAAAGGATTCCACGCATGTCAGTCTGCACCACTTCCACCCATGACATGAGCACGATGCGCCAATGGTGGGAGGAGGATGCCTCGGTGACGCAACGTTACTTCAACAATGAGTTGAAACAGTATGGTGATGCCCCTAAGACGTGCGAACCATGGATTTGCCAATTGATCGTGGAGAAACACATGGCCTCCCCGGCGGTGTGGGTTATCCTACCGTTGCAGGATTGGATGGCCATCGACGGTTCGGTGCGCAACGCCAATGTGAAGGATGAGCGAATCAATGACCCTTCCAACCCGGATAATTACTGGCGTTATCGGATGCACGTCACATTGGAGGAGTTGTTGGGACGGGATGAATTCAACCGGAAGGTGAAGGATGTTGTCCTTCATGGAGGAAGGGGATGAGCCGTAACCCCTCTTGCCACCAGACTCTCTCATCTGTTTCGGGGCGCTGACCATGCATGTTTCCTGTCGGTCCGGCGGCCTTTGTGGATGGGCTCCCGTAAGATGGTTTTCTATTGCGTTCTTTATTTTTTGATTAAAACGATGGATTTTTAGGACACACGTTTTGTATATTCGCGTAATTTTTAGAGAAAAGATGGATTATCAGGAAGCACAAGACAGCGCGATTGATTTATTGCAGACCTTGATTACGATTCCCTCCTACAGCAGGGAAGAGGTGAAACGCGCCGATTATTTACAGAAGTACATAGAGGCGAAGGGCTATATGGTCCGTCGCAAGGAGAATAACCTATGGATTATGGGGGCTGGTTTCGACGAGACGAAGCCTACCATAATGCTCAATTCCCACATCGATACGGTCCGACCGACCTCCGGATGGACGAAGGATCCCCATGCGCCAGTTGTGGAGCGTGGCACTCTTTATGGCTTGGGTAGCAATGATGCGGGGGCATCCCTCGTCTCGCTGCTCTTCTCCTTCTTTATCCTTACGGAGAAGAAACAATCCTATAACCTGATCTTCGCCGCCTCGGCCGAGGAGGAGGTCTCCGGCAGTAACGGTATGGAGCTGTTGTTGACCGAGTTGCCTCACCTGGACTTCGCCATCGTGGGCGAGCCTACAGGCATGAACATCGCCATCGCCGAGAAGGGTTTGATGGTGGTGGATTGTGTGGCGCATGGCAAGTCAGGACATGCGGCCCGTGAGGAGGGTGTCAATGCCATCTATAAGGCTATCCGTGATATTGAATGGATCCGCAACGAGCGCCTGCCTAAGGTGTCGGACTTCCTGGGCCCCGTGAAGATGACGGTGACCATGGTGCATGCGGGCACGCAGCATAATGTGATCCCGGACGAGTGTTCGTTCGTGATCGATGTCCGCACGAATGAGTGCTATTCCAATCAGGACGTTTTCGAAATCCTCGAGAGCCGTCTGGAGTCTGAGATCAAGGCACGTTCCTATCGTCTGACATCGTCAGGTGTCTCTCCGTCCCTGCCGATTGTGCAGCGCGGCGTGGGGATGGGTATGACCACCTTCGGTTCCCCGACGTTGTCCGACCAAGCCTTCCTGCACTTCCCAAGCATCAAGCTGGGGCCGGGCAACTCTTCCCGCTCCCATACGGCGGACGAATATATTGTCTTGAAGGAGATCAGGGATGCGATTCCAGCCTACGTGCAGTTGCTGGACGGCATGACGTTCGATAAATTTAGCGGTGAGAAATAATGGCCCAGAAGCGGAAATTCTATGTCGTGTGGGAAGGAAGGGAGATCGGTGTCTTCCGCTCCTGGCCGGATTGTGAGGCGCAGATCAAGAATTTCCCGAAGGCGAAATATAAGTCGTTCGAGTCGGAGGAGGAGGCTTTGGAGGCCTTCCAGAACGGACATGAGGATTATGTCTCTCATCGGGCTGACGTGAGGCATATGCTTCCAGACTACCGTAACTTGGAGTCGGGTGGCCCGGACCTCGAATCGCTTGCCGTGGATGCCGCGTGCAGTGGTAACCCAGGCGACATGGAATACCGTGGCGTATACCTCCGCTCGAGGGAGGAGGTCTTCCGCATGGGACCGATGGAGCAGGGCACGAATAACATCGGCGAGTTCCTTGCCATTGTGCATGGATTGGCCCTTATGAAACAGAAAAGCCTTTCGTTGCCTATCTACTCGGACAGCGCCAATGCGATATCGTGGGTGAAGCAGAAGAAGTGCAAGACGAAGCTGGTGAAGACGGAGAAGAACGAACGGATCTTCGATCTGATCGTCCGTGCCGAGAAATGGTTGCGGGAGAACAGCTATACGAATCCTATCCGTAAGTGGGAGACGAGGGACTGGGGTGAAATACCTGCGGATTTCGGTAGAAAATAAATAGTGAATCATCATGTCGATAACGGTAGAACATCTATACAAGAGCTATGGGAAGCAGTTGGTGCTGAATGACATCAGCTTTTCCATCAAGAGCGGGGAAATCGTCGGTTTCCTCGGCAATAATGGTGCGGGTAAGTCCACGACCATGAAGATCATCACGGGTTATTTGGAGGCGGACAGCGGACACGTGGATGTCTGCGGAGTCGATGTGGCGAAGAACACGCTCGAGGCGCACCGCAAGATCGGTTACCTGCCGGAACATAACCCTATCTACCCTGACATGTATGTGCGTGAGTACCTGCAGTTCGTGGCGGGGCTCTACAAACTGGGGAAGGGGGCGAATGCCCGTGTCGATGAGATGATCGAACGTACCGGCCTGACCCGTGAATACAAGAAGAAGATCGGTATGCTCTCCAAGGGCTATCGTCAACGTGTGGGATTGGCCCAGGCATTGATCCCGGATCCTGAGGTACTGATCCTCGATGAGCCTACGACGGGCTTGGACCCTAACCAAATAGATGAGGTCCGTTCCCTGATCAAGGAGGTGGGCCGGGAGAAGACTGTGATGCTCTCCACCCATATCATGCAGGAGGTATCCGCTATCTGTGACCGTGTGATCATCATCAACAAGGGAAGGATCGCGGTGGATGATAAAGAGCGTGCCGTCGTGTCGGTACAGGATGATAACCACTTTGCCATCTTGGCGGAATTTTCCGCTCCTCAGTCCGTTGAGGCTCTGCGAAAGTTGGAGAATGTGCTTTCCGTATCGGAGTCGGGCGCTAACACCTATCTGTTACAGTGCGCCGCGGATATGCGGGAGAGTGTGTTCCGTTATGCGGTGGAACAAAAGACCTCTTTGTTGACGTTGAAACTTCAGGAGAAATCGATGGAGGATGTCTTCCGTAATTATACAAAACAACAGGAAAATGGCGGAAAAAATACAGAAAACGAATGCGGCGAGACTGCTTGACAGCAAGAAGATCAAGTATGAATTGGTCCCTTACGTGGTGGACGAGTCTGACCTGAGCGCTATCCATGTGGCGGCGCAGTTGAATGAACCCATTGAATTGGTTTTTAAGACTTTAGTACTCCGTGGCGACCGTAATGGCATCTTCGTCTGCGTGGTGCCGGGAGCTGATGAAGTGGATCTGAAGCTGGCTGCGAAGGTCTCTGGCAATAAGAGCTGCGCTTTGGTGCCGATGAAGGAGATTCTAGGCTTGACCGGCTATATCCGCGGTGGATGTTCCCCGTTAGGCATGAAGAAGAATTATCCCACCTTCATCCATTCCACCGCCCCTGACTATGACTTCATCTATGTGAGTGCGGGTGTGCGCGGGTTGCAGATTAAGATAGACCCGAAGGCGCTTATAGACTGCTGCTCCATGACGGTGGCGGAGTTGGTGGTGAAGGCGTGAATCCAGCCTTATAGGTAAGGTTGCCGGCTCAACCATAGCTTGAAGAGTGAGTCGTTGAAGGATACCTCCTGCCCGTCAATCTGTATGAGGTCTTTTTTCAGCAATGCTTTCTTGATGGATTGCACGTTGGCGGAGGACTCTAGCCTATATTTCTTGATGACCGCCTTTTTGCTGAATCCCGTTGTGATGCCGTGTGAGAGCGCGCGTAGGAAATTCAGCTGCGAATCTGAAAGTTGCTCGCACTCCCTTTGGAAGAATGCTTTGTTTTGTTCCAGCAGATCATCTATTGCATCGTCTATGTTCTTGTCGTTCACCTCCTTGTCCGTTTTGTACCAAACGATCCAAGCCAAATGCTGGACATAGGAGGAAGTGTTCTCTGTCGCTTCGCAGATTTTGATGACATGCTCCGTGGATATCTCTTTCCCTGTCGCACTGAATTTGGAACGGATGTAGGAAATCCACTCCTCTGTCGGTATCTTTTTCAGGAACATGATGTCCCCGAACTTATAGAATGGCATGCTCTTGTCGTTGAAGATGTTCTCCAGTAGATGTTTTTTGCTGCCGAACATGCAGTAGGTGACGTTCTGTTGGTGTTGCCAAGTGGAACGGATCTTCTTTTGGAAGCTTATGGAATCCGTGAAACTTGAGATCTGTTGGAATTCATCTAAACATACCACCAACCGGATGCCTTTTTTCTGCGCTATTTTTTCGGGAAGCTGGAGAATCTCTTGCTCCGTGCCGTCCTTCGTGTCCCAATCGAAGGAGATCGAGAAATCGTTCAACGGGTCTGTGCCGAAGGAGAATTTAGGCGATATGTGCGTGAGGAATGCTTTTGCCATCTCCACCCATTCCTCCAGTTTCGATGAGGTCTGCTTGATGAGGGCGGTGGAGAAGGTGCGGTAGAATTCGTATTCGGTCTTGCATTGGAAAATGTCGATGAACACGGTCTTGATGCCTGGCTGTTTCATCTCCGATATCACTTTTTTCACAAGGGATGTCTTCCCCCAACGCCTTGGTGATATGAGCGTTGTGTTGATGCCATGCGTGAGGTTGGCGGTGAGCCTTTTCGCATCTTCTTCCCTGTCTGTGAAATAACTGCCCTCGACCGCTTTGCCGAAAACAAACGGATTTTCTGTTCCCATATTCTTTCCTCCTTTCCCGCAAAGGTATGTAATAACTCTGTTACTAACAAATTATATACTAATAAATTTATTACTAATAACCCTATTACTAATGCGCATGTCGGAGATGGTATGGTTGCGGATCAACTAGGGGGATGTCAGTGGTCAGTGCCCGTATATCAGATGGTTGTCGTAGAATTTGGAATGCATCTCCAATTGTTCCTGGAACCGCTCGTATCCGAGTTCCTCAAGTACTGTCGGGCAATCCTTGAAGAGGTTTACGCCTATCCCGAGTTTGTCACCTTCCACGGTAAAGCCCAAAGCCGCCAATGTTGTCGGATACATGTCCATCTGAGTGAAAGCCCTAGTCTTGTCCAAAGTGTATGGTAGGGCGGAGTTCAGGATTGTCAGATAGCTGAGCCTGGTGTAATTGTCGCTGTATCCGTCCAGCTTGGAGATGTAGTCTGAATCCATCGTCGGGTGATCTCCCACTAGGACAACCGTCGTGTTGTCGTAAAAAGGCATCTGTTTGAGCCAATCGATGAACTGCCCGATTTGTTTGGATGAGCAGGCTATGACATTGCTGTATTGTATGTCGTATTCGTTCTTGCACAGTTTGCAGTTGTAACCATCCATGAAATGGGTGTCCATCGTCATCATGGAGAAGTAAAAAGGTTTGTCGGATGCCGCTAGCTTTGTGATCTCTTCTTTCGCGAATTCGAATAATTTCTCATCTTCAAAGCCCCACCACACCTTATAGCCTTTCGGCAGGGGACCGTTGTTCAGATAGTAGAGGTGGTCCCGCACCTCATAGTCTCCGTGTGTGCCGAGGTAAATGTTGCAGCCGGAGAATTCGATGGATGAGCCGATCATGAACATCCTTTGGTATCCATTGTCTCGGAGCACTTCTCCTAGGGTATATAGCCCTGGTAGGAATTCCTTGTAGTTCTCGTTGCCCATCCCGTTGTCCCCTATCGGTAAGATCGAGGGGACTCCGCTTGTTTGCGCGATCAGTGAACCCATCGTATAGTTCGTCCCTGCGATCGGTTCCGCACCGTTCAGCCGCTTTGAATCTTTAGCGGAGAAGGTGATGCCCTCTTTCGCCAATTCCGTCAGCTCAGGGATCATGTCGCTTTGTGAAATCCCGCCATGTGCCTTGTCTGTATACGACACCTCCATTGATTCGATGTAGATGCAGATCAAATTACGTTTCTTTTCGGGTGCTGTGATCACGGCTTTCTTCGGGTCCACGTATCTCTCTTCATAAAATGTGGAATTGGTGCATTGCCGTACAATGTATTGGGGAACCCTCATCCAAATGATGATGGCTGATAATGCGGCGATCATCAGCAATGCGCTGAAAAGCACTCTGTGGCGGACGATGTATGGCTCTCCGTTCGGGTCATCTTCCTTGTGCTTCTTTTGGTAAAGCCTCTTGAGAATGATGATGAACAACCATTCCAGCGCGAGTGCCCCGAATCCTCCGAAGAACATCCATAGGAAGAGGGTGTTGAAGGTTGATGTGTCCGCACCCGCTAATGGCACTTTCAACTGGAAGACCAATGTTGACATGTCTACTATGTTGAAATAGAGGAATTTCCATATCCCTGGTATGATGGTACAATTGGCCAATAGTAGGAAAATGGAGGTTGCCACGTTTTTCATGGTGAAGATAGCTCCTTTGCCGTCCGTCTTTTCGTTGTCTAGTATAGTCGCTCCACTCCCTGTTTGGGATGGATCATTCTTTCCTTCCATTTATTTGCCCTGATAATAAAACACACATTTCTTAAGCAAATGCAATTTTGCTGTTGCATAACGATTTCAAGACGCGAATATACTAATTATTGAATGTGAGTTTTTGATTTTGATGTATATTTTTAATGATGATTGAACGATGGTTCTGTTTGGAAGAGGAGAATGGAGATTGTGGGAACTGTGCCCTGATGTAGTGGGTCGTAAATGGTTATATGCTAAATGATTGAGAGTGGTGAATGAATCCCTCCGTATGTCGATTGCCGTTTGTGATGGGTAAGGCCTATCCTGGATGTGTTCTGAGGAAGAACACCTCCTCTGTGGCGGATGTGAGTCCTCGCCTTTAGGTGGTGGAAAGTGTTTGAGGTGCGCTGGGTTGCGGGAATGTTTCCCTTAGCAAATTTTTCCGTATCCGACGCCCATGCTATCTTTGCTGAGTTTCTCCTCCAAATAGGTTTGCACATGGCGGATGCGTTTCTCCTCGAATATCTCCTCGATGGTGATCATGAGGCCCGTTTCCAGCACGTCGTTGAATTCGTCGTTGATGCAGGAACCGAAGGTGCGCATGGTGGGGGATAGCGACATGTAGGCGTTGATGAGCGGAGGAATGTTGTGCCCCAACTGCTTGATTTGTTTTTTCAGGATGCTATAGTCCTCCTTGTAGTTCCCCCCGCAGAATATCTTCTTCAGTTCGTCGATGTTGTCCTCGAAGCGTATAGGCTTTTTAGGGAAGACCAGTTTGTCGTTGTCAGGGAAATACTTGTGCATGAAATACATGATGAACGACCTCGCCTCCTCACCGAAGGAAGGGTAGATGGTTGCTTTCCCGAAGAAATACTTTGTTCGTGGAATGGATATCATCAGTGCGCCTAGTCCGTCCCATAGGTTGTCCAGCGCGTAGAGGCTCTTCGCCCCCATGCGGGAGGATTGGTACTCCGGGCGTACGAAGGATCGGCCGAGTTCTATGGTGTAAGGAAGGAATTCCTTGATGAATTTCTCCGAGTAGGCGAAGAGGTGGGAGGATGTGAGCTTAGGACTGCCGTCCTCGAAGAACGAAGCCTCGGAGCCATGCAGGTAGCGGTATCCGCCGATGATTTCCTTCTCATCCGGGTTCCATACGATGAGTTGGTGGTAGGGACGTTCCATGGTGTCGTACTCATCGATGTCGCAAGCCAATCCGACGCCTCCTCCGGCGGTGCGGAAGGATATCTCCCGCAGACGGCCGATCTCCTTCATGACGTTTGGAGAGTCGTGCTGTGTGACCACATAAATCTCGTTGTTGCACTTGTTTGTCTTGCGCAACAATTTATCCTTTGTCAACTCTTCTACTAGCAAGTTGGGGTTAATTGGCTCGATGATGTCTTCCATTTAATGTGCTTTTTTGTTTGGGGAGTGCTCTTCGTCCTTATAAACTGTATGTCTTTTGCTTTACCCATTCCGCCCATTCGGACTCCGTCCTTTCTTTGGTGAATGTCTCGTAAGGGATGGGTTCTCCTATTTTAACAGTGAATGTCTTATCCTTCTGCTTAAATAGCTCGTCGGCGAGGAATAGCATCTCTATGTTGACCTTGATTCCTAGCTTGGAACGATAGTAAGCCAAATTGTAAAAGAACTTCGAGTTCTGCCCCTCGAAATACAAAGGTATAATATTTCGGTGATATTGTACAGCCTTTTTTATGAAAGTTTTTTTCCATTCGTTATCTTTTATTTTCCCGTCTTTCTGCCTCCTTGAACATTGTCCGGCGGGAAAGAAGAGGATGGCGGCGTCCGATTCGCACGCCTCGTTGATGAGCTCTCCCGTATTTCTGGCTTGCCCTCCGATTTTGCTGATGGGGATGAAGAACTCCTTGAGGTTGTCGACGTACATAAGGAAGTCATTCACAGGAACTTGCAACTGTTTGTAATGGTTGGTGAGCACTTGGATCAGGGCGATGCCGTCCGCTCCGCCCAACGGGTGGTTGGAGGCGAAGATCACCTTCGGATCCTGTGGTATGTTCTCCTCCCCGACGATGTTGAAGCGGATGCGGAAGTGGTCGCGCAACACCGTCTCCGCGAAATCATGCCCCCATAAATGTCCATAAGTCCTGAAAATGTAGTTGATTTCATCCTCGTGGATGATTTTTTTGAGCCAGTTGATGAGAAACCTCGGAATTCTTTTTTTGATTTTTGGTATTTTTTTATCCAGTATCTCGTCAATATTTATTTTGTCTTTTGATGAATTTTCAGTCTCCATGATGCCTATTTTGTTGGATTTACAATGCAAATATAGTGAAATCCTTCGTAAAACGCCCTTTTTTGTGGGGTTTCGGTGTTGTTTGTAAATTGTTGAAAAATAGTGGAAAGAGAGTGTAAAAAAAGTGAAGTGGGGCATTGTGGGGGAAAGGAAAATGTTTTATCTTTGTAATTGTGAATCATTGGATTGTCGTATGCAGCAATTTTTAGGCAACATAGAAGCGAAATTGGACGTCAAGGGACGCGTGTTCGTCCCGGCGGCCTACCGCCGTGCCCTTGAAAAAGAGGGAGATGGCGCTCTGTACCTGAGGCTGGATACGGTGACGAAGTGCGTGAAGCTTTATCCTACATCGGAGTGGAACAAGCTCAACGAGGAGTTCGTCTCCCACATCAACATGTGGAACAAGGACGACCTCCGCCTCTATCGCCAGTTCACCGCCGGCGTGGAGATGGTCGAGCTGGACGCTAGCGGACGTATCCTCCTGCAGAAGAAGCATATCGATGCTATCCAAGCCTCAACCGACGTGCTCTTCGTCGGCGTGGGCAACTACTTCGAGATCTGGAACAAGGCGAACTTCGAGGCTGACCTTTACGGTGACGCCGACTTCTCCGATGCTTTGCAGTCTAAAATGGGTAACGTGTCAATCTGATGGAAAAGGAGATCGTTTATCATACACCGGCGTTGTTGCTCCCCTGCATGGAGGGCCTGTCCATCCGTCCCGACGGGACCTACGTGGATGTGACCTTCGGCGGTGGCGGACATTCCCGAGAGATTCTTAACCGGCTCTCTCCGAAAGGCCGCCTCCTTTCTTTTGACCAGGACCTGGACGCTGCCCGAAACGCTTTCGATGACCCCCGCTTCACTTTCGTGAGGGGTAATTTCAAGCACCTCTCGAACTTCCTTAGGTTCTACGGGGCGGAGAAGGTGGATGGTATCTTGGCGGACTTGGGTGTCTCCTTCCACCATTTCGACGATGCCTCGCGCGGTTTCTCTTTCCGCTTCGACGGCGACTTGGATATGCGTATGAATCAACAGGCTCGCCTCTCCGCGGCTGATGTGCTGAATAACTACGAGGAGGAGCGACTGACTGATATATTCCGCCTTTATGGTGAACTCTCCTCCGCTAAGCGCTTGGCCGCGGCCATCGTGCGGACGAGGGCGACAAAACGTTTCGAGAAGGTGGCTGACCTGCTGGAGGTGGCTGACCCGTTCGTGGGTAGGGACCGCCAGAAAAAGGATATGGCGAAACTCTTCCAAGCGATCCGTATCGAGGTGAATGGTGAGATGGATGCTCTGAAACGCTTCCTGTCTCAGACGGTCTCTTCGCTGAAACCGGGCGGTAGATTGGTGGTGTTGACCTACCACTCCCTGGAGGACCGCCTCGTGAAGAACTTCATGCGGGCGGGCAATATGGAAGGTAATGTGGAACAGGATTTCTTCGGCAATAGGCTCTCTCCTTTCCGTCTGGTGAACAACAAACCGATTGTTCCGGACGATGCTGAGATTGAGGCGAACCCGAGGTCCCGCAGCGCGAAACTGCGCGTCGCGGAGTTGTTAGGCTAGTATTAAGTTGTTGTGTTATGATATTCAAACGGCAGTTGGACAATCTGAAGGGCTTCGCCTCCATGGCGGGTGACTCCTTCGCGGATGTCATGACGGGTAGGATCTTCAAGAGGGATTTTATCAGACGTCAGGCGTTCGTGATTGTCATGCTTGTCGTTTTCCTCTTCTGCCATATCGGCTTACGCTTCAGTTGCGAGAACCAGGTGAAACAGATCGACCTGCTTCAGAAACAGCTGGAGGATGTCCGCTTGGAATATTTGTCCCGTTCCGCTGAACTGCAGGGGATGGGGAAACAGTCGCAGATCAAACGCATGGTGGCGGAGCGTGATTCGTCCCTCCTGCCATCCGTTGAGCCGCCATTCAAAATTTCTAAATGACTTTGACCATGGCGATGACGAAGGAGATGAAGAAGAAAATCAAACGGAGGACCACCTTCGTCTTCTGCTTGATGGTCCTTTTCTTGGTGCCTTTCTGCGTGAGCCTCTACAATACGATGGTGAGGGACGGCGACGAGTGGAAGAAGCGTTCGAGGAAAATCGCGGCGGATAGCCTGATGGTGCTGCCGGTGCGTGGTAATATCTTGGCGTGCGACGGTCAACTGATGGCGAGCTCCATCCCCGTCTATGTCCTGCACATGGATTTTCAGGCGGATGCTCTGCAACGGGACTCGTTCCTGACCTATGTGGACAGCCTTTCTTATTACTTGTCCACCATCTATACGGACAAGTCGCCGGCGCAGATGAAACAACATCTGATGACGGGCTTCAAGAAGGGTAGCCGTTGGTATTGCGTGGGGAAGCGTAACCTCTCCTACGTGGAGATGAAAAGGGTGAAGACCTTTCCTCTGTTGAATAAGGTGAAATGTTACGGGTTCAACAAGCGTGTGAACCGTAAACTGCCGTATGGCGATATGGCTTCCCGAACGATCGGCGGTCTCTACGCTGAGTTGGATAAGGGTGGCAAGAGCGGTATCGAAAAGTACTGTGATTCGTTGCTGAAGGGTCGCCCGGGCTTGGCTTCCCGCGTGAAGGTGGCGGGCGCCTACCGTGAGATCAACGATGTGGATGCGCAGAATGGATTGGACATCGTGACGACCATCGACGTGAACATCCAGGACATTGTGGATAGTGACCTCCGCCATAGGCTGGCGATGTCGGAAGCCGAGTATGGTTGCGCGGCGGTCATGGAGGTGGCTACGGGCGAGATCAAGGCGATGTCGAACCTGAAAAGATTGTCGAACGGGTCGTATGCGGAGGGTGAGAACTACGTCACGAATGGTCATTTCAAGTGTGAACCGGGCTCCACGTTCAAGATCGCGAGCGCGGTTATCGCCTTGGAGAAGGGCAAGGTGGATACTTCCACCATCATCGAGACGGGCAATGGCTCGTGGCCTTTCTACGGCAGGACGATGCATGACTCCCACGCGAACGGGACAATCTCGTTCAACAAGGCGATTCAGCAGTCGTCGAACATCGCGGTGGCGAGGGTGATTGACAATGCTTTCAAGAATAACCCGGAGGAGTACATCGAGGCGTTGTACGATTTGGGTCTCTCCATGCCGCTCGGCTTGGAAATACCAGGCGCTAAGCCTCCGCACATCAAGCACCCTTCGGACAAGGGTCCTAACGGATGGTACAAGACTTCCTTGCCATGGATCGCCCATGGATACGAGACGGATATGCCGCCGATCCAGATCCTGACCTTCTACAACGCCTTGGCGAACGGAGGAAAGATGATGCGGCCTCACCTCCTCAAGGCGGAGTCGCTGAACGGTAGGGTGGTGAAGTCCTACGGCTCGGAGGTGCTGAAGTCTAAGATATGCAGCGAGGGTAACCTCGGCAAGGTGAAGCAGATGATGGTGGATGTGGTGGAGCATGGTACCGCCACCGCGGCGAAGTCCAAGTACTTCAAGATCGCAGGTAAAACGGGTACGGCTAACCAGGTCTATCACTCATCGGTCAAGCGTCAGCAGCTGACCTTCTGCGGATTCTTCCCTGCGGACGCTCCCAAGTACAGCATGATCGTGGTGGCTTGGTATCCGCATAAGGGTGCGACGGGTGCAGGTAGCCTCTCCGGCGCCACCTTCAAGGACATTGCGGAGCACATCTACGCGCAAAGTCCGCTGATGCAGTCTGCCCCTACGATGAGGGGGGATACGACGAGACTGCTCGCTCCTGTCACGAAGGCGGGCGACCGTAAGTCGTTGGAGATGGTGATGGAGGAACTGGATGTGGATTACCACAAGAGCAAGGTCGCTGGCGAGTGGGTCCGTACTCATGTGACGGAGAATGGCGTCCGGGAGAATAAGGTGATAGCAGGCTATGCGAAGGACCGTGTGCCGGATGTGACCGACATGGGTCTGAAGGATGCTATCTTCTTGCTGGAAAACAGGGGCTTGAAGGTCTATGCCGAAGGCACGGGCGTGGTGAAGAGCCAATCCCTGGAGGAGGGCCGCTTCATCAATAAAGGAGAAAGCATAAAATTGATTTTGAAATAAATAGAATAGCGTATGAATGGATTGGTCGACATATTGGCTACGGTAGACGTGCTGGAGACGATTGGGAATGCGGACATCGAGGTCTCTTCCCTCCAGTTCGATTCCCGTAAGGTGGAGAAGGGTTCCTTGTTCGTGGCTACTTGCGGTACGCAGGTGGATGGACATACGTTTATCGGCTCGGCCATCGAGAAGGGGGCTGTGGCGATCGTTTGCGAGAAGATGCCGGAGTCCTTTGCCCCGGGTGTCGTCTACGTACGTGTGTCGGATTCCAACGAGGCGCTGGGCCGCATGGCCTCGGCGTGGTTCGACTATCCTTCCGCTTCCCTGAAACTGGTGGGCGTCACGGGTACGAACGGTAAGACCACCATCGCCACGCTGCTCTATCATCTCTTCCGCAGGGCGGGTCATAAGGCGGGTTTGCTCTCCACGGTCTGCAACTATGTGGACGATGAGGCGGTGCCTGCCACGCACACGACCCCTGACCAATTGGAACTGAACGGTCTGCTGGCCCGCATGGTGGCGGCAGGCTGTGAATATGCTTTCATGGAGGTGAGCTCGCATTCCGTGGACCAAAGACGTATCGCAGGCTTGGATTTCGACGGAGGTATCTTCACGAACCTGACGCGCGACCATCTGGACTACCACCTCACGATGGAGAATTACCTCAAGGCGAAGAAACGTTTCTTCGACGACCTGTCGGACGAGGCTTTCGCCCTGACGAACCTGGACGACAAGAACGGTCCGGTGATGCTCCAGAACACGAAGGCGAGGAAACTCACCTATTCCGTGCGGACGATAGCGGACTTCAAGACAAAGATTGTGGAGGACTCTTTCGAGGGTATGTCCTTGAATATGAACGGCAAGGATCTTTTCGTATCCTTCGTCGGCAAGTTCAACGCATCTAACCTGACGGCTGTCTTCGGGGCGGCGGTTGCCTTGGGCATCTCTGAGGAGGATGCCTTGGTGCACTTGAGCGCCATGCACCCTGTCTCTGGACGTTTTGAGTGCATATCGGCTCCTTCCGGCTATAAGATCATCGTCGATTATGCGCATACGCCTGACGCGCTTACCAATGTCATCAATACGATCAACGATGTGCGTTGCGGTGAGGGCAAACTGATCACGGTGGTTGGCTGCGGCGGAAACCGTGACAAGGGCAAACGTCCGATCATGGCGCAGGAGGCTGTGAGAGGAAGCGAGCAGGTGATCATCACTTCGGACAACCCGAGGAATGAGGAGCCTCAGGATATCATCAACGATATGATGGCGGGCTTGGATCCTGTCTCTAAAAAGAAGGTGATCGCGATCGAAGACCGTTATCAGGCCATCAAGACGGCTTGCGCATTGGCGCAGTCGGGCGACGTCATCCTGGTGGCGGGCAAGGGCCACGAGAATTACCAGGACATCAAAGGAGTGAAGCATCATTTCGACGACCATGAGGTGGTCCGCGAGGTGATGGGCTGATTAGATAATAATTATTATAGTTTGAAGATATGTTTTATTATTTGTTTAACTATTTGTCTCAAATGAACGTGCCGGGGGCTGGAATGTTCAAGTACATCTCTTTCCGCTCCGCTTTCGCGTTCATCTTTGCGTTGTTAATCGCCACGTTCATAGGCAAGCGGATCATCCGTTTCTTGCAGCAAAAACAGATTGGGGAGACAATCCGCGATTTGGATCTTGCGGGACAAATGGCGAAAAAAGGTACACCTACGATGGGAGGAATCATCATCATCATCTCGATCCTTCTCCCAGTGCTTCTTTTCGGCAAGTTGGACAATGTCTATATCCTGCTGATGATCGTGACGACTCTCTGGCTCGGTGCCATGGGTTTCTTGGACGACTTCATCAAGGTCTACAAGAAAGATAAGGAGGGTCTCCACGGTAAGTTCAAGATATTGGGTCAGGTGGGTCTCGGCTTGATCGTTGGTCTCACGCTCTACATGAGCCAGGATGTTGTCATCTATGAGAACACGACGACCATTTCCCAGAACACGGAGGTGGTTGAATATGCGAAAGTGCCGGAGAAATCGACCAAGACGACCATACCGTTCGTCAAGAACCCGAACTTCGACTATGCGGATTTGTTCGGCTGGGCGGGTGACTATGCCCAGACACTGGGATGGATCTTCTTCGTCCTCGTGGTGATCTTCATCGTCACGGCGGTCTCGAATGGGGCGAACCTGACGGATGGGTTGGACGGACTCTCGACGGGTGTCTCGGCCATCGTGGGGTCCGTGCTCGGCATCTTGGCGTACTTGTCGAGCCATGCGGAGTTCGCCAGCTATCTGAACATCATGTACATCCCTTATTCGGAGGAGTTGGTGATCTTCATCTGCGCCTTCGTGGGTGCGCTGATAGGTTTCTTGTGGTACAACGCATACCCTGCGCAGGTCTTCATGGGCGACACGGGTAGCCTGATGATCGGTGGTGTCATCGCTGTGAGCTCCATCATCATCCGCAAGGAGTTGCTCTTGCCGGTATTGTGCGGCATCTTCTTCATGGAGAGCCTCTCCGTCATCATCCAAACCTCTTATTTCAAGTACACTAAGAAGAAATACGGGGAGGGGCGAAGGATCTTCAGGATGGCTCCGTTGCACCATCATTACCAGAAGATGAATATCCCTGAGCCTAAGATAGTGGCTCGCTTCTGGATCGTGTGCTTGCTTTTGGCGATGTTCACTATCGTCACGTTAAAGATCAGATAATTAAGTCTTTCACATAATAGTTATTATGAAGAAAATTGTAGTGTTGGGTGCGGGTGAAAGTGGTGTGGGTGCCGCTATTCTCGCGAAACAAAAAGGTTTTGAGGTGTTTGTCTCCGACAAATCTGCCATCAAGGCTAATTACAAGGAAGAACTCTCCTCTTTTGGCATCGAGTGGGAGGAGAGCAATCATACCGAGGCTCGTATCTTGGCTGCGGACGAGGTGGTCAAGAGCCCGGGCATACCGGAGAAGGCTCCGATCATCAAGGCGTTGAGGGCGCAGAACACGCCGATCATCTCTGAGATTGAGTTCGCTTCCCGCTATTCGAACGCTAAGATGATTTGCATCACGGGTAGCAACGGAAAAACCACTACAACGATGTTGATCCATCATATCCTGAAGAACGCTGGCCTGAACGTGGGCTTGGCGGGTAACGTCGGCTTCAGCTTGGCGCGTCAGGTGGCTTTGGAGAATCATGATTACTATGTGATTGAATTGAGCAGCTTCCAATTGGATGGCATGTATGAGTTCAAGGCGGATGTGGCTATTCTGTTGAACATCACGCCGGACCATCTGGACCGCTACGAATATAAGTTCCAGAACTACATCAACTCCAAGTTCAGGATCGTGCAGAACATGAAACCATCCGACTACTTCATCTATTGGAACGATGACCCTGTCATCCAAAAGGAGTTGGAGGTGCGCACGATCGGGGCGACGGCCTGTCCGTTCTCCCTGAACAAGGCGGCTGGCTTGGCTGCTTATATCGAGGATGAACTCTTGAAGATCCATACGCCGAAGCGTTCCTTCGAGATGGCTGTGTCCGACCTCTCCCTGCGCGGGCAACATAACATGTACAACTCCATGGCGGCTGGTATCACGGCTATCCTCTCGGATATCAGTGACGAGACGCTCCGTGAGGCGTTGAAGTCTTTCCGAAGCGTGGAGCATAGGTTGGAGCCTGTCGCTTCCGTGAGGGGCGTGCGCTTCATCAACGACTCCAAGGCTACGAACGTGAACTCCTGCTGGTATGCTTTGCAGAGCATGGATACGCCGGTGGTGCTGATCCTCGGCGGAACGGACAAGGGTAATGATTATTCGGAGATAGAGAGCCTGGTGAAGGAAAAGGTGCGCGCGATCGTTTACTTGGGCGTGGATAATAAGAAACTGCACGATTTCTTCGATGGAAAGGTGGCGCAGACGACCGATGCTCGCTCGATGAAGGAGGCTGTGGATAAGTGCTTCGCCTTCGCTAAGCCTGGCGATACGGTGCTGCTCTCTCCTTGCTGCGCAAGCTTCGACTTGTTCACTTGCTACGAGGACCGTGGCGAGCAGTTCAAGGATTGCGTGAAGAAATTATGATTATAAGTTAAAAACAAAACTCGGCTAAATAGGTTGGCATGAAGGAATTTTTGGCGAAACATTTCAAGGGTGACGCGATCATATGGGTCGTGTTCGTGGTGCTGATTGTCGTCTCCACATTGGAGATGTTCAGCGCTTCGAGCATGCTGGTCTATGACCGCCGCTTCCATGGTACTGCCTTTAAGCCTATTTTGTCGCACATGGTCTTTTTGGGTGGCGGATTCGCCCTTGCCTATGTGATCCATCTGGTGCAGCCGAAGAAGATCTTCTTCTGGGGCGGGGCTGTGGGCTATGTGCTGAGCATCCTCATGCTGGTGGGCGCATTGGCCTTCGGAACCTCCGCGAACGGAGCCTCCCGTTGGATCCATGTGCCGGGTTTGGGCGTCAACCTCCAGCCTTCCGAGTTCGCGAAGATATCGGTGGTGTTGTTGCTCTCCTCGCTGTTGGGTTACTTCCATCGGAAGAAGGGGGTGGATGACGGACTGAGGTTCTATTTGCTGGTCTTGATACCACCTGCGATCCTGATTATGGTGGAGAACCTTTCCACTTTCATCCTATTGGTGACGGTATCCGCTTTGCTTTTCTTCATAGGGGGTGTCTCTTTGAAGAAGATGTTGCCGGTGGTAGGTTCCATTGTGGGAGTTGCCCTGGTCGTGGTGCTCCTCACCTTTGCGGAGAGTTGGATCGCTCCAGAGAAGTCCGGACTGAAGGTGGAGGGGGTCGAGCAGACCTCCGAACGCACGTGTGTCTCCTTCGTGACGCACCGTGTGGGTACGTGGATCAACCGTTTCAAACGTCACTCGGGTGCCGATTTGTCGCCGGAGGAGCGCATGAACGCTAAGTTCGACGTGACCAGTGACGACAAGGTGCAGACGGGTCATTCCCACATCGCCATCGCCAATGGCAAATGGTTCGGTAGGGGTATCGGTAATAGTATCGAGCGGGACTTCATCCCTCAGAGTTTCTCCGATTTCATCTTCGCAGTCATCGTCGAGGAGTGTGGCGTGATGAGCATACTGCTTGTCATCCTCTATTTGGCGCTCTTCTATCGGGCGTGCGTGATCATGAACAAGAGCGAGAGCTTCAGCAATTCGTTCGCGGTGATTGGCCTGTCGGCGATGATCGTGTTGCAGGCCTTCATCCATATGTCTGTGGTCTTGGGTCTGATTCCGGTGACGGGTCAGCCGCTTCCGATCATCAGCCGTGGTGGTACCTCCATCCTGACCACCAGCTGTTACTTCGGCATCATATTGGCCTTGAGCCGTACGGTGACGGAGGATAAGCCGGTGATCGAGAAGGCTAAGCCCTCTTCCTCCAGGAAGCCTCAGACCGAAGAGAAGGAGACGAAGAGTGCGGACCCTGGTGTAGTTGCGGAATTAAGTGTCTAATAAAAGATATTGGGTTATGGCAAATCAAAAATTTATTATAAGCGGCGGTGGTACGGGAGGACATATCTTCCCGGCCATTTCCATCGCCAACGCACTTAAGAAGAAACGTCCCGACGCCAAGTTTTTATTTGTCGGGGCGGAGGGACGCATGGAGATGGAGAAGGTCCCTAATGCAGGCTACGAGATTGTGGGACTGCCCGTGAGTGGGTTCAATCGCGGTAGCCTTTTGAAGAATTTCAAGGTGCTCTTCCGCTTGTTCAAGAGCTTGCGGATGGCTAAGAAGGTGGTGCGTGATTTCGCACCGGATATCGCTGTGGGCGTGGGCGGCTATGCCAGCGGTCCTACGCTCTACATGGCGCATCGGTCGGGTGTCCCTACCGTCTTGCAGGAACAGAACTCCTACGCTGGCGTGACGAACAAACTGCTGGCGAAGAAGGCGGCGAAGATTTGTGTGGCGTATGAGGGGATGGAGCGTTTCTTCCCGCAGGATAAGATCATCCTTACGGGCAACCCGGTTCGTCAGGACTTTCTGGAGGTGGCTCCTAAAGCGCAGGAGGCGTATGACTTCTTCCACTTCAGTCCGGCGAAGAAGACCTTGCTGATCATAGGCGGTAGCCTTGGAGCTAGGACGATCAACCAGAGCGTTATCGCTGGTCTGTCGAAACTGAAGGAGGCTGGTATCCAAGTGCTTTGGCAGACGGGCAAACTTTACTATGAGGGGGCTCTGAAGGCTTACGAGCCTTTCAAGACGGATGATATTGTGGTGACGGACTTCGTGAAAAGAATGGATTACGCTTACTCCATCGCGGACCTGGTGGTTTCCCGTGCGGGTGCAAGTTCCATCTCGGAGCTTTGCCTTCTGGGCAAGCCTTCCATCTTGGTGCCTTCCCCGAATGTGGCGGAGGATCACCAGACAAAGAACGCTCAGGCGCTCGCCACGAGGAATGCGGCGGTCATGGTGGCGGACAAGGATGCGAACAGCGTATTGTTGGACGAGGCGATCCGTATGATCGCGGACGAGCCTTTGCTGAATGAATTGGGTGAGAACGCGAAGAAGATGGCGCAGCTGGATTCTGCGGATCGGATCGCGGACGAGATATTAAAATTGATAGAGAAATGAAAAAGAAGAGTGTTTATTTCCTGGGTATCGGAGGCATCGGCATGAGCGCCTTGGCGAGGTATTTCAAGGCGAAAGGCTTTGAGGTGGCTGGCTATGACCGTACTCGTTCCACTCTGACTGGTGAACTGGAGCAGGAGGGTATTCCTGTCCACTATGAGGATAGTGTCGATCTGATCCCTGCCTCTTTCCGTGACGCGGAGAAGACGCTGGTTGTCTATACACCAGCTGTACCTTCCTCCATGTCCGAATTCTCTTGGTTCCGCGACAATGGGTTCGAGGTCATGAAACGTTCTCAGATCTTAGGCGAGGTGACGCGCATGCAACGTGCCATCTGCGTATCGGGTACCCATGGCAAGACTACGACCTCCACGATGATCTCGCATCTCTTGCATAATTCCCACGTGGAGTGCAACGCCTTCTTGGGCGGTATATCGAAGAACTTCTCCCGCAACCTGCTCCTCTCGGACAAGAGCGATTTGGTGGTGGTGGAGGCGGATGAGTTCGACCACTCGTTCCTTACCCTCTCCCCTTACATGGCTGTCGTGACGGCTGTGGATGCGGACCATTTGGATATCTATGGGACGGTCGAGAACTACAGGAAGGGTTTCGAGGATTTCGTCTCCCTGATTCTCCCGGGCGGTGTCTTGCTGATGAAGAAGGATTTGCCTATCGAGCCTAAGTTGAACAAGGACGTTAGACTATATTCCTATTCCGTCGAGGAGGGTGATTTCCATGCGGCGAACATCCGTATCGGTGGTGGTGAGATCATATTCGACTTCGTGACACCGGAGTGTGTCATCCGTGACATCCAACTGGGTGTGCCGGTCTATGTCAACATAGAGAACGGTGTGGCCGCCATGGCGATGGCCTACCTGAACGGTGTGACCGAGCAGGAGATCCGTGCGGCGATGAAGAGCTTCGCGGGCGTGAAGCGTCGTTTCGACTTCCATATCAAGACGAAGGATTTCGCCTTCTTGGACGATTACGCACACCATCCGCAGGAACTGAAATCGAGCATCGAGTCGGTCCGCGCCTTGTACCCTGGCAAGCGCATCTGTGGTGTCTTCCAGCCTCACTTGTACACACGTACGCGTGACTTGGCGGATGACTTCGCCCGTAGCCTCTCTTTGCTGGATGAACTGGTGCTTTTGGACATCTATCCGGCCAGGGAGAAACCGATCGAGGGGGTCAACTCCCAGATGTTGCTGGATAAGGTGACCATCAAGGATAAATGCCTCTCTTCTAAGCAGGGATTGGTCGATTGCTTGTCGCACAAGGATTTCGACGTGCTGCTGATGGTGGGGGCGGGTGACCTTGACCTGCTGATTCCGGAGGTGGAGAAGAGAATGAGGGAATTAAAAGTTAAGAATTAAGAGTTAAGCGTTGGGTGATGTTACATAAACGTTGGGTGAAAATATCGTTGGTTGTCTTGGTGATCGGCTATTTGTCGTTCGCCGTGAAGATGTTCGCCTACAAGTCGGACGAGACGATTTGCCCAAGGATCCGTGTGACCATCAGTGATGCCGACCAGCTGAATTTCGTGACCCGGGACGATGTGAAGGAACTGTTGAAGGACAAATCTGTCTGCCCTGACGGCAAGCGTTTGGACCATATCGATACGGATTACATGGAGAATTACCTGAGGGGTAAGTCCCGTATCAAGACCGCCGAGTGCTTCAAGACGCCCAATGGGGAGTTGCGGGTGACGGTGACGCAGCGGG
Source organism: Paludibacteraceae bacterium (assembly GCA_017550335.1). Lineage (GTDB taxonomy): Bacteria > Bacteroidota > Bacteroidia > Bacteroidales > Paludibacteraceae > UBA1181. Next base: position 29,643 of record JAFZPM010000010.1, read on the forward strand.
AGCCAATCCTGCGGGTGAAGGGAATGTATGGTGATTTCTATGTCGATAGCGAGCGTAAGATCATGCCGCTCTCTTCCGTCTTCACCGCTTATGTGCCTATCGCCACGGGGTATGTCACCAAGGAAATGGCTTTGGGCGAGTTGGGCGAGTTCGCTTTGTTCCTCCGTGACCACTCCTTCTGGAATGCTCAGATCGAGCAGATAGACGTGGCGAAGAACGGGGAGGTGACGCTGGTGCCCCGTGTGGGCGACCAACTGATCGTCATGGGCACGTTGGAGAATTACAGGGAGAAACTGGACCGGCTCTACGCTTTATATGTGAAAGGTTTTAATAAAATAGGTTGGAATAAATACAAACGGATCACGCTGAAGTATGAAGGCCAGGTCGTTTGTACAAAAAAATAGGAGGAGCAATATGGAGGAGATTAAGTATTCGGATGTGGTGGTTGCGGTAGATTTGGGAAGCCGCAATATCCGTGGCGTGATTGGCCACAAAAACAAGGAGGGTAAATTGGATATCCTTCGGGCGATTTCCGTCCCTTCGGAGGGCAGTATCGTGAATGGTGTCGTTATTAACATTGATAATGCGGCGCTTCATATCAAACAGTTGATCATAAAACTGAGGAACCTGTTGAATAGTCTGCTGAACTCGTCGGCGGATGATCCCTCTTTGCGCATTTCGTATGATATCTCGAACGTCTATGTGGGTGTCCATGGCAGGACCATCCATGGCGAGGTGAATGAGCTGAGCCGTTTGTTGAGCTCCGAGCCAGTCTCCGAGGAGACCATCTACTCGATGGAGGAGGAGAATAAACGCATGAGGGTCGACGCTTCGCATAGGATCCTGGAGGTCGTTCCGCTGGAATATGTCGTGGATGGCATGGTGGTGGATGACCCTGTGGGTTGCGTGTGCGATAACCTGCGCGCGCGTTTCCTGAACATCCACGGGGAGAACTCCGTGGAGGACAACCTGATAAAATGCTTCGAACGTATCAATTCCAGCTCAAGCCCGGATGCCGCCTCCAACATCAGGGTTACTCCTCACTTCGTCTTGTCGTCCCGCCATCTGTCGGATGCGGTGCTCTCTTCCGGACAGAAGGAGTTGGGTTGTATGCTCCTCGATTTCGGCGCACAGACCATCTCCCTATCCATCTATCATGAGAATAAACTCCGCTACTTGCATGTCTTCAATTTCGGTAGCGACCTGATCACGCAGGATATCGCTTCCCTGAAACTCCCTTGGAGATGTGCGGAGAAACTGAAGACCAGCAGGTATGGCTTGGCCATGCAGTCTATGGTCACGGAACCGCTCATCCTGGACGTCGTCGTGGGTGAGGGCGTCGTGCGTGAAGTGCAGACGGATTACTTGGCGGGTATCATCGAGTCCCGCCTGACGGACTTCCTCGCCCGTATCAGCGCCGCGATGACCAAGTCCGGTTATAGCTCTTGCCTGGACTCCATCGTTGTGGTGGGTGGCGGTGCTAAGCAGTGCAACCTGATCGAGAAGATCGAGAAGGAGACTGGCATCCCGACCCGTTTCGGCGATATCCGTGTGCTCTCGAACCATACGGAGTCGGAGGAGTTCGCGGATGTGTCATACGCATCCGTGATGGGTATCATGATGGCTGCGGAGAGTGGTTGCGTCACGATACGCGAGTCTTCGGACACGAGACCTAAAAAGAACAAGAAGGATGCCAATTCCGGTCGCATATTCCCTTCTCTCTGGGGTAGACTGAAAGGGAAGGTGGAAGGCAAGGTGGACGAGTTCTTCGAGGAATGACACAGCCCACACCGCTTGTTAATCGTAAGGAAATAAAAACACTAAGTATATGAACGAGAAACAATTTACAGAAGACGAACTCAACGAAGAGATTGAGGAGCAAGAGCAACCGATCATCAAGGTGATCGGCGTGGGTGGTTGTGGCGGAAACGCTGTCAACTACATGTACAACATGGGTGTGAAGAACGTGAATTTTGTGGTCTGCAACACGGATAAGCAGGATTTGCGTAAGTCGCCTGTCCCTACGAAAATCCAGTTGGGCGAAAAGGGCTTGGGCGCTGGCTGTAAGCCTGAAGTGGGATTGCAGGAGGCGCAGAAATCCATCGAGCAGATCAATGCCATCTTGGATGACCAGACCGAAATGGTCTTTATCACCGCCGGTATGGGTGGTGGTACGGGTACGGGCGCCGCTCCCCTCATCGCTAAAACTGCCAAGGAGAAGGGTATCCTCACGGTGGCTATCGTGACCATCCCTGCACTCTTCGAGGGTGACGAGAAGGTGAACCAGGCACTGATGGGTGTTGAGGAGATGAAGAAGAACGTGGATGCTATCCTTATCATCAATTCCCAAAAGATCCTGGATATGTATGGCGACATGTTCTTGGACGATGCGTACGCCAAGGGAGACGAGATCCTGGCGACCGCCGCCAAAGGCATCGCGGAGATCATCACCCTTTCGGGACGTATGAACATAGATATGGCGGATGTCAGAACGGTCATGACGGACAGTGGAGACGCTATCATGGGTGCGGCCAAGGCGAACGGTCAAGACCGTGCCATCGCCGCCATCCAACAGGCATTGGACTCTCCATTGCTGGTCAGCACCAACCTCTCCGGCGCGAAGAATATATTGCTGAACATTACCCATAGCAAGGAGCGCAGGATCACTACCAATGAGGTGACCATCATCCGTGATTACTTGTCTAAGCAAATCGATGGTAGCACGAAGATCATCTGGGGTGTCATGCAGGATGATACCTTGGGCGAAAACTTGGGTGTCACCATCGTGGCTACGGGATTCGATTTCTCCAAGCAACGTGGTGCTGCTCCGGCTCAACGTCCTTCCATGTCCGCTCCACAACATGTCTCGTTGGACAGCGGCGTCGGCGCCAGCGCCAGCGCCAGCTCGAATAATACGCAGTACTCCACGAACCATCAGAATAATATCGTGTTCACCATATCCCAGTCGCAGCCGCAAAGGAATGCGCAGCCTTATCAGCAGTCCCAGCCGAGCCAACAACAGGCTCCGCAACAGGACCCATACGGTTTTTATTACAATTCGGAAAACCCATATGGTGGCAGAAACGACCATGCGGAAGGTAAGCAGATGGGGCAGATGCCTCATGTCTCCTTGGATATGGATGACTCCGACTTCGACATGCCTTCGTACCAAAGGTCTAACCCTCAATACGATGCGCAGAGAAGGTCTAGCCAGATTTCTGTGATGGACTTGGACGAGGAGGCGCTCTCTAAAAAGAAGAATGGTTTCTTATACGATAACGTGGATTGATTGAACCATGGGTTTGGCTGATGGCATATCTATTCAACCGGTGATTGAGGTGCAATCCTCCGTCGTGAAGGTGGTCGGCGTAGGCGGTTGCGGCGGCAATGTGGCGCAGCATGTCTACGACACGGGGCTGAGGGATGTCTCCTTCGCCATCTGTAACACCGACCGCAAGGCGCTGCGTGACCTGACCATCCCGGACAAGCTACAGCTAGGTGATGGCTTGGGTGCGGGCGGAGACCCTGAAACGGGTCTTAAGATCGCGGAGAGCCAGTTGGATGCGATACGTGAACTCTTCGATGATAATCCCCAAATGGCTTTCATCACCGCGGGCTTGGGCAAGGGAACTGGCACAGGTGCGGGCCCTTTCGTGGCTCATGTCGCCAAGAGCATGGATATCCTCTCTGTCGGTTTCGTCTGTCTGCCTCCTGAAATCGAGGGGGAACATAAGATGGAACTTGCGCTGAAGGGCCTGGAAGAGATGCGGAGGAACACAGATGCCGTGGTGGTGGTGGATACCCAGCGGATTTTTGACCTGTACAGCGATCTCTCCATCGAGGATGCCTTCGATAAGGCGGACGACCTCATGGCGGATGCCGCGAAGGCCATGGTGGATATCGTGGTCAAGAGTGGGCGTATGACGATAGACTTGGCGGATGTGCGTACAGCCCTGCGCAATGGCGGGGACGTGGTGATGGCTTATGGAAGAGCCTCTGGTGAGAACCGCATCGAGGAGGCGCTCTCCAAGGCGCTGAACTCCCCTTTGCTGCTGCAACCTAAATTGTCGGGCGCAAAGGATATGTTGCTCAACGTCATGACCTCCAGGAAGAAATCGTTGTATGCTAACGAACTGAACGTGATACGGGACTACCTGCGGAAAAAGGAGGGTGTCGACAGCAAGACCAACCTTATCCTTGGCGTGATGGTGGATGATAGCTTGGGTGATGACTTGAGCATCACAATCGTCGCCACTGGACTGCGGCCTGTGATCAGGACCCATGTGAAGACCAGTTGGGAAGACGACGAGGAGTTCGTCCCGGCTCATGCCAGCGTCGGATCGTTCTCGGATTTCGGTGATATGACGGAGGAGGATATGTTGACCCCAGCCTATGGCAGGATGAATTGAATAGTTTAAAAAATATACGTCTATGGCATTATTTGATCAAATCAGCGAGGACATCAAAAAGGCGATGCTCGCTCGCGACAAGGTGAAACTGGAGGCGCTCCGTGGCGTCAAGAAGGAGTTCATCGAGGCGAAAACCGCGAAGAACTCGGACGGAGAGTTGAGCGACGATGCCGCTCTGAAGATCCTTCAGAAAATGGTGAAACAAAGAAAAGAGTCGGCTGCTATCTTCACGGAGCAGAACCGTCCCGAATTGGCTGAGAACGAATTGGCTGAAGCCGCTGTCATCGAGACATATTTGCCGAAGCAGATGAGCGATGAGGAACTTACCGCCGCCGTGAAGGCGATCATCGCCGAGGTGGGCGCCACGTCCGCCAAGGAGATGGGCAAGGTGATGGGTGTCGCTTCCAAAAAACTTGCCGGCAAGGCGGAGGGTAGAGCAATCTCTGAAAAAGTTAAATCACTTCTGGCGTAATCTCTGCCGTAGTGATTCTCCGTGCGGTTGTCATGCGATTCCCAACCGCACAATAGCCACCGTAGGTTTATCCCTTCGGTGGCTTTTCCGTATATAATGATACTTGTTTTATTGATATATGATATTTAATTGACTTTTTTGCACTTGGGTTTAAAAAAATCATGTGCAGGATTTGATATATTTTAAAACTTTGCTTATATTTATACTATAAGAATAAAGAGCAGAAGAGTTTGTTATATTTCTTATGGAACAAAGTGAATCATAGTTCGTCAAAAACCTGTGTGATAGTCGGTTAACAATAACCGGTGGGGGATATTTGTATCTTTTGGTGAACTTTGCGATCATGATGTTTCTCAATACAAGGTAATTGATGAATGTTTGGATGCTTGTTGCGTTATGTCGCTCCAAACAGGATGGAATGGATAATCCTTTTATTCGTAAATATGTTAGGAAGTGTTTGGCTCCTAATCATTTAGTGTATGGTTGTTTTGCGATTCCCAACCATGCAAATTGCCGCCGAAGCGTGATTGCTTCGGTGGCTTTTGCCAAAATCCTCACATATCCATTCATCTTTTTTTGTGTTGAAAAAAATATTTGAAAAAATTTATGAATTTTTTTGTATGAAATATAGTTATTTATTGCGAAAAGATTATATTTGCATTGTAAAGGTGATTCGACAATTTAGATTTGTCATGTTGAATAGGTTGGTTGTTTTTGGGTCCCCTTTATTCTTTGCGATATTTATGTGTGAGAAAAAATTGACAAATATCTTTTCCTCATTCGCTTATGGATTAAGTGAACGATGATTCTATATGTCTTGGAGAATTGAGTATCTGTTGCGGAAGGGAAATGATTTGGAAGATATATAAAAAACACCTTTTATTTGTAAACTTGCTCACGACATAAGTTGTCTTACGAGCGTTAGGTGTGGTTGATCGTGATTTTTAGCCATACCCAAAAGCCATCGGAGAGATTCCTTTCCTCCGGTGGTTTTTTTTATTGCCTGTGCGAAACACGTTAAAACCCAATGGGAATGGGCTGTGTCCTATTGTAGAGACGCAAAATCTTGCGTCTCTATTAACGCTGGAATGTTGGATCTGTTCGTTGTAGAGACGCAATGCATTGCGTCTCTGCCCATTGGTGCCTAGGATGTTGTGTCCTATTGTACAGACGCAAAATCTTGCGTCTATACCTGCTAATGGCTGGAATGTTGGATCGGTTCGTTGCGCAGGCGAATGCATTGTGGAGACGCAAAGCATTGCGTCTCTACCCGTTAATGCTTGGAATGTTGGATTGGTTTGTTGTGCAGGCGCAATGCATTGCGCAGACGCAAAGCATTGCGTCTCTACCCGTTAATGGCTGGAATGTTGGATCGGTTTGTTGTGCAGACGCAAAGCATTGTGGAGACGCAAAGCATTGCGTCTCTACCCGTTAATGGCTGGAATGTTGGATCGGTTTGTTGTGCAGGCGCAATGCATTGTGGAGACGCAAAGCATTGCGTCTCTACCGGGGTACGGTAACGAAAAAATAGGGCGGAAGGTCCAATGCCCCTCCGCCCTCTATTGGAATATCCGTATGGATTATTTGTTCACTCTGAACTTCTCGTTACCGTTCTTGATGAAGTCCACGATCTGCTTTGCGGCAGCGATGCCGGCGTTGGTGTTGGCCTCTGTGGTTTGCGCACCCATCTTCTTAGGCGTTGAGAAGTAACGGCCCTCGAATTTAGCGAACTCGTCGTTGGCTGCTGGCATGATGTCCGTGATGTACTTCAAATCCTCGCGCTCAGCCATCAACTTGAGCAAACCAGCCTCGTCGATAACCTCCTTGCGGGCTGTGTTGATCAACACGGCGCCTTTCTTCATTTGACCTACCATATCGTAGTTGATGCTGTTCTTGGTCTCTGGCGTTGCAGGGATGTGCAATGATACGATGTCGCAAGTCTTGAACAACTCGTTCTGGTTGGCTACTGCCTTCACACCGGCTGATTCGATGGCTGATGCAGGGCAGAATGCGTCGTAAGCGTATACGTCCATGCCGAAGCCCTTCGCGATGCGTGCCACGTTGCGGCCTACGTTTCCGAATGCCAACAAACCGAGCTTCTTGCCCATCAACTCAGAACCGGACTTTCCGTTGTAGAAGTTACGTGCGGCGAATACCAACAAACCGAATACCAACTCAGCTACTGCGTTGGCGTTCTGGCCTGGAGTGTTCATCACGCATACGTTGTGTGCGGTGGCTGCCGCCAAATCCACGTTGTCGTAACCTGCGCCGGCGCGTACGACGATCTTCAGTTTCTTGGCTGCGTCGAACACCTCAGCGTCGATCACATCGCTACGGATGATGATTGCCTCAGCGTCGGCTGCTGCGTCCAACAACTGCTTCTTCTCGGTGTATTTCTCCAAAAGGACCATGTCGAATCCGGCAGCGTCCAACTCTTTCTTTATACCGTCGATGGCTACCTTAGCGAACGGTTTTTCTGTGGCTACTAATACCTTCATATCTGTATCTTTTTAACGATATAGAGACGTAGCATGCTACGTCTCTACTATCATGGATTATTATTTCTTATTATTTGAATTTTGCCTCGTACTCGTCGATGCAGTCAACCAAAGCCTTCACGCTCTCAAGCGGCAATGCGTTGTAGCAAGAAGCGCGGAAACCGCCCACTGAACGGTGACCCTTGATACCTACCATGCCTCTTTCTGTTGCGAATGCCATGAAGTCCTTCTCGATCTCCTCTTTCCTGTCGAGCAACTCGTCCTTCAACACGAAGCAGATGTTCATGTAGGAACGGTCGTTCTTGTCGGCGATCGTTGGCTTGAAGATCTTGCTGTTGTCGATCTTGCTGTAGAGCAGGTTGGCACGCTCCTCGGCGCGACGTTGCATCTCCTTCACACCACCTTGCTTCTTGATCCATCTGAGGTTCAACAATGCGGTGTAAACCGGCAATACCGGAGGAGTGTTGAACATGGAACCGTTGGCTACGTGTGTGCGGTAGTCCAACATCGTAGGGATGGAACCCTCTTCCTTGGTCAATGCGCTCTCTTTTACGATGACGAAGGTTACACCGGCAGGAGCCAGGTTCTTCTGTGCGCCACCGTAGATGCAATCGTACTTAGCCACGTCGATTGGACGGGAGAAGATGTCGGAAGACATGTCGGCGATCAACCGAACTGGTACGTCCGGATCTGCGTGCAACTCAGTTCCGTAGATCGTGTTGTTCGTCGTGATGTGCAAGTAATCCAAGTCAGCTGGTACGCTGTAACCTTTTGGCAAATAGTTGTAAGTGGTGTCCGCACTGGATGCTACCTCAACCACCTCGCCGAAGCGCTTAGCCTCTTTCATGGCCTTCTTTGCCCATACGCCAGTGTTCACATAACCTGCCTTCTTGTGGAGGAAGTTGTATGGAACCATGCAGAATTCCAGGCTGGCACCGCCACCGAGGAAAAGTACTTTGTATCCGTCAGGAATGTTTAACAACTCCTTGAACAATGCCTCCGCTTCGTCTACTACCGGTTGGAAGTATTTCGCGCGGTGACTGATTTCAAGAATGGAAAGACCGTGTCCCTCGAAATCCAAAACTGCTTTTGCGGTGTCCTCGATCACTTCGCGTGGAAGGATGGATGGTCCAGCATTAAAATTGTGCATTTTCATATTCTAAAACAATTAGTTATATGTTTGTATTTTAATTTATTCGTTCCCTTTTTGTTTCGGAAATTTGCCGCAAAGGTAACAATTTTCCCTAATCGAAGCATAACTTAATAACTTTTTTTGCTAACAAAATGAATATTTTTCTTTTGTAAACAATTAAAAATGATAGTTTTGAATGACACTTTGTATAAAAATCGATACTTGAACTATCTTTTTGCTATTTTTATCGAACGGAATGACGGATTGACTTACAAATTGTCTGAAAAACATGTTGAAAAAAATCTTTTAGTCTTTTTTGTTAGATACGTCGTTTTTCGCATGCGGTATGTGTATCATTGCCGTAAAACATTACCCCGAAATATTGTCGACTTAGTGGAAAACAATTATTTTTGCTCTGATAAGACAATATATAATTTATTGTTGCGCACCATCGTGTTCAAAAAATGTGCTAATTTTGAATCTATGGACACGGTAATATATATTGGTGATGATAAGATCGTCGATGCCTTCATGTGTGGTGAACGTCGGTTGCTTAAGTTCTAAATAGATTGTCATGAGACGTTATTTCGCTTTGATATTTTATCTTTTCATTGTCGTTTCTGTCGCTTATCCAGGGAATACGCTTGATTGTATGCAGGGTGTATGGAGAAGTACTCATCTCTCTATTGCTGAGGTAGAGGAATATGGCGATGATTCGGTTATGGAAGGAGAACCCGGTGATGAATCGGATACGGATGGGAAATCCAGTGATGAATCGGATATGTATAATGTTGAGGTTACCTACAGACTGGTTCGTGGGAATGAATTTCTGGAAGTATATTTTTACAACGGAGAAATGTCTGTTTTTTCTTCAGGAAACGAATTCCTTCTTGTGAATAAAAAATATTGTGATGCGGAAAAGCGTGATTCCATTTTCCTGATATCGGATATTCAAGACAACAATTCTAAATCCATCGCGTTTTTCATCTGCGGTAAAAACCATTTTTATGGTGAAAATGGCACAACAGGTGGATGTGCTGCGGAAATATGGGAGATGGGTTGTGGCGAATATAGCATGTCTATATATAAATATGACTTTGAGAGAATTGACACCAACAAACTCCCCAAAGATTTGTTTGATGCCTTATACGATGAATCATTGTCTGCCTCGGAGAATTTTTTTCGAACGTATATGGATGTTAATGCATGCGTAATAAAGGAGAAAAAGAGGAAATCGAAGAGATCGGAGGAATCGGAGGACGATGGAACCCCTAAAGCTCCCCAAAGGGCATTGATTGTCGGTGAAGAAAAATCTTTTTATAAAATCATATCTTACGATCGAAATGAGCCTGCTGAAATGCGTTTGGTAAAAAAACGAGATGTGATAGTGCTGGATGATGACATCAAGAGGAAATGAATACTTGATGAGTGTTGAGCCGGTCTGCCACCCTGGCCTGGAAGCTCGCCATCAGGGTCGAAATGGCAGAGGATTCGTGTCTTATGTGCTGACTATAAATGGATTTGCCGTTGGATTATTGTCATAGTATTTCTTGCTATTTGTATGATTTCATGTCGTATTTATAGTGGACGATGTGTTCCCGTTTATGCGATAAGGTGGTAAAAGAAAAACCACACCGTACGGTTAATCCGCAGGTGTGGTTCATTGTGTTGTTCATGCTCGATCCACTTCGTTAAATAACCCCTATTAATTTTTAACAAAGAGGAACTAATTCGTGGTTTAAATCTAACATTTCAAAGATAGGTTACTAAGGCTGGAGAGGATGTGAAAAAATCTTCAGATGTGTAGTGTTTTTTCTTCAATGGATATGAAAAATTAATCATATATGCTTCCCGATATGAATTTTTGCGCATTTTTATACGGTTTTGGACCCGATTCCCTCTTTTTCGTTTTTTTTCCTCCCTATTTTCCCCTTCCTTTTTTGTGGCAAGGTTGGCCTCCTTTCCGGGTGGAATTTTATAAAAAGAGGCATAAGAAGATCAAACATTCCGCACCTCTGTATGGTAATTTGTAAATAGTTAAATAGTAAATGATTGTAAAATCCAATGTGGTAAATGAACCCGTCCTGCCCTTTTTGTGGATTATTTTTTGTAATATTGCGTTAGATTTAATTATGTATGAGGATGAATGATTTGTATGATTTCCAAACCCATCACCATTTCTTTTTCGTGGGTATCGCCGGAACGGGCATGAGCGCCATCGCCCAGTATTTGAGGGGCATCGGGAAACGTGTCTCGGGTAGTGACCGCCTTTTCGGGAAGGAAAAAAAGATGTTGATACAGGAACAGTTCGAGAACCAGGGCATCGAATGCTTCTTCCAGGATGCTTCCGGTTTGACTCCCGACGTGGATGTGCTGGTCGTCTCCACGGCTATCGAAGAGTCTAACGTCGAGTACCAGAAGGCGTTACAGCTTAATATACCTATCGTGAAGCGCTCGGAACTGCTCGCTTCCATCTCCCGCACCAAGCGTACGATAGCGGTGGGGGGTACCTCCGGCAAGTCTACTACCACGGCGATGGTATACCATATATTGGAGCAGTGTGGCGTCTCGCCTTCCATCATGAGTGGTGCGGGCCTGACTTCCCTGCAGGAGCGGGGGCTGCCCGGCAACGCTTGGGTGGGGAAGAGCGATTGGTTGGTGATCGAGGCGGACGAGTCGGACGGCTCCATCGTGAACTACACTTCCGAAATCGCCCTTTTGCTCAACATGGACCGTGACCACAAGGAATACGATGAGTTGGAGAAACTATTCAATACGTTCAGAAGCCATACCACAGGTCGCTTCATCGTCAACCAAAGCCATCCGAGGAGCAAGGAGCTCTCTGTGAATAAGGATTTTGACTTCGGAGTGGAGACGGATTGCGGCTACGAGGGGAGGGATTTCCGCCAGAAGGGATTCTCCATCTCGTTCAGTTGCAACGGGACCGAGGTGACGATCCCTGTGATCGGTCGACATAATATGGAGAATGCGCTGGCGGCCATCGCTTGTTGCGCCGCCGTGGGCATCGGTGTGAAGGATTGCGCCAAGGCTTTGGCCTCCTATCGGGGCATCTACCGCAGGACCCAACTGACGGGCGAGAGTAGGGGCGTGACCGTCATCGATGACTTCGCCCATAACCCCGCCGAGGTGGTTTGCGCCATCCGGGCTTGCCAGACTGTCGGGGAAAGAGTCTTCGCATGGTTCCAACCGCATGGGTTCGGTCCGCTGAAGTTCATGCACAAGGAGTTGGAGCAGGAGGTTATCCCGGCGCTTCGTCCGAATGATCAGTTTATCCTTTCCGATGTCTATTACGCGGGAGGCACGGTCACCCGTGAGGTGACGACCGCCGATGTGGTGAAGGTGATGGAGGCGGCCAGCGACCAGGTGCGATATTTCCCTGACCGCAAGGATATGATCCCTTACCTGAAGGAGCAGGCGAAGGAGGGCGATGTGATCCTCGTGATGGGCGCCCGCGACACTACGTTGTCGGATTTTGCCATGGAGATAAAAAATAATTTGTGATTTTTGGGACGATTTATCGTCTCTTCCTCCAAACATTGCATAACCCTCCCGAAATTTTTCTCGCTGAAACACAGCCTATTGTGAAAAAGAGCGAAAAAAAGATGTGAAAATATTTGGTGGGAAGCTGGAAGCGCCGTACTTTTGCACCCGCTTTCGGAAACGAAAAGCCCCCTCGGACGGAGAAACGGTGGGGACGAAGAGAGAGATCTTTGAGGAAATTGATCGAGACAGCAGGAAAATGCATAAATGCAAGGGAAGAGGCAGGCGCATAGGAATATGCGCTCCAACAATTCCACAGACAGAATAAGACGGACACCGGGCTAG
>JAFZPM010000011.1 GCA_017550335.1 Paludibacteraceae bacterium
CTAGCCCGGTGTCCGTCTTATTCTGTCTGTGGAATTGTTGGAGCGCATATTCCTATGCGCCTGCCTCTTCCCTTGCATTTATGCATTTTCCTGCTGTCTCGATCAATTTCCTCAAAGATCTCTCTCTTCGTCCCCACCGTTCCTCCGTCCGAGGGGGCTTTTCGTTTCCGAAAGCGGGTGCAAAAGTACGGCGCTTCCAGCTTCCCACCAAATATTTTCACATCTTTTTTTCGCGGGTTTCCGCAAATCGCTGTGTTTCAACGAGAAAAATTTTGGAAGGTTTCGCACTCACCACACTTCTCATCACAAACTTTCCAAGAGTGCGGTCAAAGTCCCTGCATAATCATCGTCTATCAGGGCAATTCTTTCCCCATTTGCCTCGCAGCCTTCCCTGAAAGCCTGGTTATCCCGCTTCAGATCACAGGCGGTCAATGCGCAAGCCTCTAGCCTACTCTCCACCACAGACTCCATGCTTAGGATCTCGTCCCAATGGGTCTCTACGTAATGGTCCGTCATCACCAAACAGACGTAACGGATGGAGGGCAGATAACTCTCTTCGAAATCCCTTCGCCAATCAAAAGGGATGTAACAGCCTTCGACGATCAGGTCCTGACGGTTTTCAACCGCTGTCTTGACCATCTCACGGACCACAGGCCATAGGTACTCCGTCAACGCATCGTCGTCTTCCGGGGTAAGCCTGGTGTAACCGCTGCGTATCAACCCCATCTTCAGGTGGTCGATGCAAAGATAGGGACACTTGTATTTCTCAAGCAACCGCTGGGCGAGCAAAGTTTTGCCCGTATGCGAGGCGCCTGATATCAGTATAATCATATCCTCTCCTAAAATCGTTTAAAGCCCCAATGGGAGCTGGCCATGAAGGGAGCCACGAAACATTCTATTTCCTTTTCCAAGCTCCGACGACTTCGCCGATATAGATGGTATGGATACCTGCATTGGATTTGCCGTACCACTCCTTTGGGGTGTTGTTCCGGAAGTCCTGCTCCGCCTGATGCCAAGCGGTCATGGTCTCACACTCGAGGACCATGGAGGCCTCCTCGTAGTAAGGGGTGCCGTGCTCAGTATAGGCCACATGCAGGTTAAGGGCAGCCGCCTTGTCTCCGTCGCGACCGCTGTTGGAACCCATATATTTCCACACCTCCGGGTTATCGAACTGCATCACCGTGAAGCGAGGATATTTCTCCATGAATTCGTACGTATAGCGAGCGGGTGCCACATAGACGGTCACCGCCGGACGGTCATGTCCGAGGTAATTACCGATACCGCCCCACCCGATGGTCATGGCGTTGCTCTGCGCCGTGTCGCCACAACAGAGGATAAGGTTCTCCGTGAACCAACTGAAACCGTTCTTCTCAAACGATTCCTGCACATTGAAGGGCGTCAACACGCCTTGTTCCTCCACAACGGCTTGGGGTTCCTCCGCCACCGGGGTGTTCGTCTCTTCTTGTTTCGGCTGGGCACAACCCACCATACACAGACTCAAAAAACCGATCATTAAATGTTTCATGGTACAATGAATTTGAAGGCAGATACTAAGGATCCACCGTTTTTGTAAAATATTATCCGGAAATCAATTTACTTTAAATTTCACGATACAAAAATAGATATTTCCATATGATTTCAAAGAAAAAAAGAGACAATAAGCCTCTACCAATGGCGGGGGCATTTACCGCATTGGACATTTAATTATTTACTATTTAGCTATTTACGATTTACTATTTTATTGATTTGAAGTAATTTATAATTAAAACCGAACAAATCCGCAACTCTTAACTCTTAATTCTCAACTCTTAACTTTAAAAAGGGATAAGAGAGAAGCCCCCTCTTATCCCCAAAACTAATTTCCCAAAAATTATTTTTCAAAGCTGTAAAAGAACGAAGGGAAGCCCGTGACTGTTATCACCCTCGTCTCGATGGTCCCCGTTTTAGGGTCGTACGTGCTGAATCCGTTGTATTCGCCGTTGGCGGATCCATAGACGATCTTCCCCTTATGGATACCCATGGCGATACCATGTCCATTGGAGTGAGGAAGTCCGTCGATCACCTTTACGGTTTTATTGTAGAGATCAACAATCACAGGCGCACCCGTACGAGCGGTGTAGGTGTTGGTGTTCTCAGGGTCGAGGCCCGTCGCATACCCATAGGCATACAGAATGCCGTTGGAAGTGTACTGGCACTTCGCCAAGATGTTGAGGTAGTCGCACTTCAGGCCATCCACCTTCGTATTGGAGAGATTGAACGTGTAGCTAGCGTCGAAATCCGTCTCACCCTTCTTGATGCGGGCGATACCTGCGTCAAGGCCTGGGATGTAACCGAAAGAGCCCACGCAATTGATGTAGAGGTCTCCGTTCTCGTCCTCGAAGATAGACTGGTTATCGATCGGGCGGGTTGGTCCGCAGATGCCGAGCGACGTGTTGCGGATCCGCTTGATGAAACTATCGTCCGAGACATTGTAGAGCGCCATCTCGATCGCATTCTCCACCGGCATCCACTGAGAGTTGTACTGTTCCAAGGCGACGTAGAGAATGTTGTCGCGGACATACAACGCACCCGGATAGGCGGAGACGCCCTCGTTATGGAGGGAGGAGAGGTCAATCCTGGAAATCTCCTTCATCGTGGATGGATTGAAGGTGATGATCAGATCCAAGCTCTGGCAACACACATAGGCCTTCTCGGAACTTGCCTCCACCACAATCGCCGCACTCGAATTGGCAGGGAGCATCATCGATCCCTTGAGTTCAAGTTGCTGCGAGCCATTGAGGATGTAACGTTTCAGCTTCAGCTCCGTTCCCCCCATATAATCAGGGAAGACATAGATGTTGCCGCTTGGGCAGACACATGGATAGGAACCGAATCCGAGCGGTATAGCGTTCTTGTTGTCGTAGTTGACACCACCGCTGAATGTGCTTATAGCCTGCAAATAACCGCTTCCGCTATCACCGGACGGATTGGTGACCGTAGTAGAAAAAAGGATCTTTCCCGACGCAGAAGGTGAATCTGGTTCATCCTCTTTATCACACGCAGTAAATATACCTGCGAAAGCCAATGACAATAATAAATACTTGGTTTTCATCTGTTTAAAAAATTATTGTTTATGTAAAAAATCTAATTCGAAATTCTTGTCGTTCCTAATCACTTCATCACATACCGCACCTTGAAAGAGACGTTTCTTCCAGGGAGTGGGCGGTTGAGGTCTGAATAGACCTTCTGGTCGGTCAGGTTCTTCACCTTGAAGGAGAGTGTCCAGGTATCCCGTTTGAAACTATGCTCGACTCCCGCATCAAAGGTGAGTGAGGTAGGTATTTTCCTCTCCTGATACTTGCTCATCTCGAAGTCGTAGAAATATTCGTGGATGTAGGAAGCGTCCACCAGCAGGCGGCTGTTTTGTCCCTTGCCACCGAACAGGTTCTCCTTGTGCAGTTCGAACCCGAAATTGGCGAGCAAATAAGGGATATTAGGCATCCGCATATCGTAGGTCGGGTTGGGTGCGGAGGAACCGGTTTCATGTTCACGCTTGTCGCGGAGATCCTGATAAGTGGCGTTGGCGTAGAGGTAGAGCGCACGGGCGACGTCCCCCTTGAATTCGAGTTCGACACCCTTGGTGCGCACGTTTCCGAAATTAGCGTAGCGGGCCATGCAAGGAATCATATCCGCTTGGTAACGGATCATGTCCTGCAGTTCATTGAGGAAGAAATTGCCCTCTATCTCTATGAATCCATACTTGTTGTTACGATGGTAAAGCAGTCCGGCGTTGAGACCGTTGCAACGCTCTGGTCTGAGGTCTGTGGCAGGGAGGATCGAGTAGCCGTTGCCCACCAGCTCCTCCGACGTGGGAATCCTGACCTCCGAACTGAAGGAGGCTTTCGCCAGCAACCGTTTGGTTATCTTATAGCGCAATGATTCGCTACCGCCCCAGTAGTTGCGGTTCAGGCTGATATCCTTCGGACTGTTGATGAAGGTGTATTCCAGCACCTTGGTGTCGGAAGAGAAGTTGAAATTCTTGATGGTGGTGGCGCTCATGAATTTACCCTCGAACAGCGTCAGGTCGTACGAGAAGCCCACGGTGAAGCTGGACATGCGGCTCGGAAAGTTCGTCTGATAGCCGAAAGAGAGGTCCATCAGCTCATTCTCAGGCTTCTGCCTTGTCTGAGTGGCATAGAGGTTGAGGTTGAAGGTACTATTCTTGTTCAGGAGATAGTTCAGATTCAGTTTGGAGACAATATCGTGTGTCCGGTTGTCCGAATCGGAAGCATAGTTACCTTGTTCTCCTCCATAGGCGGAGACTGCGTTATAGCGGTTACCATCCCAGTCGTAGCGATACTTGGCGGCATCATAGAGTCCGTTTTGGCCATAGCTATAGCAAGCGCTGAAATCGAAGTCGAGGCCATCGAACAGGAAATTGTCCCGTTTGAGCGTGATGGCACCGATTCCAGCCTGCCCGTGTGTATATGCCTCACGGATATCGTAGTCGATGCCTTGGATCTGCGCATTCGTCGCCGTGTAGATAAGTTCCAGTTTAGCCTCGTCGAAGTACCATTTCGTGGCCTTGAGAGAGCCTCCGACCATGGCTTTCTTAAAGCGGTCGTGGTCACGTTTCACGACACGGTTGTCCAAATTGGGCAACTCCATCTCATAGCTGTTGTCGGAGTAGGTGAGCACACCACCTAGACCGAACTGCAGACCCGTCTTCTTGTTGTTACGCTTGAAGGCGGAGTTCAGCTTATGGGTGTTGAAGGAGGCTATCTCATAGCTGGCGTCCAAGTATACGGGCGGATATTCCTTGGTGACGACATTCACCGCACCGCCCAACGCGGAGCCTCCGAAACGGTAAGGCACGATTCCCTTGTAAATCTCTATGCGTTCTATCATATCGGTCGGCACATCGTTCAGCGACATATAATCACTCAATTGCCCGATGGCGGCCTCATCGATGTAGATACCCATGCGTTTCCCCTCCAGTCCACGCACCGAGATCCTCGAGGCGCTACCCACACCGCCCGTGTTGCGCACAGTGATGCCTGTCGTGCGGGCCAAGGCATCGTTGATGTTGGTGGCTGTGCCCTCCAACTGGGTAAGGGAGATAACCGAAATAGGCATGGTGGCTTCACGCATCTCACGTATCTCGTCGTGTCCGACCACCGTGAACGCCTCCAAGTCCTCGGACATCTCCACATCTTCTTCCTGCGCATAGGCATTAGCCATCACCAACGCAGCCATCATCACTGTCAAAACCCTTTTACTTGTTTTCTGTCGTTTCTTCATTTCCTTCTAAACTTATCTAATTATTTTTCTATCAATAGATTACAAATCCATTCCAATGGTTAATGGAACTTGGTCCAGCACCATCATCAGGGCAAAGCCCAGGGCGAATCCGATGGTGCCGAGGTTAGAGTGTTTGCCCTGCGACGCCTCAGGGATGAGTTCCTCAATGACCACATAGAGCATAGCTCCGGCGGCGAAGCTGAGCAGATAGGGCATGGCCTTCGTGGCGAACGAGGCCAGCAGTATCACCAGGGCTCCACCGATGGGTTCCACCACCCCGCTCAACGTGCCTACGCCAAATGCTTTGAGGCGGCTGTTACCTGCACTGCGGAGGGGCATCGATATGATGGCGCCTTCCGGGACGTTCTGGATCGCGATGCCCAAGGAGAGCGCCAGCGCCTCCGCCATACTGAACTGGGAGGATGAGGCCCCAGCGATCGCCACACCCACCGCCATTCCTTCCGGGAAGTTATGGATGGTCACCGCCAACGCCAACATGGTGGTCCGGGAGAGTTTGCTCATGGGTCCCTCCTGCCCTCCCTTAGGATGCATGTGTGGAGTGGCGAGGTCGATCAGGAAGAGGAAGGCGAACCCTCCCAACAACGCTAACGTGACCGGCCCGATGTTTCCCATCTCAAGGGCAGGGATGATCAAAGACCAGACAGCGGCCGCCACCATCACACCAGAGGCGAAACCCAGCAACGCCTTCTGAGGCAGTTCGGGTATCTCTTTCTTCATGAAGAAGACAAAAGCCGCTCCTAATGTGGTGCCTAAAAACGGAATCAGCAGGGCTACGACGATGGCGGTCATAAGTGCTCGGCATTAGGTCATTGTCCCTTCATCTCACGACGTGAGAAGAGGAACAGATAGATGCCCGCCACGATCATCACGGGATGGATCATCAACTGCACCGGATTGAACTCGACGAAGAGCTCCGACGCATGCAGGATATTGAATACCATCATCAGGGTGGCAAGCACTAAGTTGATGAGACGCATCGTCTTGCTCGTACGATACTGCATGCACAAGAGCCCGCACATCGGCACGATGAACGAGAGACCAATCATGAAGGCGATCATCCCCACGGAGGCCTCACCCGTCGCATCGGGCATCGCGATGTTCGCCCCCCAAAAGGCAGGCAACATGTCAGCCAACATGTGCATGGCGAAACCCACCATGATCACTACCCACATAAATGACACTTTACTTATTTCTTTTTCCATGACTTATTGTTATTAACCATTTGACTATAATTGAATTCAATTTCCACTGAGTTTCTCGGGCGCAAAAGTAGAGGTTTGGCAGGCGGGCGGGAATCACCATAAATGAGTATTTTTAGGGGCTTATTCACCATTTTTGCGGGTAATGTCCATGCGCAGCCTCCCCTGCCCCTCCGCAAGGGAACATACCGGGGAAGGAATCACCAAGAAAGCAGGGGACAAAACAGATAGGCGGCCCCGAACCGTTTCCGTATTTTTTTGTATCTTGCAAAGATTTTTATGGATAGATTTATATTCAATCACAACAACCGACAGATCATGAAGAAGATAATCACATGCTTATTGGCCACCTTAGGCCTGACAACAGCCTGCAGCCAGCAGAAAACGGAGGAGGTGGATGTGTTTCAAACAAAGAGTGGCAAAAGCGTCACCTTCCATGCGCTGGTTCACGCCAGCATCCGCATCCAATACGACGGCAAGGAGATTGAGATAGACCCGGTGTCCAAACTGGGCGAGCGGACAATCCCCTACGCCACCATGCCCAAGGCGGATTATATCTTCGTGACCCATGAGCACTTCGACCACTTCGACAAGGATGCGATTGCCACGCTCTCTTCCGACAAGACCAAGCTCATCACCAACCAACGGTGCGCCGAGATGCTCGGCAAGGGCCAGGCGATGGCCAACGGTGACGTGCTCCGCCTAACGGATGACATCACGGTCGAGGCGGTTCCAGCCTACAACACCACGGAGGGCCACCAACAGTTCCACCCGAAAGGGAGGGACAACGGCTTCATCCTCACCATCGACGGACTGCGGATCTACATCGCCGGCGACACAGAGGATATCCCCGAGATGGCGGACATCAAAAACATAGACATCGCCTTCTTGCCTTGCAATCAACCCTATACGATGACGACCGACCAACTGGTGCGTGCGGCGAAGATAATCAAGCCCAAGGTGGTATTCCCTTACCACTACAGCCAGACGGACGTCAGCCAACTACCCGCCCAGTTGAAGGACGAGGGGATAGAGGTCCGCATCAGGCATTATGAGTAATACCCCTTTACGAGACAGACTTCCTAACGCCTGACCATATTTTTTTGAACAGAAAATATTCCACTACCGTAGCCAGTGCCGATAATACCAAAGCGATAAGCGTTTTGATGACGTAGAGATTCATGCGGTACATCTATAGGCAGTTCTGAGAGTGATGACACTTCGGTAATTGTTGTGTCATTGGCTTGTTTGTCGATAAGCAAATAAGAGCCATCTGTTGCCATATCAAGATAGCGGTCATATGCGGCTATCGAGTCGATAGCATACGAGCATTTATTATTTCTATGACATTTCTCATAGGAGTTCTTAATTGTAGAAAATTCTCCGTATGGGGTAGGTACTTCGATAAGCGGTGTATCATCATATAAATCGTAATGAATACCAAACCAACCCTCAATGGTATCGGCGTTTAATAGGTAAATAATCATAAAATTATAGATATAGCAATGGGAGGAGTAATAAATAATAGAATAGCAATAGCATATTTGTCAAAACACACTATACTTGGAAAAAGTTCTGCTATTATAACCCATAGCGCCGTAATTGAATATTTGAGAATTCCTTTAAGCATTTAATAGTCCTAACATAAATAATATGGCATCCATCAATCTGGTTTTATGTCCTTGGTTTCGTCGTATTCCTAGTGTAAAGAAGGTCGTAAGTATTTACAGCAACTGGCTGCGAATATGCAAATATATATCAGGAAAACGTCTTGAAAAATAATCAGGCAATTGTTCGCACATCAGCTGTGTTTCTCCATCCTCTATTTGGAGAAGATTTGTATATACCTCGTTATTTACAGAATTATCCACGAAAAGAATCCTATCAAAAAAAGAGTGGTAAAGATTCAAATTTTTGTATCCCTCCTTCCATTTCAAATCTATAGTTTCGTTGTCAACAAAATGTCCATGGAACTCTGATCTGACAAGGACTCTCTCCCTTGCGATTTCTTGATTGTCTAAACAAAAGAAAATCATGTTTAACGTATAACCCTGCTCTTTATAGATTTTTGGCCAATGCAAGGGGAAAGTGTCAAAATTCGTTTCATAACAAAAATCCAGTTTATGGTTCAATGATTCTTTTACTTGCTCCTCGAACAATTGCGTAGTCATATTCCTCGCCATCTCGTCTCTAAACTCACAATCTTGCAAAGAAGAATATATATGCAGATAAACTTTGTCATAGTCAAAAGAGACAAGACCCTCTCTCAGGAAAGAAGAAGCAAACGTGGACTTTCCCGACCCGTTACAGCCAGCTATTACAGTAAGTGTCGGCATTAATACCCTTTGATTTTTTTGTTAGAGAGTCGGTTCTCCCGTTTTCTTATGGCATAAAGTTCATTACGAGGGATCACTATGCTGTTGAGTATTTCCTTCGCTTTACTCATCTGAAGAGCAATAGGCACTCCGGTGATGATTCTATCCTTGGCATTTGTTGTCATATACTACGTTTTTCATTGTCAATCTTCTAAACACAAAAATAATCACATCACATCAAAACACCAACCTGTAACTAAAAAATATTCTCTAAGTTCCAATCAAAGCAAAAATATTTATTTTACCTGTAATATGGTCCTTTTCATGAGCCTCTCCTAATCTTTGACCATATTTTTTTAAACAGAAAACATTCCAGTGCAGTAACCAAAGCGGACAACGCCAAAGCGAGGAGGATTTTGATGACGTAGAGATGATTATCGTGGTGGATACGCCAATATAAATCTTTGATATATTTTGAAGCCTCAACGAAATCCTTTTGTTGCACATCCACAGGCAATTCGGTGAGCGACGACACCTCTGTGACATTGGCCTGCTGGTCAATGAATAAATAACGACCAGCATAGAGATGTGCTGCCACAACAATATACTGGTCATATTCGGCTATCGAGTCGATCTGACATCCAGAAGAACATGTTCTATCTTTATTATAATTATATCGAAAATTACTATGAGGGGGTAGCACATAAATTGTGGTAAACTTTCCGTATGAGGTAGACACTTCGATTACAGCATCATCCAACTCGTCAAAAAACGAATTTTGAATGCCGAACCATCCCTCAACGATGTCAACGTTTATAAAGTAAATGATCTGAGAATTGAAGAGAATCATAAACACGATGCCTCCTTTTCGTTTGAGACACTCGAGACCTTTGATTTTGGAGATCACATGACAGGTCAACACTGTACCAATAAGCGGCAAAACACATAATGCCAGCAATACTATTATTATAATAAACAACAAATCCGACATAACTGTCCAAGCTTTAAAATCCGTTTGAACAAAAATAGAGAAAAATTGTTGATGTCAAAGGGAGGGTATCCTCCCGTTTGGAACAAAAATAGGCCAAAGTATCCTCCCGTTTGAAACAAATTTAGGCCAAAGTATCCTCCCGTTTGAAACATTTTGTTTTTTTACCACGTTCAATCATCATGCAACTCACTGTCTTTCAATAACATGAAACCATTACAAGAAAGGATCTTTAACGCTTAATAGCCTACCTTTCTGGGATGGGGTCCATATATCACGCAATCCTCCTCCTTAAAAGCGAAACACCCCATCACATATCATGGGTCAATCGTCGCCAACTCTCTCCTTTCGAAAAAGCTTCCTAATCAATGCCCTTATCCCTTTGAGCAGGAAATATCCCAGTGCAGTAACCAAAGCGGATAACGCCAAAGCGAGGAGGACTTTGATGACGTAGAGATGATTATCGTGGTGGATACGCCAATATAAATCTTTGATATATTTTGGAGCTGAAACAAAACTCATTTGTTGCACATCCACAGGCAAGTCGGTGAGTGATAATATCTTGATGGCTTTTTCCCCTTTAACTCGTTGATCGATGAGTAAATAAGAACTGTCAGCAGCCATAACAATATACTGGTCGTATTCTGCTATCGAGTCGATGCCACCACTAGAAAACCATGGCCTATCATCATCATATCGGAAGAAACTATATACAGGTTGCTCGTTAACTGTGGAAAATTTTCCGTATGGGGTAGATACTTCGATTACAGCTTCATCTATCTCGTCAAAAAAAGAATTTTGAATGCCGAACCATCCCTCAACGATGTCAACGTTTATAAAGTAAATGATCTGAGAATTAAAGAGAATCATAAACACGATGCCTCCTTTTCGTTTGAGACACTCGAGACCTTTGATTTTGGAGATCACATGACAGGTCAACACTGTACCAATAAGCGGCAAAACACATAATGCCAGCAATACTGCTATTATAATTAATGACAAATCCAACAACATAACTGTCCATTCTTTAAAATCTGCTTATGGCAAAAATAGCGAATTTTCAAACAGAAGCCGAAGAATGGTTCTTCAGCCGGAAGGATGAGTTAGCCAGATTACTCCGTTGCCCTTGTCGTGACCTCCTTCACTATATCGTTAGAGTCATAAATATACGTCCGCTTCCATTTCTCTCTTTTGTCATTCATTTCCATAAGACGTCCGTTCTGATCAAATTTGAGCTTTGCGATTTCCGCACTATCCTTAGTGGCAACCAATTCGACTCGTTTATGGTCCTTATTGTGCTTTTCATGACAAATAACAACACCTTCATCCTGCGTGTATTGTATGGTTTTATCTATTTCTGACACACCGTCTACCGTATGACTTAGAATTGTAAACCGTTCCACGACCTCCCCGTTTTCATAAGTAGTATGTATATCTTCTTCTGTATCGCCATATTTATTGTGTACATGTTCATTTTTCTCAAACACAACAGAATCTGGTTGCGAATGAATAGTAGTTGTTCGCTCGGTCCAATACCCAAATGAATCATATTTGCTTAGAATAGTAGAATACAGCGTTGTGTCCGTTGAGTTCTTTATATGATATTGTTTTTCTTCTATTCTGTCCTTTTCCCCAGCTTTATTCTTTTTATCACTATAGGTGTATTGAAATATTTTGTCGAAAGGGTCGTTTCCACCGGTTATTTTCTCCTCCACTATCTCGCCGTCCGAATCATATTGATACGTAGTCTTTTGGGGGGATTTGAATTGGCTGCCTGTTCTTTCTTCTGCGATTTTACGATTGAGGGAATCGTACATGAATGTGTCTTTCGTCCAAAAGGTATCCACATCCATCTCTTCCTCCCGAATAGACGTCAGGCGTCCCTCTTCGTCATAGAAGTACTCTTTCACATGTATTATCTGAGGCGCATTACCGCAGTTCGAGAAAAAAAGGATTAAGCAAAAGAATGAAAGGATTTTAACGGGGTTCATAAGATGACAAATTAGATTTATTTAGATTTATATTTTTCTATCTCCTCGACTCTCTGAGGCGAATAAAATTCCAGGGTGACACGTATGTTTTGTTCGTAATCGAGCAAAGTCTTGTTATTGGGCACCTTAGGCTCCTTGCCTCCACAGCCAATGAATTTAACTCTTTCAGGATCCACGCCGCGGTCGACAAGTGCTTGGCGGATATATTTCGCTCTTTCCCTTGATAGTCTGCGCATTAAGTGTTCCACACCATCACAACTACCCGTATGTCCCACCACAAGAAACGTATCATCGGGGAATTTAGAGATAAATTCAGCCATCTCATCAATCTGGACCGAGTCTTGAGGCGATCTAATCTCAATATTGTAATAACTCCACTCGAATTTCACCGAAGGCGAATCCGCCTCCAAGAGTTCTTCTTGCGCCATAGCCTCCTGAAAAGCAGTGATAGCAAATAAACCGACTAAAACTATCTTCCAGAGATTCATAACTAACTTTCCTCAAGAAATTTTACTCCTCTTCCTCCAAATATTCCTTCAATCGCTGATACTCCTCCAGCAAATCCCACAATCCATCTTCGCTGAGCACACCTCGCTTGAGGTCGGCCGGCAGCTTGCCCTTCTCGTCGGCCTCGAAATCAGCGCGCCAATCGGTTTTGTAGTAGTTGTCCAGCTCGTCGATAGTGGGTTGCAAAGCCTGGAAGTCAGCGATCGCCTGTCTCAATCGCTGAATCACCTCGTTGCTTTGGTCAAAGAGGTTCTCCATATGAGTGATACGTTCTTTCCGTGTCATATCCGTTGAATGTTTGGAAGACTTGCATCACAACTGAATTCTTTTGGAACGATGAATTTCACTTGCTCCGTTTCCTCATAATTGAGAGAACCCGCGTTCTGAGACACCTCTTCAATAACCTCTATTCCCTGAGAATCAGTGGCACTTGCAACAAGTTGAACCACTCCAATGACAAACAAGACAATATGGATCAAAATGATAGCGGCCAAAACGATCCAATCCGCATTGGAAACCTTTCTGAATGATTTGGGTATAACCTCCTGTACTTGCTGAGAAAGCGCCAGATACAAGAGCCACAGACCTCCTCCCAGCAAACCGGAAACCGCATTTATCTTTTCGTGTTCAGTCGGCAGGACATCTACAATCAGCCCCACGACGAGGTTCCATAGAACCAATACGATTATCAGTATAAGATTTACCCTTGCCCAAAATACAGCATTCGGGTATCTATTGAGGAACGAATAGATAACATAAGCAGATATACCTATGAATACAATACCCGTAAAAATGTCTACGGCAGCGAGGCAAAAAATGTTGTCATAATCACTCATATTAACGGCTATTAGTGTGAGCCCCCTTTTCAAGCCTCCAATACCCATTACTACCGCCAAGAAGAATACAAGCCATCCTGATATTTTCGTATTGGCTTTCAACCATTCACTGGTAATCTTTTCGTTTTCCGCATCATTCATATTACAACATATTATTTAAAGTACAACATTGACAACATTTATGGATTCAACAAATTCATAATACGACTCAACTAGTCCGCCACATGATTTTAATACGATTCACAAACATAGACAAAATATCTTTTCCATCCAAATGTTCAAAAAAGCACTGCAAGAGGGAGATTTTTCGTAAAAAAAGCACTGTGAGAGGGATTTTTCGTCCGCCCCTTCTGCAATATCAAACAAAAAGTTTTAAGTATAATTAAAACTTTACCATATTTGCACAAAAGTTTTAAATACAATTAAAACTTTCATATATGTGCACATTTCTGAAAATCCCACAAATCACATTCAGAGGACCCATATGTATCGTTTTTTTTATATATTTGATCTCTCACCAATTAACAAGAAACGTATGAACAAAAAAATCGGATATTTACTGTTTGGCATAGTATTGAATTGTATGCCTATGTTCGCAAGCCAGGCGTCCAAACCAGAAGATTCTCTCACGAAAGAAGAATGGGCTTCCCGTCTGAATGATTTTTGGGAGAAAGGCCAATTTGACAGCGCCTTGATATGCGCCAACAAGATAATCATGCTCGATAGCACAGATATCAACGGATATATACTGAAGGCTAGCGCATTGCATAAGTGTGGTCGTGGCGAGGATGCATTGACCGTCAACGCAAAAGCGTTAAGCATTGACCCGAACAATACCACTGCTATCATTAACCAAAGCTTTATTTTGGACGGCTTATCCCGCCAAGAAGAGTCATTGACACTGATTAATGATGCGTTGGGGAAATTCCCCCAAGATGCGGACCTTTATAACAGGAAAGCACGCATCCTTATTTCCCGAGGAGACACGGCTGGTGCGATGTCCACATACAACACAATACTGAAAATCAAGAATCTGGATTACGGAGATCGATTTCAAGCACATGCGATGATTGTTCAAAACACCCCGAATTCATCATTGGACAAAGCCATAAAGAACATGGAGAAGGATTTAGGCGCATCGGATTATAATATGGCAACATTCGCCACAAAAGAATACAACTCGAGATCTCTTTATAAAAAGGGAGATGCGTATAAGAAAAAAGCTTTCAAAATACATGAGAAAGAGAAGATCGAAGAAAAAACGATGTGCATAGATGTGTATAGACATTCCGACGTGATCGCTCAGGTCCACGAATATTTTGATCCTAAAGAAGCGGGCCACATGTCTATCCAGTATGAGTTCAGGATTTTTAATGTGCAAACACTCGAATGGATGTACAATATCCGTGTAGAGTATGTCTTGGATTTTATCGGTCAGTATAAATCACAGATGGGCGTCATGGCGACACTCAGCGAGGATGGATTCAGGACCTACTGGGAAACATTAAGTGAATTGAAAAGCACCTCCTATGAGCAGTGGATGGAATACGCCAACCAAATCATCGACAACAAAATGAAAGTTGGTTCCGCTACGATATTCCAAAAAGATGGTGGTGCCAACATCACTATAGGCGGCGATGGATCTTCTACTGAAGAGGAATGATCCAACCTGAAAGAATCGCAGGACACAATAAGCAATTGATAATACATTGGACAACAAATGGCGTTGACAAATGAGTGCTTGGCAGGCACGAACAGCGAATTAGCGGCGCAGGCGGTATATCACGAGCTGAAGCAATCGAACGATTTCATCGGCTTCGCCCGGCGTTTCATCTTCAGCACGGAGCACCATGTGGCACGCAACTCCCTGTGGGTGCTCACCAAGGCGACGGATGCGGAGCTGGCGCAGTTGCAGGGAATGCTGCACGAACTGACCGCCCTCGCCATGCGGACGGGCGATTCATCCGTCAGGCGCCTCTCCCTGAACATCGTGCTGCGCCTCAAAATGGAGGAAGAAGATCTCCGGACCGACTTCCTCGACTTCTGCCTGGAGCACATGGCGGACGTCCGGGAGCTCCCCGGCATCCAGACCCTCTGCCTGAAACTCGCCTTCCGCATGTGCCAGTTCTACCCCGAACTGATGGAGGAGCTGAAACGCACCCTGGAGGCGATGGAGATGGACTACTACACACCTGCCATCAAATGCGTCAGGAACAAGATATTAAGCGGAAAAACGAAGCGATTATGAAACAGGAGATCAACCCCCAAGAGACCAATCGGACGTATGCCTTCGAGATGTGGATGAAGTCACCCATGCCAATGGTGACACTCACCAAGACCTTCGACGTGACCCGCCTCCTCAAGCGAAGCAAGCGGGGAGGCTGGAAATTTACCATGCTCCTATGCTGGTGCATCGGCAAGGCGGCCAGCCGCATCGAAGAGTTCCGCATGCTACCCGAAGGTGATAAGCTGTACCGATACGACAAGCTCGCCATCGACGTGATCGTGAGCAATCGCAAGGGAGGCATCAACTCCTGCAGCATTCCCTACACGGAGGATCTGGAGCAGTTCAATGCGGTCTATCTCTCACGGACTCAATCGGTTCGCACATCCTGCGAAAGCATCACCATAGAGGACGCCATGGTGATTGGCACCTCCGCCATGGTGGAGACGGAGCTCGACAGTATTGTCAACCAGTACAGCGGAGTCTTCAACAACCCGATGGTGATGTGGGGGAAATACCGCAAGGGATGGTTCAAGACCACCCTACCCATCTCGTTCCAGTTTCATCACACGCAGATGGACGGCGGGGATGCCGCAAGTTTCTTGGAGGAGTTGCAGCGGTGTATCAATGAGGGAGAAAAATAGGCTAATCACATGAACATACTAATCTTATCAGGAAGTCCACGGAAAGGTGGCAATACAGATCAATTGGTGGAGGCATTCGTCAGGGGTGCGTCGCCACGGCACACGGTGGAAGTGGTCTCCGTCCACGACCACAAAGTGGCGCCCTGCATGGGCTGCAACGCCTGTTTCAGGAGCGAAGAGCACATCTGCGTGCAGAAGGACGAGATGATAGACATCTACAACAAGATGAAGCAGGCGGATATACTAGTCATCGCCTCACCCGTCTATTTCTACGGGTTAAGTGCGCAGTTGAAGGCGATCATCGACCGTTGCCACAACCCGATTCGGGACACCTTCAACATCAAGAAGATGGCGCTCCTTTTGGTAGGTGCCGCCACGCTTCCCGAGCTCTTCGACAGCATCCTCGCACAGTATCAGCTTTGCCTCAACTTCTTCCACTTAGAGGATGCGGGACGTATTTTGGTGCGGGGCGTGAAGGAGAAGGGAGACATCACTTCGACGGACGCTCTGCGGAGGGCTTATGCGTTGGGGGAGGGTGTATGAAATGTTACCTCACCAGTCTGAAAGGCTGTAACACATTTAGCCCAATGGCAACGCCTTGGGTAAAAGGCGAATCCGTCACCGTCACCCACCATCAGCCTGAAAGGCTGTAACACATTTAGCCCAATGGCAACGCCTTGGGTAAAAGGCGAATCCGTCACCGTCACCCACCATCAGCCTGAAAGGCTGTAACAGATATAGCCCAACGGCAACGCCTTGGGTATAGGAGGCGAATCCGTTTCCCACCAGCCTGAAAGGCTGGGACAAATCAATTCCCCCGTC
>JAFZPM010000012.1 GCA_017550335.1 Paludibacteraceae bacterium
CGCCTGAGCGCAAGGATGTGGGCGAGACGCCAGTCTACGTGATGGCAAGTGCGGCTAACTACGACACGGCCTACTGCGAATACAAGCTGACGGTTACGAACGCCACGATCAGCCCAACATGTACGGACACATCGAAGGTATACGACGGTGTAGCCCTGACCCACACGGCTAGCGCTAAGGGTGTGGAGGGCGAGACGATCAAGATCGAGTACTCCCTCGACAAGACCGCATGGAGCGAGACCGCGCCTGAGCGCAAGGATGTAGGCGAGACGCCAGTCTACGTGATGGCTAGCGCCGCAAACTACGACACGGCCTACTGCGAATACATGTTGACGGTTACGAACGCTCGAATTGAGTTGAATTGCCCTGCTGGCGATACGTTGAGCAAGGTATATAATGCAATAGCAAGTGCTCCGAGCGCTAGTGCTAGTGGCGTGGGAAGTGAGCCGATTAAGATCGAGTATAGTGTGGATGGTGGAGCTTGGAGCGAGGATGTTCCTTCCATCACGAACGTTGATACACTCCAAGTTTCGGTGCGTGCGAGCGCTGCGAACTACGACACGGTAACCTGCGCATACACATTGACAATATCTCCTCTTGATGTTGTCGTCACTGTCGTGGGTAATTCAATGACGGTTGTTTATGATGGTGCTGGACATGACACGTCAGGTTATGTTTGGAGCGCCAATACAACATTGTATACGGTAGCCGACTTCAAGTTTACCGGTGATTCGACGGTTAGCGGAACAACCGTTGGTACTTATCCGATGAATTTGGATAAGGATCAATTCGAGAATGTGAACCCTAACTTCGGTAACGTGACATTCGATGTTACTGATGGAGTGTTGCTGATCACTCCTCGCGAGAATGTTGCCGTGACGATTACGAAACACTCCGACACCGTTGTTTATGATGGAGAAGAACATGTTGTGACGGGTTACGACTTCAATAGCAGCGACCCATTGTACCTCGAGAACTACATGCGGTTCAACGGAACGGAGGCTGACAGTACGGCTAAGGGTACCGATGCGGGTAGTTATGGCATGAGCTTCGATGAGACATTCTTCGAGAACATCAACGGAAACTTCAATAACGTGACGTTCATTGTCAACAGTGATGATAGCTTGGTTATCAAACCAATCTCTGTGAACGTGGAGATCACGAAGCATAGTCAGTCGATCGCATATGACGGAGTCGAACACAGTGTGAGCGGCTACGACTTCGTGAGCGACAATAGGTTGTACGTAAGGGATGACCTGAAGTTCACCGGCTTGGTAGCCGACAGCATTGCGAAAGGCACCGAGGTTGGCAAGTACGGCATGACGTTCACGAAGGATGACTTTGAGAACTTGAACCCTAACTTCGAAACGGTTAACATCACGATCGTGGAGGATAGCTTGGAGATCACCCCAATCTCTGTGAACGTGACAATCACCAAGCATGGCCAGTCGATCGCATATGACGGAGATGTACACAGCGTGAGCGGTTACGACTTCGAGAGCGACAATGGATTGTACGTAAGGGACAATCTGAAGTTCATCGGTATGATGGCTGACAGCATCGCGAAGGGCACCGAGGTTGGCAAGTATGGCATGACATTCACGAAGAATGACTTTGAGAACCTGAACCCTAACTTCAACGATGTGATCATCACGATTGTGGAGGATAGCTTGGAGATCACGCCGATCGCTGTGAACGTGACGATCACGAAGCATGGATTGGAGAAGGAATATGATGGTCTGGAGCATAGCGTGAGTGGTTACGACTTCTTGAGTGACAATGACTTGTTCGTGAGAAGCGACCTGAAGTTCACCGGTTCGTTAGCCGATAGTACGGCGAAGGGCATCGAGGTTGGCAAGTACGGCATGACATTCACGAAGAATGATTTCGAGAACTTGAACCCTAACTTCAGCGATGTGGTCATCACGATTGTGGAGGATAGTTTGGAGATCACACCAGTGGCGGTACATGTGACGATCACGAAGCATGGTCTGACCGAGGCATACAACGGTCTGGAGCATAGCGTGAGCGGTTACGACTTCGCGAGCGACAATGATTTGTTCGTGAGAAGCAACCTGAAATTCACAGGTGCTGTGGGCGACTCCATCGCAACAGGCACTGAGGTCGGCAAGTACGGCATGAGCTTCACGAAGGATGACTTCGAGAATGTGAACGCTAACTTCAGCAATATTATCATAACGATCGTGGAAGACAGCTTGGAGATTACTCCAATCACCGTGAACGTGACAATCACGAAGCATGGTCTGACCGAGGCATACGATGGCAAGGAACATAGCGTGAGCGGCTACGACTTTGCGAGCGATAATGTTTTGTACGAAAGGGAGGATCTGTTGTATGTGGGCTGGCGAATCGATTCGATGTCCGTTGGTACTGAGGTCGGCAAGTACGGCATGTTCTTCAAGGAGGATGATTTCGTGAATACGAACCATAACTTCGACAACGTGGTCATCACGATTGTGGAGGATAGCTTGGAGATCACTCCGATCACAGTGGACGTGACAATCACGAAGCATGGTCTGACCGTGGTATATGACGGCCAGGAGCATGGCGTGAGTGGCTATGACTTCGCATGCGACAATGACTTGTTCGTGAGAGACGACCTGAAGTTCATCGGCTCTGAGAACGATAGCATGGCGGTGGGTACCAATGTGGGCTCGTACGGTATGACGTTCAGTGAAACCGATTTCGAGAACGTGAACCCTAACTTCTCTACCGTGAATGTGAAGGTGGTGGAGGATAGCTTGGTGATCACACCGATTGATGTTGTCGTGACGATCACAGGAAATTCCTTGAGTGTGGATTACGATGGAACCTCTCATACGATAAGCGGTTATGCATGGACCAGCGACAACGAGCTCTACAACCAGGAGGGTGCATTCTCCTTCTCGGGTGATAGCCTCATGACGCAAACGGAGCCTGGCGCTTACTTCTTCGGCATGACGGGCGCGGACTTCACTAACACGAACCCTAACTTCGGTAATGTGATGTTCAATGTGGTGGCCGATGGTCAATTGATCATCAATAAGCTTGATGTGAAGTGCCCTGACGACAGTGAGAATATCCTGATCGAGGCTTGCTCCGTTTTGACTTGGACGGATGTCGAGGATTCCTTGATGAAGCGTGGCATGACTCCTGTCGCTTCTTACGCTAACTTCGCTACCCACGATACGGTTAGCCTTACGCCTTCTGTCGTGAAGTGTATGGTGGATGGCTCGAATAGTTGGAGAAACATCGGCGCTGCTTCCAAACTTGAGTACAACAAGGAGTTGACCATCAGATGGATCTATAAGAGTGAGTACAACGCTAACCCTAAACTGGATTCTTGCGAGTTGAGCCTTATCCTGAAGGATACGACGCTTCCTGTCTTCGATTGCGGTGGCATTGACCCTGACACGTTCAAGGCAATTGTGGATGGCGGTTGCGATATCCCTTACAAGGAGTTGAACTTTAACTCTTACCAAGCGGATGACAACTGTGGCGGAAAATTGGATGGTATCCTCTCTTGGACGACCAACCTGGAGGATAGCGTGAAGGCCAACGACAGATTTAAGGTGGGCGTTCCGTACGAGCTGCATTGGGTATTCCAAGACGCTACAGGCAACAAGGTGACTTGCGCTCAGTCCATGTCGTTGATCTCCAATGTGCCTCCGATCTCCAACTGTGACATCAGGTACAAGACGATTGCCAAGTTCGTCTCTGGCGCTTGCGAGATGTCCGCCGCGGATGCCAATATCCATGCGCCGGAGGCTTATGAGGTTTGTACGAATGAGCCTGCGTATGGCGTCGGCAGAAGGACAAGCGGACGTGGCATGGATGACCCTTACGCTGTCGGACGTGACACCATCGTCTGGACTTACACCCACGAGTATACGGTAGGCGTCTCTTACTGCGAACAATATGTCGTTGTGAAGAGCGACTTGCCTCCAGTCGCTAACTGCGACTCCTTGAAGGAGGCTGTGATCACGAAGATGATCGCCGGGGCATGCGAGACCTCCGCGGCTTCGATGGAGATCCAAACCCCTGTGGCATTCGACCCTTGCACGAAGGAACCATTGCTTGGCGTCGGCAGAAGGACAAGCGGACGTGGCATGGATGACCCTTACTTCGTGGGCCATGATACTATCATCTGGACCTTCACGGGCGAGTATACGACGGGTGTCACCACTTGCGAACAATATGTCTTCGTGCAAAGCGATCTGGCGCCTATCGCCAACTGTGATTCCCTGAAGAACGCGGTCATTACGAAGGTGATCGCCGGAGCGTGCGAGACCTCCGCGGCTTCGATGGAGATCCAAACTCCTGTCGCACTCGAGGCTTGTACGTATAACCCATTGCTTGGTGTCGGCAGAAGGACAAGCGGACGTGCGATGGATGATCCTTACTTCGTGGGACATGACACCATCTTCTGGACCTTCAAGGGTGTCTACGCGACGGGCGAGACCTCTTGCGAACAATATGTCTTCGTACAGAGCGACCTGACGCCTATCTTCGATTGCGCTTCGCTGAAGGATACGGTAGTTTACCTCACGGCGGAGCAATGCGAGACGGATGAAGGCCAATTGATCTTGCCTACGCCTATCGCTAAGGATGCTTGCGTGGATATGGACCTCTTCGGTTCTCTGAATAGGAAAGGATTGTCGCCTGAAGCCTCTTATCCTAAGGGTGAGACGGTCGTTGATTGGGTCTTCACCAGCCCTTACAGCGTGGCTTCCCTGACTTGTCAGCAACGTGTGATCGTCAAGGATACGATCGCTCCTACACCTGATTGCGACGCCCTGGATACCATCAAGGCTTACATAACCGAACACTCATGGTTCCAAGACCATCTCATCTTTGACGAGGTGGTTGCGGCGGGTCTCTCCACCCCTGTCTGCAAGGATGCCTGCGATAGCTTGATCTACGTGCTGGGCCGCTTCGAGGATGGCACTCCTTACCAAGGCAACTACGAGCTGGGCGAGAAGACCATCGTCTGGAAGTTCACCGATCTGTCGGGCAACTCATCCACATGTACTCAGGTCGTTCAGGTCATCGATTCCTTGCAGGATACGTTGCATTGTCCGAAACGTCTGGACGGCACGGTTTACGCATGCTTGGATGAGGTGCCGGAGCCATACGCTTCCTATGCGGACATCAAGTATGCCGGCGGATGGTTCACCACTGAGTCTAAGTTGCTGAAGGATTCCTACACCTCCTCGGATCGCTTCGAGGGCGACTCCTGCATGATGACCATCTACAGGACCTACATGATGAACGATATACGGGGTAGGGAGTACACCTGCGTGGATGTGATGACGGTGAAGGATACCATCGCTCCTCAGTTCTCCCGCATCTTGAAGGATACCCTCCTCACTTGTAAGGATACAATCTTCGCTCCTGTGGAGATTACCGCAACGGATAACTGCGACAAGGCGGTGAAGGTCACCTTCACTGAAACGAACACGCGCGGCACGGACCCTGGTCAGTCGAACTACTACAATTACGACATCGAACGCCTCTATGAGGTGGTTGACCGTTGTGGCAACTATGCTTCCATGAAACAGGTGCTCATGATGCGTGATACGACTCCTCCTGTCATCACCGTGGCTAATAACTGGCGTGACACTTCGCTCCCGAAACCTTTGAAGGGTTGCGTATATGAGGTGCCGGACTACACGATGGATGTGCTCTCTATGGTCTATGACGATTGCTCCGAGCCTTCCGCTATCACCGCTTCCCAGAACCCTCCTGCAGGTACGTTGATCGAGGTATCCACCAATGTGTGGATCCGCGTCAGGGATGCCAGCGGTAATGTGGATAGTGTCGCTAAGTACTTGATGGTTCAGTTGAGACATGAGATCGTATCGGTGGTTGCTGAGTCACGAGACACTTGCGTCTTCCAAGACCAGGGTCTGACCCTCTCCAGCCAAGACATCCGTTACGCAAGCGGTAGGGTGGCTTACGAAAGGGCGAATGGAACGATTCGTCTCGTTCCGAGTGTGTTCTGCTATGATTATTACTTGGGCGATGTCTCCCCTGAGAACATTCTCTATAGTGATAACCCTCGCACTTACGCTTCCCAATTCGATGATGTCGTCTCCATGTATGGTTCTAAGTTCGAGGCAGCCGTCGAGTTGACGAAGCTCTACCGTCACTCACAGAGCGGATTCTACTCCTTCGTGGTGATGGATACGACGACGGGTTGCTCCGATACCGCTAGGGCGTACATCAACTTGATGGAGCGTCCGAAGATCAACTTGAATGTCGCTCCGATACCAGTCTGCGAAGGCTTGGAGGTGGATCTGAACCAATATGTGCGTTGCATAGACGATATGGGTAGCCCGATCACCGACCAGTATTGGATCGTGGACAGCAACATCGTGCGTACCGAAGATACGTTGAGGGCTTCAGCCGATCTGGATGGCAAGTCCGCCGTCTACTATGCGGAGAACCGATGCGGATCCTCCACTTCGCTTGATTCGCATGCGATGCTCTCTTGTGATGACAGGAGCCTGACCACGAAGGATTCGCTCTTCTACCTCGATGACGATACGCTTGCGCTGGAGATGTTGCGCCTGAACGATATGTTCGCGAACGATTCTCTCGTGTTCGATGTCCACCGCCGTCTGAATCCGGACGACATCACGATCGTCTCCTCACCGGACCCTGCGCGCGTCTGGTTGGGTGAGTCCGTCCGCCTCGATGTGAAGACCGACCAACCGTACCGTTACTTGGTATGGAGGAAGGTGACTCGTAAGTATGATATGAGGAACTACGATGTCATGAGGGATGAGGGCTTCTTCTTCGACAATGAGCCGAAGGATAGGGAGGACGAGGTTGTCGACTACTCCGGAAACTCATATTTCGTGGATACGCCGCAGGATACCACGTTCTACTACGCGACGCTCTCCGACGGTGTCTGTCCTGAGACCTCTTCGCCTGTGGTGGAGGTGGATGTGTTGGCGCATATCCCGACCGCCTTCACACCACATGACAAGGATGGCTTGAACGATGTCTTCATGGTGGGACATGAGGTGATCATCTTCGACCGTTATGGCAATAAGGTCTTCGAGGGCAAGGATGGATGGCCAGGCACCCGTCTCGGCAAGGTTGTTGAGCCGGCGGTCTACTTCTATGACTTGAAGATGAGGGACGGCTCTTGGATGAAGGGTACGATCGAGGTTGTGAAATTCTAGAACATGGATTTTAAATAGTAAATCGTAAATCGTTAAATAGTAAATAACATTGTTTTTAGGGCGGAAAAAACAGCCGCCATGTAGTTGTATATTGAATCGCACGTATTAGGTGTTTTTTATATTTTGTCGCGTGTCCCTGGGGGTTATTCCTGGGGACATGTGCTTTGATGGGCGTACCCTTCCGAGGGGGGCGTCTGCCGTTTCTGAGGTGTGTTATGGGGAATTCCCTGAAATTTGCGGAATGCGCCTTGTTCCTTAAAGGTTAATTCTCAGTCTATTATGTAAAAACCCCTCTTTTTTGTTGATTTTCTTTGTTTTGGGGCGGTTTATCTCTCTGAAATTTGTATTTTTGCAGATAGTTTGGGAATTTAGGTATTTGATGTGAGTGACGGTTGAGTGTCTTATTGACGGAATGAGCTGTGTATGATTCAATTACTTAATTCTTTGTTTTTTTTATTTTTATTGATGATTGCAATCTTCCCCGTCTTGATAGAAGTCATCTTCTAACATGGTAACGGAGAATGTGGAAAAATATTATATTAGGATATGAGACGTATTATTACTGCTGGTATTGGTGTTTCTGAAAATTTGAAATTGAAAGTCTTTTTTGTGGCTATTTTTGCTATGATGGGCTTCTCGTCTATGGCGCAGAGTATAACTGTGAGCTCTACTTCGGTATGCGAAAATGATCCGGTTTCCTTTGTGTTGGTTAATAGAGGTCCTAATATTTCTAGCTCGGATACGATTCAGTGGTGGATTTCTAATAATTCGAATAGAACAGAATATAAAAGATACAAGCAGACTGCAGGTAACACTATGGTACTGAATAGTATGCCTGGTAACAATATATATGTGGCGGTTACGAAAATCGGTGCGTCTGCTCCTTCTCCGAGTGATTATTATGTGGAAGTTGTGAGAAAAACGGAAGATTGTCCGAATCTTCTTTGCCATGAATCCTCAACGGGAGAATATATATTTGGAACGGATTGTGACTTGAGTAGTGGCAAATATGGCGATAAATTCACTGTGAATGGCGATGGAACCACAAATATAGTAGAGTATTTCCCGGAAGATGTTAAACTACTTTATGATGGAGAAGACTTTAGACCTACCATAGAGAGCGAATCTAATTTGGAGAGTATTTTTAATCAAACTTTGCCTGGTGGAAGCAATAATAGTTTCATGTATTTTGATCCCACAAAAACCAATACTCGTCCTTTTAAATTGAGATTTTCTGGTACGAAGGGAAGAAGTTTCCGCATCTGGATAAGATATTATATCCAATGGCATTGTAAATCAGCCAACTGCAAAAATTCAGCGAAACTCGATATAAAACTGGAGGGAGAATATGGTAATGATCATATAACGAACCAGTGCTTGAATGTGCGGGCTCGGGAGGTCGTAAATGGAGTAATCCAAAGTAACTATATGTATGATCGTCAGAATTGTACCGATAATCAGCCTCCTATATCGGTGAGCAGCAATACATTTGAGTGTGAGAAACTTTATGCGGTTGATGTGTATATGACAGGTGTTTTCTTGAAATCCTTTGCGAATAAAACGATACAGCCTGTGATGAATCTTAACACTAGTAGTTCTGATAAATGCTATTATAATGTGGCTCTTGATTTTGTTAGTTTCGAGCACCAAACGGTTTGTATCACGCCGAAATCAGCATGTATAGGCGATTCGGTCACAGTGAATACTGCGGGATTCTTGTGGGGTACGGATTTCACATGGGAAAAGAAGAATGGGAGTTC
This sequence comes from Paludibacteraceae bacterium, assembly GCA_017550335.1. GTDB lineage: Bacteria > Bacteroidota > Bacteroidia > Bacteroidales > Paludibacteraceae > UBA1181. The sequence goes on from JAFZPM010000012.1 coordinate 8,954, forward strand.
TTGGGGGGCTATACCTGGGGTACGTTACATTTATGACGATGGCAAAAAAATACAAGCGAGGATTCCAATCAAAGAGGCTGGACGCTCAGAATATAGGGTAAAAGCCACGACTGGTGAGACATTGGAGTTCCCTCTTACGGGTGAGGATTGTGATAATGTGATGCATCCGGATATCGGAGGAACGAATCCGGTCTGCGTTTCCACAAGTGAGGAGGTTTCTTCGGAATATTCTGTTGTGAATAAACAATCCATCGAGTGGATGAAAGGAGCGAAACAGTATCATTGGAAATTGATTTCTCCGAGCGGCAGAGATACATCTGAGTATATCACGGTGCGGCCAGGCCCGGAGGGGGATAAAATCACCATAACATTTCCTGCTGGTGCGGAATCTAGTGATAGTCTTGGCGCTCCATACATTTTGTACATGGTCCCTTCCATTGGCGGAATTGAATATGAGGATTATGGAGCTTCTAAGGAAATATACCTGAGGCGGACTCCTGATGTCTCGTCATTGTCCATGACAACGGCTGTGATTTGCCCGGGCGTGGAGAGCGAGGACACGGCGAGAGTGTTGGGCATGGATTCCTTGAGGAAATTTTCAGAATACACCTACAGGTGGAATATAATGCGCGCCGATTATGACATGAGCAGTGAGCGTTTTATTTCAGACTCCGCTCTCGTTCTGCCTCTGACGCCTCATTCGAATTTCTGTGGTATCGAGAATGATGTGAGAATCCCGTGTGCCTTTATCGTGGATAACCATGGTTGTGAGGCTGCGATTGTGGAGGATGTGCTTGTCCAAAAGATGCAACCGCCGCATTTTACTGATTATGCGCTAAATGACACGATTGATTGGGGATCTCGTGAAGTGGCGGCTAACTGTAAAGCTTTGACATGGTCGGCGGAGCCTTATGCCGAGGTCTTCTGTGGAGAAAAAACTGTTACGACGGAGTTGTCAGTTAATAAAGGGCCTTATGAAACTGCTCCTACTTTAGTGGAACTGCCATTGGATAAGGGATTGAACGTGTTCCGTTACATTGTTACGGATGCCTGCAATCAGAAGGACACGATTTTCAGGAAAATCAATGTCATTGACAAAATCAAGCCTGTCTTCAATTACTGCCCTCCTGCCGTTGAACTACATCCGGTGCTTCAGTGTGATACCACATGGGTCCTTGATCCTGCCACCGCGACGGATAACTGCGATGTGCCGCTTATCCAGTATAGCTTGGATGACCCGGAGCCGGATACTTGGACCGACTATGTGTCGGGCGCTTCCATCTATCTCCTCCCCGGAGATTATACATTGTATTGGAGGGCGATCGACGCTTCCGGTAACTATGAGATTTGCTCCCAGGTTATCAGGGTGTCGGATAATGAGAAACCTGTTATCACGTATACTTCCTACGATCCGCAAGGCAGTTGTAACCCTGACATCAAGGCACCGGATTTCGTCGCTTCGGACAACTGTACCCCTGACGATGAACTGGCGCTGGATGTGAAAACCGACGGGAAACACAACACCACTGGTTGTATGTATACCCAAACGTGGCGGGCCAATGTGAAGGATAATGGTGATAACGCAGCGGATGAGGTGACGGTCACCTATACGTGGAAGGAGGATCTCGACGCTCCTGTCGTGACGGGTACATTGCCTGACCTCGATGTGGAGGGTTGCTCCCTCTCCGGCGTCAGCTTGCCTGCGGGTGCCTCTACTATCTCCGCTTTCAGGAGTCTTGGCGAGAACGTGGATGTCAGCGATAATTGCACCGCCGCCGCCGACTTGAACATTTCCTACGTGGACGCCGACCCTACAGGCTCTTGCCCTATCTTGGTGGTGCGCTCCTATACGATCACGGATGAGTGCGGAAACTATACTACGGCCACACAAAAGATCTATATTCGCCAGAGGGACTTCGATATGCCTGATGATGCTTCCACCACGATCTCCTGCGCAGGTGAGCTCCATGACCCGGATCTGCCACGCGTGACGGATGCATGCGGAACGGTGCTCTCACCAATCTCCTCTTCTGTGGATGAAACCCCTGTTTGTGAGGGAAGTGTGCGTTATCAATATACCTACGAGGATTGCGCGGGTCATAGGCATGTGTGGACTTACACCTACAATATCGTCCTGCAAAACTTCAACCCTCCTGCCAATGGCGAATCAACCATCCATTGCAGTAACTTGGCTGTGACGCCGACTGTACCACAGGCTTATGATTTCTGTGGAAACGCATTGACTACTCCGTCGAACTTTACGAGCAAAACGGATGTGCCGGAATGTGAAGGCGTGGTTGTCTACACTTACACCTATGAGGATTGCGCAGGTCATACGCAGCCATGGACATACACTTATACGATCGAGAAAAATGCGCCTGAGATCGAATCGAATACTTTGCCGACCTCGAAGGAGATCTCCTGTATCTCGGATACCGCCGCATTGGCATCGAATAATGTGCCGACCGCTCACAACGATTGCGGGGAAGTCGTCACTCCTACGTTGAAAAGAGAGTTCAGTTGGGAGGCTGGCAAGGAGAACTGTAAGGGAACCATCTCCTTCGTCTACACCTACACCGATTGCGGAAAATCCACCGATTGGACTTACAGATATATCCTGGATGACAATGTGAAACCTGAATTCACTTGCCCTTCCAACAAGTCATACACCATCTCGTTGAACTGCGATACCGTGGTCAATATCACCGCACCTGCAGTCACGACACCTTGCTCGGAGGTCTCCATCTCCTACAAGGTCAACAACGGATCGGTGACACCTTATACCGCACCGTTCAACCTGACGCTCAAGCCGGGTAAGACGACCATCTATTGGTATGCGGAGGATGCTTGCCATAACGAGGCGGGCGTATGTTCCTATGACTATGACATTACGTTCAAACCAGGCTTCACGAAGCATTGCCCTGACAACTCGGATCTGAAGCTCGATGTCTGCGAATCGATGACATGGAGTGAGGTGAAGTCTTACCTGACGGGTGAATACGAGGCCTATTTCAAGAGCGTCGAATGCCCGAGCGGCGACGAAAAGGTCATCGCTCCGACTTTCTCTTACAAGAAGAGAAGCGAAGGGAATGACGCATATGTGGCCTTGACGAACGCCTCTGTCTTTGATTACACGACGTTGTATGATGTGAAATGGCTCTTCGTCTATGAGGCTAACAACCAAGAGACGCTGAAAGACTCTTGCTTCTCAACGGTTTACTTGGCCGATACTTCCGCTCCGGTGAATGATTGCAGTAAGATTAAGCCTATCACACTGCGTCCTAAGGGATGCGACACGGTCTACACGGTGATCCCTCCGGAGGGCGTGTTCCATGATGTCTGCACACCGGATGCTGAGTTGGGCTATGTCTTCTGGTTGGACGGAAGAGGCGGATTTGTCTATGGTGCGGATAGCATCACGTTCAATCTGACCAACGGTACCCACTGGGTAACGTGGAGGGCTTACGATCGGTTCGATAATCTGTCCGATACTTGCGGACACCCGATCTATGTGGTGGATGCCAATCCTCCTGTCATCAATTGCCCGCCTGTCGCTGATCTCACGTTGGAGATTACACAGAATTGTGACACGACCTTCAACCTGACCGCTCCTGAAGTGACGGATGCCTGCGGTGTGGCTGCTGTCTACTATAAGTTGGAGGATGGCGTGGAACATCTATATGATGAGAACAACGCGGCGAATAATAGTGTGACCTTCCCTGTGGGGACATCGGTCGTACAATGGTATGCGAAGGATAAATCGAATAATGTTTCGGACGTGTGCCAGAGCACTTATACGGTGAAGGATGTGGCTAAACCATCCATCACATGCGCTTCTGACACTAGTATCAAACTCCTCTCCCAATGCGATACCATACTCACGTTGGTGGCGCCGGTGGTGAGCGATAACTGCTCCTACACGCTCTACTATACGGTGGGATCGGCTGCTGAACAATTGTACGACAAGAACACGCCTGTCCGCCCTACATTCCAGTTGGGAACCACTACGGTCACTTGGCGTGCGGTGGATCCTTCGGGTAACGAGGCTTCCTGCTCCCGTGACTACAAGGTGACGGACAGCTCGGGTGTTAACATTCTCTGTCCGACGAACAAGGACCTCATCCTCAATGTCTGCGTCGATCAGGTTTGGGACGACGTGAGAACCCATCTGACGGGCAGCTATGCCGCGACCGCGACCCGTATGGATTGCCAGAACGGTGGGGCGCAACCATTGGAGCCTACCTTCTTCTACAAGAAACAATCGGAGGGCGAAAACGCTTACGTGGCGTTGACGGGTAATTCTCCTTTCGTCCTCGATACGAAATACGATGTGAAGTGGCTCTTCGTGAGCGGCGGTGGAAATCAGGAGACCGTGAAGGATTCCTGCTTCTCGACTGTCTTGGCGACCGACACGACCGCACCTGTGGCCAATTGCAACATCGTCGTGCCTGCGCTGAAACCTCATGGTTGTGATACGATCTATCTCCTGAAAGCTCCGATCGGTGCTTTCCACGACAATTGTACAGCCGATGAGGACCTCGAGTATTGGTATAGCGTGGACTCTAGTGCCTTCGTGAAATACGATGCGGGCGACACGGGTACCCCTGTGACACTCGCTCTGGGCAAACACACCGTCTCTTGGTATGCGATCGATGGCCATAACAATGGCTCGGATACCTGCTCCTACATATTGGATGTGAAGGATATCCTTCCTCCGAAGATCGATTGCGACGATATTGTCATCCCTGAATTGAACGTTACGCAGGGTTGCGACACGACCTTCAAGGTGGGCGCGCCTACCGTGACGGATTGCGACACGTTCCTCATCTATTACAAACTGGGTGATGGTTTGGAACATGTCTATACCGACTCCTTCGAAGTAACCTTCGCCGTGGGCGACACGTTGCTCAAGTGGTACGCGAAGGATACGACGGGTAATACCTCGGATACGTGCACGAAACAGTATACGGTGAGGGATGTGGCTAAACCATCCATCACATGCGCTCCTGACACGAGCGTCAAACTCCGCACGCAATGTGATACCATGATCACGTTGGTGCCTCCGGTGGTGAGCGATAACTGCTCCTACACGCTCTACTATACGGTGGGGACGGGTACGGAACAATTGTACGACAAGAACACGCCTGTCCGTCCTACATTCCAACTGGGAACCACCACGGTCACTTGGCGTGCGGTGGACCCTTCGGGCAACGAGGCTTCCTGCGCGCGTGACTATGTGTTGACGGACAGCTCGGGCGTCAATATCATCTGCCCGACGAACAGGGATCTGGTACTCGACGTCTGCGAGGCCCAAACATGGAGCGTCGTGAGGACTCATCTGACGGGCGACTATGCGGCGGCAGCTAGCCGTATGGATTGCCAAAACGGCGGGGCGCAAACATTGACCCCTACCTTCTTCTACAAACTGGAGACGGAGAACGAGGATGCCTACGTCGCTTTGACGGATGCTTCTTCCTTCGCCCTCGATACGAAATATGACTTGAAATGGCTCTTCGTGAGCGAGGGATTGAACCTGGAGACCGTGAAGGACTCTTGCCTCTCCACGATCTTCTTGACCGATATCTCCGCTCCTTCGGCTGATTGTGAGGCGATGAAGGATATCGTGCTGAAACCAATCACTTGCGACACTTCCTACCAGTTCCTCAAACCGGAGGGTGTCTTCTCTGATAATTGCGGAGAGTCTAATTTGACTTACTACTATAAACTGGATGGCGCGACCGAGTTCGTCGAACTTACGGATGGCGTGAAGGAACCTCTGACCAATGGTCCTCATACCGTGGCTTGGAAGGTGAAGGATCAACACAATAATGAATCCGCTGTGTGCGAGCAGACGGTTACTATCTTGGATACCATCGCTCCGCTGGTCGATTGTGCCGCTATCCCTGACACGACCTTGCAAGTCTCCTTGTCGTGTGATACCTCCTTCTCGATCGTTGCTCCGACCGTGACGGACGCTTGTGGTGTCTCTTCCATCTATTATAAACTGGGTGATGGCGCGGAGCATGTGTTCGCTGACAAGGTGGACGTCACCTTCGCGGTGGGCGATACGCTCATCAAGTGGTATGCGAAGGATGCCGCAGGTAATGTATCAGACACTTGCGAGCGTAAATACACGGTGGAGGATGTCGCGTCTCCGAAGTTCGATTGCCCTGCCGACACCGCCTTCAAACTCTATCACCATTGTGATACGACCTTCTCGGTTGTGTTCCCGAACGTGACGGACAATTGCGCCGTGACCGAGCGTTACTACCGCATCGGCAGTGGTGCCAACACCCTCTACACGGGACCTGTTTCGGTACACTTCTCCTTGGGCGACTTGACGATCACTTGGTCGGCTTATGATGCTTCCGGTAACGTGGCGGAGTGCTCACGTACCTATACGGTGACGGATAACACGAGCATCACCAAGACTTGTCCTGCGGAGGATGATGTGATCATCAATACCTGCGACGATATGACTTGGGGCGAGGTCTATGCCCTCTACACGGATGCGCAGAAGGCTATCGCTTCCCGTCTGAACTGCGCTAACAATGGTGAGGTGATCTCCATCGATCCGATCATGCGCTACAAGAAGGAGTCTGATCCTGCCGACGCATACGTTCCGCTTCTTGATAATTCTTTGTTGTCCTACAATGTCTCTTACGACATCCGTTGGGTGTTCGAGAAGAGCGGAACGAACATGGAGGACATCCATGATAGCTGCGATAGCAAGGTTATCCTCAAGGATACGAGCGTGCCTACGATGGATTGCTCTAAGATCGAGGATATTGTCCTGAAACCGATCACTTGCGACTTCGAGAATTATCAGTTCAAGAAGCCTGAGGGTGTCTTCGATGATAATTGTACCGAGGATAGTCTCACGTACTTCTTCAAACTGGATGGTGACGCTTCGTTCACGCGACTTAAGGATGCGGAGCCTCGAACCATCGCCAATGGCACCCATACCATCGTATGGAGGGTGGCGGATAAAATGGGCAATGAGTCTGGCGAGTGCAGCCAATCTCTGACGGTGCTCGATACCATCGCTCCTGAGATGACTTGCCCTACCGATATGACGGTGAAGGTGGTGGCCGGATGCTCCATCGCACTTGACCTCCCTGTCGCTACCGCTACGGATGCCTGTGGCGAACCGAAGGTATACTTCTCCTTCGATGGTGTGTCGTTCACTCAATTGGGCGCAACCTTCAACCATACGCTTCAGGTGGGCGATACGACCATCTATTGGTACTCGGAGGATATCCACAATAACCTGACCGATACGTGCCACTATAAGGTGACTGTCCTGGATACCATCGCTCCTACAATCACTTGTCCGAGCGATATCTCCATCTCTTTGACCACTGGCTGTGATACGGATGTGGAGTTCGGACCGGCTACGGCGGATGATAACTGTGAGGTGGAGAAGATCTACTACTCGTACGATAATGCCACATTCACGGCGCTGCCTACACTCGCCTCTCCCGTGACGAAGAATTTCGCGGTGGGTGATTACAAGGTTTACTGGTATGCGGAGGATAACCATGGTGTCCTTTCCGACACCTGCGAGCAGAAGATCTCCATCTTGGATGACCATACCTTCGACATCAACTGTCCTCCATACTCGGGCGCTGATCCGTTCATCGTGGAGACCTGCACCGACTTGCCTTGGAAGGACTTGAGCGATAGCCTCTCCAAACTGAACATGAATGCTTCCGCTTCTTATACGGACTGCAAGACTACGGTCGAGACGCCTATCGATAGCATCATCATGAAGTATTCAGTGAAGGGCTCCGATACTTGGGCGCTCTTGGGTGATGATGATAAGATCCCTTACAATACGCCTTACGTGATCCGTTGGGTATTCGTGAAGGCGGGCGACAACCTCGTGACGAAGTCTGATTCCTGCGAGCTCCCTATCTTGCTGAAGGATACGACCGTGCCTCTCTTCAACTGCGACGACATCAATCCTGATTCGGCTGTGGTGGTTGCGGACGGTGTCTGCGAATTGCCTTACAAGGATATCCATTTGAATACTTATGAGGCCACTGACAACTGCGATGGTAAGATCGTAGGTATCCTCTCCACGTCGACGAACCTCGCCGACAGCGTGAAGGCGGAGGATGTCTTCAAGGTGGGTACGCTCTATAATCTCTACTGGATATTCCAGGATAGGACGGGCAATAAGGTATACTGCGACCAGAAACTGATGCTGAATACTAATCTGAAGCCGATCTTCAACTGCGACTCGCTGAAGAATAGCCCGATCACGAAGATGTTGGAGAACGCTTGCGAAACCGATTCCACATCGTTGGGCATTGTGACGCCTATCGCATACGACGCTTGTACGAAGGATCCTATCCTTGGTGTCGGACATAGGAAGAGTGGCTTGGCGATGAACGGTACGTATAGCGTCGGCCGTGACACTATCGTCTGGGTATTCCAAAGCATCTACTCGACAACGCTTGATAGTTGTGAACAATATATCTTCATCCAAAGCGATAAGGAACTTGAGTTCGATTGTGACTCGTTGAATAGGGCTGTGATCGATACCGTCCTGAGTGGCGTGTGCGAAATCTCCGCCGCTGACCTGAAGGTGAATACTCCGTTCGCCCTCGATGTTTGTACGAACGATACCATCTGGGGCGTGGGTGTCCGCAAGAGTGGTAAGGACATGACCGATCCTTATCTCGTGGGACGTGATACCATCACTTGGACCTTCACCAGCGAGTATGCGAAGAACTCGGTTGTCTGTGATCAGTTTGTCTATATCCAGAGCAACTTGGAGCCAGTGTTCAATTGCGACTCTTTGAAGAACACTCCGATCGACACCGTCCTGAGTGGCGTGTGTGAGATCAGCGCCTCTAATCTGAAGGTGATCACACCGTTCGCCCTCGATGCATGTACAAAGGATACTATCTGGGGCGTCGGTTCCCGTACAAGTGGCAAGAGCATGGCCGACCCTTATCCTGTGGGCCGTGACACGATTGTCTGGAAGTTCGTAAGCGAGTACTCTACGGCTGAGGTTGAATGTGAGCAATATGTCTTCATCCAAAGCGATATGAAGCCTGAGTTCAATTGCGACTCCTTGAAGAGCAGTCCGATCGAGCGTGTCCTGCATGATGTCTGTGAAACGGATTCCGCTGGCATGAACTTCACGGTTCCATTCGCCCTCGACGCTTGTACGAAGGATACGATCTGGGGCGTGGGTACGAGAACGAGCGGCGAGCCGATGGGCGGCATCTACAAGGTGGGCCGCGACACCATCGTCTGGAAGTTCGTCAGCGAATACTCCACTGCTGAGGCTGAGTGTGAGCAATATATCTACATCAAGAGCGATAAGGCGCTTGAATTCAATTGCGACTCTTTGAACAATGCTCCGATCGAGCGTGTGTTGCATGATGTCTGCGAGATCGATTCCGCCGGTCTGAACCTCACGGTTCCGTTCGCCCTCGACGCTTGCACGAAGGATACGATCTGGGGTGTAGGTGTCCGCAAGAGCGGCGAGCCGATGGGCGGTATCTACAAGGTGGGCCGCGATACGATCACCTGGACCTTCATCAGCGAATACTCCACCGATACGGTGGTCTGCGACCAATATCTCTACATCAAGAGCGACAAGGCGCTTGAGTTCGATTGCGACTCGTTGAAGGATGCTCCGATCGAGCGTGTGTTGGAGGGTGTTTGTGAAATCGACTCCGCTGGACTGAACTTCACGGTTCCGTTCGCCCTCGACGCTTGTACGAAGGATACGATTTGGGGCGTGGGTGTCCGCAAGAGCGGTGAGCCGATGGGCGGCATCTACAAGGTGGGTCGTGATACCATCACGTGGACCTTCATCAGTGAGTACTCTTCCGATACGGCTACTTGCGATCAGTATCTCTTCATCCAGAGTGACCTGAAACCAATCTTCGATTGTGACTCCCTGAAGAGTGCGCCGATCGACACGGTGCTCTCCGGTGTTTGTGAGATCTCTGCGGCGGACTTGAACATAAACATTCCGTTCGCCCTCGATGCCTGCACGAAGGATACCATCTGGGGTAAGGGCACCCGCACGAGCGGCAAGGGTATGAATGATAACTTCGCTGTGGGCCGTGACACGATCGTTTGGGTGTTCGATAGCGAATACTCTACGGCTAACGACACTTGTGAACAATATGTCTTCATCCAGAGCGACCTGAAGCCTAAGTTCGATTGTGACTCTTTGCATAACGCACCGATCGAGCGTGTGTTGGAGGGTGTCTGTGAAATCGATTCCGCAGGTCTGAACATGATCGTTCCGTTCGCCCTTGACGCTTGTACGAATGACACGATCTGGGGTAGGGGTACCCGCACGAGCGGTGAACCGATGGGTGGCATCTACAAGGTGGGTCGCGACACGATCGTTTGGGTGTTCGACAGCGAATATTCTACGGCTAATGATACTTGCGAGCAATATGTCTTTATCCAAAGCGATCTGAAGCCTAAGTTCGATTGCGACTCTTTGCATAACGCACCGATCGATACGGTGTTGCATGGTGTCTGTGAGATTGACTCGGCTGGTTTGAACTTCCAGGTTCCGTTCGCCCTCGACGCTTGTACGAACGATACGATCTGGGGTGTGGGCACCCGCAAGAGTGGCGAGCCGATGGGCGGCATCTACAAGGTGGGCCGTGACACGATCGTCTGGGTATTCGACAGCGAATATTCTACGGCGAACGACACTTGTGAACAATATATCTTCATCCAGAGTGATTTGACGCCTAAGTTCAATTGCGACTCGTTGAAGAATTCACCGATCGAGAAGGTGCTGGATGGTGTGTGCGAAATCACGCCTGAGGACTTGGGTGTGAAGACTCCGTTCGCCTTCGACGCTTGTACGAACGATACAGTTTGGGGCGTCGGTGAAAGGACGAGCGGTCGCGCGATGACCGACACCTATGTTGTGGGCCCTGATACTATCGTGTGGAGATTCATCAGCGAGTACTCTGTCGATACGGCCATTTGCGAGCAATATGTCTTCATCCAAAGCAATAAGGGTATCGAGTTCGATTGCGACTCGTTGAATAACGCTCCGATCGAGAGGGTGCTCCATGGTGTCTGCGAGGTGGATTCCGCTACCTTGAACTTCCAAGTGCCATTCGCGATGGACGGCTGTACGAATGATACGGTATGGGGCGTGGGCACACGCAAGAGTGGTCTGCCGATGGGTGGCGCCTACTACGTGGGTCGCGACACGATCGTCTGGAAATTCTCCAGCGCCTATACAACGGAGGATGTTCTTTGTGAACAATATATCTTCATCCAGAGCGATATAGCACCTCTGTTCAACTGCGACTCGTTGAAGAATAGCCCGATCGACACGGTGCTTCATGGAGTCTGCGAAATCGATTCCGCAGGCCTGAACTTCCAGGTTCCGTTCGCTCTCGACGCCTGCACGAAGGATACCATCTGGGGTGTGGGTACACGCAAGAGCGGCGAGCCGATGGGTGGCATCTACAAGGTGGGTCGCGATACGATCGTTTGGGTGTTCGACAGCGAATACTCTACTGTTAGCGACACATGTGAACAATATATCTTCATCCAGAGCGATATGGCTCCTCTGTTCGATTGCGACTCGTTGATGCGTACGCCTATCGAGCGTGACCTCCATGGTGTCTGTGAGATCGACTCGGCGGATATGAACCTTGAGGTTCCATTCGCCCTCGATGCCTGCACGAAGGATACCATCTGGGGTGTTGGCGAGAGAACGAGCGGTTTGTCTATGGGTGATAAGTACAAAGTGGGACGTGACACCATCATCTGGCGCTTCATCAGCGAATATTCCACGGATACGGCTCTCTGCGAGCAGTACGTGTTCATCCGAAGCGATTTGACTCCTAAGTTCGATTGCGACTCGTTGAAGAACAGTCCGATCGACACCATCCTCCATGATGCGTGCGAAATCAGCGCCGCAGACCTGAATATCAATACGCCTTTCGCCCTCGATGCCTGCACGAACGATACGGTTTGGGGCGTCGGAAAGAGAACGAGTGGTTTGAGCATGGATGATCCGTTCCGAGTAGGTCGTGACACCATCATCTGGCGTTTCGTCAGCACCTATTCTTCTGTTGCTGAGGTTTGCGAGCAGTACGTGTTCATCCGAAGCGATAAGAAACTCGAGTTCGATTGCGACTCGCTGATGAACACTCCTGTTGAACGTGTTCTGGAGGGCGTCTGCGAAATATCCGCGGCTGACCTGGAGCTTGAGGTTCCGTTCGCCATCGACGCCTGCACCAACCAGAAGATCTTCGGCGAGGGCGTGCGCAAGAGCGGACGTGGCATGGACGAGGCTTATGTCGTCGGACGTGACACGATCGTCTGGACCTTCATCAGTGAGTACTCTACAGATACTTCGGTCTGTGAACAATATGTCTATATCCAGAGCGACCTGAAGCCAGTATTCAACTGCGACTCCTTGAAGCAGGAGGTGATCGAGAAGGTACTGGAGGGCGTTTGTGAGGTGAGCGCGGCTGACCTGAACATCACTACGCCTATCGCTTACGACGCTTGCACGAAGGATCCTATCCCAGGCGTCGGTACAAGGAAGAGCGGACGTGGCATGGACGATCCTTACGTGGTCGGACGAGATACCATCATCTGGGTATTCGACAGTGAGTATTCAACCCTGAGTGACACTTGCGAGCAATATGTCTACATCCAGAGCGATATGAAGCCTAAGTTTGATTGTGACTCGTTGAAGAACGATCCGATCAAGAAGGTGCTCTCAGGTGTTTGCGAGATCTCTGCGGCTGATCTGAACGTGAATACTCCGTTCGCCCTCGATGTCTGCACGAACGACACGGTTTGGGGCGTCGGTACCCGCAAGAGCGGCAAGGCGATGACGGATAACTACGTTGTCGGAAATGATACGATCGTCTGGGTGTTCGACAGCGAATACTCTACGGCGAACGATACTTGTGAACAATATGTCTTTATCCAAAGCGATTTGGAGCCAATCTTCAACTGCGATTCGTTGAAGAACACTCCGATCAACAAGGTGTTGACCGGTGTCTGTGAAATCTCTGCGGAGGATCTGAACGTGAATACGCCGTTCGCTCTCGATGCCTGCACGAAGGATACGGTTTGGGGCGTCGGCAGAAGAACGAGCGGCCGCGACATGGACAGCTCTTATGTGGTCGGTCGTGATACCATCGTTTGGACCTTCACGAGCCTCTATTCGACGACTGTTGTGGAGTGTGAGCAATACGTCTTCATCCAGAGCGATTTGACTCCTAAGTTCGATTGCGACGAGTTGACGGATACGACCATGTTCCTTGCGATGGACAAATGTGAGATCCCTGCGGGTCAGTTGATATTGCCTACGCCTGTGGCGAAGGATGCTTGCACGGATGATGATGTGCCGGGTGATCCTACCCGTGATGACGGACTCACATTGTCTGACGCTTACCCTGTCGGAACGACTACGGTGACGTGGACGTTCGTCAGCCCTTACAGTACGACACCGAAGGTCTGCGAGCAACATGTGATCGTGAAGGATACGATCGTTCCTGTTCCTCATTGCGAGGATCTGGATACGATCCATGCGGATATCACCGCTACTTCCGCTCATAAGAACCTCACCACTTATGAAGAGGCTGTCGCCGCAGGTCTGGTGGCTCCTACGTTGGATGACCTTTGCGATGGTCTGATCACCGCTACGGGTCTCCGTGAGGATGGCTCTCCGTTGGAGGGTGACTTCGAAATCGGTCTGACCACCATCATCTGGACCTACACCGACAAGTCTGGTAACTCAAGCACTTGTACCCAGATCGTCCAAGTGGAGGATCACGGTACGGATACGCTCTTCTGTCCTGGCGACCTTGACGGAAAGGTATTCGCCTGTGTCGAGGATATCCCTGGCGGCTACGACTCGTTCGAGGCGTTCAAGGATGCGGGCGGTTCATTCACCACGGAGTATAAGATCGTGGACGGATCATTCCGCTACACGGACACTTACCAAGGCGATTCCTGCACGATGATCGTGACCAGAAAATACCAAGTGACGGATACGAGAGGTGATATCGACACCTGCGAGGAGGTCATCTACATCAAGGATACCATCTCGCCTCGCTTCGACTTCATCCTGCGTGATACCACCCTCTCTTGCGAGGATTCCATCTTTAGCCCGATTGTGGTGACCGCCACGGACAATTGCGACAAGAACGTGATCATCAAGATGGAGGAGACCAACGACAGAGGCAAGGATCCTAATTCTTGTGATTATTTCAACTACGATATTGTCCGTTCCTACTATGCGTATGACCGTTGCGGCAACATGAACTCCATGTTCCAGATCATCAGGGTACGTGATACGGTGGGTCCAACGTTCACCTATCCGGACGGCTGGCGAGACACTGTCTTGGCGAAGTCGTTGAAGGGATGTACGTTCGAGGTGCCTGACTTCACCCTGGATGTGAAGTCGATGGTGAACGATAACTGTACGGAGATCGAGCAACTCTCTGTCGTTCAGATTCCTCCTGCAGGTTCCGCTATCCAAAACTCCATGTGGGTATGGGTACGTGTCTCCGATATGTGTGGTAATGCGGATAGTATCGCCAAGTATGTGAGGGTTCAGTCTCCTAGCTCGATTGTCTCCCTCGATGCCTTCTCGACCGACACGTGTGTGACCGACGAAGTGGGTGTCTATCTGGCGAGCCAGAGCATCCGTTACGCTTCCGGATATGTGGAGCAGGTGATGCCTAACGGTAGAATCCGTAAGTTGCCGAGTGTGTTCAGCTACGACTACTATAGGGGATCCGTGGCTCACGAGAACCTGATGTACAGTGATAACCCGAGAACATACAAGCAAGAGTTCGCTGAGTATGTGGCGATGTATGGCTCCGAGTATAACACCAGCAAGGAGTTGACCACGCTGCATCAGAAGTCTGAGAGCGGTATCTATTCGTTCGTCGCCATGGATACCATGACGGGTTGCGCGGATACGGCCTCCGCTTACATCAACATCCTCGAACGTCCTAAGATCAGCATGGTATCCGCTAAGATGCCTGTCTGTGAAGGAAACTCGATCGACCTCGATCCTTACTTGAGATGTGTCGATAGCATGGGCGCTACGATGAAGGATCAGTACTGGATGCTCGACGGCGAACGCTTCGATCCGAAGGATTCCGTCGACGGACCGATCTCGTATGATTTCAACGGCAAGGTGATCTCCTACTATGCGGAGAATATCTGCGGTTCGTCCACATCCCTCAACTCCCATGCGTTGTTGACCTGCTACGACGACACCCTCACCAAGGAGGATTCTTTGATCTACTTGGATAGGGATACGATCGCTTACGAGATGTTGCGTGTCAACCAACTCTTCTCCGCTGATTCGATCTTGTTGGATGTCCACAAACGTTACAACCCGGATAGCATTGTCATCGAGACGGACCCTCACGATCCGGCTCGTATCTGGAACGGAGAGAGCATCACTTTGACCCTTAAGACCAACTACGATTACCATTACCTCGTATGGCGCAAGGTGAGGGGCAAGTATGATATGGAGAACTATAACTCTCTCGAGGGTGAAGGATTCTTCTTCGATGATCCGGATGATGTCGAGGACGAAGTCTATGAGTCGTCCGGATACCTTGAGACTCCATATATCGTGGATTATCCAAAGGATACGGCTTACTACTATGCGACCATCTCGGATGGCGTCTGCCCAGAGACACCTTCCCGCCTCACTGAGGTCGATGTGCTCCAGCAGTTGCCTACTGCCTTCACTCCTCATACGAAGGATGGCTTTAATGACGTCTTCATGAAGAACCATCACGTTGTCATCTTTGACCGTTACGGACAAAAGGTATTCGAGGGCGTGGATGGCTGGCCAGGTACGCATAACGGACATGATGCGGACCCTGCGGTCTACTTCTACGAAGTCGAGATGGGTAACGGATTGATCGTGAGAGGTACGATCGAGGTTGTCAAAATGCATTAACGGATAATGGATGGTGGGAAACCGGTTCAAATGTGCCGGTTTCCCTTCCCTCCCTTTGATTTTTGAATTTTTATATTTTATGATATTGTCGTTTATTGAGTCTGTATTTTTATAAAGTATAAATGTCTCTAAAATGAAAAATGTTATGGTGAAAAAGTTGTTTTTTCTGTGCGCCTCGATGGTTGCGCCATGGGTTTCCTATGCCTCAATCGTAATCAATGAGGTCATGCCGAAGAATGTTTCCTCTTCGGTGAATGACATTCTGCTCTTCTCCGGATGGGCTGAGTTGTATAACAATGGTAGTGAGGCGGTGGACGTCTCTTCCTACTTCCTCTCGGACACGACCGCGATAGCGGATAAGTGGAGGATCTCTCCGGATGCGAATCATCCTGAGAAGGCTGTCATCCAGCCGGGTGGCTTCCTCGTCATCTATTTGGATGAATATTCAGAGTCGGATGAGGATGACCCCGTTCCTTTCCACGCTTCGTTCAAATTGCCTGCTAAGCGCGGTGGTCTCTATCTCTTTGACGGGTCGGGTCGTCAGGTGGACCGTGTGGCCTACGACACCGCATACCGCAATATCTCTTATGGTAGAGTGGGGGATGGAGAGAGAGACTTCGCTTTCCTTCTCAAGGCTACTCCGGGTGCTTCCAACAATGGGGTGCAAACCTCTAAAAAACAGACTCCCGCTCCTAGCTTCGATTTGAAGCCGGGCTTCTATAATGGTGAACAGACAGTCCGTATCAGTGATGCGGATGGCTCGGCGGAGATCTATTACACCCTCGATGGCTCGGAGCCTACGAAGAAGAAGGGCACTCGCTATAATGAGCCTATCCGCATATCGAGGAATACCCCTGTGCGCGCCGCGGCGTACCGTGATGGACAGATCCCTAGTAATGTCTCCTCCGCCACCTATTTCGTTAATGAGAGGGACATTAACCTGCCGGTTGTCTCCGTCGTTTCCGACCCGGATTTCCTCTATGGGGATGAGTTGGGTCTCCTTGTCGCAGGCGCCAATGGCTCGGATGTCCCTTCTTATTGTAGCGGACCTGACCGTAAGGCTAACTATTGGAACGATTGGGACCGTCCCGCCAACTTCGAGCTCTTCGATAAGAAAAAGACGGAACGCCTGAACCAGGAGGTTAAGATCGGTAATTTCGGCGCCTGCTCCAGAACGAAGTTCGTCAAGTCCATCAAGGTCAATGCCGCTAAGATATACGGCGATAATGAGTTGGATTATCCTATCTTCAAGGAAAAACCGAATCTGCGTTGGAAGAGCATCGTGCTGAGGAACGCTGGTAATGACTTCGGTCGTTCTTACCTCCGTGATGGCTTCCTCCAGACCGCCGCTTCCTGCTTGGATATCGACCACCAGGCTTACCAACCTTCCGTCGTGTTCGTCAATGGCGTCTATTATGGCATGCTGAATATTCGTGAGCGTACGAACAAGGACTTCATCTACTCTAACCATGGATATGATGAGGACGAATTCTATTTGAATGAAGGCTCCCACGCACATGAGGGCACCACCTACGACCAGGTGATGGACCTCGCTCATCTCTCTTCCGCTGAAATCAACGAGGCTGGCCGCTACGAACAGATTGATAACCTTATCGACATCAATGAGTTCCTGAACTATTTCTTGTCTGAAATATATGTGGTGAACAGAGACTGGCCAGGCGGTAACATCAAGGCTTGGAGGCCTAAAAAGGGCGGCAAGTGGAGATGGATCCTCTATGACACGGACTTTGGTTTCTCTTTGTATGAACAGAACTTCAACACCCGTTCCATCTCTACCCTCGCTAATAAGAGCGAGACCTTCAAGGGATTGATGCAGAATGATCGGATCAAGAGACGTTTCTTCGCCAAGTGTTGCGTGCATCTGGCGACGACCTTCTCCGAGAAAAGAATGAACCATATCCTGGACAGCTTGCTGAATAACGTGAGGTCGGAGGCGGAGTATTATGCTAACTATCTCTCCGATAATAAGAAGATAGAAGGCCGTTTCGAGGATAATATCTCTGCCATCAGGCTTTTCGTGGAAAACCGTGTCCCTTCCATCTATAAGGATGTGATGAAGACATATGGACCGGATTCCCTCCGTGTGAGGATCTTCTCGTCCCTCAAAAAGGCTAAGTTCGAACTGAATGAGGAGCCTATCAACATGAATGACTTCTCTGGATTGTATTTCCAGGAAACTCCTTGTGAGATTCGTGCGATCGCTCCTGCTGGTTATCTCTTCGATCATTGGGTGATCACCCGCGGCGGAGAGACCCAGGTCTCCAAAGACCCGTTGTTGCGCAACGAGACTTGTGCGGACTCCTACGAGGCCGTATTCATCGAGGACGCTTCTTATGATCCTACCACGAACAAGATCCTTTTCAACGAGATCTGCACGAAGAATAGTGTTTATCTGGACGATAACAGGCAAAAGGAGGATTGGATAGAGTTCTATAACGCAGGCAAGGAGGATGTGGATATGGCAGGCTTGTTCTTGTCCAGTTCCATCGATTCGCTGGATATGTATGAGATACCTTCCAGCAAATCGAACCTGACCACCATCCCGGCGGAGGGCTTCCTGATCGTATGGGCGGATAATGATCCGGAGCAGGGCGTATTGCACGCTAAATTCAAACTGCCTTTCACAGCTGCGAAGACCCTTTACCTCTCCAAGAAAGTGAACGGATCGTTTGTCATCCTTGATTCCATCACTTACCGACTGCATGACCGTCACGAGTCATACGCCCGCTTTGTCGAGAACGGTAAGACCTTCTGGGAGGTCACGAACATGGTCACCTTCGCGAGCCATAATATCCTCTCCACTGCGGTTAAGGAGATTCCTGCCGAAGAGTGGCATGTGACAGCATATCCTAACCCGTTCTCCGACAGGCTCTTCGTCTCTTCCTCTTCCGAGGGAATGATGCATGTGCGTTTGCTCTCCATGACGGGTAATGTGGTGGCTGAGACTTATTTGCGGAGCGGAGAATCGATCGATTTGAGCGACCTCGGCCGAGGCGTTTACATGCTGCTCGTGACCACTTCTGACGGAGTGACTGCCTCTAAGGTGGTGAAACGCTGATCTGGTCTTAAGGAAACAACTGATCCGCTGACCATGGCGATGATGAATAAATGTGTATTGGCATGGCTTAGTTGATTGAAAATATATATTTTTGCGCTCGATTTTAAACGTGTGATTTATATGAAAGATAGTAGAATTTTGACAGTGCAGGATGTCTCCTGCGTGGGACAATGCTCGTTGACGGTGGCATTGCCTATTCTTTCCGCCATGGGAATTGAAACCGCTATTTTGCCTTCCGCAGTCCTTTCGACGCATACCGGAGGCTTCACTGGCTTTACCTTCCGTGATCTGACGGAGGATTTGGTGCCTATCATGCAACATTGGCAGAAGGAAAAGATTTTCTTCGACGCTTTCTATACAGGTTATGTGGGAAGCCCTAAGCAATTGGCTTACATTACCGATATCATCGATAACACTTCCAAGAAGGATAGCTTGGTCATCATCGATCCTGTCTTGGGTGATAAGGGCAAACTCTACCCTGGCTTCACGGATGATTTCCCTGCACAAATGGCTAAGTTCTGCGCTAAAGCGGATGTGATTCTTCCGAACTTCACGGAGGCTGCTTTCATGCTCAATGAGAAGTATATCGAGGATCACCACACGAAGGAGTATGTCGAGGATATGCTCCATAAGCTGAAGGGGTTGGGCGCTAAGAACGTGTTGCTCACCGGTGTCTCCTTGGAGGAGGGCAAGGTGGGTGTCGCTACCTTGAATGGTCAGACGGGTGCGGTTAGCTACTACTTCCGTGATTTCATCGGTGGCGCATTCCATGGAACGGGCGACGTCTTCGCTAGCTCATTCACGGGTGCGATGGTACGCGGCTTCTCCCTAGAGGAGGCGGCTAAGATTGCGGTCGACTTCACGGTGAAGGCCATCGAATGTACGGTGGACGACCCATCCCATTGGTATGGTGTGAAGTTCGAAAAGGCTTTGCCTTCCTTGATAAAACGTTTGGGCGACTGATATCGCATGCCTCGTGGCATCGTAATCTATTGAATATCTATGCCGCAGTACCCGTATGTGGGTCCTGCGGCATATTTCATAATTAACTACGTCGAACTAACGTTTCATAATTCATAATTCATAATTCTCTTCGCCTCCCCACATATATTCATCTCTCCGTTTTTATACCTACAAATGGTGATATGGATGCTCCCCCTTATCCGTTATCTTTGCATGTTAGTTAAGCCCCAAGGGTTATTCGGACGAAAAAGGACGATATTTGTGCGGCGGGTGTGTCGTGTGTCGATTTTCGCCGTATCTTTGTGGCAGATTATGAAGAGGGTTTCCGGAGGGATACATTTGCCGACAATAGGCAAAGGAACCATCCCTCCCTTGAAGCAATAGTTGGCAAGGAGGCATGAATTGAAATATGAACCAGAAGGACGTTGATATTAGAGAGGACGCTGTGAGAACGCTGGCGGATGTCAGCGAAGGAGGACAGTGTGTCATCGTGAAGGTGAACGGACACGGAGGTTTCCGCCATCGTGTGATGGAGATGGGCTTCGTGAAGGGGGAACGGGTGACCGTCCTCAAGAACGCTCCTCTTCAGGATCCTATCGAGTATAAGGTGATGCAGAGCCACGTCTCTCTGCGCCGAAGCGAGGCCAGCCACATCGAGGTCATCCTGATGGATGAGGTGGACGAGGATGCGTTCTCGGAATCAACCGGCACCTTCTCCGAGGAGGTGCGCAATAAGATCGTCGCCAAGACCAAGACCATCACGGTCGCCTTGGTGGGTAACCCTAACTGCGGAAAGACCTCCTTCTTCAACCATGCGACCGGACTGCGTGAACACGTCGGCAACTACAGCGGCGTGACGGTCTCCTCTAAGGTGGGTACCTTCTACAAGGATGGTTACACGATCAATCTGGTGGACCTCCCTGGCACCTATTCCATCACGGAATACTCCCCCGAGGAACTCTATGTGCGTGAATACATCACCGAGCAACACCCCGACGTGGTGCTCAACATCGTGGACTCCTCCAACCTGGAGCGTAATCTTTTCCTCACCACACAGCTGATCGACATGAACGTGCGCATGGTCATGGCGCTGAACATGTACGATGAACTGGAGGGGAAGGGCATGGCCTTGGATGACGCACAGCTGGAGAAGATGTTAGGCTTCCCTTGCGCTCCGACCAACTCCAAGACGGGCAAGGGTATCGATCATGTACTGGACCACATCATCTCGGTCTACGAGGAGGCGGATGAGGTCACCAAACATATCCATATCAATTACGGAAGCGAGGTGGAGGGCGCCATCGGCAAGATCAAACCGCTCATCATGGAGCATGCCGAGGTGGCGGTGGACTTCCCGTTCCGCTACGTGGCGATCAAATTATTGGAGAACGATTCCGTCACCTATAAGCATTTGGAGAAACATATCGGCGACGTCTCCTCCATCCGTCAGGTGGTGGACCAGTGCCGGACGGAGATCGAGGCGGAGTATGGCGAGGACATGGTCAGCGTCATCACGGGTATCAAGTACGGTTTCATCCGTGGCGCCTTGGCCGAGACGTTGGTGGCGCCGGAGGAGGATTCGGACGATTCCGCCTATAAGATAGATAAGATATTGACAAACAAATGGTTGGGATTCCCCGTCCTGATATTCTTCCTATGGCTGATGTTCCAGGCGACCTTCTCATTGGGCGCCATCCCGCAGGGGTGGATCGAGGCTGGTGTGGAGTGGCTGGGCGAGTCCATGCGTAGCCTGCTGGGCGAGGGAATGCTCTCCGATCTGATTGTGGACGGTATCATCGCGGGTGTGGGAGGCGTGATCGTCTTCCTGCCTAACATATTGATACTCTTCTTCTTCATATCTCTTTTGGAGGATACGGGTTATATGGCCCGCGCCGCCTTCATCATGGATAAGCTGATGCACAAGATGGGCTTGCATGGCAAGTCGTTCATTCCTCTGCTGACGGGCTTCGGGTGTGGCGTCCCTGCCATCATGGCCACGCGGACGCTGGAGAACCCTAAGGATCGTATCATCACGATGATGGCCATCCCGTTCATGTCCTGCTCCGCCAGACTGCCGGTCTACCTCCTCTTCGTGAGTGTCTTCTTCGAGTCCAACCAGGCGCTGATATTGCTGAGCATCTATCTGTTGGGCATCGCGGTGGCGGTCTGTACCGCTCTGTTGCTGAAGAAGACGAAGTTCAAGAACAATTCCGAGCAGTTCGTGATGGAGCTCCCTCCATACCGTATACCGACGGCCCGCAACACCCTGCTGCACATGTGGGAGAAGGCGGTGCAATACCTGAAGAAGATGGGTTCGGTCATCTTGGTGGCTTCGGTCATCATCTGGGCGCTCTGCTATTTCCCTACGCACAACGAGGAGACGGATAAGATCGATGCCTTGGTTGAGGCTACGGAGAGTGATGCGTCGTTGTCGCAGGAGGAGAAGGAGACGAAGCTGGGCGAGCTGGAGCTGAGCCGTGCGTCGGCGCAGAAGGAGAACTCGTATATCGGCCAGATGGGCAAGTTCATCGAACCAGTGGTTCGTCCGCTGGGCTTCGATTGGAAGATGGGTGTCAGCATCCTCACGGGTGCGGCCGCGAAGGAGATCATCGTGTCGTCGTTGGGTGTCCTTTACCATGCGGACCTCTCCGCCGATGAGGAGTCGGAAGGTTTGAAGACCGCCCTTGCCGCCCATCGGGACAGTGACGGGAATCCGATCACACCATTGGTGGCGTTCGGTTTCATGGTCTTCGTGTTGCTATATTACCCGTGCGTGGCGGCGGTGACGGCCATCGCCAAGGAGTCGAACCGCAAGTGGGCGCTCTTCTCCGTGGTCTATACCACTATGGTCGCATGGGTGGTCTCGTTCATCATCCATCAGGTAGGTCAATTAATCTTTTGAGGAGGGTGTGCGATGAATGAGACGATGCAAACGGTTGTGGTGGCGGTGATCATTGTGGCGGCTGTCGCATGGAGCGTGAGGCGCATGCTGAAGTCCAACAAGGGCGGTTGTGGTTGCGGCTGCGGCTGTAATTGCGGATCGGACGGGAAGTGCGATGGCCAAGGCTGTGAGGGGTGCCATCAGTGCGACGCTGAAGAGAAGAAAAAGATGTAGAATTAAAGATACAGGGAGGAATCGGAAATGTTTATAGCCAGACAAAAGTTTTCAGACGTTTTAGACGTGAATCCCCAGTTGATTCTAATGTTGCCGCGTTTCGGCATGAAGCTAGGCTTCGGGGAGAAACGCATCGAGGAGATCTGCAGGAGCGAGGAGGTGCCTGTCTCGTTGTTCCTGATGCTCTGCAACGTGTATACGTTCGACGACTACATGCCGTCGGACGAGGAGATCCTGACGATAGAGGGCGAGTGGCTTGTCCGTTACCTGAAAGCCTCCCATGATTATTACATTAACCATCGTTTGCCCCATATCCACAAGCATGTGGAGCGCATTGCCCAGGCTGCGGGCGAGATCGGTGCGGTGCTGATGGACTTCTTCGGCGAGTACCAGAAGGAGGTGACGAACCATTTCGAGCAAGAGGAGACCTCGCTCTTCCCACGCATATCGGCAAAAAAGGAGCGCTCCGTGACCTCCAAGGATTCCCATGAGATGACTTATATGCATGACAACATAGGGGACAAGCTGAGCGACCTCACCAATATCATCATCAAGTATTTGCCGGCGGAGATCATGCCTAACGAGCGGATCGGTGTGTGGTTCGACCTTGCGCAACTCTCCAAGGACCTTGACAAGCATGCCATCATCGAGGAGAAGATACTGATCCCTTATTTCAGCAGGAAGGAAGGAGGTGAGCTATGAAGACGCGGAACATCGTGCTCATGGAATCCTCCGTGATCATCACGGAAGGCCTGCAGAAGATCATCAACGAAACGCCTGAAATGAAGGTGCAGAAGGTCTATCGTTCTTACCCGCAGGTTGTAGGCAGAAGCGGGGCGGATATCCTTGTCGTCAATCCCAAACTGCTCAGGGAGGAGGAACTGGACAAACTGTTCCAGGACTGGAAACGTGAGAACGACGAGGTGGTCATCTTGGCGCTCCATACGGATTACACCTCCGCCGTGGTCCTGAAGATGTTCGACAATGTCATCGAGCGGGACGATAATGTCTCCGCCATCCTCAACAAACTACGGACCACCCGCTCCAAGAACACGGACAAGGGCTCTTCGCAAAGCTGCGAACTCTCCGCGAGGGAGAAGGATGTGCTGAAATTGGTGGCCAAGGGATTGACCAACAAGGAGATAGCCGACGAGCTGAACCTCTCCATCCATACGGTCATCACCCACAGGAAGAACATCACGAGCAAGACGAACATCAAATCCATCTCGGGTCTCACCATCTATGCTATGCTGAATAAGTTGATCCAGCAGTAGATTGTGTCCCGTTTGCTCTCCTCAAAACTATACACACTGGATTTATTAGCGTTTATATTTTTCAATGAATTGATTAAGAAAGTTCCCGATGGCATTGATGATGTCAGTCTTATCTTGTTCGGCTATTTTTTTAGAATAAGAATATTCATTCTCGTATATTTTACTTTCTTGGGATTTGCTGTCAGTATTTGTGACACTTATTCTGTAAAAAAATTGTCTGAATGTAATATCGATGTTAACCCATACGGGGATTCCTAATCCATTATGCTCTATGCTGAAACATATATCAGAATGTCCATTTTTGTCGCATTTTCCTCTTCCAAATCCCCAAGTTGCAAATGCGAATAACGAATAAAATTCAGAAAGCTCATTGTCTATGTATTTAAGAAGTTCAGAAAAATCATTGTTGAGTAATTCTTTTCTCTCTTCTTCTGTGCCTTCTGGTTGGTTCATTTGATTGCGATATTTCAATTTAAGGTTTTTCCTCCAATCGTCAGCCTCTTCAATGCTCTCACCTTTTGCACCCTTAATGCTTATTGTTAATGCTCTCTCAAGGCATTTCTCCATGTATTCAACAAATGGGGTGATTTGAGAAAGTTCGGCATGAGCTCCATCAGAAGGAATTGGCCCAACTGTCACATCGCAGCGATTAAGGGAAGTGAGGTAATTGTTCTTGTCTGTGGTTTTTACGACTATCATTGGATATCCATGACGGCACAATATGTAGTTGACTATCAATCTGGATATTCGTCCATTGCCATCTTCAAAAGGGTGAATGCGGATATAACGATAGTGAAACAGTGAAGCCAATTCTATTGGTGTCATTTCCCCTTTTGCCTCTTCCCGTTTGTACCATTCTATCAAGTCTTTCATTAAGGCTGGTGTTTCTTCTGGAGACGCATATTCAAATCGCTCTTCTGTGACTGTAATGACTGTGTTGGGTCGGGTCTTATATTGCCCTGCATGAATCACACAGGATGTTTGTGTGCCATCGGGTAGTTGACTGTATTTTTTATAATCTTCTCTGAGTAAGGTTTTGTGCAAGTTCTTGATGAAATATTCAGAGAGAGGTTGCTCTTTGTCCAGTGCGGCTTCTTGGACCATCTTCAATCCGACATTGGAGGCCTTCATCTCTTCCAAATCTTTCATGTTCGCTTCATCTACACTTTTTCCGAACATCAATAACATTTCAGTTTGCCCATATGTGAGCGTATTGCCTTCAATGTGGTTGGAATTGTAGTTGAATTCCAGCATGAATTTCTGATTTATTCTTTGTTGGTATTCTTCTTTAATTGGTTGTAAATCTTGCCATTCTTTGAATAAAGTATCTATTCTATTCATGCTTTGATTTCCTTTCCTTGTTTGTATTATGATTTGTTTGGAATAGTTTGCTAAGTTAAGAAAATATAATTAATTCAGTAGATGTGAAGAGTATAATAAAAACATTGTTCATGATAAAGTGTCCCAAATGTGTTAATTGCTCAACCTTATTCGAAAAGGGAATAGCCCTATAATCCCTGCCGTATATAGTTCTCCTTGCGGAGTTTGCTCTTCCCTAATCTCTCATCCCCCAATAATTGCCTTCGCCGAACTTGTAATTCTTAACTTTTAACTCTTAATTTTTAACTATTTGAAATCCACCGAATCCTCTTTTTTTGTATTTTCGCATAAACCTTCGGATTCGTGTATGTTTATGTTATTAACTTTTTAAATATTAGTGTGTAATGAAAAAGTATTTAGCTGAAATGGTAGGAACCATGGTCTTGGTTCTTATGGGTTGCGGAACTGCTGTAAGTTTGAGTTGCGGTGTGGACACCGCGAGTGTGGTAGGTACTGCGGTAGCCTTCGGTTTGGCTGTCGTCGCGATGGCCTATACGATCGGTGGCATCAGCGGATGTCACATCAATCCTGCCATCACGTTGGGTTGCTTGCTCACCAAGAGGATTTCCCCTAAGGATGCGTGCATGTACATGTTGTTCCAGGTGATCGGAGCGTTCCTTGGATCCACGATCCTTTATCTGCTCACTTCGAACGCAGGTTTGGAGGGCACAGGCGCGAACAGTTTGCAGTCTGGCGTGAATGTGACGGGCGGACTTCTCGCTGAGGTATTCTTCACGTTCGTGTTCGTATTCACCGTGTTGGGCACCACCGACTCCAGCAAGGGAGCAGGTAACTTCGCAGGTTTGGCGATCGGTCTCTGCCTCGTATTGGTTCACTTGGCATGTATCCGTTACACGGGCACATCCGTTAACCCGGCGCGTTCCATCGCTCCTGCATTGTTCCAACAAGGCGATGCGTTGTCCCAACTCTGGATCTTCATCGTAGGTCCGTTCATCGGTGCTGCTTTGGCGGCATTCTCATGGGGCTTCGTGGCAGGTTGCGACAAGAAGTGATCGCTTAGTGGCATAAGTATAACAGACAAGAAATCCGATGACGCATGTTGCGCTTCGGATTTCTTTTTTTATCTTCGCGGAAGATTCAATAAAACAAAAAAATATATCAAATGGCTGAAATGAATTTTGGCGGTGTAATCGAGAATGTTGTTACCCGCGATGAGTTTCCTTTAGAGAAGGCGCGTGAAGTTCTGAAGAACGAGACGATCGCTGTCATCGGCTATGGCGTCCAAGGACCAGGCCAATCCATGAATCTAAGAGACAATGGCTTTAACGTGATCGTCGGACAACGTCCAGGCAAGACGTTCGACAAGGCAGTCGCTGACGGTTGGGTGCCGGGCGAGACATTGTTCGGGATCGAGGAGGCTTGCAAAAAAGCTACCATTATTCAATTGCTTCTTTCTGACGCCGCACAAATCGAGTGCTGGCCTATGATCAAGAAATATTTGACCCCTGGTAAGACTTTGTATTTCTCTCATGGTTTTGCCATCACTTGGAACGATCGTACGGGCATCATCCCTCCAAAGGATGTGGATGTCATCATGATCGCCCCTAAGGGTTCCGGTACTTCCCTCCGTCGTTTGTTCGTGCAGGGCCGTGGTCTGAACTCTTCCTACGCTATTTACCAGGATGCGTCCGGTAAGGCTTGGGAGAAGGTGATCGCCCTCGGTATCGGTGTCGGTTCGGGTTATCTCTTCGAGACTACTTTCGAGAAGGAGGCTACTTCCGACTTGACTGGCGAGCGTGGCTCTTTGATGGGTGCCATCCAAGGATTGCTCTCCGCACAATATGAGGTGCTCCGTGAGAACGGACACTCTCCTTCAGAGGCCTTCAACGAGACGGTTGAGGAGCTGACGCAATCCCTCGGCCCTCTCTTCGCCGAGAACGGTATGGATTGGATGTTCGCTAACTGCTCTACTACCGCACAGCGTGGCGCTTTGGATTGGATGGGTCCTTTCCACGACGCTATCAAGCCGGTTATGCAGAAACTGTACAAATCGGTTATCACGGGCCAGGAGGCGCAGATCTCCATCGATTCCAACTCTAAGCCGGATTACCGCGCTAACTTGGAGAAGGAGTTGGCCGCTCTCCACGACAGCGAGATGTGGCGTGCCGGTGAGGTGGTTCGTAAGCTTCGTCCGGAAAACAACTAATCAGTTTTTCACGTATAGGATGTAAGGCGGCTCTTGAGGGGGCCGCCTTTCTTTTTCCCTTCCATTCAAAATTGACTACGTCGAACTAACGTTTCTTAATTCAAAATTCATAATTGACATCGTCGAACTGACGGTTCAAAATTCGCACCATGTGTTAATGTTTTTTCGGTGCCCTAGGCATCCGATGTTTGTCGGTCAGGCGCAGTAGAGACGCAACATTTTGCGTCTCTACAGAACCGAAACACACAACGGATTCATAATTGACCATGTCGAACTAACGTTTCAAAATTCTTAATTCAAAATTCATAATTCCCTAGGGCGATGCCCTAGGCTATATGTGTTATGCCCTTTCAGGGCGGACAACGAACCGGGCGGACATTCACGAGTCCCCAGGGCGATGCCCTGGGCTATATAATGGATCGCCCTTTCAGGGCTTAGTTATGCGCATCACGTAAGGAAATGCATTCCCTTCATTTCCTAATTGACTACGCCGAACCGCCGTTTCATAATTCATAATTCAAAATTCAAAATTCTTAATTCTCAATTGTCTCTTTTCTCGGTGGAATCGCGTTTTTTTGAAATTCACCGCCGATTTTCTACCACTAATTGCCGAATAAGTGCAAGTTTTTCTAGCACGCTTCGTCTATATTTGCAATGTTGTCGGAAGGAATTGAACGGTGCGTAAAAATCGCGGATGTTTCAGAAAAGACTTTCTGATGATCTTGGAACAATTAGACATATATGCTTACATTAATACAATAGTCTGCTCATTAATTGACAATCGAAAAGGCTTCTCCATTTCATAAACCTTGGGAGAGGCCTTTATTTTTTATCTGTTTGTGATACAATGTATTGGTATTTATTATATATTTGGCGGTTGAAGACTAATGGTGAGCAGAAATGAAAACAACTAAGACAATACTCATGCTGTTGCTATGTGTGACAATTTTGCCTCTTCGCGCGGCTGTCACCATGGATGTCCGGCCTGCGACGACTTATCAGTCGGTCGAGGGTATCGGAGGCGGTATTGTCTACTATCTGGATTGGATCGCCAAGCATGAAAAGTGTGAGGAACTCTATGATACGGTTTTCAATGGGTTGGGAATCAGTGCGCTGCGTATGGGTAACTGGGCGCAGGAGGAGGATGCCGACCTGACATTGGACTCCCTCATCTATTCCGCCGCTAAGAAACGTCTGGGCGACGATTTCTATCTGAACCTCACTTCGTGGTCTCCGCCGGCTTCGTTGAAGTCTAACGATGACATGAAAGGTACCAACGGAAACGGTCATAGCTCCTTGAAATGGGCGAATGGCGGTTTCATGTATGATCAGTTCGGCGCATGGTGGAAACGCTCGCTGGAGCAGTACCGCGCGGTGGGCATTTACCCAGACTACGTGAGCCTGCAGAACGAGGTGGATTGCAACCCATCCTACTATGGTATGGAGCTGGAGGTGGACGAGAGCGTCAATGGGGTCGCTTCCTATGCGAAGTGCCTGACCGCCGCCGCCAAGGCCATCAATAAGTTGGAGAACCCACCGATGATCATCGGACCGGAGGTGCTCGGTATCGGTTGGGACCGTGTGCAGAACTACCTCAACAAGGCAGACAAGAAACTGCTTTCCGCCTATTCGTTCCACTATTACCATAGCGGTAAGAAGGAACATGAGGCGATTGAACAACGCTATGCCTACCCGGATGATTTCAAAGAGGCGATGCAAGGCCTCTATGATACATACTCTAAAGAAAACAAACCATTATTTATGACGGAGAACAGCCCGTTGAGGGACCCTGTCGAGATGGACCCTATCTACACGGCTTGGTTCATGTCGCTGGCGTTCACCGTCAACCATGTCTCTTCCTACATCCATTGGAACCTGATATGGGGCGATGCCGGCGATGCTTGCATCAACATAGACACCTTGCTGGTCGACGGAGAGTACCAGAAAATCAAGGGTGGCTACCGCGTGAATGGTGATTACCATGCGCTGCGCCATTTCTCCAAATTCGTGAAGAGGGGATGGAAACTCTTGTACGCCACGTCTTCCGACGCGGACGTGCTGATCACCGCTTTCAGGAATCCTGACGACGAGGAGTATACCGTCATCTTGGTCAATAAGGGCAAAAGTGCCAAGTCGCTCGAATGCTCCTTCTTCCCTGAGCATTGCAAGGCGACGGTGATCCAGTCCGACGTGCCGAAAAAGAAGTGGAGTGAGGTGCTGGGTGTTTACAACTCCCTGGATGAGGTCGCTTTGCCTGCTAATAGCATCACGACCATCGCCTATACGCCTAAGAGCGACAAGTATATCTTCGAGTCTGACACGCTTTCTTCTTGGAATGATCCAGTCTCTTGGACACCGGAGGGTGTGCCTTCCCGTCACGATACGGCTGTGATCAGCAGAGGAATGGTTTCATTGCCTGCGGACATTGATGCCCCTTCTCCTGTTATTATTGAGAATGGTGCTGTTGTCTACTTGGATAGCGCGGACCATCATCTGAAACGGATCGTTTCGAATGGTGGTGGTCTCTCGACGAGGACAAGTTGCAGCCTTACGGTGGATACCCTCGTCGTGAATGCACAGACGACCGTCGGCGTCATGTCGCTCGATACGAGTGCTTTGATGGTCATGAATGGTGTTGTCAAGGGTTCGGAATACTTGGTGAAGATCGGTACGGACACGCTGGTGCCTCGTGTGGATGCCTCTGCCTTTGAAGGTGGATGGATTATTTCGGGCGGTGCGTTCCGTCTTGAGGATGATAAGTCATTGGGTGCGGCTGGCATCGATGTGGTGCTGGGTACGATGTACGTGGATTGTGATGCGGTCACGAGCCGCCTCTATATCGGCGACAATGGTAATGTCGTCCTGAATGGTTCGATCGAGGTGAAATCCGCGATGATCGGTCCTGACAATGTCTACGGTGGTGTCTACTATGCGGAGGATTATCCGGGATTCCTCTCTGGCGAAGGAATGCTCATCGTCAATGCGCCTCGTCCGTCGTTGACGAGGTTGGTTGTCCATGATACGGTTCAGGTGCTTACGACGAACGATTCCATCAATCCGCTTGTCTTCCATTGGGAGAATGCTTCTACCGTCGAGGTGGATTGGAACCCAATCCGTCCGCGCGGAATCAATGTGTCAATCGATGACTCGTCGTCTTGTGCGACCATCTCTGGAAAGTCCGATACGGTGGGTACGTTCATTTATGAGATCTCCACGGTGGGTGAATATGGTCCGGCTGCCATCGATAGCGGACGTCTCGTCTTTAACAGACCGGACACCACCTCATCTGTGTGTGCTCAATTGATACCTTCCTTCTCCATCTCATATCATGACGGTGTGGTGTCCATCTTCTCGGATATCTCTTCCGAGGTGAACTGCTATGCCTTGATCACGGATATGTCGGGTAGGGTAGTCGGCGGAAATAGCATCATCCTTCTTCCTGGAGCCAACTCCTTTGACGTGGATGCGTTGGAGTGCGGCATCTATATGTTGCAGATTCGTGGCAAGGGCATATACAAAACCGTCAAAATGGTGGTGGACTGACCCCTTGACTCTTTTTTACAATCGTTTGACGATTATTTCTTTCTTTTTACAACCGAAAAGGTCTTCTTTTGCATTCGTGGATCGATTGGTCCGCTTGAATGTGAAACGTAATATGTCTTGAAATGAAAAATGTTTTTAGGGTAGTATTACCATTCCTTTTTACCTTGTGGTGTGCGGATCTCTTCTCCGCTACTCCTGCTTTCCCCGGCGCCGAGGGCTTCGGTATGTATGTCACGGGCGGACGTGGAGGAAAGGTCTATCATGTGACTTCCCTGGCGGATGACGGCTCGAAGGGTACGTTGCGCTATGCGGTCAACCAATCGGGTGCTAGGACGATCGTCTTCGATGTCTCGGGTACGATCGAACTGACGTCCCGCCTGAAGATCTCCAATGGCGACCTGACCATCGCGGGACAGACTGCTCCCGGGGATGGTATCTGCCTGAAAAACTACGAGACCTACATCGGGGCGGATAATGTGATCATCCGTTTCATCCGTTTCCGCTTGGGCACGGATAAGCCTGACGTGAATAGCGACGGCTCTGTTACCCTGGATAGGGATGCGATATGGGGCCGCAGGCAGAAGGATATCATCCTTGATCATTGTTCCATGAGCTGGTGCACGGATGAGTGCGCCTCCTTCTACGACAATACGAACTTCACGATGCAGTGGTGTCTGGTGGCCGAGAGCCTGCGCGGCTCCATCCATCCGAAGGGGTATCATGGCTATGGCGGTATCTGGGGCGGAAAGGGTGCCTCGTTCCACCATAACCTGGTGGCACACCATGACAGCCGTACGCCCCGCTTGTGCGGTAGCCGTTACTCGAACGAGGCGGACAATGAGCTGGTGGACCTTCGCAATAATGTCTTCTACAACTGGGGCGCCACGAACAGCGGTTATGCGGGCGAGGGGGGGAGCTATAACTTCGTGAACAATTACTACAAGTCTGGTCCCGCCACGAAATCCTCCATCAAGTACCGTATCTTCGAGGTATGGGCGGACGATGGCAAGAACAGCCAGTCCCAAGGTGTCTATGGACACTTTTTCGTGAGCGGCAATTACATGGAGGATAAGGGCAATGGCTGGGACTGGAATGGCTTCGATATCAATACCTCCAACAATGGTTCCATGAACCAGAACTCCGTGCGTTCCAATGTGGAGTATGCGGTTACGCCTGTCTCTACCCAAAGGGCGGATGTCGCCTACGAGAAGGTCCTGAAGTATGCGGGCGCCTCTCTGCACCGTGACGCGGTGGATGCCCGTGTGGTGGACGATACGAGGAGACGTTCCTATACCGCCAAGGGCTCTGTCTTGGGTGGCTTGGGTATCATCGATAAGACCTCGGATGTGGGTGGCTGGCCTGAACTCGCTTCCGCACCTGCCCCGACGGACTCCGACGGGGACGGTGTGCCTGACGAGTGGGAGTCCACCTATGGATTGAATCCTGATGACGCTTCGGATGGCGCTAGCCTTGCCTCGGATGGCAGTGGCTACACGAACCTGGAGATATACATGAACTCGCTGGTCTGCGAGATGATGGCGGACGGCGTGGCGGATGCCTTGAACGATGCCTCTGCCATCTCCTGCGACCTGCCTCGACAGCAGGTGAATCCTGGGGATACGACGGGGACGGATGATGATTTATACAAACCATCCGCTACCGCCCAGCATGTGAAGTATGATTTCGTGGTGGGTGTCGACGGTGATTTCGCCGCCGCTAAGTCCGCCGCGGAGGCTTCTTCCTCTTCCCGCTACATCATCTTCTTCCCGAATGGCGAGTATGACCTTGGCAGGCTGACGGGCGACGAGAACCAGAAGACCTCCTTCGGCAAGGCCAACGTCTCCTTCATCGGACAGAGCACGCAGGGGGTGACGCTCTACAATGCGGCGCAATCGGAGGGTATCAGTGTGACGGCCACGCTCTGCCTGAACTCCTCCGCCAAGAACATGTACTTCCAGGATCTGACGTTGCAGAACCGTGCCTATAATAACCCGAATGCCAGCGCGAACCGTTTTGTGGCGCTGCAGGATAAGGGCGACCGCAACATCTATAAGCGGGTGCGCCTGCTGAGTACGCAGGACACGTACTACTCGAACAATGCCTCCGGACGGATCTATTGGGAGGAGGGCGAAATCCATGGAACGGTCGATTTCATCTGCGGAGGCAGTGACGTCTTCTTCGAGCGTTGTCTGCTCTTTCTGGAAAACCGCTCGGGCGACTGCATTGCGGCGCCCGCCGGTACGGGTCAGTGGGGCTACGTCTTCCATGATTGCACCATCGATGGGTATGATATATCGAACAAGAATTACACGTTGGGTAGGGCGTGGAACAAATCACCCCGTGCGGTCTATCTGAACACGACCATGAAGCGCCTCCCGACGGACGCTGCCTGGGGGAACCCTATCAACGATGTGATGCCGGTACTCTTCGCGGAGTATAACAGCCGTGATGCGTATGGCAACGCTGTGAACCTCTCCAACAGGCGCTCTTATTACGAGAAGAATGGTAATACCGCCTATATCAACCCGGTTCTTTCCGATGCGGATGCTTCTAAGTATACCTTGCGGAATGTCCTGTCGGGCAGTGACAACTGGACCCCTGACGAGGACGCAAGGCTGGTATCCGCTCCGCAGGTGGCCATGAAGGCGGGTGTCTTGCGGTGGGTGGACAATGATTCGGCGCTTTGCTATGTGGTGTTCAGGAACGACGTCTATGTGGCGAATGTGGCGACCAACTCGTTCGAGATCCCTTCCGGCACTTCCGAGCAGGATCGCTTTACGGTGCGGGCCGCCAATAGGATGGGAGGCTTGGGTCCTGCGTCCGAGGCGCTCACGTTGCTCGACAACGAAGCTTTACAGACGGGTGTCGCGGATGCGCACATGTCGGATGAGCAGGGGGATGGTTTACGCTATGACATGAGTGGTAGACCGGTGGAGAATCCAAGGCCGGGCTCCCTCTTCATTAAGAATGGTAGAATATATTGGTTAGGCAAATGATTGCCTGATCATCTGATAAATCTATGTGTATTGATGTGAGCAGTTGGAACGCTATGTTCCGCAAAAAAAATCCCTGACCAGTCGGCCAGGGATTTTTCATCTATTTAAGAATTATTATTTCTTCTTGAAATAGGTTGGAGTTGCTGAAGCGCTTACGATTTCATTACCACCCTTCGTTCCGTCGATGATGGTTGATGTTCCGCTCTTCAAGCACATCAACACCTGCGCTGGGTTAGCCTCTGCATCTGCTTTGTGCCACTCTTCAAGGCCTGAGCTCAAGTAAGATGCGTCTGCATCGCTCAATGTTACCTCAACACCGTCGAAGTTGAGAACAACTTTTCCTGCGGTTGCGGAAACAACTTTGAACTCTTTGAAAATGTTAGTTTGCATGTTGCCGATCTTGCTATACATGATAACGTCACCTGTCTTAACATCGATGGATTGAGCTGTGAATGTCTCGAAACCTTCAATAACAACAGAGTTGTTATCGCCGTTACCACCTTCTTCTTCGTCGTCATCACCACAGGAAGCGAATGTCAAGGCCGTAGCCAATGCAGTAAAGTAAACTGCCCATTTGAAAAAGTTCTTTTTCATTTTTTTTTGAATTTAATGTTAAACAATATTGCTGTTTTAAATGTTGTATTCTTTGTTATTGTATGTCTCCTTACGTCACACAATTCAAAGTTAGACATATTATTTTTCTTTGCAAATGCTTTATGCCATATTTTATTCATTTTTGCTTAAAATGTGTGAAAAAATGCTTTGGTGCGTGTGGTGCGCATGACCTGTGGGGGTGGAATGTTATGGAAAGAACCATCCAAGAGCCTTTGGAAAGTTGCCTGGGTTAGGTCATGGGGATGCCTTATAGGGCGTGGAAGCACATCATTTCGCCACGCTGACAGGTTCAGCGCATAACTCGCCACACAAAAACTCGTAGGCCTCTGTGATCGTACGGAAACGTATCGTGGCCTCCTCCCTTTCCGTTGCCGTGGCGGTAGGCGACAGGGTGTCCGGATGGCAGGTCTTCACTTGCGTGCGGTAAGCGCTCTTCACCTCCTCCATCGTGGCGTCCGTCTTCAGACTCAGCAATTTATAGGCCTCCCGCAGACGGTTGGAATAGACGGATTGACAACGCTCACGTTGCTGGGCGTTCTCCGTGCCTTTCCGCTGGTATTTGGATTGGTTCTCCGTCTCAAACCTGTACTTCAGGGAGAGGAAGTCCCACTCCTTGATGCAAAGGTAATAGGCGATGTTGAAGAGACAATCCAACTCCTCTTCGTCCACCATGCCATCGCTCGCGTAGGCGCATTCGAAAAGTTTGGAGAGAAGTTCTAGACGGTCGTCGTAGAATACCCCCTTGTTCTGTACGATGGAGATGCAAAGATTGAAATATTCGTTATTCTGCCTTTGCTTATTGTATTTTTTCGTCCATAAGAGAAAGTCCTTTCTGTAATCATAGGAAGTGTTTCCACTCATTTTTTCGAGATACTTCAACGCACATTGGCTCTCCTCGTTTTGATACGTATAATCCTTCTTTAACGTTGTCACGTACGCAAGGAGTTTCGCCATCTGCTCATAATACAACAGGTTGGTAAAGTGTGGTCTGAAACATGCGAACAGTTTCGTCAGGCAATCGAACTTTGTTTTTGACGTATTATCGGTATTCCAATTAAATGAATAGTCCTTGAATGAGACCGAAAGCCTCTTTATCCACGCAGCCGAATTATAATCGTAAAAAGATGAGTGGACAATCCGTTCTAAATCAGTGTAATAATACTTGCGTTTTACAAGTCCCCACAGACGATACAACTCTACACGGTCCTTGTAAAAATGTTTGTCGGAAAACATTTGGATAAATAGGAGGAGGAAAACCACCCCGCATGCGATGGAGATGGGGAAATGGACGGAGGAGTATATCGAATCTGTCACTATATATGCTATCGCAAAGAAGATTAGCCCGACAGGAATTCCGCAGATATAAGTGAGCCAATTCCGATCCATTTTCAACGCATCCTTCCTCGTCAACAGATGCTTTTTCTTCCAGCTAGAGAATAAACTATCTAATCTTTTCGTATCCATAGTCTCAAATTTAGCACATTTTTATGGAAACACAATGGCGCATGGCATGGATAAAACGTATCATTTCGTCACGCTAACCGGTTCCACGCTCAACTCCTCACACAAGAAATCGTACGCCTCCGTGACCGCCCGGAAACGGATGGCGGCCTCTTCCCGCTCGCTATCCGTGGCGGTGGGCGGCAGGGTGTCTGGGTGGCAGTTCTTCACCTGCGCACGGTAAGCTGCCTTTACCTCCTCCAACGAGGCTTTCTCGCTCAATCCCAGTATCTTATAAGCCTCCTTCGTACGGTTGGAGCAGGCGGATTGGTAACGCTCACGTTGCTTCGTTTGCTCCTCGCTTTCGGTCTGACCGTCATACTGGTTTTGCTTCATCGCCTCGAAATGACACTTCAAAGAGAGGAAGTCCCAATCCTTGATTCTGAGATAATAAGCGATGCGGGAGAGGTGCTCCAACTCCTCCTCGTCCACCATGCCATCGCTCGCGTAGGCGCACTCGAAGAGGTGGGACAACAACTCCAGACGGTCGGCATAGTCCACCCCCTTGTTCTTCAGGATGGCGAGACATGTGTCAATGTACTCTTGACGGTCCTCTTCCATGCAACGGAGGAGATGCTCTTCGCAATCATACACACAATACTTGGATTCGGAAAGGGGGGAAAGGTACTTCAATGCGGCTTCCCATCCCCTTGCGCGATATGCGGCATCTTCTTTCAGGCAAATCACATTGGCGAACAAACGGAACATATCTTCATAAAAAGGGCGATTCCTAAAGATCGGTTTAAAGCACGTACTAAAGAAACGGACCAGGTGTTCATTCTGATATTCCAACCTATCATTCTTAAAACGAAGGGTGAGCGCCATATATTTAGAATCATCAGTAACTACCAAGTGGTAATCCACCAAGATCAGCTCGGAATAGGGGTATACCAAGTCACCTCCTTCGAAAGAGGTGCAAACCAGGCGATCCTCATAAAACAGGGACTTGCCGGATAGGATCATCAGCACGATTCCAATCAAAGGAGCGAAGAGCGCAGAGAAGATAAAAACGAGCTCCGCTGTTTTGCTCAACTCCATCAAACTCGATACAAGTTCATAAATGCCCCATGGAACAATAAGAACTGCGATCAAGGTAAGACACCCGAACAACGATCCTCTAAATCCATTTTCATACACTCTCAACGCACCGTTCTTCGTCAGTTTCTTCTCCTTCCCCCATTTCAGGAATACCTCCTTTATCTTCTCCGTATCCATACCTGCATTTTTTTGTAAAGGTAAAAAAAGAAAGGACAATCAGAGTTTATTTGTTCATGGATTATGGACAAATATTAAAAAAAAGAGGTGTTTTACCGCCAATAATGGGGCATTTGTCTAAAGAATCAATCATAATATTTTGGCATTCAATCGATTTAATTAATTTTGTGCCGAGTTTTAACCAAAAGCAATACCATTATTATGAATAGCGATTTTCACAAAAGGCACATCTTAGCGTTGCTAAGTCTCATCTCCTGTTGTGTTTGTGGAAATGCGAATGATTTAGAGGGTTCCGCACCTGACACCGTCATAAAGTCCGCTGAGGAGCTCTTCAAAGAGGGTGAGGCATACTATCAACGGAAGGTGTACGATACTGCTTTCACCAGATTCGGGGAGGCTGCCCAGCAGGGACATGCCCAAGCCCAATACCGCTACGGCAACTGCCTACAACAGGGGAAAGGCACTACGTCCGACCCTAAACAAGCT
Source organism: Paludibacteraceae bacterium (assembly GCA_017550335.1). Classification (GTDB taxonomy): domain Bacteria; phylum Bacteroidota; class Bacteroidia; order Bacteroidales; family Paludibacteraceae; genus UBA1181. The sequence goes on from JAFZPM010000012.1 coordinate 47,248, forward strand.
CTCGCATGGTACCAAAAAGCGGCGGAGCAAGGTGTGACGGAAGCGCAATACAAGACCGCCCTCTGCCTTGAGGCGGGAACCGGGGCCGAGAAGGATACGGCACAAGCCCTGCAGTGGTACAAGAAAGCGGCAGGTCAACAACATAGCCAATCACAGAAGATATTGGGAGACCGCTACGCGGAAGGGAAAGGTGTGGCGCAAGACCTCAAGGGGGCTGTCAACTGGTACACCCAGGCGGCGGAGCAAGGACTCGCCGAGGCGCAATACGAACTGGGCGATTGCTTCATGTACGGACGGGGCACCGTCAGGAATACGGAAGAGGGCGCGCATTGGTACCGCCAAGCGGCTGACCAAGGGTATGCGCAGGCACAATGCGCGATAGGCAACTGCTACAAGGAGGGCATCGGCATAGACCCTAACCCACGCCTCGCCTTCCGCTGGATCCGCATGGCGGCGGAACAGGGACTGACCAAGGCGCAGAACGATCTGGGCGTTTGCTACGAACAAGCCGTCGGAACGGACAAGAACGAACGGGAGGCGGTCAACCTCTACACCAAGGCGGCCCAAAAAGGATATGCGGAGGCGCAATGCAACCTCGGCGCCTGCTACGAGAAGGGCCTTGGCGTCACCAAGAACAATGCGGAGGCGATCAATTGGTACAAAAAGGCGGCCGAGCAAGGCAACGCCCAAGCCCAATGCCAGATAGCGATGTGCTACAAGAACGGCAGCGGTGTGACCAAGAGCACCACCGAGATGATCAATTGGTACAAGAAGGCGGCGGAACAAGGCAATGCCATGGCGCAATGCAACCTCGGCAATTGTTACGAGCGGGGGGACGGTGTCTTCAAAAACTACTCGGAAGCGGCTTTCTGGTATAGGAAAGCGGCGCAACAGGAGTATGCAGAGGCTCAATTCCACCTCGGCAACCTGTGCTACAACGGTATGGGCATGGAAAAGAACATCGAGGAGGCGGTCAACTGGTACCGGAAGGCGGCGGAACGTGGCAACGCGACCGCACAATTCAACCTCGGTTCCTGCTACTACAATGGAATAGGCACGGAGAAAGATGTGCCGACGGCCATCAACTGGTTCAAGAAGGCGGCGGAACAGGATGACGCCATGGCGCAATCCTTCCTCGGCTACTGCTACGAAAACGGGTTCGGGGTGGAGATGGACGAGACGGAGGTCGCCAAATGGTACGGCAAGGCGGCAAGGCAAGGCGACGCGAAAGCGCAGTACAAGCTGGGCGTCTGCTACTACAAAGGCAACGGTATCCAACAGAACTACGAGGAGGCTGTCAATTGGTTCAGGAAAGCGGCGGAGCAGGGCTATGTCAGCGCGCAACACAACCTCGGCGTCTGCTACGACAACGGATATGGCACGGAACAAGACCACAAGGAGGCGGTCGTGTGGTACAAGAAGGCCGCTAAACAGGGCGATGTCTCTTCCCAAAGGGTGCTGAGGAACAAGGGGATCAGCTGGTAGGAGACAATTTTGAATTAAGAATTTTGAATTTTGAATTAAGAATCAGATTGTCATCCTGTTACGGTAGAGACGATGTGCACATCGTCTCCACAAAAGAAGCGGAGATGCTCCAAGGGTAGAGCATCCCCGCTTCCTTTATCTTTCAATAACCCATTGGCCACGTTGAGCCAATGTGTCCTCATTTATTTAGGTTCCTTTGTGAGCCTCAACTGCAGGTTGCCATCCTCGACCACCACGTTCGCTATCTTCTCCGTCACGAGTTCCATCTTCCAGTTTCCACGTCCCCAGCGGGTAGAGGAGAACTCGTCGAAGTCGTCCGTCCATAACTCCGCGAATGATTTAGATTCCTCGTCATACGAATAGACCTTCACGTAATCGATGTATTGAGTGACAGGGATATCCTTGGAATTCAGTGTGCCCACCCAACTTGTTGAACTGCTCGCCCACAGGTTGAAACGGAGACTTTGGTTCTCCACCAGAGAGGCGATCTGATCCTTCGAATCACCCACCTCGGTACGTCTCACCTCTTTCCCGTCGACCAGCCAAGCCACGTAATCAGGCGTCCATTCCATCACGTATACATGGTAATCCTCGTTAACCGGGTAAGAGAGGGAGTGCTTCTGTTCCGAAGTCACTTTCCTCGAAGAGTTGCCTGTGATGATATTGGACTGGAAACCCAACTGGTCCTTGCCGATCACCTCGATATCCAACTCGTTCCAAGGCTTTCCCCCGCCCACATAGGAATCGTTGTAGTAGAGGAACATGGAACTGATGCAGCCAGGGGCGTACGCCATCTTCATCTTAGCCTCGAAACGGCCGTACTTGAAGGTCTCCTTCGAGTAGATCTCCGCACCGTAATAGTTGTACTCCGTCTTATCCTCCTTCTGGTCATCCTTGCCCTGCTGCTCCTTCTTAGGAGGGGTGTTGTTCTCCGGCTCATCCTCGTCGTGCGAGCAGGCAAACATGCCCAACAGCAAGCCCATACTCAGTAATTTCAATAAATTAGATTGCTTCATCTTAATACAATTAGTTAAAAAACAGTTCATTTATCGCTCCCTTAACAAGGGCGTCAAATGCAAAGATAAAATAAATAAACATTCCATACATAATTCAAAATTCAAAATTGACTTCATCGAACTAACGTTTCATAATCCTTAATTCTTAATTCTTAATTCTTAATTCATAATTCAAAATTCATAATTAAAAAAGGTGGGGACCACTTGTCTCAAGCAATCTCCACCTGTAACATCAATTGTAAATTTACATCAGTGTAATGTGAATATATACTAATATATATAAAATAATCGAGAATTGCAAATTTATCAATGATTATTTTTAGGCGCCAGACAAAATTCATAATTGACTACGTCGAACTATCGTTCCATAATTCTTAATTGACTTCGTCGAACTGACGTTTCATAATTCTTAATTCTTAATTATCACGTTTTTCCCCATTAGGGGATGTCTAGCACGATTATTGATTTCTGGATTAGGACTGCGATTCAGTCCTAAGGGTTGCCGGTTGCCCGGCGCGTCGTAAAGGCTTTTCAGCCTGATGACCTTTCGGCCATGTCATATATCACATTCAAAGTATTCCGAAAAAGGGGGAGACCACTCGTCCCAAGCAGTCTCCTCCAAGACATACTTTGTAAGTTTACATTCAGTGTTAATGTGTAATACTTGAATATAGGAAAAATGATTGGTTCCTGCAAATTTTCAGTGCGTTTTTTTCGCCTAAGAGTACAAATTCATCCTCCCCATCCAATATGGGGCAGAAAACGCGAATAAAGGGATGAAAAATCAATATTGGGGTGCCACACATCTTTTCCCGAGGAATCGGAGGGGAGCGGATGGCTGCGGGTCCCGGTCGACCGTGTGCCGCAAGACAAGGCTGGTCCACAAGTGGGGAGAGTCTCCCGCCCGCCTCGTGAATCGGCCCAAGGCCAATCCATACATCTGTTGTCGCCGGATTAGGACTGCGATTCAGTCCTAAGGGGGTGCCGGTTGCCCGGCGCGTCGTAAAGGCTTTTCAGCCTGATGACCTTTCGGCCATATCATATATCTGTCAAAGTGTCTTAAAAAGGGGAGACCACTTATCCCAAGCAGTCTCACCCCAGACATACTTTGTAAATTTACATTCAGTGTTAATGTGTAACGATATGAATATAGCAAAAAAGAAGCGTCCGCGCAAATTTTCAGACGAAAAAAAACGCGTCAGAGACCATTATCAACAGCGCGGAGAAAGAAAAATCAATGAAAGGGAAAAACGACATCACGGCGGAAAAGTGGATTTTATGATGTATTCCCCGTTTTTATTTTCCGAATTGATTCTGTTTTCATAATTTTACTTGTTTTTTTATGGAAAGTTTTTTGTCTCTGATTTGAAAGATTAATATGGATAACGAGAAGATTGAAAGATTATTCGAGAGTTGGAAGAAAAAGAAGATGTTGACGAAGAGTGGAGCGTTGCGCGTCAGGAGCAATCTCATGTATGCTTTGGGTGGATTGCTCTTATGCCCTGGTTTCTATTTCTTCTTCCTCCAGAAGCTCGGGGGACCTCTTGTCGCTGGCGTTTTGGCGGTGCTCTGTTACCTTGTCGGAATGTTGTTGTTCCCCACCCATGATTTCCACAAGGACCGTATGGAGTTGACCTATCTGTGGGGACTCTTCAGACGTAAGTATTATTATACGGATATAGAGGGTGCCCGCCATTCCTCTTACTATAACCAGAAGTCGCATGCTTGGGTGAGGGCGATTTACATCCGTTTCTCGAACCATATGTATTCCGTGGAGGAGCAACCCAGCTCGAAATCCAAGTTCGACGCTTTGGCACGGTTGCTTAGCTCTGGTTTTAAGCCTTTGTTCGTCAGCGAGTTGTACTACAATAAGATGGTCCGTCTCTTCGCGAATGTGATAGCGCTGAAGGAGGATCCCCAATATCAGTCCGTGGAGACCCAATGCGCGTTGAAATACCTTTCCGAATCCAAGTATCATATTTATGATTACCGGGATGACCTTTCCGAGCAGATTGACCAGTATAATAAATACCGGAGAAAGAACAATCTTCCTGCGGAGATGAACTATGTCAATGTCTGTTTGTCCATCATGCAGGACAAGAGCGCAGACTATGCCGACCGTTTGGAACTTCTGACGCACCTCTTCGAGTGCGCCTATGCGAGCGACGGTTCGGTGGACGACGAGGAGTTGGATTATCTTTCCCGCATCGCCTATTATTTCTGCATCAAGGATTGGGACCTCCTCTCGCTGAAGTATCAGTTCGAAGCGGTGAAGCAGGAGCAGTCTGGCGGTCAGACCGGGAGTGACGCCTATGCGAGTGAGCGCTACCGTTCCGTCTGTGCCAGCCGCAAACGCGAGGCCTTCAACCTGTTGGGACTGAAGGCGGACGCCACGATGGAGGAGGTGAAGAGCGCCTACCGCACGCTGGTGAAGAGTTGCCACCCGGATACCCTTCCGCCTACCGCCACGGAGGCGGAGCGGGAGGAGGCGTCACAACGTTTCCGTACCATCACGGAGGCCTACGATTTTCTGTGTGCGGAGTTGGTCGCGGAGCCGGTTAGCGTGACGAGATGATATGCTAGCTTTGGAACTATGGATAAGGAAAAGATAGATAGTGCGTTCGAAGACCTGAAGCGTCGGGGGGCGCTGACGAAAGGTGGGGCTTTCTATGTCGGAGATTCTGTGGGCACCATAATAATCACACTCGTTTTCACTCTGATTCTTTTTCCCGTTTGGACTTGGGTAATCGTCAGCAATACGGTATCTGATGGATCTCTAATAGGCATGTCGATTTTTTCTACTTTATTCATTAGTTTGTACCTGTGCGGTCTGTGGCTGCGGCCTGCTCGTCAATATTGGTATAGAGACCGTCTTGTGACAAAAAATGCTCTCGGAGGTAATGCGCATGAGTATAGCTATTCCGAAATCAGTGAAATTAAAAGGTATTTGAAAAATGATGTAAGCTCGAAGGGTGGCTATAAGATGGTTATAGACATATGCTTCCGCGACCGCAAAACGGATTCTATTTCGATCGATGATGATCCACGTGCGCACGACTTCTTTCGTTCTTGTCTTGACGATATCTTTTACGATCATATGGACGATGTGCATGATGAGTATGATTTGAGGATGAAGTTCTTTGCCAGAGTGCTTAAAAGGGATGCTGCCGAGTGCCGTCCGTATGTGAAGGAACGTCAATGCGCGGTGCGCTATTTCCTTGGTCTGAAGACGTATCGTGGCAAAGGGTCTGAAGAGCGTTTTTTCACGGATCGTCTTGCCTATTGGTTGAGACAATGCAAACGTGACACGAAGGAGAAATGTTTGAAGGATTGCCGTGCGCTGGGTCGTGAAATCATGAAATCAAAAAACATGGTTTATGAGGAACGACTGGAGTTGCTTACCTGTTTCTTCGAATGCACCTATGTGGAGGATGGCCTGGTGGATGAGTGGGAACTGGAACTTCTCAATCAAATCGCAGTTAGCCTCGAGATCAAATCTTGGGATTTCGTTTCCCTGAAGCATCGCTTTGAAGGGAAAAAGCAGGAGGAGTCCAAACGAAAGGGCAAGGAGGATACCCGGCAACAGAATCGCTATCAACAGGTTTGCTCTAATCGCAAGCATGAGGCCTATTCCCTGCTGAACCTGGAGCCGGACGCCACGATGGAGGAGGTGAAGAGCGCCTACCGCACGCTGGTGAAGAGCTGCCACCCGGATACCCTTCCGCCTACCGCCACGGAGGCGGAGCGGGAGGAGGCGTCACAACGTTTCCGTACCATCACGGAGGCCTACGATTTTCTGTGTGCGGAGTTGGTCGCGGAGCCGGTTAGCGTGACGAGATGATGCCCTCTTATGCTCTGAAAGGCCACTCCATTATCTAGCCTAGGGCAATACCCTGGGGAATTTAAATCAATCCAAGCACCATCATGTTTCAAAAAATACGCTAATTTTGGAACTATGGACACGAAGAGAATAGAAGACTTATTTGCGAACTGGAGGAAAAAGCCCTTTTTCCTGACAAGGAAGGGGGCATTGTCTCTTGGACGATCACCTCTCGCTTATATTATAGGGGCATGTCCTTCGCTTTTTTACGTGTTTGTTTTCTTGCTGATCACGGATGGCAACGGACCAGTTTCTCTTCTTTGTGCGATAATTTTTGCCTTCCTGGTTGTTTCCGCGTTTCCTGTCAAGTGCTTTTACAAAGATCGCATGGAGATTAAACATCTCTGCGGGCTTGTAAAACGTAAGTTTTATTATACTGACCTGAAGAAAATCGTCTATTCATCCTATTTCGATAAAAAAACGAATGTGGGAAAGACGACCCTTATCATCACGTTCAAAGATTTGCTATACCAAGTGGATCGTGATTCCATCGATGAAACGAGGTTCGATTGTTTGGTGCAATTGTTTTCTTGTCACAAGACTCTATTCGTCAATGAGTGTTATTATATGCAGATGGCGAAACTCTTCGCGTATATGATAACGATAAAGAGTGACCCTCAATATCAGTACGTGGAGACCCAATTCGCGCTGAGGTATCTTGCGCAGGTGTGTGGAAACAACTTTGCGGATTATGATAAAAACCTTGCCTCCGGAATAAAACGATACAATGCGTATAGAAGGATGAACAAACTCCCCGCGGAATTGGGGTGTGCCTCCATCTGCTTCGACATCCTGCAGAACATGGGTGTGCGCTATGCGGACCGGTTGAATTTGTTTTCTGCGCTTTTCGAGTGCGCCTATGCGAGCGATGGCATGGTGGACGACGTGGAATTGAGCCGCCTCTCCCGTTTCGCTTATTACCTGCGTATCAAGGAGTGGGACTTCCTCTCGCTGAAGTATCGCTTCGAGGCGGAGAGCCAGACAAAAGGACAACGGGAAGGCACGGAGAACGCCCGGCAACAAGAACGTTACCAATCCGCCTATTCCAACCGCCTGAAGGAGGCGGCTTATAAGATATTGGGATTGGACGAGAAATCCACGTTGGAGGAGGTGAAGAGCGCCTACCGCACGCTGGTGAAGAGCTGCCACCCGGACACCTTGCCGTCCACCGCCACGGAGGCGGAGCGGGAGGAGGCGTCACAACGCTTCCGTACCATCACGGAGGCCTACGATTTTCTGAGCGCGGAGCTGGTCGCGGAGCCGGTTAGCGCGATGAGATGACGTTCCCCTACGGACTGAAAGACCACTACATTATCTGGCCCAGGGCAACACCTTGGGGCAAAATGAATTAAAATCAATGTCATGCTATCGCATTTTCATAAAAATATGCTAAATTTGAAACTATGGACAAGGGAAAGATAGAGAACATATTCAAGAAGTGGCGGGACAAGGCTATGCTGACGAGGAAGGGCGCGCTGCGGGTGGAGCCGTTTGCCGTGTTTTGGCTTAAGATAGCCCTCGTTGTGGCTTTGTGGTTCATTTTGGGGTGGCTCGCTGTGAGTTTCTTCTTTTTTGTACTCGAGTGGTTGAATGAATTCAATCAAACTTTGGCGATGATCCTTTCGATAGTGCTCTGTTTGGGCGGTCCGTATTTGTTCTTGTTGTTAAAACAACGCGATTCCTTGTTTAGATATTTCTATAAAATTGAAGGGATCCCCAATTTCCTTATCGAACTATTGCTTTTCCCTTTTTTGAAACCTAACCCTATTCTCTTATTCTTCAAGGATCGTCTTGTGACCTCATCTGGCTTGTTCGGACGGAAAGGGAAACACGATTATTCTGACATAGAAAAGGTTGTCGCGTTTTTAGACAAAAAGGATATTGGCTTGAAAATCATGCTTAAAGGAACGGACAAGACGTTTAAGGTGTCGGGGACTCCAGCGGTGAACCATTTGCTGCATCTCTTCGGTTCCGCCTTCCAACCGATCTTCATCAATGAACCTTTGTGCGAGGACATGCTACGGCTCTATGCGGATATGATCACCTTGGGGAGTGACCCCAAAGGCCAGCAGGACGGACTGCAATGCGCCGTGAAATACTTCGCGGAGCTGAAGTACAAGGATTATGACTATGCGCGAAGACTCTCTAAACTGGTTGACACGTTCAATCAATACCGGGCGCAGAACCGTATGCCTAGAAGCGAGGATTACATCAACAGATGCTTGTCCATCCTGAAGAACAAAGGCGTGGATTACGATGGTCGCCTGGCGCTCCTGTCGCACCTCTTCGAATGCGCCTATGCGAGCGAGGAGATGGTGGATGTGGTGGAGCAGGATCGTCTCTTCCGCATCGCTTATTACTTCCGTATCAAGGAGTGGGACTTCCTCTCCTTGAAGTACAGTTTCGAAGCCATGAAACAGAAGAGGGATGGCACGGAGAACTCCCAGCAACGTGAGCGTTGTCAATCCGCCTATTCCAATCGCTTGCGGGAAGCCTATAAGATACTGGGATTGAATGAGAAAGCCTCGATGGAGGAGGTGAAGAGCGCCTATCGTACATTGGTCAAGACCTGCCATCCCGACACCCTTCCGCCTACCGCCAAGGATAAGGAGCGGGAGGAGGCCACGATACGTTTCCGCACGGTCACGGAAGCGTACGATTTCCTGTGTGAGGAGTTGGTCGCCGAACCAGTCAGTATGGCGAGATGATGCTCCCTACGGCCTGAAAGGCCACTACATTATCTAGCCCAGGGCAGCGCCCTGGGAACGGGAGGATGCCACACAACGCTTCCGTGCCGTTACGGAGGCCTACGATTTCCTATGTGCGGAGTTGGCCGCCGAGCCGGTTTGCGTGACGAAATGATACGATCCTTTTGCCCCTTCAGGGCGCATGTCCACATGGTCGCGTATGACCCAGGGCGTTGCCCTGGGCTATGTAAAGGGAAAGCCCTTCAGGCTTTTGGGCGTATGGAGAAGGCCTCTTTGCAAAGCGAGGAACTGTTCATTATAACGAGGCGATGTTCCCCTACGGCCTGAAAGGCCACTACATTATCTAGCCCAGGGCAACGCCCTGGGGAATGTGGACATGTGGAGTGTCGGACGCCCCCGGAGGGGGCAAAACAGATTTTATTTAATCAATGCCATGCTCCATTGCGTTCCCATAAAATTGTGCTAATTTTGGAACTATGGACAAGGAAAAGATAGATAGGATATTCAAGGAGTGGAAGGATAAATCTTTGCTGACGAAAGACGGGGCGCTGAAGAAACCTCTTGTTGATTGTTGGCAGAATAATGTTTTCCCTTTTATTGCCGTGATTGTGTATTTTGCGGTTTTGGTCATTGCTATGTTTTCGTCTGCAGATAATAAACCGTTTCGTGAGTTTTTTATTTGTGTTTTGTACATTGTTTTTCTACTCTTCCCTTTTGCTGTTAATTTTGCTATGAATTATGTGAAAAAAGAATTCTCTTCTTATTATTACTATTACAAAGACCGCCTTGAATTGCGTCATTTCAGAGGACTATGGAAACAGACGTATTACTATTGGATGATAAAACGCATCGCCTGTAGGAAATCGGATTGTACGGTGGAATTTAGGGGTTATAATCTATTGGTGGAGGACTCTGACTTGGCGAATTTTTTCCGAGCATCCTTCCCCGATCTTTGTTACGTGGACCCGATATGCTATAAGGAGGAATATGAAGGCGAGATAAGACACTTCGCGAATAGGATATGCTTCAAGACCATGCCTGAATGTCAGGAGGAGGCTCTTCAGTCCGCACTGACATACTTCTCGACGTCTAAGTATGTCAGCTATGATTACAAACACGACCTATCTAGTCGGGTGAGGAAAACCATGTCCATGAAGCAGCGTTATTACACGGATATGATAAGACTCTTCGCGAATATGATATGTCTCAGAAAAGGTGATTCTTATCAGGATGAGGGTTGTCAATGTCTCTTGAAATACCTCTCTGAGTCGCCTTTCTACAAGTATGATTATAAGCATGATTTGTCTGAGCAGATTGAACGCTTCAGGGACTATCGGGCGAAAAATTCTGTCCCGTCGAAGGATAGTTTCGTGAACATCAGTTTGTCCATCGTGAAAAACAAAGGACAGGATTACGCCGACCGCTTGGAACTTCTGTCGCACCTCTTTGAATGTGCCTATGCGAGCGATGGCTTGGTGGACGAAGAGGAGTTGAATCGCCTCTCCCGCATCGCATTTTACCTGTGTATAAAGGATTGGGACTTCCTCTCCCTGAGGTATCGCTTCGAAACAGAGAAACAATCCCAGAAACGGCAGGATGACGCCCGACAGCGTGAACGCTATCAGTTCAGCTATTCCAGTCGTAAACGGGAGGCCTACAACCTGCTGGACCTGAAAGCGGATGCCCCGTTGGAGGAGGTGAAGAGCGCCTACCGCACGCAGGTGAAGACCTGCCACCCGGATACCCTGCCGCCTAGCGCCACGATAAAGGAGCGGGAGGAGGCATCACAACGTTTCCGCACGATCACGGAGGCGTATGATTTTTTGTGTGCGGAGTTGAGTGCCGAGCCGGTTAGCGTGGCGAGGTGATTGTTCCCTCGTAGACGATGTGCACATCGTCTCTGCCAACAACGAATGTGGGGCCATTACCGTTTCTGGGGGATTGTTGTGTCCCATTGCCCCGTAGGGGCTTTCTCTTAATAGAACAGATATGATTCAACACGTGAAAATACTCCGTTAGGGGTTTTCTATAATATCATTCTATATTTCAAAAAATATGCTAATTTTGAAATTATGGACAGAGAAAGGATAGAGAACATATTCAAAGAATGGTTAGGCAAATCATTGCTGACGAGGAAGGGTGCGCTACGGGTGGAACCTGTTTTTGTGCGACATCTCAGGATGATTCTTGTGTGGGTTTCACTCGGCCTTTTGTGTTTTTTGTCGGGTCTGCTGTTTAGTATGGGTTTTTCTTTTGAGGAGGAAGATCAATTCCTCCCCTTGATATGCCTTCCCCTTAGTCTGTTTCCCATCCCGATGTGTGTGATATATGTTGTGGTGTTGGGTAAATCTTGCTTCGACTTTTTCTTCTGTCTTGAACCTGCGATTTACGCTCTTGTCGAGCCGATCCTTTGCCCTTTTTTGAAGACTAATCCTATCCTTCTGTTCTATAAGGATCATTTGGTGGCCTCTTCTGGCTGGATTGGGTATAAGAAAACATATCGTTATTCTGATCTGGAAACGGTGAAATGCCTTTTCTCGAAGGAAAAGGGGTTCTATGTCCATCTATTATTCAAGGGAATGGATAAACCTTTTGAGGTGGAGAGGAAGCCTGTGGTGAATCGTGTGCTGCATCTGTTCGGTTCTGCCTTTGACCCTATCTTTATCAATGAACCTCTCTGCGAGGACATGTTGAGGCTCTATGCGGATATGATCACCTTGGGGAGGAATCCTCAAAACCAACAAGCTGGATTGCAATGTGCCATGAAATACTTTGCGAAACCGAAGTACAAAGATTATGATTACACCCGTAGGCTTCCGGAGTTGGTTGAACTGTTCAATCAGTATAGGGCACAGAATCGTATGCCTAAAGGTGAGGATTACATCAATAGGTGTTTGTCCATTCTGCAGAACAAAGGTGTGGATTACGATGGTCGCCTAGCGCTTCTGTCGCACCTCTTCGAATGCGCCTATGCGAGCGAGGAGATGGTGGACGTGGTGGAGTTGGACCGCCTCTCACGCATCGCTTACTACTTCCGTATCAAGGAGTGGGACTTCATCTCGCTGAAGTATGGTTCCGAATCTAAGAAACGGAGTGAGGAGCAACAGAAACACACGGAGAATGCGAAGAACACGAAACAACAAGAACGTTACCAGTCTGTCTGCTCCAGCCGCCAGCGGGAGGCCTATAACCTGTTGGGCTTGAAACCGGGCGCCACGTTGGAGGAGGTGAAGGGCGCCTACCGAACGCAAGTGAAGAGTTGTCATCCGGACACTTTGCCGCCTAATGCTACGGATAATGCGAGGGAGGAGGCTACGGTACGTTTCCGCATGGTCAAGGAGGCCTACGATTTTTTGTGCGCGGAGTTGGCTGTAGAGCTGGTTAACGTGGCAAAATGATACGGTTCTTTTTTTATGGATGCCAGTGTCATCGCATTCATAAAAATGTGCTAATTTTGAAACTATGGATACGGTAAAGATAGAGTCTATATTCAAGGAGTGGCAAAGCAAGTCTATGCTGACGAGAAAGGGTGCGCTGCGAGTGGACCCGGGTTTCGTATCCGCTTTTAGGATGATACTTGGTGTGCCGGGAGCCCTTCTGATGGGAATCCTTTATCTACTTCTCTTTGTCGCTCTTTTTCTCCTCCTTTTTGCAGGCCCGGGAGTGCTGGGTTTCTTGGTGTCAGGTCTTTTGCATTGGGGGGATGAGGCTGGATCCGTTCTCTTCGGCATCTTCCTTGTTGTGATATGGGGCTTGTTTTATGCTTTTCTGGGAAAAGGAAGGATTTCAAGAATCTTTGGGGTCCTCTTTTTCGTGCTGACTAAAAGTTTCGACGTCTCCGAGACGATATTATACACTTGTTTTGAACCGTTTCTTTCCCCTTTTTTGTGTTATAAGCCTATCCATCTGTTCTATAAGGATTGTTTGGTGATCTCTTTGGGTCAGATGGGAAGTAAGGAATACTATTATTCTGATATAGAAAAGATTACGTGCTCCTATTTGAGTAGGAAGGAGTTGTGTTTAGAGATCCTGTTCAAAGACATGGAAAAACCAATTGAGATGAAGGAGTCGTTGAAGATGGGTGATTTGTTGCATCTCTTCGGTTCCGCTTTCCAACCAATCTTTGTCAATAAGCCTTTGTGTGAGGACATGTTGCGGCTCTATGCGGATATGATCACCTTGGGGCGTGACCCCAAAAGCCAGCAGGACGGATTGCAGTGCGCCATGAAATATTTCTCGGAGCCGAAGTACAAGATTTATAATTTTGCCCAAATACTCACGGAACTGGTTGACACGTTCAATCAATACCGAGCGCAGAAACGTATGCCTAGAAGCGAGGATTACATCAACAGGTGTTTATCCATCCTGAAGAACAAGGGCGTGGACTACGATGGGCGTTTGGCGCTTCTGTCGCACCTCTTCGAGTGCGCCTATGCGAGCGAGGAGGTGGTGGACGTGGTGGAGCTGGACCGTCTCTCCCGCATCGCCTACTATTTCCGCATCAAGGAGTGGGACTTCCTTTCGCTGAAGTACAGTTTCGAAGCCATGAAACAGCAACGGGGAAGGAGGAATGGCACGGAGAACGCCCAGCAACGTGAGCGTTACCAATCCGCCTATTCCAACCGTCTGAAGGAGGCCTATAAAATACTGGGATTGAGCGAGAAAGCCACGTTGGAGGAGGTGAAAACCGCCTACCGCACGCAGGTGAAGACCTGTCACCCCGATACCCTTCCGCCTACCGCTAAGGATAAGGAGCGGGAAGAGGCATCGATACGTTTCCGCACGATCACGGAGGCCTACGATTTCTTGTGTGAGGAGTTGGTTGCCGAACCAGTCAGCATGGCGAGATGATGTTCCCCAACGGCCTGAAAGGCCACTACATTATCTAGCCCAGGGCAGCGCCCTGGGAGCGGGAGGAGGCCACGATACGTTTCCGCACGATCACGGAGGCATATGATTTCCTATGTGCGGAGTTGGCCGCCGAGCCGGTTAGCGTGGCGAGATAAATGTTTTAATCTAATTTTCATCGTATGAGACGTTACGCTTTTTTACTCATCCTTTTCTCCCTCCTTGCCTCGATGGGCAGGGCGGCGGACCCTCTTCGTCTTACGGCCGTGGAGGGTGGTGTGATGGTCTCTATCGCATCGTATGCGGGCAATCATCCTTCCCTGGAGTATTCCCGTGATGAGGGCGCTTCGTGGTCTCCGTTGCGCTTCCACCCGAGTGAGGATGGGGAGCCCGTGAACACCATGTCGGAACTGATCGAACTGCGGCATGCGGGCGAAACGGTCTGCTTCAGGGGAGACAATCCGAACGGACTCTCCGGCTCTACCTCGACGAATGATAGGGGGTTCCATCGGACCCGTTATACCGCTTTCGTGATCGAGGGGGCGGTCTATGCGGATGGCGACGTGATGAGTCTGCTGTATGGGGACGCTTTGCATGCGGAGATTCCTTCCGAATATTGTTTCTACCGTCTGTTCGAGAATTGTGAAGGTTTGCGCCGTGCGCCACGTTTGCCCGCCACGACGTTGACCAAGGGATGCTATTCCCGCATGTTCATTGGCTGCAAGGGGTTGAAGGAAGCCCCCGAATTGCCTGCCCTGAACGTGTCTGACGGTTGTTATGCGAATATGTTCGAGGGGTGCGAAGGTTTGCGCCGTGCGCCACGCTTGCCGGCCACCGAGTTGGGCGTGGGGTGCTACATGGCTATGTTCTCTGGTTGCAAGGAGTTGAGGCGTGCGCCACGTTTGCCGGCGGAGAAGATGGCGGACTATTGCTATTACCGTATGTTCGCTGGGTGCTTGTCGCTGAAGAGGACTCCCGATCTCCCCGCACGCTCTTTGGCGTCCTATTGCTATGGGGATATGTTCTCTGGTTGTTTCCGCCTGAAGAGGGTGGGAAAACTCCCTGCCGAGGTGATGGCGAAGGAGTGTTACAGTTCCATGTTCGCGATGTGCCATGACTTGCGGAAGGCACCTGCCTTGCCTTCTGTCCGTTTGGCTAATTCCTGCTATGCGAGTATGTTTAGTTTGTGTAGGCGTTTGAAGCGTGCGCCTCTATTGCCTGCCGATACGCTGGCGGAGTATTGCTATGCTGGGATGTTCTCGGGCACAGGTTTGACCGAGGCACCTGAACTTCCTGCCAAGACATTGGCGAGATTCTGCTATTTGAGTATGTTTAGTTCGTGTGGGCGTTTGAAGCGTGCGCCTCTATTGCCTGCCGATACGTTAGCGATGCATTGCTATGATGGAATGTTCTGGGCTACGGGTTTGACTGAGGCGCCTGAACTTCCTGCCAAGACATTGGCGCGAGCCTGCTATGCGTACATGTTTGGTGAGTGTAAGCGTTTGAAGCGTGCGCCTTTATTGCCTGCCGATACGTTGGCGAAGCGTTGCTATGTAGGTATGTTCTCTGGCTCGGGCTTGACCGAGGTGCCTGAACTTCCTGCCAAGACATTGGCGGAGGATTGTTATCAATACATGTTCTCAAAGTGTCGTTCGATAAAACGGGTCGCTTCACTGCCTGTGCGGAACTTGTCCCCTGGTTGCTATGCCTTTATGTTCTCTGAGTGTCCGGGTTTGGAGGAGGCGCCTGTCTTGCCTGCCACCGTGATGCGGGATCGGTGCTACCAGGGCATGTTTGAAAGGTGTGAGTCGTTGCGTCGCGCGCCGTTGTTGCCAGCGATGGAACTGGCGGATGGATGCTATAGTAGCCTATTCCGGGGCTGTGTGTCGCTGACGGAGGCTCCGGCTCTTCCTGCCAAGGTTCTGAGACCTTACTGCTATGCGAATATGTTCGATGGGTGCGTGCGTCTTTCCGTTGCGCCCTCGATTCCTGCCGAAAAGGTGAACACGGGTTGCTGTGTGGGTATGTTTGCGGGGTGTGTCGCATTGGAGCGGGCGCCTGAGTTGCTGGCCGTCTCCTTGGAGGAGGATTGCTACAAGGGAATGTTCCGTGGTTGTACCAGCCTGAAGTACCTGAAGGTTCATTTCAATAGTTGGTTGGACCCGTCCTACTCGGTCGCCACGAGTGGTTGGACCGATGGTGTGGGGGAGGAGGGCACCTTCGTTTGCCCTGCGATGCTCCCTGTTGAAGAGGGGAAGAACGGGGTGCCGGAGGGTTGGAGAATTAAGAATTTTGAATTTTGAATTAAGAATTAGGGTGGTGTTCGTGGGAATACAGTTGTGGGTACTGAACCGATAGTTCGACGAAGTCGATTGAGGAGAGCGTATCTATGCACGATGCGCACATTCCAGCCCTGAAAGGGCATAACATATATAGCTTAGGGCAACGCCCTATGGGAATTAAGAATTTTGAATTTTGAATTAAGAATTAGGGTGGTGTTCGTGGGAATACAGTTGTGGGTAATGAACCGATAGTTCGACGAAATCGATTGAGGA
>JAFZPM010000013.1 GCA_017550335.1 Paludibacteraceae bacterium
TGAGCGTATCCTTTTGCTGGAGAGGCAACAATGTGTCATAGGTCCAAACCGCAAATTCCAACTCAGCAGTCCTGCCATCATTTATAAATTCAAAAAATCCATATTTATTATTTCTAGGCAAAAAACGTTTCCTCCTACAATCATACACATATAAATCCTGAGGATTCATCCCCTCAATTTCCAACCTTAACCCAGTACCGGACGACACTGTGCGATATGTCAAATCCTTTAGCTCATCACCCTTCGCATTTTTCTTCCAAACTGGTTTATTCGTGTTCTGTTGCAATGTCATATCTCGCTTGCTAATATCCGCATTTGGGCAATAGGCCACAGCCGATTGATTACTCTTTATAAGCCAACGCTTAAGCGACAAATAGAGTTGTTCATTCTCCACGTAATAATAATGCGCATCGATATAGTGTAACCAATTATAATAATACGCTCCATCTAACGAATCGGAATAAATAAACACACTATCACAGGTGATATGTTCTTTCACATAATGCATTGACTTCGGGATGATCACCTTCCGGAAGGAAGATGGCCTGTCGCTCAAATAGGGCAAAGAATCCACTCCCTCTCGAATAGTGAAGACGGAATCACGCACCTCACCGAAATCACTACATTTCGGTCCAGGCTTTCGTTCCTCTGGTTTCTCAAAGACCTCCAATGGCAGGCGATACAACGTGTCATACGTGGTGACATAGAACCGATAGACATCCTCCCCATATCGCTTGTTGAATTTCACATTCTCATCCGCTATTCCCTCTATTTTCACCGATTCGATTTCCCTTCCCGAAGGGATGGAATCGGCCCCCACTAACGTGTCACCATTATCCAGAACACAAGTCATGCGATAGCTCTCCCGCATCCAACTCGTATCCCGCTTACGTATATCATAATTGGGGCAATGGATATCTCGTCTATCAATACTTCGTACCCCCCAATTGATACTATCCCACAAATTCTCCATCAGAATATGCGCCACAGCAGAATCAGAGAGGCAATACAGATAGGAACTCCTCGACATCACATCTCCATCCAAGCACTCCAAAAAATGAGGCGAATTAACGATCAACGTATCACAATGAATAATACAAGTAGCCTTCTTACAACGCTCAGGAATGATGACTTTCGAAAAATGACCATCCGGGGTTCCCCATATATTCTCCACCGTTTCAGGTACTTGAAAGACGGAATCACCATTTTCTTCCGAATGCCAATAATAAAGATTCTTCATGTCTCGGCTATACAAAGCGCCATTCTCCCAACGCAGGTATGGATTCTTGGGATTCAACTGAATCTTCTCTATGGGAAGACTTTCCCATAAAAAGAACTTCAAAGTAGAGGGAATGCTCACAAACCTCATGGGAGGTTCAATTCCATAACTACTAGAAATATAAACCCATGCGGAATCCACCCCTTCATCAATTACCACCGATGAGTGAAATAATGGCGCACTAGGCTCATTGAGTTCAGAATAGTGCCGCACTGGAGTATTTGAGCAGATATGCAGAATAGTATCATTCTCCAACCTAAGTAAATGCCGCTTCCGAGCCTCAACATTCCATACGAAGAGGGAAAGCAGACCGATAAAGAGAAGAAGTTTTTTTGCCATACGATTAATCTTTTATAGTCACCACATCACCTGCCTACGTAAAAGTGCATGGGAGGCAAACTCCTGGAAATACAATCATCATGGAGTTGACGTATTTCCAACATCCACACCTCCTTGGGATGGTTGGGAGGAATCTGCAAGAAGGGATTTTTAGGGTCTAATCCCTTAATAGGTATAGGATACAACCCACAATTATAGAGATAATTACGATTGTCTTTCCAATCCAGACGGTAGAAAATTCTACCATCCGTAGGTCCACACTCCCCGTTCTTATACAAAGCGCCCAAAGCCAACCGTTTCAAATATCGCCGAGGTATCGTATCCCCAGATTTCCAATACATGATTTTCTTCCCCGACTTCATCAAGGATTCACAGGTTTCTCCTTTCGGCACATAATAGAGGCACGATCCCATCGGGTTAATATCGTCCTTCCAAGGAGAGCCATCCTGCTTCACAATCCTGACTTGCGTCTTTTGCGGAAGGGTCAGCAAGGTGTCATAGGTCCGAACCGCATACTCCAACTCCAGATCGCCATTCCAAGCAGGCACCCACCAGAAGAACTTTCCAGAACCTTCTTTGTCTCTTTTCCACCTATACCGCACCATACGTTTACTGCCCTTCCATTTATAATAGACCCACAAATCCGAAGGCTCGATGCCTTCAATCGTCAGCTGCGAGAAATGCCCAAAGGTTGCGTAACGGAGGTTCGAGAAATCAATAACATTACCTTGCTCATCCCTCCAAACCGGAGGATTCGTATTCTTCTGCAACGACAGGTCTCGTTTGCGGATATCCGCATTGGGGCAATAGACTTCAGCCGATCGATTTTTCCTCATAAAACTACATTTTAGCGACAAGTAGAGTTGTTCGTTCTCCACGTAATAATAATCCGCATCGATACAGTTCCATAAGTCATAACACGCTCCATGTAACGAGTCGGAATAGATAAATACACTATCACAGGTGATATGATCTTCTATATAATGCATTGACTTCGGGATAATCACCTTCCGGAAGGAAGATGGCCTGTCGCTCAAATAGGGCAAGGAATCCACCCCCTCTCGAATAGTGAAGACGGAATCACGCACCTCACCGAAATCACCACATTTCGGTTTAGGTTTAGATTCGGGGTTCTGCTCCTTCGGTTTCACAGAGACCTCCAATGGCAGGCGATACAACGTGTCATACGTGGCGACATAGAAGCGATAGCTACCATCCTGCTCGTTGAATCGCACATTCTCGTCCGCTATACCCTCTATCATCACCGACTGAATACTCCTTCCCGAAGGAATCGTATCAATACCCACCAATGTATCACCATCCTCCATGATACATGTCAGGCGATAACTCTCCCGCATCCAACTTGTATCCCGCTTACGTATATCATAATTGGGGCAATGGATCTTTCCTATATCAATATCACGTCCAAACTTCCATCTGATACTTTTCCATAAATCCTCCATCAAAATATGCGCCACAACAGAATCGGAGAGACAGTACAGATAGGAAAGCTTCGACATCACATGGTCATCCAAACAATCCAGGGAATGAGTTGAATGAATAATCAATGTGTCACAATCGATATAACCAGGAGTCTGCTTACAACGCTCAGGAATGATGACTTTCGAGAAATGACCATCAGGGATTCCCCATATATTCTCCACCGTCTCAGGTACTTGAAAGATGGAATCACCTTTTTCTTCTGAATGCCAAAAATAGAGGTTCTTCATATCTTGGCTATACAAAGCGCCATTCTCCCAACACAGGTATGGATTCTTGGGATTCAACTGTACTTTCTCTATAGAAGGACCATCCCAAATAAAGAACTTCAAAGAGGAGGGAATGCTCAACAACCTTACGGGAAGAGGTGTAGAACCATATCCATAGGGAATATAAACCCATGCGGAATCTACCCCTTCATCAATTATAACTGATGTGTAATAAAATGGCATGCCAATTTCTAGAGAGATGAACATGTCTTCATAATACCGCTCTTGAATATTCGAGCAGATATGCAGGATGGAATCATTCTCCAAACGGAACGGACTTCGTTTCCGAGCCTCAACATTCCATACGAAGAGGGAAAGCAGACCGATAAAGAGAAGAAGTTTTTTTGCCATAAGGGTTTGTCGAAGTACTTATCATCACAAACATAGCATTTAAATCACTAAAATCAAACGTGGAATGCAAATTTTCCGTACATTAGGGAATTGATAACGACCATGCGTCGAGGGTTGATATCCTCCGCAGGACTAACATACGACGATCATGATAAGAACCATCACCTTCGCAGGCCTTCTTTTCTTAGGCATAACGCTCCACGGGACTCCCGTCCCACAAGATCTGGACTATACCGACGCATTGGAGAAAATGGAGAACCCCGGCATCGGATTCTACCGCACCCAAGGCCTACACCTGAAGGCGGAAGGGAATCAACCAGCAAGCACATGGGGCAACATCTCCCACCTCAGGATGGACATCTCGGAATTCTCCAGCAAAGCGGTACTGAGCGTCAACGAGGAGACGGGCGACACCACCTTCGGGGTCTCCCGACCACTCACCCAAGATGCCTTGGATGCATTCGAGGCGACGCTGGACGCAGTGCGCCAACGGGGAAAGACAGCCATCGTGCGCTTCGCCTACGACCCTTGGTTCAACGGCTCGACCAAATGCGACCCGGAGCAGTCCGTCATCCTCGGTCACCTGAAGCAGTTGGGAGAAGTCTACGCCCGCAACACGGACGTCATCACCTTCGTGGAGCTGGGCATGTACGGCAGTTGGGGCGAGATGCACTCCAGCAACGTGGGCAGCAACGAGAACATCGCGGAGGCGCTACAGACACTGCTCCGATGCACCCCTCCGGAGATCAAGATCGGTGTGCGCCGTCCCGACATCGTGGCGGTCTGGCTAGGCGTCAACAAGGGAAGCAACTACTCGGGCTTCGACATCCACTCGGAAGCGTTCCAGGATGCCCTTGCGGCGAAAGGGGACACCCTCCTGCGCGTCGGCATGTACAACGACGGCTATCTGGGCTCCTACAGCGACTTGGGCACCATCGGCATGGGGGAAAGCGGGCACCAGATGACCCGCGAGATGATGGTGCAATGGCTCGAGACCTACTCGCTGCACACGCCCTACGGCGGAGAGCTCGTCGCCAACTACAACGGTGACGATCCGATCAATACCCCCGCCTACCTCGCGCAAGAGGGATTCCGCACCCACACCTCCTACCTCAACTACGAATGGCACCAGCCCACCATCCTCGGCTGGAAGGAGATCACCTTCGAAGGCGACGACCCCGAATACAACGGGAAGGATGGCTACACCTACGTGGAGAACCACCTGGGCTACCGCTTCATCCTTCGGAGCGCCACAATCGACAACGCCCCGGCAACAGGTAAAGGCATCGACGTGACATTGGGCATAGAGAACGTCGGTTTCGGCAACCTCACCCGCAAAGCGATCGTCTCGTTCCTCCTCAAGGGAGAGACGGAGAGCCACGAAGTGCTTCCGGAAAGCCCTATCGACCCCAAGGCATGGCTTTCAAGGGAGACAACAAACCTAAGCGCACACTTGGAGATTCCGCAAGAGATGACGGAAGGCACGTACGAACTATTCATCCGAATCTCAGAATATGGTGACCACAAGAGCGACAAGAACTACCACTGCATACGATTCGGCAATCCATCCGCCCAATACGATGCGACCCTCGGAGCGAACAAAATCGGACGGTTCGTCTACAAAAAAGAAGAAAAGAACGGGCTGGACGACATCGCCCAAGGCGAAGAAGGCACCCGCCTACTCGACGGAGCACTGCACCTGCAGCAAGGCGAGAAGGCGATATTGTACAACCTGAAAGGCGAGAAATTGGGAGAATGGAGAGCCCGTACGGAAAGGTGCATAAGCCTCACCCCCTACCAAGGGCAAACCATCATCGCGGACATCCGCGGAGGCAAAAAGGCAAAGAGCCTGAAGATAGTGGTGAAGTAAAAGGCACACCACATGACACGAAAAAGGAGGGACGATGATTCGCCCCTCCTTCGTTTTTTCATCATTCACAAAGCCTAGGAATTCACTTCCTTGCTCATATAGTTCCGATCTAAATTTTTAGAACTTAAAGGTGAAACCACCTGCGAAATTCGTAAGATTCTTCTCGTTCCAGTCAGAACCGAACTCGATCTTCAGACCGAAATGATCCGTGAAGTAATATTTCACACCACCGTAAATACCACCGGCATACTTGCAATCGTCGAAGTCCCATCCCGGATGGTCATTCGTGGAACCGAAGATATTCACACCATTGGCGATACCCATGAAGACGTCCAAGTTCTTCACGAACTCGAAGTGGAAAGCAGACCTGATCAAAATAGAGTTCTGCAACATTCCCCTTCCGCGATCCCAAACACCTTTATAATGGTCAATACCCCAATATGCGCCCAAATCAACACCACCATTATTTCCGAAGGTCTTCGTCTTGATAAATCCGGAAGCCAATCCCCAATTAGCATCGAAAGAGAATGTAGGAATTGTCGGATCTGTCGGCTCGCCACTTGAATAATAATCAATAGGTGGCACACCGATCATGAAACCCAAATTACAGCCACCCTTTGTAACTACGCCAATCTCCTTTACTTTTCCACTACCTGCCATAACACTTCCGACGAGGAGGGAAGAAATAAACAATAAAATAATCCTTTTCATAATAACAATCGTATTTTCAAAACATATAATCCTCACACAGAGGGAACATTACCTGATCTTCCTAATTAGAAATTGAACGTAACGCCGACAGCGAAAGGAGGCAAGTTGTTATGGTCCACACCTTTACCGATCCAATCGCTCGATAATTCAGCTTTCACGCCGAAGCCCTCAGTAAAGTGCCATTTAGCACCCAAATAGTTACCAAAGATACCATCGCAATCGCCGTCACTGACCTTCACATCGCCCTGCTTATCACTCCAATGGCAGATAGCTACACCGCCCTGGAAACCAGCATAGACATCCAAATGCTGAACGAACTGGAAATGGAATCCACAACGGACAGCCATCGGCAACTCCCAATAAGAATGCTTCATGTCATAACCTACAAAATGTAAATTTTCCGTCCAGTTACAATATCCGATATATGCTCCCAAATCGATGGCACCATTGTCACCGAACGTCTTCGTGTGGATGAAACCGTCCGTCAAGCCCCACATACCATCCACAGAAAGTGAAGGCATGTTCGCATGGCTATGAGGAGGAACACCAATCATAATACCGAGGGAGAAATCACCAGCATTAGCATACTCAATCTTGCTCACATTCGATGCACTGACTCCCATGAAAGGAAGCGCAGCCAACAGTAAAAACAATACTTTTTTCATACTATAACGATTATAAAATTAATGGCGCAAATGTACATCATTTTTTTGAATGGGACAAATCAGATCGGCGCATATACGATGCGCGAGTGCAGACGAGGATTTCATATAATCATTTGAAATTTCACTCTTCACTATTATCGGAATGTCCCGAATACATTTCGATTAAACATTCCTTTACCGCCCGGTTACCTGCGAACATCGGAAAGTCGGCTATCACTCGATTGTATCCATCTTTAAAAGGTCGTCTGTTATCCGATTCAAAAGCCCCATTATCTCCATGGTAAAAATAGTCATTCCCTTCAAACAATGGCAATCCCATATATTCGACAAGGAACGGAAGATGCTTTTCAAGTTGTGATGGATTCATCTTCAAAATCTGCTTGTTGGCAACCTTATTTTTACAGAAATGGTTGTAAAGATCCCATGCCATTCCATAACCTAAAGAAGCATTGTTCCTCAACGCCTCCGCAGAAGCAAAGACATATTCATATTCGTCGATAGACAGAACTTTCTTTTTAAGCATGGGAGAGACCTTTTCAAAAAGGGCTTCATCTTCAGCCTCATCTTCCGTAAAATGCTTTTCAAGCCTGCTCGTATGCACATATCCCTTCCTTCCATCTTTGGCCCTAACTCTAAGCATTTTAGCTGTATCGATTTCCTTCTCGGTCATTTCAATGATTTGTACAACCTCATTGGAAGGGATTGTTCCGATAATCCTTGATTTCGGATCAGCCCCCTCCCGTAGATTCACATATCCATCCTTATCCACCACTCTTCCATACATGGATGCATAATCAGGATTTTCTTCCTGCTTCACGTTCTCCGCGCCTTCGCCTGATTCCGGCAAATACGTACTAGACGAATCACTTGAACCCGTGCCAGCTTGGCAGTCACAAAGTGGACCTTCAACCGCAAGCATACAGCAGAAGAATAGTGTTATTATGTTTTCTCGCATATTTTTCATGTATCCGCAATTATCTGTTCCCCTCATTGACCACTGCCCGAACTAACCCACCATAGTAACGATAGTCTTTCAATTTCGAAAAACCGCCATGGCTATCCACATGAAATCCAATAAACCAATAATCTGAGTTTTGTGACGATTCTTGCCAATCACTACTCGTTGAAGACAGATAAGAAGTGCCCATAATACCAAAAGAATCTTTTGTTGGCAGCATTATGACATTCCCGTTCTGTTTTGACTTGCCGATTAAGAACTCCTCCAATTGCCCTTTTTTAGGGTGCCAAAGACTTATCCGATTCCAATCGCAACCAGCAAGGAGTTCACTCCAATCCTCTATAGAAGGCATGCGCCATGATTTTCCCATATGGACATAGGCAGCATCATCCTCGGCATCCAATTCAGTTTTGTAATCAACCGTACCCATCTCCTCACGAACGCAATATTTTTTGACTTCATGATTCTTGTCTATCCACTTATAGTTATTCTCATCATACACTTCTTTAACCTGTGTTTCTCCCCATGCATAGTGGTCGCCCACATCTTCTCTATCTGTGGCCCCAAGATTACATGTGGCCCAAAGCCTACCACTTGATAATCCTAAATCCACATACTCATAGCCGTCAACCTTTCCACTTACCATAGAGTCCTTTAACTTGTAATAACAGTTCTTAAACACTTTATCATAACATGAAGGGTCAGCATCCGCAGGAAGAACAACATCCGTAATGTTTTTGCAACCCAGAAATGCATTCTCATCAATCCTCGTTTTAGCATCTTTGATTTCAACACGAGTAAGATTTTGGCAATCCCTGAAAGCACAATTCTCAATAATCTTCACGCCTTTCTCTATGGTCACACTTTCCAAAGAACAACTCGCAAACGTAGATCCCTTTATAGTATCCACCGTAGATGGTACGACCAAAGATCGGATCTTACTGTCATCCAGAAGACCTAGTGGGAGTTGAGTGACACCCTTCGGAATGATAAGTTCTTCCCCTTCATAGGAACTCACATTAAATAAAATACCATTGATGATGACAATGGGATTCTGCTTCTGTAATTTATATAAAAATGGAGTATTACTAAACGCAACAGGAGCTATATGAGTTACCGACTTAGGGATCTTGACAGACTCCAAATTTTTACAATTACAAAATTCATATCCAATGCTAGTCACACCCTCTGGAATAACAACAGATTCCATATTATCACATGCGTAAAACGCATCTTCAGCAATGCAGGTGACTCCTTGTGGAATTATCACATGTGGATTATTACAAGCATTCGCATCCAACAAGATGTTATTAATCACAACCAATGGATTCTTCTTTCGGAGATTATTTAGGAACGGCGTATCTTCAAATGCGCCAGAGCCAATGTGTGTGACACTACTCGGAATAGTCACTGTTGTCAGATTATGGCATGAGCGAAAAGCATCATTACCTATCTCCTTGACTGTGTTCGGTATAACAAGCGATTGTATGAGATCATTTCCATATGAATGTTCAATACTGTCAGGATCATCAACAAAATTGAGATCTATATAAGCTTCTTTATAGAATGCCCCTTCTGCAATACTTGTCACAGGAATATTTCCATATACAGTAAAAATATGCGACCGTATAACCAAATTCGGATTGGAATAGGGCTCGTCATCCCCTACCCTTATATATTCATCTATATTTATATAAGGAAAATCATGAGACAAAGCCACGGGATCATAAAGACCACGAAAGCAATACCCTCCACCCATAAGTACATATTCACAATCTTCCTCCACATAAACTTGTAACAACGGATAGCGTTTCTTTACAAATAAAAAGACCAGAACTATTAGAATTAAAATAAATACAAGAATAAGAATATTCCGAGCATGGCACATTGCATCCATTGTGACTCTCCCTTAATTTTAATAGTAAGAAATTTCTCTCGTCTCTATACGATACTTACTTTCCTCTTTTTCAATACTCTTCCTATCCTGAGAATACTTGGTAACAGTGGTTACACGACGTTTTGTCCAGTTTCCCAAACTATCCCGTTCCACGATATTGAAATATTCCATGGCATCTGTATAAAGATATTCGCCTTCTCCCATTGAGGGCTCAACAGAGGAAACACATTCTAAATCATTGTCATACGTGAAATACTTTTTCCCATGGCATTCTAGTCCATTGACAATCATCGTATCCAACATCCCCTGTTCATTATAGAGGTACTCTTCGGAAACATAAATGCCAAAGTCCGCCACATAGACTTCCTTCTTTGTGATTTGACCACTGTCATTGCGGGAAAGCCTGATTTTTTCCTTTGGATCAAAAGCAACGACACCATTTTGATCGAATGTGTATGTCTTATCCATCCATTCCACATGTTCGAGCTTGCCACTCCAAGTAGAGTCACAATTACTTACCTGAACTGACAATTTGGAAACGTTGCCACGCACATCCATAAATTGACGGTCGGGAGAGGTAAATGAAGGCAGTTCCTTCACTACCACTACCGTATCTTCAGGAAGCTCCTTACGAAGTGAATCCGAACGTTCCTCTTGATTGGTGCTCGACCCTCCGCAAGCGCTTAACACAGCCGTTGCCAGAACGAGGAATCTTTTTTTCATGATCATATATTTTTTGTTAAACGTTCCACCTCTTCAATCCATATTTTGCTGGATGCATCGCTTGGCATTCTCCAATCGCCACGTGGTGAGAGGTTGACGCTACCCACCTTCGGACCATCAGGCATACAGCTTCTCTTGAACTGTTGTGCGAAGAAACGCCAATAGAACGTGCGCATCCACTTCAATATCGTCGCATCATCATATTTACCTTCAAACGCCTTGCATGCCATAAAGAAAATCTTTGTAGGCGACAATCCGAAACGAAGGGTGTAGTAGATGAAGAAATCGTGGAGTTCGTAAGGTCCCACCAAATCCTCTGTCTTTTGTGCAATCTCTCCTTTGTCGTCGGCTGGAAGTAGTTCCGGACTGACGGGTGTGTCGCAGACATCCAGCAACGTCTCCTTTGCGGCCTCATCCATCTCATAAAGAGCCGCATATTTCACCAAGTATCTCACCAACGTCTTCGGAATCGATGTGTTGACAGCATACATACTCATGTGATCGCCGTTGTAGGTTGCCCAACCCAACACCAGTTCTGACAAATCGCCTGTTCCAACCACCAATCCACCAATCTTGTTGGCATAGTCCATCAAGATCTGTGTTCTCTCACGTGCCTGTGTGTTTTCATAGGTGACATCCAGAACGGAAAGGTCATGATCAAGATCCTTCAAGTGCTGCAAGCAAGCCGGCTTGATATCCACCTCCTTGATAGAGATACCCAGACTCTTCATCATATTGAGTGAATTATGATAGGTACGACCAGTGGTACCAAAACCAGGCATTGTGATGCCGACAATGTTTTTACGCGGAAGACCCAGTTTGTCGAATGTCCTCACCATCACAAGCAGTGCGAGTGTAGAGTCGAGACCTCCACTAATGCCCACAACCGCTCTCTGGATGCCGGTGTGATACAAGCGTGTTGCCAATCCACCCACTTGGATGGAGAAGATTTCGTTGCAACGTGTCTTCATCTCGTCCTCTGGCGGAACGAATGGATGAGGCGCGAATGTACGGGTCACATCCGAAGGATTGGCATATAGCTCGATTGGCTCAAGATGAGTGATTTCAATCTCGTTTTTCTTGTTAGGATTCTGATTACCGATGATGAAAGCGGAGTTGCGCAGACGATCCGCCTGCAATCGCTGCACGTCAATATCGGCGATGGTGAGTTGCTCTTTGAAAGAGAATCGTTCCGACGTAGCCAACAGACTACCGTTTTCAGTGATGATGGCAGTGCCAGAGAAAACAAGGTCGGTACTGCTCTCTCCGAAGCCAGAGCCCGTATAGATGTAGGCGCACACATTCGTGGCAGACTTCTGCTTCACCAATTGACGGCGGTAAGCCTCCTTGCCAATCAGTTCATCACTGGCAGAGAGATTGAAGATAACCTCCGCACCCGCCAGACAGAGCTCGTCACTTGGAGATACAGGCATCCATAGGTCTTCGCAGATCTCAATGCCGAATTTTAGTCCATCCACCTCAAAGACCTGTCTTTTTTCGCCGAATCCCGGTGTGAACCAACGCTTCTCGTAGAACTCATTATTGCTTGGCAAATATTGTTTATCCACCTCTGTATGAAAGAACCGTTCACCTGTACCAGCCACGAAAGCCGCATTGTACAATTTACCATCACGATAGTAGGGCGCCCCCACAATGGCATAGAGACCATGCCGACCAGCCGCCTCATTTATTCTAAGAAGCTGCCTTTGCGTCTCATCGATCAAAGTACGTTGGTAAAAAAGATCGGAACAGGTATAACCCGTAAGACAAAGTTCCGGGAAACATACAATTTTAACATTCTCCTTTGCCGCTTTTTCTATCAGCGAGATGATTCTGTCGGCATTCACTTTAGGATTGGCTATCTCCACCACTGGGATAGCACTGGCAACGCGGACGAATCCAATTTCTTTATTTTCCATACTATATTAATTAAACCATTCATTTTCAAAGGGAAAGAGGGAATCAAATCCCCCACCAATAACTAAGGCAATTTACAAAAAATCGACAATATGGCATCACAAAATCAACTTAATTTTCATCTGATGTAAAATGCCAGTTTTGTGAGATTTCACAATCATGAAATGCAATTTATGGAAATCCATCTAAGGTAGGTCCTATAAATCCATTTCGAAGGAATACGACAGGATCATTATCGGCTGACGGCACGGATATTTATGCCTAAGAAGCGAGGTTCCGAGGCTACTCCGCCACCCACATGGGCCCCTTCTCCATCATAAAGGCAAGAGATCTCAAGGCTCGACGCTTCCCATTCCTTCGAGGCAGTAGACGACCAGAGAGAAACGAAACGAACTAAATCAGCATATTCAATTGTCATGGTTATATCCGTAATGGAATCCACATAAGGACAATTTTCCGATCCATTCAGGAAAGGTAAAAGAATGGTCGCTCCATTCAGCTTGGACGTACCCATAATGCCTCCAGGCACTTCCTCCCAGCGACAGTTATCGTACAATTCCTGCAGCTCATCCACGGTGGGCATACGCCAGGGTAAGCCCCAAAGGGCCATAGCAGCATCATCCGCAGCCTCCAACTTGGTTTTCCCGTCTATCTTCCCGTACTTCGTGAGTTGGAAAAGATCCGTATTGCTCGCTTCAGAAGAAAATGGGGTCGGTTCTTCCTCTGAATTTCTTATGCACCACTTATAACAAAAGCAATCGAAAAAAGACTTCATCTCCGTTTCTCCCCAAGCAAAGATACCATCCATAGGATAAGGCCTAGTATCTTGCAGATTACTAGTCGCCCATTTCAAACCACTTGGCAGACCCAAGTCCACATAATCGTGTCCGTTGATTTGCCCACTAACTGTATGTACGGCACCTTCCATATCCATTGTCATCACTAATATAATCAGTATGTTTACTATTCTTTTCACAACCGCATGATTATTTTTCAAAAGCTTTGTAAAGTTTGTCATCTATCTTGAAGTGGTATTTCCAACGAAATCCTTTCTCTCTGAGCGCCTCCAGGGATTCGGAGTCGGTCGCTTTTTCCATGAAATGCACGAGTTCGCAAAGATCACGATAGGTGTTGTTATGCGTCAAATCAATAAGGATTACGGAAGAATCCGCACTTAGGCGGCAGGACTCATCCACAGGATTCCCATTCATATAAATCGTGTCGTTGCTACGATGCAACCTAAATTTCGCATTTCGGATTAAATCCATATAAGCATTCTTGAATAGCAAGAGATCATCCTCCTTAGCTTTCGACGATGAATCTTGGGAAATAGGCGGCATCCCAATGATAGAACCCACCTGTTGTCTATGTCTATATTCGAAAAAGGGACCAGATACGATCGGTTCGTCCTTATCAACCCCCTTGTTTATAAAACAGCATAGACCGGAATAGTAACATAACGTGTCAATCAACTCCACAGGAGAATCATATGCCACATTGATCGGAGAATAATAAGCTGCTCCGCATTCGTAATCATAGACACCCGCATTTTCTAAGGAATCCAGAGTTCGGAGCAACGATGTTATGGAAGATTGTCGCACGCCGTAACAGTAATACGCAGAGTCTTGGATAAGAATTTTCGGCCAATAGATGTTTATGGAGGCAACCGAGCCGTCGGGACGTAACAACGTACTATCCACAATGGCAAAACAACTGTCCTGATTGATAAACTGTAACGATGGATGGGTCATCAGGCAATTGGAAGCAATGATCATGGAAGATTTCGGACCGGGCTCAAATCCGAGAAATGCCGAGTCTCCCAAATGAGGCCATATTTTAAGATAATCCATCTCTTCCCCTAACGAATCGGCAAGGAATTGATCTATCCTCTCTGCAGAGAATCTCTCGCCCAAGAGGAACTCTCTTAAATCCCTTTTATTAGCGTCCAAAAACACCTCTTTGGTAGGAAACTCCCCATTGTACCTTACATATTTATCCACCCGATACGCCAAACAATCAAAGCCTATTTCATCATTTTCTGTCATCTCTTTTTTTTGGGGGGTACAAGCCACCACCGCAAACAAGACAAACGGAATGAGCCAAACCTGCCGCTGACGCAACAAGCGATACTTCAAACGAACCATAAACTGCATATCAAACATATTTTCATCTATTTATACGTGACCAAAATTACACAAAAATAGAAAAAAACGGGTGATTTTCCACCCCACACACAAAAAAATGAGCCAATCGTGTCACACCATTCGGACAGAATGACACGAAAGCGGACAGAAAGTTCATTCCAATATTTGGCACGGTTTTTGTATGAATATAGATGACGACAAAGGTCGTCAACTATGATCGAAAATCATTTCGAAGAGCTACCCAGCTATGTTTTTCATAACCGAGCAACTCCGTTTAAATAAAACAAATTGTTTAACTTTAAATTGGTAGTATTATGAAAGGTAATGAGAAAAAGCCTAAAAAGGTTGAGAAAAAAGCAAAACACATTGCTGCTTATTTGGCAGCTGAGGAGTCAGCATCTCATATAGATGCCAAAAAGAAATGAAACGAAGGGGATCGCCAAGCAAGACGATCCCCTTTCTTTTTCCATGTAACACTTATCGATGCGTGACCGCACCTTACCGATTATTTTCCGAGCTTAACCGAAGCGAAAACAGAGATGATCGGCAAAGCAGACCCTCCGTAATGGGAACGTCCATACTCCGCCAGACATGCCTCGTCATCCGTGCGTAAAAAATCGTACGATGCCTCCAGGCCCAACGCGAAATGATTGGTGAAGAACCACCGCGACCCCACATAGACACCGACAACAGGAGAAAAGGTATTGGATTCCACCTCGTTCCACAACTCGAAGTGGGATTGTTCCGAATATTGCGTATATTCCATAAAACTCTCCGCACAGATGTTCAGTCCACCGCACACACCCGCATAGGTGTCGAAATACTTCATGAACTGGAAGTGGAAGGCGCTGCGAAGCGTCGCTGAGCACTGGAACACCTTCACGCGCTGCGACGTGTTATACAAGCCGAACTCATCCTTATAATGGCAAGCCGCGAAATGTATACCGAAATCAACCGCACCATTCCTACCGAACAAATCGCTACGGAGGAATCCGCTCGTCATACCGGCAGAAGCGGACAACGAGAAACAGGGTATATCCGCGGCAGCTCCGGAAGTAAACGGAGGGAGACCCACTCCCAAATTCAATGAGGTCTGGCCTTTCGTCGCGATCTCAATCTCGTCAATAGACGAAGCGGAAAGACTCCCGACCGCAATGACAGCTAATATTATGCACAGAAAACGCTTCATATGATTAAATATAAATCAAAAACAAAGATATAAATATATGGGAGAACTGCAAAAGTACAAAGACGATTTTATACGGGCTAAAGCACTACGCGTCCACAAAAAAACCACAATCGGAGCACAAAGGCTCCACGGCAATGCGTCGGCGGAACCCTTCCAAGATCTTCACGGCCCGCTCCGACGTGATGATTTCCGAGAAAGGCTGTCGGAAGAGATTCCCCAAAGCCATGGCTCCGTTCGCATCCAGACAACAAGGCACAACCGTCCCGTCGACCAAAATCGCCACATGGTCACGCATCGCATAGCAGGTCCGTTCACGTAGCTGCAGATGCTTCTCGCCTGGCCAAGAAAACCGCGCCGCATTCTGAAGAAACACATGATCGACCAATTTTTTGTTTCTGGACGAAAAGGCATCCGACAAATCGACCCCCCAGAAATCCGCCATGGTGGAAAGGCACAACTGATTAAAGCGGGTGAGGCCGCCATCCACCCGGTTCCACAGGCGAAGGGAAAAATAGCTATCGCAAGACTTGTCCTTCGCAAAAGTGAAAACATCTTCCAAGTACCGTAGCCACTGGGATTCGGGGACATTCTCCTCCGCATCATGCAAAGAGACATTAAATTGACGGATAGAAGAGTTCAGCAACAACTCCCGACGATGTGGGATCAAAGAGCCGTTCGTGGTGAGGTTAACGTGGAAGCCCTGCCCATGCGCCTCACGTAGCAGAAGCTCAAGCTGGGGATGTAGTAAAGGTTCTCCCAAGACATGCAGGTAGATATAATCCGTATAGGGTTTAATGGAAAAAAGTATCGCCGAAAAATCTTCCGGCGATACAAATCTTTTTTCCCTATCCGATGCACAGCAGAAGCTGCAATTGAAGTTACATCGGTTGGTTATTTCGACATAAACTTTCTTGAAACGCATTCCGATTATGGGTTATACTCCAAGATACCCGTGTTGTAAGCGCGTTTGATACCCTTCCAGTACTGGAACTTATATCCGATGGTGAAATTGAGACCCGTAGTCTTGGAAGTCGTCAGACCCTGAGAGAAACCGAGGTTCAGGTACAGACCGTTCGCCACGCTTTGGAACTCATATCCGACTTTCACGGTCGGTCCCCAATCGAACTCATCGAGAACACCACCTACACCGAACGTGTTACGCACCTCGTCACCGATCTTCTTGTCGCTCTTTCCGCAAACGCCTCCAGCGAAGTATACACCCAAACCAGGGGACAACTGACCAGGACCCACATTCATGATATTGTAATACAATACGACAGGGATTCTTATGTAACCTGCGGTGAACTTCTCCTTCAGCGTATCCGCAACCACGTCGCCTATATACTCACCCTCCTCGTCAAAAGTAGGGACAACGATAGGGCTCTCGATCGTGGAGCCTTCCAATTGGAAAAGAACCTCCGGTTGGATTGACCAATGTTTCTCGATAATGATATCCATCAACGCACCCGCATGGAAACCAGGTCTGACGCTCGCATCATTTATGTTAGCCGTCGCGGAGATCATATCAGGAGAGACACTATAGTCTGGCATCAGATCTCCATTCCACTTCGTCATATTAAAACCGCCTTCCAAACCGAAACGGACCTTAACATCCTTCTCCGCAAAAATATTCGACGTGAACAGAAGCAACGTCGCAAGCGCAAATACAATCTTTTTCATGGACTATAACACAAATTACTTTTTTACTACACCAGAAAAAACTTCTGAATGCGACAAAGTTATTTAAAAATCGTTAATAACAAATAAAATCGATGACGTTTTTTTTATAAATAATGAAAAAACACCCAAATTGATTGCTCCGAAATACAAATTCCGCCCTTTCGGTGATGATCCGCAAGGGCGGAACGCACAGTCATCAATATCTGTACATATCGGATTTGTAAGGTCCATCGACAGGAACACCGATATAGGCGGCCTGCGCCGGCGTCAATTTGGTCAATTTGGCACCGATCTTAGCGAGATGCAATCTGGCGACCTCCTCGTCAAGCGTCTTCGGCAAGCAATAGACACCCACCTCGTACTTCTTGGTGAACAATTCGATCTGAGCCAACGTCTGGTTAGTGAACGAGTTGCTCATCACGAAAGAAGGGTGACCCGTGGCACAACCCAGGTTGACGAGGCGGCCCTCCGCCAGCAATATGATCGAATGTCCGTCAGGGAAGAAGAACTGATCCACCTGAGGCTTGATGTTCCTGCGCTTGATGCCAGGATATTTCTTCAATTTTTCCACCTGTATCTCGCTGTCGAAGTGGCCGATATTGCAGACGATAGCCGAGTTTTTCATCTTCTCCATGTGTTCCACCGTGATGATATCCACGTTACCCGTCGTGGTGACATAGATATCTCCGATAGGGAGAGCGTCCTCGACGGTAACCACCTCGTATCCCTCCATAGCGGCCTGCAAAGCGCAGATCGGGTCGATCTCAGTAATCAGCACGCGTGCGCCGTAGTAACGCATAGAATGGGCACAGCCCTTTCCAACATCACCATACCCGCACACAACGACCACCTTGCCTGCCACCATGATGTCCGTGGCACGCTTGATACCGTCCGCCAACGATTCGCGGCAACCATATAGATTATCGAATTTAGACTTCGTGACAGAATCGTTCACGTTGAACGCAGGGATACGGAGCCTACCCTCCTTCTCCATCTGATACAGACGGTGCACACCCGTCGTCGTCTCCTCAGAGACACCCTTGATGTTCGGGAGCATCCTGTTGAAAAATTTATCATCCACCTTACGGACAGCCCTCAGCGTGTTGAGCAATTCGATCTCGTCCTCGCTCTCCGCCACACGGTCCAAGACAGACGGATTATCCTCCCCGTTCGCACCCAAGTGAATCATCAACGTAGCGTCGCCTCCATCATCCACAATCATGTTCGGGCCCATCCCGTCACCGAAGTTCAGGGCCTGCAACGTACACCACCAATACTCAGAAAGGGACTCACCCTTCCATGCGAATACAGGCACACCCGCCGCAGCGATGGCCGCGGCCGCATGGTCCTGCGTGGAGAATATATTACAACTTGCCCAACGCACCTGCGCACCCAACTCCACCAATGTCTCTATCAGGACAGCCGTCTGGATAGTCATGTGCAACGAACCGGAAATGCGAGCGCCCTTCAACGGCTTCTGCTTGCCATATTTTTCGCGAAGCGCCATCAAACCAGGCATCTCAATCTCTGCTAACTCAATTTCCTTACGGCCGAAATCAGCCAAACCAATATCCGCAACCTTGTACGGAAGTGATGAAAACAACGAATCACTCATGTTCTATAAAAAAAATTAATTAATATTACTTGATACACATTAACAACAAGCAATACCTTCGGTCGAAAAGAAACAAGCTTCGACCTAATCTTCAATTCAAGGTACAAATATAGACAAAATAAAGGAAAACCATAAAACGGCAGGCAATATTTTCAGCCTCTGCAAAAGTTTATTCTTTCCATATTTTTAACATTAGCGGAGCACGCAACCGTTGTGAATAGAAAAAAAACAT
Organism: Paludibacteraceae bacterium; assembly: GCA_017550335.1. Classification (GTDB taxonomy): domain Bacteria; phylum Bacteroidota; class Bacteroidia; order Bacteroidales; family Paludibacteraceae; genus UBA1181. The sequence goes on from JAFZPM010000013.1 coordinate 19,340, forward strand.
TAACTTTGCAGAACAAAGAGATAGTAAACAAGATAAAAACAAGAAAAATTATATTCGAAATGGGAACAAAAAACTTATTAAAGACATCGATTCTGTGTCTCCTTCTGGGATTGTCTTCATGCTTGTTCGCCGGTGATGGAAACAACAGCGGCAAAGGGAAAGAGAAGCAAAAGACAGAGCAGAAACAAAAAGCTGAGCAGAAGACGTTGGTGAAGCACTTGAACCGCGAAGAATTCAAGAAATTGGTCGTTAACGTCGACACTGAGGGGTGGAAATATCTCGGAGACAAACCGTGCATCGTCGATTTCTACGCATCATGGTGTGGTCCTTGCCGAATGATTTCACCGTTCCTTGACGATCTTTCGCAAGAGTTCAAGGACCAGATATACATCTACAAGATCAACATCGACGAGGAGAAGGATCTGGCGAGATATTTCGGGGCATCCAGCATCCCATTGCTCATCTTCATCCCTAAAGAGGGACAACCACAGGCGAGCAGAGGCGCACTGCCAAAAGATGAAATCAGGAACGCGATCAAAACTGTACTTTTAGCAGACAAGAAATAAAACAAAGATTAATGAAAGGCATCATACTTGCGGGGGGAAGCGCGACACGCCTTTTCCCCCTTTCTAAAGCCATCTCAAAACAGATCATGCCGGTTTACGACAAACCGATGATCTACTACCCGCTTTCGACGCTCATGTTGGCCAACATCCGTGAAGTGCTGATCATCTCGACGCCGAGGGACCTGCCCATGTTCAAGCAATTGCTTGGCTCCGGAGAGGATTTCGGCATGAAATTCAGCTATGTCGTGCAGAACGAGCCTAACGGATTGGCCCAAGCCTTCGTTTTAGGTGCCGACTTCCTCAACGGAGAAGCTGGATGCCTGATATTGGGGGACAACCTTTTCTACGGACAGAATTTCTCCGACATGCTCCGATTGGCCGCGCAACAAAAGGAAGGCGCCACCATTTTCGGATACTACGTCAAAGACCCGTCCGCCTATGGTGTGGCGGAATTCGACGAAAACGGCAAAGTGATCTCCCTTGAGGAGAAACCCAAGAACCCAAAATCCAACTATGCGGTGCCGGGTCTCTATTTCTTCGACAAGACAGTGACAGAAAAGGCGAAAAGACTAAAGCCTTCCGCCCGCGGAGAATACGAGATCACAGACTTGAACAAAATGTACCTTGAAGAAGGGTCCCTGAGAATGCTGAAATTCGGAAGAGGATTCACTTGGCTGGACACAGGCAACTGCGACTCCCTCCTGGAAGCTGGGAACTTCGTGGCGACCATTCAGAAAAGACAAGGTTTCTACATCGCCTGCATCGAAGAAATCGCTTGGAGAAACGGATGGATCTCAGACGAACAACTCCGTATGTCAGGAGAACGGCTATGCAAAACCCTTTACGGGCAATATATACTTTCTTTATTGGAACAAAAATGATTTTCACAGAACAGGAGATCAAAGGAGTATGGGTCATCGAACCCAAAGTCTTCGCAGACAGCAGAGGATATTTCATGGAAGCCTTCAAACAAAAAGAGTTTGAGGAGCACGTCGGAAAAATCGACTTTGTCCAGGACAACGAATCAAAATCCTCCTATGGTGTGCTCAGAGGACTCCATTACCAAAAGGGGGAATTCTCGCAAGCGAAATTGGTACGCGTCATCAAAGGAGAAGTCATCGACGTAGCCGTGGACATCAGGAAAAGCTCACCGACATTCGGCAAACACATCGCAGTCCTACTCAGCGAAGAGAACAAGAAACAGCTCTTCATCCCTAGAGGATTCGCCCACGGATTTCTCGTGAAAAGTCCTGAAGCCATATTCACCTACAAAGTGGATAACGTATACGCCCCTCAAGCCGACGCCGGCATCATGTTCAACGACCCAACCATCGGCATAAAATGGGACATCCCGGCTGAACAAATGCTTCTATCGGAGAAAGACAAGAAACATCCTTTCCTCCAAGACGCGGAAGTTTTCGACTAATCGGGAGCAACTAACCTAAAGTGACATTTAAACCCCATAACACATGGTGAAGTTCATACGCCTCACCTCAAGAAGAAACATCGCAAATGAATATTCTGGTCACTGGCGCCAACGGACAATTAGGCAACTCCGTGCGCAAAATCGCTGACAATTACAAACAGCACCATTTCCTGTACACCGACATGCCGGAGGTTGACATCACCGACCTCCACCTGCTGGAAGAGTTGGTGAAGAAAGAGAATATCGGAGCCATCATCAACTGCGCCGCATTCACCGCTGTGGACAAGGCTGAAAGCTGCGAGGAATTGGCTGCCAAGATCAATGTGGACGGTCCGAAAAACCTCGCCATCGCGGCGAAAAGTGTAGGAGCGAAATTGGTCCACATCTCCACAGACTACGTATTCGACGGGAAGTCCTGCCTGCCCCTGAAGGAGACGGACCCTACCCAACCCATCGGCGTCTACGGAAAAACCAAGCGTCAAGGGGAAATCGAGGTGGAGAAATCAGGATGCGACGCCATCGTCATCCGCACCGCCTGGCTGTACAGCGAATACGGCAACAACTTCGTCAAGACAATGCTCCGCCTAGGGAAAGAGCGAGAGTCGCTCAACGTCGTGTATGACCAAGTGGGAACGCCAACCTACGCTACCGACTTGGCCATCGCCATCATGACACTCCTAGAGAAAGGCTTCAACGGGTTCACCACCTACCACTTCTCCAACGAAGGCGTGATCAGCTGGTTCGACTTCACAAAGGCGATCTTCAAGATCGCAGGACTAAAGACAAAGGTGAACGCCATCGAAAGCTTCGAATACCCTACCGCAGCGGAAAGACCCGCCTACAGCGTGCTGAACAAGCGGAAAATCAAGGAGGCAGGAGTAAACGTTCCCTATTGGATGGACTCTTTGGCACAGTGCATAGAACTGCTAGAGAATTAAGAATTAAGAATTAAGAGTTAAGGGTTAAGAATTGAGAGCTATACGCTTCATAAAGAGGGGCCAGGCTCGAAATAAGACAAGGAAGGCTGGATACCATTGGGCATCCAGCCTTCCTTTTATACCCCTAACCTCAAAGGCGATCAATACTGCACCTGTGCGGCGGAGACAAACGTCTTCTTGTAATAGTTGCTTCCCATATCGGCGATCGTCACGCCCTTCGAAGAACTAACGATCACGAACTTATCATCCTTCAGATAAATACCCGCATAATTAGGCTTCTCATCCATTTTTCCGTCTGGGCGGAAGAAGACAAGGTCGCCAGCCTTTGCGGAGGAGAGCGGAATGGTCTTGCATTTGTCATAAATATCGCTTGTCCGGCGAGGCAATTTCTTATCATACACCGTTTGGTAAACACTGCATATGAAACCGGAGCAGTCCGCCCCGTTCTTGTCGTTCCCCGCAGAAAGGTAAGGAGTACCCAACCATGTAACCACCTCCGCAAACAACTCACGGTCATCACTCGATGTCACCGTGAAACCGAACTTCTCGGAGAAGCTGGACAAGTCCGCATCAGAGAACTCCGAAGAGACAACATTCTCAGAAGGAGCATTATCCTGCGTAGTCGGTTGTTGACTCTCTTCCACAACATTCTCGCCATACAGTTCCTCCTGTGGAACAGGATCTTCCACCACATCACTGGCAACCGCCGACAAGTCCTCGTCAGGAGGACTTTGAAGATCCCCAGCGTTTTGTGGTTCTGTAACTTCCGTCAGATTAGCATCCGCAGGTTTCTGTTCCTCCGACGAATTGATGGACTCAATAGCTGCCTTGGATGCTTCCTCCGCCTTATTCTTCCCGTCCGAACAAGCCGACAACACCATGCATCCTCCTAAAAATAATACAATAATACTCCTCATATCTTCCCGTTTTACTAAATGATTCAATCCATACAAACACATATCGAACGGCATAAAAGCAAGTTCGACATTAACAAATATATAAAAAACAAGGGGAAAAAACAAGCGTATAGCCCAAACATTTCGGTAGGATTCCACAGATAGACACATGGCATAGGATAAAAAAAGAAAAAACTGGAACCCAAAGGAATGGATTCCAGCAATCTGTGACCCCGGCGGGATTCTAACCCACGATCTTCAGAACCGGAATCTGACGTTCTATACAGCTGAACTACGGGGCCTTTCCGTTTCGCAGCGCAAATTTACATCTTTTTCGCTAAAAAACAACCATTCGTCCACCTCTTTAATCGAAAAATAACTTTTTGACATTCTATAGAACGATTCGCTATCATTTTTACATCCATACCATCTATTTTAGATATTTTTTGTACGAATTTAATTCTATATTTGTCGATTTTTGTAAACTTTACTATATTTGCAATAAAATAGAGTACAGCATCATGAGTTATCTAAAAATTCCAAAGGTTTACAAACCGTTGATAGATGCCAGGGAGACAGAGCTCGGCATCAAGAAAATAAAGGACTTCTTCCAAGGGAGTCTATCCGCAGAATTAAGGCTGAGAAGGGTCACCGCCCCTCTTTTCGTGTTGAAGGGTCAAGGCATCAATGACGACCTCAATGGTGTAGAACGGGCAGTATCATTCCCCATCAAGGACTTGGGAGACCAGATGGCGGAGGTGGTTCATTCATTGGCGAAGTGGAAGAGAATGATGTTGGGAGAATACCACATCGAGCCAGGATACGGACTGTACACCGACATGAACGCGATCCGTTCGGACGAGGAGCTCGGCAACCTGCACTCGCTTTACGTGGACCAATGGGACTGGGAAAGGACCATGACCGCGGAGGAGAGGAACATAGACTTCCTGAAGAGCATCGTGAACCGGATATACTCAGTGATGGTACGCACCGAGTACGTGGTGTACGAAATGTACCCAAACATCAAGCCAATGTTGCCTGAGAAGATATTCTTCATCCATGCGGAGAAACTTCGCCAGATGTACCCTACCCTGACTCCAAAAGAGAGGGAGAACGAAATCGTGAAGAAATACGGCGCGGTATTCGTGATGGGCGTCGGAGGTCCATTGGGCGACGGGGAACGCCACGACGGAAGAGCCCCGGACTATGATGACTGGACCACACCTGGAGAGGATGGACTTCCTGGCCTGAACGGAGACATCCTCGTATGGAACAGCGTATTAGAGCAATCAATGGAGCTCTCATCCATGGGTATCCGCGTCAACAAAGAGGCACTGCTCAAGCAGTTGGAAATGACGGGGCAAGAGCAAAGGAAAGAGCTCTATTTCCACAAGAGATTATTGGACGGCTCGTTGCCTCTCTCCATCGGAGGAGGTATCGGACAATCAAGGCTCTGCATGTTCTTCCTCAGGAAGGCCCATGTCGGAGAAATCCAGGCAAGCATCTGGCCAGAGGAGATGCGCCAAGAGTGCGCCAAGCACAACATCCATCTCATCTAAGGCATGAGGTGAAGACTGACGAATTTATAAACAGATAATAACAACGCACAGAAATGAGGATAGCCAGAATAGTGTTCGCCACCCTATTGGCGGCGGCAATCCATCTAAACGCCCACGCATCGGTCACCTACAACGACATGCAGAAGTTACAGACGACCGTAGTGGCTATTGACCGGTATTACCTAGACACCGTCAATGCGGAAAAACTGATCGACAATGCCATCAACGGAATGCTGGAGAAATTGGATCCACACTCCAAATACATTCCGAAGAGCGAGGTGAAGAAAATGAACGAACCGCTCGACGGAAAGTTTGAAGGCATCGGCGTGGTCTTCCAAATGATGGAGGATACCCTGTTGGTTATCCAAACGATCTCTGGCGGTCCTTCCGAGAAAGTGGGCATCTTCGCAGGCGACCGGATTGTCTATGTGAACGACTCCACCATTGCGGGTGTGAACATGCAGAACACAGACATCATGAAGAGACTGCGCGGACCGAAAGGCACATCCGTCAACGTGAAAGTGCTTAGGCGTGGCGTGAAGGAGCTGATCGAGTTCAAGATCATCCGCGACGTGATTCCTATCTACAGCATCGACGCCGCCTATATGGTGGACGACAAGATAGGTTACATCAAGGTGAACAAGTTCAGCGAGACCACCCTGCAGGAATATACCGAGGCGATGAACAAACTCAAAGCGAGGGGCATGAAATCACTTATCCTCGACCTGCAAGACAATGGTGGCGGATACCTGAAGACTGCAGTCCAATTGGCAAGTACAGTCCTCTCACCTAACAAACTGGTGGTTTACAGCGAAGGCGTGTCCCAACCAAGAGAGACATTCACAACCACGGGCAAGCCTAGCTTCGAGAAAGGCGACCTGGTGGTATTGGTCAACGAAAGCTCCGCCTCTGCCAGTGAGATCCTCTCCGGCAGCATACAGGATTGGGACAGGGGTCTGATCGTAGGACGCAGGACATTCGGCAAAGGATTGGTGCAGAAACCTATTCCGCTTCAGGACGGTTCCCAAATCCGTCTGACGGTCGCACAATACTTCATTCCTTCAGGCAGATGCGTACAACGTCCATACAAGAATAACCTGAAGAACTACGACAAGGACTTCATCGAAAGGTATAACCGTGGGGAGCTGATGCATGAGGACAGCATATCCTTCCCTGACTCGCTGAAATACTTCACGTTGGAGAAGAAACGTCCGGTCTACGGAGGTGGCGGTATCATGCCAGACCTCTTCGTTCCGTTGGACACCACCAAATACTCTAAATACCATAGAGATTTGGCGGCTAAGAATGTCCTGAACAATTTCGTGCTGAATTACTTGGACAAACACAGAAGCGCTTTGGAGAAAAAGTACAACACGAACGGGAACGAGAAGAAGAAAGAAGCGGGATTCGTTCAATTCAACCAAACATTCCAACTCACAGACGCAGACCTGAAAGAGGTGACTGACGCCGGAGAGAAAGAAAAGGTGGAATTCAACGAAGAACAATTCACCCAATCCAAACCGCTCATCATGAAACAACTCAAGGCGATGATCGCCAGGGATTTGTGGAACACGAGCGAGTACTACCAAATCATGAACGAAGAGAATCCTATCTTCCTGAAAGGTGTGGAAGCCCTCAGGAACAAGGAATTATACAAAAAGGGAATGGCACCGAAGGAAAAGTGATTCCGTCCCAAAATCCATGAAGGAGGTGAGAACTAAGGATTCCCTTGGTTTCCACCTCTTTCGGTTTCTATCCCCCCCTCTAAATGAACCATATTATTAACCTAATTATTAACTAAATTCTTTTATTATGGAATTTCAAAAAGTCATCAAGTGGAAACGATTCAGCCACAATTCGTATGCTGTTTTCTGTTCCCTGCACAAAGTCATCAACATCGGTGTGCTCAGCGTTGCCATCATCGCCAACGCGGATGCGAAATCAAACAACAACCATGAATCAGAAGAATCTCCAGCCTATTACGAAATGCTGGACGATGTGGAGGTGACAGCCGTCAAGGAAGGCATCAGCATCAACGGCCCCGACACCATCGCATACACCATCGAAACCGGGGTGATCAAGACGGCGCCCCAACCTTCCGTCAACGACCTGCTCAAGCAAGTGCCGGAAATCGATGTGAGGCAACGAGGGGCATTCGGCGTACAAACGGACATATCCATCAAAGGTGCCACCCCGGAACAAACAGGAATCATGCTGAACGGCATCAGCATATCCTCCCCGCAGACAGGCCATCTCTCCGCCGATTTTCCTCTCTCCGTCAACGCAGTCAAACGAATAGAGCTATCGGAAGGGAAAGGAAAGAACGACGCCATCAACATCGTGGCACAGCCCGATACCCTAACAGGATACGAAGCCTCGATCTCCGCAGGGCTATACGGCACCCTCAATGCGGACAACATCATCAACATCCATAAAGAGAGGAACGCCCACCTCATCAACGCAAGCATCTCCAGATCCGACGGAGCAACCCCAAACAGCGATTTCAAGACATGCCAACTCTTCTACCTGGGGCAAACGAACACCTCACCACTCTCCACGGAATGGCAGATAGGATACAGCAGAAAAAGTTTCGGCGCGAACACCTTCTATTCCCCCGCCTACGACAACCAATGGGAAAGGAACAACAGACTACTCACGTCCGTGAAAATAGAGGTCAAAAAGCCGATACGGATAGCCGCAAATGCAAGCTGGCGCAGGGAGTATGACCATTTCCAACTTATCAGAGGAGAAGCATTCGGAGAGAACTTCCACCGGACCGATGTCATCGCACTTTCCCCTGAATTCAGAAAGAGATGGGGCAAAGGAGAAAGCGCCCTCCGCCTAGACTACCGTCACGATGCGATTCTATCCACCAACCTGGGACTTCCCATAGAAAACGACTCAGTCAAAATCTTCGGATCCGACCGGTTCTACAAAAACAGGCTAAACAGGGAAACGATAGAGATACTACTGGGCCATCACCATGCAATCGGGAGATGGGCACTCGACGCAGGCATGCGCTATGCCCAATCGTGGGACATCAATTCAAGGCGTGGGTTCCTACCCTACCTCAATGCCTCATACAGGAAAAGGGACATACGCATCCGCCTAAGCCTAAACAATGCGATCAGGATACCCACCTTCACCGACTTGTTCTACAAGAGTCCGACAAATCAAGGGAACACAGCGCTTAGGAACGAGAAGAAGACAACCATCCAACTAGCCGGCAAGCACCGCAAGAAAGGATTCGACAACGAACTGTTCGTATTCCACACCATAGGAAAAGAGATGATCGATTGGGTCATGTACAATGCGGAAGACACGTACCACTCCGCCAACTACGGGTTGAAAAATATCGGAATCGGCTATCATGGAGAAGTGAGGCTCTCAGACATCTCGGAGCAGATACCCGTCACGGTCGGACTGGGATACCAGCACATATGGCAAAAGAGGGAAGACGGCACATACATATTCAAGTCATTATATGCGCTGGAATATCTGCGCAACAAATTGACGGCGAGCATCACAGCCCACCCTTCCAGGAGCCTAACCATCCGCTTCGACACAAGATTCATAGACAGAATCGGGAACTACATCCTTTACGAAAACCGCAGCAACACAGGCATACTTCAAGCCTATCGTCCATACTGCATATCCGATCTGGAGGTCAGCCAACAACTGAAACAGATTAAAATATCGGCGACCATCAACAATCTATTCAACAAGAAGTACATCGACTTCGGGAACATCACACAACCCGGATTCTACGGGCAGGTAGGGCTAAGCTACCAGTTGAGCAAGAAAGGCAAATAAAGAAAGAGGGTTGCGGTGAAAATCATCGCAACCCTCTTCTATATACCTAACTTAGTTCCTAATTATTAGGGTCCACCACCACATCCTTACTTAGGGTATTACCATTCGTCAGCGTATTCCAGATGATGATTTTCCCATCAGGGGATACCTCCATCCTCTTGATGTCAATCACACTGTTATTTTGGAACTGATGGCTGATTTTACCGAAGTTGCTACCATTGTCCTTTATAGTGAATCGTCCCGTACTTCCAGAAACCGCAGCGGCAACCGTCTCCGCCTTACAATGGCTGAAATCATTCGCGTTAGAATTGATCACACCCGTATTGTTGCTCGTGTTATAAATCCTAAAGATTGTCTTTTCGTAATAGGAAACAGGCTGGTCCACTTCAATACTATCGACCACCACATTATTGGAGAAATTGAAGTTCACACCTCTGTTATTTCCTTCCCTGACATACACGATGGCGGAGCCAGGCAATGGAGTATTCTGGTAGCGCTCCAAACGGGCGCCACGGGAGAACGTGTTACCGGAGATGTTCACGCAATTGATGCTTGGTGAATACATCTCCGAGGCGGCGATCATGTTATTACCATTATTCTCGTTGAACAACATGATACAGCTATGCACCGCAGCGTCGAAGATGCTGTTTTCCACATTGATGATGGTGGAAGCCTCGTCGATGATGAAGTGGATAAAATTGAACTCGAATCTGCAATTGATGAATTGGGCCATACCCACCCTCTTGATCTTAACACCGCCACCCACGTTACGGAGCGCATTAGGATCAGTGTCCGAAACATTACGGGAGATCCAGTTATAATTGTGCATATTAGAGTTGAAGTGGCAATCCTCGCAAATAAAGTCGGAAGTGTAGGCAGTAAATATACCGAAGCGGCAAAGGCTGAAATAGGTGCTACGAATCTTTTCGATGTAACCACCGATCGCCTTGATACCATACGTGAAGCCCGCGATGGAGCAATCCACGACAGCCGTCAAAGATCCGGCTCCCGTTTTCATGAAGATGCCGATAGTCTCCAAACCATCCTGCGGATTACCTCCACCATACAAGTTCTTATTACCCAATATACTGATACCGTAGAGGTTCAAACTTCCCTTTCCATTCTCGGCGAACTTCACCGCCGTGATGTTCGAGCTGGTTTGAAAACCATATTCCGCATTGCCGAATCGGGCGGCATACACACTCTCCGTCCAGTCTATACCTCTGATCGTCACCCCATGAGAGATCACGATCGCTTTGTTGATCGGGTAAAGCGCATCCACCACCAACGTTTCCGGAATGATGTCCAACACCTGATTGATGATAGTGGAATTGTCCGTATTGCTCGTCGTCGCACCGAACCACGACAGTACAACCTCCTTGTTGATGAGAGTGCCCTTGAACGTCACGCCCGTGAAATTGACCAAGCCCTCCACATAAGTATTGTCGAAAGTGACCGTACCGTTGGTGATACTACCACCGTTGAAACGAAGGACCGCATTGGAAGGCAACGTCAAAGTGGAGCTCTTAAGGTCTATCTTATCCTGTATCTCGTAAATGGTATTCGCTTGGTTAAACTGGCTCGACAAGGACGAGGAAGTGTTGACCAACACGTAGCCATAACTACCATCCGTATAGGGACGGTTCAATATCAATCTGTCGGATAAATCCGTAGGGACTTCAGCTCCCGCTTCAGCCCTCTCCTCCGCAATAGGATTGTTATCCACACTGCACCCCAGGAATGCGACCAACACCATTAAGGGCGCCAAATAAAGGAATATTATCTTTTTCATCCTCAAACAATTATCGTTTCACACTATAAAAAACACCAACGAGAAGATCCAGTATCCAAAAGGAATTGAAGGAATCCCAAAACAAAGATTTTCAAACCCTATTAAATGAATCACGGAATCACTTTCAATAGATATAATGAATTAGGATATTACACAAATACATCTAATTCGGAAACACCACTAACTACTAGCTATATCAACACAAAGATAATCAAAGCATAAAGAAATAAAAATATTTATCGTCATTTTTTGCGGAATTATTTACGATAAGCAACCGGGGAATCTGCGATATTATCAGAAACCCAAATATCTTCGAGACAGGAATAGTCGTTGAAAAAAGAGACGGAAGACCTCCGCACTCCCAGGGTCAAACATAAAAGGGATGCCGAACTAGACAACAATAAGAGGGCAAAAGAAGAGATAGAAAACCGACACCCAGACCGAAAGAATAACAAAGAAAAGTTTGCGTATCCCACCAAAATCAATTAAATTTATAATAAAAAACAACGCATATGACCAAGTATATTTTCATGACGATTTTGACACTGACAATGTTCTGCCAGTGCTCGGACAATTCATCAAAAAAAACATCCAATAAGGATAGCCGAATTGAATTCAAAGAGGATGCATTCGGCATCGGAGATCTAAACAAAGACGGGATACCCGACTCCGTCCACATCTCTCATTATAAGGGTAATAGCGATTCACAATATCAAAACGACACCATCAGCATCTTTTTCGGGACAAAAGAGGGAGGATACCAACTTTTTTCACAAAACACACCGCTATGTTGCTTGGGTGGCAAACCACTCTTCCGGAGGAACGGAACACTTAAACTACTGAGATTCAGATTCACGGATAACATTAGCTACGAGTCCTATACCTTCCGTTATCAACAAAACGACTTCTATCTCATCGGATATGATAAACATTGCAAGGAAGAAGGCAATGAAAGTGTTAACTTTCTGACAAAGGCTGTCGAGTTGAATTATGAATATTATGGAAGCGATGATGACGTAGAGGAAGAAGACAAGAATGAATACGAAGAGGAAGAAGAAGAGGATGAATATGAAAACGATGATGATGACGACGACGAGGAAGGCAACGACGACGAGGAGAATGAGGAGAATGAAGAAAATGAAGAGAAGAAGGATTCCCCATATATTTACAAAAAAACGACCAGAATAAAATATTCCATAATAATCGATTCCCTCATACCAATGAGGAAACTGGATAACGACACGCAACTATATAGGATTGGAGAACCCATTAAAGTATCAGGGAAACCGAACATAGACATTAACCTTCCCAACTTTGGGATTAAACAGACCGCTGTAGGCGACCTGAACAGGGATGGGATAAACGACTACGTCTTCATAGCCACAGACACAGTCAACATGGACGAGGAATACAATGGCAAAAAGACCGCCTTGGGCATCTATCTCAGCCTACCCAATGGACAATTAAGGAAATACGCCACCTATTACAATGTCGTCGAGAGAGAAGAGCCATCCCAAACAAGCGTCAACTACGAATTAGAGATCACCAAAGAGAACACATTGAAGTTCGGCTATAACGTCTTTTGTTATGCAGGGTCATGGTCCGTACCTCAATACACATGGGAATACAAATATCATAACGGATATTTCTATCTGATCAAGGAATGGTACAGTTCCCTTCACCGTGCCTCACAAGAAAAGGAATATAAATTCAAGAACTATTTGACAGGACAATCCGAGTATAGGAAAGAAGATGAGAATGGCAATGAAATCAAAGAGGATGAAGGGAATGATGGATCAACAGGGAACTCGAGCGATAAAAGAGGGAAGGAACCTGAGAAAGTTTTCGACATAGAAAGTCTGAAAGTGTTGGAATGATCCATAGAGACCATCTTGATAGAAATAAGGAATTTGATATACATAGCAATACCATGATCATTAGCATCTGTGGCATCATTTTTTCCCAAAGGAAAATGGTTTGCGAAAAGAATCCATCAGTATGGGACAAAGAGGAAATACTTTCTGGGATAAAATCAGAAGAGCATGATGGAGAGAGATAGTTCACGAAGGGAAAAGATTTCCTGATTCCACAGAAAAAATTCCCCGTGTCCTTCAGTCTCCTAAGAAATTAAACCTCACAGAGAGATAGAATGTACGAAGGAAAATAATCTCCTAATTCCACAGAAAAAGATTTTCCGTGCCCCCCATGTCTCCGTAAGAAAGACAAACCTCCGAGAGGGGAGCAAGCCTCCGCGAGGGGCAGGCACAAAAAAAAAAGGGTCAACCCGAAAGGATTGACCCCGAAGACGGCGGCGACCTACTCTCCCACTATACGCAGTACCATCGGCGCCGACGGGCTTAACTTCTCTGTTCGGAATGGGAAGAGGTGGGACCCCGCCGCGATAGCCACCTGATATTCGTTCGCGACTTGACGATGCCGGGAAGGATCGGAAACGGCGCGGGGCGCCGGACTATAGGAAAAGCCGTTCGGGCA
>JAFZPM010000002.1 GCA_017550335.1 Paludibacteraceae bacterium
GTAGGGGCGACTACATCACAGGCAGGGGTGTGAAATAATTATGAATTATGAATTAAGAATTTTGAAACGATAGTTCGACATAGTCAATCTTGAAATAACGTAAATGTGGATCCCCACACGATGCGCACACCCTAAGCCCCGTAGAGGCGACTACATCACAGGCAGGGGTGTGAAATAATTATGAATTATGAATTAAGAATTTTGAAACGATAGTTCGACGTAGTCAATCTTGAAATAACGTAAATGTGGATCCCCACACGATGCGCACGCCCCAAGCCCCGTAGGGGCGACTACATCACAGGCAGGGGTGTCAACCCCTGTTTGATGAACGTGCGTGTGACATGAACCCCGAAGGGGTGACAACAATATAGACGTTAGACCCTAGACATTAGACATTAGCGGAGGATGTGCATACCAATTCTTAACTCTTAACTCTTAATTCTTAATTCTTAACTCCCCGTTGCGTCTTTTATCAAACTGACTATCAGTTATTTGTAAAATAAGTGCACCTATTTTCCATGTGTTGTGAGCCAATTTTCTTACCCTTAACAAATTCATCCACTCCCCCTGAAAAAGGCAGGAACATATTTAATAAAATTTGAAATTATTCTCATAGGCTAAACTTTCTACCGTCTCTATTTTTGCGATGATTGTCAAACCAAAAGATTCAGAGCATTATGAACCACATTTGTAAGAACATCGCATTACTAATGACTTCCTGGGTCATCGCAACTCCCCAGGTTGCGCATGCGGCGGAAACGCTCAAGGTGGATCTGACGGACAGCATCCGTCCTGTGACTCACTGTGCGTCAGGCTCCCTCTACGGAATGACGGAGAACGAGCCGGCTAACATAGATGGGTTGGTGACTCCCCTGAAACCGCACATGTTCTGCCAACCACCTGAAGGGAAGAACGGCAACCAACACAATTTCGGGGATGGTTACATCGTGGCGGGTAGGTTGAAAAACACTACCGCCAAAGTACAAATCACACTGGCGGACTTGCTTCCGAACTGGCCCTACCGTTGGCCGGGACAGCAGAGCTGGCTGAGCTCCGTGGAGCGAGTCGTGAAGAAAAAGTTCTCCGAAGGCCTGACCAACATCCATAGCTATGTGATCTGGAACGAGCCGGATGGTACTTGGAACACCTCCAACGGAGACATCAACACTACGGTTTGGAAACCTACTTACGAACTACTACGTAAATTGGACCCTGAGACGCCTATCGTCGGCCCAGGCATGGCCTACTACAACGAGTCGAGGATGAGGACCTTCCTCACCTTCTGTAAGCAAAACAACTGCCTCCCTGACCTGATCTGCTGGCACCAATGGGGAAGCGCGGGCTTCGCGGACGCTGTGAAGAGCGTGCGCAAGTTACAGCAGGAGCTGGGCATCCCGGAGCGCCCGTACTGTATCAACGAGTATTGTGCGGGCTCGGACTCGGACAAGCAGCAGTACGAGGGTTGCCCGGGCTATTCCGTGCCTTTCATCGCTAAGTTCGAGCGCTACAACGTGGAGAGCGCTACCATCTCCTGGTGGCACGTCCCACACCCAGGCCGATTGGGCAGCCTGCTGACTGACAATGGTCAGAAGGGTGGCGGATGGTGGCTCTACAAATGGTACGGCGACATGGATGGCTACATGGCGAGCGTGACCCCGCCTAACGACAGAAGCGAGGGCGTGGACGGTTTCGCCTCCGTGGACAGGAAACATCACTGCGCCAGCCTCGTGCTGGGCGGCAAGTCAGTGGGCGATGTGAACGTTGTCTTCCAGAAAATGCCGGACTTCCTCAGCGGCGTCGTCAGGGTGAAAGTGGAACGTGTCACTTGGAAGAGCATCAATACGCCGGTCAACGGTACCGACCTGATCTCCGAATCGGACATGGTGGTCGAGGGTGGTAGCCTCACCGTCCCTGTGAAGATAGAAAGCGAACTCTACGGCTACCGCATCTACATCACCCCGCTGAACGTGCCCCAAACGCCTTACCGTAACGAGACGGCCAGCATCCCCGGCCGTGTCGAGGCGGAGCACTACGACGTGGCAGGACAAGGATTCTCCTACTACGACAACGAAGAGAAGAACAGAGGCGACGGTGAGTTTCGTACGGACGAGGGCGTGGACGTCGTGAAGGCGGGTGACGGCTTCGCGGTAGGCTACACGGAGAAGGGCGAATGGATGGAGTACACGATCGACGTGAAGGAGTCGAACACCTACAACATCACGGCCAACGTCTCCAACGGAGGCGAAGTGGATGGATTCCAACTCTTCCTCGACGGAGAAGCACTCACGGAGAGCTACACCATCGCCCAGACCAGCGAGGACTGGAGCGTTTACGAGGAGATACCGGTCACCACCGCCTATCTGGAGAAGGGTGAACATATCCTGAAAGTCCTCATAGAGGGGAACTACGTGAACATCGACTGGCTCAATATCGACGTGGCTGACCTCTCCTCCGTACGGAACATACTGGGCGACAAGGAGATAAACGCCCTCAAGGATGCCTTGTTCTACGACATGAACGGCCAGCAGATGCAACGCCATGACCTGCAACGGAACAAGTGCTATATCATGGTCTCTTCCAACAATAAAGAGGGTCTCAAATTCGTGAAGGAATAAATGATGAACTGACAACATAGGGGAACGTCTGATCAACTCAGCCTCTTCCCTCGCCTATTGATTAGATGGTCCTGCGATATACAACACCGGACCATCTTTCATTATCCCTCCTACTGGACTTCCGGAACCAAATCCGCCCTTACTATCTAACTATCTACGATTTGCCATTTTTAGACACGGCACACACATCCATTACACCTCTCCTCCACGTGGAACTGCCGTAATCTGTTAATTTAAAACAACGGATTTTTAGAACTCAACTTAAATCTTTTCACTAAGTTTGTGGATAATTCATCATTCATCCGAATTTCTATTTATACATGATATTTTCACGTCATCTGTTCGCAACCTTATTGGGAATCATAATCCCTATCGTCCAGCTCTTCCCGCAGACGGGCGATCTGCCTCGTGTTTCTCCTGCGTCACAGGGCGTATATCCTTCTGATATAGAGACTTACTTCAATGCGATGCTCTCCTGTCCCACGGGCGAGCCGCATGGCATCATGATCCTTCGCCACGGCAAGGTGATCGGTGAACTCTTCCCGAAACCGTTCGACGCTTCCTATCCGCAGATGCTCTACTCGGACGCCAAGTCTTTCGTGGGACTGGCGGTGGTGCTGGCGATCGAGGAGAACCGCCTACGGCTGACGGACCGTGTGGCCTCCTTCTTCCCTGACCTGCTACCGGACACGATCTCCGACAACCTAGCCGCGATGACGGTCCGCGATCTCCTGACCATGACCTCAGGCATCCAGCCGGACCCGCTGATGCGTACGACGGGGGCGGACTGGATTCGACGATACCTCGCCAAACCGGTCGAAAAGCCTGGCGAGATCTTCCACTACGACTCCATGTGCTCCTACCTGCTTTCCGCCATCGTGCAACGGGTGACGGGGCAGAAAACATTGGATTACCTGAAGCAGAGGATCTTCAACCCCCTGCACATCACGGAGGTGGACTGGGAAGAGAGCCCCGAAGGCATCAACACGGGTGGCTGGGGGCTACGCATGCAGGTGGAGTCGATGGCTAAGATCGGTCAGCTGCTGCTCAACAAGGGCAACTGGGAGGGCAAGCAACTCATCTCGCCCGAATGGGTGGAGGAGATGACCTCCTCCCTGCAGGAGACGGGCATGATGGACACGTACGGCTACCATATATGGCGCTGCGACTACCCGAACGCCTACCGCGCAGACGGGGCCTTGGGGCAGTACATCATCGTGGCGCCCGACGAGGACATGGTGGTGGCCATCACGCAGGCGAACACGAGCAACGGTGTGGCGGAGCGTCACCTTGTCTGGGACTTCCTCCGCAAGGTGAAGAGCGAACCCCTGCCTGACACAAGCGGCTATGTTCAACTGCGGAAGGCGCAATCCGCCTACTCGTTGCCGACGGTGGCCATGGGCAAACGCAACATCAGAAGCCTCTCGAAGATGGCGAACCAGACATTCACCTTAGGGGCGAACGGGCTGGACTGGAAGTCTGTGCGCTTCGAGCCTGGCAAGGACACGCTACGGATCATCGTCACCACCGCGACGGATGAGCGATACACAATCTTGGCGGGGCGCGGGGAGTGGCTCACCACCCACACCGACGCCTATCCGCCCTACAGCATACGGGCCGTGGGACGCTTCAAGGGTATCCATGGTCCCTTCCATGTGGCGGGATGCTACGGCGGGAACGCCTCCGAGCTGATTCTCAAGGTGCGCTACACCAGCTGGGGCAGCGGGGCCGACCTGCACTTCCAACTGACGAAGGGCCAACTCTCCCTGCAGCTCAAGGAGAACGGCAAGCGCAAGGCGTATGACGTCGAAGTCTCCGTGGGGGAATAGGAATGTCAATGCGTTATGAATGTTTATCGGTTGGCCTCCCGTAGAGACGCAATATTTTGCGTCTAATAACCCCGAAACAAACAATAAAATGCCGTGCGTCTCCACAAAATAACATAACATTTTTTCATCCTGTGCCATCATTTGGCATAGGTTGTTTTTTTCTTTGCCCTCATCATTCTAGTTGCCAAATAGTGCATCTTCTATAACCATTTGTGTCATCATATGAAAAAGGAAACATTGGAATGTATAGAACTCCTCAAAAGTCGTTTGGACTTAGTGGAGGTTTGTGAGGACAATGAGGATACATTCAAAGGGATGGATATGATCTCAGCCATGTGTCAGGTAGACAAGCTTTTAGAAAACTCATCATTGAGTAAAGGATTCTTCGAAGTGGCGGAAAAACCCCTTAGATTTATCTCTATGAAGATGAATCTAACCATGAGGCAAAGTGCAGTGTTTGTTCTTTTCGCCTCTGAGTGTTTTTCGTCCTACATTAGCATTGATACTATTGCTGATAAATGTGGCTGTAGTACGATAGCCCTCTTGCGTTATTTGAATGACATTGACGAGTTGGAAAACCGAGGCATAATTGGTCGCTGTGAAGAGAGATATTGCTGTACCCGTACCTACCGTGTTTCTCAAAAAACCATTAACGAACTCTGTGGTGATGTGTTAAGCGATAACGAGTTGGAAAGTGATGAGAAAAACATCATCAAACACGAGGAAATCATCGGCAAGGAACTTTTCTATGACACGGAGATTGATTCTCGAATAAAAAAACTGAGGCGACTTTTGGATCGGGAGCAATACAGGATTGTCCATCAACGAATGCAGGAGAAGGGGTTTCATTGCGGGTTCACATGCCTTTTCTATGGAGATCCAGGCACGGGAAAGACAGAGACTGTCCTTCAATTGGCGAAGAGAACAGGACGTGACATTCTGCAGGTCAACATCTCGCAGATAAAGAGCATGTGGGTAGGCGAGAGTGAGAATAACATCAAGCAAGTCTTTGATGATTATAGGAGGAAGGTGAAGGATTCTGACATCACGCCCATCCTGCTCTTCAATGAAGCGGACGCGATTATCGGCAAACGTCAGGAGGGCGCGGAGAGAGCCGTTGATAAGATGGAGAACTCCATCCAGAACATCATCTTGCAGGAGATGGAATCGTTCGACGGAATCCTGATCGCCACGACCAATTTGGTACAGAACATGGATAAGGCTTTTGAACGTAGATTCCTTTATAAAGTCAAGTTCGAGAAACCTACGGTTGAAGCCCGTATGAGCATTTGGCAAAATATGCTTCCAATGTTGGATGAAAGCGACATTCGCATCTTGGCTACCCGATACGACTTCAGTGGCGGACAGATTGAGAACATCGCCCGCCACCACACCATTGACGGTATCCTGAACGGTGAGGACTCCACTTCGTTCGATTCCCTGGTTCAGCATTGCGAAAATGAGTGGTTGGAGAAAAAGCGAAGCACCTGCATCGGATTTGCGATATGATGGAGTCGAGAAAACGGCAAGCGCAAGGCGTATGGCATCGAGGTCTCCGTGGGGGAATAGGAATGTCAATGCGTCTAATGGTTATTGGCTTTTGCTCTATTTTTTATTAAAAACGGGCTGGTTTTTGCTCTGTTTTTTATTAAAAATGGGCGATTTTTTGCTCTATATTTTATAAAATTCTATCTTTGTGCATAGCTTAATCACTTAATATGGCATACTTTAGAAGGAACATAGATCATCAATTGGAATCGTGGCGCACAGCCATCGATCATAAACCCTTGCTTATCCGTGGCGCACGTCAGGTTGGCAAATCCACTGCTGTCAGAGAATTAGGGAAGTCCTTCCGCTATTATTTGGAAATAAACTTGGAGAAACAATCCGAACTGCACCAATTCTTTACAGAAAGCATTGATGTCAAACGAACTTGCCAGCTGCTGAGTGTAACTACAGGTATACCAATTGTTCCAGGTGAGACGCTACTTTTCATCGATGAAATACAAGAATGTGCGAATGCCATCAAAGCTCTGCGTTATTTCCGTGAGGATTATCCCGAACTTCATGTCATTGCCGCAGGTTCGCTTTTGGAGTTCGCCTTAGAAGATCTTCCCTCTTTTGCTGTTGGACGAATCCGTTCATTTTATTTGTATCCTTTCTCTTTCGACGATTTTCTTTCGGCCCAAGGACTAGATGCGTTAATAGAATTCAAATCACAGGCTGTGACAGGGAACACACCTTTGCCGGAACCCATCCACAACCAGCTAAAAGATCAATTGCGCACGTTCTATTTAGTTGGGGGAATGCCCGAAGCGGTTAAGACATGGATTAGCAAAAAAGATTTTTTGGAATGCGGGCGAGTGCATAACGACATTCTCGACACCTATCTGCAAGATTTCGCCAAATACAAAAAACGAGTATCTCCCGACCTGTTGCGGCAAGTGTTACGTTCAGTAACCCTTCAAGTAGGTACAAAGTTTATCTTCTCCCAAGCGAATCGTGAGGTTCCCGCCTCTTCCATCAAAGAATGTCTCCATCTATTGACTCTGGCGGGGCTTATCACTCCTGTCAAACACACCGCCGCCAACGGACTTCCATTAGGAGCGGAAGAGAATCCAAAATTCACAAAATATCTTTTCCTCGACTTGGGATTGATGCAAGCCATGCTCTCGTTGCCAGCGGACAGAATATTTTTAGCCAACGATTCTGATTTTGTAAACAAGGGAGCAACATCAGAAATGTTTGCAGGTCTGGAATTGCTCAAAGTCCACGACTGTTTCGTTAAAGCCGAGATGTTTTATTGGCAAAACACAGACAAAGGAACTCAAGGAGAAATCGACTACCTTTCTGTCATTGATGGAAAGATTATCCCAATAGAAGTAAAAGCGAGTACAAAAGGAAGCATGCAAAGCCTTTATGGGTTCATGTCTAAACACGCTTCTGCCTTTGGTATTCGAACCTCACTTGAGAATATCTCATCCTTTGTTCATGACGGCAATACCATCAAAGTTGTACCTCTGTATGCATTGTCTTCTATAAACAAGGGGGAATAAAAGTTTGCCATAACTCATTTTTCGAAAACCTGTGCCTCAATTTGGCGTAGGTTGTGCTTTATTTTGCAGTCGAATGAATGATTAATATGGCGACTGATGGTTGGAAACAGCACCCCTGAAGACGAGTTGATAAATATTAATAAATGGGGGGGGGGAATGTTTGGGCGATGAGTTGTGGGTATTGATTGTTTTTTGGTATCTTTAGGAATGTAATATCAACTTGGAAATATAACAAAACATGAAAAGAAGATTTTTTATATGTAGTGTGGGAAGACCAGGGGATGGTTATGATGAAGAGAACCTAAAAAGGTGCATAGATAATAATGGTCATTTTATGCATCAAGACACACAGCATAAAGGAGTATTTGATGAAGTTTCAAAAAACGATGTGACAATATTAAAATACAATGATAAATTTGTTGCTTATGGTTTAGTTAATCGAACAGACTCTTCCGACAATGTCAAGTTGAAAGATTGGAATTACGCTATATATGTTGATAGATGGTTTTTTTTCGATGAACAACAAAAAGAAAATGGAATAAATCGGAATGGCGTTCAAGAAGCAGTTGTGAAAGGAGACCAATATGCTACAATTAAAGAGATAAAACAAGAATTTGCACTCGAAAAAATCGAGGAAATAAAAAAAGACACTGAATTATTTAAAACCTTAAAACAAGAATTTGAAATGGGTGCTAACGTTATAGACATCTGTAACCTATTAGAAGCAAATCACAACTTAATCCTTACGGGAGCTCCTGGCACAGGTAAAACCTATTTAGCAAAACAAATAGCCAAAGCAATGGGATGTTCCGAAAATGAAATAGGCTTTGTACAATTTCACCCTTCATACGACTATACTGATTTTGTGGAGGGTTTACGACCTAAACAAAATGACAACGGAAATGTTGTCTTTGAGCGAAAAGATGGTGTGTTTAAAAAATTCTGTAAAAAGGCGATTTCTTCTCAAAAACAAAACAATGTTGATAATTTCAACGAAGTATGGGATAGATTAGTAAATTCACTTAATGAAAATGATTCCATTGATATTCCTTTTATAAGCAATAAGAGCAAAACATTCAGAGTCGAACTTAACGAGTATGGCACTGGATTAGCTAATAGAACATATCAAAATGATGATTATCAAAAAGGCGAATGGATAAAGGGACAATCAAAATTCTTCAGTAAAGAACAACTTTACAATATTTATCGTGGGATGTCTGGCGTCCCAAGCGGTGGACATGATAACTACAGAAAAGCGGTAGTCAACTACATGAAAGAGAATCTGGGATTAAAAAACTATCAGGCTGGAACTATTATTAAAAATAAGGCTTCTTTTGTCTTCATCATCGACGAAATCAACCGTGGTGAAATATCCAAAATATTCGGAGAGTTATTCTTCTCAATTGACCCAGGATACCGCGGCACAGATGGAAAAGTTAAAACTCAATATCAAAATCTTATAGAAGAAGACGACGAGTTTTTCGATGGTTTCTACGTCCCTGAAAACGTCTATATCATCGGCACCATGAACGATATCGACCGTAGCGTGGAGAGCATGGATTTCGCCTTTCGTAGGAGATTCGCCTTTAAGGAGGTAACCGCAAAAGATTCTCAAGCAATGCTTGATACCGAAAAAGCTTGGGGGAAAGACAATAATGAGAATTCATTGAAGCCAGATGATAATACTATTGTTGAGATAAAAAATAGGATGAATAAACTCAACAATGTTATATGGCACAAACCCGCAAACGGAGAAAGTGAAAAGGATAAATCCATTGAAGGCCTTTCTTCTGCCTACCATATCGGTGCAAGCTACTTCCTGAAATTAAAAAATTACAGGAATGATGATGGAAGCTTTGATTACGATAAGTTGTGGGAATATCACTTAGAAGGTTTGCTGTTTGAATATTTACGTGGAACTACAGACCTTTCCCATAAAATGAAAGGCTTGGCAACTGCATACGAATATACAAAAGCAGATAAGTATGAATAGTATTTGGATAACAGATAATCATAAAGCCATTACAATAGATAGCATTCCTCATTCCCATTATCGATGTGATATTGTTGATAAAGAGAAATCCATATCTGATATTCAAAAGATTGCCAACATTCAAATAAATGAATTAAAGCTTGATGACTGCCCTAATCTTTTGGTCTTCCCCCGTGATTTGAATCATTATGGCGACGATATAAGTGAAGGCCATATCCTCGAATTGCAGGGCGACCAAATCATTACGGGCAATATCATGGGCTTCATCGGAGTCAACGACACGCAGATAGACATCCGCTCACGTTTCGCAAAAGAGGATGGGAACGACTATTTCCTGCATTATATGTTGCAAAGAGTATTCGCTATCAACTTGTTCGACATCAAACATACCACCGACAAAGAACAGGTGTTCGATTTCCTGCTCTATCTATTCCCTTACTTCCTGCAAAAGGCGTTGGGCCAAGGCCTCTACAAAAAGTACCGCCGGTTTGAGTACAACGACGCCAATATCCGTGGACCGATCGATGTGAGCCGGCATATCCGCCAGAACATTCCTTTTCGGGGCACCGTGTCCTATTCCACAAGGGAACATAGCTACGACAACGAGGTGACACAGCTGATTCGCCACACGATAGAGTACATCAAGACGAAAGCCCATGGCGCACATATTCTGAGCAATAACAAAGAGACGAAAGAGGCTGTCAGCCAAATCGTTATGGCCACACAAACCTATAACATCCGGGAGCGTCAGAAGGTGATCAACCAGAATCTCCGACCCGTCAGACATCCCTACTACTCAGCCTATACGGAACTGCAAAAGATTTGTCTGCAAATCCTTCGCCACGAATCCCTCAAGTACGGGCAGGAGAAGGACAAGGTCTATGGTATCCTGTTCGATGGCGCATGGTTGTGGGAGGAGTATTTGGACACGATACTAAAAACAGAAGGGTTCAAACATCCTGAAAATAAAAAACAAAAAGGAGGATTCCGTATGTTTCTGGATGATAAAGAGGATGAAAGCATAAGTAAAAACAGCCGTCGGTTATACCCTGATTTTTACAAGGATGATTTTATCCTTGATGCAAAATACAAGCATTTGAATTCTGGAGTGGGACGTGAAGATTTGTATCAAGTAGTAACATACATGTATTGCAAATCTGCTAAACATGGTGGTTATCTTTATCCAGACGAAGGAAGTGGGCAAGTTTGCAGCTATCAACTTGCAGGATATAATGGATATATGCATCTATTACCCTTCAAAGTGCCTCAGAACTCAGAGAATTATGACAAATTCATTGAGTTGATTGGAAAAGAAGAAGAATACATTAAAGATAAAATTAACGAAAAAACAGATAGCCCATGCTCACCTACCTCCCCAACACCACCCACTACACCGCCCTCCTCTCCCGCATCCAATCCGTGAAGCACACGCTATGGATTGGCACTGCCGATATCAAGGACCTCTATGTGGAGATGGGCAAAGAGAAGAAACCGTTTCTGGCTCTGCTTGCCGCACTCATCCGGCGTGGCGTAGAGATAAGGCTTATCCATGCGAAAGAGCCGGGACCGAACTTCCGTGAGGATTTTGATAAATACCCCGTGCTATTTAGCCGGCTGGAGCGAGTGCTGTGCCCAAGAGTCCACTTCAAGATGTTCGTATTCGACTGCAAAGAGGTTTACGTGGGAAGCGCCAACCTCACAGGCGCTGGCATCGGCATGAAAGCCGAAACAACACGCAACTTCGAGGCCGGAATCCTGACCGACGACCCACAAATCGTCGAACAGGCCATGAACCAGTTTGACGAAGTGTGGATGGGGAAACACTGCAAATCATGCAGGCGTAGGGAGTATTGCGGGGATCCTATTGTGTGATTCTTAGGAGAAAATAGGGAAGTTTAGCGTCGCCACACGTATGAAATCGTCCGAAAATAGATTGAAAATTCGCAGTAGTATTGCACATTTTCATTGAAAATTCGCAGTAGTGTTGCGAATTTTCGATCAAATAGGCTCAAAAAATAATGGAAAAATGCGCTAAATGACGAATAAATTCATAATATACTCATTTTCAGTAAAGTACAAGCATATTTTACATTTTTATTGGGGAACCAAGAGAATTTTGAAACGTTAGTTCGACGTAGTCAATTTTGAAACGTTAGTTCGACGTAGTCAATTATGAATTGCGTTATGTTTTTCCAATATGCTTTTTATACCTTTGGTGACGCATTCCGCACAAACGATTTCCCCAGCGATCGGCGAATAGGTTCTTGCGATGGCTGGGAAGAGACGAATGGATAGAACCTATAAAACAAAGTCACTACGAATGTCCAACATATTCATCTCCCGCATCACCAACACCCACGTTCCGTGTGAAAACGATGGGTATCCCTTCTCCATCCCTGCGATAAAAGCGCTGAAAACCATGGAGTTCACCTCCGATGTGACCTACCTCATCGGGGAGAACGGTAGCGGTAAATCCACCCTGATGGAGGCGATCGCCGTGAACTTAGGGATGAACGCGGAGGGGGGCGGACAGAACTTCCGCTTCAGCACCAAGGAGACCCACTCGAACCTTCATGAATCGCTACGCTTGGGCAAGACACCCTACCGCCTGAGCGATATGTTTTTCTACCGGGCGGAGAGTTTCTACAATGCGATCTCCTACCTCGAGAGCCTGGATGATGACCCTTTCCGTTCGTACGGAGGCGTGAGCCTGCACGAATACAGCCATGGCGAGGGGATGGTCCTCTTCTTTGAGAATAGGCTGAGGCGTGGTTTCTATATGTTCGATGAGCCGGAAGCCGCCTTGTCGTACCAGAACCAACTGCGCTTCCTGGTTTGGATGAAGCGTGCCGTGGATGCGGGCAGCCAGCTGATCGTCAGCACCCACTCGCCCGTGCTCCTCGCCTACCCCAAGGCGGTGATCTACCACCTCAGCGAAGAGGGCATACGGAAGACTACCTACGAAGAGAGTTACCTCTACAACGATATGCGCTCCTTCATCGACAATGTGCCTTTGGTGCAGAGGGAACTGGGTTTGTTGGATAAATGATGATTGATTGATGCCCTACGGAAAGTGTGGGGCAATGGGCTTAGAGACGGTCGAAAAGGGTCTCGAACTGTTTTGCCTGCGCCTGTCGCGTGAATAACTCCTTTTGCGCCAGGTCCACTTCTTGGTGCGTATACTTACATGTTTTCCATTGCTGGTAATTGTCGAGGATGAAGGCCTTCACCTCTTCGACGGTGGAGGCGGCGATGCCCGCACGGGTCTTCTGGATGGTTTCGGCAAGGCAATCCTCGTCGCTGCGTACGCAAAGCACAGGCTTCTCACAGCCTAACGCTTCGTAGAACTTGGTCGTCATGATGCCATGGGGACCGTCCGCCGTCGCCTTGTTGGAGAGTACCAACGCAATGGAGGAGCGGTTGAGCACCTCCGGCATCTTATCGGCGGAGATGGTGCCATGCACCTCGTTGTAGGCCGTGACGCCATAGGCCTGCGCCATCGTTTCCACGTCCGCCTTGCTGTCATTGTCCACATACCAGCGGAGAACGAGGTCGTTAGCGAACGCTTTATCCGCCACGAGATCCCGCACCGCCTGAAACAGAAGGCTGGGGTCCCGGAGGCTCAGGTCGAGCAGCCTGCCGGTATAAGTGATGGCGAATTTGTCGGTAGGGATAGGCTGGAAGGAGAAGAGGTCGCGGTCGTAGCCGTTGAAGACCAGCTCGACGTTGGGCTGGATCTCCCGCAGCGTCTTCACGTGCCAAGGAGAGACCGTCGTCACGAGCTGCGCCTTGCGGAGTACCCTGTCGCGCCGCCACTGGTTGAGCCAGCGGAGCTTGAAGAACTGCCTGATCTTTTCCAACCCATGCGGACGGGCGTTCTGCTCCATGATATCCCTTAGATCGACGAGCAAAGGGATATGAAGACGTTGTGCGATCTTCTTTCCGCAAAGCAACGGGAAGATGTAGTAGCTGGTGCAGAAGACGAGGTCGAAGCGCTCCCCCTGGATGCGGCGCATGGCCTCCCTGTAGAGTTTGCGGTCGCTACGGCTGAAGAGGTAGTCGCCAGCCGTTTGCAATGCTTGGATCCATGGTTTGTCGGAGGTCAGGGGGATGGTATGGAGGACCATGTTTTCACGGTCGATATGGATCGGCCAAGAGGTCTTCGTCGAGGCTCTTGTGATGACCGTCACCTCAAAATCCGCCCGCAGATGCTTGCATAGATTGCCTACGCGGGGGGCGAAATCAGGGGGGAAAGCGTCACATACGATCAATATTCTCTTTGCCATGGCTCGATACTATCTGAACGCAAAAATAGTTTATTTGTTGAAATCGGAGCAGAGCACTTGAATGATTTTTTGCGCGCTGTCACCGCTCCCGTAATCCTTGATGGGTTGGCGGCTGAAATCGTGGTGGATCGCCTCCTTTATCCTCTCCTTATCGGTTCGCGCAAGGATGTTCCAGCCTGCCGTCACGGTCTCGATCCACTCCGTCTCGTTCCGCAGCGTGACGCAAGGCGTTTGGTGGAAGTAGGCCTCCTTTTGGATGCCGCCGGAGTCCGTGAGGATGAGGGCAGCCGATTTCTCCAGCATGATCATGTCCAGGTAGTTGGCTGGCTCGATGATCATCAGGTGCTCGTTCTTGTCGCACAGCACCTGTAGATTAGGGTGTTGTTGGATGAACGAGCGGGTATGCGGGTGGAGGGGCAGGACGATCTTCCGGTCCGGCCCAGCTATTTCGTTGAAGGCGGAGAGGATGTTGGAGAGGTTCTCCTCTTGGATGTTCTCCGCACGGTGGATCGTCGCGAGGTAGAAGCCCTTTTTAGGGAGATTCAGCCTTTCGCAAACGTCAGAGGTGCGTTCCGCCGTCTCGCCGAAGAGGAGGGCGGTGTCGTACATCACATCGCCCACTTGGTATATATTACCTGTAATATGTTCATTATGAAGGTTTTTGACAGCCGTCTCGGTAGGACAGAAAAGCCAATGGGAACGTTTGTCCGTCTCGATGCGGTTGTGCTCCTCGGGCATGCGGTTGTTGAAGCTCCTTAGGCCCGCCTCGATGTGGGCGATAGGGAAGTTCCGCTGCTCCGCAGCCAATGCGCCGGCGAGGGTGGAGTTGGTGTCTCCGTAGAGGATGACGCAGTCGAAGGATTCGTCGCCGATGGCCTTGAGTATCTTTTCGGAGAGAGGTTCCGGAGCCGTCGCGGAGCCATCCAGCAACCAGGTCGGACGAGGGATGGAGAGGTCATTGAAGAAGATCTGGCTCATGTTATGGTCGTAGTGTTGGCCGGTGTGGAGGATCTTCTCCTCCATGGCGGTTCCGTGCCGCTCATTGTGCAAGCGGATGGCTCTGCTCACTACGGTCGCCTTGATGAATTGTGGGCGGGCACCTATGATCGTCAGTATCTTCATTTGCTTAGTTCCTCGATGATTGTTTGGTATAAAGATGGATGATATCCTCCCTCTACGGACGAGAAGACCGTGTTATGCCAGAGCAGTACCACCTCTCCATGGTGTTTTCGTATCTGTGCGAGGAGGGTGAGAAGGGTGTTCGTCGCCTCCTCCTCCGTCAGGTTCATGTAGTAGTTATTGCTGAGGGAGCAGTCCATCGCCACCAGCGGGTGCAACCGCAGGCTGGTCACGCGTCTGCTTCGGGGGTCGATCCATCTCACGCATCGGGAGGTGCCTAGGCGGAACCCCACGGTGTCGGCATAGCCCATCGTGAAGTCATCGTGGATGCCTGCGTCTATAAGTACATTGAAATCAGACGGTTGCAACGATCGTAGGAAATGCCAGCGGTTCAGCGATATTGGGCAGTCGATAGCCTCCTCCAACTGTTTTTTCTCTTGGGGGATGGTCTCCGTGTGCTCGCCCGAGTGGTAGCTCGTGTGCAGTCCGAAGAGCGCATGGTTCTCCTTCAGGAGGGAATGGAGCCGCTTGAAATCCTTCCCCGCAAGGGAGTAGCTGGGCAGGTCATTGGCATGTTGCCGGATGGCCGATTTCACGAAATAAATCGATTGCGCACCCCGCACCTTTTTGTCCATCTCGATGATCCAAGGGAAGGTGTAGGCGGGGTCGTTCACCAAGCGGAGAGGAGCCTTGAGGACATTTTTCAGTCCGGGGAAGGAGGTCAGGTTCCTTTTTATTCCGCCCAAGAAACCCCTTGGGTTACGGTAGTAGGCGATTCTGTCGATATCGTGTGTGAGATATATCTGCTCATACCCTGGGGAAGGGAAGGAGACGGAAGCGGATTCGGAGAGCCAGCCCAACAGCAGAAGGCTATATTCATCCAAGATGGGGCGGAGGAGGAAGCCCGCCCGGTAAGGCAAGGACTCTCTGCCCGAGAACCTTCCGTGGGCGTCGCGGTGCCGGTCAGGGTGAAGGTACTCCTCGTATCGTGAGATGAGGAAGTAGGCGCTTGCGACGAGGTCCGCATGGACGACCTTTGTGGAGCAGATTTGCTCAATCTCAGGTGAGCCGAACAGGATGGGTGTATCCCCTATGGTAGGCAGGGGAAGCGAGGGCTCTGACTGAGGAGTCCCGTACACCTCATCATCGAAGAAAGGCGAAGGAAGGATGACCACGTCATATTGCGGGAATAGTGCGGTGTCACGGGTATATCCCACGCGGCACAGCAAGTCGTCGTTGCCATGCAGCAGAAAGCGGATAATATATTCTATCGTCTCTCTCATTACCCACAAAGGTAATACATAGAAGAATTATGAATTATGAATTATGAATTAAAAATTGCGGATAGGAGAGACCGGCTACCCTATTCCACCACTTTGCCACCGGGGATATCAGCATGCGGAACAGGATAAGCGAGAAGCATGTCCGCACATCAATTCCTAGAATTCTTC
Source organism: Paludibacteraceae bacterium (assembly GCA_017550335.1). Taxonomy (GTDB): domain Bacteria; phylum Bacteroidota; class Bacteroidia; order Bacteroidales; family Paludibacteraceae; genus UBA1181. Next base: position 16,350 of record JAFZPM010000002.1, read on the forward strand.
TTCAATGCCTTCATCGCTTCCCGGACGACAGGGTCATCCTCATGGAACACCTCGTAGAAAGCGTTATCACCATAGATGTTGCGCAGGATGTAGGAACGTACCAATTGCGTGATCTTTTTCTTCGAACGCTCCGCCTGCGACTGGTTCCGCTTGATGTTCTTCGCCTCGGCGAAATCCAGCACCTGATCGAAGAGGAACTCTCTCTTCAGGTATTCGTCCGCCTTTTTGTAGCTTCCGAAGCTGTTGAACAGTTGACGGTGCTCGTCGGCGTACTTGAAGGCGAAATCGTAGAGGACGCTGGAGTTGACCAGCTTGGTGTAGTAGGACGAATTGTAGGTGGTGTCGTAAGGAACGAAGATATCCGGCATGATTCCACCGCCGCCATAGACCACACGGTTGCCCACAGTATAGTACTTGATCGTATCGTTGGACGCCTTCATGCTATCCTGGCTGTAGATCTCCCCGCTGGAGTAACGGTCGAACACCTCCTGCTGGTACTTGTTCTTATCCCCGTACGGTTTCTGGATGCAACGGCCCGAAGGCGTGTAGTAGCGTGCCACGGTAAGGCGGATGGCGGAGCTATCATTCAGGGTGATCTGCTGTTGCACCAAGCCCTTCCCGAAGGAGCGTCTGCCGATGATCGTACCCCTGTCATTATCCTGGATGGAGCCTGCGAAGATCTCGCTGGCGGAAGCGGACCACTCATCGATGAGGACCGCCAAAGGGTATTGCTGGAACATGCCGCGTCCGTCCGCCCTGATGTCCTGTCGTTTCTGGGCCTTCCCTTCGGTGTAGACGATCATGTCGCCCGCGTGCAGGAACTCGTTGATCATATAGCTGGCGGCCTCCAGGAATCCTCCCGAGTTGCCCCTGAGGTCGACGATGAACTCACTGGCACCCTTTTCCTGCAGCTCCTCCAAGGCATGGACGAACTCGCCATAGGTGGTGGCGCCGAACTTGCCCACCTTGACGTATCCCGTATGGTTCCCCATCATGAAGTGGGCGTCCACGCTATTGACAGGCACGTCACCGCGTGTGATGTCGAAGGAGAGCAACGAATCCGCGCTATGTCTCTTGATGCCAAGCGTCACATGTGTTCCCTTAGGTCCGCGGAGCTTGTGCATCACCTTCTCGTTGTTGATGGTCTCGCCCACGAAGAGAGTGTCGTTCACCTTCACGATACGGTCGCCCGGCAGGATGCCCAACTTCTCGGAAGGACCGCCGCTGATGACGCTCACGATCATCACCGTGTCGTTCTGTATGTTGAATTGCACACCGATGCCTGAGAAACTGCCCTCCAATTCATCGTTCACCATCTGGAGGTCTTTGGCAGGCACATAGACCGTGTGGGGGTCCAACTCCTCCAAGATCTTAGGAATCGATTGCTCCACGAGGGAGTCGATGTCCACCTTGTCGACATACTGCAGGTTGACGAGGTTCAGCATCATATCGATTTTGTTGTCCAGCTTCTTGTGGGTGCGTGTAATGCGCTCGTTATGCCTTTCCGTGATGATGGAACCCGCCAGGATTCCGCAGATGGCGGCAAACGCCACCAATAGGGGGTTGAATGTCTTCTGCGTCATTTCTCAGTCTTTGTTGGATTCGATTTTTAGGTGTTCAATCTCCACGCCCGCCCTTTTCAGCAGTTCAATGCCGTCGGGAGTGTGGTACTCCTCCTCGTAGACCACGCGGCGGATACCCGCTTGGATGATGAGCTTGGCGCACTCGATGCAGGGGGAGGAGGTGACGTAGAGGGTAGCGCCCTCGCTGCTATTGGAGGAGCGGGCCACCTTCGTGATGGCGTTGGCCTCGGCGTGTAGGACGTAAGGTTTGGTCTTGTTGTTCTCGTCCTCGCACACGTTCTCGAAGCCACATGGTGTGCCGTTGTATCCGTCGGATATGATCATCCTCTCCTTCACGATGAGGGCACCCACCTTCCTGCGCTCGCAGTAGGAGTTTTCCGCCCAGATCTTGGCCATGCGCATGTAGCGGAGGTCGAATTGATGCCTTTTTTCGTTTGATTTTTCTTCCATATCCGCAAAAATACAACTAAAAATGCAAAGTTATCTTCCTTTTCGGGAAAAAGAAAGGGTGAACCCATCGGATCCACCCTTTTACCTTTTCTCCTTCGAGATTACTTACGAAGATTGAGCGCCTTAACGATGGCACGATATCTTTCGATATCGATCTCCTTCAAGTAGTCAAGCATACGACGACGCTTACCTACCAAGGCCTTCAATGATCTTTGCGTACTATAATCCTTCGCATTTGACTTCATGTGGTCAGTCAAATGAGTAATACGGTATGAAAATAACGCTATCTGAGCCTCAGGTGAGCCAGTATCGGTATTCGACTTCCCGTATGTACCGAAGATTTCTTGCTTCTTAGCAGCATCTAAATACATAATGTTTAAATTTTAATGTTTAAAAATCGACCGCAAAGGTAAGGATATTTTCCGATACTGCAACCGTTTCCAAAAAATATTTTTCTGCGGGCTATTCTCCCTTGATGCTAACTCTTGTTGAGATATTTTCTTGTTGTAGGCGAAAAAGGATTCGAAGATCGTTATAATATCTTTTTCGTTCTCCTTGGTTATAGCTATTGTTGGGGTTTCTATTGTCTTGTAGAAAAGTTTATCCACATGCTGGATAAATAGATACGACGTCGTTGGGTTTTTATCGTGAGTATCCAGGACATAGTCGAACAAGGATAGCATGGATGGGAATGATAGCCCTGTCGTGTTTATTTCTAGGAAAGGATCATTTTTAAGGTTCCTGTATAGGGTGTAAATCAAGCGTCTCCCTCCAGTTTCTATATAATCGAAATCCTTTTTCTTAATTCTTTTTTCTCTTACGCACCTATATTCCTCTAATGAATCATAATGACTGATTTCGTCTGCATGTTCATTTATCATATCCAGGTCGCCAATCAACCCCTTTTCCATTAATCCACATTCTATCCAATGGGGCTCAGTATATATCTCAAATTTATCTTTGTTCGATTCAACGTATCTAACTTTTTTAGCCGTGTCTGGAATATATGGCGCAAAGTGCATCAACACATCACCTTCCTTTATCTCAGGCAATGAATATGCGCAATCACTTCGAGGTTTTAATATTATTTTATTCATGGGGAATCATTATTTGAAAGGTGGTGCTCTTTTTCGCCTATGGATTTTCTATCTGTGCTCTATTTTTTCGTGGAAGTAAAATTTTATATCCTTTTCTTCGTCATAATTTGTGAGGAAACCATGAGGGGAAACCAAGGAAAGCGTCCAAAGGAACGGTTCTATCATTTATGTTATTGTAGTAGTACATTATGTTTCTGGTTCTTATTTTAATGCTTTTCCCTGCTGGATATTTTTCCCATCTTTTTCGCAACCTGTTCCCTTGTATAAAGAAATTTGCTCCAATAAACAATTACAGCGTCATATCCTCCCGATTCTTCCTTTTGGGCTTCATCAAAGATATACAGCGTACCAGAATTAGGAGTTTCTCCATGTTTAAATCTTCCTTTCTCCATGTCAAAATATTCCTTTTTATTGCTTCTTGCTCCGCCGTAAATAAATCCGATTTTCTTCCCTGAAAAATTAAATCCATTCAGACTGCCTTTGCGGACTATCTTTGTACTGTCTTTGTAAATTATACCAAGGTAAGCACTTTCATATTCATTCAGGAATGGAGAATCATCAACCCCCATTTTATCCAATTGGGATATGTTTTCATTCGGTATATCACTGAAATTGAGGATCTGAGCGTATAAATTTGCACTCAATAAAACCATCACCACAAATATAAAATTTCTCATATTGATATCATCTATTTTGACACTTGATAAAGTTTCGCCGTAAAGATAGTGAAATTCGAATAGTAAATCGTAAAAAGCTAAATCGTAAATAATCACACAGATATTTTACAGCCAAAAGAGAATCCCCTTCGGTTCCCGCCTCAATAGTAAATAGTAAATCGTTAAATAGTAAATAATCACACCGCCCAACCCCAAACCCCAACCCGCTTCCCTCCGCCATGAAAATAGTAAATAGTAAATAGCCAAATAGTAAATTTTCTTACCTTTGTCTTCAAATTGATTGACTGAACTGGCATGAAACAATATTTGGATCTTTTGCAGCGTGTGCTGGACGAGGGCACGCAGAAGGGCGACCGCACAGGTACGGGTACTATCAGCGTTTTCGGACATCAGATGCGCTTCAATCTGGAGGAGGGTTTCCCCCTGCTCACGACGAAGAAGCTTCACCTGAAATCCATCATCTATGAACTGCTTTGGTTCCTGAAGGGCGACACGAACGTGAAGTACCTGCAGGAGCATGGTGTGCGTATCTGGAACGAATGGGCGGACCCGGACGGTGACCTCGGACATATCTACGGATACCAGTGGCGCTCCTGGCCGGACTATGACGGCGGGCATATCGACCAAATAGCGGAGGTGGTGCGAACCCTCAAGGAGGACCCGAACTCGCGCCGTATCATCGTCAGCTCATGGAACGTGGCGGACCTCAAGCGGATGAACCTGCCGCCTTGCCACGCCTTCTTCCAGTTCTACGTGGCGGATGGCCGATTGAGCCTCCAGCTCTACCAACGCAGCGCGGATATCTTCCTGGGCGTTCCTTTCAACATCGCCTCCTACGCCTTGCTCCTCCAGATGATGGCGCAGGTGACGGGCCTCAAGGCGGGCGACTTCGTCCACACGTTAGGCGATGCGCATATCTACACGAACCACTTGGAGCAAGTAAAATTGCAGCTGACAAGGGAACCTCGCCAGTTGCCACAAATGCGGATTAATCCTGAGAAGAAGGATATCTTCTCCTTCGATTACGAGGATTTCACACTGGAGAATTATGATCCTCACCCTCACATCGCAGGCAAGGTCTCCGTGTAATCCGCGATTACTCTCCTTACTACCTTGCTATTTTTACGCTTAAGCCCTCGAAGTGGGCGATATATAGACCCTTAGGAAACCTTTCCAAACTGATGGTTCTCTCCTTCGGGGTGATGTGCTTCGTGTCGATGACCATACCCCTGAGGTCGATGATCCGCAGGGTGCCATCCTCTTCCGTATTCACGTACAGGGTCTTCTCCGCCTGTTTGTAATAGAGTATCGCCTTCTCTCCGTAGGATGCGATATCATTGACCGCTGTTCCTGGACACGTGTCCAACATAGCGTATTTGCTCTCCGCCTTCCAAGCCTCAACGATCTTCTTTCCCCACTCGCAGGAATTGCCGCCTGCCGTCTGTTCGGCTAAGGTCGGGGTGGACGATGCATCCTTCACGAGGTCGAGGTACTCCACCGGGCTTCCGTTGCCATACCATGACCATGCCAGCCAACCCACGTTCTTCTCCTGGCAATAGGAGAGGATCTGGTCCTCATCCACATCCCCATCGCTATGGTACCATCCGAACTCTCCGATGCAGAGGGCGAGTCCTTGGTTGATGACTCCGTCGATATTGCTCTTCACACGGTCCTTGTTTCCCGCCGTCCCGTACATGTGGATGGAGAAGAGGACGTTGTTCTCCGGGTCTGCCGCCAAGACATCCTTCCCGTAGGTGTGGATGGTGGCCGCACTCTGTCCGTATCCGCCTGCGTCGACCATGATGCAGTGGCGCAAGCCAGCCTCACGGATGATCGGAATAGCCTTCACATAACCATCCTTCCAGTTGGCCGCGGAGGAGGAGTTGTGCCATTCGTTGGCGATGTTGATGATCACATAGGGTTCCGTTCCCTTCAGTGTGCTGGCGAGGTCGGCGAAGTATTGCGCCGCTCCTTCGAGGTCGCTGATCTTATCGCTTCCCGTCACGTCATGTACCTCCAGGATGGCCACCATGCCATACGCCTTGCAAGCGTCGATGAGTTTCTTGACGGAAGCCGCGTCATCCGCTGGCGAGCCATAGGCGTTGCCGTTGGTCAGGACGATGCGTACCGTATTCGCCTTGTTGTCATAGATCGCCTTCAGCTGATCGTAGGCGGACCCTTTGTACCAGGTGTAGGCCATGTTGACGCCCCTCATCACGAACTCGTTGTCGCAACGGTCGAGCAGTTTATTACCGCTCACCTTGAATCCGTCCACGTCCGATACCTTGAACTCATACACGGGCGCGTCATCGTCTTTCTCTATGCGCACGTAGTCGACCACCGCCCATGTCCAGATAGGCGTGAGTTTCACCACGTTCTCGCCAGCGGCGAATTCGAACGTGCCCACGAGGGTCTCACCCATCTTGTCCACGCTCTCGTCATCCCTGGTCTCTCCCAGATTGGCGGTTCCACTCACACCGTTCACAGCGCAGTCGATCTGCTTGAACCCGTAGACGGAGTTGTAGCCCACATAGACCTTATAGGAGCCATTCTTCTCCAAGGGGATATTGATATTGATGTAATCGGAGTTCTCCTTGAGGTTCAGCGCACCGCTTCCGGACACCTTGTTCACCGCCTCAACGGACGCCGCATAGTCTGCCGAGCATTCCGCCTCATAGATGTTTTTTTTAAGCGATTCCGCGCAGGAGGGATCCTCCACCTCTTGGTAGGTGCCCCATCCCGGCATCTCGTCGAGGGTGATGATGAGATCGCTGCTCATGGCACTCTTCCAGAGAGTCGCGCTGGTTTGGTCGATGAAACCGCCGCTCCATGAGTTGTACCAAGGCATCCACCAAGACCAGATGTCACCGTTCTTCTCAGCCTCGGCAGGGTCCACGATCGGACCGTTTTCCGTGAGGGCAAGGATCTTATCGCTACCCATCTTGGATATGATGGTGTTCCAAGTATTAATATTAGACTGGGTATTATTCGCTCCGTTGTAGATATCCACACCGATCACATCGATATACTGATCACCAGGGTACCAAGCCTCGTTGTAGGCATAGCCTTTGGTAGGGTCCTTTTCGAGGTTCCAGACCCATATCAGGTTCTTGACGCCCTTAACGTTCACCATGCGGTCATACATCAGCCTATAGAGCGCCACATAGCTCTCCGCGCCCTTTGTGCCCCACCAGAACCATCCGCCGGAAGCCTCGTGAAGAGGTCTCCAGATAGCGGCCACGCCCGACGCCTGGAGCTCCAGGAAGAGGTCAGCCACGTGGTCGATGTCCGCGATGAGCAGTTGGTAGGTCTCCGAGGAGGTGTCCCACTCGGTGGTGCCAGCCTTGAAGCCTTTGGTATAATCGAAGTCCGTGTAACTATCGTTCGCCCCTTTGGCGTAGAAGGCACTCTCCGAGCCCACCTTCCAGTGCCAGTTGAAGGAAGGTATTCCGCCATCCTTCCAAAGCTCCTTGGCGAGGCTGATACCCGACTGCGTATAAGTCTTGAACCATGATTCGTCCGATTGCGCGCCCGTGGCGTTCAGGAGGTCGACACCCACCAATGCCGGGTACTTGTTACCGTCGATGGAGTAGAGGTAGGCCACGTCCACTTGGGTCTTGTAGCTTGCCCCATTGTCCATGTCACCGCACATGACGCCCGAGATGGTTTTCTTGCCGAAATTATCGTACAAGAAGGTATATAGTTTCTTCGCACCCTCCGTCGCATCCTTTGTGACGGGTTGGGTGGAAATCGCCGCTGTCGACTCTCCTACGAGCCAAAACAGTGCACAAAATAATAATACAAGTTTTGTTGTTTTCATGATAAACTCTTTTTAAATAAAATACACTATGCTTCATTAATACTTACCCTGCAAATATCGAGAAATAAAGCATTCTGTAGGTTATCTGTATGTGGCAAAAAGATATACATTTGTTGCATGAAGATGATTTTAGCCCCAATGAACGAAATATAGTTAAGAATTAAGAGTTAATAGTTAAGAATTAAGAGTTAAGAGTTAAGAATTTTCCTGACGCTATATTATTGCCCGGAATATAAAAGAATTGGCAGATTAAGAAATGACACTTATTTTTGCGGATATGAGGAAAAGATGTGGAAATACTAAAACCGTACGGAAGTGTGTTGTCGCTATATTCTTTATAGCGCTTCCTCTTTTTCTATATAATTTAGTGATGAGTAATGAGCTGGCCTGGCATTACTATGGCAAGGATTTTTACAAATATGTTTTTAACGCCCGGTGTGGTCTGTTCACATACGATTGTAGCGACCGGGAAGTAATGCATGAGAGAATATTGCATATATATGAAAAAGAGCATGGTTCTGCCGCTTTTGATAGTATGTTGGCCACCTTGCTACGGTTTAGAACGGAAGAGGGGAATTTGTTGGATCATGACGTGCAGGACGCCGCAGTGGGTTTTGTGAAATCGTACAACATCAAGAGTTTGTATTCCGCCGTCGAAAGTCTGAAGGATTCCATGAAGACATTACCACCGGACACAACGTGGACAACCTGTATGACGAAGCACGGGTTGAGAAAATGTCGTAAAAGTGGAGTCTTGTTCACAAGAATCTCATTCAGAGCCATTTCACCATCAGCTGACACAACCGATACTACGAACCACAATCCGGGAGATAAAACAAAAGCCACAAAATACGAGATGATATACGAATACGAATGATATTGTCTATCTCGCCAGTTGTTAAGTAATTCATTCTATTTTATGAAAAAAGAGAGATATAACATAAATTTGGAGAATATTCCATTTCAGATGCATGACCAGGAAATCAATAGGATTGTCCTTACGAAGAATAGCATACAACTATGTTTTGATAATATTCGTTCTGATTTCATTCATGGCAGCAAAGCGATCCTGGAATTTCTTGGAATGGAAGAGGGGGATGTACCGTATTCCGCTTACTTGGATGTATACGATATGAAACGTCTAAAGATATCAGGAGGAAAAAGATTCTATGCCGATGAATTTGATTCATTTTGGGGAAAGAATAATCTTTCATTAATCGTTTTAGATATATGGGTCGGATACGGTTCGTTCATGATAACGGGCAAGGTCTCTGAAGGGAAACAAATAGGCGATAAGCATTTTTCCTTGGTGATTGATGCCACAAATTTGGAATATACATGGATTGACTGATGATGTATACCGATAAGACCGCATGTCACAAATGTTAAAAGGAGGTAATATGAGAAGGTATATTAGCTTAATTGTCTTTTTATTGTGCTCAATTCATATCTATGCGCAGTCAGAGACAGAAATAGAACAGAAGGATGCCGGTTTCCAATATGTGAAGTCTTATTCTGATAGTCTAATAGAAAAAAGGCGAATGGAGGCCCAATATGTATTGTCTTATTTTGATAGTATAAAAGTGGATAAAATATTGTATTCTCCATCCTGGTATTCTCGGGTCTCGGGTTCCTACTTTTTTGTCATCCTCGACACAGAGGATAAAGATGAATATTTTATCCGAAAATCAGGAGACACTTTAACTGTGATGAAGACGGGCCTTTCCTATTATCAGGGGAAAAGTCAAAAACACATGCAGAAATTATATGAGGAAGCTCAACCCATATTTGACCCGGAGAGATATATGCACGGAACTATCAAATGGGTTCCATCAAAACCGCTTGGTTGTCGTGTTAAGTATCAGTATAACTATTTCCAGTATGTAACCGCTAGAAATGTAATCATCCTTGAGTATAATCTTTTTGATGTGGGCGACGGTTGCCAACTTTTAAATCCAGATCTATTCGCGTATTTATTCATACGACTATTTGATGAGAAAACTGAATATGAAGACTCACTAAAAGAGAAAGAGGAAAAGGAATGAGCCATGGGGTAAAACATGCCTTTCGCTCTTTCATCCATCTATGAGGAAGTGGCGGGCTTCCTCCTCCGAAAACCGGAAGAGGAAGGGTTCCGCTAAGATCAGCAGGTCATTAGGCGCCGCACTCTCCGCCAACCGACGATAAGGGGTGGAGAGCATATCGCTCCGGTCGACGACCGTCACCTCCTTCATCGAGGAGATCTTGCTTGCGAAGAAGATGGCGCATCCGTCATCCTCCCCGTAAGAAATGTTATAATATCCCTTATTGTCCTGATAGGCTACGTCGTGATGTCGGATATAGCTTGCAAGTGCCTGTATGTCAATCTTATAATTCATTTCCAATCTTATAACTACGTTTGTCTTATCGTCCTATATAATCACATAACCATTTGCCCACTTCGCTGGTCTTGTAGGCTTTCGCACCCTTGCCGGCGAGGTCTTCCGTGACGACGCCCGCTTCGAGGGAGGCCGCCACCGCGCGACGGATGAGGGCGCCCTCCTCCTTGGCGTTGAAGGCGTACTCGAACATCATGGCAGCGGAGAGCACAGCCGCCAACGGGTTGGCGATGTCCTTGCCAGCCGCCTGAGGGTAGCTGCCGTGGATCGGTTCGAAGAGGCTGGTGTGCGTGCCGATGCTGGCGGAGGCGAGAAGTCCCATGGAGCCCGCGATGACGCTCGCCTCGTCGGTGAGGATGTCGCCGAAAGTGTTCTCCGTCACCATGACGTCGAAGAACTTCGGGCAACGCACCAACTGCATGGCGGCATTGTCCACGAACATATAGTCGGTCTTCACCTCAGGGTAGTCCTTCTCCATGGATTGGGCCACCTCCCTCCACAGGCGAGAAGACTCCAGGACGTTCGCCTTGTCCACGACCGTCAGATGTTTCTGCCTGCGCATGGCGTACTCGAAGGCGAGTTTGAGGATGCGGCGGATCTCCTCCGTGCTGTAGATGCAGGTGTCGTAGGCCACCGTGCCATTCTCCTTCCTACCCTTTTCGCCGAAGTACATGCCACCGGTCAACTCACGGATGCAGAGGAAGTCCGCACCGCTCACCACCTCCTCCTTGAGGGGAGATTGGCCGACGAGCGACGGGTAGGTCTCCACCGGGCGTAGGTTGGCGTAGAGCCCCAACTTCTTGCGCATGGCGAGCAAGCCCTGCTCGGGGCGTACCTTGGAGGTCGGGTTGTTGTCGAAGCGAGGGTCGCCCACTGCGCCGAAGAGCACCGCATCCGCCTTCATGCAGAGTGCGTGGGTATCCTCAGGATAAGGGTCACCGCAAGCGTCGATGGCGCAAGCACCGACCAAAGCGGAGTCATAGGTCAATGTATGTCCGAAGCGCTCGCACACTTTCTTCACTACATTCAGGGCAACGGAGACCACTTCGGGTCCGATACCGTCTCCAGGTAAGATGGCTAAATTCAGTTTCATTGTTTTTCTTCTATTAAGTTTAACATTTTTTCTGTTGCTTGGATGGCGGCCTCCGTCTGGTCGGCGTCCAGTCCGTGGGTTTTGAACACGTGGTCACGGAACTTCCATGTGATGGTGGTGTGGACCAAGGCGTCCGTCTTACCGCCAGGAGGAATGATGACCGAATAGTCCAGCAACTCAGGGATAGGCTTCTTGAGCGAGGTGTAAATCTTCCATAACGCTTTCGTGAAGGCGTTGTACTGACCGTCGCCGGGAGCGGTCTCTTGGTAGCACTCCCCGTTGATCTCTATCTTCACGGTCGCCACGGGGCGGATGCCATGGGTGAGCGATAGGGAGTAGTTGACCATGCGTATCTTCTGTTTCTCCACAGGGTGTTTGAGCACATCCGATATAATATAAGGAAGGTCCTCCTGCGTGACGATCTGCTTCTTGTCCCCCAGCTCGATGATACGTTGCGTCACCTTGGTCATCGAGTCATCGTCCAGGCTGATGCCTAACGCCTCGATGTTCTTGCGGATGCTGGCTTTGCCCGACATCTTACCCAAGGCATATTCACGCTCACGTCCGAAACGTTCCGGCAGCAGGTCGTTGTAGTAGAGGTGGTTCTTCGAGTCCCCGTCCGCATGGATGCCCGCGCATTGGGTGAAGACATTGTCACCGATGATCGGTTTGTTGTTCGGGATACGGATGCCCGAGTAGGTCTCCACCAGCTTGCTCATCTGGTAGATCTTATCCTCACGGATGGAGGTCTTGATCTTCAGTTGGTCATGAAGCACCGCCACGACGCTAGTCAGCGGAGCGTTGCCCGCCCTTTCGCCCAAGCCGTTGAAGGTGGTATGCAGACCATGGATACCGGCCGACGCGGCGGCGAAGACATTCGCCAAGGCGAGGTCATAGTCATTGTGGGCATGGAAGTCGAAGTGGTACTTCGGGTAGCGGTCCAACATATCCTTGCAGAACGTTAAGGTCTGCTGCGGGTTGAGGATGCCTAAGGTATCCGGCAGCATAACCCGCTTGATGGGTAGGTCGGCGATAGCGTCCAGATACTCGTAGACGTATTCGCGTGAGTGGATCATGCCGTTGCTCCAATCCTCCAGATAGAGGTTCACCTCGATACCCCTTGCCTGTGCGTCGAGAACGATGGCGCGGATATCCGCGAGATGCTCTTGGGTGCTCTTCCCCAATTGGTTCTCCACATGACGCTTCGAACCCTTGGTGAGCAGGTTCATCACCTTGGCGCCCATCTCCTCGATCCAGCGGAGGGAGGTGCCGCCATCCACGAAACCGAGCACCTCTATGCGCTGCAGGTGTCCGGCCTTCTTGGCCCATTCCACGATACGCTTCACCGCATCCGACTCACCGTCGGAGACCCTGGCGGAGGCCACCTCCACACGGTTCACGCCTAAGGTCTCGATCATCATGCGGGTGATACCCAGTTTCTCGTGGGGGGCGAATGATACCCCCGATGTCTGTTCCCCATCACGTAGGGTAGTGTCCATTATTTCCATGTCTGTTCTCTTTTAGACTCATAATCCTCTATGAGGTTCTTTTTGCTCAATAGGTAATCGATATCGTCGTAACCCTTCATGAGGCACTCTTTCTTGTATGCGTTGATTTCGAATTGTTCGCTCTCCCCCGTCGCCAGGTTGGTGATGGTCTGGTTCGGCAGATCCACCTTCACCTCCATCTTAGGGTTCTCGTCTATGCTGGCGAAGAGACGGGCCAGGAAGGGTTCGCTCACCACGACAGGCAGGACGAAGTTGTTCAGCTCATTGTTCTTGTGGATGTCCGCGAAGAAGCTGGAGACAACCACCCTGAACCCATATCCGGCGATGGCCCAGGCCGCATGCTCACGGCTGCTACCGCTACCGAAGTTTTTGCCAGCCACGAGGACGCAGCCGCTGTAGGTGGGGTCGTTCAGCACGAACTCCTTGACAGGGTTACCCTCCTTGTCGTAGCGCCAATCCCTGAATAGGTTCTCACCGAACCCCTCTTTGTCCGTCGCCTTCAGGAAACGGGCGGGTATGATCTGATCCGTGTCCACATTCTCCAATGGGAGGGGAACACATCTGCTAACTATTATATCGAATTTCTGTTTCATCGTATCTTGTCTTTTTTAGGTTATAACATTGTGCGAGGGTCTGTGATGACGCCTGTGACGGCGGATGCGGCTGCCACGAGCGGGCTGGCCAATATGGTGCGGGCGCCAGGACCTTGCCTACCCTCGAAGTTACGGTTGGAGGTGGAGACGCTCAGTTTGCCGGCCGGTATCTTGTCGTCGTTCATGGCGAGGCAGGCGGAGCAGCCCGGTTGACGGAGGACGAAGCCAGCCTCCTCAAGCACCTTGTCCAACCCCTCTTCACGGATCTGTTGGTCCACCATCCATGAGCCCGGCACTAACCAGCAGGTCACGTTTGGTGCTTTCTTTTTCCCTTTCACGAGCGAAGCGAACGCGCGGAAATCCTCGATTCTACCATTGGTGCAGGAGCCGCAGAAGACGTAGTCCACCTTCTTGCCCAAGAGGCTCTCGCCCGCTTGGAAGCCCATGTAGCCCAAGCTCTTCTGGAAGGAGGCGCGGCTCGAAGCCTCAACGCTCTCGAGGGAAGGAATATGTTGCGAGATACCCATGCCCATGCCCGGGTTGGTACCGTAGGTGACCATCGGTTCGATATCCTTGGCATAGAAGGTGATTTCACGGTCGAACACCGCATCCTCACCGCTTCGGAGGGTCTTCCAGTAGGCCACCGCCTTCTCCCATGCCTCTCCCTTAGGAGCATGCTCACGCCCCTTCAGGTAGGCGAAGGTCACCTCGTCCGGTGCGATGAATCCGCCGCGCGCACCCATCTCGATGGTGAGGTTGCTGAGGGTGAGACGGCCCTCCATGGTCATGTTGCGGACAGTCGACCCGGCATATTCCACGAAGTAACCCGTGGCGCCGGATGTGCTCATCTGGCTCATGATGTAGAGCGCCACATCCTTCGGGGTCACACCCTTGCCAAGTTCCCCTTCGATATTGATTCTCATGGATTTAGGCTTCGCCTGCAACACACATTGGCTCGCCAGCACCATCTCCACCTCGGAGGTTCCGATGCCGAAAGCCACGGCACCCATCGCGCCATGCGTGGAGGTGTGCGAGTCGCCGCAGACGATCGTCATGCCCGGCAGGGAGAGTCCCCGCTCCGGTCCGACGACGTGGATGATACCATTCCTTTTGTCATTCATGCCGAAGTAGCTCAGTCCGAAGTCCTTAGCGTTTTGTTCGAGCGTGGCCACCTGTTTCCTGCCCACCTCGTCCTCGATCGGTTTGTCCTGGTCATGGGTAGGGATGTTATGGTCGGGCATGCAATAGATCTGTTCAGGACGGAAGCATTTCAGTCCGCGCTCACGGAGGCCCGTAAAAGCCTGTGCGGTGGTCACCTCATGGCAGTAGAGGCGATCGATGTAGAGTTGGGAAGGCCCATCCTCCAGCTGTGATACCACGTGGGCATCCCATATCTTGTCAAATAATGTATTCATAATTGCTATCGTTATCAGTTATCACATAAATTTATTGACGGCGTCCACATAGGCCTCGAGGGAAGCCTCGACGATATCCGTATTGGCACCGAAGCCGAAATATACCTTGCCGTTATGTTCCACCTGCATGTGTACCTTTCCGACGTCGTTGCTACCCTTGCTGATGGATTGGATGGTGAACTCGCAGAGGGTCATCTTCTCTTGGAGGATAGCCTTCAGCGCATTGATGGCGGCGTCCACCGGACCGTTTCCGAAGGCCTTCGCCTCCTTGATTTCGCCATGGACGGAGAGCACCAGATCGGCCTCGTGGTTGATGTTCTTGCCTGAAACGACCTGGAGAGAGATCACCTCGACCGCCTTCTCTCCGCCGCCCTTTCCCATCAACATGCGGATATCATCATCCATCACCTCCTTCTTCTGGTCCGCCAAGACGAGGAACTTATTGTAGAGATCGTCCAGCTGTTCGTTCGTCACCTCGTACCCCAGTGTGCCGAGGCGGTGGCGAAGGGCCGCCCGACCGCTGCGGGCCGTCAGCACGATCATGTTGTCGTCGATGCCGATGTCCTTAGGGTTCATGATCTCGTAGGTGCTGAGGTTCTTCAGCACACCGTCCTGATGGATGCCGGAGGAGTGGGCGAAGGCGTTCCTTCCGACCACCGCCTTGTTCATCTGGATCGGCATGTTCATCAGGTTAGAGACGATGCGGCTTGTATGGTAAATATGTTTCGTGTCGATCGCGGTGTCGATGTTCAGCTCCTTGCGGCAGCGCAGGGCCATCACCACCTCTTCGAGAGCGGTGTTACCCGCGCGTTCGCCCACACCGTTGATGGTCACCTCCACCTGTCTGGCGCCATTCATCACGCCTGCGAGCGTGTTGGCGGTCGCCATGCCGAGGTCATTGTGGCAGTGGGTGGAAACGATAGCCTTGTGGATGCCGTCGACGTGGTCGAAGAGGTATTTGATCTTAGCGCCGAACTCATCCGGGAGGCAATAGCCCGTCGTGTCCGGTATGTTGACGACGGTCGCACCCGCCTTGATGACCGCCTCCACCACGCGGGCGAGGTATTCGTTGTCGGTCCGGCCCGCATCCTCACAATAGAACTCCACGTCTTCCACGTACTTCTTCGCGTACTTCGTGGCGGCGATGGCGCGCTCAAGAATCTCCTCCCTGTTGGAGTTGAATTTGTAGCGGATGTGCAAGTCGGACGTACCAATACCCGTGTGAATTCGTTTCCTCTTCGCGAAGTGAAGCGCCTCGTAGGCCACATCAATGTCCTTCTCAATACCACGGGTCAACGCACATACGATGGGCTGGGTCACCACCTTGGAAATCTCCTCAACCGATTTGAAATCCCCCGGACTGGAGATAGGGAAACCCGCCTCAATCACATCCACGCCCAAAGCCTCGAGACTTTTGGCCACCTCAAGCTTCTCGATGGTGGTCAACTGACAACCGGGGACCTGCTCCCCGTCTCTCAGTGTCGTGTCAAAAATGAATAATCTCTCAGACATAAAGTTCTTTTGTTAGATAAATATAATAAAAAAAGAACCTTTCCCACAAGGAAGTGAGAAAGGTTCTATAGGGTTCGTCAATATACACATTCCTCACTTCCTTAAGCTACGCAAAAGGAAAATAATGGAAATGTTAATAATATTGACTATGTAATTTGTCATTCTTCGAAATATTACGGGTACAAAGTTATAGCATAATTCAAATAGAATGTTCTCCTTTTTTTGAAAAAAATTACATAAATATTATAATTGTTTAATATACAATATATTACAAATGATTCGAAACAATCTTTAGCGTGCGGGAAGGGAACAAATAGGTAAAACATATTATCTTCGCGCAGAAAACAAAAAGAGAGGATATGGAATACACGATCATCGCCGCCGTAGCGGATAATATGGCCATCGGAAAAGACAATCAACTGTTATGGCATCTTTCCGGAGACATGAAACATTTCAAGTTCCTGACGACCGGGCACACTGTCCTGATGGGTCGCAACACATACCTCTCCATCGGTCGGCCCCTACCTAACCGACGCAACATCATCCTGTCACGCACGATGAAGGAAGACGAGGCCCCAGGATGCGAGATCATCCGTTCCCTAACCGAGCTCGAGTCCGACCCATCCCTGAAGAAGGAGGAGATCTTCGTCATGGGTGGAGGTCAGATATACGAGTTGATGATGCCCCTCGCCAACAAGCTATGCCTCACCCGCGTGCATGTGTCGCCACAGGCAGACACCTTCTTCCCCCCTATCCTCGACACCGTTTGGCAGGAATACTCCAGGGAGTGCTTCTCAGCCGACGAGAAGAACGACCATGACTACGAGTTCGTGAACTATCTCAAGAAGAAACAGGAGAACTTGGTAGACTAACAAAGTTGGGCGACATGCCACTCGCCTTCCTCCGCAGGCGTCCCATGTCCGGAGAAGAGTCCCGGGTAATCGAGAACCCAATAATGGAGCGGGGCACTATCTTCTGCGGGGAATTCATTCATCGACAGATAATCCGATAAGGGAACAGAGCGCACGAACCGAGGCTCGAAAGGGAGGATAATGCCCTCCACGAAAGTCGTGGCAGGAAGTTCCACCCCGTCAAACAAAGAGACGGAAACAGAGCCAGCATCCTCCACGGAGAGGAGCGCATTACGCAACCATTTAGTGGGAGACAGATAGATCCTACGTGCCAGATAACCCCTCACCATAACATTCCCTCGTTGAAAAAGAGTATTAGTCGGAAGACTTCGGAAGGGCATTCAGGCAGGAGTCCTCCATGGCCTGCAACCTTTTCATGACCTTCTCATAAACTCCCTCGTACACATCCATGTGAGCCGTATACCACGCCACGGAGGAGTCGAATTCAGCCTCCGTATAATGATATTTCTCCAAGATATGGGCATAGTAGAAATTAACCAGATCAGGTTTCTGGACAGGGCGTTGGACAGCGGCGGACTGCACCAGATATTGGTCCACCAAGATGTCCGCCATCTTATCCTCCGGGATGACCGGACGGGAAGGGTCCGGTGAACAAGCCGCCAGCGACAACAAGCCGCACAATATGATAGCACTTAAACCTTTCATTTCTTCTCTGCCACAGATTCGTTATGATTATCCTTGGATTCCGACGAAAGATAATTCCTGTAGAATATCAGGATGACAAAAACACTCACAGTGATGGCGGAGTCCGCCAGATTGAAGATAGGGGAAAAGAACGTGGCAGATTCACCGCCCACCAGAGGCAACCATTCCGGCCACGTGAAGGAGAAGAGCGGGAACTTCAGCATATCCACTACCCTACCACAGAACAACGGAGCGTACCCTCCTCCTTCGGGCATGAATTCGGCCACCTGTCCCACACTCGAATTGAAGCAGTAGCCATAGAAGACGCAATCGACGATGTTACCCGCCGCACCCGCTATGATGGCGGCGATACTGAGCACGAAGCCACGTTTCATCCCCTTCCGGATCACATGACGGAGGTAATAGCAAAGCGCACCCACAGCGATGATCCTCAATATGGTCAAGATTATCTTGTTGTTCCCCTTGAAGAACTCCATGCCAAAAGCGATTCCGTTATTCTCCTCGAATCGGATGAAAAACCAACTTGTCACCTCGACGCTCTCATGCAAGTAGAAGTGCGTCTTCACGTACAGCTTCACAATCTGATCGATCAGTATGATACCGAAGATCAAAGCGGAAGCGTAAATCCATTCCTTTTTCTGTTCTGATTGCACAATCTGTATATAAAAAGCGATTCGAGCATCCCCCGAAGAGAAGTCCGAACCGCAATTTCACTTCTTTTATTTCACGCCACTGTTTTTTGCGTCGATGCACAATGTGGCATGAGGAACGGCGCGTAATCTCTCCTTAGGGATCAACTTACCCGTCTCGCGGCAAATACCATACGTCTTGTTCTCAATACGCACCAAAGCGGCCTGCAGGTGCTGGATGAACTTCATCTGCCTCTGCGCCAAACGGCCTGCCTCCTCCTTGGTCATCGTCTCGGCACCCTCCTCCAACACCTTGAAGGTAGGCGATGTATCGCACACGTCGTTTCCGTCCATATTAGCCAAGCTGGCCTTCAATAATTCGTAATCTCTTTGGGCTGCGGCCAATTTCTCAAGTATAAGCTCCTTGAATTCTGCAAGTTCCGCATCCGAATATCGTGTTTTCTCAGCCATATCCATCAGATTTAAAAGTGAAACTTATTATTTTCCTTTGCGAAAATAGATAAATGATAGGGGATATGCAAAACTTTTCACGACTGAATTATTAACAACGATGATTTTACAATATAAAAAAACAAGGGGAAAGAGGCGCGCCGCACAGCCACGAGGCGTCCGCCATCCTTAAGGCACGAAGTGAGCCTTCCGCATTCAGGCTTTCCGACAGGTCATACCCCACCATCTTTTTCGGTCCGGCAACGGGGTGTTAAGGGGAAACCAAATTCCCCTACATTAATCGTCATGATGCCATGAACCACCTCCCGAACCATGTCTCTTCTTATAAGTTATGTGGTACGAATAGAGAAGGATAGCCGTTTTACCATCAGGCATTAGCTCTAATTTGAAATTTCTATAATCATATTTGCGATCAGGCTCTTCCTCCTCCGGTGTCTCTTCCTTTTCGGCATCTCTTGTCGCATAATCTTCCTCATCCAAAAAGGCCGGATCAATCGTGCTTGAATATCCACGCACAACTGGGAAGAAAAGAACTCTGCCTTTCGTTTTCGCAGTTCCACTTAGGTCAATCTCTTTGAGTTGGGTGCTGTCGATTGGTTCTTCAAACTCTATAACCCATTTATCGCCATTATCGTTATCATACGTATTGATACTTTTATACGAATTGACTTTGAATTTTGGCAGAGACAGACTTGAGGCTCCATTTTCTTCTAAGAAATCACGCACGTATGACTCCTGGGTACGTTCTCGATGGATTCTTTCATTAGTTTTGTCCGAACACGATTTGCAACTTCTGAAAAAGGCAAACGGAAGCACCAAGATTATGAGGAAAAAAATGACCATCTTCTTTTTTGAAACGTCTTCATGGAACACCTTCTTTAACACGAGTTTGATGATTCCAAACAAAATGGCCAATAGTATGAAATAGGCTATGTAGACGACAATTATTACACCCATTAATTCTTCCATATGACGTATTGCTATAATTTAAAAATATTCTATTGATCTAATTGTCGCAAAAGTAAATATTAATTTCCATTTTTTTTATAACTTTGTATAGTTTACTGAATTTATTTAAAATAAAAACATATTGAATATATGAAGATCGCAGGTGGAGCATTGGGAGTTGTCTTCTCCCTGGTAACGTCTCTTATTAAAGGTTTAGGTGCCAAAGCTATTGGCATTATTATCAAAGGATTGTTTATAGGTGTCGTTATTGCATTGGTATTGACACCTCTTATTTTTTCATGGGGTGAATTTAGCAAATTGAGGCTGCTCATTTCCATTGTGTTCTTTTTAGCTGCCACTGCCGGGGTTGCCGCTTATTATGTCTTGCATAGGGCTCCTGAAATTATCGACCCCTCCATCGACCACACGATTGCCTCTAATTACGATTACATCCAAAGCAAGGTAGGTGGTATTTCAGAAAAGGTGGATCCTCCTGTGCTCTTTAACTCGTCTAAGGAATTCATCTTGGGCAAACTCAGATTCTTATCGCCTTTTTTGTCGGGTTTGACATACGAACAATTCTCAAAATATGCTAATAAAGCAGCTCAACTGGGAAGTAATGTGTCGGGGGCAGTTAATAATACTTATTCCTACTTTAGCAGTTTGCAGGATAGCAAGGACGATCCTGAGGCTTATTTGATCAATTTCCTTTCACCGATCAAATTGTTATATAGGATTCCTATCAACGACATAAAAGGCAAAATCAGGCTGGCGCTTATTATTGTCCCTATTTTGTGCTTGGGAGTTCGTATATGGATGAATGCTGATCTTGTGAAGGGCTTTATCAACGGAGTCTTGGGCTCAGAGATATTCTGATAGTACAATCAACAAACAAAGGAAGGGGGCATCAACACGGAATTGATGCCCCCTTCCCATTTTCATACTACATGCCCGCGGATGACCGTCAGGGCATGACACATGCGACATGCGCTTAGAAATAAAAACCGATTCCGACCGTCGGATTCAAACCGATGTCGAATACGAATCCATCCGTGCTGGTAGCATTTGATGCCTCAAGGTTGCTATAACTAAGGCTGAACATGTTCGCAGCCATACAGAAACGTTTCCCTGGCCTGAACTCAAATTGGGCAGGAATAAGGCTGAATCCGAAACCATTCATATCTTCGGTCACAGTCATCCTAGTGAGTCTGTGCTCGTAAGTGGACTTCGCATGTGTGAAGAAGGCTCCGATCTCAGGTGTAAGATAAAACCTGTCAGCGAGTCTGAAATAATAGGAGAACGACGGACCTACGGAAAAAGAACCCGTTTTGTGGTCGAAGTCCGAAACCCTATCCTTCATCTTAGACAACGAGAATTGCACACCCAAACGGACCTTGTTGGCAGGGAAGACATAAACCCCAGGGCCCAACCCCCAAGTGACGGAAGGGTCTCCTTCTGTTTTAACCCCATCGGTCGTCACATTGTTTTTACTGACATTCACACCAACTACCGTTCCAATAAGAACGTCACCCTTCGACTGTGCCCAAAGCGCACTTGAGCTACCCACCAATAAGAGTAGCGTAATGATTAAAAATTTCCTCATAACTATATCCTTTATGTTTTTAATGACAGACAAAAATAATGCATTTTTTTAAAGCACGTGAATGGAATATGAATTTTATCATTTCATACCACGGAAAATTTCACTTGAGGCAAAAGACGATTTAGGATTCAATCGAATATCTCACGTAGCACATCCAGCGTCTTCAACTCCCTGAAGTCCTGCAAATGTATCCTATAATAATCGATGATGTAATCCAATAACTCATTCCGCTCCTCCTTCGAGAAGCGGAAGCAGGAAAGGTTCCTATAGTTCATTCGGCAGAGCAGGCGCAGGAACTGAGCCTCCCTGTCGGCGACGAACTCCTTGTGGGGAGGGCGTTGGTCGGTGTATTCAGCCTGCCTGAGGTCGAAATAGCGCGCCTCCGCCAAATCACACACGTCGGGGCAGAACCCCAGAAGGGAAGAAAGACGCACGAGGAACGCGATATGGAAATTGTAGACCCCGCGCTCCATCCCGTTCAGGCATAGCACAGACTCTTTGAGGAAACGGAAAAGGAGCTTGTCCGACTCGTTGGTGCGCAAGACGTTCGTCAACATCTCCGCCAAGAAGAAGAGGATACTGCTCTTATAGGGGTTGGACATGGCGTCGATCAAGGGATGCAGGCACTTCAGCTCCTTGACCACGTTCAGTTCCTGCCCGTTCTTGAGGGTCGCCTCCACGGAGAGCAGGGAAAGGGGTTGGAGCATGGAGAAACACTTGCCGCCCCGTTTACTACCCGCCCCGTAGAGCAGGAAGGAGGCTCTACCCAACTCCTCCGTATAGAGTGTGAGCAGGGCTGCGTTGTCCCTCACCTTCTTATGGCTTAAAACGATGGCATCCGTCTTGACGAACATGACCGACCCTCCTATTCTATTGAATCACAGTGATATGGAAGCAGAACTGACCATTCTCCTTGATGACGAGGAACCTGTTTTCGTTCCTCATCTCGCTCACCGTCTTGGTGAGTATGTTTTGGATATGCTTGTAGCTATACGCACGTCTGTTCGAGTTGCGGAGGAACTCCCAGTAAGAGATGTCGAAAGATGCGCCGTAGAGGTGGCTGGTGGTATCCCTTGTGGCGTTCTTGTTCCCCTTCCTCAGTTTCCTTTGGCTCTCCTCCGTACGCAAGGCGGAGGTCAGATAGAGCGAATACGCGGGTTGTTTCTTCTCCTTCAGCTTCTGCTGGAAACGATCGCAAAGCTCGTTCAGCACCTTGAAGGCCTCGGGTGTCAGGTACGGGTAGGAGTATTTGGCCGTTTTCTTCACGTAGTAGGTGGAATCCGGCACATAGACCAATGCGCCACACTCCAGCAAGGAATCCCTCTCGGCGAGGAAGTCCGCATTCTTTCTATACGGGGGATTGAGCCCCATCTCCTTGCCCGCCGCGATGTGCATCTTATTCGGGTCGCGCAGGAAGCGGCTCTTCTTGAGGGAATAGATTTGGCTCCAACGACGCTTCGGGCGGTATTTCCCGTCCGGTTCGCTCAGCGGCTCGTCCGGCACGAGCTCCGTATCAGCGGACACGCTACCGAAAAAGAAGTCGCATCCCCCCAGGAATAGGGGAAAGAACGAAAGCAGCAATATGTATCGTAAGAGCCTCATCCTTAATCTTTTCTGAACATTTTAGCCTGATAGGAGGCGACCAACGCGCCCTCCTCGTTCCTGATCTCCGCCACGTAGATGGCAATCGTACGTTTGAGGGAGATCTCTTTCGCCTCCACGGTGAGGACACCGGAGGAGACCGCCTTTATGTAGTCGATATGGCCGTCCAACGAGACCGCCGTCTTCCCGCGGGAATTCGCAGCGGCGGCCACGACATAGTCCGCCAAAGTATAGAGCGCTCCGCCCTGCACGGAGCCGACGCCGTTCAGATGGAAATCCTGGATCACCATCCTACCCGTCGCACGGCCTTCCGAGGCACTCAACAGCTCCACGCCGATGTATTGCACAAATTTATCATTCTTCAGCGCGGACAATGCGCCTTCCGTATAATCCATAAATAAAGTATTTAGTGGGTTTCGTAAAATAATCCTCTCTCCAACGGAAAGGAAGGAGCCCATTCCGGGTTCCGGGACCGTTCCGCAAAAACCGGCCGACAAGCCGGCAACCACGTGTTCGTCACACTAAATCCCCTTCGAGTAGCAACGGCGGCGGATGTAAGGCTCCTGGTCGTAATTACGCCAGATGCGCACCGCATTGGTGTTGCTTTCCAACTGAGGGTTCGTGATGGCATATTTGAATCCGTTGTCGATATATGCCTGGGTCATCTTCGTATAGTACAACGCATGGATACCACGTTTCTGCCAATCCGGATGCACACCGTTCAGGTACAAGTCGATGGTGTCATTCGCATGCAACGCCTTGAGGATGTGGACGAAGCCGAACGGCAGCACCTTTCCCTTCGCCTTCTGGAACGCCCTGGACAAAGTCGGCATGCTCACGCCGAAAGCCACCACGTCGTCATGCTCATCCAGCACGAAGCAGACATATTTAGGGTCGACGAAACTGAAATAAGTCTTGATCAGCGACTCGATCTCCTTGTCCGAAAGCGTCGCATAGCCGTACAAATCCTTGAAAGCCTCGTTCAGCACATGGAACATGGCCTTCCCGTATTTCTTCAGGTCCTTCTTCTTATCGAAGAAGACCGCCCTCACGTTGTAGCGTCTGGCGATACCCTCACTGACAGCCTTCACCTTTTCCGGGATGTCCGCCACCTTGATGCGGTACTGCACCCAATCCTCGTCCTTGTTGAAGCCCAACTGCTCCAGCATGGTGGGATAATAAGGGTAATTGTATATATTGGCGATGGTCGGCATCTTGTCGAACCCGTCGACCAGGAGGCCTTCCTTATCCATGTCATTAAAACCGAGGGGGCCCTGGATCATCTTCATGCCCTTGGAGAGGCCCCATTCGATGACCTGATCGATCAGGGCGCGGAGCACATCGATGTCCTCGATGAAGTCCAGCCAGCCGAAGCGGACCTTGTCGCCCCACTTCTCGTTAGCGACCCTATTGATGATGCCGGCCACTCTACCCGCCAGCACACCATCCTTGTAAGCCAGCCAGTACTCCGCCTCGCAATGGTCAAAGGCGGGGTTCACATCGCGTCTCAGCACGTTCATCTCGTCGAATTCCAAAGGAGGCACCCAATATGCATTGCCTTTGTACAACGTTTCCGGGAAACGGATGAAGGTCTTCAGATCCTTCTTGCTCTCGACTTTTTTTATTTCAATCTTTGACATACATTGACCTATTCACATTCGCGAATTTACTCTTTTTTTTATTCCTTGTATACTTAAAAGGGTATATTTGTCCTCAAACCGCAAAATCACGGAAGGGAAAACCAGGGGGAAAACCACAGGATGGGAAGGCGGAATCCCAGCGGGGGAAAGGCCATCCGGGCAGGGAAGAGACCTGCGGCAACCCCTTAGACGGACCCCATAAAATTCCAGGATCCACCTTATATTTAAAGACAGGGATTTTCATCGGCCGCCTTGGCAATACCCTCCCGAAGGCACGTCAGGGCATTGCCGAATCAGAGGATTGGGCGACAAAAAAGAGCGGTTGGAACATTACGAAGAAAAAAATAACGTTATCTTTTTTTTAATCGGTGAAAATGAGTATATTTGCAGACCGAAAATTAAGATTAAGTACGTTATTATAAACAAAGTATTTGAGATGACTAAAGCAGATATCGTTAACGAGATTTCAAGGACAACAGGAATTGAAAGAGAAGATGTTTTGAAAGTGGTGGAATCTTTCATGCGCGAGGTGAAGAGATCCCTATCCAAGAGTGAGGATGTATATTTGAGAGGGTTCGGCTCTTTCATCGTGAAAGCCAGAGCTGAGAAGACGGCTAGAAACATCTCGAAGAAGACTTCCATCATCATCCCAGCGCACAATATCCCGGCATTCAAGCCAGCCAAGACCTTCATGAACGATGTGAAGAAGACCGCAGTTAAGGACGGAAAGAAAAAATAATCATAAAATTAATAATTTAAATTTTAACAATTATGCCAAGCGGAAAGAAGAGAAAGAGACATAAAATGTCTACTCACAAACGCAAGAAAAGACTGAAGAAGAATCGTCATAAGAAGAAATAACGGTCTTTAGTTGCGAAAAGAGACGAAAGAACAAACTTGAGGAAGTACTTGAGTTTGTTCTTTTTATATTTAAAAAAATTTTATGTTATGAGTAGCGAATTAGTAATTGATGTTCAAGCATCGGAGATATCCATCGCACAACTGGACGACAAGAAGCTGGTTGAGGTGAACAAGGATAGGCGGGACAGCAAATTCTCCGTCGGCGACATATACCTCGCCAAGGTGAAGAAACTGATGCCGGGACTCAATGCGGCATTCGTTGACGTGGGCTACGAGAAGGGAGCATTCCTCCACTACCAAGACCTAGGGCCTCATTTCCTGACACTGAACTCGTTCATGAAGGATGCCCTGAGCGGGAAGAAGAAGGGACTCACCCTCTCTCGTTATCAAATCCAGAAGGAAATCCAGAAGGGCGGACAGATCACGGACCTGCTCACACCGGGGCAGGAGGTGCTCGTGCAGATCGCCAAGGAACCGATTTCCACGAAAGGACCTAGGCTGACGGCGGAGATCTCCATCGCAGGCAGGTTTCTGGTGCTTATCCCAGGAGCGGACAAAGTGTTCGTCTCCCAAAAAATCAAATCGAACGAAGAGCGGAACCGTATCAAGCAGATCGTCAGGAGCGTGAAGCCCAAGAACTTCGGTGTCATCGTGCGCACCGTGGCGGAGGGGAAGTCGGTGGACGACGTGAACGCGGAGATACAGACGCTCGTGCAACGCTGGGAAGCCAGCGTGGCGAAGATGAGCAGCGAAGGCAAACTGCCTAAACTGATCCACGAGGAGTTCGGGCGCACCGTCGCCATCCTCCGCGACATCTTCAACCCTTCGTTCGAAAGCATTCACGTGAACGACAAGGTTGTCTACAACGAGGTGCTGGAGTATGTGAGCGAAATAGCTCCGGAGAAAAGGAACATCGTCAAGCTCTACACGGGCGACACCCCTATCTTCGACCATTTCTCCGTCACCAAGCAACTGAAGTCGCTCTTCGGAAGGATCGTCTCCTTCAAGAACGGGGCTTACCTCATCATCGAGAAGACCGAAGCGATGCACGTCGTGGACGTCAACAGCGGCAACAAGTCCAAGGCCGGCAACGACCAAGAGGCGAACGCCATCGAGGTGAACCTGGCGGCGGCCGATGAACTGGCCAGACAACTGAGGCTGCGCGACCTAGGCGGCATCATCGTGGTCGACTTCATCGACATGACCAAAGCGGAGAACCGCCAAGCCCTTTATGACAGGATGAAGGCGAACATGCAGAACGACCGAGCAAGACACAACATCTTGCAACTCAGCAAGTTCGGCCTGATGCAAATCACACGTCAACGAGTGCGTCCTGAGATGCACATCAACACGGAGGAAGTTTGTCCGACGTGCATGGGAAAAGGTGTTTCCCAACCCTCTATCTTATTCGTGGACACATTGGAGAGTAAGATAGACTATCTTGTAAACATGTTACAAGTAAAGAGTTTTAAACTTTATGTCCACCCTTACGTGGCGGCTTACATCAACAAGGGACTCCCATTCTTCACGCTGAAGTCCAAATGGAGCCGGAAGTACCATTGCTCCTTCAAGTTGATCCCGTCCCAAAACTATGCGTTCCTTCAGTATCAGTTCTACGACGAGAAAGGCAACGAGGTGGACTTGACAGAAGAGTCTGAAACGATTCACGAGAGCGAAGAGGATTAACTTCGCCTTCCCGGGGTCGCAGCTCCGAAAGAACATCGGGCGGCGCCGTCACATCCGTGACCGCGCCGCCCTTTTTGTCAGGGGAAGCCGGAAGTTCCGAGGAAACCGCAGGACACACCCCTGACGGGACACACCCCAACGACGCCCTCTTCGCCCCGCCTCCGCCCCGCCTAAATAAAATTTACGCAAGAAAGATGACCAAATCGACCCTAAAAGATTTGTCGTACGAAATAAATCGTTATATTTGCATTGAATTCATAATGCATGATAAACGCAAGTATGATGGAACGGAAATAGTAAATTAAAACAAATAGGATATCAAATCATTAACAATTAAATTTTTACAGATATGGAAAACAGTTGTCCAAAGAATTATTTAGTTCAATCAATCTTAGTAACAATCTTCTGCTGCCTCCCTTTGGGAATCGTAGGTATCGTTAAGGCAGCGAAAGTAAACGGACTCTACGCACAAGGTTTGTACGAAGAAGCGGTACAGGCTAGCAACGACGCCAAGAAATTCTGCAAAATCGGTTTGATTTTGGGTCTTGTAGGTTTAGTGCTGTACGCAGTGTATATGTTCGTCATAATCGGAGCTGCCACAAGCGGACAACTCTAATAAGAGAAGAAACCATTCAATCATTGATCCAATTTTAGCATTTGTATTGGTATGGAAAATGGTACGGAAAAGTGTCCAAAAAGTTACTTGGTACAATCAATTCTAGTAACGATCTTTTGCTGTTTGCCTTTCGGACTCCTTGGAATCTTCAAGGCGTGCAAAGTGAACTCATTGTATGCGGAAGGCAAATACCAAGCGGCAAAAAAAGCCAGCAAGGATGCTAGAAGCTATGTGAGATGGGGTGTGGGCTTGGCCTTGGTGGCTGCCATCATACTACCAATCCTCTATTTCTTTGTTGGCATCGGATCAAACATATTCCAATAAGAATAGTCCCATTGGGATAGATTGGGAATGAATCAATAGAGCAAGAAGGTCCACACTGATGGCTTTCTTGCTCTTTCCCATTAAACGCAAGGGTGTGTGAACCAATAAAACACGGAACAAGTAATGTCCTTTTCGATAAAAGTGTGGTGGAAATGGATCGCTGTCGCGGTGATCTGTGTCGTGTTGGCGATTGTCTACCACAAATATAACCCATCCGATTTCAAACTCTTCCCGAAATGTCCCTTCTACGTCCTGACAGGCTTGAAATGCCCCGGATGTGGCACGCAGAGGGCGATCCATTGTTTGCTCCACCTTGAGATCCTGCCGGCGATCCGATACAACGCCTTCATGGTCTTTTCCATCCCATTCATCATCCTGTCAGTAATCTCTTCGCAGATACAAGAGAAGCATCCGGCACTCTACAACCGGCTGAACAAACCTTGCGTCCCGTTCACCTGTCTTGTGCTCGCGATAGGCTGGTGGATCATCAGAAACATCCTCGATTTTTAAGCCTACAATACGTTTTTGACAAGAGTCAACGAAATTATTGTGTTAATAATTCATAATGGAACATAATTTTTTTAAATTTGTGAAAAAGGGCTTAAGGAAGGGGTTAAGCGAAATCCCGAACCGGTACGTAGGTCGCAAATAGTGTTGATGTGAATAAGGGTTAAATTGCGAATTTTGAGATATTTCTTGTTTGCGAAGAAATAGTTTGCGGCGTTATGAGCTCTGATTGCTTGTTGGATGTGTAACGATCAAAATATAACGCTTATGAGAATCCAGCTACTATTTATTTACGCAGCGGTATTCCTTCTGTCATGGGCATGGTTGACGTTATTGATACCATGATCGACGGAATGGAACGCATCAAAAAACAAGTGTATAATTGTATAATTATTAAACGGACAACTTATGTCCATGGTGTGTATGGTGATTAAGCACTAGTGTGCGACTGTTTTCATAGGGGCGGGCACGCTGCCCGCCCATTATGAAAACGGTAAAAAAAACGATCAAAAACGAATCTGAACATATTAATAACTTCAACATATAACGATGAAACAAGGCAGGAGGACATCGTCCCTCCCCACAAAACAGAAAAAGCATATACTACAAAATACAATTAAGATCTTCTAAACTCAATTACAAGTACGATTGGGGTGTTTTGTGAAAAGCGCCCCTTTTCTTTTGCCCTCCAGCGAATTAAGAATGAAGAGTTAAGCGTTGAGAATTGCGGGGATATCACATTAATTTTGTAATTTCGCGACGTCGGTCGGATAGCCTGCCGGCTTGGTTAAAAAGGAATATAATAATATTTTCGATATGAAACTTTTCGATGTATACCCTCTTTTCGACGTGAATATCGTAAAGGGAAAAGGTTGTAAGGTATGGGACGAGAAAGGCCAGGAATACCTTGATTTGTATGGTGGACACGCTGTCATCAGCATCGGACATTGCCACCCCCACTACGTGGAGATGATGACAAAGCAGTTGAACGAGCTCGGATTCTACTCCAACTCAGTGATCAACAAACTACAAGTGCAGTTGGCTGAACGATTGGGCAAGGCCTGCGGCTACGAGGACTACCGCTTCTTCATGATCAACTCCGGCGCGGAGGCGAACGAGAACGCCCTCAAGCTGGCTTCCTTCTACAACGGACGCACCCGCGTGCTCTCTTCCGACAAAGCGTTCCACGGACGTACCTCGTTGGCGGTCGAGGTGACCAACAACCCGAAGATCATCGCCCCTATCAACGACAACGGACATGTCACCTACCTCCCGCTGAACGACTTGGACGCATGGGTGAAGGAGATTAAGAAAGGGGACGTCTGCGCCGTCATCTTGGAGTGCATCCAAGGCGTGGGCGGTATACGCATGGTGACGAGCGAATTCCTGCAGGGACTCCGCGAGGCATGCGACGACTACAACACTGTCTTGATCTGCGACGAAATCCAATGCGGTTACGGCCGCTCGGGTAAGTTCTTCGCCCACCAACACCTAGGCGTACAGCCTGACATGATCACGGTGGCGAAGGGCATCGGCAACGGTTTCCCTGTCGCTGGCTTGATCATCTCGCCTATCTTCACCCCTATCTTCGGACAGCTGGGCACCACGTTCGGTGGCAACCATCTGGCCTGCACCGCTGGCTTGGCGGTACTCGACGTGATGGAGCAGGAAAACCTCGTGGCGAACGCGGGCGAGGTGGGAGAATACATCATGCAACAACTGAAGGAGGCTAAACTGCCTCACGTCACGGATGTCCGCGGACGTGGCTTGATGATCGGTATCGAATTGGATTGCCCGCAGAGGGAGATCCGCAAGAAACTGGTCTTCGAACAACACGTCTTCACAGGCTGCAGCGGCATGAACGTGCTTCGCCTCTTGCCGCCTCTCTGCTTGACGAAGGCGGAGGCCGACGACTTCATCGCACGCCTCAAGACCGTGCTGACCAATGCCTAAGGGCTTTCGTAAAACGTAAAATATATAACTATGCATACAATTCAAGCGGTTGTGCAGGATGTGCGCACCAAACAGATCCTTCGCGTGGGCTTCGTCAACGACGAGGCGATCGCGAAGATGGAGGCGGAGAAGGTGGTTTACTTGCTGAAGGGTGACCAATCCGCCTTGGAACTTATCACCGGAGGAGAGTACTTCAAGCCGGTGGCGGTGGACTCCTTGGTCTATAACGTGGACAAGACCGCCGTCATCATCAAGGCTTTGCCGGAAGGCTCCACCACGGGTGCGGACACGTTCCGCGGCGACAAGAACATCGAGGACCTCGCTTTCCTCTCCTACTTGCAGGACTTCATCGAGAAGCGTAAACGCGAGATGCCGGAGGGTTCCTATACGACCAAACTCTTCACGAAAGGCGTGAACAAGATCTCCCAAAAGGTGGGCGAGGAGGCTGTCGAGACCATCATCGAAGCCACCAACGGAACGGGTGAGCAGTTCCTCTACGAATCGTCCGACCTGATCTACCACCTGATCGTCCTGCTCACGGAGAAGGGCTATAGAATTGAGGACCTGGCGAGGGAATTGAAGGCTCGTCACAAGGAATAACGCTCCACAAAGATGGATTGGGAGGAAATATTCCATATTATCGCAATGGTTATTATCATAGTGATAATAGGTTCCTTCTATGCACTGTTACTCTATTATACAACATCGGGTGATAGACAAAAAGCAATATTGTCCCAAATGAAGACCTTCACCCGTGAGAGTGATGATGATTTATTTCCGAAAGGGTTGTTTGCTAAAGAGACGAGGCGGGCGATACGCGCGATTGCCATATTGTTCGCCATCATCATACGGAGGGACGATAAAATCTTGGCCTCCGAAGCCTTGGTGGCGCATGAATACTTCGACAAAAGGTTCAAGGCTTCCCATTACCTGAAAAGGTTCAAAGAGGACAAGAAGGTGTTGCGCACCTTGCTGAAGGATTATCTAAAAGGCAAATTGCCCACGTTCAGGGATTGCGCGTTGGATGTCCTGAAGGCGGGGGTTTCATACGAGGCACGGCTGGAGCTCTTGGAATATCTCTTCAAGACCGCCTATGTCTTCGAAGGCATATGCGACGCCGAAATGGTGAAGTTGCGTGAGATCGCGCAGTTCCTTCTCATCAAGGAGTGGGACCTCCTCTCCCTGGAGTATAAGTACGAGTTCAGGAGGAGGGAATCCTCTGATAGGGGAAAGGAGAGCCAACGCCTCAACCAACTATCCGAAAGCATCATGCGCCAAGCCTACCTCACCTTAGGGGTGAAACAGGATGCCACGGACGACGAGGTGAAAGCGGCGTACCGTGAGATCGTGAAGGTTTGCCATCCGGACAAACTGACCGAGGAGGCAGGCTCTAAGGAGTGGGAGGAGAAGGTGGTTCGCTTCCGCCATACCGTCGAGGCGTACCATATGGTCTGTGGCAACAGAAATATCTCATAATCATTATTTTATAACAATATCCGACTGAAATCCTCATGAGGTTCTGCGCATGTGTCATCGCATATTATCCTGACGAGCAGCTGTTGCGGAAGAACGTGGCTTGTTACCGTGAGTTCGCCGAGAAGGTCTTCATCTGGCAAAACACGCCTTTGCGGGACCGTCACGAACTGGGCGGATTAGGCGATAATGTGGAATGGCTGGGCGAGGCGGACAACGTAGGCATCTCCCGCGCCCTGAACGCAGTGTTGAGGCGTTGCCAAGAGGAGGGGATCGATTACCTGCTCACCATGGACCAGGACAGCCAATTCGTGGATTTCAGCCATTACCTCCGCCAAATCGAGAGCCAACTGCCTGCCGAACGGACCGTCTCGTTCGCCCCTGTGACGCCTGGCGAATCCGCCGCTCCGGGATGCTTCGAGCCTAAGAACTACGTCATCACCTCCGGCTCCATGGTCAACGTGCCGCTGGCGCTGTCGATCGGTGGTTACCGTGAGGAGTTCCTGGTGGATGGTATCGACATGGATTTCTGTTTCAAGGCGCAAAAGTCTGGGCTACAGGTAGTGATGGTGGGCGGTGCGACGCTCCGTCAGCGCTTCGGCGAGACCATCAAGGTGGGCGACAAGGAGATCGTCTCCTACCCTGCGGGACGCCTCTTCTCCATCGTGAAGTCACAATGGATGCTATGGGCGGATTACCCGCAATACTTTAGAAAACTACACTTCCTGAAAATCTTCTACCTAGGTGAACCCTATCATATACTATTTTTCCAAAAGGATAAGTGCCGCAAGCTATGGGCCATTCTCAGGGCCACCCTCTCAGGCCTGCGCTACCGAATCGCTCATTTATGATTCTTCAGCCGGAAGGTGAGGATGGACATGATGACGGTTAGTCCGAAGACATATCCGTAGGCGACCCTCATGCTAGTCATCTCGGCGATGGTGCCGATGAGGAACGGACCGAAGAGGAAGGCCGTGCTGCTGACCGTATTGACCATGGCGATACCCATGCCCGGGTTGACGCCCTTCTGTTTCCCCGCCAAGCTATAGATGATCGGCACGAGGCAAGAGATGCCCAGGCCGGCGATGAAGAAACCGACGGAGGCGCAGACGAAGCTGACGTTGTAGATGATGGTGAGGATACCGATGGCGGTGAGGAGGCTGCTCCAGAAGAGGATGGTCGGGTCGCTGTAGTGCTTGCGCAGCCTGTCGCCGAAGAATCTGCCGATGGCCATGAAGGCGGCGTAGATGGTCAAGCCAAGCGGGGCGAGGTTCTCCGGTATATCGACGATGGTCTTCATGTAGACGGTGCTCCAGTTGGTGAAGCTACCCTCCGTGACCCTCGAGCAGAGGGCGATGAAGGCGATGAGGAGCAGTATGCCCTTAGGCAATATGAGGAAGGGACGTTTCTCCACCCGCTCCGTCCGGGTGATGGTCTCCTGCAGGAAGAAGCGACGGATGTAGAAGATGACGACCACGCTGAAGAGCGCGACGCTGAGGTGATGCACATAGACGGGGACCCCGTAGGTGATGAAGAGGATGCTGAGCAACGCGCCGCAGCACACACCCACGTAGTAGAGCGCATGGAACATCGAGACGACAGGCCGCTTGTAGGCGTTCTCCACCAGGATGGAGTTACCGTTGATGGCGACGTCCGTGATGGTCACGAGCATGCCATAGAGGGCGCAGAAAGGGAAGACGAGCAACTTATGGGGCATAAGCGTCATCAGGGGAAGCAACAGCATATAGGCGTAGCTCAGCGCCGTGAGTTTCTTGCTGCCGAACCGTGCGGAGAGGTGGCAACACATCGGGGTGATGATGAGGGAGCCGATCGCCATGCTGAGGGGGATGTAGCTCAGTTCGCGGATGGACATCCCGTAGTGCGCATTGATGGCCGGATAGCGGGATACGAGCGAGGCGTAGACGAAGCCCATCATGAAGTACTGTGTCAGTAAGGCATATCTGGCGTGATGCTTGGTCGATGTGATCCTATTGTGATGTGTGAGCGACGCTTCGCCCCATGGTGCATCCATCTTGCTCATTTTTTAATCGTTTAATATTCAATACAATATATATTTCGTTGTCAGATTTCAAATCGTCCGCAAAGGTAAGCACATATAGGGAAAAAACGATGAGACATAGGTTAAAAAAATATGCCTGTCAAACTCCATGAAGTTCATTTTCTTCACAGAAAGACCTCCCCACACTTTTTGAATTCATGAAGAAATAAATTACTTTTGTAAACTTCTTTATTCAAAGCCCACAACTTTGTCTATTGAATAAAAACGGTGAGTTTTTATAGCTCACCTTAGGTTTATGCGTTTTAGGTTGCTTATAGTCTTTTCGATGCTATTCTCTTGCCATATCCTATGTGCAAGTGAACACTTATGCTTTGACCATTACCGTACAAAGGATGGCCTATGCTGCGATTTTGTCTTAGGCATCGGGCAAGACCGCAACGGATTCATTTGGATCGCCACGCAAGACGGGGTGAGCCGGTTCGACGGCACATATTTCAAGAACTATTCCAAAAACCGAGGCGGATTGACGCTGAACAACGTGCGTTGCCTCTCGAGCACCCCGGAGGGAGATGTCCTTTTGGGAGGCAACAATGGCATGCTGCAATCGTACGACCTGCAGGCGGACACCTTCGTCAGCAGGCGTTTCACCGAACTGACGGATATGTACGCGAAGTCCGTGATAGGCTTTTCTTCCCTAAAGGACGGTCGCAAACTATTGCTTTCCACGAACGGAGTGTACCTCTATGACTCGCGGAAGGGTGTGTTCGAGGAGGATTCCCTATTGTTCAGCTTCACGGAAAGTTTCCTTGTCCATGCCTTCCACCAAGACAGGACGGGGAGGTACTGGGTAGGAGCGTTCGACGGCCTGCACCTCTTCTCCCCCCAAGGCGAAGAATTGAAGTTCTATCCACTTTCAAAAGACATCGTGCCGGCCTCCTCGATCTTGGAGCTCGACTCCGCCCGTGTATTGGTCGCCACCAACATGGGGGGTGTCTGGTTGTTCGACGTCCCAGAGAATGGATTGCCCACGCCAAGAGAGATGAATACCCCCTTCAAGAACGTCTCCATCATACTGAAGGATGTGAAAGAACGGGTCTGGTTCGGCACATGGGGAGATGGGCTGTGGCGGATGGATCGCTTCGGCGAGTTTATCGAGGTGAAATCATACGGCGGGGAGGAGGACCTGCAAAAGGTACACGCTCTATTCGAAGACGCAGACCACAGCATATGGATCGGCACACAGGTGAATGGCGTTTTCCGCTACCAGGCGGAGAACAACTCGAAAATCTTCCACTCCTCCGAAATGGGTTACCCGAACGTGGACGCCTCCTGCTTCATGGAACGTCCCGACGGAGACATCTACGTGGGAACGGACGGGTCCGGCGCCTACCAGATAACAGGAGAAGGCAAGTACGTGCAACCCTTAAAGGGGTTCTCCCGCATGGGAAGAAGCATCCTCTCGTTCTGCCCATGGGGCACGGAGAAGGCGCTGGTTTCCTCCTGGTTTGGCGGTATAGGCTCCGTCACTTCGGAAGGGAATGTGAGCCCGATCACGTATGACGGGTTGGAGAACCCGGTCAACAGCTCCAAGTGCGTGCGTGTCATGCGCGATGGTGAGATATGGGTCGCCACCCAAGGCGATGGCGTCTACGTGCGCCGCACGGACGGTGCGTGGGAGAAGAAAGAGTTCGTGGTGGCCGAGGACTTCTCGGACCGTTGGATCGACGACATGGAGGAGGCGTCGGACGGCACGAAGTGGGTGATTTCCCCTTATAACGTCTGGCGATGCGACAGCGCAGGAATGCGTTTCTTCTCATGGAAAACACCCCCTAACACGGCGGAGCCTTGCATATTCGTCGACGGGCACTGCGATGCGGAGGGGAACCTCTACGTCGCCTCCAACTACGGTGTCTTCCGCGTCTCCAAGAAGGATGGGGCGATGAGCCTTTTGGACTACCTGCCTACAGCGAAATACGTCTCCGTCTACTTCGACAAGCAGGGGTTCCTGTGGTGCGACGGTACGGCGGGCATCTATAGGGTCAACCTGAAGGAAAAAACCTACAGGACCATTCCGCTCCCGATGGATAAGTACGGGAAACTATTCTTCCAGTCCCGCGCCATCTATGAGAGCTCGAAAGGCAATATGTTCTTCGGATGCTCCAATGGCTTCGTCATGCTGAACCCCAATCACATGGGCTCTTCCGGAACCATCAGGTTCTTGGCATGGTCTGACGTGACCGGGAAAGGAGACGACGGGCAATCCCACCAACTATCCCTGCGGAGTGGCAAACTCCGTCTGAAGGAGAGCAACTTGGAAACGCATATCGCCTTCGATGTGGTCTCCCTTTCAGGACTGGATGTTGTTTGCACCTACCGACTCAAGGGGATAGATAGTACATGGAAGAACCTGAACGGCAGGAGGGAGGTGGTTCTGGACCATCTTCCCGCAGGAAAATATGAGTTGGAACTATCTGTCTATGAGTTAGGGGACGAGGATCAAGCCACCCATCTGACGTTGCCGATCACCGTCGTTTCGGCTTGGTGGAGATCATGGTGGTTCATTCTGCTTGTGGCCATCGCCCTGATAGCCTCTCTTTACTGGCTGTTCGGAAGGTTGAGGCGCACGGTGGTTTATGTGGAGAACCCAGCGCCGGGCAACACCACGGAGGATGCCACAGAGCGTGCGAAGGAGTCCCAAGAAGAAAACGACTCGACGCAGGAGCCAGCCGTCGATCCTTTCATGACGCAGGTGATGGAGGTCATAGAACGCAACTACATGAACCCGGAGTTCTCCGTGGAGGAATTGGCCAAGGAGATGTCCACCAGCAAATCCACCCTTATCCGCAGACTAAAACCGCTGACGGAGCAGACACCTGTGGAGATGATCGGTGTGTATCGTTTGAAGAAGGCAGACGAGATGCTGCGGACCACGAATTTGCCAGTCAAGGAGGTAGCCTTCACGACAGGCTTCAGCAGTCCGTACTACTTCAGCCGCAAGTACAAGGAATACTTCGGCTATCCTCCTTCGCAGAAGAAGGAAAAGGAATAACCCCAAATATTTGAATGGCTTTGTCGGTCTACTCTCCGAAGAGTGCCTTGTCGACAATCTCGGATGTCTTCAATCGTCCGTTGATGACGGAGACGATGTCGAATTTACCCTGTGTGCAAAGCTTATTGTCGGACAGACGGTATATATCTTCATAGAACACATAACGGATACCCTCCTTCTTCACGTTGAGGCGGCAAACGAACTTGTCGTTGCTCTTCAGCGGTTGCTTGTATTGCAGTTCAGCCTTCGCGACGACGAGGATGACCCCGGCGTTGGTCAGCTCCATAAAGTCCAAGCCGATGGTCTGGATGTAGCGGTGTCGCGCATGCTCCATATAGTGTTGATAATTAGCGTTATTGACAATCCCCTGCACGTCGCACTCGTAGTCGCGCACCTCAAATTCGTATTCAAAGATATATTCCATAATAATGATTATCTGTTTTTATCATCGTATTAACGTGAAATGTCCCGTAAAGATAGCTCTTATATCGTAAATGTTGACGACATACCAATAATCCTCCGAAGGCAGGGCATGCCCGTTGTAGGTGCCATCCCACTCCTGTTCCGGATCCGTGGATTCGAAGATTTTCTTGCCATGTCGGTCGAATATGGATACCCGCACATTAGCATAATACTCCAGATTGACGATCTTCCATGTGTCATTGCTGCCATCGCCCTGCGGCGTGAAATACTCCGGAATGAACAAATCATAGAACAAAGATACAAATGTCGTATCGTTCATGCAACCCGCATCGTCCTTCACCTTAACGGTATATGTCCAGTTAGGTGTCACATTGTGCATCGTGTTCGTCCGCTCGAATCCCGAGCCTAGGTCGAACCAATAATCCCCTGAACCACCTACCCCTTCAAGGACAATGGTTTGCGCATCCTCCTGATTCACGAGGATGGAAGGTTTCTGAAGGACATAAATGGTCTGCTCCATCGTCCTTTCACACTTGCCGTTCATTGCCTTCACGTAGTATGTGGTGGTTTCCTCAGGGAGGACCACCTGCCTATTACCCGTCGCTATGATGTCGGAATAATCAGGCGACGTGGACCAAACATATTTTTCCTCCAACTCTCCTCCGACCACACGCAGGAAAGCCCGATCTCCCATACAAACCGAAGTATCCTGCGTCGTACTGCTACCAGGATCAAACACTTGGACGGTGACGCTTCTCTCCTCCCCCAGGCATCCATTCTCCGTGCGGGGAACCAATGTGTAACGCACCGTTCCCTCCGGATGGAAACGCTCCGTCTCGGAGGTCATGTAGGAGGATTCCGAATGAGAGGATTCCCCCTCATATTCCTCAGACAACAAAAGATTGTTCAATGAGAATGGGAAGTCTGTGGAGAGTTCCACATAGTCACCCCTACAGATTGAGTCTGACGAGGCGGTCAGTTCATAGAGGGTAGGAACCGTGTCGATTTTTACGGTGTAGGACACCTCCTTCTCAGGACAATGTTGGGAAGTGGCTTTCAGACTGAAGGTTGTCTCCTCCTGAAGGGTATAGAGGGAAGACCCATTATAGTCACCTGAAGTGTATCCTTCGACTTTCTCCCGATTGATGATATTCCCTCCGATTGTTTCATACAAGGTAAGGGAGGTGACATCCTGTCCGTCCTTCACGTGGAAGCTAACGGTGTAGTCACTGCCTTTGCAGGCGGACTCATCGCCCGTAAACTCTATCTCGACAGGCTTCTCCACATAGACAATGAAAAGGTTGGAATAGAAGTCTTCGTAACGTATCCTATATGTGGTGGTCACTTGCGGAGACACCTCCACGGAAGCAGCGGCATCGGAAAATTTTGTGAAACCGGAGGCTCCTGCCTCTTGTTTCTCCCATGCCATATTTTCCTCCACAAGTGGGGTGTTAAATGTAACCACCTCACCCTTACATATCGTGTCGATAACATCAACCGAATTTATGGTGATTGTTTGGCTTAAGATCACATCTGGGCAATGAGCCGCATGGGCGGTGGCAATGTATGTGGTCTTTCTGTATAGTGTGTCGATCGCCTCGTATTGGGTGCTCATTACGCTCCTGCCAAGGGCGGTTTCCTTCTCCCATGTGAACGAGGTCGGGGTGCCTTGGAGAATTGTTGCCTTGAGGTGAACATTATATTCTTCATCTAATGACTCCAATATAGGCCTTACGGTCATCCTCAATGAGTCTTCCGTGTCTATCGTGATCACATCCGAAACGCTCTCCGGGCAGGCACCGCCTTGCGTGGAACGGATGCGGTAACTTGTTTTCCCTGCAGGGTGGACAAGCTTCTGTGTAGTGAGGTTTGTGGCGAATTCGGAGAAGCTCGAAGCCCCCTCCGCCTTCTCTTCCCAGACAATGGCGGTTGCCGTGCCATAGTTTGCCGTGAGGGAAACCTCCCCGTTCACACAGACCACGTCGTCAGAGGCACTTAGGGATAATACCGCCTCAACATCCACCGCCACAGAAACGCTTTGGCTCACGCTCGGGCAATGCTTCCCGCTGGCGGTCACCGTGTATTCACTCACTTGGGTCGGAGCATCGCTGGCGGTCAAGGCGTTCGCCAATAGGCTGGTTTGTCCGCCTACCATCTTCTCCCACTTCACCGATTCAGGCGTGCCGGCGACGGTGGCTTGCAGACTCACATCCGTGCCGGCGCAGACAACTGGCTCGACAGCTGCGATGGTTACCTTCAACGAGTCTTCCGTATCGATCGTGATCACATCCGAAACGCTCTCCGGGCAGGCGCCACCTTGCGTGGAACGGATACGGTAGCTTGTTTTTCCTGAAGGGTGCACTACCTTCTGCGTAGTGAGGTCTGTTGCAAATTCGGAGAAGTTCGAAGCACCCTCCGCCTTCTCTTCCCAGACGATGGAGCTGGCTGTGCCATAGTCCGCCGTGA
>JAFZPM010000014.1 GCA_017550335.1 Paludibacteraceae bacterium
GTCATCACACGTACGGGCGAGTGCGACCTCGACACCGGGAAGGAATTCTGGGACAGAGTTCGCAAATTTTTCATATCTTTGCCCATGTTCAGGTTCGACCGCACCAACATCACGGTCAAGAACATCTGGATCAGTTTCTTTAAAAACCTCGGTGATATGGAAAACATTGACCCATCGGTATACGAGCGAGCGGACGAGGGGCTGCTCAGGCTGATTGAGAAGGCGAAGGTGTCCGCCCTCTCCGAGGAGGAGTACGACCAATACGAGGCCAGCATGAAATACCTCGAGGACGAGATCGACATGGAACAGCATGGGTACGAGAGAGGCATGGAAGAGGGACTGAGAAAAGGAACCGAGCAAGGACTGATGCAAGGACTGAAGCAGGGAAAACTCGAAGGTGAGAAAACCGCCAACCTGCGCAATGCGAAGAAAATGAGACAGAAAGGCTTGGATGTGGATGACATCGCGGAGATAACAGGACTATCCCTAGAAGATATAGAAAAGCTGTAGTATGTTCAGGTTCGACCGCACCAACATCACGGTCAAAAACATCTGGATCAGTTTCTTTAAAAACCTCGGCAATATGGAAAACATTGACCCATCGGTATACGAGCGAGCGGACGAGGGTCTGCTCAGGCTGATAGAGAAGGCGAAGGTATCCGCCCTCTCCGAGGAGGAGTACGACCAGTACAAGGCCAGCATGAAATACCTCGAGGACGAGATCGACATGGAACAGCATGGATATGAGAGAGGCATGGAAGAGGGACTGAGAAAGGGAACCGAACAGGGAATGGAGCAAGGAATGATGCAAGGACTGAAGCAGGGAAAGCTCGAAGGAGAGAAAACCGTCAACCTACGCAATGCGAAGAACCTCAAAACGTTAGGCGTGGACATCCATACGATTGCCCAAGCAACAGGTCTGTCTGTTAAAGAAATCGAGGAATTACAAACGCTTTTCTCGAGGCAGGACAAGACCCTCATAGAGAGAGACTAAGAAAGAACCCACCGCATCATATCCATAACAAGATGCTTTCTCTCGAATATACGAGACGTTGAAACTGTCATAATGGTCTATCATCCAATCCATTCTATCGCAAAGCGCCTCCTCATCGCCCGGATGGACCAAACATCCTGATTCGACGTCCACCATTTCAGGGACCCCCCCCACATCGGTAGATATGACTGGCGTACCCGTCGCCAAAGCTTCGGAAATGACCACCGGAGCATTCTCGGTGTTAGAGAAAAGCACAAAAACATCCGTCTCGGCAAAGCAACGGCACACCTCAGTCGGGGGCAGTTCGCCAAGGAAAGAGAGAAGGTCGTCAGGAAGGCAAAGCTCCTTCGCATAATTTCTAGCCATCTCATAATCAGGCCCGACCCCCACCATCGTCATCGAGAAGTCAGTCCGTTTCTCCGACAAGCGTTTCACCGCCCGCAAGATGCCACAGACATTCTTATCAGGCTCGCTAAAACAAGAGACATGCAGGAACCTGAATCTATCTCCCCGGGCAAGCGGATGTTTCTCCGCTGTGAAAAAGAAATCGTCCACCACATTATGCACCACACGGTAATGGTCATTTCTCAACCCATGTCGGCGCATCGCATCCGCCAGATGTTCAGTTACAGGAAGCATACACGAAGCGTTCCTCACCACCAGTTCGCTCACCCGTTTGCGGACGAACCCCTTGTATTCATTTTTGGAGGGAAGATACCTAGACCAATGCTCAACGACAACATAAGGAATGTCCCATCTCTTCTGCAACAAATAGGAAAGCACACCGCAACGGGTCAACACATTCGCCTGAGTAACATCAGGTCTTCCGAACCTTTCCTCAACCAAAGCGTACCCCTTAATGAAAGCCCGGAAGAAACCGAAAGCCTTGGTCAACTGCCGCAAGACAGGGAATTTGGAGAAAGGATAATAGACATACAACTCACGAACACCATTGGTCACCTGATCCACCACCTCATAATTTTCCACCTTCTCATCAGCAAACAAATACAACACACAAACATTGCAATACCGGGAGACAGCCTCCGCATGTTTACGGACAAACAACCCCAACATCGCATCGTAGCGATGAGGATACCAAGGAGAAAGATAAAGGACCTTCAGCATAACAGAGACTTCAATATCAAAAAGGGGGAGAAGAAAACTCCACTCCCCCAATTATCCTATTCTAAAAGAGGATTAAGTAAAGGCTACAGCCCCTCCGCACTCAAATGCGGCATCTCCTCACAAAAATCATTTAGCGTCGTCCGATGGAGCATCCGCACTCTTCTTCTCCTCGAAGTCATCACGTCCGCTCTCGATCAGGATATTATACCAAGTGATCAGTTTTTTGATATCGGAAGAATAAACCCTATCACGGGCGAAGTTAGGCAATACTGATGCCAAATACTCGGCAAGTTGTTTGCCGTCTGCCTTTTTCGGGTCAAAGGAAACGGTCTTTCCACCTTCCTTCTCCTTCATTGACCTCAGCACATCCACCAAAGGAACTTCTCCTTCTTCCGTGTATATAGCGATATCACCAAGCGAAAGAATCTTCTCATGCGTGTATGCAGGAACACGTTTCTTCTCCGTGAGAGACTCTAAAATCAACATGTTCTTTCCCTGAGAAACCAACTCAAACAAACCCGGTTTCCCGGAAATCGACAAAATTCTCTTCAACATAATTTTCTATACAAATAAGCGTTTATACTATTAGTGTTAAACTTATACCAAATTCAGACGCAAAAGAAATAAAAACATTTTATTTAAAATAGTTAAAAATGGATGTTTTTCTTTTATCTTTTGAACGTTTTTACCTATTTTCGCGGATTAGATTTAAGATGGAAAGGACAATTAGACATATTGCATTAATAATCACCGCCTTGGGTCTCTTCTCCTGCGGAGGATACAACAAAGTGATCAAGAGTACGGACAACGACTTCAAGTACGAGAAGGCGATGGAGTACTACGAGAAGGGGGAATATTACAAAGCCCACTCCGTTTTGGAGACCGTCGGTTCCGCCTTCAGGGGCACGGAGAAGGGAGAGAATGTGATATACACCATAGCGATGTCCCATTACAAGAACAAGGATTACGAGACGGCAAAGAGCTACTTCGCATCCTACGGACGCAGCTATCCTCAAGGCAAACATGCGGAGGAGTGCAAACTGCTCGTCGGCGTATGCCTCTACAAGGTATCGCCGGAAATCAAGCTCGACCAAACGAGCACCTCGGAAGCGATAGATGAGTTGCTCGAGTTCACCCAACTATACCCGAAAAGCGAAAAGCTTCCGGAAGCGCTGAAATACTTGGAGGAACTGCAGGAGAAGCTAGCCGAGAAGGAGTACCTCAATGCGAAGTTGTACTACAACCTCGGGGACTACATGGGCAACAACTACCAATCGGCCGTGGTCACCGCCACAAACGCACTGAAGCACTACCCTGAAACGAAGCGGAAAGAAGATCTATACTTCCTCATCCTCAATGCGAAATACATGCAGGCAGAGAAGAGTGTGGAAAAGAAGATGGAAGACCGCTACAGGGACACCATCGACGAATACTTCAACTACATCGGGGAATTCCCTGATGGCAAGCATCGCAAAGAGGCGGACAAGATCCACGAAAAAGCGAAGAAGTTCATCGACCATCTAGAAGCGAAAAGAACAAATTAAAAACATATATAAATCATGGACTACAAAAAAGTAACAGCTCCGCTTAACACCATCACGAGAGACATGAACCAGCTTTGCGCTGACACAGGAAATGTCTATGAGACGGTGAACATCATCGCTCGTCGCGCCAACCAAATCGCCGTGGAGATGAAGTCGGAATTGGACAAGAAATTACAAGAGTTCGCCTCCTTCAACGACAACCTGGAGGAAGTGTTCGAGAACCGTGAACAAATCGAAATCTCCCGTTTCTACGAGAAACTCCCGAAGCCAACCCTGATCGCGGCGCAAGAGTACGTGGACGGCAAAATCTTCTGGAAGAACCCTTCCAAAGAGAAGATGAAATATTAAAAAAACACGCTTCCCTTCCTTGGGAGCGAAACACCACAGAGGGGCATGTCATTCGGCATACCCCTTTTTATTTCAA
Organism: Paludibacteraceae bacterium; assembly: GCA_017550335.1. Classification (GTDB taxonomy): domain Bacteria; phylum Bacteroidota; class Bacteroidia; order Bacteroidales; family Paludibacteraceae; genus UBA1181. Next base: position 4,088 of record JAFZPM010000014.1, read on the forward strand.
GGGAAAATGGATTTAAAGATACTGCTCATCTATTTCGTGGCGATCAACATCATCACCTTCATCGCCTACGCGAGGGACAAACGCCTTGCGAAAAAGCCCAACGCAAGACGTATACCCGAGAAGACCCTGCTTCTCCTCGCAGCCATCGGAGGCTCCATCGGCGCACTCATCGCCATGTACACACTCCGACACAAAACCCTCCACAAGAAATTCTTCCTCGGAGTCCCCGCCATCCTAATCATCCAAATCGCCATCATCCTCTATCTACACCTAAAATAAGCCACTGATACTCAACAATAAAGAAAAAATATCGCTCCAAAGAGAAAAAAAGTGGACGAAAAAGTTTGCAGACACACGAAAAGGTAGTACATTTGCACCGCATTTGAGAACGAGGTGTAGCGCAGTCCGGTTAGCGCATCTGGTTTGGGACCAGAGGGTCGGGGGTTCGAATCCCTTCACCTCGACTGATGCGAGGAAGTGGCGTAAGTTACTTCCTTTTTTTGTTTAATCCATGGGGGACGGAAGAGATTGGGGCTTCCAAGACCCGTTGTTCTACCCTGCCCCTCCGAATTAACCTTTGCACGACATGAGTCATTTAATCGCTCCTTCTGTCCTTTCAGCGGACTTCTCCAACCTACGCGCGGACGTGGAGATGGTGAACAACAGCCAGGCGGATTGGTTCCACCTCGACGTGATGGACGGCGTGTTCGTACCGAACATCTCCTTCGGAATGCCCATCACCGCAGCCATCCACAAATATGCGAAGAAACCATTGGATGTCCACCTGATGATCGTGGAACCGGACAAGTTCATCGACGAATTCCACAAGTTGGGAGCGGAAGTGCTGAACGTGCATTACGAAGCCTGCACCCACCTACACCGATCCATCCAACGGATCAAGGCGACAGGCATGAAAGCGGGAGTGACCCTCAATCCACACACACCCGTATCGGTTCTCGAAGAGATCATCGCCGACGTGGACATCGCCATGCTCATGTCCGTCAATCCAGGCTTCGGTGGCCAGAAATTCATCGAGAACACCATCGACAAGACACAACGTCTGAAAGAGTTGATTCTCAAACGCAACTCGAAAGCCCTGATCGAAATCGACGGAGGTGTCAACTACGAGACGGGAGCCCGGCTGCTCAAAGCTGGCGCGGATGTACTCGTGGCAGGCAGTTTCGTGTTCGGTGCGGAGAACCCGACCGAGACGATCGCCAAACTGAAAGCGCTTTAATTCACAGGTGCCATAGGTCATAGGCTTATGGCATCCCATTATAAACCTGTTTTTCTTTGCATATGGAGACAATATACCGTTTGCCATTCCTCCGCATTTGCCTATTCCTCATCACAGGAATCCTTTTCGGCATCACATGTCCGGATGTCCACCTCCCTGTTTGGCTACCCCTTCCCGCCATTCTTCCCCTCATCGGAACGTTTTTCATTCCTCCCAAGCTGCAATACAAGCTACGGTGGGTGGCCGGAGCGTCGCTTTTCATCCTCCTCTTCACGGTCGGAGCCATACGTACGCAAGAGACCACGCCTGTCTATTGGGAAGCAAACGAGGAAGAGACATCCTATGTGATCGGAGAGGTAGAGGGCACCCCACAAAGGAAGAGAGCCACTTACGGGGTCACCCTACGTCTATTCGGGGAAGGCATTCCACCGAAGTCCAAGGCGATGGCCTACATCGCACAAGACTCCGCCTCCGGCACGTTGGTGGAAGGGGATATCCTGCTCTTCCCCACCCACCTCGCCATAGGCAAGGAAGAGGCATCCGAGTACGAGGCATACCTGCGCCGCTCAGGCTACTCGATGAGCTTCTACATTCCCAAGGGGAAATGGAGGAAAGCAGGGAATGCGGAGCGGTTCTCCCTAAGCAAGAAAGCGAGGGAAGCCCGGCAATGGGCGGAGGAGAGATATCTATCGAACGGACTGCAAGGGGAGGAACTCGCCATCGCCTGCGCCCTGACATTAGGCGACAAGAGCCAGCTCGACAGGGAACTGAGGAGCAGTTACTCCGCAACCGGTGCCAGCCATGTGCTTGCCGTCAGCGGATTGCACGTGGGCATCATCTACCTCGTCATCGTCAGCCTACTCAGCATACCCTTCAGGGGAGACAAGCTCAAATGGCTACGGATCACACTCGCCATCACCGCCCTATGGGCTTATGCGTTCGTGGCAGGACTATCCGCCTCGGTGGTACGGGCATCCGTCATGTTCTCGCTCGTCTCGGTGGGGGAACTACTGGGGAGGAGGTCGCTCACCATCAACACCGTATTCGCCTCCGCCTTCATCATGTTGCTGTACGAGCCAAGGTATCTCACCGACGTGGGGTTCCAACTCAGCTACACCGCAGTGCTCGCCATCCTGTTGTTTCAAGGGAGCGTCTACAAAAGCATACAAGTGCGTCCATTCCTGCTCGACAAGGCATGGTCACTCACCTCCGTCTCCATCGCCGCCCAGCTCGGCACCATGCCCGTCATGCTTTACCACTTCCATCAATTCAGCAACTGCTTCTGGCTATCGGGTCTCATCGTCATACCAGCGGCCACCCTGCTCATATACGGATGCGCGTTATCGCTTCTAACCACTCCGCTCCCAGCCGTCTCGGAGGCGATAGGCGGATTGATGTCCCGCCTCATCGGAGGGATGAACGCCAGCATACGATGGTTGGAGGGATTACCCCACTCCAACGTGACAAACATCGGGTTCGACGGCATGGATGTCCTGCTACTCTACGCCCTGCTCGCCTCGTTGCTCGCCGTCATGCAGGATCGTTCCTTCCGCCGTATCTGCGTCATGCTATCCCTACTCCTCACATACACCTGTTACTCGACACTGACAAAGGCTATGATATGATTTTACAACAAATTACAAATCAGTGTATTACGATTTGCAAAAATGAATATCGGAGAATTAACACAAAAAGCCACACATAAGAATTCAATCGGTCCTCCGTTATAAGGGAAATGCCAAACTTTTTTTGTACCTTAGCGACGTCTTTAACGAAGAGGTTTATGATTACGAAAATTATTGACGAAGACCTGATACAAGAGGCGAAATCCCTGATAGAGGACGCCGAAAACATAGTCATCACGACGCACGTCTCCCCGGACGGAGACGCGATAGGATCTTCATTAGCCCTTTGCAATTTCCTAAAGACAATCGGCAAGGAGGCATATGTGGTTGTCCCGAACGATCTTCCCGGTTTCCTGAAATGGATGTCGGGCGCATCGGATATCATCGTCTACGAGAAGAAGAAGAACATGGCGGATGCCCTGATCGAGAAGGCCGACCTGATTTGCGCATTGGACTTCAACGTCCTGAAACGCATCGAGAACGTGGGCATCAGTGTTGCGGACTCAGCCGCCAAGAAGTTGATGCTCGACCACCATCTGAACCCGGGGAACTTCGCCAACGTGGTGATTTCCTACCCTCAGTTCGCCTCCACCTCCGAGATGGTGTTCCGCCTCATCTGCAGGATGGGCTACTTCACCGAGATGACGAAGGAGTGCGCCGAGTGCATCTACACCGGTATGATGACCGACACGGGTGGCTTCACCTACAACTCCAACAACTCGGAGGTCTACATCATCATCTCCGAGCTCATCAAGAAGGGCATCGACAAGGACGCCATCTACGACAAAGTGTACAACAACTATTCGGAGAGCAGGTACCGCCTCATGGGCTACATGCTCTACGAGAAGATGAAGATATACCCGGAATACGGGGCGGCCATGATATCGCTCACAAGCGAGGAGCTCTCCAAATACGACTTCAAGAAAGGCGACACGGAGGGATTCGTCAACATGCCGCTCTCCATCAAGGGAGTGATCTTCTCCGCCTTCTTCAAGGAGGAAGGGGGTAAGATAAAATGTTCGTTCCGTTCCCAAGGGGATGTGGCCGTTAACACATTCGCCGAGAAATACTTCAACGGAGGCGGTCACAAGAACGCTTCCGGCGGGGAATCCTACCAGACCATGCAGGAGACCGTCGCCAAGTTCGAGGAAAACCTCCCGTCCCTCAAAGAGGAGATAGACGCGGAACTTAAGAGACGCACCAATGGCTAAATTCGCGATCCACATAACCGGCATGCTGCTCATCCTCCTCGCCGCCTGCGGGAAGGAACAGGTTCAGATACCCGTGAACAAGAATCAGCAGGAGGACATCCGCGAGGACTTCATGGAGATGAACAAACAATTCGTCGAATTGGAGGAGGCGGAGATCAACCATTACATCGACTCCACGAAGATGGAGATGGGCAGATGCATCTCAGGGCTCCGTTACCACATCATCGAAAAGGGGGAAGGAGACTCCATCGTCGAAAGCGACAAGGTGACGTTCCAATACACGATAGCCCCATTGGGCGGCGAACCCTGCGAGAACCTGACCGACGTGGTCAAGACCGTCACCATAGGGCATACCGACATCGAAAAGGGCATCCGGGAAGCCATCCCTTTATTACGGGTTTCCGGCAAGGGCGAATTCATCGTCCCATCCATGCTGGGGTACGGCGTCATCGGGAAAGGCAGATGCATCAACAGTTGGACTCCCCTCTTCATGAAGCTATCCATCATCGAGGTCGAGAGAGCCAATAAAAACTGATTATTAACCAAACAACAATAAAAGCATAAAATGATTCCAAATCGCTTTAAAACCGGGCTTGTCACACTCTCCGCCGCACTCGCGATCACGCTATCAAGTTGCGGAGATGCCATGACATACTCGGACTACCAAGAGAAAGAAGAGGATGCAATCGAAGGATTCATCAAATCTAAAAATATATCCGTGGCGGGCAGCATGCCAGAGACCGACGGCGAATGGCTCAACGGAGACGGGAAAGAGATCTACTATCTCTATCCATCAGGGAAAGCCAAGGGTCTGTACTATCACCAGATCAAGTTGGGAGAAGGTGATTTGGTTCCGCAGGACAACTGGATCGCTTACGTACGCTACGTGGGCTACTCCCTGGAGAACGGCAACATGATATACAACTGCACCGCGCAATATGCGCCCGACCCGCAATGCTTCAGGCTCAACTCCAAAGCTTACGAAGCGACATTCGGCATAGGATTCCAACAAGCGGTGAAGAACATGCGCGTGGGAGGAAAGTGCAGAGCGATCATACCTTTCGACATCGGCAACTCGAATAACGTCACGATCAAAGGGAACTCCACATCCGATGCAGGGGATTACCGCACGATGTACTACGAAATCGAGCTGGTTGGCTTAGAGTAACGAAGAGGGAATGGCACTGAGTAAGAACAAGATACGAGCAATCAACGCCCTCTCGAAGAAAAAAGAGAGGGATGAATCGGGGCTCTTCCTCGCGGAAGGAGGCAAAATAGTGTCCGACCTGCTACCGATTTTCCATTGCCGCACCTTGGTCTGCACAAACTCATTCATGGACGAGCATCCCCTCACGAAGGCGGAAGAGACCATACTCGCCGAGAAAGAGGAGATCGCCAAAGCCTCGTTGCTACAGTCACCGCCCTCTGCCCTGGCGGTTTTCGAGAAACCACACTACGCCATAGACAATGGGAGAATAGCGAAGCAACTCACATTGGCGCTGGACACCATACAAGACCCGGGCAACCTGGGTACCATCATCCGTGTGGCGGATTGGTTCGGCATCGAGGACATCATCTGCTCACAGGAAACGGCGGATGTCTACAACCCCAAAGTGGTGCAAGCCACGATGGGCGCCATCGCCCGGGTACGGGTACACTACACGGAGCTGGAGGAATTCCTGCGGGAAAACAAGGAGGTGCCAACCTACGGAACATTCCTCGACGGAGAAAACATATACGAGCAAGAGCTCTCATCCAATGGCATCATCGTGATGGGGAACGAGGGGAACGGCATATCGGAGAGGATATCCAGGCTCATCAGAAATAGGCTATTCATCCCTAACTACCCCACGGGCAGAGCCACTTCGGAGTCCCTCAACGTAGCCATGGCTACTGGCATCGTATGTTCAGAATTTAGAAGAAGAGTATTGTAATCATGGAGAATAAGTTAGATAATTTCTTAAAGAAGATTCGTTTCAAATACAAGATTTCCATCTTGAACGAGAACACGTTGGAAGAGGTGTTCCACATCCGGCTGTCGAAAGGAACAGTGGTCGGAGCAAGCTTCCTCATCGCCATCGTCTACTTCTTCCTCATCGCCTTCCTGATCATCAAGACACCGCTCCGAGGGTTCCTCCCAGGATACACGGAAAACATCAACCTCAGACGACAACTGATGCAAGACGCCCTCGTCGTGGACTCCCTCTCCGAGCAGCTGAACCTGCAGATACAATACATGGAGGGACTCAGGGCCGTCATGTCCGGCAAAGTGTTACTGGACTCCGCCTCAACGACGCAATCGCTGAGCAACATCACCTCGGACAAGATTTCTCTGGAGCCGTCCGAAAGGGAAATCGCCTACCGTGACTCCTTCGAAGCCAGCGAGTTGGAGAACCTCAATTCCATCAGCTCCACCTCGGAGGAGGTCGAAACGACCTATCTGATGTGCTCTCCTGCCAAAGGCCGCGTGATCGACACGTTCAACATACGGAAAAGAGTTTACGGAACGACCATCGTGGCGGTGCAGAACTCCAGCGTACTCTCCGTTTTGGATGGTATCGTCATCTCATCCGACTACTCCTTCCACAATCTGTACGTATTGTGCATCCAACATGCGGACAACATCGTGACGGTATATAAAACCCGTCAACCATTCATAAAACAAAAAGGAACGAAAGTGCATGCGGGAGAAATCCTGACCACCTTCCGGAACGGTACGGACTCCTACTTCGAGTTCGAGCTTTGGAAGGATGGCGTGGCAGTGAACCCGCTGACTTACATATCATTCTAACGAAAGGATATTCATCATGAAGAAACAGATAGCTGTATTAGGTTCCACTGGCTCCATCGGCACCCAAGCGTTGGAGGTCATCGAGGAGCAGTCCGACCTTTTTGAGGTCTATGCCTTGACAGCGAACAACAGCGACGAATTGCTCATCCAACAGGCGAGGAAATTCAAGCCGGAAGTGGTGGTCATCGCCAACGAAGCGAAATACCAGGGTGTGAAAGAGGCATTGTCCGACCTGCCCATCAAGGTGTTCGCCGGTGCGCAATCCATCGCGGACGTGGCGGCCATGGGTCCCATCGACATCGTGCTGACCGCCATGGTAGGATATTCAGGACTGCAGCCGACCATCTCTGCCCTCAAGGCGGGGAAGACCATCGCCTTGGCGAACAAGGAGACCATGGTCGTGGCGGGCGAACTGGTGTGCGACCTCGCCATCAAGAACAGATGCCCTATCCTGCCGGTCGACTCCGAGCACTCCGCCATCTTCCAATGCCTGGTGGGCGAGACCAGTCCAATCGAGCGCATCATACTGACCGCCTCGGGTGGTCCGTTCAGAGGCAAGGACAGGAAATTCCTGGAGACCGTCACCGCCAAGGATGCCCTGAAGCACCCGAACTGGAGCATGGGAGCCAAGATCACGATAGACTCCGCCTCCATGATGAACAAAGGATTCGAGGTCATCGAGGCGAAATGGCTCTTCAGCGTGAAGCCTGAACAGATCGTGCCGGTGGTGCACCCGCAATCGATCATCCACTCCATGGTGCAGTTCCAGGATGGATCCGTCAAAGCGCAGATGGGCTTGCCGGACATGAAGTTGCCTATCCAATACGCCTTCGGGTTCCCGAACCGTCTCAAGAACGATTTCAAGCGGTTGGACTTCTTCGAGTGCAAGGACCTCACCTTCGAGAAACCGGACATGGAGGTGTTCCGCAACCTCGCCTTCGCCTTCGACGCGATGGACAAGGGCGGCAACATGCCTTGCATCCTGAACGCCGCCAATGAGGTGGCAGTGGCTGAATTCCTCAAGGGGGAGATCGGCTTCCTCGAGATGTCCGACGTCATCGAGAAGACCATGCAAACCGCCTCATTCACCAAACAGACGTCCTACGAAGTCTATGTGGAGAGCGACAAGGAGGCACGTCGCATCGCCGCAGAACTATCCGCAAAACTAAAATAAACGAACACGCATGCAACTATTAGTCACCATACTACAACTTCTCCTATCCCTTGCCATTCTGGTGGTTATCCACGAGTTCGGGCACTTCCTATTCGCCCGTCTATTCAAGATTCGGGTAGAAAAATTCTATATTTTCTTAAACCCATGGTTCTCCCTGTTCAAATACAAGCCGAAGAACAGTGACACGACCTTCGGTATCGGGTGGCTTCCCTTGGGCGGATATGTGAAGATAGCGGGCATGATCGATGAATCCATGGACACGGAGCAGATGAAACGCCCCGTGCAGGACTGGGAGTTTCGATCCAAACCGGCTTGGCAGAGATTCCTTGTGATGATAGCGGGTGTGACCTTCAATTTCATATTGGCCATCATCATCTACTCCGCCATCTCCTTCCATTACGGGGATAAATACATCGCCATACAAGACGTCAAGACGGGTATGGAGTTCAGTCCGGCTGCCCAAAAAGCGGGGTTCCAGGATGGTGATATCCTGCTTCGTGCGGACGATATTCCTTTGGAGTCGTATGACGAGGATGCGTTCAGGGCCATCATCAATGCGGAACAGGTTGCTGTCCTGCGGGATGGAAAGGAGATCAGCCTCAACATGCCGGACGACCTCATGCAGCAAATCCTGCAAGGGAAGAGGGGTTTCGCAAGCTACAGGATCCCCTTCGTGGTGGATTCCGTCATCGCAGGCTCACGTGCGGAGATGGCAGGTCTCAAGGCGAAAGATAGCATCATCTCCGTCGGAGACTCCGCCACAGCCTACATGGCGCATTGCATCGACGTCTTCGCGGAGCATAAGAACCTCAACCTGGACATCACGGTCATGCGAGCGGGCGTTCCAGTCCAATTGCAGATTACCCCCGACCACGAAGGAAAGATTGGGGTCTATATGAAAAGAATAACCGATTTCTACCCTGTCAGGACCAAGAAATACTCGTTTTGGGAATCCATACCCAACGGTATCCAAAGGGGTGTGAAAAAATTCACAGGCTATGCGAGCGACATGAAATATGTCTTCTCCAAAGAGGGTGCGCAAAGCATGGGTGGATTCATCTCCATCGGTAGATTATTCCCTTACCCTTTCAATGCGGAGATTTTCTGGGAGATGACCGCCTATATCTCCGTCATCCTTGCCTTCATGAACCTCCTGCCTATCCCTGGGTTGGACGGCGGACACATCATATTTGTCCTCTACGAAATGATCACGAGAAGAAAGCCTAGTCAGAAGATCCTCATCCGGGCACAAATGATAGGCATGATTCTTCTATTCATGTTGATTACCTTCGCCAATATGAACGACGTCTTCAGGCTATTCAATTGATCCGCCTTCAGAGTCGACAGCCGTATCATCCTCCACATCGGCCACATCCAAGTGCTTGGCGCGTTTCGCCCAAAGTGCCTTGGCGAAGGCTTGCATGTCGGTTTGGGCATCGCTCTCGTCCGTGATCTCCAAGCCTAGGATCGTCTCCACGACATCCTCCATCGTCACGATACCCTCCATGCCTCCATGCTCGTCAATGACCAAGGCGATGTGCTCCTTGCGCGTCACCAAGAGGTCGTAGAACTTAGGCAAAGAGGTGTTCTCGTAACAAACCATGATGTCACGTTTGATGGATTTAAGCTTGATCTTTTTCTTGCCGTTCGCCAGGTTCATCAGGATATCCGTCTTCAGCACAAAACCTGTGATGTCATCGATATCCTCCGTGTAAACAGGTATTCTGGAATAACACAGATAACGTCTTTTCCTGAAAAACTCCTCCAAGGTCATATCCTCCTGCGCCGCCAAGACCACTGTTCGAGGGGTCATGATGGAATGCACCTTGACCGTCTCCATCTTCACCAAGTTATTGATGATTTTGCTCTCGTTCTTCATGAAGACACCTTCCCGCTCACCGATCTTCGTGAGCGCCGCCACCTCCTCACGGCTCACCGTCTGCGGCTGTTTCTTCGCAATCAGCTTCGTCAGCAAACGGGAGGCCACCACCAACGGGAAGCACAAGTAATAGACACCTTTGATCAGATAGGCGACCGGCACACACAGTTTCCTCCAATAATTGGAACCGATGGTCTTAGGGATGATCTCCGAGAAGACCAGCACCAGCACCGTCAGCACGGCGGAGACAAAACCCAGGAGTTCACTACCCAACACCTCCGCCGCCTGCGCACCCACGATGGAGGCGCCCGCCGTGTTGGCGATCGTGTTCAGGGAGAGGATAGCCGCGATGGAATTCTCTATGTTATACTTCAAATCCTTCAACAGACGGACTCCCTTCGCATCCTCCAACGATTCGATGTACGAGGAGGTGGTGGAATAGAGCACAGACTCCATCAGGGAGCAAAGGAAAGAGATGCTCAGCGTCGCGATAAGGTATATGATCAGTAGCGTCATAAGGTAAGTCTCTATTTAATTGTCACCATGGTCGCACCATACCCGTACTCGAGGAAGGAAGCGTCCTGCACGTAGCAAGAGGCATACTTCTTCTTCAGCTGCTGGAGGATCTCCTTGCGGAGCACCCCGTCGCCCTTGCCATGGATAAAGACGATCTTCTGGCCCTTCTGCTTCGCGTATTGCCCCATCACCTCATTGAACTTATCCAACTGGTACTGGAGCATGTCACCATTGTTCATGCCCGTCGTGTTGTCCAGCAACTGGTTGATATGCAGGTCTATTTCCACGACATCCTGCTTCGGCTTACTGGAGACGGAGACCTTGGCGGGGAACTTCGTCTCCTTGCTCTTCAGCACCTCGGAGAAGGACTCCGCCGTCATTTCACGCTCCACCATGCCATCGTTCTTCACGATTGGGAAGAGCAATGCGTCCTCGTCGAAATAATCGTTCTCGACGAAGCTATGCAGCTTATAGAACTTCACAGGGTTCACCTTCACCTGCACGTCGAACGCAGGTTTGCCCTTGTAGGCCTTCTTCTGCTTGAAAGGCATCAACTGCACACGCAGGATCTCCAGGTCATTGAGTTGATCCTTGTTGACCTCCTCCAGCAGGAGTTTCGTGTTCGGCTGGATGAAGCCTGCGGAGCGGGAGATGAACATCGAACCGTTTCCGTTCGCCACGTTATAGCCCAGGTAATAATTACTATCGTTAATTAAATAGCAGTCGTAATTCGTCACGGAGAGACGTTTGACGTCATGAGGAAGGTAGGCGAGAAAAACATTCAGGGTCTCCCCCTCCTGCGTCTCCGCCCCCGGCTCGTACTCGTCGTCGTCATCCTCCTCGGCAGGCTCCGGCTTGAGGTTCTCTATCTTATCAGGCACAGGGCGCACCTCCTCCGACTTGCTCTCCTTGCAGTCGGCGGCGGCATCCACCACGACACACTCACGTGCCAGCGTAGGCACATCGAAGCCGTCCTCGTCGGTCACCAGGACCATCTCACGGCTCACAATCTTACTAACCACACCGCCACCCGTAGCGTTCAGGAAGCGGACTCTATCTCCAACCTTCACCATGTCTCAATTATTTTTTCTCAGGGACCACGTATGAAAACTTCAGGTTGTCCGACCCATGGCAATCATGATGGTCGCACGTCTCTTGGGAGTCCGACAACTTGCCCGCCAGATGTTGCGCCAGCACGTCGTCCACCTTTCCGTGGCACCCTCTGACCACCTCGATCTGCTGTTCCGACAGCTTGCGGAAGGCGCCCTCGCCCATATTGCCCGCCAGCATCAGGGTCACACCCATTTCACGCAACAGGCTAGCGATGTTGGACTTGCAACCACAACCCTGCGGCGAATCGAGGCGTTCCTGAATCACCACTTTGTTATCATCGTTCAAATGATAGATCGTATAGTATGCACAATGTCCGAAATGGTCGTCCACCATGCCGTCCCTCGTGGGTATCGCGATGAGTTTCATACGTGTAATTATCCGTTAAACACTAAAATAATATGTTCCCGCATTCGGCGGGAGACTTTTGCAAAGATAACAAAATATAAGCGATGTGGAGGTCAGGGGGAGGGCAAAAAAAGGAGGAGGAGTGGGAGATTAGAAGTTAAAAGTTAAGAATTAAGAAACGTCAGTTCGACGAAGTCAATTAAGAGTTGATTATAGCCTTTTCTAACGAACTGCGCCTCCCCAAGCCCCAACGGGGCGACATCCTCCAGGCAGGGGTGTAAACCCCTGTATGAAAGATAGTGGTGCAGGAGGGAACCCCAAGGGGGTGACACATGGAGAGTTGCATATTAAATAATATATAATCGTAGATATTTTTCTGATTTGTGTATTTACGTGTCAAAAAAAATATTATATCTTTGCGCAAATTATCATTTAAAACAAGAATAAAGACAATAAGTATTGAAGATTTGTTAAATTAAAAACTATAAATAAAAAAAATGACTACTAAAGTTTTATTGCTAATCTTATTGCTTTGCCCGTTCTGTTTAGTCGAAGCAGAACCAGTCGATTATAACGACGCACAAAAGGTTGCCTGTAATTTCATGAAAAGGTCCTTTGGCAAGACCGACGCAGTAGCGGATGTCGTAACATTCGACACGCTTGGCATTACAGCTATGTATGCATTCAATTTTAAAGACGGAGGCTATGTCTTGACATCAGGAAGCAAAAAATCAGACCCCATCCTTGCATATTCGGAGACTGGCAGATTTCTTCCGGAGGATAGTATTGACAACGAAAACCTATTGGATTTTCTGATCAAGTGTAAACGTGAAGTTATCTATAGAGAAGAGAATCCGTTAAGAAGTCTTAGCACAGAATCTCTCCAGAAATGGGAGTCTTGGATGACAGAAGAATATTATCCCCCCATCTACGATCCAAGAGATTTCGTGAATGAAGTCCCCGACTTGCTTTACGACCCAGTTGTTGGGGCTGCAGTGGAATGGAAACAGGAGAAATGCGAAGGTGAAGTGACAGATAAAAATACAGGAACAAATAATAATCCTCTCGGTATTTCCTATAATATTATGATGCCTTCGGTTAATGGATGTGAACATGCAGTTGCAGGGTGTGTTCCCACCGCCTTGGCGCAAGTGCTTTGGAAATGGAAATGGCCAAATTCCGTCACATATACATACAAAGACGAATTATACGAAAGCAAATACACTTGGGATTCGATGCCTCCTATACTGGATGTGCATTCATCTGTCAGGAACATGAACGAAGTATCCACTCTACTAAGAGATTGCGGATATATGCTTGACGCAGATTATGGTTGTGGGGGCACATCCGCATACAGTGAACATATTTACTCAAAAATAGTGAAGCCTGGGCTTATTGGCTATAATGCTTACAGAAACATTTACACACAGGAATACTCGAGAATATTAAATAGGAGCGAATCTGACACATACCCTATGGCTGAATGGATAAGCTTAGTAATTACAGAATTAATCGCAGGAAGACCGGTAATTATCGGAAATCTTAGTCATTGCTATATTATAAGCGGCTTTCAAAAAAGAGAGGACGGTTATTATTTATATGTTAATTACGGATGGGGGATAAATCGCAATAGTGGCTATTACAATCTTGATTTCACAACAAAATCAGTCGTTACCGACTCCATGCAAACCGCCATAATAGGTTTTTCACCCAAAAAAGGGAATGAAAACCACGAGCATGATATACATGCGACGTGCACACGATCAACAATCGGGAAAGCGGGAAAACTTTCATTCTATGTGGAAAATGCGAATTCATACATACTGAAGATCAAGTATATGGAAAAAACCGCCCGCAAATGGTCAATAATTAGAGGAGTTTACACAAATTGCGAATATATGGAAGGCCTAAAAGAAAACCTTCTTGACCGAACATCTGGAAATATCTTTGAAGACGGAGTGGTTGATGTCTGGTATAGTGAAAACACCAAACTTGAAAACGAGTACACTACGGAATGCGAGGTGTTTTCTGCACCTACAATGTACAACATCACATTTATGAACAATTATGGTCAAGTTGTAACCTATGAGGGCACATTCGAACCAGAAGAGGATGTACCTACCTCTGTTGGAGATGAATTGGCAATAGATGCGGTCCTGATATACCCCAATCCATCAACAGGGATATTCAGCATCCATTCTCCACAAAATAACATCAATAAGATTACCGTACACAATGTTTTTGGGACTATGGTAAAAGAGGTTGAGACAACAGGAAAGTCATCGATTAAATTAGACTTGTCTGATTGTCCAACAGGTTGTTATTATGTCGCCATTAACACAGATAATTCAAGAATCGTTAAACCAATCATAAAAAAATAACATGAGACACTTCCTTCTATACTTATCACTGATGATATCATCGGCATCCTTCGCATTTGAAAGCGCAGACTCGGCCTTGGACTTTGTTTATGAATATGCTTCGGACACTCTTTGGGGGATTAAACTGACAGACCACACCTACATGTATCATGTTGGCACGATGAAACATGATGTCGACACTATTATTAACTGCAGGGACGTTTACGAAAACAGTGAATCTGTTGGACTTGTATCAGATACATTTGTCGTACCACAGGAACATTACGTTTTTTTCATCACACCACCTGACAACTTTATTTTCGAAGGGAAATCCCCATGCGTATCATATATATTTTTGTCTAAGAAAGATTCATCCTACACTGTAATAGATACGATTGGAGATCCCGAATGTTTCATGGAATGGGATACAGTGAGGGCGGACGGAAGATTAACGAAAAAACAAGCGATAGAGGACATATCACACCGTATCAATTACTACACGCAAGCGAATCCCCAAATATATGATGTATATCTTATTGAGGACACTACGAATTTTAGCGCTATTGACAACGTGGATCGTTTAAGATATATATATGAAGACTTGGACAAAGCGTGGAACTTCATCATTGACACTCATGAAGATACGTGCTTGCACGTCGTCTATTGGAGGGACAGGAAAGGCTATTTTGTGATAGGTTCCATGATAGCCGCACCATTTTACACGCAAACTGATCTTTCATCAATCGATGGATTCACAAAAGTAATCAGCAAAAGTGTTGACGGAGTAAGAGATATCAAATCCGAACTATATGTTTCCATCCATCCTAATCCTGCATCGGATGCTGTTTATGTAAGCATTGACGGGTGCTCGCTTTCCCTCTTCGCTAATGATGGGAAATTGCAGAAGTGCGCTGTCGGCAACGTCATGTCAATAAGGGAATTGCAGCCCGGATTGTATTTCCTGAAAATAACAAAGGACGGGAAGTCGGCGATAAGGAAAATAATCAAAGAATAAACAAGGAAAGAGTAATTCTTAATTCTTAACTCCTAACTCTTAATTCAAATAATTACCTTTGCGGAGAATTAAAGAAGAAGACATGAAGACTCCGCAGAACATTGCCATAGAAGATTTCAGCTACGATCTTCCCGACGAACGGATCGCAAAATTCCCTTTGGAGAAGAGGGACGAATCGAAGCTATTGCTCTATCGGGACGGGGACATCTCCCACTCGACGTTCAAGAACATCTCCCAATACCTCAACGAGGGGGATTTGCTGGTCTGCAACAACACCCGCGTCATCCAAGCCCGCCTCCTCTTCCACAAGGAGACCGGCGCCCGTATCGAGGTCTTCTGCCTGGAGCCGGTACACCCCCACGACTACGTGCTCACCTTCCAAGCCATAGGCGAGTGCGTGTGGAAATGCATGATCGGCAACGCCAGCAAGTGGAAGGCGGGCACCATCCTGGAACGTGACGTGACGGTGAACGGTAAGGAGGTGATCCTCAAGGCGGAGAAACTGGAGGCGGAGGGAAACGCCTACCACGTGCGCTTCTTCTGGGACGAGCCAAGCACCAACTTCGCGGATATACTGGACGCTTTCGGCGTATTGCCTATTCCGCCCTACCTGCATCGGGAGACGGTGGACCGCGACAAGGTGACCTACCAGACCGTCTACTCGAAGATCAAGGGATCCGTGGCGGCGCCTACGGCCGGACTCCACTTCACACCCGAGGTGTTCGAGTCGCTCCGCAAGAAAAACATCAGCTGCGAGGAGGTGACGCTCCATGTGGGAGCCGGCACCTTCCAACCGGTCAAATCGGCCACCATAGGCGACCATGAGATGCACTCCGAATGGATATGCGTCCGCCGTAGCGTCATCGAGAAGATACGCGAGGCGGGCAAGGTCGTGGCGGTCGGCACCACCTCCGTCCGCACGTTGGAGAGCCTCTACTACATCGGCTGCCAGCTGGCGGAGAACATGGAGCTGCCGGAGGACGAACTCAAGGTGACGCAATGGATGCCCTACGAGAGCGGTTACACGCTCTCCACGGAAGAGTCGCTGGACGCCATCCTCCGATACATGGAGAAGCATGAGCTGGAAAGCATCAGTGCGGACACTCAAATCATCATCGTGCCAGGCTACCAATTCCACCTGGTGAAGGCCATCATCACCAATTTCCACCAACCGCAGAGCACCCTGCTGCTGCTCATCTCCGCCTTCGTGGGCGACGATTGGAGGAAGATGTACGACTATGCCATGAAGAATGATTTCAGGTTCTTGAGCTATGGGGACAGCTCGTTGCTAATTAAGAATTTTGAATTTTGAATTAAGAATTGGGGGGATGCGCATCTCTACATGATACGCACAATCTACGGCCTGCAAGGCCAACTCTTTACCTAGCCCAGGGCAACACCCCGGGTTTTAATTGTTATACGGACGAACCTGCTTCACATAGAGTTGGCGAGTCTCCCCGTCCAATTTAAACTCCACATCCACCGCGAACATTTCATACAAGACATTGAGACGTAAGTGCTCATAGAAAAAGTCATGGATCAGATCCAACTGCTCCGCCAACAGATTGATCTCCTCGATGTTCATGGTCAGTTCTCCATCCGTCAGATTGGACTGTGTGATAATATCAATAGGGTATTTGCCCGCATACAACTCATCATACCGCTGAGGCACACAGATGAACTGGTCGCAAACGATACCCGGCGACGGCGCCACCACATTTTCGTTCCCCACCTGCGCATTCACCGTAAAACCTGGGTAATCCTGCCGGTAGAGATTCTTCGTCACAGCCACCCCATTCACCTGCTCCGAAGGGAAGGCACGATGGGCCAAGACACCCATGAAGACGCTGCTTTGGTCGATACGGTAGTAGCAACGCTCCTTGTAGGCCGCGTACGACCAAAGGCTCGCCCAAACACGCTTCACCGCCCGCTCCATCGTCTTGCTTGAACTGCCAATGACCGCAGACTGCGAATCATACAGACCTGCACCTGAGAACCATGCGGCATCCTCCGCATTGGTGGAGGAACGGAACCGCAACTTCTCAAATGCACACCCCTCCACCTGACGGTCGAGCGACTTCACCAAGAAGGAGTCCATCGGATAGGAGACGATCACGGCACGTATCTTCTTCAACCACTCCGACACCTTTTGTTCCTCCCAAGAACCACCCTCGGCTATGAGCGTGTCGATCAAACCCTGCGCTCCCGAAAGAAGCGCATGCTGGTAGTAGAAATAGAAAGGGATCGCAAAGGCACACTCCGGCACCTTAAACCGAGAGACCTCCTCCCTGCTAAGTTGGCTGAGGAGAGAGAAATTACAGGCTTTATGCCCTATATAACGATAGGCGTTTTTACCCAACGAATCGAGTTGGACCAAATGATTCACCGACAGGTCATATCCCAACGATAGCGCTTTCTTGCGCCTCTTCGGTTGCTTCAATTCCTCTATCTCCTTCAGACGGAACGTGTCCGAGGTCACCTCGAAATGGACCAGCTTGCCATCATAACTACGCAAGAGATCGTTTTGGAACGCATCCTTCAAGGCCGCCACAGGGATCTTCCGGTTCTGACCCAATATGGACAAATGGCTCAACGGGGTCTGGAACTCCGCCACGATAACCCCCGCCACCTGCGGCAACACAAGCGGAGAGCGCGGCAACACGACCACATCCGTTGGCTCTATCTTTCCCCACATAGAATCAAGGTCCGGGACGAAACGCAACCTACCGTCACAGCTCTTCGGACTGACGGCCTGGTAAGACAAGGTGCCATAAACCTCCGACGGAGACAACAAAGGGACCTTTCCCTCCAGCTGCGCACGCATCTTCGAGAGATGGCCACTACTAAGCATCAGCTTCAAGTTCGTCCCCCAACAGGATGAGCGGGAGACCTCCTTCCACAACAACAGCACCTGATCAATCGTGAGAACATCCGCCTCAGAGAACTCCAAGGCGTAGACATCCAACGTTTTATAGTAATTCACATTGGCCAGCAGATATTTACGATTAGGGTGCTGGGAATAATTGTATTCGTTGAATTGTGACAAGTCCGTGGCAGCATTCAGCTGATCCACACAAAAGTCGTAATGGAAGGTGTAGTACCTATTATTCAAGAAATATAGGCTTTGCCCCTTTATCACATAGAAGACCTTCACAGCACTGACCTGGCCATACTTCCCCACCAACGGAAGGCCGGAGAAGGCATCGAACGCAGACTTATCCTTTATATCGTACGAATATTTCGCACCTAAAGCATTGATTGCGAACGACAAAGAGAGGATCAATATCGTCAACGACCTTGTGCATGCCATGATTCTTCTCCTTTCCATATATTCCCTGATTTAAAATATTCTACATGAACAATGCCCCCACCACGCCCGCGGCGACAATCAGCCACATCGGGTTCACCTTAAAGCGATAGAGCGCCACGAAGGAGGCCACAAAGATGAGCACGGAGAGGTTACGGTCCGGCCATCCGAAATCGCAGAAGTTCTCCCTGTTCATCAGCAACATAGCCGCCGCCAGGATGAGTCCACCCAAGACAGGACGCAACCCGGACAACACATATTGCACATACCTGTTCTCCTTGTTCTTCATCAGGAAACGCACCACGAAATACATCATCAGGAACGACGGGAGGCACAAGGCGATCGTCGCCACCACCGCACCCGGCAGTCCCGCCACCGCATAACCCACGTAGGTGGCCGTGTTGATGGAGACAGGTCCTGGCGTCATCTGGGAAATCGCCAGCATATCGGAGAACTCACCGAGCGTAGCCCATGCGTAGTGGTCCACCACCTCGAACTGAATCAGGGAGAGCATCGCATAACCGCCGCCGAAGCCCAGCATGCCGATCTTAAAGAAGACATAAAACAACTTCAACAGAACCATACTCACCTCCCCTCCATTTTCTTACTGAAATATATTCCATAGAGCAAAGCTGACACGGCCACCACCACGATGATCAGTATCGGAGAGACCTTGAAGAAGCCTATCAGAGCGGCGGAAACCAGCGGGATGGGCAACATCTTCCACCCCTTGCAATTGTTCCGTATCAGGTTCACGGCCGGTGCGAGGATGAGCGCCACCACACAAGGACGGATGCCTCGGAAGATACGCTCGACCAGCTCGTTGTCCTTCACTTCGGCAAAGAACATGGCGATCAACAGGATCGCAATGAACGAAGGCAACGCGGCCCCCACGGAAGCGCACAACGCACCCCGTTTTCCCCGCAGCTTATACCCCACATAGAGAGCAGTATTGATGGCGAAGACACCAGGCAACGTCTGCACCACCGCTATCATATCCCAAAACTCTTCCTTATCGATATAGCCCTTCTTCGTCACGATGGAGCGCTCCACCATCGCCAGCATCGCATAGCCGCCCCCTAACGTGAACGCGCCGATCTGCAAGAATATCGAAAACAAATCCCTTAATGGTACCATAGCCGAAATATAAACACCACAAAGATACAAAAAAAGGAGGTGCGGCACGTACCCATACCACACCTCTACAGAATCAAAAAACAAACAAACTTCCCTCAAGCGATTTTTCAGGGCAATTTTTCAAACGACACCGACTGTTTTTCAATAGAGCCCGAGTTATCCCCTTTCCTGAGAGAGGGGATCAGACCCGGCACTGGTTATCATGAAAAAAACTTAAATAATTACAGTGTTATGTTTGTACATATTATCAACTCTTCATCGAGTACAAAAATAGCGCGTACCGCCATCATCATGCAGGAAAATCGAATCAACCCATATGATAATCGTGGCAAACCGGATGATTTATGGGTCGGAAGTATTAGTTTCGCGTATGAATCATAAAAAATGAGCAGGATGGAGACCACAACACTCAAAGTCATCGCGCGCATCCATGGCGACCTCCCCACCAAGTTCGGCATCCCCAGGCAGAGCGGGTTGGTGGAGAGTCTACAGGCGAAGATCATCTTCGAGCCGGAGTTCAGGCAAGCGGAATCGCTCCGTGGCTTGGAGGATTTCTCCCACATCTGGCTCATCTGGGGATTCTCCGAAAACATAAGGGAGAACTGGTCGCCGACCGTCCGCCCTCCCCGACTCGGGGGCAACACCCGCATGGGCGTCTTCGCCACCCGATCATCCTTCCGTCCCAACGGGCTAGGCCTCTCCTGCGTGAAGCTGGAGAAGATCGCGCACGACAAGGAGCAGGGTGATATACTGGTTGTCTCGGGGGCGGACCTCATGGACGGCACCCCCATCTACGACATCAAGCCCTACATCCCTGTCGACTGCCACCCGGAGGCCAGCAAGGGATTCACCTCACAAAACGCAGACTACACGCTTGAAGTGAACATCCCCGGAAATCTACTTAGCATCATCCCGCCCAAGAAGAGGGAGACACTGCGGGACATCATCGCGCAAGACCCCCGTCCCGCCTACCACGACGACGAGGAACGCACCTACGGATTCCCCTTCGCCGGCTATGAGGTGAAATTTAAAGTACAAGGCAAAATAGCCACCGTGACGCACATCGAGAAAAAATAACACCCCAAAATTTTCCGTGCCAAACCCTTCCATCGTCCTCCCACGACGGAATGTGCCAAATTGTCCATCTTTTAGACTTAAAAAGTGGACATTTTGTCTACTTAATGACTGATTGTCAGTTAGTTAATTAAAAAATAGCCTTGGCACGCTTATTGAACTATGGATAGTGAACCCGCCGATGAAGCGGGGGCAAAAAATGATTTAAATGTTTACTTAAAATCGGAGGTTACTATGTTACCACTAGTAAGAAATTCAAGAAAGAACGCCAACTCGGGCAGCTGGCTTCCTTCCATTTTTGAAGACTTCTTCAATGATGAATTTATGGGTGTTCCTGCTGTCAAGCAATTCGCCACTCCAGCAGTGAACATCAAGGAATCCGAAAAGGATTACGACATCCAGATCGCCGCACCGGGCATGACCAAAGAGGACTTTAAGATCAACATCAATGAGTACAACGAATTGGTCATCTCCTTGGAGAAGAAGGATGAGAAAAAGGACGAGAAGAAAGACGATGACAAGGAGAAGGGAACATGGATACGGAGAGAATTCTCCTACGCCTCCTACTCTCAGAGCTTCGTCATTCCTGAGAACGTCGATATCGATCAGATCGCCGCAAAGATGGAGAATGGCGTGTTGAACATCACCTTGCCTAAGAAGGAGATCGTCGAGACGGCGCCTGCCACCAAACAGATAGAGATTCAATAAACCCCTGTCGAACAGAACGGGAGGATTGCTGGGCTACCGGCAATCCTCTTTTTTTGTGCCTAGCCGAAGCGTATGTGCGATGGTTACATTTAGCGTATTTGTTTACTATTTAGATATTTACGATTTACTATTTCATGGGCGCAGGAGGCAAAGTTGACATCATGTTTTACCTAAATGAGTCTTTTTTGTAATAATATATATAATTTTTACACAAATAATTTGCGTTCGGCATAAAATATATATACATTTGTCCACAAAAGAATGCACTACCCGTTTTATTTAGTAAAAACACCTGTTATTATGGACAAACAAGCTAACAGACAAGCAATTACCATTCAAAGAAGTAGAGTTGAAGGCAATGGTTACTCTCCAAGATGTGCGACGATTCTCGACACAGGGGATTTTTAGATGTTTTTTCAATCAACCTGAAATCCGCGAGAATTGGAATCGGAAGAAGCAGAAAACATCACAAGAGACTAACACACAGAATTATAATCCATTAGAAACCAAAAATGATAGAAACCAACCGTATAGAATTCAAGCTCAAATATACAGAAGAGCTAGACATAGAAAAGGAAGTAATCTCCTTCTTAAATTACCGAGAAGGAGGAATAATATACATTGGCATTGACGACAACGGGCATCCGAAAGGAGTAGAAGACATTGACAGCGTAGTTCTAAAGATTAAAGACAGAATCCGCACAAATGTCTCACCTTCCCCCATGGGTTTATTTGATGTTTTGATTGAAAAAGTGGATGGAGTAGATGTGATTAAGATTTTTTTAGCATCTGGCACAGAAAAGCCATACTACAAAACGAAGTATGGAATGAGTACACGAGGATGTTATATGCGAGTCGGTACCGCATGCGAACCAATGCCTACAGCAATGATAGAAGACCTTTTCGCTCATAGAGTACGAAACTCGCTAAGAAACATTCCTTCTCCTCGACAGAAACTGACCTTCCGTCAATTACAAATCTATTATGAATCAAAAGGAATGACACTGAACAATGCCTTCGAGCAAACACTGGACCTTTTGACAAGCACTGGGCAATACAACTATGTGGCATTCCTTTTGGCGGACGAAAACAATGTTTCGATAAAAGTCGCCAAATACTCGGGGACAGATCGAACCGATTTGATTTCCAACAACGAATACGGATATTGCAGTTTGCTTAAAGCGACCGATTTAGTTATAGACAAACTAAATACCGAAAATTATGTGTTCAGTCGGAAAACAGAAAAATACAGGGAAGACAAACCACTGTGGGACAAATTAGCTGTTCGTGAGGCAGTCATAAACGCGATAGTTCACAACGACTATACGAATGAAGTGCCACCAAAATTTGAAATCTTCGCCAATCGATTAGAAATAACCTCATACGGAACAATTCCAATGGGTTTAACAACAGACGAATTTTTCAGCGGTGTGAGCATACCACGGAACAAAGAGCTTATGCGAGTGTTCCGAGACGTGGAAATGGTGGAAGCTTTAGGGTCAGGTATGCCCGTCATATTGCGCGAATATGGTCATAAAGCATACGAGTTCATGTCTCACTTTATTCGTCTAACAATAACGGCAAACATGGGGAATGTCCACAAAAATGTCCACAAAAATGTCCATAAAAATGTCCACAAAAATGACCCTAAAAATGACCCTAAAAATGACCTCAAAAATGACCTCAAAAATGACCCTAAAAATGAAGTGCTAAAAAGACGTGAAGTTATTGTGAATCTGATAAAAACAAATAACAAATCGTCATATAGTGACATCGCAAGGAAATTAGGAGTCGCACCTGTAACCGTCAAACGTGAACTTGCAGAGATGCGCCATATTGTGCAACATGTTGGCCCGAAGCATGGTGGCCATTGGGAGTTTTTGTGATATGCCATCCCCCCCGATAATCCATTCTATCAATAATCATCAACCCCAAAATCCGTTATGAGAAGCGGTGCGCCACCACTGATGGTATAATAGGCGGTAATCGCCTGACTTTCTTGCGGGGGTGTCTCGTCTGTTTCCTCATCTCCCCACGCATCATTTTCCCACCAAAGTGACACGACACCATTTTTGAAATTGATTTTCATGGAACTATCTGTAGGATAGAATGTATGTCTTCCACCAGCATAATATTCAGTTAGTTCATAATTACCATTTTGATATGAAAACTCGTAACCCCAAGTTCCATATTTTCCACATGTGTATTCCACAGAAAAAGTTTTCCCTGAGATCTCTACATCCTCACTAGAAGGGAAGTAAGAGCCTATATACAATGCTTCATAGTTATCGGAATGGAAACAAGCGTCATTCCTTATGTCTGTCTCAAAATAGCGTCCCTTGTTGAGGACCAACATAAACCCATTTTTTGTCCCATTAAGTAAGATTTCATCATCAACGGTCACAAGGCAAAAAACATTTATGAAATACATAATCGAGCATTTCGTTTGTTGGCTCGCCCACTAAGTAGTTGACAAAAATGTTGTATATTTGCATGAATAGTAAAAAAATTTGAATGAGACAGGAATCATTCTCAAAAGGATATTTCCAATCATCTGTAATTTTATAATCTATGGAGACAATTAATACCTGAATAGTATGGCAAAAAAGAGTATGATAACGATAAAGGATGTGAATATCAGAATGATGACAGTCAATGGCATTGATTACATCTGTATTCTTCGATGTGCTGTACGAAGCGCATAATAGAATCCGCCTATTGGGGGAAAACGGTATGAGCTACATAATCATAAGAAACTACCAAAATCAATATCTATGGCAAAGATAAAAGTTGAAAATACAGAAATAACAGTCGTTAGCGTACAAAACGAAGACTACATCTCCCTAACCGATATGGCACATAGCCAGATGCAAGAGCACATAGTATTCAGATGGATGAGTTTGAAGAGTACTATTGAATATCTGGGTGAATGGGAGATGTTGTATAACCCCAATTTTAATTGTACCGAATTCGATACAATTAGGAATGCGGCAGGAAGCAACAACTTTGTTTTGTCTGTCAAGGCATGGATTGAGCGAACGGGCGCAATCGGCATTATAGCTAAAGCTGGACGTTATGGAGGCACATATGCGCACAGAGACATTGCTTATCACTTCGGCATGTGGATAAGTCCGCGCTTCCAACTTTTACTCGTCAAGGAATATCAAAGGCTCAAAACTGACGAACAGAAGCAACTTACATGGACGGCCAAGCGTGAACTCTCGAAAATCAACTACCGCATCCATACCGATGCCATCAAGCGTCATCTGATTCCAGAAGAGGTGACTCCTGCGCAGTCGAGCACCATCTATGCCGAGGAAGCAGATGTCCTGAATGTGGCGATGTTCGGCATGACTGCCAAGCAATGGCGCGAGGCCAATCCCGACCTCAAAGGCAATATCCGAGACTATGCCACTATCAACGAGCTTATCTGCCTCTCAAATATGGAAAACATCAACGCTGTGCTTATCAATGACGGAATACCTCAGGGCGAAAGGCTTATCAAGCTCAATCAGATAGCCATACAGCAGATACAAGTGTTGGTGGATAATGAGAGTAGGAAGTTGTTAAAATAAGCAGTTGATCATGTGGACATCAACAAAATACATCATCGAGCACTCCGTTTGTTGGCTTGCCCACTAAGTAGCTGACAAAAATGTTGTATATTTGCATAGACAAAAAAACTAATTTGAAGAAAACAGAGATAGTAAAATATTAACATACTGAGCTTTACGCTCTTATTCTCGAAGTGATAAAATCTGGTAAATTTTTTCAAGTAGCGAGGGTAAGCAAGCGAAAGGTTCACGCCTATGGTGTGAACCGTTTCGTGCTTATTAGCTACGTCGGTTTACCAGAGCCATTCACTTCTAATAAGCGTCAAAACGAACGGTTCATGCTTTTTTTGTGCTTATATGGAATGTGGGCGAATAGCATAAATCTAAATGCGAATACATTATGCCCACACTCAACTGGATAGGAAAGGAGTCGGTAATTAATCATCATCATGATGTACCATTCCGAACGTTGGAACAAAAATATACGTTTGGAGAAGGAACCGACGGCAACAAAATCATACATGGCGATAACCTTGAAGCCCTAAAAGCCTTACTTCCCGAATATGAGGGGCGCATTAAGTGTATCTACATTGATCCTCCCTATAACACAGGTAATGAGAACTGGGTTTACAACGATAATGTGAACTCTCCTAAAATCCGCAAATGGTTGGGGCAAGTGGTTGGCAAAGAAGCAGAAGACCTCACTCGTCACGACAAGTGGCTCTGCATGATGTATCCTCGCTTGAAATTGCTACAAAGACTACTGAGCGACGACGGAGCAATCTTTATCTCCATCGACGATAATGAACAGGCGAATTTGAAGTTGATTTGTGATGAGATTTTTGGAGCAGGTAATTTTGTGGCAGAATGTGTGTGGCAAAAAAAATATGGACCTGCCAATGATGCAAAATATCTTTCTAATACTCATGAATATATAGAATGTTTTGCAAAAGACATTACCCAATGGAAACCGTTTTTGATAGAAAGAAATGATGAACAATTATCTGCATATAAAAATCCAGATAATGATCCAAGAGGGTTATGGAGATTAAGTGATTTATCTGCAAGAACATATTCCGCAAACACAGATTACGAAATAGTTAGTCCTAAGGGTAAAGTATTTTTGCCGCCCAAAAGTCGCTCGTGGATTGTAACAAAAGAACGTTATGAAGAATTATTTAAGGACAATAGGATTGCATTTGGAATTGATGGTAATGGAAGACCTATGCAAAAGAAATTTCTCACAGAAGTCAAACAAGGTATTACTCCTCAGACTTGGTGGGATAGAGAGTTCGCAAGTGATAATAAAATAGCACGTTATGAATTAAAAGAATTATTTCCTAATAATCCTTTTGACACACCCAAACCCACCCAACTTATTAAACGTATTCTACAAATATCATCCTCCAAATCCTCCATCATCCTCGACTCCTTCGCAGGCTCTGGCACCACCGCCCACGCAGTCTTGAACCTCAACAAACAAGACGGAGGTGATCGCAAATTCATTCTTGTGGAGATGGAGGATTATGCCGAAAATATCACGGCGGAGCGTGTGCGGCGTGTGATAAAAGGGTATGGCGAAGACAAGAATGCTGTGGAAGGAACAGGTGGTTCCTTTTCCTTCTATGAATTGGGAGAACCTGTTTTCAACGAAGATGGGTATATGAACGAGAAAATTGGAAGAGAAAAATTGTGCGAATACATCTGGTACACCGAAACCCGCACACCATACGCCACCGCCATACAACCGAACAAATACCTATTAGGCATACATCAAGACACATCGTATTATTTCTACTATGAACCTGAGAAAATAACCACGCTCAGCCACGATACGCTCAACATCATTAGCGAAAAAGCGGAAACATACGTTGTTTACGCAGATCAATGCGTCATTGACAAAGAGTGGCTGTCAGCTCACAATATCATTTTCAAGAAAATTCCACGCGACATTAGTCGTTTTTAAAATTCTAAGCACATGGAACTAAAACAATATCAACAAGATACGCTCGATGATCTTGCAGCCTATATGAGACAAGTTTCTGAGGACCAAGATTTACGCAAGGCCTATGCTAATTTTTGGATAAAAAAGGGCATTGACATCTCAACCATCGACAATAACCGTTTCATCCATTCGTACGATAATAGTACGGTCCCTGGCATTCCGCGTGTCATGTTCAAAGTACCGACAGCAGGAGGAAAAACGTTCATTGCCTCAAATGCTTTGAAAGTCATTTTCGACCATCTCCCAGCAGAACAACCCAAGGTCGTAGCGTGGTTTGTGCCAAGTGACAGCATTCTGAAACAAACCTATAAGAACTTAAGCGACCCAGAGCATCCGTATCGTCAACGCATCAACACACATTTCAACAACCGTGTTGTGGTAGTCGACAAAGAAACAGCACTGGCAGGAACAGGCATTCAGCCCGGTCAAATACGGGAACAGTTGACCATTTTCGTATTGAGTGTACAATCATTCGCTGCCAATAACAAAGACGGCAGACGAGTATTTCGAGAGAACTCATCATTGGCCGATTACGCCAAAGCATTTGGGCATGGAGAACGAATAGAAGGAGCAGATGAGACATCACTCATTCAAGCCATTGCACACCTAAACCCTGTGGTCATCATTGATGAGAGCCATAACTTCGAAGCGAAACTTCGCGTGGAAATGTTCCAACAAATCAATCCTAGTTTCATACTCGACCTCACTGCCACCCCACGAGAGAAAAGCAACATCATCAGTTTTGTGGATGCCAAGAAACTAAAAGACGCCAACATGGTGAAATTGCCCATTATTCTTTACAATCGGGACAATACAACCGATGTGCTTTTCAATGCCATTACACTACGAAACACACTTGAAAAACGAGCCGTGGAAATACGAAAAAAAGGCGGCCGTTACATCCGCCCAATCGTATTGGTTCAGGCACAACCTAAAAGCGACAAAGACAACGAAACATTCGATAAAGTAAAGCAAAAATTAATTGATGCAGGCATTAACGAAGCATGGATAAAAATTAAGACCGCAGAAAAAGATGAGTTGAAGGGACTTGACCTAATGAGCGAAGAGTGTGAGGTGCGCTATATCATTACCGTCAATGCGTTGAAAGAGGGATGGGACTGTCCGTTTGCCTACATTTTGGCATCCCTTGCCAACAAGACTTCTCGTATTGATGTGGAACAGATAGTGGGACGTGTACTTCGATTACCCTATACTACCAAACACGCAGATGAATTTTTGAATCTTTCGTACGTTTTCACCTCGTCAAATAATTTCAGAGAGACGGTAGAATCAGTCATAAAAGGGTTGAACAATGCGGGCTTCTCATCGAAGGACACGCGTATAGTGGAAGCAGATGAGACAATTCAAAATAGCCAACAACCCACTCCTGTATCAGTTGGAATTTTTGATAACAACGAAGAAGACAACAATGATGAAAAACAAGGCGAAGATAATCAGGACGAAAAAAGCACTACCAATGATGGTGGATTAGAAGAAACTGATGATAATGATTTCTCTGCTGATGATTTGAAGCATAAATTAGAAACAGAAGGAGAAAAAGAAGCATCAAAAAGTAATGACAATGAAGGAAACGATGATGCACAAGAATCCAAGGAGGGATCATCTATTTCAGAGGGAATATTGAAACAAGCACATGAAGCCAACGACAAATACGAGAAAGAAAACAAAGAAGACAATCACTCCAACATCCCTTCGGATATAAAAGACAAAGTAAAAATGTACACTATAAAAGAGGATTTCAAGGAAGTCGCAAATCAAATGATTTTGCCTGTCTTCATGAGGAAAGTGAATACATCTAACATTTTTAATCCCCAAGGTCATACCATTAAACTTACGAAAACGATTTTGACAGAAGGCTTTGAATTGGAGAAGGCAGACAAAAACATTAATTTCACACGTACAGAAGAGGAAGCTGTAAGGATTGATTTGGAGAAACGTGGGGAAGGGGAATATGTGCCAAAGCAATATAAAATGAATAGTGAACAAATATCGGCTCTAAGAGAAATGTTTGTAGGGTATGAGATAGAAGGTAAACGTAATCAATTGATAGGAAAGATTGCTAAACGTCTGCACTTTGACGAGGTGAACGAGCCACACATCAGTAATTATATCCGTGATGTACTAAAAGATAAAAACGATGAGGAACTAATGGACTTGTTTGATAACGACCTGCTTACAGAACGTGCTTTCAAACAAAAAATAGACTCTCTTGTAGCTGATTACCAACAAAAAAACTTCAAAACGTTGCTGGACAAGGGACAGATTGTCTGTGAAGAGATATATCAATTACCTAAAAGTATTATAGCGGGGAATCCAGTTACAGGATTATCGAAAGGACTCTATTTGGAGGAAGATGGTGATATCAACAACTTCGAATACAGTGTAATAGCAGCTGTAGCCAATCTCGAAAATGTGCTTTTCTGGCATCGTAACCCTGAGCGTGGCGAAGGATTCTGCATTAACGGATTCTTAAATCATTATCCTGATTTTATTATACACACCCAAAACGATCATATTATTTTACTTGAAACAAAAGGAGACGACCGAGATAATAGTGATAGTCGGAGGAAATTGGAATTAGGTAAATTTTGGGCAAACAAGGCAGGTGACAAATATCGCTACTTCATGGTATTCGACAAAAGAGAATTAGACGGAGCCTATACCAAGGAGAAATTCTTAGAGATTTTGCGAGAATTGTAGGATATAAGATTTTGATGTCGTACCGTAGACGATGTGCACAACGTCTCAACGACCGGACCAACCCCTTTGGAAAGATTGTTTTTCACGAATATGATATCACGCAAAGGGCCCCAACCGTCATCCTCGATGCGATTGGAGCCCCACAATTATTCTATAACAAGTCAAGGTTCAAACATTAGAAATTAAATTGGAAACCGACGGAACCAATAGGGAGCTCCGACTTGTATTTACTGTTCCCGAAGCAATGTCTTCCTCCGTTATACTCCGCCTTCACACCAAAATGCTTAGAGAACATCCACTTCGCACCCAAATAATGTCCGAACAAAATGCCCAGTCCATTATCCAAAGACATCTGGTTCCCTTCATGATCCGTCGTCTTATGGCTGTAATACGAGACACCGGCCTGAAGTCCGAAATAGACATCCAAATTCTTCACAAACTCCCAGTGGAAGGCACTGCGCAAAGTCGCTGGCATCACCCACGACGTTATGTTCCCCGTTTGCCAATTCGTGCTTAATGGATTTTCAGGATCAACCAAATAGGATATCTTCGATTCATCACGTCCATAACCGATGTAGAAACCTAAATCGATGGCACCATTGTCGCCGAACTTATTCGTATGACAGAAACCATCCTTCAAACCTATCATTCCATCCAAGGAGATGATAGGCATACTCCCCTCGAAACGGGGGAAACCTGACATGACACCCAAGGAGAATTTACCCGCATTGGCGAACTGAATCTTCTCCACATCCGATGCACTTGCACACATAACCGTGAACATAGTCGCGATAAGCAACAAAATCTTTCTCATTTTCACTTGCAATAAATAATTACTAATATGATTAAATAACTCATTTACGGTATGCAAATATAGAGGCACACCCCTAGATAAAACCATTATTTTGGGGAACAAATACGACCTAAAAGTTAACTGATGTTTACAAAACAGGTTAATTAATGTATAGATTAAATTATATTAGTTAAAAGAGAACGGGAAATGGCTTATATGCAAACAAAGATTAATTATTTTATAAATATCCAAACAGAAATCACACCTTTTTCTTCACCCCTCTCGTCGCCTCGGCCTCCAACGGATTCTCCGGCCAATAATGTTTCGGGTAACGCCTACGGAGCTCCTTACGCACCTCGAAATAGGCATTGTTCCAGAAGCTACGGAGGTCCTGCGTCAGCTGCACCGGCTTGAAGCCCGGGGAAAGCAGCTCCATCAGCACAGGTCGGCGGCCATCGTCCACACGGGGCGTGTCGGTCAGTCCGAAGCACTCCTGCAACCTCACGGAAAGGACGGGGTACTCCGCTCCCTGACGATAGTCCAGCCGTATCTTGCTGCCCGTAGGCACCACGGCATGGGTCGGCGCCAGACGATCCACCTCCTGCTGTTGCTCATAGGTCAGCAACGACCACAGGGCGGATGACAAATCTATCTTCTTCATCTCGGCGGCGGTGGTCATCAGCCGTCCATTATCGTCCAAATAGAAAGGTAACCACTCCTCGGCACGGGCCAGCACAGCCTCAACGCCTAAGTCCGGCAGCTCCAGCTCGGGATGCCACGACGAGACGCACTGCACCCTTCTTTGCAGGCGTTCCACCTCCTCCGAGAAATCGAACATGCTCAAGCCCTCCTTCACCGCCGCCCCGCAAATCGTCTTGACGAGCAGGGAACGGTCCACATTGCGCAAGGGTTGCGCCGACACGAGCAGAGCCCCGACACGCCGCTCCTCCTGGGCGACCACGCCCCCGCGCTTCGCATCCCACGAGACAACCTCCCTGCGGGTCGTCAGATGAGGAACCTCCTCTATCGCCAACGGGGAGGCGAGGAAGATCCTGCCCGACGCCACGTTGACCGAGGCGACCGCCAGCCAAGCGCACGAGGAGAGGGCATCCTCCCGAGTGAGGAAGACATCGTCACCGCTCGCCATGCGGAACCTGCCACAATCGTCCAAGGCGAAAGCGATACGTTCCGGGTAGGCCGTCGCAATAAGGCGACCCACCTCCTTCGGGTCCGGCGCCTCGTTGTCCTCCTTCACATGAAGGAAAGCACGGTACTCCTTCGCCACCTGAGCGACACGTCCCCAACGTCCCAAGGCACCTCTGCCGCGCGCCGTGCGCAGCATCACCAGGCGGGTATTGATATCCACATCATGCTCCTCGTCCGACAGCAGGTCACGCTCCTCGACCACCGCGGCGATGTCCGCCGCCAGCGCCCGGAGCGCATTCGTCTCGCCCAGCAACAACATCCTCGACACGCGAGGGTGGCAAGGCAAATCAGCCATCCGCCTTCCCAGCTCGGTGATCCTACCATCCGCATCGACCGCACCCAATAGACGGAGGAGGCGGGAAGCCTGAGAGACACTAAAGGAAGGAGGCGGGGTAAGCCACGGCAGACGCATGACGTCACTCTCTCCCCACGCCGCCACATCGAGCATCGTAGGGGCAAAGTCCGCCTGCAGGATCTCCGGGGAACGGTTCTCCTCCATGCGATGGTCCGTCGCGAGCGTCCACAAACGATAGCAGACACCCGGTGCGACACGTCCAGCACGTCCAGCGCGCTGCGCCGCCACATCTCGGGTGACACGCACCGTGGCAAGCCTGCTCAGTCCGTTTCGTTGGTCATAAAGCATCGTCCTGCCCCACCCTGAATCGACCACGGCACGGACGCCCTCGATCGTCAGGGAGGTCTCCGCGATGGAGGTCGCGAGGACCACCTTGCGTCTTCCCTCCGGGCTTGGCAGGACCGCACGACGTTGCTCGGCGGAAGAGAGCAATCCATAGAGCGGGCAGATCTCCGCATCCGGCAAAAAAGCCAGGAGCGACTCACGGCAACGCAACACCTCCGCCTGTCCCGGCAGGAAAGCGAGGATATCACCCTGCGTCTTCCCGTAGGCCACACGGACCGCATGCGCCACCTGTTCCGCCACATGCGCCGCATCAGACTCCTCCCCGTAGAGGATCTCGACAGGGAAGAGACGTCCCTCCGCCTTCACCACGGGAGCGTCCAAGGCCGAAGAAAGAGAATCTACATCGATCGTGGCGGACATCAAGACGATGCGCAGGTCAGGGCGCAGGATCTGCTGCGTCTCACGTGTGAAAGCCAAGGCCACATCCGATGCCAAGCTACGTTCATGGAACTCATCGAAGAGCACGACGGAGACCCCTTCAAGGCCAGGGTCATTGACCAACATACGGGAAAGAATACCCTCCGTGATGACCTCGATACGGGTTTGGGCGGAGACCTTCGTCTCGAAGCGCACCCGATACCCGACCGTCTCGCCCACCCGCTCATGCAACAGATCCGCCATGCGTTCGGCGATCTGTTTGGCGGCCAAGCGGCGCGGCTCCAGCATCAGGACCTTCCCCTCGCAAGGCAGGTCGAACAGGATGGTCAGAGGCAATAAGGTAGACTTACCCGCACCAGGAGGCGCGGTCACGATCAGGCGGTTACCCTCCCTCAGACGGTCATTCACCTCACCCGCGATGGCGAAAGCAGGCAAACGCTTCGCCTCAACCATATCGTATGGAACATTTTGATTCATCGTATCACAATTGCCACGAGGATTCTGGCTTCACCGGGAAGGGGAGATCACCTACGGCGACGCTCCCGACGCTTCTCACGGCGCTCACGGCGGAGTTCCCTGCGCGATTTACGCACCTTCGTACTATCACCCACATTGTCGGAGTCATCCCTGCCGAACAAGCGCTTGAAGAATCCCCTCACAGCAGACTCCGTCGTGTCCGCCTGGACTTCCGGCTCTATTGGTTTGCAATTAAATTCCTTTCTGATCTTACACTTCGGAGCACCGAACCGTGCCCGGTACTGAGAGGAGAGCACATTGTCGTTCAGCACCTTCTCCAGGAAGAGACCCACGATCGGCAAGGCGGCGCGGCTTCCCTGTCCCAAGTCACCGTTGCGGAAGTGGATGCTACGGTACTCGCCGCCCACCCAAGTACCCGTCACGAGGTTAGGCGTGATGTTCATGTACCAAGCGTCCGAATAGTTGGCGGAGGTACCCGTCTTACCACCGAAGTCCGTACCCTTATGGATCTTATACTTATACAAGCCCTGCGAAGTACCCCGCTCGTCCCGCAAGCCCTCCTGCAACATATCGCGCATCAGGAAGGCCGTCTCCTCGTCCAGCACACGTTCCTTCTTCACCTTGGAGCGGTAGATCACCTTACCATCCTTGTCCTCGATGCGGGAAACTAAGATCGGTTTATGGAGCATACCCCCGTCCGCGATCACCGAGTAGGCGGTCGCCAGTTCGATGAGGGAGACATCCTCCGTACCCAAGCAGAGGGAAGGAATCGGACGGACAGGGCTCTCGATACCCATGAGGTGGGCCGTCTGGACGATCTTCTCCGGGGTGACCTGTTTCGCCACCTGCACCGCCACGCTATTGACCGAGCGGGCCAGAGCCGTCTTCAGCGTCATCGGTTCGTTCGAGAAGACACCGCTGGCGTTCTGTGGCGTCCACAGCTTCATCTCGCCATCCTCCTCCGTCATCCAAGAGACGGCGCTATCGACCTTCGTGTCGCAACTGCACATGCCCTGACGCAAGGCCTCCGTGTAAACGAAGAGCTTAAACGTGGAGCCCGGCTGGCGTTTCGCCGTCACCTTATCGTACTGCCAATAGTAGAAATCGACGTCGCCCACCCAAGCCTTCACAGCGCCTGTGTGCGGGTCCATAGCGATGAAACCACAGTGCAGGAACTTCAGGATGTGCGCCAAGGAGTCGCGGGTGCTCATCACCGTATCCGTGATGCCCCGTTTGTAATCGAAGATACGCATCTTATGAGGCTTGCGTAGTTCCTGGTCGATAACGATACCATCACCCTTGTATTTCTTGTACAAAGCCTTATAGGTCGAGGTCTTCTTCAGCATATCATCGATGAAGCCCACGATCTCATGTTGTTTCTGGTCGCGCCAAGGATTCTCCTTGCCCCAGTGCTTGTTGAACTGTTTCTGCAGTTCGCCCATCTGTTTGGCGACGCAAGCCTCCGCATAGTGTTGCATCCGGGAGTTGACCGTCGTGTAGATCTTCAGTCCGTCGTGGTAGAGGTTGACGTTATTCTCCTCGCACCAGCCCTGCAACTCATTGTAGACCGCCTCACGGAAGTAGTGCGCATAGCCGCTCAGGATATCCTCCTTGTAGATGTTCAGACCCAGATCCGTCGCGCAAAGGGAGTCGCACTGGGCCGCGTTCATCGCGCCGGCGTCCGCCAGCAGATGGAGGATAAGGTTCCGCCTCTTCTTGTTGTTCTCCGGGTTCTTGATCGGGTTATAGTAGGTATTCGCCTTCAGGATGCCGATGATGCAAGCGGACTGCTCATAGGTGAGTTTGTCCGGCGTCGTGTTGAAGTAGGTCTTCGCCGCCGACTTGATACCGAAGGTGTTATTACCGAACGTCACCGTATTGAGGTACATCGTGATGATCTCCTTCTTCGTGTAATGCTTCTCGATGCGCACCGCCCCGATGCACTCCTTCACCTTGACGATCGCCGTCTTCAATCCAGGTACGTTGCACAGCCTACCCTTCGTATATTCCGAGCGCATCTTGAAGAGGTTCTTCACCAACTGTTGCGTGATGGTGCTGGCGCCACGGGCGTGGCCTCGCACAGCATCCTTCGCGGCGGAGAACATGCCATGGTAATCGATGCCATGGTGTTCGTAGAAGCGTTGGTCCTCCGTGCAAACCAATGTCTCGATCAGTTCAGGGGAGAGTTCCTCATAGGTGACAGAGGAGCGGTTCTCCACGAAGAACTTGCCCAGTAGGTCATTGTCCTCGCTATAGATTTCCGAAGCCTCCATCTGGATAGGGTTCTTCAGTTGCCCCATCGTAGGCGAAGCGCCGAAAAGGCCGAACGTGTTCGCATCCACGCAGTAACAGAAAAGGACAAGCGTGAGCGGAATCGCCACGATGACCGAAGCGAAGAACAAGAGCAAGCGTTTCTTCCAAGAACGCTTCTTTTTCCCCCTTCCCCTCTTTCTCTTTTCCTCCTTAAAGGCAGGTTCAGGCTTCTCCTTTTCAGGAGCGGGCATCTCCTCCACCGTCTCCTCCTGTGATTCTTCAGGAGTCTTCTCCGAATCCTCCTCGGCATTCTTCTCCGTCATCACCTGCTCCACCACCTCTTCGCGCATCACCTCAGGAGAGGCATCCGACTTAGGGGATTCATCATCCACCACCGTTTTGTCGTCAGGGGTGAATCGCCACACCTTGTCCGTCTCCTCCTGGGATATGCCATTGTTTGGGATAGACTTGGAGATGTTCTTCTCATAGAACTTCTTCGCCCATGCGGCAAACAGGCCCGCCTTCACGACCAGCCATGCCCATGCGGCGGAGCATTTAGGCTTAGAAGCGTCATAAGCGTTTCTCGCCTTATCCTTTGCCTTTTGCACCTTCTCCGGAATATTTTTTTCGGCGAGGAACTTCTGGGTGGAAGCCTCCGCCTCGACCGTTTTCCCCTTCACCAAAGTCCACGTCTCTTGGGTTTTCTTCCAAGCCTTCGCACCCCATTGGCACGCTTTCCCACGGAACACGCGCGTCTTCTCCAGCATGCCCGCATACCAGCAGGAGGCCTTTTCACGGCACTTCCCCACCTTTTCCGGGATATTTTTCTCTTTCAGATAACGGGTGGCGGAATCGATCCATTCAGAGGACTTCGCACGGAACGAAGCCCATGCCTTCCTCAGCTTTTCCGACGCCAACTTCCCGTAACGGATTGCGGTCTCCCGCAACTTCTGAAGCAATTCAGTCATTTGTTTTCAAAATATTTAAATATTCGATACACCACATCGTGGTTGATCCTCAAAAAATGGCACACAACCTTCCTCGGTGAGAGTCCAATCGTCAACCACATCAATGTTTCACACACATCAGTCCGAAGGGCGCGCCACACGCCACGAACGACAATCGTCCACAAAGGTATTAAAAATCAGCACACACACAAACTAAGCCAATCTTTCGTCACCCCATGGTTCCACAGCGGTTTCATTCATCCCGTCGGACATTCACAACCGTTTACGATTCAATCATTTACGATTCACCACCCCATAAGCGCAGAAAGCCAAACCATCTTCCGACCCGTCTATATGGGGGATCCGGTTCCAAAACATAAAACGGTCTGTCTCAATTGTTTTTTATCGGCAAAAATTGCTTATATTTGCGTGATTTTACTAAGTTATTTGAAACATCAGTAGATATATAACTTAAAATGATGAAGAAAATTGTACTCCTTATCGTTTCTTTGCTCACGATCGCCTCTGCAAGTGCGACAAAGGTAGAGAAAATCCAATTCGCCAACCGGGGAGACTTCTCCCTAGGCGTCATGGCAGGCAAGCCCCGCTACACGATGAATCTGACGATGCCCTACATCTCCGTGGATGCGATGTGGGGATTGGCGGACGGATTCTGCCACACCCAAACGTTCGGAGACAACGGGGCCATCGACTTGGGCGCATACGTCGCCTTCCGCCATCACGAGGATAGTTGGGAGGTCTCCTCATGGATGTTACCGATCGCCGCACGCGGAGGGTTCAACTGGGAATTCGTGAAAAATCTGGATGTCTTCGTAGGCCTCAACGTAGGCTGCGAGATATACCATGCGGAAATAGACTACATGGACAATTATTACGAAGACAAAACAAACATCTTCACCAAGAGAGACCCTATATTCGGCATGTACGGAGGAGCCAAATGGATGTTCACCAAGCTCATTGGCGTAAAAGCGCAGTACTCGACCGATTGGTTGAGGATGAGGAGCCTTCCGACCGTCTCCGCAGGTCTTCAGTTGAACTTCTAAAGGAGAAAAAACAGGAGGTGGTTCCATCCATAAACCTGATCCGGGAACACGAAAAAAAGGAACGTCTTCACGTTCCTTTTTTCGTAGGCGCACCACACTCTCCGAAAGAGGCGATCCCTCTTTTTCGAAGGAAGAATACGGGTACTGCGCTTATATATGTTCAACAGACAAAGGACTAATCCTCTATCTCGATCATCTTACCCTTCACCAGCCATGCCACACCGAACAGGATCAGCAAGATAGCCTCGACAATCATCGTGGCATAGCGAGGAACGAGGTGGAAGACCTTCACCAAGAGGAAACATACCAGACAAACGACCATGCTCCATCCGCAGATACGGAAGATACGGTTCTTCTTCCTGCTATTCCCCTTCGTGAATTGCACCAGGATATTCACGCTGAAGAGAGCGAACAAGACAGAAGCGGCGATCGTGTGAATGACATGGCTAGTGGCCGGCATCAGTTGGAAAAAACCAATCGGAGTATCCTGTGGCAGGAATGATGTGTTGCAAGGGAAAAGGATCACAAACAAGGCGCACACGCCCGAGGCGAAATTGATGATACGGTCTCCCCTATCATACCCCTTATAGGTCATCAGGAAGATGGCCGTGCAACTCAACATCATCGTAAGGACAGGCGTCAGATGATAGGTTGCGCTCAAGCTATACCACCACTCGTCCGGACGATCCGAGATCATCCAACCACCCGTCAAACACATCAAAGGCAAAAAGAGTCCTAACCAACCAATCACCTTACGTTGTGTCAGATAAGACAATTCAACTACTTCACTCATAAGTACCTGTAATAAATTATTAAACAAAAATAAGAGAACACCGTAGCCTCCCACTGAAAAAAGGCTCACGAATCTCCACAAATATAAGAAATAAATCAAAGTTATTTACTATTTTACTATTTACAATTTACTGTTATTGACTATTTGACTATTTACGATTTACTATTTGGGAGGTGTGGGGTGAGGAACTGGGCTATATTTCGGCACGTACAAATGGAATATCCATGGCAGGGAATCGCATGTCCAACATTTCTCAAAATCTTCTGAAAAAACCCTCAAAAAAGTTGGAAACAAGGCACGAACACAATAAATTTGCGAAACGGACGGTTCGTCACGCACTTTTTCCGTGATTCACCTGATAATTAAGAACATATCTGTAGTAAGGAGAAAAAAGAGCAGAAAAAACATGGGAAAGAACGTCATCGTACTAGGTGCCACCGGACATTTGGGCACTAACATAGCAGTCCATTTGAAGAGAATCGGATACAACGTCGTCGCGGTCGGCCGACGCAAGAGCGACAACGGGTTCTTCGCCAAGCTAGGCATGGAATACATCTCCGCGGACATCTGCAAGAAGGAGGATTTCGACAAGTTGCCACAGAAGGACATCTATGCGGTGCTCAACTTCGCGGGAGCGCTTCCCGCCTCCATGGAGGGCTACCACCCCGAGCAATACCTCTCCTCCATCGTGCAAGGCACACTGAACGTGTTGGACTACACTTTGAAGGTGGGTGCGGACCGTATCGTCTTCCCGCAAACCCTCTTTGACGTCAGCTACCTCTTCGGCAGCAAGACCCCGATTCCGGCGGATGCGGAGCGGAAAGCCCCATTGACAGGCGACCATGCCATCTATGTCATCGCCAAGAACGCGGCCGTCGAGATGATAGAGCACTACCATGCCAAGTTCGGGCTCAAACGCTTCATCCTGAGGCTTTCAAGGGTATACATGTATGACCCGAACCCTTACACCTTCACCAACGGGGAGAAGACGCTCATCTCGGACCGATTCTTCATCTACCAAGCGATGAAAGGCGAGGAGTTACAGATTTGGGGAGACCCGGACCGCCTCTTGGAGACATGCTGCATGAAGGATTTCCTGCAGATTGTGGAGAAAACGCTCACGGCCAACGTCGAGGGCGGCATCTACAACATAGGAAGCGGCGGCAGCACCCTGGACGAACGCGTCAAAGCCATCGCGGAGGTCTTCAATCCGAAGGGCAAACACTCCAACATCATCTATTGCCCCGAGAAACGGAGTTCCCTGCAGTTCGTCCTGGACATCACAAAGACAAAAAACGAATTGGGCTACACCCCGCGCTACACATGGAAAGAGTATCTGCTGGACTTCAAGAAAGAGATGGAGGAGCAACCGTTCGGCGAGCTGTGGGGGTATGAATCTGATTATATTAAATAAAAACATATCATGACATTAAAAGAAAAAATCCGTTTCAAGCTATTGGGTTCCAAGGCTTTCGGAAAGAAGATCATCAAAGCGAACAGAGACTACTACCTCTCTTTCAAGTCAATGAGATGGGGAGGAGAACTCACCTTCGGAGAAGAAATCGAACATGTATTCGGCATTTTCCTGACCGACAAGGAAAAGGCGGACGAGAAACTCAAAGAGGAGATGCGGATAGACATGGTTTGGTGCTATTACCGATTCGGGGCAGTGCCAAGGGAATATTTTCTCATGGATTTCCCACACTCCGACGACAAGAAGCGCGCCACCTACCTCACCACGCGCCACAAGGACAATGTCATGACAAAGAAAGTGGGTCGGGGAGAGAACTGGTACCTCATGGAGAACAAGAACAACTTCTACGACCGTTTCGGGCAATTCTTCAAACGTGACGTCATCAAGTTCAACGAGGCTGTCACGAGGGAAGCATTCGCCGAATTCTGCAAGAAGCACGACTCCTTCATCTGCAAACCCATCTCCGGGCAATGCGGGAAGGGCGTGGAGATACTACGCATGGCCGACTACGACAACGACCCCGACAAGGCGTTCGACCATCTGAAAGAGAGGGGGCAATACATCGTGGAGGAGCTGATCCAGCAAGACGAGAGCACCAAGCAGTTCAACCCAAGTTCCGTCAACACGGTACGTCTCCCAGCCTTCATGAACAAGACCGGGTTCCACATCATGCGCCCCGTATTCCGCACAGGACGCGCAGGGTCCGTGGTGGACAACGCAGGTAACGGAGGCATCTTCTCCGTCATCGACGAGAAGACGGGCGTCTGCAGGACGAAAGGTTACGACGAGTTCGGAGGCATCTTCGAAAGGCATCCGGACAGCGGCGCCAAGTACGAAGGTTTTCAGATACCAGACTGGGACAAACTACTCAAATTCGCCGAGGAAGTGCACAGCACCATACCTTTCTACCCATTCGTGGGTTGGGACTTCGCCTACACCGCCGACAAGGAGTGGGTGCTGGTGGAAGGCAACTGGGGGCAGATCGTATGTGAATACGCGGAAAGAGAAGGCGTGAAGAAGATGTTCGACGATTTCTTCGACGATTAATAACAGACAAATACATAAAAAACGATACGAAATGAAATTAGCAATCATAGGAGCCTCGACAGGGCAACTCCCACTCACGCTGAAGGCGAAAGAGTTGGGTCATACAGTAATCAGCTTCGCATGGGAGAATGGCGCAGTCTGCAAAGAATACGTGGACAAGTTCTATCCGATATCCATCCTCGAGAAGGACAAAATCGCAGAAGTATGTAGGCAAGAAGGGGTACAGGGAGTCGTCTCCAACGCCTCCGACCTCACCTCCGAAATCGCGACCTACGTGGCGTCCAAACTCGGGCTCAACGCGAACGACTACGAGAAGTTCCAAGCCCTCAGAGACAAGGCGAGGGTCCGCGAACTGACCAACGGGATCCCCAACCTATGCCAGGTGCCAAGCTACTTGTACAAAGAGGGGATAAAGGTGGACTTCCCTTGCATCGTGAAGCCGACCGTAGGTTCCGCAAAGAAGGGGGTATCCTTCGTGAACGACGAGAAAGAGCTGAAAGAGGCCGTCTCCTATGCGGCAGGAGATGACACAGTCATCATGATCGAGAAGTTCGTGGGCACACGTGAATTCTCCGTGGAATCCATCTCCTACAAGGGTAAGCACTACATCATCCAGATGACGGACAAAGAGAACGACGGAGCACCTCATTTCGTCGAATTGTCCCACCACCAACCAGCAGACTTGAAAGAGTCGATCAAATCCAAGCTCCGCCAAATCGTCCCGGAAATCCTCACCCGCGTGGGGCTCACCAACGGTGCCTCCCACATCGAGATGAAAATAGATGACAACGACAACATCTACATGATAGAGATGAACCCAAGAGGCGGCGGAGACCAATTCTCCACCCTCATCTGGGAAAGTGTCGGATACGATTACCTCAAGGGCATGATAGACGTGGCGCTGGGCACGTTCGAGGAGCCGAAGCTCTCCCACAAGAGCTACTCCGGCATCTATTTCCTCTGCAAACAACGGGAGAACAGGCTGAAGTATTTCCTCGAGAAACAACCATGGGAAGTGAGACGCTCCTATGTGCCAGGCACGGAACTGACCTACGCCGTCGACAACTACACCCGAAACGGTTATATCATCTACAAAGCAGACAAGAAGATCGTCATCGACTGATACAGGAAAGATACGAACACTTAAACGGACAAGAAGATGGGAAAGAAACAGTTCATATTGTTTTTCACCATAGCTGGTGCCATGACGATCTACAGTTGTTGCGGGAAGAGCAAAAAAAGCGAGCCTGCGATTCTGCCAGCCGCTGTGGTCCTTACCCCTCCAGACACATCTCAGGAGGCGGTAATGACGGACACGCTCCTCTTCGCCAACATCTACTACCAACGGAAGGGCGGTGGTAACATCGGCTACGAAATACTCCCAGGGAAGGATAGTACCCTCTTCCACGTGAGAGAGCTCAGGTTCCGCCCCGCAGACACCACCTTCTCCTTGCCCAATAGCCAGCTCGACTCCAGCGCCATCGCCACGATGGATAGCCTGCTGAAGGGGAAACTCAGTCCGGGCGAACCGGACACCACCCCCAAGAAGGGACCGTTCATGATGACCGGCACCTGGAGCCATGCCTTCCTCTCCCACTCCGACAGTGTCAGAACCCCTATACACGACAAAAGAATCATAGAAAAGATCGCCACGACGGAAGAGGCCGTCAGGAACAAAATAGGGAATTAAGAATTTTGAAACGTCAGTTCGGCGAAGTCAATTATGAATTTGGGGAAGTGCATCTCTGCACGATGCGCCCCCCCAGCCCTGAAAGGGCGAAACATATATAGCCCAGGGAAACGCCCTGGGCTAATTATGAATTTTGAAATTTGAAACGTCAGTTCGACGAAGTCAATTATGAATTTGGGGAAGTGCGTCTCTGCACGATGTGCGCGCCCCAGCCCTGAAAGGGCGAAACATATATAGCCCAGGGAAACGCCCTGGGGAACATCACCCCATGACATTGAAACAAATTATGTTGATGCGCCTTAGCGCACCAACACGATTGATGATCCACCATTCGTCCGGACCACATAGAGACCCTTAGACGGAACGCTCAACGCACGCACCTCGCCATTGGAATAGTTGGACGTCAGATTTCTACCCGCAGCATCATAGAGGGAGACCTCTCCCTTCGCACCGCGCACGTGGATGGTGAGACCGTCAGTCCATACGGTGAGGCCATCTGCCAAAACATGATCCACGGTGGTGAGGATATCCGAAACGAGCGCCCAACCATCCGGCACATAATCATCCCCGACGTTCTGCGCAAGGCTGGCAGGACTGATGACCTTACCTTCAGGAGCGACCCCGTGGAGCCAATCCTCCGTTCCGTCCGTCCAGTCGGTGAACGACACGCTCACCTCGGAGAGGTTCTCGCAATCATAGAACATACCCTCATAACTACCCTCCTCGAGTGTAGTGGCCGGCAATGCGGAGGTTGACGTCAGGCTCGTACACCCGCGGAACATATCCTTGTAGCAGTATGCCTTCAGCTCCGTAGCGCTCAAATCAGGCATTTTCGTGAGCCCTGCGCAGTTTTCGAAGAGGTTGGCGAAGCAATACTCGTTCGGGATGGCTGCAGCCCCTCCTGTCTCGTCTATCAGGCTCATCACGCTTCCGCTCGCAGAGGCGGTGCCCTCAATATCAAACTGGATGCGTTGCGTCTCGGTGGAGAA
This sequence comes from Paludibacteraceae bacterium, assembly GCA_017550335.1. Classification (GTDB taxonomy): domain Bacteria; phylum Bacteroidota; class Bacteroidia; order Bacteroidales; family Paludibacteraceae; genus UBA1181. The sequence goes on from JAFZPM010000014.1 coordinate 47,671, forward strand.
TCCGGACGGGTTATTACCCTTGAACAGGATCTTATCCCCCTTCTTCGCCAAGATGATAGGCGTGCCAGGTTCCATCTCCGTCCACGTCTCGCCGCCGTCCGTCGAATACTTCAGGTCAACACCCGTAGAAGGGAGGTTCCTTCTCATAACCGGTCTCTTCTCACCCTCCACAGAGGCAACGGCGGACTCATCCGAGAGTTGCGGATAAGGGGCAGGCTGGATGTCACCGCCGCCCGCTTCACCTTCCGTGACCGCGACGCTGACGTTATCCTCCTCAGCCGTGAATGTCAGATAGTTAGGCTCTTCCTCGATATATTTCACCGTCCAACCACTAGGTATCCTGCTCGTTCCATATTCGAGAGGCAGGCCTTTCGGGCAGATGAAGGTGCCGGTAGAGGCTACATCTCTGAGGTACGAATCAGAGAACGGATTTCCATCCGCAGTCTGCCATTGATCAAAAGAGACACGGACTTCTATCAGATCACTACAACCATCGAACATGTTGGAATAGCAGCCTTCAGCCAATTCCGTTGCGGGCAACGTCGCACTACGTACGTAAAAACACTCCCAAAACATGAATGAATAACAACCTTTAGCCAACTTTGTGGCAGGTAATTCAGGAATCTGTGTGAAAGTCAAACACTCATCGAACATATATGCATAACAACTATCAGCCAAGGTGGTGGCGGGCAATGCCGGGGCCTGCTCCAAATTCACGCAACCAGAGAACATGTGGTCATAACAGCTTTTAGCCAAATTCATGGCAGGCAATTCCGGAGCTTGACGGAGATCGCCACATGAGCGGAACATCTGATTATAACAACGTTCAGCCAACGTCGTGGCAGGCAATTCAGGACCTCGCGCCAAACCACTACCCGCGAACATACGCTCATAACACCCTTTCGCCAACGTCATGGCAGGCAGTGCCGAAGCATAATCCAGCCCTTCACAACCTAAAAACATCCTTGAATAGCAGCCCTCAGCCAACTCTGTGGCTGGTAATTCCGGGGCCTGTGTAAGCATATAGCAAATCTCAAACATAGACGAATAGCAACCCACAGCCAACTCTGTGGCAGGCAATGCCGGAGCGACATTCATGTCTTCGCACCCCTCGAACATGGAGGCATAACAACTATCAGCCATTGTCGTGGCGGGTAATACCGGGGCATAATCCGCATATTCGCAACCTTTGAACATGGCCTTGTAACAACTCTCCTTCAAGGTGGTGGCAGGCAATTCAGGGAATCGCCTCAGCGCCTTGCAACCCTCGAACAACCGGCAGAAGCAATGTCCATTAGGGATAACGGTGGACATGCCTTTTCCATCCAACAAACTCATCACACTACCGCTGGCCGCTATCTTTCCGGTCATCGAGAAGTTCGAATAGCTGCTCCAAGACTGAGAGAAGCCATTAGGGTTATTTCCCCGCAACAAGGCTTCGTCGCCACGGTCCATAAGAACCGGTTCCCCTGGGGCGAGCGTACTCCAAGTATATCCCCCATCCATGGAGTATTCGACATGAGGGGTATTGCCATTGTTATTCACCAACTGGAACGAGGAGCCATCCACATCGGAGGTGAAAGAGAGGTAGTTGACCCCAGCCACAGTTGTGTCATCGGAATATTTCACCGTCCAACCCTCTGGTATCCTGCTCGCACCATATTCGAGCGGCAGACCTTTCGGGCAGATGAAGGTGCCGGTACTGTTCACATCAAGGAGGTACGAATTAGAGAACGGCTTTCCATCCGCCTTAGTCTCCCATTGGTCAAAAGAGACACTGACTTTCGACAGTCCCTCACACCCATCGAACATGGAGGTATAGCAACCCTCAGCCAACTCCGCGGCGGGCAACGTCACACTACGTATGGAACCACATTCAAAAAACATGGAAGCATAACAGCCTTTAGCCAACTTTGTGGCAGGTAATTCAGGAACTCGAGCGAGAGCCAAACACTCATCGAACATGTTCGCATAACAACTATCGGCCAAGGTGGTGGCGGGCAATGCCGGAATCCACTCCAAATTCGCGCAACTGGAGAACATGTGGCTATAACAGCCTAACGCCAAATTCATGGCAGGCAATTCAGGGGCTTGATAGAGGAGGTCACATGAGCTGAACATATATTTATAACAATATTCAGCCATCGTTGTGGCAGGCAATTCCGGCGCTTGACTCAAAGGTGCGCCCGCGAACATACCCTCGTAACATCCCTTCGCCAAGGTCATGGCAGGCAGCGCAGGAGGCATTCTCAGATTACTACCTGCAAACATCCTTGAATAGCAACCCTCAGCCATTGTCGTGGCCGGCAATTCCGGGGCCCGAGGAAGACTAGTGCAACCCATAAACATATGCGAATAGCAACCCACAGCCAACTCTGTGGCGGGCAATGATGGGATGCTCTTCATGTCTTCGCACCCACTGAACATGTATGCATAACAACTATCAGCCAATGTCGTGGCCGGCAATTCCGGTGCTTGGAGCATATATTCGCAATCTTTGAACATGGCCATGTAGCAACTCTCCTTCAAGGTAGTGGCAGGCAATTCAGGGGCTTTTGACAAGGCTTTGCAACCCTCGAACAATCGACAGAAGCAATGTCCGTTAGGGATTTCCGTGGAAAGGCCATCCACGTCAATCAGGCTCATCACACTACCGCTGGCCGCTATTTTCCCATTCATGATGAAGCTCGAATATGAGGTGTAAGACTGAGAAAGACCCGCCGGATTATTTCCACTCAACATCGCCCTGTCCCCTTTCTTCGGCAAGAAAACCGTGTCACCATACATCAAAGCGGCCCACGACTCTCCGCCATCCAAGGAATACCGGATATTCGGGAATCTCTCCATATAGTGGTGCTCTATCATGAAGGATGAGCCATCCTCCTCGGCCGTGAAGGTGAGGTAGTTGGCGGTGGTGTCGATCCCCTCATTGTATTTCACCACCCATTTGTAAGGAATATCAGAAGGGAAGGTGTCTTTGGCAAGTTCCCTCGGGCAATAGAATGTACCCGGCCAGGCGACAGCCGACAACCAATAAGTATAGCACACATACTCCCACGAAGTGAAGTGTACCTTGATTTCGGAGAGACTTGTACAACTATTGAGCATGAACGTGTAACATCCCTTCACCAACTCCGTGGCGGGCAGTTCAGGCGCCTTCTTCAGGTTGTAGCAATCCGAGAACATATTGTAGTAACACTGCTGCGCCAGTTTCTTCGCAGGCAATTCGGGCGCGATCTCCAAGGATATGCAATAATCGAACATGCTATAGTAGCACATGTAGGCCATCTCGGTCGCAGGCAGTTCGGGCGCATACATCAGACTATCACAGTGGGAGAACATACAGAGATAGCAGCTATCCACCACCGCCGTGGCTGGAAGTGCGGGGGCTTGCGCCAAACCGATGCAATAGGCGAACATATTCGCATAGCAGCTCTCGGCCAACGCAGTGGAAGGCAATTCAGGGGCCTGTTTCAAACTATAGCATCCGAGGAACATGGAATTATAGCATCCCCTGACCAACTTATTGACCGGCAACTGTGGCGCTTCCACTAAAATGCGGCAACAAGCGAACATGCCATCATAGCAATATTCCTTCAACTCCGTGGCGGGCAGTTCGGGCGCCTTCTTCAGATTGGTGCAGAAATAAAACATGAAATAATAGCAACTATCCGTCAACTGCGTGGCAGGTAGTTCGGGCGCCTGTATTAAACCTTCACAATGGTCGAACAAGTGTCCGAAACAGTTTCTGTTAGGGATGGTAAGGCTTTCACCCTCACCATCTATTAGGCTCATCACACTTCCGCCAGCCGCGATCTTTCCCGTCATCGTGAATTGCGTATAACTCAATAATCCGGAGGAGAACCCCTCAGGATTGTTCCCCTTCAGCAACGCCTTGTCACCTTTCTTCGCCAAGGCGATCGAATCACCTTCCGCCAGGACGGTCCACGTCGCCCCATCGTCCAACGAGTATTGGACATCAGGATCGTTATACGTGTTTTTTATTCCAAACGTAGACCCATCCTCCGCAGCTGTGAAGGTGAGGTAGTTGGCCGCACTCGCCACGCAGGCGGCGCATAGCATCATCATGAAAGTGACAATTATTTTTCTCATAACTTAAAAATTTTATTCTACACCAACATTTCCCCGCCGGCGTAGCCTTAGCGCACCAGCACAACCGATGATCCGCCATTCGTGCGGACCACATAGGCGCCCTTGGACGGAACGCTCAACACGCACTCTTCGTCCGCAGCATTTGAGACCGCAACTATCCTACCCGACATGTCATAGAGGGAAACCTCCCCTTCCGCACCGCACACATGGACGGTTAAATCATCAGTCCATACAGTGACACCATCGGCCAAGGCTGAGCTTACGCCAGTACCTTCCTCTTCGATATATTCCACCGTCCACCCCTCCGGTATCTTGCTCACCCCATACTCAAGAGGCAAGTCTTTCGGGCAGATGAAGGTGCCGGTAGGGGCAACGTCCTTGACCCATTCAGAAGTGCAGTATCCGACATTCCAATCATCAAATGAGACAAGGATTCTAGACAGGTTGGTGCAACCGTAGAACATGGCATCATAACATTCCATAGAGAATGTCGCGGCTGGTAATTCCGGCGCCTGCGTCAGACTGGTGCAACCTAAGAACATTGCACTATAACAAGCATAAGCCATTTTCGTGGCTGGCAATGCGGGAGCTTGCGTCAAGCTGGCGCAACCTTCGAACATAGATTCATAACAACATTCAGTCAATGTCGTCGCTGGCAATTCCGGCGCCTGCGTCAGACTGGTGCATCCTAAGAACATACCATCATAACACAATCTAGACAACTCCGTCGCTGGCAGTTCTGGGGCTTGCGTCAGGCTAGTGCAACCTCTGAACATTCCTCCATAACACCTATAATCCAATGTCATGGCTGGCAATTCCGGCGCCTGCGTCAGACTGGTGCAACCCGAGAACATATTATCATAACAAGATTCATACATTGTCATGGCAGGCAATGCGGGCGCTTGTGTCAGTCCGGTGCAATCTTTGAACATACAATCATAACAATCTTCAGTCAATATCGTGGCTGGCAATGCGGGAGCTTGCGTCAGACTAGCGCAACCGGAGAATAAATAACGGAAGCAATAATTATTAGGGATTTCCGTGGAAAGGCCCACTCCATCAATTAGGCTCATCACACTACCGCTGGCGGCCACTTTGCCTGTCATCTTAAATGTTGAATATTTACCATAATTCTTTGAAAAGCCATGGGAGTTGTCTCCCTTCAACAAGGCCTTGTCACCCTTATGGGCTAATATGACCGTTTCACCTTCCGGTAAGGCGGTCCACGTCTCCCCTCCGTCCAATGAATACTGTACATCAGGATCATTATCCTTGTTCACAAATCCAAACGTAGACCCATCCTCCGCAGCAGTAAAGGTCAAGTAGTTAGCCGCACTCGCCACACAGGCGGCGCAAAGCATCATCATGAAAGCAGTAATTATTTTTCTCATAACTTAAAATTTTATTCCACACCAATATTTCCCCGCCGGCGCATCCTTAGCGCACCAGCACGGACCGCTCTCCTCCGCTCGTGCGGACCACATAGACGCCCTTGGACGGCACGCTCAACGCACGCTCCTCATCCGCGGAATTGGAGACAGCGACTCTCTTGCCCGACAGATCATAGAGGGAAACCTCCCCCTCCGCGCCACGGACGTAAACAGTGAGACCATCGCTCCATACGGTGATGCCATCGGCTAAGGTGGCACTTTCGCCAGTATCTTCATCAATATATTTCACCGTCCATCCTTCCGGTATTTTGTTGAGCCCATATTCAAGAGGCAATGCTTTCGGACAGATGAAGGTGCCGGTTGAGGCGACCATAGCGGTCCATGCACTAGTCGCATCACTCCACTGTTCAAAATTCACTTTGATTTCCGACAAGTTCTCGCTTCTATAAAACATCTCGCAATAACAATGATCCGCCAATGTAGTGGCAGATAACTCAGGAGCCCGGGTAAGACCAGGGCATAAAGCGAACATTCTTCTATAACAATGGTCAGCCAATGTCGTAGCAGGCAACTTTGGTGCCTGAGTGAGCTTACTACAACCTTGGAACATATAATAATAGCAACTTTTATACATTGTCATAGCAGGCAATTCCGGTGCCTGAAGAAGTTTGGAGCAGTTCTCGAACATGCTATAATAACAAAATTCAGCCAGTGTCGTAGCAGGCAATTCAGGCGCTTGGGCAAGGCTCACACACCCTTTGAACATTTCCGAGTAACACGAACTAGCCATTGTCGTAGCAAGCAATTCAGGAGCTTTGGTAAGATTCTCACAACCAGAGAACAAACCTCTATAACAAGCATCATCCAAATCGGTCGCAGGCAATTTCGGCGCCTGGCTGAGGCCCGTGCAATTCGAGAACATGTAATAATAAGCTCCACTACCCAATGTCAGCGCAGGCAATTCCGGAGCCTGAGTGAGGCTTGCACATTCAGAGAACAATTTGCAAAAGCAATATTCACCCGGGACAACAGTACTATTCCCCTTATCATCAACAAGGCTCATCACACTTCCTCTCGCGGCGATCTTACCCGTCATCGTGAACTTTGTATACACATCGGTACTCTTCGAGATTCCATTAAAATTAGTTCCCCTAAGTATGGCCTTATCACCCACATTCACCAAGCTGACAGATTCACCAGCCTTCAGTTCTTCCCAAGACATACCCTCGTTCAAGGAATACAATATGTTAGGGTTATTCTCCCCAAAATTACTTATACCGAACGTGGATCCAGCCTCTTGCGCAGTGAAAGTCAGGTAGTTGGCGCCCTCGTCCTCGATATATTTCACAGCCCAACCCTTCGGGATTCGGCTCTCTCCATACTCAAGAGGCAATGATCTCGGGCAGATGAACGTGCCGGTAGTTTTAACGTCATAAAACCAGCCTTCGGTATTTGAGTCATACACATCATCTCTTATCAAATAAGAATCACCCCAAGCAGGGAAGTTCACCTTCACTTTCTCAAGAGACGTGCATTTCCCAAACATTGCCGAATAACATCCAATGAATTTAGAGTCATCGCCTCCATACTCATCAAAGAACTTTGTAGCTGGCAAATAAGGTGTTTCTTTCAGACTTGTACATCCATAGAACATCGCGGCGTAACATCCAGGATAGAGTTTTGTGGCCGGCAACTCGGGCGCTTCCCTCAGACTCGTACAGTTATAGAACATCATCTGATAACACTGATCCGCCAAATCTGTGGCAGGCAATTCCGGTGCCTGAGTGAGGCTTGTGCAACTAGCAAATAATTGATAGAAGCAACCGGGAACAGTGATACGTTTATGTGTGCCATCTCCATCAAGGAGGCTCATCACACTTCCGCTTGCCGCAATTTTACCGCTCATCACGAATGTCGAGTAATCATATCCCCCTTTATAAGCGAAACAAAACATGTCATTATTTCCCTTAAGCAGAGCCTTATCTCCCACGTTTTGCAGTGTAACACGTTCATCTTCCTTAAGCACAGTCCATGTCTCCCCATTGTCAAGGGAGTATTGCACATCAGGATCATTGTCTTCGGAGTTGTAGATTCTGAACGTAGAACCAGCCTCTTCAGCCGTAAATGTCAAATAATTAGCCGCGCTCGCCACACATACGGCGCATAGCATCATAATGAAAGCAGTAAATATTTTCTTCATAATAATAATATGTGAATTTTATATAATCTCCTCTGATGCAGAGTCATAGCGATAAGACGATGACCCCAATACAATAAAACCAACTCACGTCCATTCACGTTTTTTAGTTTCCATAAATCCATATTTCCGACCATTGGTAGAGCCAAACACGGGAAAACATCTCTTAAAAAAGCAAAGTTATCACAAATCCTTAAAAAAGCAAGGAGTGATTCACACATACACTCATCCAGTTTATTATTTCTTATCTAATATCAACAATAATACGAGAGGCGATACCCAAAATAGCCCGATGACGAAACATCCGGATGCACATCCCCCCAATTCAAATTTCAAAATTGACTTCGTCGAACTGACGTTTCATAATTCAAAATTCTTAATTCTTAATTCATAATTGGCCCACGTGTGCCGCCAACAACATCTGCGCCGTCTCAAGACCCGACTCGCGGCCGAACTCGAAGGCAAAGGGTTTCTCCTTGCCGATCAAAAAAATCAGCAGCGTACATGGCTTCGCGAAGTTCGCCGTAAAGGTGAGGACGCTCCGGTACGGGACAGAGGCGAAGGCATTCTCCGACTTGATAAGCCCCTGCGATTCCATGAAGATCATTCGCTTGTCCGTGAACAACAGACAATGATGGGAGACAGCGAAAGCCGTTTCCACCGTTTCACCCTCCAAAAGGACATGATCGAAATCATTTCTGATCTTCTTTCCGTCCACCTCACTCGCCTTGCCGAGTATAGAATCTATCAAACCCATATTCAATCAATTATCATTTAACATATTTATCTTATCGTCGAAAGAATCCTTGGCGCACAGCCAAGCGCCCACCGCCATCAATGCGAGGCCGATCCAATAGGCATGGGGCGGTGTCTGCTGGAAGATCAGCAGCGAGAGGCCCGTTCCGATGAAGGGTGCGACCGCATAGTAGGCGCTCGTGCGGGCGGCGCCCAACGTCCGCTGCGCATAGATGTCGATGAAGACACTCAGTCCGTACGAGACGAGTCCGATGGCCATCGCCGCGAAGATGGGCCAGATGACTTCGATGGTCTCCCCGATGAGGAAACCGATCAGGAGCATGCCGACCCCCGAAAAGATACCCTTCATGAGGACGATCTGCATCGGGTCCTTCGAGGCGATCCGTCGGGTGCAGTTATTGTCCAAACCCCAGCAGAAAGCCGCCAAAATGACGTACAAGGAGCCGGAAGAGAACCGCAGGCTATCCATATCCTCGCAGGAGAGCACGCAGCAAGATAGCGTCACGAAGGCGATGCCCACCCAAAGCCGCTTGGAGATGCGTTCCTGGAAGAAGAGCCATGCGAGGATGGCGGTCGCCACGATCTCGAAATCGCTCAGCAGGGAAGCGTTTGCCGCCGTGGTCTTCTGCAAGCCCACCATGAGGCAGATCGGTCCCACGATATCCAAAACGATCATCGCCAGGACGTAGGGCCACTCCTTATGGTCCAGTTTCTTCTCCACATTATCCGTGCCGTGGCGGCTCCTGAAGGAAGCGATCGCCAGCATACCCAAGCCAGAGCCCAGATAGAGGAAACCAGCCGTCAGAATAGGCGGGAGGTAGTCCAAGACAATCTTCGAGAAAGGAGCGTTCACCGCATAGAGCGTCGCACCCAGCAGAGCGAGTAAGATACCATATTGGCGTTTGGTCAACTTCAACATAATCATCCGTTTTCACAAAGATAAAAAGATTCAGGGAAAAAGCAACGTGCGCACCCGGTGAAACACGTGGCCTCCGCGCATCCGAGCCATCTGCTTACCGTTTTTTCTTCTTCAGCATCGACTCGCATTTATCCACTTTCCGGAGGAGGTCCTGCAGGTAAGTGCGGATCTCCCTAGCAGGTTTGGCGAGCACCGATGTCGTCACGGAATTCGTCTGCGCCACCGCATCGTTCAGTTCAGTTCTAAGCTCTACGATCTTATTCTGCATCGAACGTTCCGCACCCGGGCTCACGAAGTTGAGGTCCACAATACGGTTATGCAGGTCGCTGATCTGATAGATAATCCGTTCATACTTATTCTGTTGTGCTTCCAACGTATACGCATCGATGGCGTGCTTCACATTCGCGGCATACGCCACCGCAAGTCTATTCTTGTCCCCATTGCGGACGATCCTATCGTAGAGAGCCTTTTTCTGCTCGAGGGAATCCAACTGGAAGTAGGCCGTCAGCGAGTCCAGCCAGCTCACGTTCTCCTCGGCAGGCGGATTCATCGTATCCCCGTTTGTCTGGTCCGACGAACCCTTCGCACCCAAACGCATCAACGGGTCGAAAGGAACATGGCTCTCCTTCAGGCTATCCGGAGAGACCATGAAATATTTGGGTTCCAAATGTTTACGGTAATCTCGGGGGTCCTCCGCATTGACAGATCCGCTGCCCCATGTCGGGTCGAACAAATAAGGGACGCTGTCGATGACGCAGGCACACCACATATGACCTCCACTCAATCCTTTGATATTGATATTCGGGGTATAGCCCTCTATGGTGAACATGGGGATACCCATCCGATTGGAGACCTCGCAGAAGACGCTCGAGAAATTAGCGCACACGCCCCGCCTGTTCCGCAAGGTCCAATTAGCCAACCCTGTCATTTTATATTTAGTCTGTACATCCGAGGTGGAGAGATCATACACGACGTTTTCCGACAACCAATTCTGCAACGACCAAAGCATCTGGCGCGTGTCACGGCAGTTCTCCTTGATATACGTCGCCAGCGCATCAACATCCCTCGAGGACTCTTTAGGGACACTGACGGGCTCGCCAAACTCCTCCGCCCTCATGGCGAAGCAGGAAAGCATCAGCAGGAATAATAAAATAGCACTTTTCTTCATATATTCTTCATTACGACATAGTCTATGACAAAGATAACAATAATCGCGAGACCGCAAAAAACAGTAAATTGTAAATAGTCAAATAGCAAATTACAAAACACCCCAACAGCCAATCGCTACCCCCAAAAATAGTAAATAGTAAATTGTAAATCGTCAAATAGTAAATCCCAGAGGGTAAATCACAAAACCTCCCAACAGCCAATCGCCCCAAATAGTAAATCGTAAATCGTCAAATAGTAAATAACAAATTGCGTCGCACGGAGAAATCACAAAAAAAGCGGAGATTCTTCCCCGCTTTAATAGTTTCGCCCAAAAACACATCACGGATGCACGTAGGTACCGATGTTCTCACCTGCGATCACACGTTTCAGGTTGCCCGGCTTATCCATGTTGAAGACCACGATAGGGAGACCGTTGTCGCGGCACATCACCGTAGCGGAGAGGTCCATGACCTTCAGGTTGCGCACAAGGATCTCGTCGTAGGAGATATCGTCGAACTTCGTGGCGGAAGGATCCTTCTCAGGGTCGGCGGTGTAGATACCGTCCACGCGCGTGCCCTTGAACATAGCATCCGCCTCGATCTCGATGCCACGGAGGGAAGAGCCCGTATCGGTCGTGAAGTAAGGGCAACCCGTACCAGCGGCGAAGATCGTGATGTAGCCCGCATTGAGGAGTTCGAGGGCCTTATCCTTGGTATAGAACTCACCGATAGGTTCCATGCGGATAGCGGTAAGGACCTTACACTTCGCGCCGGCGGCCGACAGAGCCGAGCAGAGGGCCAAGGCGTTGATCGTCGTGGCGAGCATACCCATCTGGTCACCCTTCACACGGTCGAAACCCTTTTGGGAGCCAGACAATCCACGGAAGATGTTACCACCGCCGATGACGATGCCCAGTTGGACGCCCATGTCAGCTATTTCCTTGATTTGGGCGGCATATTCGCCCAGTCTATTCTCGTCGATACCATACCCTTTTTCGCCCATCAGCGACTCGCCGCTAAGCTTCAATAAGACTCTTTTAAACTTTGCCATATGAAAAGAATTTAGTTTGGAGGTGAGAACCCAAAGGCTCACCGAAATTTCACTAAAGATACAAAAAAAAGGAATAGGGAGGCAAGGAAGCGGTCCCCAAATTGAATAAAAAAGCCGCATCGGTTAGGATGCGGCTTTTCATATACTGAAAAAAGATTATTCAGCTTCTGTCGTAGCGACCTCAGTAGACTCAGCAGCAGGAGCTTCCACTGCAGGTTGAGCCTTCTTTCTGGAACGACGGGTCTTCGTAGCCTTCTTAGGAGTAGAATCCTTCAACATCTTCTCGTTGAAGTCGACCAACTCGATGAAGCACATCTCAGCGGCGTCGTTAGCGCGGAAACCAGTCTTGATGATACGAGTGTAACCACCTGGGCGGTCAGCGATCTTCTCACCGATTACCTTGAACAACTCAGTGACAGCCTTCTTGTTTTGAAGGTAGCTGAAAACAACCCTGTAGTTGTTCATCAACTTAGCCTCGTCCTTATCCTTAGCCCTAGTCAACAATGGCTCGATGTACTTTCTCAACTCCTTAGCCTTAGCGGTAGTCGTCGTGATTCTCTTGTGTTCGATCAAAGAGATGGCCAAGTTAGCCAACAGAGACTCTCTGTGTCCCTTTTGTCTACCAAGATGGTTGAATTTTTTATTATGTCTCATTTTACTTATTCTTTATCCAATTTATACTTAGAAATATCCATACCGAACGAAAGGTTCAAAGTATCCAAGAGTTGGTCGAGCTCGGTCAAAGACTTCTTACCGAAGTTTCTGAACTTGAGTAAGTCGTTCTTGTTGAATACAACCAATTCGCCCAACGTCTCCACGTCAGCGGCCTTCAAGCAGTTAAGCGCGCGAACGGAAAGATCCATATCGACGAGCTTAGACTTAAGCAGTTGACGCATGTGGAGAACCTCCTCATCGAAGTCGTCATTCGAACCTTCATCCGTCGTGTCAAGAGAAATCTTCTCGTCAGAGAACAAGAGGAAGTGCTGGATCAAAATCTTGGCAGCCTCTTTCAAGGCGTCCTTCGGATGGATGGAACCATCGGTATCGATTTCGATCACGAGCTTCTCGAAGTCAGTTTTCTGTTCTACGCGGTAGTTTTCAACCGCATACTTGACATTACGGATAGGAGTATAGATAGAGTCAATCGCAATGACACCGATCTCAGAACCAGGGATCTTGTTCTCGTCGGCAGGGACATAACCGCGGCCCTTACCGATCGTCAATTCGATGGTGAAGGAAGCGGAAGGATCCAAACGACAGATGACAAAATCCTTGTTAAGAACGTCGAAACCAGTCAAACTCTTAGCTATATCACCAGCTTTGAACACCTCGGTGCCAGAGACGTTAATAGAGACCTTCTCATTCTCAATCTCGCTCACTTTCTGTTTGAAACGTACTTGTTTCAGATTGAGGATGACGTTAGTGACATCTTCCATCACGCCTGGAATCACAGAGAATTCATGGTCGACACCATCGATCTTGATTGAAGTGATAGCGAAACCCTCCAATGAAGAAAGGAGAATGCGTCTAAGGGCATTACCGATGGTAATACCGTAACCAGGCTCAAGAGGACGGAATTCAAATTTCCCGTGGAAATTGTCCGCCTCCAACATAATAACCTTGTCAGGTTTTTGAAACGCTAATATAGCCATGAATCAATTATTATTTAGAGTAAAGTTCGACGATCAATTGTTCTTTGATATTCTCAGGGATGTCCGCACGTTCCGGCAGGTGGAGGAACTTGCCCGCAGATGCAGGAGCGTCCCATTCCAACCAAGGATACTTGCTATGGTTGAAGCCTGACAAAGAATTTACGATCGTCTCCAAAGACTTGGATTTCTCGCGAACACCTACGATTTGGCCTGGCTTAACGGAGAAAGAAGGGATGTTAACCACCTCACCGTCCACAACGATATGCTTGTGAGAAACCAACTGGCGCGCAGCCGCACGAGTCGGAGCGATTCCCAAACGGTAAACGATGTTATCGAGCCTAGCCTCGAGGAGTTGCAAGAGCACCTCACCCGTGATACCCTTAGAACGGTTTGCTGCCTCGAAGAGGTTGCGGAACTGTCTTTCGAGGACGCCGTAAGTGTATTTAGCCTTTTGCTTCTCAGCCAACTGGATACCATACTCAGATGACTTCTTTCTTCTGTTTACGCCATGTTGTCCCGGTGGGAAGTTTCTCTTAGCCAAAATCTTGTCTGGACCGAAAATCGGTTCACCGAAACGACGCGCAATCTTAGTTTTTGGACCTATGTATCTAGCCATTTTAATTACTGTTTATTTCCAAACCTTGAACCGTGCAGCCGCAATTGCAGAGAGGTTTAAAATGCAATTATCACAATGCGAGATTCGAAAGTTGTTATAATACTGTATTTTTTATACTCTACGTTTCTTAGGTGGTCGACAACCGTTGTGTGGTAGTGGTGTTACGTCGATAATCTCCGTCACCTCGATACCTGCGCCATGCACAGTTCTGATCGCGGACTCACGGCCATTACCTGGACCCTTCACATAAGCCTTCACCTTTCTCAGACCGAGGTCGTAAGCTACCTTCGCGCAATCCTGCGCAGCCATTTGTGCAGCATACGGAGTGTTCTTCTTAGAACCCCTGAATCCCATCTTACCTGCTGAAGACCAAGCGATCACCTGGCCGTCAGAGTTCGCCAAAGACACGATGATGTTGTTGAAAGATGAGTGGACATGCAATTGTCCATTAGCGTCAACTTTTACTACTCTCTTTTTGGTTGCTACTGCTTTTTTTGCCATATCTTTAATAATTAAATAGCGTTCGCTAACTATTACTTAGTCGCCTTCTTCTTGTTTGCGACAGTTTTCTTCTTACCCTTACGAGTACGAGCGTTATTCTTAGTGCTCTGACCACGCAAAGGCAATCCCAAACGATGACGGATACCACGATAGCAACCGATGTCCATCAATCGCTTGATGTTCAGCTGCACCTCAGAGCGGAGATCTCCCTCCACTTTGAATTGAGCACCAATAATCTCACGAATCTTGGAAGCCTGCTCGTCATTCCAGTCCTTTACCTTGATGTTCTTGTCAACACCAGCTTGTGCTAAGATTTTGTTCGCACTACTACGGCCTATACCATAGATATAGGTCAAACCGATTTCGCCCCTTTTGTTCTGTGGCAAATCTACACCGACAATTCTTATAGCCATAAACTAATTTTTTTGCAAAAGTATAAAAAATTATCCTTGACGTTGTTTATACTTAGGATTTTTTTTGTTAATCACATACAAACGCCCTTTTCTCCTCACGATTTTACACTCAGGAGTACGTTTTTTTAAAGAAGCTCTAACTTTCATATCTCAATTATTTATTCTATTTATATCTAAAAGCAATTCGTCCCTTGGACAAATCATACGGAGACATTTCGACTCTGACCTTGTCACCCGGAAGGATTTTGATGTAGTGCATCCTCATCTTCCCGGAGATGTGGGCGGTAATCTCATGCCCATTCTCCAATTCCACCCGGAACATCGCGTTAGACAACGCCTCCACGATCGTTCCATCCTGTTCTATTGCAGCCTGTTTTGCCATCCAACTATAATGCGTTAGTACCTAATATTTGTTCGACATATTCAAAAGAAGAAAGAATATCGGGACTATCAGTACCTATCGCAACCGTATGCTCGTAATGAGCGGAAGGTAAACCATCGGCAGTACGCACTGTCCATCCATCCTTCTCCAAATAAACACCCCTCTTGCCCATGTTGATGATGGGCTCGATCGCGATCACAATGCCTTCCCTGAAGAGAAGGCCCCTTCTCGCGCGCCCATAATTCTGGACCAAAGGTTCTTCGTGCATCATTCTTCCGATCCCATGACCTGTCATCTCTCTCACGACCGAATATCCTTTCCCCTCGCAGTACTCCTGGATCGAATGACCCACATCTCCCAAACGGTTCCCCGACTTCGCCTTGCTGATTCCCAACAGGAGAGCCTCCTTGGTCGTCCGCAACAACTTTTTCACATCTTCGGAGACTTCGCCCACGCAGAACGTGTAGCAGGAGTCGCCATGGAAACCATTGATCTGAGCTCCGCAATCCACGGAAACGACATCCCCCTCCTTCAACACATAATCGGAGGGTATCGCATGCACCACCTGGTCATTCACGGAAGTGCAGATCGAATTCGGATACCCCGCATATCCTAAGAAACTAGGGACCGCACCCTGCGAGCGGATGAAATCCTCTGCCAAAGCGTCCAACTGAAGAGTGGTGACTCCCGGCTTCACCGCCTTCGCGATTTCGCCCAACGTCATCGCAACAATCCTGTTGCTTATCCTCATCAGCTCTACATCCTCGGCAGTCTTAAGATATATCATAGACCGTTAGTAAGCGGAAACGCTGGAACGACCCTTGAAATGGCCAGTTTCCAACAAATCGTCGTATCCGTTCATCTTCAAGTGGCTATTGATCTGCTGCAACGTGTCGAGCACCACACCCACGACGATCAACAAGGATGTACCCCCGAAGAACTGCGCGAACTGCGTGGTGACGCCGAATTGGCGCACGATGGCAGGCAAGATGGCCAAGATAGCCAAGAAAATCGCACCCGGGAAAGTGATGCGGGACATAATCGTATCGATATACTCCGCAGTCTCCGTACCTGGCTTATGCTGAGGAATGAACGTATTGTTGCGCTTCATATCCTCCGCCATCTGCTTAGGATTGATGATGATCGCCACATAGAAGTATGTGAAGAGGATGATCAACGCAGCGAAGACCAGATTGTACACGAAGCTGTTGTTATCACGCCACATAGAGAAGAAGGGACTTGAACCGTCACCATTCCCAAGCACCGGCATGAGCGCCAACGGGATGAACATGATCGCCTGAGCGAAGATGATAGGCATCACGTTAGCGGCGTTCACCTTCAAAGGAATATATTGGCGCGCGCCTCCGAAACGCTGGGTTCCAACCATCTGCTTCGCATACTCGATAGGCACTTTCCTGACACCTTGAACCAAAAGGATCGCAGCGCAAGAAACCGCGAAGAGAGCCAGGACCTCTAAGATCAACTTGATAAGACCTCCGCTCTCATGCACACATGATGCGAACTCGCCGACCACAGCATGTGGGAAACGAGCGATGATACCCACCAAGATGATGAAGGAGATACCATTGCCGACACCCTTATCCGTGATACGCTCACCCAACCACATGACGAACATACTGCCCGCGCAAAGGATGATAGTGGAAGAAATCCTGAACCACCAGCCCTCCGGCAAAGCGGAACCGACCTCCTTCAATTGGTAAGACAAGTTCATCAAATAAGAAGGGCCTTGGAGCAAGAGGATAGCCACCGTCAGATAACGAGTGATCTGGATCATCTTCTTCCTGCCGCTATCGCCATCCTTCTGCATCTTCTGGAACGAAGGCACAGCGATGGTCAACAACTGCACCACGATGGAAGCCGAGATGTACGGCATGATACCAAGCGCGAAGATCGAGGCGTTGGAGAAGGCACCTCCGGAGAACATATCCAAAAGTCCCATCAAACCCTCAGCCGTCTGATCCTTCAAACTCGACAAAGAGCCCGTATCTATACCCGGCAACACAACGAAGGAGCCGAAACGATAGACCAAAACAAATAAAAAGGTGACAAGGATTCGATGTCTCAAATCCTTGACCTTAAATATTTCCTCTAATTTTGATATAAGCCTCATTTTTTCTCAAGAATTACAATCGTTCCACCTAAAGCCTCAATCGCCTCTTTCGCCGAGTTGGAGAAAGCGTGAGCGGAAACAGTCAACTTGCTGGTCAACTGACCTTTACGCACATCACCTAAAACCTTGATCAGATCCTTAGGAGAAGCCATACCAGCCGCAACCAACACGTTCAAATCGACAGCGTCAACATTCTTCTCAGTGGCAACAGCCTGAATATCGCCGAGGTTGATGGCTTTATATTCAATGCGATTGATGTTCTTAAAACCGTACTTAGGCAAACGACGTTGCAAAGGCATTTGTCCGCCCTCGAAACCAATCTTTTTTGAATAACCAGAACGGGACTTAGCACCCTTGTGTCCTCTCGTGGAAGTACCACCCAAACCAGAACCTGGACCACGTCCGATTCTCTTTCTGCTCTTTGTAGCACCCGCAGCTGGCTTCAAATTACTTAAATCCATTATGAAATGTTTTTAAAGTTAATTACTATTTTTCAACAATCACCAAGTGTTTAACAGTCTCGACCATACCCAAGATACTTGGAGTGTCCTCATGTTCAACAACAGCGTTAATTTTCTTCAAGCCCAAAGCTTCGAGAGTCTCTTTTTGCCTTTTAGGGGCACCGATCTTACTTTTAATCTGTCTAATCTTAATCTTAGCCATATTTCCAAAAATTAACCTTTAAACACTTTTTCCATTGAAACACCACGGTTTTGAGCAACCGTATAAGCGTCGCGGATCTCAGAGAGGGCGAGGACAGTAGCCTTCACCAAGTTGTGAGGGTTGGAAGAACCCTTAGACTTAGCCAAGACGTCAGTGATACCTACACTCTCAAGAACGGCACGCATGGCACCACCGGCCTTCACACCTGTACCGTGTGAAGCAGGTCTCAACAAGACCTGTGCACCACCGAACTTAGCCTCCTGCTCGTGAGGGATAGTACCCTTGAGAACCGGAACCTTCACCAAGTTCTTCTTAGCTGCCTCTACGCCTTTCGCTATGGCTGCCGTAACCTCACTGGCTTTACCCAGACCGTATCCGACGACACCCTCTTCGTTTCCTACAACAACCATTGCAGCGAAACTGAAAGTACGACCTCCCTTGGTCACCTTCGTCACACGGTTTATCGCTACCAACCTATCCTTCAATTCCAAATCGTTGGTTGACTTTACTTTACTATTTTCTCCAGCCATAACTATTAAAATTTAAGACCGCCCTTACGAGCAGCATCCGCCAATTCTTTAACTCTACCATGGTACAAGTAACCGTTACGGTCGAACACAACCTCACTGATACCTGCCTCCAAAGCCTTTTTAGCAACCAATTCGCCCACCTTGGCAGCCTGTTCCTTCTTAGGACACTTCTCCGTCATTCCGAGGGAAGAAGCGGCAGCCAATGTCTTGCCTTCCAAATCGTTGATCAACTGAACATAGATTTGTTTGTTGCTTCTGAAAACTGTCATGCGAGGACGAGCGGCAGATCCGGAGACCTTGCCCCTGATTCTCCTCTTTATCTTTAATCTTCTTTCAATTTTAGTCGCCATAATACTACTTTTTTACAATGATTACTTAGCACCAGCTGACTTACCAGCCTTACGACGAATCTGCTCGCCAACGAATTTAATACCTTTACCCTTGTAAGGCTCTGGCTTACGGAACGTACGAATCTTCGCGCAAACCTGGCCCAACAATTGCTTGTCGCAACTCTCGAGGATCACCAGAGGGTTCTGGTTTCTCTCACTCTTGGTCTCGATCTTAATCTCCTTTGGCAATTGTAAGAAGATGTTATGGGTATATCCTACAGCGAACTCAAGCACCTGACCTTGGTTGGAAACACGATAACCGACACCAACAAGTTCAAGTTCCTTCTTGTAGCCCTGAGATACACCGACAACCATATTATTAATCAAAGCCCTATACAATCCGTGCATGGAACGACGAGGAGCATCCTCAGCCGAACGGGTGAATGTGATGGTTCCATCCTTAACCTCAACGTTGATGTCGGGATTCACATACTGTGACAACTCGCCCTTAGGACCTTTAACTGTCACCACATTATCCTTCATGGAAACTGTGACTCCTGAAGGAATACTGATCGGTAAATTACCTATTCTTGACATTTCAAAATCCTCCCAACATTAATAGATGTAACACAAAACCTCGCCGCCGATCTTCAGGTCGCGGGCTTCCTTATCAGTCATAACTCCTTTGGATGTCGAAACGATGGCGATACCGAGGCCATTCAATACCCTCGGCATGTCCTTGTAGCCGACATACTTACGCAAACCTGGGGTTGAAACTCTCTTCAATCCCTTGATAGCGTTCACTTTGTTGATGGGATCATACTTCAAGGCGATCTTGATAGAACCTTGGTAACCCTCATCGCTGAACTTGTAGTTCAAGATATAGCCCTTGTCGAGCAATATCTTCGTAATCTCCTTTTTCAAATTTGACGCAGGAACTTCAAGCACTCTGTGTTTTGCCTGAATAGCGTTCCTCAATCTCGTTAGATAATCTGCTATTGGATCTGTCATAATAAAACAATTAAATTGATCAGGAAAACCTGACAATATTTAACACTAATTTTTTACCAGCTTGCTTTCTTAACACCTGGAATCAAACCTGCGGAAGCCATCTCACGGAATTGGATACGTGAAATGCCGAAAAGGCGCATGTAACCCTTTGGTCTCCCCGTCAACTTGCAACGGTTGTGCTTACGCACCGGAGAGGAATTCTTAGGCAAAGCCTGAAGACCCTCATAATCGCCCTCGGCTTTCAACTTAGCCCTCTTCTCAGCATACTTGGCGCAAAGTTTTGCACGTTTTACCTCACGTGCCTTCATTGATTCTTTTGCCATCTTATTACTTCTTTACATTTTTAAATGGTAACCCAAATTCTCTCAACAAAGCGAAACCTTCCTCGTCCGTCTTCGCAGAGGTTACAAAGGTAATATTCATTCCCAACAATTTCTGTATAGAATCGATATTAATTTCAGGGAAAATGATCTGCTCCTCAATACCGAGGGTGTAGTTGCCCCTTCCGTCGAGCTTGGAATCGATGCCCTTGAAGTCGCGGATACGAGGAAGAGCCACACGGATAAGTCTCTCGAGGAACTCGTACATCTTCTCCCTACGCAAGGTAACCCTCACACCGATAGGCATTTTCTTACGAAGCTTGAAGTTTGAGATATCCTTCTTGGACAACGTCTGGACTGCCTTCTGACCCGTGATGGCGGTCAACTCGTTGATTGCCACCTCGATGATCTTCTTGTCGGCGATAGCCAAACCCAAACCCTGGTTGATAACGATCTTCTCCAAAACAGGGACTTGCATCACCGTTTTGTAGTTAAACTCCTTCATCAAGGAAGGAACGATACGCTTAGCGTACTCTTGCTTTAAACTTGCGGTATTCATCATTTAATTTCCTCCCCTGATTTTTTTGCGTAACGCACTAACTTGCCGTTTGCACCCTCACGACGGCCGATACGAGTCGGCTTGCCGCTCTTAGGATCGATCAAATTCAAGTTGGAGATATGGATAGGAGCCTCCATTTCCACGATTCCACCCTGAGGATTCTTAGCGCTAGGCTTAGTCGACTTCTTCACGATGTTGAGACCCTCGACGATTGCCTTCTGTTCCTTCACAAGGACGCGGAGAACACGCCCCTGCTTACCCCTAGACTCTCCAGAGTTCACGTATACCGTATCTCCTTTTTTGATATGTAACTTACTCATTTCCTTAAACATTAAGAATTAAAGCACTTCTGGTGCCAATGAAACGATTTTCATGTTTGTTGCACGGAGCTCACGAGCGACAGGGCCGAAGATACGGCTAGCCCTCATCTCACCTGCAGCATTCAAAAGGACACAAGCGTTATCGTCGAAACGGATGTAAGATCCATCCGGACGTCTGATTTCCTTCTTCGTCCTAACGACAACCGCCTTAGAGACAGTACCTTTCTTCATGTCACTCGACGGAATGACATTCTTGACAGTCACTACGATGACGTCACCTACTGTGGCGTAGCGCTTAGCGGTACCTCCCAAGACACGGATACACAATGCCTCCTTCGCCCCGCTGTTGTCAGCCACAACCATTCTTGATTCTTGCTGTATCATAATTACTTAGCCCTTTCGATAATTTCAACCAATCTCCATCTCTTAGTCTTGCTCAACGGACGAGTCTCCATGATACGGACGAAGTCGCCCACATTGCACACGTTATTCTCGTCATGAGCATGATATTTCTTCGTCTTGTTGACGAACTTCTGATAAATAGGGTGTTTCTCTTTCCACTTAACAGCGACAGTGATGGTTTTGTCCATCTTGTTGCTGGAAACTACTCCCTGTCTTTCTTTTCTTAAGTTTCTCATTGTTATCAGCCCTTTATTAATTCTTTATTTTCCCTCAAACGCAACTCCGTGTAGATGCGAGCGATATCCTTACGAGCAGCTCTAATCTGCATAGGATTATCCAACGGAGATACTGAATGGTTAAGCTTCATCTTAGCCAAGTTTTGCTCCTCTGTAGCAAGTCTCTCTTGCAACTCCTGAGTGGTCAAATTTTTTAATTCCGTTATTTTCATATCACTTATGCATTTTGATTTTGAGTGTCATAATCTCTTCTGACGATAAACTTAGTGGTTACCGGCAACTTCTGGGCAGCGAGACGCAATGCCTCCTTAGCCACCTCGAATGGTACGCCTTCCACCTCGATCACAATCCTACCTGGCGTGATAGGGAACACAAATCCTTCAGGACTACCTTTACCTTTACCCATACGTACATCGGCAGGCTTCTTGGTGATTGGTTTGTCAGGGAATATTCTGATCCAGATCTTACCTTCCCTCTGCATATAACGTGTAACCGCGATACGGGCAGCCTCGATTTGACGGGCAGTGATCCATTTGGTCTCCAAGGACTTAATTCCGAAAGAACCGAATGCCAATTGGTTTCCGCGCATGGCGTTACCCTTAGAACGGCCTTTCTGCGGCCTTCTGTATTTTACTCTCTTAGGTTGTAACATTTTCCTTCGACTTAAACTCGTTAAACAGAATTATTTCTTTTTCTTCTTGAAGCCTTGTGGTTTCCCGGCGGATTGTGAGTTGTTTCCTGAACGGCCAGCCTCCTTGGAAGCCGTGAAGTTAGGAGCCAAATCCCTCTTGCCGTAAACCTCGCCACGGCAGATCCACACCTTGATACCGATCAAACCCACTTTCGTCAAAGCTTCAGCCTGCGCGTAGTCGATGTCAGCCCTGAAAGTATGCAACGGAGTTCTTCCCTCCTTGTACATCTCGGAACGAGCCATCTCGGCTCCGTTCAGACGGCCGGAAACCTGCACCTTGATACCCTCGGCGCCCATGCGCATCGTAGACGCGATCGCCATCTTCGTGGCGCGGCGGTAAGCTACCTTACCCTCCACCTGGCGAGCGATGTTGTTCGCGACGATCATAGCATCCAACTCAGGACGCTTCACCTCGAAGATGTTGATCTGGACCTCCTTGTCGGTGATGCCCTTCAACTCCTCCTTCAACTTCTCTACCTCTTGACCACCCTTGCCGATGATGATGCCCGGACGAGCCGTGCACACCGTGATGGTGATGAGCTTCAATGTACGTTCTATTACTATTCTAGAGACGCTTGCCTTTGCGAGACGGGCGTTGAGGTACTTTCTGATCTTAGCATCCTCCACAATAGTATCGCCGTAACTTTTACCGCCAAACCAGCTGGAATCCCATCCTTTGATGATTCCGAGGCGGTTGCTAATTGGATTTACTTTCTGTCCCATCTAACAATTAATTTTTACTTTCTTTAGAATTAATAGAATCTACATATATCGTCACATGGTTAGAGCGCTTACGGATCCTGTAGCCCCTACCCTGCGGTGCCGGACGGAGTCTCTTCAGAGTCCTTCCCTCATCCACGAAGATAGTGCTGATGTACAACTCTCCGTTGTCTGCCTTCTTCTCGTTCTTCTGCTCCCAGTTCGCGATTGCGGAGCGAAGCAACTTCTCCAAACGGTTGGAAGCGTCCTTGGTGGAGTACTTCAACACGCTGAGAGCCTTATACGCCTCCATTCCGCGTACCATGTCTGCTACCAGACGCATCTTGCGCGGAGATGTTGGTATATCATTCATTTTAGCGAAGTATTGAGTCTTAAGAGCCTCCTTTTTAACGGCTGCCCTCGCGCTCTTCTTCATTCTTTTATTTTCTTTATTTACATCCATTTTGAACAATGTTTTAGTAAGTTTTCACGGCTTATTTCTTCTTGTTGCCACCGTGACCCCTGAACGTACGTGTCATGGAGAACTCACCGAGCTTGTGGCCGACCATGTTCTCAGTAACGTACACAGGAATAAACTTATTTCCGTTATGAACTGCTAATGTATGGCCCACGAAATCAGGAGAAATCATGGAAGCTCTCGACCAAGTCTTGATCACGGACTTCTTTCCGCTCTCATTCATGGCCAATATCTTCTTCTCGAGCTTTACGCTAATGAACGGGCCTTTTTTTAATGAACGACTCATAAAAATTACCTTTTAAATTACTTTTTCCTTCTTTCGATTATATACTTGCTGGAAGCAGCCTTTGGAGATCTAGTCTTGTAGCCCTTAGCCAACAAGCCCTTCCTTGATCTTGGGTGACCTCCTGATTGACGGCCCTCACCACCACCCATCGGGTGATCTACTGGGTTCATCACGACACCACGGTTGCGTGGACGACGACCCAACCAACGTGAACGACCGGCCTTTCCGGAAGACTCCAAAGCGTGGTCGGAGTTTCCTACCGTACCGATTGTCGCCTTGCAAGTACAAAGAATCATTCTGGTCTCGCCAGAAGGTAATTTCACGATAGCATACTTTCCTTCTCTCGAAGTTAATTGAGCAAATGTTCCTGCGGAACGAACCAAAGCAGCTCCTTGGCCCGGACGAAGCTCCAAGTTGTGGATCACCGTACCGAGAGGGATGTTCTGCAAAGGCAGCGCGTTTCCGACCTCAGGCGCAGCTTCCGCTCCCGAAAGCAATTGTTGCCCAATCTGCAGTCCATTAGGTGCAAGGATGTAACGCTTCTCACCATCAGCATAGAACAATAGAGCGATGCGAGCCGAACGGTTCGGATCGTACTCGATTGTCTTTACCACTGCTGGAACACCATCTTTGTCTCTCTTAAAATCAATTACTCTATACTTTCTCTTGTGTCCGCCTCCGATGTAACGCATGGTCAACTGACCTGAGTTGTTACGTCCACCAGTCTTGCGTAAACCTACGACAAGAGATTTCTCTGGCACATTTGTGGTAATTGTCTCAAACGTGCCAATAACTTTGTGTCTTTGCCCCGGTGTTGTGGGCTTGAATTTACGAACAGCCATTTTTATTCAATATTGCTATAAAAATCTATTACTTCACCTTCCTTCAAGGTCACGTACGCCTTCTTGTAGGACACGTCGCGGCCGGAAAGAATGCCGGACTTCGTATAACGTGACTTAGCCTTGCCTTCCACTCTCGCAGTGTTGACAGAAGCAACCTTTACGTTATACAACTCCTCGACAGCCTTCTTTATCTCCAACTTGTTGGCTGTCGGAACGACACGAAAACCATAGCGAGAGTACTTCTCGCTAAGGTTTGTCATTTTCTCTGTTATAATCGGTTTAATTATGATTCCCATCTGTTCAACCTCCTTAAGCCTTTAAATTTTTCTCAATATTCGCCAAAGCGTCCTCCGTAAAGAGGAGACATGCAGCTTTCATAATCTTGTAAGTGTTTAATTCTGAAGAGATTATGACATCAGCATTCGGAATATTTTTCGCCGACAAATATACATTTTTATTTGGTTCCGACAAAACTAAAAGAGAATTCTTCTTAGATGCGTTCAAACCATCGATCATAGCAGCATAATTCTTGGTCTTCGGAGCATCGAAATTGAGGTTCTCAACCACAACGATTTTGTTCTCTTTCGCCTTGGTCGACAATGCGGACAAACGCGCCAGACGCTTTGTCTTCTTGTTCAACTTGAAGCTGTAGTCGCGAGGTGTTGGACCGAACACGCGGGCTCCACCAACCAACACTGGTGAGTTGATGTCTCCACGACGAGCGCCACCTCCACCTTTTTGACGTCCTAACTTTCTAGTACTACCGGAAATCTCACTTCTCTCCTTTGACTTGTGCGTACCTTGGCGCTGGGCAGCCATGTATTGTCTAACAGCGAGGTACATCACATGCTCGTTAGGTTCAATGCCGAAGATGCTCTCATCCAAAGAGACCTTCCTTCCGGTATCTTCTCCCTTAATATTATATACACTCAGTTCCATTACTTATTCACTATTACGATTGAACCTTTAGCTCCCGGCAACGAACCCTTTATAACCAAAAGATTGTTCTCTGGGATTACTTTTAACACCTGAAGATTCTGAACTGTCACAGAGTCTCCTCCCAAACGACCAGCCATACGCATTCCCTTGAACACCTTAGCTGGATAAGAACATGCGCCGATAGAACCCGGAGCTCTCAAACGGTTGTGCTGACCGTGAGTCGACTGCTGCACACCGCCGAACCCGTGACGCTTAACGACACCCTGGAATCCTTTTCCCTTGGATGTGCCGACAACGTCCACGAAATCCTTCTCAGTGAACAAGTCAACTGTGATCTGGTCGCCCAAATTGTACTCCTGAGCAAATCCATTGAACTCGGCCAAGTGTCTCTTTGGTGTCACACCTGCCTTCTTGAAGTGACCCATCTCCGCTTGCGTGGTGTGCTTCTCCTTCTTATCCTCGAAGCCCAACTGAAGCGCGTCATAGCCATCTTTCTCGACAGTCTTGATCTGTGTGACAACACAAGGACCTACTTCGACAACAGTGCATGGAACATTCTTTCCATCGGCACTGAAAACGGATGTCATTCCGATTTTTTTTCCAATTAATCCTGGCATTTCAATAAATATTAATGTTAACTACACTTTAATTTCTACCTCAACTCCGCTTGGCAACTCCAACTTCATCAAAGCGTCAACAGTCTTCGCCGTTGAGCTGTAGATGTCGATCAATCTCTTGAAAGAAGAGAGTTGGAACTGCTCTCTCGACTTCTTGTTCACGAACGTTGAACGGTTCACAGTGAAAATACGGTTGTGGGTCGGCAACGGAATTGGTCCGCTTACAACTGCTCCCGTGGATTTCACAGTCTTAACGATCTTTTCAGCTGACTTGTCAACCAAGTTGTGGTCGTAAGACTTCAATTTGATTCTAATCTTTTGACTCATCTCTTTGAATCTATTTTAATATTACAATAATTCTACTTTACCCTTTGCCTCTGCAACAACGGCCTTAGCGATCGCCGTGGATACCTCAGCGTAGTGAGAGAACTCCATGGAGGAAGTCGCACGTCCTGACGTGATCGTACGCAAGTCGGTCACATATCCGAACATCTCTGCCAACGGCACCTTAGCCTTCACGATACGTGCTCCTGAACGGCTGGTCTCCATTCCTTCCACTTGTCCACGACGCTTGTTCAAGTCGCCGATCACATCACCCATGTTCTCCTCTGGCGTGATGACCTCCAACTTCATGATTGGCTCCATCAACACCGGCTTAGCCTTCGCGCATGCCTCCTTGAACGCCAAGTTAGCACAGATCTCGAATGACAACTGGTCTGAATCGACTGGGTGGTAAGATCCATCCAACACGGTAACCTTCAACTTCTCCATAGGGAAGCCTGCCAACACACCATTCTTCATGGCTGACTGGAAGCCCTTCTGGATAGATGGGATGAACTCCTTAGGAATGTTACCTCCCTTAACCACATCCTCGAACTGCAATGAACCCTCGAAGCCTTCGTCTGCCGGACCAACCTTAACGACGATGTCGGCGTACTTACCACGACCTCCGGACTGCTTCTTGTAAAGCTCACGGTGGTCAACGGTCTTCGTGATGGCCTCCTTGTAGCTAACCTGTGGACGACCTTGGTTACACTCAACCTTGAACTCACGTTTCAGACGGTCGATGATGATATCCAAGTGGAGCTCACCCATACCTGAGATGACTGTCTGGCCTGATTGCTCGTCCGTCTTAACCGTGAAGGTAGGGTCCTCCTCTGCCAACTTGGACAAACCAACGCCCAACTTATCAACGTCTGCCTGAGACTTAGGCTCGATAGCGATACCGATCACTGGATCCGGGAAGTCGATGGACTCCAAGATCATGTGGTCCTTCTCCTCCTCACCGCACAACGTATCACCGGTACGGATATCCTTGAAACCTACACCGGCACCGATATCACCTGCGGAGATGACCTCAACCGGGTTCTGGTGGTTAGAGTGCATTTGGAACAGACGGGAGATACGCTCCTTCTTGCCCGAACGGGTGTTGAAGATGTACGAACCTGCGTCGATCTTTCCTGAATATACGCGGAAGAAGCACAAACGGCCTACGAACGGGTCGGTAGCGATCTTGAACGCCAAAGCGCACAAAGGCTCGTCCTCGCTTGGGTGGCGAACCACTTTCTGCTCCGGATTGTCTACCGCCGTACCAACGATCTCCTCAGTATCCAATGGGCTAGGCAAGTAAGCGCACACAGCGTCCAACATTGTCTGCACACCCTTGTTCTTGAAGGAAGAACCACAAATCATAGGGTTGATCTTCATGGAGATGGTACCCTTTCTGAGGGCAACCTTGATCTCCTCCTCAGTGATGGTGGAAGGATCGTCGAAGAATTTCTCCATCAACGCGTCATCGCACTCAGCGACTGACTCCAACATCTTATCTCTCCACTCCTTAGCCTCGTCAACCAAGTCAGCTGGGATTTCCTCTACGGAATACTCAGCACCCATGGTCTCGTCGTGCCAGAAGATAGCCTTCATCTTGATCAAGTCAACAACACCCTTGAAAGTCTCCTCACATCCGATAGGAATTTGGATCGGGCAAGGGTTTGCGCCGAGCACCTCCTTGATCTGTGCGTACACGTCGAAGAAGTTGGCACCTGAACGGTCCATCTTGTTCACGTAGCAGATACGAGGAACAGAGTACTTGTCAGCCTGACGCCAAACGGTCTCTGACTGAGGCTCAACACCACCTACCGCACAGAACGTAGCGACAGCGCCGTCCAAGATACGGAGAGAACGCTCCACCTCGACCGTGAAGTCAACGTGTCCCGGAGTGTCAATCAAGTTGATCTTGTACTTCTTGTCGTTGTATTTCCAATATGTCGTGGTAGCGGCGGAAGTAATGGTGATACCCCTCTCTTGCTCCTGCACCATCCAGTCCATGGTAGCGGCACCATCGTGAACCTCACCAATCTTGTGGGTCAAACCAGTGTAGAACAAGATACGCTCTGACGTAGTTGTCTTACCGGCATCGATGTGCGCCATGATACCGATGTTTCTTGTATAATGTAAATCAGCTTTAGCCATTTTGTAGTTCGTGAATTAAATTAGAATCTGAAGTGAGCGAACGCGCGGTTAGCCTCGGCCATCTTGTGCATATCCTCTTTTTTCTTGAATGCACCGCCTTGGTTGTTGTAAGCGTCTGCGATCTCCGCAGCCAGCTTCTCAGCCATCGAATGGCCACTTCTTTTACGAGAGAAGATGATTAGGTTCTTCATAGAAATAGACTCTTTCCTCTCTGGACGAATTTCCGTAGGCACTTGGAACGTAGCACCGCCCACACGGCGAGACTTAACCTCTACTTGAGGAGTAATGTTCTCCAAAGCCTTCTTCCAGATTTCCAATGGGGTCTTGTCCTCATTAGGAAGTTTTGACTTAACGTTTTCCAACGCTGTGTAGAATATATCGTATGCGATAGTCTTCTTACCGTCATACATCAAATGGTTCACAAATCTTGAAACCATTACTTCGTTGAAAATCGGATCTGGTAAAATGATCCGTTTCTTTGGTTTTGCTTTTCTCATTTTTACTCAAAAATTTTTCGTTTTTGTTTTGGTTGCAGTTGCTTCAACGGCTTCGCTTAGCCATTTACTCAACCGGTGTAACTCTGCTAGGTCGCCCTACCGAATTACTTTTTCTTTGCTGGAGCTGCTTGTCCTGGCTTAGGTCTCTTCGCTCCGTACTTGGAACGACGTTGCGTACGTCCGTTCACACCTGCGGTATCCAATGTTCCGCGTACGATGTGGTAACGCACACCTGGAAGATCCTTCACACGACCACCACGCACCATCACGATGGAGTGCTCCTGCAAGTTGTGACCCTCTCCCGGAATGTAAGCATTCACTTCCTTCTGGTTCGTCAAACGTACTCTGGCAACCTTACGCATTGCTGAGTTAGGCTTCTTAGGGGTTGTTGTGTAAACCCTCACGCAGACACCTCTTCTCTGTGGACATGAGTCCAAAGCCGGAGATTTGCTCTTGTCCGCCTGACTTGCCCTTCCTTTTCTAACTAACTGCTGAATTGTAGGCATTTCGTTAAACTTTAATCTTTTAAGTTATTAATAAATATATTTTTAGACACTCTACTAAAAGTGGGTGCAAATTTAGAAAGATTATTTCATCCAACCAATTTTTTTTGCTCTTTTTTATACAAAATGTTTTCCGACCGCCCCACACCCCTCAAATTCATGATTGACTACGTCGAACCAACGTTTCTTAATCCATAATTCATAATTCTTAATTCCCACCGCGGTGTTTCTCTTGTTTCTTCAACATGTATGGCTTATATTTGTACCTTATAATAAATAAAAGGGTTCCTGTCTAACTTATATTCGGACTGACATGAAAAGCAAAAACTCGTATATGCGCTACATCACCATCGCGGCCATGTTCTTCGCCGCTGGTCTGATCATATTCAAGACTTACCCGAACTTCGGGAAGTTCAAATACAACTACGCAGTAGAGAAGCCATGGGAGTATGACGCGCTCACCGCCCCCTTCGCCTTCGAGATTATGAAATCCAAGGAGGACGTCAAGAGGGAGGAGGATAGCCTGCTGAGCGACTTCAACCCGTTCTTCATCAACGACGAGGGGGTGTCCGGCAAATACATCAGCCTCCTGAACGAGAAGTTCGGCAAGGAGGAGGACGACGCGGCGGACGATTACAAGAACTACATCGCCCGCAAACTGAAGGCGCTCTACGCCAGCGGCATCATATCCGCCGACGACATGGACAAACTGAACGAGGAGAAGAAAAGCGAGATCAACGTCCTCACCGGCAACCGATCGAAGAACAGGTCCGTATCATCCCTCCACACCACAAAAACGGCCTACGAGCACATCATCAACGGCATCCCCGCCTCGCTCGACAAGGAGACGCTCCAGGGATACAACATCAATAACTACATCCACGAGAACCTCACCTACGACAAGGAGAAGAACGAATCGGTGAAGAAGGAACTCCTGAAATCCATCTCCCTCACCAAGGGAAGGATCCAGAGCGGGGAGAAGATCATCGACCATGGAGAGATCGTCAAGGAACAGACCTACGACATCCTCGAATCGCTCAGGTCCGCCGTGCAGGAGAACAGCGACAAGACGAACAAGCAACTGGTCATGATAGGGCAGATCATCATCATCACCATCATACTGTGCGCGTTCTACCTCTACCTATTATTGTTCAGGAAAAAGTTCCTGATAAACTTCAAGAACGTGGCTTTCATGCTGGGCATGATCACCATCCTCTGCGTGCTCACCTCCATCATGGTCAAGAACGAATACACGCCTAACATCGTGCCGTACGCTTTGCTGCCTATCCTGGTGACCTGCTTCTTCGACACGAGGACGGCGCTCTTCGCCCACCTCACGGCAGTGCTCCTCTCTTCCTTCATCGTACCGAACGACTTCGAGTTCCTGCTGATGCAGTCCATCGCGGGCATGATCTCCATCTGCACCCTGAAGAACATCTTCATGCGCTCGCAGCTCGTGCAGGCCGCCATACTCATCACCCTCTCCTACTGCGTCATCTACGTGGGCAACACGTTGGTGCACGAGAACGGTCTGGAGCACTTCGAGTGGACGATGTTCCCGATCTTCCTCGGCAACGGTCTGCTGCTTCTGCTAGCCAACCCGCTCATCTACATCGTGGAGAAGCTGTTCGGCTATGTGTCGGACGTCACATTGGTGGAATTGGCGAACACGAACAACTCACTCCTCAGGAAGTTCTCGGAGGAGGCTCCGGGCAGTTTCCAGCACTCCATGCAGGTCTCCAACCTCGCATCCGACGCAGCCAGCTGCATCGGCGCCAACCCCATGCTGGTGAGGACGGGAGCGCTCTACCACGACATCGGCAAGATGTCCAACCCGGCCTTCTTCACGGAGAACCAGTCGAGCAAGAACCCGCACACCGAGATGAACGACGAGGAGAAAAGCGCGCAGATCATCATCCGCCACGTAGCGGACGGCGTGGCCATCGCGAAGAAATACGGATTGCCGGAGAAGATCCAGGAGTTCATCAAGACGCACCATGGGAAGAGCAAGACGAAATACTTCTACTATACGATGAAGAACAAGTATCCGGACAGGGAGATCGACGAATCCAAGTTCACCTACCCCGGACCGTTGCCGACCTCGAAGGAGATGGCCATCCTGGTCATGTGCGACTCCGTGGAGGCGGCCTCCAGAAGCCTGCAGGAATACACGGACAAGAGCATCAACGATCTTGTCGAGAAGATCATCTCCGACCAGATCAGGGAGGGCATCTTCGAGGAGACCCCTATCACCTTCAAGGAGATCAACGAGATCAAGGCGGTCCTCAAGGAGAAGCTCAAGACCATCTACCACACCCGCATCATCTATCCGGAGCTGAACAAGAAGGAGGAGTGAGGGGATTAAGATGGTTTCCCATCTCATACAATAGGGGGATACGTTAATAAGCGGGTCATAGAGCAAAAAAACGGGAGCCCACAAGGAGCTCCCGCGGAGTTCGCACCCCATGTTTGTGTTTGGAGTTAGGACTATGTGGTTGGCATGATGAATGCCAATAGTCCTAAAGTCAAACATAAACAATCGACGCTACTAATCCATTCGCATTACAAATATATAAATATTTTTATAAATCGACAATATTTTTGAATTTTTTATCACATAACTCGAAAAGAAATTTATTTATTTTGCTCGATTTGCTGTAAATCAATACTATGTCCGTATTAGGTCTTACACCACCACAATATACCATGTCTTTATATTCTGGCACATATTCCATCAAGATATAAGATTTGACATCGATAAAAGATGAAAAATATTTATTTTTATACGGATCCGATTCAGTAAATTTTTCTTTATCCCCGATTATTTCTCGTATGTATTCATAGAACACACAAAACTCCTCGAGCGTGATAGATTTCAAGGCGGCTTTTACTATTTCAACCTCTTTTGGCTGTATAGGCTTCCCTTCTTTCACCTCCTTAAGAATAGAACGGACAACACTAGGGGTCAGAATCATGTCCTTTTCGTCCACCCGAGAGCCATTCACTCCTTGGAAATCCTTTTTTTCGCACGAGAAGGAGAGTGCTTTCGCAACTTTACATATAACAGAAGCGTTCACTTTAAATACAGGGGTATCTGCTTCCCTACCATTACCATTACGGTCGAAAAAGAGATGCTGTTGTATTATCGCTTCAAAAATATTAGCCAAAAAGTCGTAATCTTTTTTCACATTTTCAGACAAACCTGACCCAAGGACAGAAGAAGGACGCACCTTCCCTTCTGTACTTTCATTGAGAGAAAAGTCTTTCCCCAGGTTGGCAGGTTTATTTTTTAAGGCATCAGCCAATAACTCTCGCAAATCTCTCATGCCTTTTTGTATTCTATTTACCAACAAATTAGCTACCAGCAGTTCATAAGCTTTTACATCCTGCTCCTTATCACCAGTTCTACCTGAATTAAGCAATTCATCGATTCTACTTGTATCGAATTTTCCTACATTGGAAGAACTTGTATCAAACTTACTGATATCGAGTTTACCTGCCGTATCTAGCTTACCTGTTGTATCAAGCCTACCAGTTATATCTAGTGATGTATCAAGTTTACCTGAGCCAGGGACACTTGAACTAGAGCCAGTAACAGCAAATGCCTTATCAACAATTTTCACGTCAATAAACTGGAAAAAATTCCTCAATTTATTCGGAGCAAAAGCGGAATAACTTGGGGTTATATAACTCACAAGGAATGTAGATGAAGCATCCACGCATAAAATCGAAGTTAACGCAGACTGCATTTTATGAATTAACGACGAATTCAAACGACGCACATCACATTTCTTTGCTGTTTTTTGGGCAATATCGAACACAAGCACTTCACCCGTAAGCTCTTCACCTGTATTAGGATTTTCGGAGGACGACTGCTGGTCGGATAAATCCGACAACTGAGATTCTATATCCGGTCTTTTTGTCTCGAACGTATTGACAAGCACATCAAGTTGATCTTTCGACACACCCCTTTTGTCGACACCAAAGGTTTTTACATTTACAGATGTGATTCCATATTTCTTAAGAGATTCCTCAAGCTTCGATTTAACCTCACTCACATCTTTTCCATAACAATTCTGGAAGAACAACATGTCACACGCTTTCCGAGAAAGGAAAGGCTTCGGATAAGAGATCGAGTTCTCGCACAAGGAGAATGGATTCCAATACGGGTTCAATTCTTTACTGTCATAATAAAACGGAATACTATTTTCCCCAATTGCACAATAAGAGTTTTTCGGCACAAAACTTATTTCAACCTTCGGCGCCATATCACTGCCAACGTATTTAGTCTCATAAAACGATAACCTTAGAGCATCAATCCGACGGAGAAGTTTATTCAACACTTTGCAATCATTCTCATATGACAAGTCTTTCCGCACAGGGCAGAAACGATACTTGTACACATTATCATCATCATCGGTCTTCCCAATCACGACGCAATGATTCAGCCACTCATTCTGGGTCCGAATGAATGGATATTTCCCTACAAAGTCATTATAGAAAGAGACGAATTCATTGACCGCATCACTCACATCTTTCTGGAAAAGGAGAAAGAATTGTGGAATTTCCGTACTTTCATCTATACTTTTTCTATCAGCGCATTTATTAAAATAATCCACACAATTTCTCAGCCTATTGATATTCTTACTCATTTCCGGGGAAACGGAAGTCCAATCGACACTTCCAAGTACCGTAACAATATCAGAGACAGACTTCCCAAGTAATTGGGAATTATTGCAATACAAATCTTTTGTTTTATCCGACAACACATTAACATTCGTCATCATCTCAAACCCAGTCAGCGGTTCCACACGGGAAAAAACATCAATGGGAGTAAGTTTACTATACATTGGTTTACGATCCAGGCCTGCAACCAACCTAGGACGGACTTCATATTGTTGTTGAGTATATTCGATATCACAAGTTAATTGGTTACACTGGACCATTTTTTCACCTGAAAAAGATACCCCAAGTACCACCACGTATTTTTCAGGTGAAGGAACCCCTAATAGAATGTTCTCAACGCCATGTTCCATAGCATCATTCTTATCCTCGTATAAGGGATAGCTGTATAACGGCTTGCCATTATGGACCCCAAAACTCGGATCCAAAAGTTTTGGATAACAGCGATATGTCTTATCCTTAGGGAAATGGATGAGATATCCATCAGCAGTGATCGCAGTGCCCGCCTTAACCGTCAAAGCACCATTTTGATAGCTATATGTGAGGCCTTCAATGATACCCACTCCAATAAGATTGGCACGGGTCAACCGATCCTGCTGATCGAGATATCCAACAGAATTATTCAGCAATTCACTCGTCAGCAACTGACCGGAATTAAAATTTGGGTATACGAAATTCGTCTGTTCCATAATAATTACGATTATATCTTAAGCATATCAAACATGTACATTATACTTGATTCATTAGACCGAGATGGGATCATCAAGGACAACCGCCATCCGTTAAAACAAGACCACTTCATTTCTTCTTTTTTTCCGTAGTCTTCTTCGTGACTTTCTCCAAAGCTTTCTCCGTAGCCTTCTTCGAAGATATCTCCGTAGTCTTCTTCGAAGATTTCACAGA
The DNA here is from genome assembly GCA_017550335.1 of Paludibacteraceae bacterium. Lineage (GTDB taxonomy): Bacteria > Bacteroidota > Bacteroidia > Bacteroidales > Paludibacteraceae > UBA1181. The sequence goes on from JAFZPM010000014.1 coordinate 82,921, forward strand.
GGACTTCTCCACTGTCTTTCCCGTGGCCGTCTTTGAGGAATTATCCGAAGCCTTCTCCGTGGCCTTGCTCGAAAGTTTCTCCGTGGCCTTCTCCAATGGTTTTTCCACTATCTTTTCCGTGACCGTCTTTGAGATATTATCCGATATCTTCTCCGACGTCTTGTCCGAGACCTTCTCCGTAATCTTCCCCGATGCTTTTTCCACTACCTTTTCCGTGACCGTCTTCGAGGAATTATCCGAAGTCTTTCCTGTCGTCTTGTTCGAGACCTTCTCCGTAGCCTTCTCCAATGACCCATCAGAGGAGCTTCCCGAATTTAGGTCAGCATGAGCCTTCTCACTTTGCGTTGTACTGTTCTCGGAATCCTTTTCAGGAAGTTTAGAATCAGTATTTTTCTGCGAGGTGGAAGAAGTCTTCCCATTTACAGATCCATCATTCGACTCTTGGGAGTCCTTCCTTTGAGAATCGGACAAAGACCCTAAAATCTGAGGCAAGCCATTCAACCCCTGCACGATGGAAGAGATCGGTTCCCGCAGAGCCGGCTCAATGGTCAGACGTGTCTTAGCAGGTTTAGTTACAACATCTTCCGGCAAGACAACAAAGCCAAGTTGTTGCACGCTTGAGTCCAAAGGATCCGCACAAGGATAGAAATTCCTAAAATGATCGAACACATTTTTTATGCGGGAAGGATTCGCCTTTACATTTTCGTCAAACGAATTAGAACCCGAATACAAATCTTCCAGCAAATCTTCCACCTCCTTCATGACAGACTGAGGAACCCAACATATTTTCGAGATGACATGAGCAGGCAACTCTTCACGAATCACATTCTCCACAAAATCCCTATATCCAGATTCTCTAGTAAACGACAACCAGCCAGGGAGAACCACTGTGACATGAAACGAATATGGATCTTTAACCAAGGAGATCGAATTCATCCTCTCAACCATATCAGCGGCAGGTTTATCTTCCGCCAGCCTCAAGAAGTCTTTGTTATCCAAGGAATCCTTGCCATAAGGGAGGAAGAGAATATGTTCCAATATGTGCAGCGCGAATGGGGCAACGAGCTTGGAAGAGTCAACATTTTCACCAGGCTGTGTCATGCGCACACTGCAATCATCGATGTTATTAATCCCTAACTTAGCTAAGATTCTTCTCTCCACACCACTATACACCCACGATGCATCCTTACTTCGGACATCGGTTGAGAGAGAGCGGTTCTTGCCCAATACAGAATATTGTTTCAAGAAGCATTTTTTATCTTCTATTATTCCATCAATACCCTCCTCATTTTGTTGGACACGTCCATAACTTGCCATATTCTCTTTCAGATTAAAATAGGAAGGAGAAAGCACATCGTATTCCTGTAAAAGGCCTTCATATTCAGGGAAAGTCTCACCAAAGCGGGACAATAAATGGTCTAGGGCTTTCCCCCGAGTGGTCCTTCTTTTATCCTCAAAAACACTTTGGAACTGCAGGTCGTCATACTTGAGTATTTCAGAGATGTTGGCCACTTCATCATCCGACAAAAAGCCATGGAACCATGCCACATCCGGATCAGTCTCTCCTCCTTCGGCGGACAAAAGAGAATCAAGGGAACTCAACCGCACCAAATAATCGGATAGGAATTGATCGAAAAGGGACAAATACCCCTTTAATTGTTTGGCTCGACCTCTCAGTAACGGAGAATCACACAAAAGGGGAGTGGTTCGTCCTACCCTATAGCACTGCGGAAGGATATTCTGAAAGGAATAATATTGCCGCGTATTCCTATACTTGCTTTCTATAGGTGGCATATCCAGAAAATTCTTCTTTTCAAGAGCTTCCCCACCAAGCAAGGCCGAACCAGCATCTTCCGCAGAGAATTGGAGTCGAATAGGGAAGCCATTTCTTTGCACATATATATGATTCAAGCAATACTGTCCGTTCGGTTCGCACAAAGGGGAAAGCACGAAGCAGTTCTCATCTTCATACCTTAAACTTACCATTTGCTCGGACATATCCACTCTGTTCCTATTTTCATCATCAACCACGAAATGGATGTGCGGCACGCCCAACACACCCTCAACATTCATAATAACATTGATGATGTCGGAGACAAATAATTTGTTTTTCTTGTCATAGCGTTTCAATTCGTCATAATCTATAAATCCCAAGAAACTCGATTCGTCACCGAAATAGGAACCCTGAAAAATCTCATCGAACGATTTTCCTTTTTCCTGCAACTCCGACACCGTATAATGACGGATTGAGGGAGTGATATATTCACCAACTCGTTTGTATATATCATAGACAATACGAGCCAAATCCGAATACCTGTCGACCTCCAACGACACACAAATGCCAATTTTTATCGGTTTCGAATAGTTCCAAAGATCTGAGGGGAGGAACCTCTCGCACAAATTCCTATGGCGGTTCAGCAACGCCTCCAATCGGTTCTTTACAGATCTCACATCTCTCTCCGCACACTGGAAACGGACTTGATATAAGCCATTTACGGTAAAATTCCAAGGGCTATATGTACCAAGTTTCACACTGACTTTTTCCTTATCGTATTTTTCAATCCACACATTCTGAATCTCCGGGATAGTTTCAAGGATCAGTTTCCGATAGTCGATTGGTGTCAGCGGATTGAACGACAACATTTTCTCAGGATGGAACCATTCCTTTCCCTCCAATTTTGTTTTAAGTCCATTCGTCAACAAATCCTTTATCTCAAAACTGGTGCGATAAGCAAGGTCGGAAAGGGAGAAACACAATGCCTCCCAAATCGTCACACCTGGATCGTGCGTATTGAAATCTGTCCAGTTCTGATGGGCTATCTCTTGGATATACTGGAGCCCCACCTCCTTCATTTGGTCATAATCCAAAGGAGACAATGCCTCTATCTCTGACAATATGTTATCGTAGTTGGATTCCATTTTCATTCTGTTTTACACGTGATTTGATGATCTATAGCAGATGTATATATGGCAATAGCGGACGTTTCATTCTCTGGAGTAACTGAAATCGACGACTTCACACTGTCCACGAATTCAATATTTTCCAAAAAGGAAACGATATCAGACTCACTCTTCCTCGCCGTGAAGAAGGCGTCGGAACTATCATCCGACCAAGGCGCTATAAACTTCACCAATCGTTCGGTTATAAGCGATTTATAGTATTTAACATCCACATACCCACGTTTCAGATTCACCTCAGCCGTCACACTCATCTTCACGTAAATCGGATCCGCGATTCTTATATCAACAAAAGGAGAAGCGATATCTTTAAGATAGTTGTACACCTGGGTTCGAAGCTCTTCGCTAATTTTCGGCTCGCAATAGTTTTTTTGCCTGAAACACCCACTCTTCGGGATAACGACAAGCGTAACGCTCCCCGCATTTATCAACCCGTCCTCACCTGTGGTACGGGAACACTTAACCAAAGCGATTTGAGGGAATTTCTCTAATACCAGACGTTCATAGTCCCAGCTTGTCCACGCCCTCCCTTTGTGCCGCAACCTTTCACTGACACGGCACTTGAAACTCAGGTCGGACTCGTCTGGTTCACCGAACTCGCCCTCGTAAGGTTGCTTCACCTTCTTTAACCCAGGGATAACAGACAATGTCTTTTTTATCGTATTGGCGGGTAATATCGTTCCCGCGGTCACAACACCCAATGAGGTTGGACTATATTCCACCTCCACAGCCTGTGTGCAGATGTATTGTATCGCTTTATAATTAGACTCCCCCACATCAAAAGAGACTTTGATCTGAACTTGACCCGAAGGGACACCCCCTTCCGTCAATAACGCCGCTTGTGGAATACGCAGATTGATGACTCCGCTCCTCCGCAACGAAAACGTACTGTCCTTTAGGACATCACGTCCCGAGAAAGAACTCCATTCACGATCTGTCGTCATGTAATACCAATTAGGGGAGATGCCAGACGCCAGATTCGCACTCAACAATGGATCAACTCTGAAATACAGAGAGAGAACCGTTGATGATGTTATATTCTCGAGACAAATCATAATATCATCTTTGGGAGTTTGGGAAATATTATTCCCAAATTCCGGGAATAAGAGAGGATAATACATTTCCTTATCCGCACTTTCTTCCTGAACTTTTTCTTTATCAGAAGAAACCGCTTGTTTCATATTCTCATAAACAGGCGGATATTTCGATTCTTTCCCCTCCAGGGGAGACCTTGAACGAGATCTCTCCACAACAACATCCGTTCCACTTCCACTATCATCAGATCTCACACCCTCAACGTCCAATAATTCCAAAGGAGTAAATGCCTTGAATGAGTAATCCCTATCATCGATCGTTATCTTCACACATCCACGGAATGGCTCCTTCAATGTAATGGGCATAGGTTGACTTGCCATAACATCTGCAGGATCCGATTGATCCTGTTCCTTCACCAAAAAATTCCTAACGGAAGAGAGATTTATGGAATTTTCACTATCGCCTTCATTTCGAGCAAATAAGATAAAACTCTTTGCCAATTTGGCAGCATTAACATTTTGATCGTAGCATTCAGATTTCAATGTAAATGTAATGAAACCATCTTTATGGACTTCTTCAATATCACCATCCGTAACTGATTCATCAAAAGCATTTCTTTTGACACTATCCAACAAGATTTTCGCACTACCACTTTGCTCAACGGCAGATGAGATGGTAAAGTGGTCACCCTTTCTACAGATTGAGCCAAACGGCAGCACACCTACTTGGTTAGGGAAGATTCCATACTTATTCTTGATGATAAGATTTTGGCTTTCCCCTATTGTGATAATTATTTTTGGATATTCCGATATGAAATTTCTCCACGTGCTCAAATCTTTTGCCTCAAATCGGATAATAGGATCCCGACTGTCGAAACCCTCGCCATGCGTCTTTTTATCATATGGACAAAGTGTTTCTCCTTCAGGAATTCTAATCGTATTGGATTCATCATCAGTGATGGTATTCCATCCCGACATTCCACTATACGTGATTCTAAAATCAGAGCATTTAAAGGAGCTATATTCATTGTACTTAAACTCGATACTAACATCTTCCTCCTGCACATTAAAATAGGGAGAGGAAATAAAGAACCCATAGTTTGATGGCACAGCGGAAGCTGACGCTCCGGAAGTCGAAGAGGTGCGTCCATTGAGCTGTTCCCCTTGAGTTCCCGTGGATGTGTTTGATGCCGACTCGCTCCCGGGAACCATCGGAGTAACAGATGACGAAGACGAAGCATCTCCCAAGAAAGGGGTTAATAATGAAGCGCTCTCGGGGAGTATAACATGTTGTGTTTCAGAAGATTCATCATAGACGCATGACCAAAAAGACTTGACCTTCGCCTTGTTCAACACCATGTCGTCCATCGACGCATATGTGATAAGCTTGCCGGATGCGTCTTTGCCGGCATCGAACAATGTCCCTTTGGGGATGCTCACACTCTCCTGTCCCTTAGCGATATCCAAGAAGAGTGTCACTTTTCCAACAACCCCCTTTTTCGGTTCAAACCCCCACACATCTTTATAGAAGAACTGGAGGTGACGTTCCACAATTGAATTAAAGTTCTTCTGTTGCACTTGGTAAAGTCTCAGGAAGGCCATAATCAGCGCCATATGAGGAGGCACATTTCCTTCCCTCACCATTTTCTCGAGGAGTGACTTTTTCAGGGTCACCTCCGCTTGGGGATCATCATTTTCCAAGCCATCGAAAAGAATCCCAAACAAATCGCTCCAATTACCGACTAGCTCGTTATTGTCGTCATAGAGCCCCACATTTTTCGAGAAGAGCGCCATCTGTCGAAGCAGATCATCAAAAGTACGGCAGTCCAACTTCAGGAAGTCTTCACCTAATTCCCGTGGCAACCGTTCATTTTGTGACATGCCATTGCTATCCCGCTTATATTCCTGTAAATGGTTCATATCTCCTCCTTTTTACTAAAAATAATATGGATAAACCATGTTATACCGAGTGTTAGTTGTACGGATGGTATAGTTCAGAATCAGGACGAACTTACCATCCATGATCTCCTCAATGTTGACATCCACGCTGTTCAATATGATGCGTGGTTCATACTGACGGACGGTGGTCTCCACCATTTTCTGGATATGGAGCAACGTCATGCGGTTGTTTGAGGCGTATTGGAATCGTCTCAAATCACATCCGAAATCCGGGTGGAACAAGCGCTCCCGCACACTTGTCGAGAATAGGATTTTCAGGCTCTGTTCGATTTCCTCTCGCCCCGATACCATCTCCACACCCTCGTATTTATTGAAATGGGGAGGGAAGCCCCATCCTTTTCCTATGAAATCTTCTGCCATATCATTATCCTCCTATTATCACTGTTGGACATCCCACCACTGCCATGGCTCCACACCCGCATGTGTCAGTCGTCCGCAACGCTGGCTTTCCACCAATCAACACAGTCGCGCTTCCTGCGACGAAAGGGGTCGAAGGCACATGGGAAGGAGGCGGAATCGGACATGCATGCATGTCTCCCATCACCGCCGCAGGCATCCCACCTATCATCACCGTCGGCACACCCGGGCCTACCACGACACCTCCGTGGTTGGTCATGTCTCCTACTCTCACCGCTGCCGCCATATCCTTTCTTCCTTATATTTGTTAATACTAATTAATCTGTACCAATCCACCCTTGATCACCGTATTACCACTGGCCGAAACCTCCGTCGAGGAGGTGCCCTGAGCGACCAACTGCGCATTGGCTTTAACATTCACATTCATTCCCTCTATGCTGATATCCTGTGATGCCTTGAGGGTCAGATTTTTTTTACTTTCTATGGTAATACCCTGATCGTTCATTACAATCGTATTGCCATTCTGGTCTTCCAATGATATGCCTTTCTCGTCATCACTGATCAGCAATTTGTTGCCTCCAGGCGTCTCCATCAACAATGACTTCTTTTCATCGTCAAACAGCAGTTGGATGTTCTCCCTGCTGAAGAATCCCTTCTGATGGTTCTCATCCGTGATTTCCAACGGCATAGGAGCCTGACTGCTATGGAGCATGCCTAGGATAACCGCATTATGGGGGTCGCCATCGACGAAACCCACGATCACCTCATCGTCTATCTCTGGCAGGAAGAAACTACCCCGCTTGTTTCCGGCGTCCAGGGTCGCCACCCTACACCAGAGTTTCATTTCGGAGGAATTCAACAACCGTACATAGATACGGGACTCCCCAAAAGGGTCGTCCGCCAAAGACTCCACCTTCGCCAACAGCAAGCCATTCATCGCGGGGAGCGTGCCCATAGCCGGTTTAGGGGCGATATCGTTGAAACGATCCACGTAGCAGGCATCATCAAAACCAACTTTCAAATGCGTCTCCCAGCTACCGAAACTAATGTCATGCAAAACAGAGGAGATCAGGACTTTCCCGTCGAATCCTTGTCCCACGCCACACAGGCGTATAATATCGCCAGGCAGCAACGGAGCATACCCCGCGATATTCAACTCTCCCGTCAAAAAGGCTAGATCGTTGCGCACCGACATCATATTCTGCTTTGCATCCATCTCCTGAGAGTTTTCCAGAGTGCCCATGGCGACGACATTCACATCATCACCATCCTCGTTTTCCTCGCTCTGACTGACATTGGCATTGGACGACTCACCTTCGGCATTCTCCTGACTAGTATAGTCGAACGCATTCCCTTTGTATACCCGATGTGCGTGCCTGCCGTCTATTTCCAGTTTGATGTCGTTGATATTATGGTCTCTGACGACATCCAGCGCCTGCTCCCGTTGGGTCAAATCGTTTTCCGCGATGGACCTGACCACAATACCATCCGGGGTAGTGAAAACCTCCATTCCCTCCGCCTCGGCAATGATGTTGATGAAATCCCAGTCGCTATAATTACCCTGTATTTTCTTCTCAGACTGATTACCTGGCTTCTCCACATCCACATCTATGCCATATTCGCCACAGACCGATTGGATTACATCTTTCACCGTCTGGTCCTCGAAAGTGCGGGCCTTCTTTTCCGTCGTCATCTTTTCCGCCACATGTTTAGCCGTGATGGTGAGGCCTGCCCCCTTGGCGGTAATCGCTTTCTTTATGATAGTTCCCTTGAACACGGTCTCACTCGCCTCGCCATAACCCACCAGCACCTCTATCTCGGACCCGATTCCATATGCGTCCGCCGCAAGGGCAAACGGACCATCATCCGCATCTTCGCCCTCGAATACGAGTTCCAACGTGGAAATCTTGTTGAACTCCGCTGTGGTATTGATGGATACGATGTATTGCTGGCACAACGCATCCTCCCCGTCCACAAGGACGTTAAAAGACACGGTCCCATTCAAGTCGACATACTCTATATCATTCGCATCAGCCATATTCTTCAGATTGACAATTTGAACAATGTATCGAGAGCAGAATCAAACGCTTCAGCTAAGCCATCGAGAAAACTTGCGGGAGCACCACCCTTATCACCTGAATCACTCTCCTCATCCTTCTTCGGATCCTTGACACATGCGGATTGGAAACTGCACGTCACCTTCGCCCGCAAAGGTGTACCATCTGCGTTAAACAACGTATAATCAATCTTATACGAGGTAATCCTACAATCGAATATCTCATCACAATAGGTGATTCTAACGTAATTGGGTTTATATTCCTTTCCGGCATTTAGTTCCTTGAAAAACACCCTCGAGAGCTGGGACAACTGGTCTTTTACTGTCTTTTTCTCCTTGTTGGTAGGGACAACGCCCGTACCATCCAACATTAACGTGCAACTATAATCAATGGGGCTCATGTTGGAGAACCGACCAAGAGAGACACTTTTCGACTTGACAGACTCACTATTGTATGACGCCGACATGCTCACCGAGAATTGGTCGGGATTAATCATGACTTGGTACGTCTCAATTGGATCACCTGAAAAATCAATTGATCCATACGACTGAAACGTCATGAATTCCTTCTTCTCGCTACCAATGCCCAAAATATTCATCTCTCCCTCCTTTTCTTAAATTCATCGTTATAGAACTCCTGCATCAAGGAACCGACGTAACGGCTACCCTTTGCGTTAGCGAACCGGTAGGAAGACGAGGTCCGCTTGGAACTCTTCTCCACGACGTTCGCCTTGATGGTCAATTCCCTTATCTTGATGGTCATAATCAGAATATCCGTTTTGAATAGTTATACGCTAATTCGAGTGTCTCTATCACCAATTCGCTCTTGTCGGCTCCGAACTGGCTCACATCCAACTTCACTGGATAGGCATTGTTGAACGACCATACCTTCACAGGGAGATGGTTCTCATTCAACAGTGTGACCACCACGGTGCATGGGGAGAAATTGAAATTATAGATAGCTTCGTTCGCCCACATAATCAACATAGAAGGGGTCGTGGACAACGCCCTCTTCAGCACCAAGTTGCCATATTTCGGGGGCTGGGGCAGATGATACGTGAAACTATTATTACCACCTTCCGCCACATCCTCCGTCTGCAGTTCCGCCGAGATGCCGGAGACCTCCGAGAAGGCCATTCCGATGTTGCCGTCACCGTTAATCGCATTCTCCAACAAACCGCCCAACCCCAAGCCGACACTGAGGAAAACCACCTCGAAATGGAAGGCGGGAACATAACTATCCGCTTTGTGACTCATTACATAAAATCTGATGGTTTAACATGCAAGGGAGGTCGCCGCCAGAAGACGGCGACTCTCCCTTTGATATTCTAACCTCTGGTAACCGTGAAGCTCTCGTAGGCCAGTTCGACAGACTCGACCAACACTTGTCCGTCGGAAGCGTTCAAGGATCCTCCGTCATATTTGATCGGGAAAGCGTTCTTCAAGCTCCAAGTCACAACCGGCTCGTGGGTCTCGTTCAGCAGGGAGATGGTGATGTCCCTGCGCTCCACCGTGTTGTTGGCGATGGTGTTGAACCACTCGTAGAAACCGTTGTCGGTCGCCATCGAACCACGCTTCAAGGTCACATTGTCGTACTTCTTGAGCCCAGGCATCTTGAAGGTGGTGTACTCCTTGTTGGCTCCCTCACGATACTCGATCGGTGTGGTGGAGACACTCAAGCCCGATACCTCGGAGAAACTTACATTTTCGTCATCGTCGCTCCACTTCACCGTGAAATGGAAACCTGTTAATGGATAATTATTTGTAGCCATTTGATTATTCAGTTATTATATTAATAAATTGATGGACAACTCCTTAAGCCTCCTGCAACTTATGGGAGAACTTCAGGATGATAAACTCGGCAGGACGAACAGCAGCCAGACCGATCTCGACGATCATCCTACCCTCCAGGATATCCTGCGCCGTCATGGTCTCGTCCAAGCCCACGCGCACGTAGAATGCCTTGTCAGGAGTGGAGCCAGCCAATGCGCCGTCACGCCACAGATTGGAGAGGAAGTTCTCGATTTGGCAACGGACCTTCACCCACGTGTTGGCGTCGTTCGGTTGGAACACAGCCCAGCTGGTCGACTTCTGCACGCTCTCCTCGATGTAGTTGAAGAGACGGCGAACCGGCACGTAACGCCACTCGTTGCTGTTGCCGTCGAGTGTGCGGGCACCCCAGACGATGATACCCTTGCCCGAGAAGCTGCGGATGGCATTGATAGACTTACCCGCATTGGGATCCACATTCATATTCTCCTGGTCCGCATCGGATAGCTGCTCCACCACATTGGAGACACCAGAGAGACTCACATTGGCCGGAGCTTGCCATACACCCTTGTTGGCATCCGTCGTGGCATAGATACCCGCAATGGCCGCACTTGGAGGGATGACTTGGGCCTTAGCTTGGTATTGGGCCAGTTTCCCTGCATATTCCGGGATTTGCGAGATGATGGCTTTGGCAATAATTTCCTTTTCCTCAGGAATCGCAGAGCTATTATATTGTGCATACGCTGAATTCGCTTGCACAAGAGCACCTATTCCCGTATCATTACACATCTCATCAAATCCGATTTCCTTCGTATAAGTAGTCTTCAGATACGGATAGTAGGCGGCACCATAGCTGAGGTTAGATGTCCCCACCGCACTTCTAAACTCACTTAATGTTTTACCTAATTTGTCGTTCGGATCCTCGACATCCTTCACATCAAGGATGGCAAAGCGGTCACCCATCTTTCCACAGTGGTTCAAAGCTGCTTTATGCACTTCACCCAGGGCATCTTTACCCAGCACCAAAGCCGCATCAGGGAACAATACCAAGGTCACCTCATCCACTTTCTCCAGTTCAGAGACTAATTCATTTTTTGAGCCTAGATACGTTTCCGCAGTAGGACTTGCTACATTGTCCTTCCCGGAAGATGCATCTTGATCGTATGAGCCAACCGAACACACATAACATGTACCGCCTCCATTGTCGTAGAAGAGCCTCATGCTGTCGTACATGACAAACTCATTGTTCTTCAGCTTATCTCCCTCAATCTTCAGCGTTGGTGCACCACCAAACTTGGCTTCATAATCGACCATGCTGGTCACCTTGACGGGCTTGCCTTTTTGATTACTCGGACACTTAGCTGTAAATCCGATGAAAGCGGGGATCGCAGTGGCTACGCCAGCCACTGACGGTGGGAACTTGGAGATTTCCTCCACATAGACTCCCGGTGTTTTGTACTCTGCCATAAATCTTCTTTAAATTATTATTAATTAAACAGTTAATTTATCATATCTCTTTTTTCAGTTCGATATCCGTCAGGGCGATTCGGAGTGCCTCCTTCTCTACATCCGTGCGTTTTGAAGGGTCTTTTGCCCGTATAGCCTTCAAGGCTTCGATCAGGCACTCCCACTGGATCTTCTTGATGGAAGCCACCCGATCATTGTACTCCTCCCGACCGACATCGTCGGCATTCCACGGTTCCTCCTTCTTCCACTGCTCCAATTGAGCTTTCCTACGTTCCCAGAAGAACGGATACTCTTTGATATCCGGATGATTCTCCAGCAGGTCGACGGGGTTCGCATACATTTCGACCATCTTCTGGCGGAGCAGTGCCTTTTCCGCCTCCGTCAATTCGCCGCCCGCATGGAGTTTAGCCAAGGCGGACGACCACGGACCGGAGTCCCTCGTAAGGAAGATGTCCTTCACCGGAACGACCTTCTCCGTGCTTTCCGCAGCCGCAATGGTCACCATCCGCACCTTATAGACCACCGACGGCACCATCTTGCCGCCTAATGTCTGCCACATGCTGTTATGCTGTTCGGAGGTAAGGGACTGGAGTTCCACCTGCAGACTGTTCGCGGAGATCTCGTTGGAAGCGTCTTCATAATTGATATTATTCATCCAATAGATGACATCGGAGATCTGCGCCAGAGCCGTATCGTACTTCTGCGCATGGGATGTGATCAGCACATAGAGGTTAAGGCAAACGTCGGGGTTCACATTCTTGGAGACCACCTTCTTCTTACCGTCCCGCTCATCCACCGCATAGCGGAAAGGACTCTGTTGTTTACGGGAAGTCTCTTCCTCGATGCGGAGGAGGGTGATCACAATGTCCTCTCCCTCCCCTTGTCCTTCCTTCTCAATGGGGGCAAGGACTATTTTTTCCTTATCCACAAACACTGTTCTTGCTCTTTCTGGAGAGAAACAGTCTTCAAGATATTCTTTTATGTGAGTTAATGTCGAATACATAGAAACTATTATTAACTACGAATCTTTTGAATCACACCATCATATGTGATATATAATTTAATCTCAGCATAGTTATCCTACTTATACATTTTCCACTAGAATTATTATATATGCACAAAAAGGATCACTTTGCCCCCCATCATACATAATATGGAGAAATCAAGAATTAAATATGCTCACATTTATTAAAACAATAGCATGACACAGAACTATAAACATAATATTACACATTTCCTTAACTGACACCTAAACACATTTAGGAATTCAATAGAATAGACAGAAATAGAAATAAAATCACATCCACTCGAATCTAAGCGAGGAAGAATTTATATCTCCCAAAAGAAAGCACGCTTTTTATCACCAACCCAAAAATCATTTCTTATACAATCTACCCCATTCCATAGAGTAACATGATACTTATCTATCAAAAGGACACCTTTTTTATTACTTATTTTTTTCCTAATCTCCCCTTTAAGGTCTGTTTTCGAATAAATGGTTTCAGTCGGTTTTTTCAGATTAGTCGTTAACCATTTTTTCATACTCGAAACATTTAAAATCACATGTAACCGTTTTTTTATATTATACCTTTCTTTTAAAGTCGCATATAATTGCGAGTCTGTTCCAATAGGCCAACCGCCCATCATCTTTTCTCCCGACAACAACATTGCCACTGAAACTCTTGTAGCACACGTGTCTTTCCATTCCTCTTTTTCGAAGTTTGGTCCAAAAACATATTTAAATAAATTTGAAGCAGACGGCTCCATAGGGTAATTATTCGCCAAATCATCCCATTTCGGTTTTCTTCCCACCTTTCCCCCACCTTGCGCGACATGCGCCAACTCATGCGCCACCAATCTTTGGCCCTCAGAGGTTTCAGGGGCGTATTGCCCTTGATTGAAGTAGATATCATTACCATGCGTGAAGGCCTTGGCATGGATACTGTCGCTTAAGCCTGCCGCCTCGCCATCGGTATGCAGGCGCACCTGCGAGAAGTCACGGTCGAAGCCTCTCTCCATCATGCCCCGCAAGCCGTCGGGCATCGCCTGTCCGCCACCCTGCAACTGGTTCAACTGGCTCTCCATCTGCGAAGAGACCGCCATGCCTCCACCGGCACCACCGCCTGAAAACTTACGGAACACCTTGCCACTCATCACATCATGAGCAGCCGCATCGGCTTCCCGCTCGTCGGCGTCACCCGGCTCGGTCATCTCCAACTTGGGATGCACAACCGTGCGGGAGGGATAAGTCACTGAATTATTATCACTTTTTTTAGACGAGTGATGACTATTTCCAGCATCACGTGAACTTACATTAATAAACATAGCATTCTTTTGTTTGGAAATATTTACACATCAACAATAAATAAGATATCAAGTCACATCATATCATCAGTCAATTCAAATATATGGCAAAATATTTAAACAACAAAGCATTTATCTATGTTTTTTACATTTTATTATTTGATAATAATCACAAACAGACCACCAACAACTTATATACTAATCACTTATGATAAAATAATTCCATATACTTTTTTATCTCGAATACATACATTATTTTAAACGTTAACAATTTTAATTCACATTAACATCAACTTACATACTATTTTTTTATATATTAGCAGAAATTCAATTGACTAAAACAAACAAAACATCCTCCCTTAATGGAAGAGAACACGATACACTCCCTTCTAATCGATCTAGAGTTGCCTGACGACGGGCAACTCGAGGTGACGGCACGCGCGAACGAAATCTACGAGGAGGCGATTCTCCCCACGATCGACCGCATCATCTGTCAGTTGGGCGAGACGAACGATTTGATCATAGACGATAAGATCGACATCGACTTGGGGGAGGTTGAGGTCGCCGACATCCCCTTCAAGTTGGAGGAACTCCTAACACAGGAACTCAGGCGAAGGATGCAACTGCGGGAAACGCACCCACTCCCACACGGAGCGAAACCGTCCCCCGCAAACGCCAACGAACCAAGGCAGCAGGGGTCACACCCATCTTCCGAAGCTGCGGCAACACTCTCCACAAACACTATCCATCCAAGAGAGCAAGGAACATACCCTTCCGCAGAAGGTGCGACACCACTCTCCACAAACGTCACCGCTTCAAAGCGACAGGGGACGAACCCGACCCAGGAAGGAACGTTCCCTGCGACAAGGGAGACCATACTTCCACAACTCATCCGTTTCCTACGAGACGAAGAGATTCCGTGGCAGTATGATGTCGAGGCGTTCGACGCCACCTCCTACCTATCGGAAGCAATCCTCACCATCGTGGGAGACGACGAGGCGTTTTTCAGGCTTCTCGACACCGCAAGGAACGACAAACGGGTGCTTTGGAGATTGCTCTCCATGGCAAACCCGTCCACACTCATCCGCCTTCACGACGCGATACTCCCACTCGGCACCGCCTCCACAAAGCGCACCAGACACGACGGAGAGGCTTCGGGACGTGAGGAAGGGAACAAGCTTCAAGGGGGGAATCTCCATGGAGAGGACACCCCGTCAAACGAAAAGGTTTTAAGGCATCACGCCCATCAGCTCATCCACACCCTCCTGACACAATTGGCGGCGTTGATGGAGCACTACGGCATAGGTACATCGGAGAGCCTCAACACCCTGTTCGTAAGGATCAGGGAAGAACTAGCGAAAGGCGCAGACCCGTCCACCAAAGGACAAGGGGAAGGAACGGAGAGAGAAGCCGAGGACACGGACTCGCATCCCGCAGACGAGAAGAGTGTGTTCCAAAGTCCGACTTCCACGAACCACTCCGCCTTCCTGGCACAATTGTCGGCGTTGATGGAGCGGTACAGCATAGGTCCGTCGGAGAGCCTCAACACCCTGCTCGAAAGGATCAGGGGGGAGTACGCCACACAAATCATATCCTCCTTCGGGGAAAGGAAAACGAAGGCGGAAAGGGCTGGGAAACCCTCCGAACGGAGAACAAATGGCGACACGATACGAGACATGCTGTTGGAGATCGAACGACAAAGCATCGAAGAGAGCCAAGCAGGTCCACTCCCCCGCAGAATCCACGTCAACGACGCTGGGATCGTGCTCCTGCACCCCTTCCTCACCGCCTACTTCTCGCAGTTGGGACTCATCGACGAGGAGAAACGGTTCAAGTCTTTCGAGGACCAGAAACGGGCCGTCCATTTGCTCAAATACCTCTCTGGTGACGAGGCGACACACTACAGCCACCGGCTGACGTTGGAGAAGATAATGTGTGGTTTTCCACCCGACTTCCCGATGGAACATGAGTTCCAGATCACCGAAGAGGAGCGGCAGGAGTCGGAAGCGATGATCGCCTCGCTCTGCCAATACTGGAGACCCCTGAAAGGCACCTCCATGGAGGGCCTACAACACTCCTTCCTGCTTCGCCACGGCACAATCGAACAATCCGACGACACATGGATCGTACGGGTGGAGGGCAGTGCGATCGACATCCTACTGGAAGACCTGCCGTGGGAGATCTCCACGATCCTCCTACCTTGGATGGAACCGATGATATTAGTAGAATGGCAACAAGAATGATAATAAAGAGACGATGACAAACAATGAATTTTTAAACAATGAGCTGAGATGGCTGGCAGAAGTGATTGTCACCCGCATGAAGCTCTACTTCAACCAAGAGACGGCAATCAGAGACATCATGGAGATCAAGCCGCAACCGATCAGCGGAGAGCAAGGAGCTTACGCCGCCTTTATCAGCAAAAACGGCTTCGGATACGAGGAGCGGCTGGGTCTGATCCTCTCCTTTGTGCCCCTGCTCAAGCCACAGCTTCTGGACTGCTTCAATGTGAAGAACTCAGACACCGGGCAACGATTCGTAGAGTTCGGTTGCGAAGAGAGAGACAACATACTACTACCGACCCTCTCCACCCTATACTTCATACTTTGCGGAGACGATGTAGAACGGAGGATCATCCTGATGGGAGCCTTCTCCCGTCATCCGACATTCACCCACTCCGCCTATTTCCCCAACAACTCCCGGCAAAGCCAGAACCTACCCACGCTACAACCGTCCGACGAGTTGACGGAGACCCTGATCTTCGAACGCAAGTTCGTGCCTGCCTTCACCTCGGACTTCCCCGCAAGGAAGCTGACAACGGAGCGGTCGTGGGACGAGCTCGTGCTCGACGAAAAAACCATGAAGATGGTGAACGAGATACGCCTCTGGGTAGAATACGGCGACCGAATCAGGGGAGAGTGGCAACTAGGGAAGGTGATCAAACCAGGGTTCAGGGTGCTCTTCTACGGTCCGTCGGGAAGTGGCAAGACCTTCACCGCAAGCCTTCTGGGCAAGGTGACAGGCAAGGACGTCTACTGCATAGACCTCTCCATGGTCGTCTCCAAGTACATCGGAGAGACGGAGAAAAACCTATCGAAAGTGTTCCAATTGGCGGAAGACAAAGACTGGATTCTCTTCTTCGACGAGGCTGATGCGCTCTTCGGGAAACGAACCGGGCTGAAAGACGCACACGACAGATATGCGAACCAAGAGGTGGCCTACCTGTTACAGAGAGTGGAGGATTATAGGGGACTCGTGGTCCTCTCCACTAACCTGAAAACCAATATGGACGAAGCCTTTTCGCGAAGGTTCCAGAGCGTCATCCGCTTCCCGATGCCCGATGCGGAGCAGCGTGAACAACTATGGCGCAACACCTTCTCCCCACAGTGCGTTTTCGACGAGGAGACCGACCTGAAGGAGATCGCGAAGAGACACGAACTAGCGGGAGGATCTATCCTCAACGTGGTGCAATACGCTTCCGTCATGGCGATGAGCCGGGGCGAAAAGATGATCCGAAACGCCGACATCATAGAGGGTATCAGAAGGGAGTTCCAAAAGGACGGCAAGATGATGAGGTGACGGAACATTCACCTGTAACGTTCCATGAGTAAAGGGATAGCGGTTCACAGAATCCCCGCAAATTCGAACATCCCACGATATGCCTCCACCTTCTTCTCTAGGCTCAGCGGATAGGCGCGCGAGGAGGAGGGCAGGCGAAACAAAACAGTGTCACCGCACAACGGGACATGGGTACCGACCTTAGGCAACTCCGGCAACGAGAAGGAGTCCACAAGGTTCTGCGTGGCCTTCTCGCCCGTGGTGACCACCACCTTGCAGGAAGGGATCCGTTTCAGAAGAACCTCAACATCCGTCAGCTCCACCACCTCCAGAAACTTGTCCGAGGCATTATCCTTCAGCCGTCTGACCGCCGTGGCCGTGTCATAATAGCCGATGCCGGTCTGCTGGAGGAACGCCACGATGCGCTCCAGGCAGAAACGCTTCCGACCGCTTTCCACAAAATAGTCCTTCTCCCCGAAAAAGAGGGAACCCATAATGCGCCAGTGGTCATTGATGAAATTAGGATAGAAGAAGTCCATGCACCAACGGGCTCTCGGCGGAGGGAAACTACCAAGGAAAAGCACCTTCGCGGAGGGCGGCAAGAAGGGCTTCAGCGGATGATACTCCACCGAACCGGTCGATCGCTCAATATGTTGGATGTCCAGCATTACAGACATTAGACTTTAGGCTTTAGACATTAAACTTTAGTTTTGGCAAATATACGATTAATCCATGAGGGATGCGCATAAGGAGGCATTCCGTCTTTCACCGATTCATAAACATACCATTAGTACATGTCATTCATTGATAATAATTAAGAAAAATAGGGGGGGGTGATTTTTAGATTAAATAATTGGGTCAATCGATAGAACAAGAATTATCTTTGACTGATTGTCTAATAATAGGCACTACTTATTCTGATGGTTAACGGGTCTTACGTCACGAGTGAGACATAATTTCAAGATCCTCAAAACGAATAGATTATGAGAAAAATTTTCACGTACAACAAATTCGCTTGCCTTGCGACCGCACTGGCAACAATGTTTGTCCTCTCCTCTTGTGGTGACGACGACAACGATGACAATGACAACAATAGTTGCAATTGTAACAACAACGAACAATACACGAATACCGTAGACAAAGCTATCGTAGCAGACGAGGCTGATGTGATGGTGAATTGGAAGTGTGTATCCAACAATGGCTATGCTATATCTAAAGGGAAAGCCTTAAAACACAATTGGATGGACGACGTAAATGACAAAAACTATTGTTTTCTCGATGCAGAATCAGGATTTGAATACGTCATAAATAGTTACAACAAAACCACGGAAAAAATTCTTGCAGCATCATGGAAATACTCCAACGGATATATCTACATATACGAAGAAGGAGAAAAACATATCTACACCATCATCTCACTGACAAAGACGGAAATGGTTATTCGAGAAAGGTTTGGAGATGAGACAACAGGAGAATACTATGACTACTCTTTCATAAAAGTTGACGAATCCATCGACGAATACATCAGGCAGAAAAACAGCCAACAGGACAAGAACAAATCTTTAGAAATTGAAGCAATCAGCGGTAGAGAATACAAGTTCAGCAACGAGACGCTAGGCATAGGAGGAACACTCAAAGTTATCAGCACATCCGTCACCGGCGATTCCAAAAAAGTCACATTCAGTATCATAACAAATGATGGGCGGAATCAAGGTGAATTCACTTTGGGAGATGGTGCTTCGGATTGCTCATATCTGATGTGGGATGGGTCATCGTTCTTGACCGTTTTCCAAGCTAATGCGGTCGCAAATGCAAACATGATTGCAATATGTCTGCCAAGAAGTTCTTCCCAAGTCACGATTATATCTCCATCAACACATACAATTTTGGGAAGAAGTGGCGCCACTGACACCTATTTCTGGCAAGAATAGAAATAACCCTACCACAAACGAAAGGCGGACCACTCAGATCCGCCTTTTTTATTGTCAACACAGCCAATAAATTCTTAACTCTTAATTCTTAATTTTTAATTCTCCAAATAATTCAACAACCCCTCGCACGCATCCTCCAGCAGGTCCATCACATGGGTGAAGCCAGCCGAGCCGCCATAATAGGGGTCTGGCACGTAGGTGTCGTGCATCAGGATGCAGAACTCGGTCATTTGGTGGATCTTCTTGCGTTGCTCGTCGGTGTGGGTCTTGTCCATCAGCGACTCCACATTATCGTCGTCCATCCCCACGATGATATCAAAATCATCAAAGTCATTGAAGAGGACCGGTCGCGAGATGGAGGTCACGTCATAGCCCCGCACCTTCGCGGCGGCGATCATACGCGGGTCGGCAGGTTCGCCCGCATGGTAGTTCAGGATGCCGGCGGAGTCCACCATGTAGTGGTCCGCCAAACCCTTGCGCTCCAGCAACGCCTTCATCACAGCCTCAGCGGCTGCGGAACGGCAGATATTGCCCAAGCAGACAAAAAGAATGCGTTTCTTTCCCATCATCTACGGTTATTGGTTGTGACCCGGGTTCTTACGTCTATGGTGGTGCGATCCCCCACTCTTCTTAGGGGCGTCACCCTGATTGGCACTCTTCGCACCGTTTCCTTTCGGACGGTGGTGGAACTTGCGGCCATCCCCGCCATGTCTGGAGCGTCCGCCATCCTTCTTAGGGTTATAGGCAGGCGCCTCACCCAAGCCTTCCGGCAACGGATATTTCTCTACCTCCTTCTGGAGGAACTTCTCGATACGTTGGAAACGGAACTGGTCCATCTCGGAGATGAAGGTAATGCCGGCGCCCTCCTTCTGGGCACGGGCCGTACGTCCGATACGGTGGATATAATCCTCCGCGTCATGCGGCACGTCGTAGTTGAGCACCACATCGACGTTCTCGATGTCGATACCCCTCGATATGATGTCGGTAGCCACCAAGATATTTACCTTACCGCTCTTGAAGTCGAGCAAAGCCTGGTCGCGCTCCGGCTGTTCCAGATCCGAATGGATCTCCACCGCGCGCAGTTTCATTCTACGCAGGCTACGGGCCACCTCCTTCACCTTCTGCTTGGAGGAGGAGAATACGATGATCTTCTCGTCTTTCTTATCGGCGAACAGGGATTGAACCAGAGCGAGCTTCTGCGTCTCATAGCAAACATACGCACCCTGTGTGACGCCATCCGCCGGTTTGGAGGTGGCGATGTTCACCATGACCGGATCACGGAGGATCGACTCCGCCAGCTTCTTGATCTTAGGCGGCATGGTGGCTGAGAACATGATGGTTTGCCTATCCGCAGGAAGTTTTTTCACGATTTGTATGATGTCGTCGAAGAAACCCATGTCGAGCATACGGTCCGCCTCGTCGAGCACGAAGTAGCTGACGCGTGAGAAATCCACGTTGTCCAGACTGATGTGTGAGATCAGACGTCCCGGCGTCGCCACGACGAAATCAGCGCCCAACTGCATGGCGCGCTTCTGCTGGTCCCAAGCCCCCGCATCATTTCCTCCATAGACCGCCACCGAGGAGATCGGAAGGAAGTAGGAGAAGCCCTCCAACTGCTGGTCGATCTGCTGCGCCAGCTCGCGCGTAGGCGACATGATGATCGCGTTCACAGCATCCTCAGGATGTTTCTCCTTCAACATCTTATTCAACAATGGGAGGAGGAAAGCGGCCGTCTTACCCGTACCCGTCTGGGCACACGCAATCACATCCTTACCTTCCATGATCACAGGAATCGCTTGCTCCTGCACTGGAGTCATCTCCTTGAAATTCATCACATTCAGACCGTCCATCAAGGCGGGCTCCAAATTCAATTCTTCAAACTTCATTATAAACTATATTCTGCTCTATTCTTCCAAAATTTCCGCGAAGTTAATCAAAAATATGGGAAAGATATCACATCGGGTCCACATCTACTTGAATATAAACAGATTTATGCGCTGGATGGGCCAACGTCAAGTTGGTCAGTTCGCGTAACATCCCCTTGGCCTTCTCGACCGACGCCCTCAGCTCCACCTTCAGCATCACCTTCAGGATGTAGAGGTTCTGGATCCTAGCCACGACAGGCTTGTCAGGGCCATAGACACGGTCGCCGAACGACTGCCGCATGAGCGTGGCGAGGTAATTCGCCGCACTGTTCACGGGCGCATATTCTTTCCCTTTTATATAAATATAAATCAAACGATAATAAGGCGGATACTTGAAGGCCGCCCGATCATTCATCTGCACGTTGAACATGGAGGTGTAATCATTGTTCCGCACCTGCCGTATCACGGGATGGTCCGGCTCGGAGGTCTGGATGACCACGATACCTCGGTTGTTCTTCCTACCCGCCCGTCCGCTCACCTGCGCCATCATCTGGTACGCACGCTCGAAAGCGCGGAAATCAGGGTAGTTCAGCAAAGAGTCCGCATCCAGGATGCCGACCACACGCACCCGTTCGAAGTCCAAGCCCTTGGATATGATCTGGGTACCGACAAGGATATCGATCGCACCCTCCTCGAAGTCGTGGATGATCTTCTCGTAGTTCTTACGGGACTTCGCCACATCCAGGTCCAGGCGCACCACACGCACACCAGGGAAGATCTCCGCTATCTCCTCCTCAATCTTCTCCGTACCGAACCCGCGGGGCTCCAGTTCAGGCGTTTCGCAGGCGGGGCACAACGTAGGCACGTTCATCGTGTAGCCACAGTAGTGGCAAACCAACTGGTGGGTGGATTTATGGTAGGTCAGGCTAATGTCACAATTCTGGCAACGGGGCACGCAGCCGCACGTCCTGCACATCATGAAAGGCGAGAAGCCTCGTCTGTTCTGGAACAGGATCACCTGCTCCTTCCGCTCCAAAGCCTTCCGCACCTGCTCGATGAGCATCGGGGAGAATACCCCTCGCACCATCTCCTTCTTACGTCTCGCCTCCTTGACATCCGCCACCATGACGTCCGGCAACTCGATGCCCTCATAGCGGGTCATCAACTCCACCAAACCGAACTTGCCGGAGCGGGCGCACTCATAGCTCTCCAACGAAGGCGTCGCGGAGCCTAGCAAAACCTTGGCCTCCGACATCTTCGACAAGACGATCGCCGCATTGCGCGCATGATAGCGCGGGGCGGGGTCGAATTGCTTGTAGGTGTTCTCATGCTCCTCGTCCACGATGACCAGCCCTAAGTTCTTGAACGGCAGGAATACAGAGGAACGCACACCTAAAATCACCTTGTACGACTTATCCTCCAAGAGGTTCTTCCAAATCTCCACCCGCTCGTTGTCGGTGAACTTGGAATGGTAAACGCCCAACTGATTGCCGAACACACGTCTCAACCGGTTGGTGATCTGCGTCGTCAAGGCAATCTCAGGCAAGAGGAACAAGACCTGACGACCCAGTTTCAGGGTCTCCTCTATCAGGTGTATATAAATCTCCGTCTTGCCGCTGGAGGTCACTCCATGCAGCAACACGACATCCTTCGATGTGAATGACCCCTTGATCTCTTCGTATGCGCGTTGCTGCACATCGGAGAGGGGGTGAGTAAGAGCGCTCTCGTAGGGAGCCTCCTCGATTCGGTCCACATCCTTCTTGTAGAGCTCGAAGATGCCCTTCTCGACCATGGCGGTCAGGGCGGCGGACGACACTTTCGCGTCCAGCAACGCCTTCTTGGAGACCTCCTTGCGACGCTGCGGTTGCATGAAACAAGAGAGTTGGATGTAGATCATCAATAGTTCGGACTGTTTCTTCGCCCGTTCCAAGGCGTCGAACAAGGCGGATAGTTTCGCCTCCTCCATATACTCGGGAGAGAGACGCACATAGGTCTCCATCTTCGGCTTGTACTTCGCCTTGAGCTCCTCGCTCACGGAGACCGCCCCCATGTCCATCATGCGCTTCACCAGCGGGAGGACATTCTTCATACCCATCAGCTTATTCAGTTCGGCGACGGTATGTTCCTTGGCGGACAAGCAATCCAGGAGCAACTGCTCCCGCTCCTTCAGCGGAGCCTCCGCCTCGAAGTCCTCCACCAGCGAGATCGTCGTCTCGCTCTCCAGTTTCAGACCCGAAGGCACAGCCGCCTTAAAGACCTCGCCCAGCGTACACTGGTAATACGAGGCTATCCACTCCCAGAACTTGATCTGTTGGGGGCGCACGATCGGGGAAGCGTCCAGCACCCCGATCACCTCCTTCAGTTCCACGTTCTCGGGAGGTGTGAAACGCACACCGTAGACCAGCGCCGTGTAGAACTTCGAGCGGCCGAACGGCACGATCACACGCATGCCCACCTTCACCTCACCCGCCATCTCCTCCGGCAGGATATAGGTGAACGTTCCGCCCAACGGTAACGGCAAGATAGTCTCGATGTACGTTGTCATCTCCTAAAATCACAAAGGCATAGACGCCCTATCCATTAACGACGAATCGGTATCCATAGCGCCTTAGCCGCATTGGAAAGAGGCAACAATGACTCACCCATCTTGTTGATGAAGCCCTTCTTAGAGCCCACACGGACAATAGCCGTACCCTGCTCGCTGATCTCGACGCCGTCGTAGATACAAGGGACAACGATCTCGCCCTTAGCATTGATCAAGCCCCACTTGCCGACCACCTTCACCGGTGCCAAGCCATCGATATAATTAGCGCCAAAATCATCGAAGATGTAAGGCGTAACGCTCTCCTTGCCGGAGGTCTCGTCCTCGTACACAAGCGCCTTCATGCCGTTCTTCTCCTTCGTGACGACAGGTTGCTCGTCCATGGATTGGCGGATGCTCTTACGGTTGGCAGGGGTTTGGTTATCCACCACCTGACCCTTCTTGTCTATGTAGATCACAGCACCATTCTGCTTCACCCTAGCCAGGCCATTGCGGAAGGCGAGCGCCTCGTCGTATTGGCACTTGATCACCTCCTTGCCCCTGATGTCGATGAAGCCGTACTTGCCGGCACGGGAGACTGGAATAGGGTCGCCCGGCAGAGAGCGGAGGTATGACCATCTCTCCCTGATGTCAGAGAAAGTATATTCATATTTCAGGGAAGAGAACTCCTTCAACGACTCGTTCACAAAGCCCCATTTGCCTTTCCTTTGCACAGGGCACACACCGTTCACGAAGGCAAGCGCATCGTCATAAGCTGGGGAGGCGATCACCTTGCCGGTACGGTCGATGAAGTTCCAAACCATCTTGTCTTTCTTTTTCTCCTCCACAGCGGTCACGTTAGCGGCATTGAACGGACGGGCATCCTCAAACTGGCATGGGATCACCACCTTACCCGAAGCATCCGCGAAGCCCTTCTTGCCGTCCTTCTCGATCATGATCAGTTGGCTGCCCTCCTTACCGATAGACTGGTATTCGCAAGGGAGAATCTCCTTTCCATCCACATCGTAGGCGCCATAACCCGTTGATTTCTTGATGATGAAATAGGAAACCGGGCCTCTGAAAGGACCTGATATCTGGTCATATGAGCAAGGAACCACCTCTTTGCCCTTGATGGAGACCACGCCGAAGCGCTTCTCGTTGCCTTCCTTCTTCATCACGATGGAGTAGCCATCCACGAACGGCCACGCATCGTCATATGGAGTCTCCGCCAATTGGTACGAGGTCTTCGCGAAGCTCGCATCAGCGGTTTGGAACGAAGTCGGCATTGACCACTGTGGCTCAGCGTCGCCCTCCGACAGGTTACCGATGACCTCACCCTTTTTGTTGATGAAGACACCCACACCGTTCTTCTTCACGGCGCAACGGCCATCCTCCATGAAGGCAGGTTGACCCGCATTATCGAATTGGAAAGGAATGGCTATGATACCGAACTTATCGATGAAACCGATAGAATCCGCATCGCCTACCACGGCAGCCAATCCGAAGGAGAAGGAGCATACCCTCTTGTAGCCGAAAGGTATCACGTTCTCGCCCTTCTTATCGATGAATCCCCACATCTTATCCTTCTTCACGGCGGCCAATCCGTCATCAAATGGTCTAGCCTCCTCGAACTGGCATGGGATGGTCTCCTCCAGCTTCGTGTTCAGGTAACCATACTTGCCATTCTTCTTCACGATCATAAGACCGTCGCGGAAACGGTACAACTCGATGTCCCTCTCCTTGTCATAAGTAGGAGGCAGGACCAGTTCTCCGTCATGATTGACGAAACCGATCTTACCACTCGCCACCACCGGCATAAGGTTTTCCTGAGGCATACCCACCTCTGGATAACGCAAGGCAGCGATGCGCATACCCAAAGTCACATCACCCTGTGAGAACGAAAGCGTCGCACAGAGCATGAAAATGTTTAGAAACAAATACTTCTTCATGATACACTATACATTTAGATAATTCACAAATTCACAACAAATAACGCAGGCCATCATCCGGCAAGGAGATGTTTCCCCTCATCCGCGAGCGGTCCCAAGCGCCCAGACATCCACGGAGGGAAGCCCCATGGCTACGAATCCTCCTCGCACTCCTGCACATCCTGTCGGCTCCTTTCCTTCTGGTAATTGTTGAGGATGGCACCTGTCACCAAGTTCAGCAGGAGGAATGCGGCGATGACGAACCAAAAGACATGGAAGAGCGTGACCACAGCGGAAGGAGTCTTGATGACCCCCATCTTGCTCGCCGTCACCAGATTGTAGCGCAGATCGGTCCAATCCTCACCCGTCATCGCACGGAAAAGCGTGAACATCGCCTCATCCAAGGAACCATACGGATCGGTCGAGTTGTTCGGGTTGTTCGGGGCGACTCGCATGAACTCCTCGTACCTCGCAGCCTCCTCCCCGCTCAACGTCTCCGGATCAGGCATACGGAAAAGCCCGACTCCGATGATGCCGAACAAGTAAATGAATACGAGGAACAACAACATGTTATAGAACATGGCCGTCATTGACTTCAGCAAGACCGTGACAATCAGCTTGATCTCCTTCGACGCGCGCAACAGACGCAGCACACGGAAGACACGTAAAAGACGAATGATCATCATGGCGGAGGAGTTTGGCACCAAGGATTCCGGTACATAGGTGATCAACACCAGGAACAGGTCGAATACATTCCACCCGCTACGGAAGAATTCACGGAGATTTTTCGCGGCGATCATGCGCATGACGATCTCGAATGTGAAGATGACCAAGATAATATCCTGGATCACAGAGATGGCAGGGTGGCTCACATACGTCTCCAGACCTATCAGCGTGGAATTCACGATAATAATAGCCGTGATCACCAGCTCAAACCGTCTACTCCTGCATATCTTCCTTATTTTCTCCTTCCAGTCTTCCATGGAAAATGTTTGACATTACACACTAAACCATAAACATGCAAATGTACAAATAAAAACGGAATAGTTACATAATATGTTGATGGATGGGGGCAGGGGGCAAAAGTTTTTTGCCCCTACATGAAACGAAAAATCCCCATCGCCAGATTCTCCGACAATGGGGATGCTTAATATCCTAGGAATCAAATCACTCCCACTCGATCGTTCCCGGAGGCTTGTGCGTCACGTCGTACCACAACGAGCCGGCGCCCTCCGCCACGAACCTGCCCCACAGGCCTTCCAACAATTTCTGGTCGATCTCCGCGAAGTTGGCGGTCATCGCCTCGGAGCTGTTCACCGGACGCATCACGATGCATGGTTTGTCGGCCACCGTCAATGGAACAGAAACGACAGGCATCTGCCAGATGGATTCGTAGAGGTTGTTCTCCTGCAGGAACTCCGTACAGATGTTATCGAACTTACGCAACACGTCGAAGTTGTGCTTCGTGGCATATTGCTCTACCAGCTTAGGCATCTCATCGGATACCGCACCCACCTGCCAGATCACACGGTTGATCACCTTGAAGCGGTTCACCAGCTCGGTGCTGAACTTCTCGCACTGCCTCCAAGTAAGGTTCTTCGTGGTCAACAGGAACGGTTGCGCATAGGTACGTCCATCGCCCTGCACACCCACACTCTTGATCGGAAGGATCTTTCCCTCTATATGGTTCTCTTTCAGATAATCCGCCAAGCCCGGCACATCCTCCATCTTCGCGAACTCACCCTTGCCGTCGGTGCAAAGCAGGCGCACACCCAAGCCCGGACCAGGGAATGGATGCCTCCACACGAGGTTATGAGGAATACCCAACTCCTCGCCCAACATGCGGACCTCATCCTTGTAGAGGTCTGCCAACGGCTCCAGCAGCAAGCCTTGCGCCATCAGGTCCATCACCTCCTTCACACGGTTGTGGTGGGTTTTGATCAAATCAGCGTTCTTCGTTCCACCGCTCTCGATGGTATCCGGATAGATGGTGCCCTGGGCGATCATCCACTCCTTAGGGTCGAGGTTCAGTTTAGCCATCTCCTCGTCCTTCACCACCAAGAAAGTGGCACCGATGATCTTACGTTTCTGCTCAGGAGCCGTGATGCCCTTCAGCTTGCCGAGGAAGGTGTCGGTCGCATCCACCACACGCAGGTTGTGCATGCCCTCAGCCTTCAAGAAATCAATGATCTTAGCGGACTCGTCCATACGCATCATACCATTGTCGATATGCAGACCCATGACACGGTCGGTGCCCAACACACGGTTCAGCAACACGAACGCCACGGTGCTGTCCACACCACCGGAAACCAGCAGGAACACCTTGCGGTCGCCCACCTCCTTCTTAATCTTTTCGGAGATAATAGGCATGTAACTCTTCATGTTCCACGTACGCTCACAAGCGCAGATGTCGATGAAGTTATCCAGAATCTTCATGCCGAACTTGCTATGCGTCACCTCAGGGTGGAACTGTATTCCGTAGATCTTGCGCTCGTCCAAAGCGACAGCCGCGATCGGGCAATCCTTGGTGGAGGCGATGATCTTATAGCCCGCAGGGAGATTCTCCACCGCGTCGCCATGGCTCATCCACATAGGGGAAGAGGCAGGGATACCCTTCAAAAGGGGATGTTGAGGCTCCTTCAGCAGGAGATCCGCGATACCATACTCCTTCACCTTGCCCGGCTTCACCGTACCGCCCAACTGGGAAGCCATCAACTGATGACCGTAACAGATACCCAGCTTAGGCACAGGGATGTTCAATATCTCAGGATTATAATCAGGGGCATCCTCCGCATATACGCTGGAAGGACCACCACTATAGATGATGCCCTTAGCGTCAGCCAATTCCTTCACATCAGCCGTCGGGGAGCATATCTCCGTGAAGACACCCAGACGACGAACTCTATTCGCAATCAGGTGAGCATATTGCCCACCGAAATCCAATACGACAATTTTATCTTGCATGAGTAACTAATTTAGCCAAAAATTATATGAGTCGGGCTGTAAAAAGGGATTCCTATACGGAATCAGTTTCCAGCCTCCCCTTTCAGTAATTGATCGAAAAGCACATCGCTCTCATCCATGGAATCGATGACATGTTTCGCCTTCAGATAGTATGGTTCCCTCGCCGAAAGGCTTGTACGGATGAACGCCAGCATCTCGTCGTCAGACTTACCAGCCAGCAAAGGACGTTCCGTCTTGGCATTCTTCAGATAAGCGAAGAGCCCCTCGGCAGAGGCTTGCAGATAGACCGTCTCGCCACAAGCGTTCATCAGGTCCATATTATCGAAGAAACAAGCCGCACCACCTCCCGTGGAGATGATGACGTTCTCGAACGAGGAGACCTCCAACAACATGTTGTGCTCCAACTTGCGGAAGCCCTCCTCTCCCCTCTCGGCGAAGATCTGAGGAATCGTCTTGAAGAAACGACGCTCGATATACTGGTCCAAGTCGATGTATTCCAGCCCGTACTTTTTCGCCAGACGCTTAGCGGTATGCGTTTTGCCGCACCCCATGTAACCCACTAAAAACAGACGTGTTTGTTTCATCACCAATCATCAAAATTATAGTTTTCATCAAATTCGATAATATCTTCCGTCTTAGGAGGAAGCTTACTTTTCGAGAACTTCACAGGAACAATAAACGCCACTTTCACCCTCACGCCATCCAGTTCTCCCGGCTTGAACACCGGCAATCCGTTCATGATACGGAGGGCCTCCTCATCATACTCGTCGTTCACAGACTGGATGATCTCCTGACGCGTAGCCCTACCACACCTGTCGATGACGATCTGGACAGCCACGACACCCTTCGCCAATATGGGTTTCTTCGAGACACTGTCGTACGCTTCCACGACCTCAGGATAGGTCAGGTTATTATAGATGAAGCGGGTAAACTCCACATCTCCACCGCCAGGGAATTCCGGCAGGACAAGATTCTTAGGCCATGCGCCAAACGTTCCCCCATAGATGGTCGACTCCTGATTATCCACGCAACCAGGATAGAGCGATTCATACTGCTCCAAGTTAGCCGCATGGGAAACAACAGTGAAAGCCAAGAATGACAATATAACCAAAATGCGTTTCATCTGCATAAAATTATGTTAGAACAAAGTTGGTTGGTCCGTATTACTTTGGGAAGCATCCTCCTGCTCATCCGCATCGGGAGCATCCTCCTCCACCTTCTCAGGGAAACGTAACGGCTCCAGCTCCTCCACGCTCTGGATCTCCCACGTATGCAACCGTTTGCCTTTCGCCTTCATACCCTTCACACCGATAAACTCATCCGCGTCGATCTCCAACGGCTCCCTGTGCGCATCACGTCCGCCGAAGGTGAGCTTCAGCCTAGGATAATAAGTATCCGTAATCAGCAACATCACCGACTTCGGATTCTCGCCGATGAAATTCTGACGCTTGTTCGTCACCTCAAAGCGGAAACGCTTCAAGTATTTGAAGCCCTCATTGGCATCGAAGAGAGCCACCGTCCAGATTTTCTCCGGATCGAATTTCTCCACAATCTTGACATCCTCGTCGAAATGGTTGGTATCCTCAAAGCCCGAGAGGTAGTATTCGCCCTTGGACGAGACGACAAGGATCTTATCCTCCGATTGGAAATCGCCAAGAGGCTCTCCCCTGCCGTCATAGTTCAAGCGGAGCACATCCCTGTCGAACCATACGGAACGACC
The DNA here is from genome assembly GCA_017550335.1 of Paludibacteraceae bacterium. GTDB lineage: Bacteria > Bacteroidota > Bacteroidia > Bacteroidales > Paludibacteraceae > UBA1181. Next base: position 113,313 of record JAFZPM010000014.1, read on the forward strand.
GCCCAACGTGGAAGAGCCACGTTGTTTCAACGTGATCCTCATCACCTCGTTCTTGGTCAGGATGTTACCCATGGACTGACGTCCCTTGATGGCTATCTCGCCGAAATCACGGTCGAAGGCCGACACCTTCAGGCGCAGACGAGGCTTCAACACCACATGTATCGTCTCCGCCTCCGCATTGGAGTTCGCGGAGAAATAGAGAATCTTCGAACCAGGCGTTCCCTGCGTGATATCATAATCCTTATCCCTTGAGACACCCGTTATCGCAAAACGTTTGAGGTAATTGAACCCGCTCTTCCCGTCCCGATAGGCCACATTGTAGACTGTGCGCTTATCATTCTTTCGGAAGACGTTCACATGGATAATATCCTTGCCCACATATTTCTTGTCAGGCACTTTGATGATCTGATACTTACCATCCTTATGGATGAGGATGATATCATCGATATCCGAGCAGTTGCATACGAAGTCGTCCTTCTTCAAGGCCGTTCCGACGAAGCCCTCCGCCCAGTTCACATATAGTTTCTCATTGGCTTCCACCACCTTAGAGGCCTCAATCGTCTCGAAGTTACGGATCTCCGTCAGACGAGGATACTTCTCCCCATACTTATTCTTCAGGGACTTATACCAAGCGACGGTGAATGCGACGAGGTGCTCCAAATTGTAATCCACGCCCTCGATCTGTTGCTTCAACGCGACGATCTGCTCCTCGGACTTATCCGAGTTGAACTTGAGGATGCGGGCCATCTTGATTTCAAGCAGGCGCTGCAGGTCCTCCCGCGTCACATCCCGAACGAACAACGGACGGAACGGCTCCAAGCGGGTGGCGATATGATCCAACGCGGCGTCGATGTTTTTACTGTCCTCGAACTTCTTATCCTTGTAGATGCGCTCCTCGATGAAGATCTTCTCCAAAGAGCAAAAATGCAACTGTTCCTGCAACTCCCCACGTTGGATGAGCAACTCCTGGCGCAACAGTTCCTTCGTACGGTCCACCGACATCTTCAGCATGCTCGAGACATTGGTGAACATAGGTTTTTTGTCGTGGATGACGCAACAGCAAGGCGAGATGTTCACCTCGCAATCCGTAAAAGCATAGAGCGCATCGATTGTCTTGTCGGACGAGGTCTTGCTCTCCAAATGGATGATGATCTCCGCATGGTCGGACGTGTTATCCTCCACCTTGCGGATGTTGATCTTACCCTTCTCGTTCGCCTTCAGGATAGAATCGATCAACACACTCGTTGTCTTACCGTATGGTATATCGTTGATGACCAACGTCTTATTATCAATCTTGCTGATTTTCGCGCGGACACGCACCCTACCGCCACGCTCTCCATCGTTGTAGTGGGAGACATCGATCAGACCGCCAGTTTGGAAGTCCGGGTAGAGTTCGAACGGTTCATCGTTCAGGTATGCCACAGCGGCATCCAGTATCTCATTGAAGTTATGAGGCAATATCTTAGAAGAGAGGCCGACTGCGATACCCTCGACGCCCTGAGCGAGCAAGAGAGGGAACTTCACCGGCAAGGTAATTGGCTCCTTGTTTCGTCCATCGTATGAAGCCTTCCATTCCGTCACCTTAGGGCTGAAGACCACATCGAGGGCGAACTTCGAAAGGCGTGCCTCGATGTAACGGGGAGCGGCCGCACTATCGCCCGTAAGGATGTTACCCCAGTTCCCCTGACATTCGACCAGAAGGTCTTTCTGCCCCAATGTCACCAACGCACCACCGATGGAGGCGTCTCCATGCGGGTGGAACTGCATGGTGTGACCGACGATGTTAGCCACCTTATTGAAGCGGCCATCGTCCAAGCGTTTCATGGAATGGAGAATACGACGCTGAACAGGCTTCAGACCGTCGTCCAAATGGGGCACCGCACGCTCTAAGATCACGTACGAAGCATAATCCAAGAACCATGTCCTATACATGCCAGGGATATGATGGAATATATCCTGAGAATCGGTATTCTCCGGCACCTCATAGGAGGAATTGGAGGAAGTCTCAACAACCTCTCCATCCGTCACGCCATCCAATTCTTCGTTAGTGCCTTTAGTTTCGTCCGACATATCAACATGGTTTTGAATTTGGGGACGAATTTACAAAATAATTGGGAGAAACAGAAAAAGAAAAAGGTGGAAGTTGAAACAACTCCCACCTAGTGCGGATAAAGGGACTCGAACCCATACGCCTTACGGTATCAGATCCTAAGTCTGACGCGTCTACCAATTTCGCCATATCCGCATTCACTTAGCGGGTGCAAAGATATGGAAAACAAACGAAACTAAAAACAATTTCGGGACAAAATTATCGGGTGTCAACAGGTCTGTCCATTCCTTGCGACAGGGCACATACGAGCCGTTCCAGCCACCAGCGAGCAACCTCATCCTTGGACAACATCCACAAGGGCATACAAGCAGAGGAAACGCACAAAAAAAGAACATCATCGCAGGTCCAGCCCGCAATGATGTTCTTGAAAATCTATTAACCTCCCGGCCACTACATAAGTGACCGTTCAGGACATCTCATAGAGAGAGAGTCATTAGAATGGGTACTTAGATGCAGGAGTTGCACCATAGTACTTGGTGAAACGAACGCCACCGTTGTCCTCAGGGACGATACGGAAGTTATCGAATGCGCAGAAGAGCTTACCATCGAAGCCAGGAGCAGCCTTGGATTGCTGACCATTCGCATCGCAATGGATGAAGAAGTTGAAGAAGTCCCTATCCTTTTGCAACTTACCGCAAGAAACATAGTTGTCGTTCGTGGCAAGGCCATATCCACTTGGGTTGTATCTGAACACGCTTGCCTTCAAAGGAATTGCAACCGTCATCCATCTGCTACCCGTATCGAATGGTTTACTCAAAGTAATAGAAGGATCAGACTTCGAATCATCCACAGAGAAAGAAGCCATATTCAACCAAGCGGCAGGAACACCTTCCGATTTACTGCCACAAGAGTAGTCCTCCTCATTGAAACCAGACACATTGGTGAGGTCACGGCTGAAGTATCCACAGTTACCAAACCTATAAGTACTGCTACAATCATCACCTTCTGATCCATATCCAGAGAATACAGTGTAGAACCAGCTACCCAATGGAATTTGAGAAGGAATATAGATCTCGAACTTCAGAAGGAGGTTCTCCAAATCCTCATCAATGAATTGTCCAAGGATATTCTTCTTGTCAAGTCCCTGATCTTTTGGAGTGAAATAAATCATCTCGTCCTCCTTGAATCCGAAACCGTCACCCGTGGAAGTGATCGCAGCGTAGTAACCGTTACACTCCTTAGGCATTTCACCACCCATAGCGGCCAATATATCCTCATACAATGCATACTTGGCATTCTCCTTCACATAAGAAGTCCATTCCTTAGTGAAAGGCTCCAATGCACCGTGCATATTAGAAGCTACGACATTGTCGAAATCCAAGAAGATGTTTCTCGTATCACGGAACAACATTGAGCTAGTGCATTCACCGAACTGGTTCTTCACCGTAACAGGCTTAGAATCAGCCACGCCCTCTGGAACAACAACCAAGAGTTCGTTGTCGCCATGAGCCTTCTCGTACTTAGCGGAAATCGGGTTGTCATCCTTATCATAGAAGAGCACCTCCAACTTATCGCCAGCGACAGACAAGAATGCGCTACCTGCGATTCTCAACGTGTCACCATCCGGCACGAACTCAGAATAGAACATCTTGATAGAAGGAGCAGGAACTGGCTTAGCCAACTCCACATACCTCTCGCAACCGCCACTGGAAGTCACGAGGAGGCTCTCCGTACGCATGTTATCAGCATCACTATCCAACGTCACGACAATCGCATTGTCAGTCACGAAAGTTGGGTTCACATATACTGAGTGCCTATTATTTTTAGCGTCCACCAAATAAACACCATTCGCGGTGGAAAGGCCTGATCCGACGATCACGACCGTAGTGTTAGACGTCAACTCCGTCAAAGCGACATCCATGGAGTCAGCATTGACGACACGATCTACAACAAATGAATCACATTGGCAACCAACACACTGGTCCTCGCAGGAAGAAAAGAGACCTGCTCCGAGTGCCAGAGAAGCTACCGATGCAAAAAAACCATATTTTATTCTCATTGCTCTAATAATTTTAAATCATTAATACGGATAAGTTTGATCTTTCACCTGACTAGCAAGATCCTCAACAGATGGAGACAAGTAAGCCTTTGCGGAAACCGGTATTGGCAAGAACCAATACTTGTGGTCGATAAAGCTTTGTACAAAGACCTCAGGTTCCTTCTCACCCGTGTTATAACCAGCATCAGGATAATCCACCATGAGCTTCTCGTTCAATTTGTATACAAGTTCACGACGAGCATATCCAGTCTCTGTTTCGAAGAGTGACTCGTCTTGGACCTCAGGGTTTTGGGAGAATTGGATACCACGATCCATCTGCTCCAAGAACATCTTAGCATACTTCGGATCACGATAGAAGAATCTCTTCAAATCCAACCAAGCCTGTCCCTCCATTGCGAACTCCTTACGACGTTGTTGTACGAAGTCCTCACGGATCAAGTTGTGGTACATTGGTTTTCCACCATCGATTTGGTAAGCCTTCGTGCCGTTCTCGTCAACCTTCACATTGAAAGTGTAAGTAGCAGGGTTCTGACTCATATCCTCAAAATATGCGATAGGTGACTCGATCGGAGCAGCACCGTGAGCCTTCAACACAGCGTTGATATCATCAAGACCAGCGGAAGACTTCGCCGTAACGTCAAGATTCTCGAGGGCCATCTTTGCCTCTGCACGCATCATGAACACATCAGAAAGACGGATGATGTCCGCACGACGGTCGATAGACATACCCTTTTCCTGAGTAGCGGTTCCATCCACACCCCAGATGTACTTCTTAACGTTATTCAAGACACACTGTCCATTATTCAAGAAGTCAGAACCAGTCTTCACATGATCCGTCTTGATATCATATGATCCATGGTTAGGTCCATAGTAAACTTTCTGTCCCTTAGCCGTAACATACTCATGATCAGCCACCAAGCACAACTCATACAAACGAGGGTCGTTCTTATCAAATGAGTTGAACAATGTGTAGGAGATTCCCTTACCGGAACCCCAACCAGAACCTGGGCTCCAAACCTCTTCCGGACCCATCTGAGCCTGATACATGGAACCCTCACCATAATCACCCATCTTCCAATACAGAGCGAATACAGTCTCCGAAGAAGGAGCCGTACGTCCTGCTGCAGAGAAGATGTTAGCGTGGGAATCCAAAGCGCCAGCGCCACCCATAGCTTTAATCACCTCAGTTGTCAATTCAACCACCTTGTCCATGTACTCGTTAGACTCGGAGGAAGACACCTTGAAAGGATAAGTCGAGCCTGAAAGGTCACCGACACAAGAACCCATCGTCAAATACAACTTAGCCAACATAGCCTTAGCGGAATACTTGCTAGCCCTCCAATTGTCGTTAGGTTTCTCTGGCAAATTATCCGCAGCAAACTTCAGATCGTTCTCGATAGCAGTATACAAGGTCTTACGTGAAACACGAGGAAGAGCCTTGTTCTCGGAGATGTCCGCAGCACTATTCATTACCAAAGGAGCCTCACCGAAATACTCCGTGGCGAGGAAATGCGCATAGCCTCTAAACAGACGAGCCTCCGCGATGATCTGATTCTTCTCAGACTCGCTCAAAGAAGCGTTCGTCTCCAAAGAACTAACCTTATCGAGGATCTGGTTACAAGCCGCGATCACACCAGAATACAATGACCTATAACCCTCCAACAAAATCGGGTTATCCTCACCGAAAGAAAGGAGGAACAAGGCACCCTCTTCCTGATGCACATTGAAAAGAACGCCAGGCACACCTTCGTTAACGCACCATGCGAACTTACCCTCATACTCTGACCAAAGACGACCGCCATACAATGGCATAGTCAACGCAAGACAATCTTGATAAGAACTTACAGACTCAGTACTATACTGGTCATAAACATCCACATCAAGGAAATCCTTACAAGAAGTGGTGCAGAAGGCCAAAGCCCCCAACCCCAAAAGCAAGGATTTATATTTAAAATTCTTTAAATTCATATTGAAAAATTCTTTATTAATTAGAAATCAAAATTCAAGCCAAGAACATAAGACCTAGACAATGGGTAGCTACCCGTGTCAACACCTTGGTTAATCGCGCTAACACTAGGAACCTCAGGATTCAAACCAGAATACTTGGTAAATGTAGCAACGTTTTGAACACTGAACGAAACTGACATGTTGTTCAATCCGATCTTCTTCACTGCCTCGCTTGGCACTGAATAAGAGAGGCCGATTGATTGGATACGGATGTACGAAGCATCCTCAACATAACGGTCGGACACAACATTCGCAACGTTACGTCCCTCAGCTACTGAGTTCGGACGAGGAATGTTAGTGGATGAGTTAGAGATGTACTTTGAACCATCCTCGTTAGTTACCACACGTGCGCAGTTGAGGACAGTCTTCAACTGGTTGATACCACCACGGTCCATACCCTCCAACTTAGAGCGGAGCAAGTTATATACATCGTTTCCATAAGATCCAGTCAAGAATACATTCAAAGACCAAGGACCCCAGTTGAACGTGTTTCCGAAACCGAATGTGAAATCAGGGTTAGGGTCACCGATGTAAGTCTTATCATCCTCATTGATCTTACCATCACCGTTGACATCAACGAAGTTGAAGTCACCCACGTCTGTAGCATCGGCACGTTGAAGCTCAGCCAATTGCTCAGAGTTCTGGATCAAACCGTCGGTCTTGTAACCCCAGAACAAACCAGGAGCGTGACCTACACGGCTGACGCAATATGTACGAGTCGCGGTCTTGAATGATTGCTTACCCTCCAACACTGCTGAGTCGCTCTGCAACTTAACCACCTCGTTACGAACGAAGGAGAAGTTCAAATCAGAGTTCCAAGAGAATGGTTGGCCACCCAAATTATCTTTCTTGATATTGGTGGAAGAGAGTGTGACATCGAATCCGACGTTCTTGATAGAACCGGCGTTGATATCAGGCACTGAAGTATACATATAAGAGTTAACCGTACTTGCCAAAGTTGGACCTGGCTCAGCCTTCACGATCAAGTCGTTGTTCTTCTTGTAGAAGGCATCGAACACGAGGTTAAGTCTATTCTTGAAGAAGCTTGCGTCGAGACCGGCGTTAACCTGCCAGTTCGTCTCCCAAATCAAATCAGGGTTCAACCATGTTCCATATACCTTACCTGCACCATACTGAGTATTCACAGACTTGTAAGAACCGATGTAACCCATGTTATTACCTGCGTTACCGGTTTGACCCCAACCAGCACGAAGCTTCAATTGAGTGATCTTCTGCTTTGAAGTGATTCTCTTCATGAACAACTCTTGGTCAGCGTTCCAAGCCAATGAGAATGAAGGGAAGAAGCCCCAACGGTTCTCAGGAGACAAAGTGGAAGAACCATCGAAACGACCTGTCGCTGTGATCAAATAACGTCTGTTAAACGTATAGTGCACACGAGCGAATGTGGACATCATCGATTGAGCTCCCTTGTAACCGGAGATAAGACCCTCCGCATTACCCAGATTGGTGTTCTGATAATCCTTGTCGATGAACTTCAAGTTATCCAAATAGTTGTTCTTACGGGTAGAAGTACCGTTCCAAGTCGCCTTCCATGCCTCATAACCCAACAAAGCGTTGAATTTGTGCTTGCTTTCCTTAGGCTGTGGCAAATTGTAGTTCAAAGTAGAGCAGAAACGATAGTACATGTTCTCACGGTCGATGAACTCCTGTTGGTTCGTACCCAAACCTTGAGCTGGAGTATAGCGGCTTTCACCGGCACTTGAATAATCCATACCGAAAGAGTTCGTCCAGTTCAAATCCTTCATAAGATTGATAGAGAGGAACGTCTGTCCCATCACATTATTCTTCTTAAGATAGATTGGAGAGTAGTTCGCCTCACGGAGTGGGTTCATCTTGATTTCCTGATCCTCCGCACCCAACTCTGTATAGTCTCCGTTGAAGTCAACTGGAGAAGTAGCAGGGCTAGAGATCAAAGACTGAACATAGACTGCCTCCTCGTTCGCGCTACCGGAACCAATACCTGACAACTTGTTGTCATCCGGGAAGTCGAAACCGTTTTGCTTAGTTTGAGTCAAATGAGTGTAAGCCATGTTCAAACCGATTCTCAACCAAGACTTCACTTGGTTCTCGAGGTTCAAACGTCCGTTGAAACGCTCGAAGTCGGTATTAACGAGGATACCATCCTGGTTCATGTAACCCAAAGAGAGTGCATACTGAGTCTTCTGCGTTCCACCTGTCAAAGAAACCTGGTGGCTATGGCTGATAGCCGTACGGAACATCTCGTCCTGCCAATCAGTACCTTGACCTCCGAACTGTGCAAGCGCAACCAACTCCTTATCCACTGATTGGTTGTAGGCTGCTGCCACATATGGATCAGTATAGTACGAAGCGAAATCCTGCAAATCCATCAGATCCAACTTGTCTGAAACGGAAGCGACAGAGAATTGTCCAGCATAAGAAATCGTTGAGCTCTCCTCGTTCTTTGTAGTGTTACCTCTCTTAGTGGTAATCATCACGACACCATTCGCAGCACGGGCACCGTAAATGGCAGTCGCAGATGCATCCTTCAAAACCTCCATCGAAAGGATATCGTTTGGATTGATGGACGCCAACGGGTTATCATTGGAAGAAGTTCTACCACCACCATTGATAGGCATACCATCAACGACATAAAGTGGATCGTTACTTCCCGTCAATGAACCTAAACCACGAATCTGGATGTTCGATGATTGTCCTGGCTGACCAGAACTGGAAGAGACACGCACACCTGACAACTTACCTGCCAACGCGGTTTCAACAGAAGCGGTAGGTGACTTCGTGAGAGAAGAGGCTTCCAACGCAACCGTAGAACCCGTTCTATCAGACTTGTTCATCTTACCATAATCCCTAACCACATCAACAGGGCCAAGTTCAGTCGCATCAGGAGCCATGTTAATCTTATAACTACTCCTAGAATCGACTTTCACGGTTTGATCCTTCATTCCCATAAAAGAGATTACCAAAACGTCACCAGTCTCCGCAGAAATAGTAAACGCTCCTTTCTCATCAGTGATCTCCATATCATCAGATCCCTGAACTGTAACTTCTGCTCCAGGCAACGGACCTTCGGGATCTGAGACAACACCCGTGATGTCACGTCCCATAAGACCTCCTGCCGTACAAAGCAAAGTCAAAGACAATAAAATCTTTCTCATCTTTTTAAATAACTATAATTAATACAAATTGAAATATTCTTAGAATTATTCACATTAAACATAAAGCAACGCAAATATAAGTTAAATATCGTTATTTTCCACTTTTTTTTGTAAAAAACTCCAAAAAGATTTTTTCATCGAAACTCAGGATTCTTTCAATAAAAAGAAAGGACCCGCACCAAGTGATGCGAGTCCCCCCCATACATTCCCTATTTCACTATCTCACAAGAACTTTCACACTCTTACGATTAGCCTCCAATATATAGACACCCGGAGACGGAACCTCGACAACCGTTGTCACGCCTCGGAACACTACCCTACCACACATGTCATAGAGAACGACCGCCTCATTTCCTGGGTAATTCGTCAGATGGATCCGGTTCCCAATCACTGTCAGGAACGCCGTCCCCTCCTCCCACTGAGGTTGCCCCGTATCCTCCTCGATCTCATCCACCAAGGCGATCAAAGCGAAATTCTTGGCCGGCATGGTCTCCGGGCACTCATTGTTCCACTTAACAAATCTATACGCACCTTGCTCAATATCATCGAACACCACGGGCTCACCGAAATCGAACATCACCTTCCTCGGCAGCTCCAACATCTTCATGGTCGTCGCCGACACGATCATCAGGGTGATGCAGTAACGATTTGTTTTCCACAACGCATTGATTTCCACCTCGTGCGAAGGCATAACCACAACAGAATCGTCCCAACCCATAAACGTATAGCCTTCTTTGACAAGTTCAGGGAATTGTGGCAATGCTCCCCCGAAAACGATGGATGTGTCTAATACCACCGAGTCCCCATCCATAAACTGCAACTGGTATTTATTCGCCTTCCATACCGCCTCCAGACGCAATGGATGCGCCGGCATATACGCAGGCACGGTATCACCCCACCCTTCGAAGGTGTAGCCTTCCTTCTCCGGCGTCGCCGGAGCCTCGATAGCGGTACCGAAAAGATAGTCCGCCGACACCAACGTGTCTCCGTCCACCAAGGCGACGAACGGATAGCTCAATGGGGAATAGTGGCCACGAACCGAGACATTCTCCGCAGGCATCCGAACCGGGAAGGTATCCAACCAATCGAAACGATAACCTGTTTTTTCTTGCGCATCCAAGGCGACGACTACATCGTCATAGGCATACGGGATGTCCATGGTATCCCCATCCACCGATACGACCAACTTGTAATGGTTTATGCGCCACAATGCGACGGATACGAGATCCGAGTCCGGCATGGAGAGAGGCAACTCCGGCGACCACCCCGCAAAGGTATACCCCATGCGGGAGAGATCCTCGTTCGGCAACAGATCGCCATAGCCATACAGCGAGTCGAGTAAGATTTCCTCGCCATCCATCAGGACCAAATGATGATGGTTCACGCTCCATGCGTAGCTAAGCTCCACAGGATGCGCCGGCATACGGGCCGGACAGGTGTCCTGAACCAACGTGTGCCCCACTCTCTCAGGGAAATGTGGCAACACTATCGTATCCTCGTAATAATAAACCGTATCGATCACCGTCTCCTCCTCCAAGAGAATGCGGAACGGATAAGTGTTTTTCTCCCATCGGGCCACCGCACTGAAGTCCGAGTCCGGCATCAGCACAGGGATCTCCGGCGACCATCCATCAAAGGTATATCCTTCCCTAACAGGCGACTCCACGCCAGAGATCGTGTCTCCAGGGCGATAGTAGACTGAGAGCAACACATCCCCTCGATCCACCAGACTGAACAACCACTTGTACTCATCCCAATAGCCATGGACATGGAGATCCGAATCGGGCATCTCCACCGGCAGATCCGCCTCCCAATACAAACGATAGCCGATGCTGTCCGGGAATATCGGGTATGCGATGGCATCGGCAAAAGCCACAGAATCCGACCAGAGCGTGTCACCATCCACATCCAAAGAGATCGCGTATATATTCTTCTCCCATCCCAAACGCACCTCCACAGGAGAGGCCGGCATGATGATCGGGACATCGCCCCAATTCGTCAAATGGAACCCTTTCTTCTCAGGTGCGTGCAGAAGCACGGAATCGCCATACGGACAGAGCGTGTCCACCCATACCCAGTCATTATCATAGATCCTTAAAGAATATTTTTGGTTAACATACTTGCCTAACAAGACAACATCGCTATCCGGCATCATCGCTATCGGCTCCGAGATCCACTCGAAGGCCACACCTGCGGAATCCGCAGGAACCAGGAGATCCATCTCTATCGGGGTAGCGAAATCGACCTGTTCGGAGTAGGTCACCACAGAATCCACCTGAACCGTAAGCAGGTGACTATTCGCCTTCAAAACAGCAGTGACCGTCCAATCGGAGTCTGGCATGACATCAGGCAGGGAAGGCTCCCATCCGACGATGGAATATCCGTAGACCGTAAACGTATCGGGAAGTTGGATCGTATCACCCATGTGATATGGAGCGGAGAAGAGTGTATCGCCCGCCGCAACGGCAGAGAACCGATACTCGTCCTGAATCCATCTCGCCCATGCGTCCACATCACGGTCTGGCATGACATCAGGCAACGCATCCCACCCATCGAACGTGAAACCACGGCGGGAAGGGATCGACGGCACAATCATGGAGCCATAAGCCAGGGAGTCCGTACAAACACTATCTCCGAACAAATGCAATGAGAGCTGGTGCATATTCACCTTCCATTGAGCCGAAACAGTCACGTCATGGGAAGGCATTCTCTCCGGCACGGCAGGGTCCCACTGGATGAAGGTATAGCCCTCCTTCGCCGGCGCCGTCATCTCCGGCACGGAATCCCCGTATGCGACACGTACGACCGTAGTATCCGTTCCGTCAATATAGTTCAACGCATATACATTACGCGTCCAAAGAGCGGAATAGGTATTCCCGTCCACCTCCTCGGAAACGACAGCCGGAAGTTCAGGAGACCAGCCTCCGAATGTGAATCCTTCCGCCGAGGGAGCTTCGTATGAGAATGTGGAGCCGCACGCCAGGGAGAGCACCGTATCCCGCAGCGGAACCTCGTATGAATCGCCAGTCAAACGCAGGGTCGCGTTATAAGTTTTCCGTGCGAACTGCGCATCCAAAACGATATCCGCACCGCCCATCTCCGCAGGCAAAGCCTTGTCCCAGCCCACAAAGTCATGGCAATCCAACGTTGGGGTCGGCGCCTGCACTGTGGAGAGGGACTCTCCCGATCGGAATGGTCCCTGGGTGGCAATCACCTCACCTTCGGATCGGAACTTCACATAATGGCAGGCCGTGATGGTGAAATCCTTCACATAACCTGAATAGTTGAAGCCATAATGGACTCTGACATACCTCGTGTTCTTACTCAACTCCTTCGAGACCTGGTTCTTTTGGCTCGAGCTGTTCCACAACTCATGCCACGTGGATCCATCCGAACTTTCTTCCATCACCCAATCCGTGCCACCCAATGCGGTGGATGCGAATGATGTCGAGGTAGAGAAACTGACGACATCCGGCACGCCTTCAATCTCAACCGTGAAGTAACGGTCATCCCAACAGAAGCCGCAACCCTCGTTCAGCAATCCATCCGAAGACATTCGGATCTGGCCATCCTCCCAATCATAGTTATACCTGCCGTACGTGTTCACGTATGCGCCATAGAAGATGTTCGAGTCCATCGTAAAGGGGACACGCACCTGCGCAGACAAGTCCGCATGCATGAAAAGGGAACATAAAACGAATAGAAAAAATATTTTCCTCATCTATTTCAATCTTATCAAGTAATACGTTATAAAAACAAAAGAGACGCCATGTCACCATAGCATCCCTTTCGTTTGTGCTTCGAGACACTACGATGCCGCGAAGTTACAAAAATATTTCAACAAAAAAGACAACAACTATCAATCCCACTTGGTGTTACGCATGTCGCCCGTCTCCTCGAAGGCGATATGCATCCTCAACGCCTTAGAGAGCGTCATTGGCGTGTGGCACTTGCCGGCAGCCAATTTGAGGTAATCCCACAACAACTCCTTGTAGTCTGGGTGAACACAATTCTCGATAATCGCCTCAGCCTTCTGCAACGGAGACTTCGCGCGCAAGTCAGCGACACCCTGCTCGGTGACAATCACCTTCACGGAGTGCTCGGAGCTATCGATGTGGCTCGCCATCGGCACGATAGCGGAAATCACGCCACCCTTAGCGACTGAAGGGCAAGTGAAGATGGAGAGGAATGCGTTACGGGCGAAATCCGCCGAACCACCCAAACCGTTCATCATCTTCTGGCCCAACACGTTCGTACTGTTCACGTTTCCGAAGATATCCAACTCAAGCGCCGTGTTGATGGCGATGACACCCATACGGCGAACCAACTCAGGGTTGTTGGTAAGCTCCTGAGGACGGAGCATCAATTTATCCTTGAAGAAATCATAGTCCGCATAGACATCCATCAGCACGTCGTCCGACAAGGTCAGGGAACTACCGCTGGCGAACGTGATACGTCCACGCTTCATCAAATCAATCACGGAGTTCTGGATCACCTCGGTGAACATGGTGAACGAAGGAATGTCGTCGCAGTTGCCAAGGGAGCTCAACACCGCATTGGCGATGTTTCCGACACCAGACTGCAACGGCAAGAACTCCTTCGGGATGATGCCCTTGCGGAGCTCGCTCAACAGGAAGTTAGCCACGTTCTCACCGATCTTAGCGGTCACCGCATCCACTGGCGTGAACTGAGCGATACCATCCTTCATGTCCGTCTTAACGACACCGATCACCTTGGAAGGATCCACCTTCAACGTAGCGGTACCGATACGGTCTGATGGAGTATAGATAGGAATCTCACGACGGTGAGGCGGGTTAACCGGCTCATACAAATCGTGCATACCATTGATCTTCGCAGGATGATGCGCATTCAACTCGATGATGACCTTCTTAGCCTTCTCCACCAACGTAGGGGTGATACCCACGGAGGTCGTCAAGACGATTTCGCCCTTGTCCGTGATATCAGCCGCCTCGATAAGCGCATAATCAACTGGACCGAGGAATCCATAACGGAGGTCCTGCGCCACGTGGGACAAGTGCATGTCGAAATACTGCACCTCGCACTTGTTGATCGCATCACGCATATACTTGCTAGACTGGAAAGGAGTACGGAACTTCACAGCCTTCGCGCGGGAGAGGGCTCCATCGATCTGATCACCCGTAGAACCACCGGTGATCATACCAACCTTGAACTCATTTCCCTTCGCATGCTCCGCCTCCGCCTTCTCCGCGAGAGCGGTAGTCACAGCCTTGACCGTACCCACCGATGAGAAACCACCGATGCCAATCACATCATTGTTCTTAATGTAAGACGCTGCCTCCTCGGCAGTGATAAAGTTAAATGCCATTATACCTTACTATTTGTTATTCGGTTATTAACTCTTGTTTCTGAAAAACAGCGCGAAAGTACAACAAAAAATCCAAACCTCTATGCTTTTCAACTAAAAAATTGCATAAATATCAAACTGAAGAATATAAACAGAATAAATATGCAATATATATGCAAACAAAAAAGGGAACCACAAGGATTCCCTTTCCAAAAACGTATGAGGTTTAATAACTCAGTTATATATCCCAAGCCAAAGCGGAAGCGCCCAACACAGCGGCATCGGCATCCTTCATCTGGGAGAACAACACCTTCACCTTACCCTTGAACACAGGCATCAGGTTGTCGTCCATCGCCTTCTTCACAGGGTTGAACAACAAATCTCCAGCCTTCGCCAAACCGCCGAAAAGGACGAACGCCTCAGGGCTACTGAACTTCACGAAATCGGCCAACGCCTCGCCCAAGACCTGTCCTGTGAAGGCGAAGATATCCTTCGCGATCTGGTCGCCTGCCATAGCAGCGTCGAAAACATCCTTGGAAGTGATCTTATCCAAATCGATCTTACGGAGGAGGGAATCCTCTTTGCGGTTGAGCAAGAACTCCTTGGCGGTACGAGCGACACCCGTAGCGGATGTGTAAGTCTCCAAGCAACCCTTGTTGCCACAGCCGCAAGGACGTCCGTCACGACGTACGATCACGTGACCCAACTCTCCCGCATTGCCATCATGTCCATAAATCAACTGTCCGTTAGCGACCACACCGCTACCGACCCCAGTACCCAACGTGATCATGATGAAATCACGCATACCACGAGCGGCGCCGTACTTCATCTCACCGATGGCGGCCGCGTTGGCGTCGTTAGTCAAGGAAACAGGGAGGCCCACCTTGTCGGAAAGCATCTTGGCGAAAGGAACGATTCCCTTCCAAGGCAAGTTGGCGGCGTGCTCGATGTTACCGGTGTAGTAGTTCGCGTTAGGCGCACCCACTCCGATGCCATTGATCTTCTCCGCACCACCGTTCTTGGAAATCAGTTCCAGCAAACCATTCCCCAAAGCTTCGATGTAATCCTCCAACTCAGGATACGCCTGCGTCTTAATCGAATTGGATGCCAAGACATTACCATTCGCGTCAACGATTCCGAACACTGTGTTGGTACCTCCGATGTCGATGCCAACCACATTAGGTTTCAATTCAGACTTCATATCTATTTGTTTATTAGTTAATATATTAAATTCCAAAATAACAGAGGACTACTTGTTCCCCTTGCGTTTTTTACAACCGACATAGCCATACCACACCAGATAAGCGTAGCACAACAGTGGAAGAGCGAAAGCCGCATGAGCGTTGATGCAATCGGAGAGCAACCCCTGCAACGGTGGCACCACCGCACCTCCCAGGATCATCATCACCAACAGTGAAGAGCCTTGGGACGTATATTTCCCCAACCCATCGATCGCCAACGTGATCAGGTTCGGGAACATGATGGAGTTGAACAAACCAACCGCCAAAATCGCCCAAAGAGAGAGCTCGTTATCCATCGCCAACATCAAGGTGATCAAAGCCATGTTCATGACGGCGAACAGACCTAACGTGCGGGAAGGGATAGACTTGGCCCAAATGAATACAAAGAAGTTCAGCACCAGGAATATCAGGAAGTAATATACCTTCATCTCGAGGAAGAAGTCGACGAACTGATTGAACGACATCCCCTTGGACAGCCCAATCACCCAGAATATAAGGGCCAAGGAGGCAACCGCCGAAAGAATCATCAAAATGCACTTCGTCTGGAAAGTCATCTTACTCATGGAGATGGATCCCATGAACCTTCCGATCATCGCACCTCCCCAATAGAAGGTAAGCAACTTACTGGCATTCAGTTCATTCATGGCATGGAAGTTCTTCATATACTCGACCAGGTTACTGCCTATCGCCACCTCGGCACCCACATAGCAGAAGATACCGATCATACCGTAGCGCAGATGAGGATGGCGCAACGCACCCAACCTGTCCAATCCCTTATTATCGTCCTTCAACTCAACTGTCGGAATCTCCGAGAAAAAGATGAAACCGCACAATATCAGCAACAAACTGGACAGCACCAGATAGGGGATACGAACGGAGGAGGCTCCCTGTCCGTCCACCAAGAAATAGTCGAAGATGAGCACACCACCGATGATCGGAGCCAATGTGGTACCCAATGAATTGAAGGCCTGGGAGAGGTTCAATCTACTGGAAGAGGTCTCTGGCGACCCTAAAATAGCCACCAACGGATTGGCTGCGATCTGCAGGAACGTGAATCCGGCGCCTAATAGGAACAACGCCAACAGGAACACCACAAAGACAGGTGTATCGGAATTCGCCTCACAATAGAACAGGAAGCAGGCCACCGCCGAGATGAACAGGCCTAACACAATCGTGTTCTTATACCCTATCTTCAGTATGGGATCCCCGATTAAGGCGGAGATTAAAAAATAAAAAAACGAGATCACAAAGTAGGCAAAGAAAAATGCCAACTGCACCAACGTGGCCTCGAATTGCTTCAATTCAAACACACTCTTCAGGTAGGGGATAAGAATATCATTCAAGCAAGTAATAAAACCCCACATGAAAAACAAAGTGGTCAACGCGACCAAAGAGAACGAATAACTCTTTAAATTTTTCTCTTCCATCATAAAATATTTTACGGAGCATAGCCCCCATCATTAACAAATCAGAAACTGACAGCCAACCTCAAGTTGAATAGCCTTCCCGTCAAGAAGTTAGGCACCGTCATCTGCTCACCATTCGCCATAGGGATCCAATAATACGAATTGACATTACTGTTCCCCAAGAGGTTAAACACGTCCAAATTGAGGGAAAGCGTTTTCATCCAAGAGAACGCCTTCTTCGACATAACCGCATCCACTCCCTTTTCCAGTTGATAGGCCACACCGACATCCACCCTTTTGTAGCTGGTCATCCTGAAAACTTGACCTTCAAAGCCCGAATAAGGGGAGCGGAACGGATACCCACCCGACCAGACAAACTTTATGTTGAACTTCAACCTTTCGAAATCAGGGAAATAGTCCTGGAAAAACATGGAGACATTGTAGCGCTGATCGGTCGGACGAGGCATATAGCCATACCCATCCCCATAGACATTCTCCTTCGTGTTCAACAGGGAGACGGAAATCCAAGAATCCGTTCCCGGAACGAACTCGCCGAACAGCTTCACATCACCTCCGAAGGCGAATCCATCCGCGCGATTCTCTCCCAGATAGGTGAGCTTCAGATTATCCACCCGATAAGGGATGATCCGATCGATATACTTGAAATATAACTCGCCCGTCAACTTGAACGGATGGTTCCACTTCTTGAAATAATAATCAGACGACAGGATGATTTGCGAAGAACGCGGCGTCTTAACATTCTTGTTCAGGATAATCGTCTGGTTACCATTCTCATACACCTCCTTCTTCACCTCCTTGAACATCAAAGCCTGATGGTATATGCCGGTAGCCACACGGAAAACCCATGAGCTCTTGGCGGGGAAGAATGCGAAAGAGGCCCGCGGACTAACATCCAATCGTTCATTATAATCCCAATAAGAAAAACGTGCGCCACCCAAGATGACGAAACGTTTCGAACCGGACCGGATGGTGTAGGCATCCTGCAAAAAGCCGGAAATGCGATGCGAAAGCATATGCAAGTCCCCGCTCAAATTACTGTATAAGGACATGCGCTCCGGGTCCAATGGTATCGAATACCCCGCGGAATCGCGTTTTTCCCACTCATCCACGGTCTCACCTAAGTTCTCCAGTTGGAAGGAGAGCCCCCATTTTACCGTATTACGCTTCAATTTCAACATACCCTTATGGGAGATGTTCGAAACCGTTCCGTCGAAAAAATTTCTGGAATGTTCATGAAAAATACCGGACCCCAACTCCGCTCCCAGCGTCCCATTCAGCGCAAGTTCACGGAATATGTATGCGCTGGAGATATCGTACGACACATGCTCAATGGATCGGAAGGATGAGGCGATAAAATCCAATGTCAAAGATGATTTAGGATTGAAGCTCAACGTAAAGGCCCCGAAATAGGTGGAGAAGAGGTCCTTCTCCTGTCCATCAAAGTCAAAATAGGCGTTGTAAGCCTCCGACATCGTTCCAAGATTAGTACTCCGTGACTTAGGGATAAAATCATATTTGTTTCTAGAGAGGTTCCCCAAGAACAAGAGTTTCCATTTGGATGAGATATCAAACGTCAGATAGGTTTGGTAATCCAGGAACTTAGGGTCATATTCGCCCTTCGTCTCCAACGAATTCAGCAAATAGGAGGAGGTTTTATACCTGAAACCATGCAACTGGGAAAAACGGGAGGAAGATGTGCCCACATATGCGGAAGCACCCAAAAAGCTAACGGAAGCCGAACCTTCGAAAGAGGTTGGTGTCTTATACTTTATATCCAACACCGAAGACATCCTATCCCCATACTCGGGAGAAAAGCCTCCGGAAGAGAAAGAGACGGACTCCACAAGGTCCGGATTCATGAAACTGAGGCCCTCCTGTTCTCCGTTGCGTACCAACTGGGGACGATAGACCTCTATGGAATTCACATAGACACAATTCTCGTCATAGTTACCACCACGCACCGAATATTGTGAACTGAGCTCATTGGTGGACGAGACACCCGGTTGCGCGGTGACCACTCCGATGATACCATCCCCATTCGCATTCGGCATCGTCTTAGAAACCTGCACGCTAAGATTCTCGGTGGTTGTCTCCTGCCTAGCTTGCCCCACGACATCGACCTGTCCAATCTCATTGAGAGCCGCCTTCATGACCACCCTAATGGTCGTAGTATCTCTCTCCAAGCGGACCACCCTACTCTGGGATTGATAACCAACGAACGAGAAGAATAACTCCACCTCACGGACCGTATCGGAAGGCAGATCCAAGGAAAATCGTCCATTTCCATCACAAAAAAAGCTGACACCCGTCCGCTTCTCCTCCACGTCGACGTAACCCAAAGGGTCTCCCACCTCATTCCTCACATCACCATAGAGCACCCGTTCCGCAGAGAAGCATACTCTAGGAATGCACAAACAGAATATCATTATGGAGAGGTAACGCCACATACGTACAACGAACTACTTGACAAAAATATCTTCCTTAGATTTCGGGCGTTGATCCTCAAGCCACTTGAACTTGCTCAGACGCTTTTCCTCCTCGGGAACTCTCAGAGGGGGGTACAAGACACCCTCGGAATCAGGAGTCATCACGATTTTATCCACTTTCTTGTTTGACTTCATGAAGATGGTCATGGCATTGCCCTTCGCCTTATTCACACCGACCAGGGCATCTTTTTCATCCTTGGAATAATAGATCGATATCGCCTCCCCCAACATGTCGACACGAGTCAGTTTATTGTTCTTGAGATACGCCATGGACTCTTTCCCCGACAACTGGTTGAACATGTCCTCATCCTCATACTGCACTATCATCGCATTCTTCGTGATATGGATATGATCAGCCTTTTGGTTCTTCATATAGATATCGATCTGATCTCCCGTCAACTGGCTCTCCTCGCTCCAAATAATCGGCGAACCGTACATGGTCAGGATCGAATCGTCCGACACGTATACCATGGAATCGCATTTCCCCTGCATGTCATCACGATAGAATTTCACATGATGATATGCGCGGACCTCACTCCGAGAGGAATCAATCTCCACGCCATAGATCGTGTCACCCGTCAGGAAAAGCGAATCCTTCTCGGAATAGTCTATCACGTACGAATGGTCTGTGATATAGCCTTTTGAAGGATACTTCTTCCAGAACTCAGCGTAGTTGCCCCGTCCGATCACCTTTTGCGAAGAGTCTTGCGCATCAACATTATGATATGCCTTCGCAAGTTCGAGGTTCATGTCGTAGAAGATGGAGTCAGCTGTCAGCCGCTGTCCGTCCTTGGAGACGATGACCGAATAATCATACAGCCGACTGATCTTCGTCTGCTTGTTCATTTTGGCGTTTGATGTATAAATCGTGTAATCCTTTTCACGCACGCATGACGGTCCGATCAGCACCATCTGGCCCGACTCGTTATTGAACTGCATGGAATCGGTAGTGACGACATAATCAGGATGCGTGAGCACCACATCTTTTTTGAAGAAATAGGTTTTGGTGTCAGGATAATAATACCCTTTTTGGGAAACCAGTTCATATTCAGGGTCCACGATTTTCCCTCCCCCGATATAATAGCCGTAGTTTTTATTACGGATAAAATCCAGCGTATTGGTGGTCAATACGGTACCTTCATTGTTCACGGTCACATTGTTACGGATTTTCATCAAGGTGGTATTGCCATCATAGAACATCTTGTCGGAAGTCATGGTGGAATTCTTATCAATCACCTTCACATGCCCGAATGCGTCGAACGAATTATTCGTGTCGTAGAAATAGGCACTGTCACAAAACATCAATGCGTTCTCGTGACGGAAGCGGACATTCCCCTTCAGCACCTGATACTGGGCGCCTGTAGACTTGTCGAACGAAAGCACGTCACATTGCTCCAATATGATATTCCTGGTCTCCGAAAAGACCGGCAGGGAAATAAGGATCACCAAAAAGGTTACAAGTTTCCGTTTCATAACCAGAAAGCTTACTTAATCCAACCAGGATACTGGAATTCGCAGTTTCTCCACTTCGGGTCGATCTTCACATAAATGTTCTTCTGTTTTTCGAGCACCCAAGCCTTCAGCGATTCGCTGTTTTTCTTTTCCTGATAAGCTGCCTTAATTGCCATGAAATCGTCTTCCACATTCGCCTTATGAGCCTTCACCAACGACTTCACCTTAGCGATGGCGAACACTTCATTCCCCTTGGAGTCAATCATGACGAACGGTTTGGTCACCTCTCCTTGGTTCAAGCGATAGACCGCCTTCGCGATATCCTGCGGCAATTCGCTCATCTGGAATTTGGAGGAACCCGTCTTAGAGTTGGTCAGGAGACCCAAGCTGTTCTTGCTCCCCTTGTCGACGGAATAGAGCGCCACAGCCTGCTCAAAAGACATGACACTGCTATCCAAGACGGCAACTATACTATCGAGACGCGCCATCGCACTGTTCTTCTCCTCCAAGGTGGACTTCGGCTTCATCAAGATGTGGCGCACATTCACCTTATCTCCGCTCTTCTCTATCAATTGGATGATATGGAAACCGAACTCAGATTCGACCACCTTCGAGACCCTGGACGGATCACGCAGGGAGAACGCGACATCCGCGAACTCAGGAACGAGCTGTCCCCTACCCATGAAACCCAATTCACCACCATGTTTCGCGGACTCCTTATCTTCCGAATAGAGGATCGCCAACGTGGAGAACTCAGTCTCCTTCGCATCCACACGCTCCTTGAATCCTCTGAGCTTAGCCTTAACCTCCTCTATCGCCTTCGTGCTGACGGCAGGAGCGACAGTCAGTAACTGGACCTCCACCATTGTCGGGATTTCAGGGATACTATCCTCCGGCAAACTCTTATAGAAACTCCTCACCTCCGCAGGCGTAACCTTGGTATCTCCCACGATCTTACGCTGCATCTGTTGGATAATCTGCTGATTGGAAACCATTTCCGTAAGTTCTTCCCGCAAAGATGCGATGTCCTGATTGAAATATTCCTCAAGTTTTTCACGGGAACCCACCTGAGCGATCAGATAATTAATCCTCATCTCCACCTGGTTGGACACGGATTTCTCATCCGCAAAGATACTATCGATCTTCGCCTGGTCCAAATATAGCTTCTGGAGAGCCAACTGCTCCGGGATATAGCAATATGGGTCACCCTCGACAGTAGACCCTTCATACCGCATTCTCTGCCTATATTCCTCCACATCCGACAACAATATCGCCTCGTCACCCACTACCCAGGCGACCTCATCGATGACACTAGCGCCCCTAGCCGACGCAAGGAGCGAAATAGAGAACAAAAAAATCCCAAAAAATCTATTATTCATAACAAGCATTAATATCGTTTCACCGAGCCATTCGACAATCCTCTCTCGTATAACTCATTCCTGTAAGAACGGAGATACCCGGTTTTTCTCTGCTCCGTCAAGATAGAACGGATTCTACTTTTAGCGAAATCAAAAGGTTGCATATCCCCCGCGGAGACACACTTCGTCACATACAAGAATACCGTGCGCACGGAATCAGTCTCCGTATAGAGTGTCCCGTTTTTAAAGTCCACCTCGTGTATCGGCAACGGGCAACGTTTCTGCACCTCCGAGAACAGCGTCCAACTATTGTTGAAATAATCGAACTTCGCCGCATTCTTGACACTATACGACTCGATCATATCCATGTTCCCGTCACTTGGCGACTCCATCAGCAACTTGATCACTTGATAATCGGGCGACTTGTTAAGGACGGTCATGAGCACACCCTTCAACAACGGCTCCTGCAAATAAAACAAAGAAGTGTTCTCCTTGTAATACGTGAAGACCTGATCGTCCGTTATTTGGGTCGACAGATGCTCCTTTATCAGGCGCAACTCGTATTCATACACATACAATGACTGCCTATAACTCTCCACCAAGGAATCGATTTCCTTGTTCCCTGAGAACTCATCACGCGCCAACTCATACATCAGGTTGCTCGAAGCCCAATCTTTCACATATAAATCTATGGCATCCGCACTATCGGAAGGGCTCAACCCTGCCAGATCAAGATTCCTATTAAGATCGGACTCGGTCAGTTTCTTCCCGAGCACTTCGGCGACCACCTTTTCCCGACTCACCAAGGAGGAAATGAAATCACACGAAGATAGCGTCATCAACACCAAGAAAGGCAACAACCTTGCCATCCTCACCATGTCGAAATCAAACATCCGCATCTTATGTGTAACGCACGATTTACTCATGAATCATCTTCAGAACGTTATCAAACACATGGACTTCATGACGGCTCCTTAAGTCTGCCACCCATTTCTTCTCCAGATAATTCTGATAATCCGCAGTGAGAGGGCCCTTCACATCCGTATATGTTTCCGGCTCCGAAATAGTTTTACCCTTGACCGTCACGAACGGGAAAGATGGAGCGTTCAACTCAACTTTTTTCTTGAACACCTCCCGATCCACAACATCGTTCGATCCCTCAGGGAAGAGGCCCTTCTCCACCTTGACAAGCGTCTTACCATCCTTATTGAACTCACGGCTCAACACCTTAGAAACAGAGTCCACCTCCACCTTAGGCAGCATCTTCTTCACCTTGTCGAACGTCTGCTTGTCCGCACAACGGACAACACAGCCCTTGTATTTAGGTGCGGACCATTTATAATTTGACTTGTTCTCATCAAAATATCTCGCCAATCCCTCTTTATCCTTCGCAGCCTTGTTCCATACCCTTTTTGAGCTAACCTCGAAAAGCAACAAGCCATCGCTATATTCCTTCAATAAATTCCTATAGTCTGCATTGGTCTCCTTCAATTCAGCCTTCTTCGTATTCCAGCACAATTCCCTGAAATACTTGTTCAACTGTTTGTCGACAGCCTCCTTGGAGGTCATCGTATCGTTCTTGTGGTATGACCGACTGACTTCCCTGAAAGAAGGCAGGAACGCCTCCTGAGGATAGACATTGCCATTGAATTCGAACATCGGTTCCGTCAACGTCCGATACAATGCCTGCTTCTCTTCCGTGTCCGTCATATCGATAAGTTTATAGAACGGAGCGACACCCGACTCAAACAGTTTAAGTCCATAATCACGCTTCATCCTATCCACCACATTATCCATCAGCACATCTCCCCTATCACTTTTCGCCACCTTAGCTCTGTATGCGTCATGCACCTCATCATATGGCTTATTCCCCAACACATCCGTCAAAACGACGATGTGGGTAGTAAGGAACGACTTCAGCACCACATACTTGCCTTTCTCGCCGATCTGCATCAATCTATCCGCGAAAAACGGCGGGATATATGGTTGGGATGACAAATATCCGACATCTCCCTTCTTCTTCACCGAGGCCGTGTCAATCGAATATTTCTTCACCATATCCGCGAACTTCACCTTGCCGGCATTCAACTGAGCGCACAACTTATCCGCAAAACCGTCCTTAATCGCGATGGAATCATCCAACACGATCTGAGAGTACCGCACATCACGGAAATGAGGTTTCTTGTCGGAAACCTTCACGATATGATATCCGAACTTTGTCCTGAACGGTTTGCTGAACGACCCCTTAGCCGTAGAATACGCCATGGACTCGAACGGATACACCGTTGAGAACGGACGGATGATACCCAAACTGCCGCCATCCCTTTTGGAGGGGCAATCAGAATATTTCTTCGCCAACTCTTCGAAGGAAGCACCCTTCTTCAATTGCTCATATATATCATTGATTTTAGAGAAAGCCTCCGCCGTGTCTTTTTCATCTTTCCCCTCCAACGAGACCATGATATGTGAAGCATATACGTCATACGCATCGCGGTCATACGCCTCACGGGCCAGTTCCTCCTCCATGAGCGTGTCACGCAGATACGGCAACGTCAGCTGAGCCTCATACGTGGCCAACTCGTTCTTATAATTCTCAGAGCGATCCAACCACGACAATTTAGCATCCAACACCTTCAGCTTGAAATCGATGAACAACTGCAGATACTCGTCCAAAGACTTCTTCTCCACAGCTTGGTTGGAATTATTCTTACGATAGATATATTCGAACTCTGATTTCTTCACCTCCTCCAAATACTCGTCACCACCACTATTTATGGTAAAAAGAACCGGATCCACATTCTGCGCAACCATGAACTGCGCCATAGACATCCACACAAGAACCACTCCTATGCAACGTTTCATGTTTCTCATTTTCATTTCAGCAATTTATCAGCATTATATATGACAGGCAAATTTACATAAAATATCCATTAAAAAACAAAAAAGAGAGACCTTTTGGGCCTCTCTTTCTATATTATGGAGATATTTTAACTTTCTTTTTCTTTAATCATCTTTCTCTCCTTGATCCTAGCCTTCTTACCCGTGAGATCACGCAAGTAATACAACTTAGCTCTACGAACCTTACCTACCTTGTTCACAACGATGCTCTCGATGAAAGGTGAATCCATAGGGAAAATTCTCTCCACACCTACACCACCGGAAATCTTGCGCACGGTGAAACGCTTCTTGTCTTGATGTCCACAGATACGGATGACATCACCACGGAATTGCTGGATACGCTCCTTGTTACCTTCCACAATCTTGTAAGCGACAGTGATTGTGTCACCGCTCTTGAACTGAGGGAACTCCTTCGCTGAACCGAAAGCCCCTTCTGCAACTTTAATTAAATCCATTTTAGTTTTTAATTATTACTTTAAACATAACGCAATGTAACGGATACCTTCGCTCCGACAGAGATTGCGCAAAAACTTCGCAAAATTAATCAAACATTTTTATCTGACCAAAAGTTTGGGCGTTAAAAGACGATGTTGACAATCTTTCCCGGAACCACGATCACTTTTCTGATCGCCTTCCCCGCCAATATCTTGGTCACCGTCTCCGAAGAAACGACGGTTTTCTCCACCTCTTCCTTGCTCATGTCTATCGGCAATTCCATGGTGCTCTTCACCTTACCGTTGAACGAGATGGCATACTTGCAATTCGACTCCTTGAGGTACTGCTCGTCGAATTTCGGCCACTGGGCGTCACATATCGTCGTGTTGTGGCCTAGCTCGTGGTACAACTCCTCGGAAATATGCGGAGCGAATGGAGCCAATAGGATACACAAGGTTTCCAAAGCCGCCTTTTTATTGCATCTCATCGCAGACAACTCATTCAAGCATATCATAAACGCTGCCACAGAGGTGTTGAAGGAGAAGCTCTCCACATCCGACGTCACCTTCTTGATCAACTTATGGACAGACTTCAACTCCTCAGGTGTCAAAGGCTCGTCGGAAACACTCAACTGATCCTTGTCATAGAACGCACTCCAGAACTTCTTCAAGAAACGGTGCACACCATCGATACCATTGGTGTCCCATGGCTTCGAGGCCTCCAACGGACCGAGGAACATCTCATAAAGACGCAACGTGTCCGCACCATACTTCTCGACGATCACATCCGGATTAACGACGTTGAACATGGACTTGGACATCTTCTCGACCGCCCAGCCACAAATATATTTGCCATCCTCCAGAATGAACTCCGCATTCTTGAAGTCTGGCATCCAATTCTTGAACGCCTCGATGTCGAGCACATCATTGCTGACGATATTCACATCGACATGGATAGGTGTCACCTCGTATTTGTCCTTCAGGTTCAACGACACGAACGTGTTGGTGTCCTTGATACGGTATACGAAGTTCGAACGGCCCTGGATCATACCTTGGTTGATCAACTTCTTGAACGGCTCATCCTGGCAGATGACACCCAAGTCGAACAGGAACTTGTTCCAGAAACGGCTATAGATCAAGTGTCCGGTGGCATGTTCCGTACCTCCTAAATAGAGATCGACATTCTGCCAATAGTCATTCGCCTCACGGCTAACCAAAGCGTTTTCGTTATGAGGATCCATATAACGGAGGAAATAGGCAGACGAGCCCGCAAATCCGGGCATGGTATTCAACTCATACGGATATCCCTCCGCGGTGCACCAATTCTTCGCATGTCCCAACGGAGGCTCACCCGAAGCGGTCGGGAGGAAATTCTCGATTTCAGGAAGCTCCAACGGCAACTTACTGTCATCCAAGACATAAGGCAAACCATCCTTGTAATAGACAGGAAATGGCTCTCCCCAATAACGCTGGCGGCTGAAAATCGCGTCACGCAGGCGGTAGTTCACCTTGACACGTCCGATGCCATGCTCCTTCACATAGACTTTCGTGGCGGCGATGGCCTCCTTCACTGTCTTCCCGTTCAAGAAGCCCGAGTTGGTCATGATGCCATCCTTCGCGTCGAAGCTCTGCTCGCTCACGTCACAACCCTCGATCACAGGGATGATCGGCAAGTTGAAATGTTTAGCGAAAGCATAGTCACGAGAATCATGCGCAGGCACCGCCATGATCGCACCCGTTCCATAGCCGGAGAGCACATAATCGCTGATCCAGATAGGTATCTCCTTCTCCGTGACAGGATTGATCGCATAAGCGCCACTGAAGACGCCCGTCACGCGACGATCCGCCAAACGCTCACGCTCCGTCCTACGCTTCACTGCGGCCAGGTATTCATCGACAGCCGCACGCTGATCCGGAGTAGTCACCATATCCACATAGGCGGATTCTGGGGCCAACACCATGAAAGTGACGCCGAAAATAGTATCGGCACGGGTGGTGAATATCTCGAAATCTATATCCTTATCCTTGATCTTGAACTTCATCTCCGTACCCTCGCTCCTGCCGATCCAGTTGCGTTGAGTCTCCTTCAGGGAGTCCGTCCAATCCAAACGATCCAATCCGTCCAACAGACGCTGGGCATAGGCGGAGACGCGGAGACTCCATTGGCGCATCACACGCTGCTCCACAGGATAACCGCCACGGATGGAAAGACCTTCACTGATCTCATCGTTCGCCAACACGCATCCCAGTTTCGGGCAGAAGTTCACCTTCGTATCCGCCAGATAAGCGATACGGTAATTCATCAAAACAGACTGTCTCTTCTTCTCATCCATTCCGGCCCATTCAGAGGCCGTGAAACACAACTCATCCGAGCAAGCGGCATGTACGGAAGCAGTTCCATCCTTCTCGAACTTAGCCACGAGGTCAGAGATAGGCTTAGCCTTATCGCAGTCAACGTCATAATAGGAGTTGAACATCTGCACAAAGGCCCACTGCGTCCACTTGTAATACTTCGGATCGCATGTGCGCACCTCACGGGACCAATCATAACAGAAGCCGATCTTATCAAGCTGCTCACGGTAGCGGTTGATGTTCTTCGTGGTCGTAACGGCAGGATGTTGTCCCGTCTGGATCGCATACTGCTCAGCAGGCAAGCCATAGGAGTCATATCCCATAGGATGCAAAACGTTAAAACCGCAAAGGCGTTTATATCTGCTATAGATATCTGAAGCGATGTAACCGAGAGGGTGGCCGACATGAAGACCTGCGCCAGAAGGATAAGGGAACATATCCAGCACATAGCACTTAGGTTTTGACTTATCGATGTCTACCTTATAGGTGGAATTATCCTTCCAATAACTCTGCCATTTCTTTTCTATTTCTCTGAAATTATAATCCATATCGACGAAATTTTCCGCGAATTTACATAAAATAAAAAAACCACACAAAAGAAAAGATAGGCACAAAAAAAGGGTGACGGAAACGCCACCCTTTTTATGGATTCATTGTAAGATTAATACTCCCACAAATCGTTCTCGAAGTTGAGCAACAAAGTCTTAACCTTCTGCTGTTCCTTTCTCACATCCTCAGAAGAAACGTTGTACTCCAACAAGTTTCTGTTGTAGATGTTAGACTCCTTATAAATGTAGCTAGAGAAACGTCTCTTGATGAAGATATCGTCAAGTGATGGTCTAGCGCCATTGTTTTTGTCAGTGATAAGGATCTCCTGTTGAGCCAAGAATGGGCGAAGAGTCTCGAAAGGCACCCAGAAAAGAGGGTACTTTTGAACACCAAGTTCACCATCCTTCACCATAATAGGGCAGAAAGCGACGATGCGGGCGTTGAACGTGGAAGTGATCTTGTCGAAATACCAAACCTCTTTCACGTAGAACTTCACAACATCGAGATTAGGAACGTCAGAGTCATCGACTACGATAATGGAATCGTTGGTCAAAGAATCCGCCTTCTTCTCGTGGTTGATATCGAACTTGCTTACGATTTCACTGAACGGAAGTTCATGTTCCTTTGTGAAGATCTCACGAGTATCAAGATACTCATAAGCCTTAACCTTACCCTCTTGAATAAGTCTAAACATCAGAGTAAAGAAACTTTGTCTGTTGTCTACAGCTTCTTCAGGATAATACAAAGGATAATTCATCTTCTCACGCAAGTCGATAGTCCTATAAACAACCTTTTGCCAGAAAATATCGTCCGCACGCGGATTTACCAATTCAATTGGCTCGAGATTTTCCTTAGGACCACTTGTTGGCATGTTAGAAGCAACTTCCACAGATACGTCACCCGACTCATCGAAGAAAGAATTCTCCTCGAACTGAGCGAAAACGGCAGAAGTGGAGAATGCCGCAAAACCAACACACAATAATTTAACAAAATTACTCATAACGTTAAACTTTTATACTACTTACTTAATTTTCACTTCCAATGGAGGCAAAATACGAGCGATACCATCTTGACCAAGAGCTTTCGTCTGGGAAACGTAAACAGTCTTTCTGGTCGTCATCTCTCTGAAGATCTTCAACTGCTTATCGTTCAATTGATCACCAGAAGCTTTCTCGATCAAAGTATTACCCATTGAATCGAAGTAATTCAAAGAGAACTCGAGCACCTTGTACTTCACATCCAAATCGGAATCGTTCAACTCAGCGACAATACGACGAGCGGAAGTCAAGAATGGTTTAGCGATAGCCTTATCGAAGCTGAAACCTCTATACCTAGCCTTGATACCTTGTGCGTTCGTGTACTCGATCATAGCCAATGGATCTGGCAACTTCTTAACACGGAAAGTCTTAGTCGCGATGTGCTGAGACTTGCCATCAATCTTCGCGCTCACAGAGATGTTACATGGAGTACCCACCTTAGCAGGGACAACCACCCATCCTGATGCAGTTCTGGAAGAAGACTTGATGTTAGAAGGACTGATCTCGATGCTGTTCTGTGCGACACCTGGTACAGACACACTGATTGGGTTCTTGAAACCGGCGTAGAGCACGTTCATCAAGTCAGCAGATACAGTAGCCGTAGGCTCACCTACAGTATACTCGCTCTCGAAGCTGTAAGTTTGAGTCTCACCGTTCTTCTTAGTAAGAACCATGTTACCTGAATACTTCTTCGTACCAACGGAAGTACATACGAACTCATAACGATCCTTCTCCAATGGAGTACCATTGATGGTGATGACTGGCTTCTTAGTAGAGTCAGTAGCAGCCAAGATGATTTGAGCTGAATACTTACCACCACGCATGATGTAGCTTGAATTAGGAATTGCGAGAGCTTGGATCTTGTTCACACGGAAGTCACCGGCATCCATAGATCCGATCAAGTAAGCGAGAGCCTCAGATTGAGTGATCTTCACGTCGTTCTTGATCTTGTTGAGCACCGTCAAAGTCGCGATCGCAGGCATGTCCTCGAACACACCAGACTCCCAAGGTCTAGCCTTACCACCCTTCTCTGTAGCACTGAGGTCATCAGTAGAGAAGGTGCTTTGGATAGACTTAGCCTTCGCAGTATCAATCGTAGCCATGAAGTCACGATACTCGATCATTTTCTGCTTCAAAATAGCCGCATTGGTGTTCTTGCCATCAGGTTTATCAACCAAACCGATTTGACTAGCCACATTCAAGTCACCGTTCATAGAAGGATCCAACTCGGTAGCATTCTTGTCACCCATAATAGTAGTGATAATCTTGGTCTCGAGTTCGGTAATGTAGTCACAGAAAGCGTTGGATTGTGCGATTACGCTGTCAACCCTTGGCTTCACCTTATTAGCCTTGATGGAATCCGAATGAAGCAAGCCGTCGAACTCGTTACCCAAGTTATCCAGCTTACCATCACTAATTTGGATGTTCTTCTTCATTGAATCATTCACCAAAGCGTATCCATTCAAGATCTGGGCAGACACGTTCAATGCAAGCATTGCGGTCAACACCAAATACATCATGGATATCATCTTCTGTCTCGGGGTTTCCGGACAATTTTTAGCGCCACCCATAATTAAACTTCTTTAGATAAATTCAAAATCAAAAAACTAAATTATTTAATAGTCATAGCGCTAAGCATACCGCCATAGATAGAGTTCAAGCTCTTCATCTGGGATGCCAACAAAGCAACTTGTTTCTTGTACTCCTCAGCCTCAGCAGCAGAGCCGTTCAAAGAAGTCTCGATAGTCTTAACAGCAGAAGCCAAAGTCTTCATAGCCTCGTTCTGCTCGTTTACAGACTTAACTTGGAGCTCAAATACAGAGTTGATGGTAGAGATGTTCCTGTTGATACCATCGATTTGAGCTGCGAAGTTCTGAGAACCTTGAGAAGCAGAGCTGATGCTAGAAGCGATGCTCTTGTAAGAAGAATCCAAAGACTCGGAAGCCTCTTTCAAGCTTTGTTGAGAAGAAGCGAATGCGCTAGCGGCGCTAGTAGCTTGTCTCAAAGTGTTAGTATACTCGCCAGAAGCAGCGGCTGCACTTGACAAGTCAGTCAATTGACCTGCAGTCACATTCAAGCTGTGGATACCATCCTTCAAGTTTTGCATTTCACCGTCAACCATTTCACGGATCTTCTGAAGCTCGAGTCTCTTCTCCTCAGCAGCGTTGGCAGCGTTAGTGTTCATCACACCAGTACCAACAGCGCCTTCCTCGTCTTCATGCAATTGAGGATATACCCTATCCCATTTGTACTCTACGTGAGGTTTATCGAATGCGGACAATGCAAACAAGAAAGCCTCCGTACACATACCGATTGTCAACACGATACCTGCACCTGGCCAGTGCATGATCTTGAACAACGCTCCAATAATAACGACACTCGCACCCAAACCATACGCAAGGGCAGTGAATTTCTGATAACCTGCGGAATCACGCAATTCTGAAAAACTCATTTTAATAAATATTTTAAGGTTAATAATATGTTATCTCATCAAAAAATTACTCGCCAATATAACTACGAACACATCTGAAACCTAAGAAAGAGCGGTTTTCATTTTGGTATTCATAAGTGCGGACACCACACTGCAAGAAGATACCAACATCCTTCCATGAACCACCACGGATCACCTTACGTCTCATCACCTCAGGGTCAGAGCTCTTCGCATTGTAATCGTAGCTTGGGTTCAAGTCGTGTACGAAAGAGTAGTTAGACTCATGGTATGCGGAAGAGGTCCACTCAGCGACGTTACCTGCCATATCATACAATCCATACTCGTTCGGTGGATATGAAGCGACCTTAGAAGCGATCAAATAGCCATCATCCGTGTAGTTACCTCTTTGAGGCTTGAAGTTAGCCAAGAAACAACCCTTCGCTGTACGGATATAGTTACCTCCCCAAGGATACATGGACAAGTCCTTACCACCACGAGCGGCATACTCCCACTCAGCCTCGGTCGGGAGACGGTAATCCTGTACCCTCACGCCCTTGTTGGCAACTTGGTAAGAGTTGAACAAATAGGTTCTCCAGTGGCAGAATGCCTGTGCTTGTTCCCAAGACACACCGACAACCGGATATTCACCATAACCTGGGTGAGCGAAGTACATCTTCATGTATGGCTCGTTGTATGCATACGTGTAGTCACGGATCCAGCACAACGTATCAGGATAAATATTCACACGCTTCACAGAGATGAAATCGGAACGGTGCTTCAACTCACGATATACCGTGATGTTTTGGATCTCACCCTTCTCGTTATAGATAGTCGTATCCTTCTTCACCATCACATCGGCACTATCCTTTGTCTTTCCAAGGCCAGCGATGCTACGGTTATAGCGGCCCAACAACGGATCGAACTTGTTCTCCTTCTTGGCAGCCTGGATATAGTCGACCCACGCATACTTGTACATATAGATAGCTGCATTCGCCTCAGGAGCGAAGTCTATCTTATCCTCTCCTTGATAATACATGCTGTCCAATGCGGCCTTCTGATCCTCCGTTTGCTTGTTCCAAGGAATTTTCTTCTTGTAATTAAGGATTGGAGTCTCCAACTCGTTACCACTCTTGTCCTGGTAAATCTTGTAGGACTCGTCGACATCAGCCAACTTCTCCCTTGCGATTGAGTCACGCACCCAATACACGAACTGACGGTACTCACCGTTCGTGATCTCCGTCTCATCCATCCAGAACGCGTCAAGAGAAACCGTACGGGATTGGGACGACATCGCCCAGTTCGCATCCTGGTCGTTCTGGCCCATCGTGAAAGAACCACGTCTGATGTACAGCATACCGTAAGGCACCGGCTCCTTCCAAGATTTGTTGTAAACTCCCACCAATTCTCCATTTTCTCCACTGCAAGCAGCGAGAAGGACGGCGACTAATGAAATAATAAACAGCTTTTTCATGATATAAACTACTTTATTGTCTTTGTCATTTGTTATTATTTACTACTTTACTACAATATTCGATCACTCTTGTATTTGTTCTTTTTAGTGAACTGAGGCTTGAAACTATAACGCAAATAGACTTCATGACTTCCCCCCGACCTAATCAATTTCGATGTGGGCAAATCATAAGAATAACCTACTTGGAGTCCACTTATCACATCCATTCCAAAAATGAATACGAAAGCATCCCCAAAACGATATGAAATTCCTCCTCTCACTCTTTTAGAATATTCCAATATACCCGAAACTTCCGCTTGCCAAGAACAGAAATCTGTTTTTATTAGCGAAGACGGCGTCAAAGTAACCAACGGATTAGAGGTCGAAAAATTGTATCCGCCCGTCAAATAAATTGATCGTGGCACATACATTCCGTACAACTCGTTTCCTAAATCAATGGTTCCTGAGTTCAAATGCAAGGCAGATAACCCAATGTAATAATGGTCGCCGGTGTACATACAACCGAACGAGACGTCAAACAACACGTCGCTATTCCCCTCCGCCGTGAAACTCGAAACGAATGGATCACTCTCCTTGTGGAAATCATCACCGCTCAACACTTTCTCACCACCGCCTGTCAAATCAACATCCTCCTTGTCAAATGTGTGGTTCAAGAAACCAACACCCAATCCAAGACTCAACCTTCCACTCCAAAGTTTCGTTTTATACGAATATTGTAAAAGAACGCTCTGGTTTTTAAACAAACCTATCTCATCACTTGAAAAGACTAATCCTGCGCCATGCCTCGTCTCTCCGACCTTAAATGGAGCGGTCATCGAAAAGAAAACATCCTTCGGCCCGTCACTATAACCCGCCCACTGTCTCCTAAAGACTCCTAACACACTTATCATCTCCTCCTCCGCTACTGCGGCGGGGTTCGTGGTCGTCGGGACTTCCATATACTGACTGAATTGCGGACTCATTTGAGCCTTCGAACTCAAAATTGAAATACACAGAAAAAAAACGACTAATATGTACTGCCTTTCCCTCATATTTCAACTGCCAGTCACAAGAAAATCGACAACAATATTACTAGTTTTTACATTAATTCACAAATTATCGACCTCATTTTTTTCGGCTTCTCCCGTCTTAAAAAACTCATGTCGTTTAATTTCAATGAATTAGTATGATATTTTTTTTAATAATTTTTAATACTCCTCCTCGTTAAAGAGGAAATCTTCCTTGCTGGGATAATCGGGCCATATGTCTTCGATACTCTCATATATCTCCCCCTCGTCCTCCATTTCCTGCAAGTTCTCCAAAACCTCAAGAGGGGCTCCCGAACGAACCGCATAGTCCACCAGCTCATCCTTCGTGGCTGGCCACGGCGCATCTTCCAATTTTGAAGCTAACTCTAATGTCCAATACATAACGAAAAAGAATTAAAAATTATCCTCATATTGAGGTCTGCAAAAATATACCTTTTTTCAGTACTAACAACAAATTGTGCGAAAAATTATAGGGAAAATCGCATTTATTTTTTCCTCCCATCCCATTATATATGGAAATCAGGGAAATAACGGAGGTAATAATCTTCCTTCTGAAGCTTCCCGTCGAAGAAAACCAGACCATACTTGAAGAGATCCAGCGTGACCCGCACCTTCTCCATCGCCTGGATGCGCCTCCACGCCTCCGTCATCGACTCGTTTTCGTAAATCCCGCTCACCACAAGAACCGATTGATTCCCCATCTTCGGCAAGCATAGGTCCAGCCTCGACTCGACCTCTCCCCCATCCGCACAATCTCCCACATAGAGGAAATCCAGACTCTCCATCGAGCTCAACACCTTCGGCAGGCACTTCATCGTGTCGCCGACCTCCACCTTCACATTCTGGAAACCTGCCTTCCTTATATAAGAGGTGGCGAAATCCGCCAATGGCTGGTCCTTCCCTACCGTGACCATATTGATCCGGCTATCGGGAGCGGCCAGATACATCGTGGTGATGCCCATCCCCATCCCAAGCTCGAGCACATTCTTCGGCTTGAACTTGTTGACCAGGCGGAACATCACCTGGGCATGGGAGGGATCCATGGAGAGCCGCTTGGCAAGACGGGGAACCTTCACCTCCTCACCGTCCAAGATTAGGCTCTTGGAGGATGTCTGGTATATCTTCCGCACCTTCTCCACCAAACCATACTTGTAGTACGGCAGCTTCTCCTCGATCACCTTGGTGACCAACTCGAAGACGAAAGGCGAATGGATCCCGTATCCCCGCCAATGACGGGAACAGAACACATACCTGACGTAATTTTTGAGATAATGAATCGTCATATCAAATAAAAGAGGTGGAGACTCCCAAGTCCCCACCTCACATTATATAGGTTACTTAGAGACTACGCTTTCACACGCTCGATGTAGGAACCGTCGCGCGTATCCACCAAGATGGTCTCGCCCTCGTTGATGAAAAGAGGCACACGTACCGTGGCACCCGTCTCAACCGTAGCAGGTTTCAAAGTGTTCGTGGCGGTGTCACCCTTCAAGCCTGGCTCCGTGTATGTGATCTTCAACGGAGTCTTCACCGGCATCTCGGCGAAGAGAACGGATTCCGTGGAGGCGTCGAACACCACCTGTACCGTATCGCCCTCCTTCATGAACTCAACTCCAGTGATCAAGTCGTGTCCGATAGGCACCTGCTCGAAAGTCTCCTGGTTCATGAAGATGTAATCCTCACCCTCCTGATACAGATATTGGTGCTCGCGGCGTTCCACACGGACGTCCTCCAACTTCTCACCAATGTTGAAACGTTTCTCAACAACGAGTCCGTTGACAACGTTCTTCAACTTAGTACGCATAAAGGTGTTTCCCTTACCTGGCTTTACATGCAGGAACTCGATACAGAAATAGAGTTTTCCATCCATGCGGATGCAAGTTCCGTTCTTGATGTCTTGTGCATTTATCATACTGATACAAAATTTTGATTACGACTTATAAATCACCGCGAATTTAGTTTAAAATCTGTAAAACACACAATAAAAGTTCATAAAAAGAGTCGAAGTGTCTCTCGTTGGGAAAAGAATTGCTAACTTTGCACCCCCATAACAATTGTATCAAAAACTATTAGAATCATATAAAATGAATTTTGTCGAAGAACTTAAATGGCGTGGGATGATTCAGGACATGACCCCAGGCACAGAAGAACAACTGAAGAAAGAGATGACAACCGCTTACCTGGGTATCGACCCTACGGCAGACTCCCTGCACATCGGTCACCTGGTCGGAGTGATGATGCTTCGTCACTTCCAACGCAGCGGTCACAAGCCAATCGCCCTCATCGGAGGCGCCACGGGCATGATCGGAGACCCTTCCGGGAAATCACAGGAGCGCGTCCTCATCGACGAGCCTAGACTGCGCCACAACCAAGAGTGCATCAAGAAACAGTTAGAGAAATTCCTCGACTTCAACAGCAAAGCGGAGAACGCCGCCGAGCTGGTGAACAACTACGATTGGATGAAGGATTTCACCTTCCTCGATTTCATCAGGAACGTGGGTAAGCTCATCACGGTCAACTACATGATGTCGAAAGACTCCGTCAAGAGACGCTTCACGGGCGAGAACGGTGCGGACGGCATGTCCTTCACCGAATTCTCCTACCAATTGCTCCAAGGATATGACTTCGTATACCTGAACAGCCACAAGAACTGCAAACTCCAATTGGGTGGCGCGGACCAATGGGGCAACATCACCACCGGAACCGAGATGATCCGCAAGGTGACAGGCAACGAGGCGTTCGCCCTCACCTGCCCGCTCATCACCAAAGCCGACGGCAAGAAGTTCGGAAAGACGGAGTCCGGCAACGTATGGTTGGACAAGAGATACACCTCCCCTTACAAGTTCTACCAGTTCTGGCTGAACGTGTCTGACGAGGACGCCGAGAAATACATCAAGATATTCACCAGCCTTCCTCACGAAGAAATCGACGCTCTCATCAAAGAGCAGAAAGAGGCCCCACACCTTCGTCCGCTCCAGAAGAGGCTGGCGAAGGAGATCACCATCATGGTCCACTCCGAAGAGGACTACAACGCCGCGGTAGAGGCTTCCAATATTCTGTTCGGCAACGCCACTTCCGACGCACTGAAGAAACTGGACGAGGAGACGCTCCTCTCCGTGTTCGAGGGCGTTCCTCAATTCGAGGTGTCGCTCGAGGAGATCAAGCAAGGCGTAAAAGTAGCCGAGCTCTTCACCGAAAAAGCGGCCATCTTCCCTTCGAAAGGTGAGCTCAGGAAGCTGGTACAAGGCGGCGGCGTATCCGTGAACAAAGAGAAACTGGCGGATTTCGACACCACCATCGACAGCGCTTCCCTGCTGAATAACAAATACATATTGGTTCAAAAAGGAAAGAAGAATTATTTCTTACTAATCTGCAAATAAAAAATTCGCTCCAACGCTTGCAGATTAAGAAATTTGACGTATCTTTGCACCGCTTTCGAAGAGAAGGCAATTGAGGATTGTCTCATGGTGTAATGGTAGCACTACAGTTTTTGGTACTGTCTGTCGAGGTTCGAATCCTCGTGAGACAACCAATCCCAAAGGAGATTCTGATTTTTCAGAGTCTCCTTTTTTTTGCGGTCCAGGATATAACCATCCTCATACCGTATAGGCAAAAAGAACGTCGCATCCCCACTCCTTCTCCGATTTTCCCGGAAACATCCTCGCCCGACTTTCACACTCCGAGCACACCTTCCCTCTCTACAATCGGGCATCATCACTTACTCAAAAAAAACATTTTCATACACATTTTTAATTCGACACAAGCGGAAAA
Source organism: Paludibacteraceae bacterium (assembly GCA_017550335.1). Taxonomy (GTDB): domain Bacteria; phylum Bacteroidota; class Bacteroidia; order Bacteroidales; family Paludibacteraceae; genus UBA1181. The sequence goes on from JAFZPM010000014.1 coordinate 151,845, forward strand.
CAATTATTTTCATATATTTGCTGAAAAAATAATATTTTATGAATGAGAAATTTAGATTTATCGTATCAGCATTCCTTTTAGGAACATTAGGCATGCCATTCAACGCACATGCGGAGAAAAACCCTTTTGAGCAATATGAAAAGTTTCTCGAACCCGAGGATAAAGTTATCATCACCGAGAAGGAAGAGAAAATAACCTATTCAAGGAATTCTTCCGGAGTATCCGCCTCGCTCGAGACAAAGACGAAATACATGAACCGTTATTACGGCGAGGACAGCGACTTCCAGATTTACTACAACGAGGAAGATACTAAACTTAAAAACATCAAGGAAACAAAGGCGACCCACACCCTTTCGTCGAACCTGGACAACGACGAGATCTTCTTCGACGGACTCAACGTATGCAAAGGGCGGACTGACCTGAGGGAGATCGGGGACAAAGCCTCTTTCCAATACGAACTGGAGTTCAACAACGCCATTCATTTGGCCAGAATCGTTTTCGCAGAAAAGGAATTCATCGGGAAACACACCATCTCAATAGAAGTACCGGCATGGCTGGACTTGGACATCAAGGAATTCAACTTCAACGGGAAGGTAAACAAGGACGTCAACAAAAGCGACAAGAAAACAATATATACCTTCACGATGGAGAACGTGAAACCGCTCAAAGACGAGAAGTTCGCGGAACCTGCCCTATACGTTTTCCCGAGCATAATATTCGTTTACCGCTCCGCCACACTATCCAACGGGAACAAACTCACCTTGTTCAACACAGCCCAGGACCAATACGATTGGTACAACAGCTTGATGAAGCAAACGGTAGAGAACAACGACTTCCTTTGCTCCGAGACAAAGAAAATCGTAGCCAAATGCAAGAACGACTACGAGAAGATCGCCACCCTATACCAATGGGTACAGAAAAACATCCGCTATATCGCCTTCGAGAATGGCATCGCAGGCTTCAAGCCTCAGCTGGCCAGCAAAGTGTTGGACGACAAATACGGAGACTGCAAAGGAATGGCGAACCTACTGCGCAACATGCTGAGATGCGAGGGCATTGACGGCAGAATGGTTTGGTTAGGGACCAGCGACCTTCCGTACAACTACTCCACGCCATCTTTGGCAGTGGACAATCATGCCATCTGCGCCGCGATCATAGGGAAAGACACCATATTCCTAGATGCCACCTGCGAATATGCAGCCATGAAAGAATACCCGAAATCCATCGCAGGCCGTCCGGTAATGCTGGAGAACGGAGAGGATTGCATCCTGACCAAGGTGCCGGACAACCGTCCACACGACAACCTGGACAGCACGTATGTCTCCATGAAAGTGACAAACAACGGGTTGGAAGGAATCTACAAGAACATACAAAGAGGAGAGGATAAAATCAAGTTCCTCTACCACTTCGACGACGACTACACCGACATCCTAGCATCCCTGAGATCAAGTTCATTCAAGGGACTTCCCGCAGAAGAGGAGCAGGTGAAGATCACAGGAACATCATCCTCCGACAAGGAGGTGGTGGTGGAATACCCATTCACCATGTCGGCACCTATCACCCAATCGAATGGCAAATACTACATATCCATGGACTTCACCCACAGATTCATGTCCTTGGACATAGAAACGGCGAACCGCAAGACGAACCTTTACCTCAGGTACAGGGCCGTCGACGCCTTCACCTCAGAACTGACGATACCTGACGGCTATAAAGTATCTTACTTACCCGCCAACCTCACGATAGACAAGAAAAGGTACAAGTTCGAAGTGAAATACAAACAGAAGGGGGGAAAAATAACCTACACCCGATCCGTGACACTCAAGGACCACACCATTCCGACCAAGGAATTGGATGAATGGAACAAGGATATCGAGAAACTGAAATCCGCATACATGGAGATGGTGACCTTGCAGAAATAAATAAAACCCGGAAACAAAATCAGGACAACATTGTCCACAAAACGATCATAAAATGAAAAGATACATAGCAATCATAGCCGCACTGGCATTCATTCTCCCCTCTCAGGCAAGAAGGAGACCTCTCAACGAAGAGAAAACGATCAACGAGATATGGGCCCGCACAGACATGCCGGAATTCAACGAATTCACGTTGGACGACAAATACAAGGACGAACCGGTGATATTCCTCGCAAGATACGATGAGTTCATCGGGAAAGAGAGGGCTATCGTCACAGGCAACATCCTCCCTATAACCATCAAGAAGCTATCCCGCTATCTGGTGAAGATAAACGACAACAGCGCCATCAAGTCATTCTCGGAAATCGAATACAAGAACTATTCGCAACAATACAAAAGTGTCGTAGGCATCCGCATCCACAAACAGGACGGCACACTCGTGGAACTAAACCCGAACGACTACATCAAAGTCAGCACGAACCTGAAAAGCAAAAAGACCAAAAGCAACGTGTCCAAAATCGCCGTCCCCAACCTACAGAAAGGTGACATCGTGGACTATTTCATATACCAGGAAATAGATTTGCTCTTCTCCGAACAGTTCGAGTACCCGATCAGCGGCTTCGCACCCATCCAGAAATACCGATTCCATGGAGAATTCAACACCATGCAGAAATCCTGGTATTGGCTGCCGAAATCAATAAAAGCGACAGAGTCCACGAACAATGGAACGGATCTCCTGGATTTCAAACTGACTGACATAGCGAAAAGGGAGAAACAGTCGTTTAATGCTCCATACAGAGACGAGCCAAGACTGAAACTTGCCTTCGCCAAATATATCAGCCCATGCAAGAAATCTCCGATCGAAAAGGAACTAAAGTCTCTTAACCGCATGACAAAAGAGACGACACCCAACAGGGTCAACGACATAATCAACGACTACGCCTGGAGCTACTCCAAAGCGCCAACATTATCCTGGCTTTACAGACGAGCTTACAAAAACATTCAATCCGCCCTGAAAAAACATCTGGCAGAGACCCCCAACATGCCTGATAAACAAAAAGCTGACGAGATATACAATTACCTTTGCTTCGCCTCCAGAACACAAGGAATAACCCTCGACACCAAGAGTTTCTGGCAATTCTTCAGCGCCCTGACCAGCAGCTTCGGCATAACGCACATGCAAGGCTGCGTCTACGACAGATACTCAGGAGAATGGGAAAGCCACCTATTCGACAGTGACTACGATTTCACCTTGAGGATAAACGACGGGACCTACTACTACCCTGTCTCATCCCTCACGCCTTGCGCGATTGATAAGCCTTCCATCTACGAAGGCATGGAAGCCATAATGGTAAACGCAGGCAACAAAACGATGAAATACAAAGCATGCAAGGACTACAACAAACTCGTGCACAAGAAGATTAATGTCACCCCTGCGGAAAAGAACAGGTACGAATATGCGATCAACGTGGCGCTGGACAAAAGCGACGCCAACGCACTAGACATTGACCGTACAGTCTCCGTGTTCGGTTCGCACAAGAGCGACATCAGAGACAACCTGGGCACGCTTCACGATTGGGACTCCATCATGCGCGTACACTTCAAAATCCAAGAGAATTTCGAAGAGGACGCGAAGAAAAACGGCATGACCGCAGAGAAAATCAGCCAATACAAGTCTTACTTCGCCCAAGAATCCCACAACCAGAGAAAAGATTTCGAAAAAGAGGCGAAGGAATACTTCGCCAACCACGTGGATACGGTAAGCGCATACACGATCAAATCCTACGGACTGTTCTCCGACAAACCTGCCTTCATCTACTCCTCATCCGCAAAAGTCGGCGAGTTGGTGAAGACAACCCCTGATTGCAAGATCATCAGCGTAGGACGGCTTATAAAAGATTTGGATTTCTCTTCCTTGAAGAAAGAGAGGAAGAGCGATGTCGCCATAAAAAGCACCAGCCAAACCATCTACAAGATCACACTCGACATACCAACCGGCTACAAGGTGGAAGACCTCTCCCAACTCCAAAGCAACGTTTCCAACAGTTGCGGAGCTTTTGCCTCTAACGCGAAGGTGGAGAATAACAAACTGGTCCTCTCCGTGGATTGGAAAATCAACAACGTGGAATTCCCCGCTCAGGAATGGAGCAAACTGTTGGAGATATTCAACGCTTACGAAGCTTTCTTCAACAAGTCCGCGGTACTGAGCCGATAAGCGACGTACACCACCGCATCAACAAAGGGTCAGGTCCGTTTCTGGGCTTGACCCTTTATTTTACCACAGACAACCTGCATCACCTTCCAAGGGAGGTTCACTCCACCGAGTTCCATGGACTCAACACCGAGGCCACCCCTCATAGCACCTGAATTTCGCCACATATGGAACACACAGATCCCGAAACCGGCGAGACCCCGCATCCCATTACAAAGAGACAAAAAGCGGGGAAAATTTTCTTCGCGACGAACCGAAATCAAAAAATTTATTACTACCTTTGTGTCACCAAAAGAGAAGGGGGTCGCAAGACGTTCCCGGCCTTGCGGTAATAGCTCAGTTGGTAGAGCACTAGCTTCCCAAGCTGGGGGTCGCGGGTTCGAGTCCCGTTTACCGCTCGAAGAGGATATGTCGGCAAGATATATCCTCTTTTTTATACCATCTACCCGACGATCCAATCCGCCTTGCGTCAATTTCCACCCACACCACTAATCATGGCATTTGAGTCGCACGCTTGTATTGCTCATGTTTATCCGCGGGTTATCGATCAGATACACAATTTCCAAGGAGTCTCCCTTCCTCAGATGATCAGAAGAAGACTCACCCTCATAGGGAAGGCCATCCACCCGGAACATGTACAAAAGATGGGTAGTATTGCCATGCCTGCCAAGCCGCACCGACCTTTCACCTGTAACGACCGCACTTGCACAGACGCCATCCTTCCTCAGTTGGTATGTACGAAGGTATCCCTTAATAAACACACTATCAACGATATAATAGGATAAAAAGATCGCCAGTCCCCATCCGATTATATTCAAGGCTAATCGGAAAGGATCGAATTTCCTGACTGTTTCTTTCCTCTTTTTCGGCATTTCTTCCAATCACTTATTTATCTTCCAAGCATCCGCCTTCGAAGATCTGCGCACCAAACACCCCATCTTCATGTCCAGCACCTCCCTCACAAATATACGACAATAATTCATGGGATGAAACATATGACAGGGAATCCACCCATCACACCGTCATCCAGCTTAAATTCCTTTAATTTCATACCTACAAAGTAGTTAAGCATTACACCTGCGTTTGGGACAAAAAGTTTAACAAGTGGACCACACATCAGTCTTTTTTTTATCTTTGTTCTATATCGCGATAACTAACTAAAACTGTCTTTTATGAAATATATAGTCTCGTTGTTCCTGCTATTCATTTCAGCTAATCTGTTAGCAACGGATGCGACGGATGTGTCCATAATGCATCTTAATGGGCCTGTCAAATCATATAGTAAAGACAGGGAAACATTTCACTTTGACAGGTCGGGTAATTTGACCCATGCTAAACGATCGACAAAGGTGGATGTTATTGTCAGCTGGGATGAGTACTACACCCATACTTTTGACGAAAACGGGAAACGAATAAGAACATATGTATACAAGGACTCGACCTGTAAGGGTCAACGGAATGAGATCGGTTACGATTACAACGAAGACGGCACTTTGAAAGAACATCATGCTACTCGCTTTAGCATGTTCCCTGAATGGAACTGGAAAAATATTTTATCAGAATATGGCAAAAAAAAGCACAAGCCAAACAGTGTGACGAAAAAGGTTCATAAAGCAGATACCATTTTTTGTTCCTGTAAAGAAAAGCAGCCGAGGCGTTGCAAAGATACCACTTACTGTTCCTACAACGAAAAGGGGGAATTGGCATTATATAAACGAATTAGTCCCCTAATATGTTATGAAATATCTTTCGGTGAAGATACGATTACAAGTATCCAGTTAAATGGATACTTCACATATGTCACTAATTCCAAAGACCAACTGCTCGAATTTTCCCAAATATACGAAGATGAAGCAAATATTGAACGTTACAAATACAATGAACAAGGTTTGTTGGTAGAAAAAAGCATGTATCGGAAAAATTATCGTAAAGGTATGATTTTCTGGGGAATTCGCAACATCGATTGTGTGATCACCTATAAATACGACTCGTGGAACAATCTGGTGGGAGAAGAGTGGTATCACAAAGACACAAAGAAGACAGACATAAAAAACTATCCGATAGAATACTATTGACGCTAAAATATGGACGTCGCATCATTGGCAACGTCTATTTCCATGATATTGAGGAGGATGCGTATAACAGAGGTTATGTCTCTCCTCTCTCCCACCTATGGTCTATCTTGTACCCACACGCTTCGAGGTCTTCACAAAACAACTCTTCAAAAGCATGGAGCTTATGAGCGATCTTCAACACAAGGGGATGTCCAGCACTCACCTTTCCCAACGCGACATCTCTTTGGATGTTCTTCTCTTCCGCGATGCTTTTCCCGTACAAATATGCAAGCCTTTCTTTGTACCTTGCATGCCCTGTCATTTTAAAGATATACGCGGACTTGATCAGACTCGGATAAAGATATTGATAATCAATGTTATCATTGAAATCCAAACCCATCAGTAGTTCTGCCACATTTTCGAGATGATCGTTGTATTTATCGATGAAAGGGAAAACCTTTTCATCGATCAGTTCCTGCATCGCGGCGCGAACTGGTTGGAACTCCTCCACAGTAGAAACAAAGTAATTGGGTGAGAACAGATCCTTATGTTTCTCCGGCATACATACCTTCGAAATCGTCGTCTTACTTTCTTCATTTATAACGCCATACCTAAGCAATAGTTCATCCAGTCCTTTTTCCACCTCCTTGAAATATAGTCTCACAGAGAAGGGCTCGATGCCATATCTATTCGAATAAACGCAATAACCGGATGCCATCAACGCATGATTGCCATTCGACACGTTCGACTTTCTGAACACATAGGTCTTCACTGCATGTGTCATTTTGTAGTCCCTTACATCAAGAGACCGGTAAAACTCCATCAGATCCTTCTGCGTTATCGCCATACTTCATTCAATCTATTGTCTGGACAGACATTATGGGTGACTATGATTCCTCGCAAGCTTCGCTATTTGAATATCCACAGCAAAACGGCTTTATTGGTGGACGCTTTTATCTTGGAATCAATATAATTCATTATCTCATCACACACGACCGGGCATCCAGCGCTTGCGGTGGTTGGCCAGTCGCAATACGCATATTCGTACGAGTGGAGCACCACCAGACGTTTGAACGCATTGTTGTTGGTCTTTTCCAAACCATGCAATTTATAATGGAAATGCACGCCGAAATTACTATAAGAGCGGATTCCTATCCGATACTTTCCTTCCGATGAGCAGTAACTGTTTGGCACATTGCTAAATTTCACATGATCGACAGTGTTACCTTCTCCAAAGCCATGGCTAACCAATGCCGTCTTCAAAATCTTGTTCGATTTCAAATCGTATATGAACATCCTTTTGGTATACAAGTCATAGGAGAAATCGATCAGGATGCACCAATTGGAGTTCATGCCATTCTGTTTCACGAACGTCTTCGCCTCCTCCGCCTTCCGGTGGATTTTCGACACGTCAGCGATATCCTTCACACGCAGTTGCTGTTGCTCCTGCGAATCATTTGTCTCTTCCGCATTGACCGAAATGGAGAATGTGACAAACAGAATAAATAGAAATATATTTTTTGCCATTAGATTCATCACGCGTTTTTTTACCTGAGATTATGAATAGCCTATATATCACGAAGCGTCTCTTCCAAACACCTCTTCCTCTTAAGCCAACAACGAAAAAAAAGGAAATTTATTATCCGACCACGATTGTTATTGCATAAACACCGCTTCCGAAAACAGACAGTATGATAAAATTACACACCCATATTCCATCATGCTATTGGATAATCCAAAATATTATTATACATTTACAAAGTGTTAATTATTAATCATCAAAAGGAGATTTATGATAGACATTAGAATCATCGATGGAGAATTTGAAATCGGCGGAGATTTTGATCTTGGATATATGGGAGTATACGACGATGATATGATTACCATAGAGAACACCCCCGGCGAAGTACGCGAATGGGGAATCGTCGCCGACAACAACAAAGAAGACAGTTCGGACGAGGAATTGGCGAAATTCCTGACGAAATACTTCAACGACTTCGAAAAGAAGGTGAAGAAGAACCGCAAGCAGGTGAACAACAACTTCCTCCGAAACATATATCTAGACATGAACAACGCAGGCACGGAGTTTTGGAACATAGAGAAGATATTCGATCCGAACGCCGTACCGAAGGGAGAGAAAATGGACGACACGCTTTACGACATACACGAAGAGGAGTTAGGAAAGGCGGCGAACGAATACGAGGGATCCCCGAACGACGGATCCGTCGAGAAGGCCGACTTCGAGGCGCTGCTCAAAGAGTACTTCCCTATGTTCAGATGGGACGCACTCATCGAAGAGGTTGTTCCTGAGACACTGCACCTATGCGACGGCTCCATCGCCTTCCAATGTTCGGACGACTACAACAACACATTCCTATGTGGCGCGTACGACGAGCTCGACGAGGACCTGATATTCAGCGACTGGCACAACTTCTGATTGTGACGAATGATAATAACTACTTTTTTGACGGCAAAGGGGCGAGGAGCGAATGTTTCTCGGCCCTTTCGCATATTTACACACACTGATCCCTCACAGAATGTTCAGCGTCACCCCTGGCGAGAGGGGCAATCACCGCCGACGCTTCAGAAAAAACGCGTCAAATGAAGCGATTCGGCAAGAACAGAAGTTTTTTTGTTATAAATTTGCAAAAGTAACAAAGACATAACATGAAAGTCAGAAGTAAAGCACCATTGCGATTGGGTTTGGCTGGAGGAGGAAGCGACGTTTCCCCTTACAGTGACCTCTACGGAGGACTGATACTCAACGCCACAATCAATTTATACGCACACTGCACCATCGAGGAGAAGAAAGAGGGTGGCATAGAGATATATGCCGCCGACCTGAACCAATCCCTTTCCTACGAGATGCAAGACCAGTTGCCCATCGATGGCCAACTAGACCTTCACAAAGGGGTATACAACCGAATCGTAAAGGACTTCCACATAACGCCGAAGCCATTCCGCATCACCACCTACTCCGACGCGCCCGCGGGCAGCGGACTAGGTTCATCCTCCACCATGGTCGTATGCATCCTCCAGGCCTTCGCGGAATGGTATAACCTTCCCCTCGGAGACTACGAAATCGCCCGTCTCGCCTATGAAATAGAGAGAATAGACATCGGACTGAGCGGAGGAAAGCAGGACCAATATGCGGCGACATTCGGAGGATTCAACTTCATGGAGTTCCTGCAAGACGGGCACGTCATCGTCAACCCTCTGCGCATCAAGCCTTGGGTCGTGGAAGAGTTGGAAGCATCGCTTCTGCTGTTCTTCACGGGAGCCTCCCGCTCCTCCGCCAAAATCATCGACGAACAACGGAAAAACACCCAGGAAAAGAATGCGACGGCCATAGAGGCTATGCACAAAATCAAGCAAAGCGCCATCGACATGAAGACCGCCATCCTGAGGGGAGAGATAGACACCTTCGCCGCCATATTAGGCCAAGCTTGGGAAGACAAGAAGAAAATGGCCACGTCCATCACCAACCCGATGATACAGCAAGCGTTCGACAAAGCGCTGGGAGCTGGTGCCATCGCAGGAAAAGTCAGTGGTGCGGGAGGTGGCGGATTCATCATGTTTGTGGTCGAACCCACCAAAAGGAAAAACGTGGAAAGAGCGTTGTCCGGATTGGAGGGACGCGTAGTGGAGTTCCAATTCAGCGACAAGGGAACCCAAAGTTGGAAAATATTTGACTAACAGAATTCATCATGAACCATATAGATAAAATTCGGAGACACATAGAAGAGTCCGTGCAGACGAAACAACTCATCCTGGACGACGAACAGATGCTGAACCAAATAGGGCAAGCCGCCGACATGATCATCCAGGCATACCGCTCGGGCAAGAAAACCCTACTGGCGGGCAACGGCGGATCGGCGGCGGACGCACAACACATCGCAGGCGAGTTCGTCAGCAAATTCTACTTCGACCGTCCGGGCATTCCATCCATAGCCCTCACCACCGACACCTCCATCCTCACCGCCATCGGGAACGATTACGGGTTTGAGCGGTTGTTCGCGAGACAAGTGGAGGCTCAAGGAGTGGAAGGGGACGTCTTCATCGGCATATCCACCTCGGGCAACTCCAAGAACATCGTCGCCGCACTACGCGCCTGCAAGGAGAAAGGCATCCACACCATCGGACTGACGGGAAGCAAGCAATGCGAGATGGACGGTCTCTGCGACATCACCCTGAAAGTGCCTTCCGACCAAACACCACGCATACAAGAGTCTCACATCATGATAGGGCATATCCTATGCGGTTTGGTTGAAGCGGATTTATTCGAGAAAAAATAGAGACATCATGGACGCAATCATATTGGCTGGAGGATTGGGCACCCGGCTCCGATCGGTAGTGAACGAAGTACCCAAATGCATGGCACCCGTCTGCGGTCGGCCTTTCCTGCACTATCTTTTACGATATGTCTCCCAATTCAAGGAGATAGACCACGTGATACTCTCCGTAGGATATCTCAGGGAATGCATCTTCGAATGGATGAAAGGGCAGGACCTTCCCTTCGACGTCTCCTACGCCATCGAAGAGACTCCTCTCGGAACAGGAGGTGGCATAAAGCTCGCCCTACAGCAGGTCAGAAGCGACCAGGCGGTCATCCTCAACGGAGACACACTCTTCAACGTAGACCTCTCCGAGTTGGCGAAGAGAGGAAGAGAGAGCACACAGGCGATCACCATCGCACTGAAGGAGATGGAGCACTTCGACCGATACGGTACGGTCTCCCTTTCAAGCGACTCCGTCATCGAGCGGTTCAACGAGAAACAACCCTGCGAAAAGGGTCTCATCAACGGAGGCATATACTTCATAGACCTACAGAGATTCCCGCTCGACAGATTCCCGGACAAGGGGTCATTCGAGAAGGAAGTGTTGGAAGCGAGTGTATCCGGCAGGATCCTCTCGGGATATATAAGCGACGGCTATTTCATCGACATCGGAATCCCTTCAGACTACAGGAAAGCGAACGTGGACTTCCAAGAACTATTTGACTGACCGGCAATGAATTACACCGATATCACCTTCATCCTCGAATTGGGGATCTATGACACGCTCCTGCTGGACAGGGACGGCGTCATCAACCAGTATCGTCCGAACGATTACGTGAAGAGATGGGATGAATTCGCCTTCATCCCCGAGTTCCTCGAAGCCATTCCCCAATGGAGCAAATTGGTGAAAAGGATCGTGATCGTAACCAACCAGAGAGGCATTTCAAAAGGATTATTCACGGAAGAAGACCTTCAGGAGATCCACCAGCGGATGATCCAAGAGATAGAAAGGAACGGAGGCAGGATAGACAAGATATACCATTGCACCGCCTTGAGCAACAGCGATCCTAACCGCAAGCCCCAGACAGGCATGTTCCAACAAATGCTGAAAGATTTTCCGGAGGTTATTCCAGACCGATGTCTGATGGTCGGGGACGCGATCTCCGACATGCAGTTCGCCAACAACTGCGGCATCGCCGGCATACTCATCAACGAGCACCCAACGACCTGATCGTCTCCGTCATGCGGGACCAAGCATATTTTTTCTTTTCCTCCTTCACATTGACGACAAACTGTTCGGCTCTATCATTGTCATAGAAGTCGCACAAGGCATCCGCCACCGACGTCGCGTCCGGCGCCACGACATACCCCACTTCGCCATCAGGCACGATTTCCGCCAAACCACCCACATTCGTCACCAGCATCGGTTTCTCGAAATGGTAAGCGATTTGCGTCACACCACTCTGCGTAGCGGATTTATACGGTTGCGCCACAATATCCGAAACGGCGAAATAGGTGGACACCACGCTATCCGGTATAAAATCATTCCGCCATATCACCTTGTCCCCGAGATTGAGTTTCCGATCCAATTCGAAATACTTCTCGGAGTTATTATAGAATTCACCCGCCACGATCAATTTGACATCACGTTTCCGCATACGCTCGTCCGCCATCGCCTCCAGAAGGATGTCGAGGCCCTTATAATCACGGATAAAGCCGAAGAACAGGATATACGAGAGAGAAGGATCCAAGCCTAGATCAGCGCAAGCGCGCTCCCGGTCCATCTTCTCTCCGAAATTATCATACAACGGATGGGCGCAGAAGAGTTGAGGCTTCTTATCGTCAAAGGAGGTCAGGTCATGAAGGACGGACTTCGACATAGCCACGAAAGCGTCCACGGAGCCGACGAAATAGTTCGACAGCAGGCGGTCGGCGAACCTCTTCTCATGAGGGATGATATTATCCAGGATGGAGACCACTTTGGTCACCCCATTACGGCGTGCCAGCCTAGCAATCGTTCCGAAGCAAGGAGCCATGAAGGGAATCCAATATTTAATGACCAGCAAATCAGGCGCATCCTTCGCGATCTTCCGCCCGATCTTCACCCAATTGAATGGATTGACAGAGCTGACGGAACGAGTGATGTCCAAGCCTTGGGGAGCCTGTTCCGTGGAGTACTGGGTCTTTCCCGGGAAAAGGAAATTAGGGTACTGCAGTGTGAATGTTTCAATCTTCACCTCGTCACCCTCTTTCTTGAACTCGTTGGCCAATCGCTCATTAAACGCGGCCAAACCGCCTCTATACGGGTAGGCGGTCCCCACAATCGTCACCTTCATATTCTCCGAAATTATCTACAAGACAAGCCCTGATCCTCAGGCTTCACATATTTAGGGAAAAGTTTCTTCGCCAAGAAATAAGCAGCCACCACACCCAAAGAGTCCGCCAGCCAATCGACCCAGTCGCCTGTGCGAGGGGGGAAGCAGTACTCCTGCAACAACTCGATGACGCCACCGTATGCGATAGGATAGATGAGGCCCCAGAGCCGCATCTGACGGTCGCTGAAATCGTACCGTTGGCGATAGAGTTCAAAGCATATGACACCCGACAAGGCGAAATACATCAGGAAATGGGCCAGTTTGTCCACCCCGGAGAATTGCAGTTCAGGGATTTCAGGGACCGAACGGATGATACTCAAATACAAAACGACAAGCGATAACACTATGGACATGCCATAAATCCTGAAAAAACGCATACCTATAACATTTTTATTAGCCACCGAAAAAGAGCAAAGGCTAATCTTATTTATATTTTTCTTACCTTTGCAAAGATATAAAGATATAAAAAATAAAGCAAAATAAAATGAAAACTGTCGTAAGCGGCATCCGTTCAACAGGCAACCTACACCTGGGCAACTATTACGGAGCCTTAAAGAACTTCATACGCATGCAAGAGAACAACCGTTGCTTCTTCTTCATCGCGGACTACCACTCCCTAACCACGCATCCAGATCCGAACATCCTCTATCCTAACGTGAAGAGCGTTTTGACGGAGTATTTGGCATGCGGACTCGACCCTGAGAAATCGGCCATCTTCATCCAAAGCGACGTGCCGGAAGTGGTGGAGCTCTATCTGATGCTGAACATGCACGCCTACCTCGGAGAGTTGACGAAGACAGTTTCCTTCAAGGACAAGGCGAGGAAACAACCCGAGAACGTGAACGCCGGACTCCTCACCTACCCGACCCTGATGGCGGCGGATATCCTTATCCACAATGCGGACCAGGTGCCAGTAGGCAAAGACCAGCTGCAGCACTTGGAGATGACACGTAACTTCGCCAAACGATTCAACAACTTCTACAAAGTGGAATACTTCAAGGAACCGGTAGCTTACAACGACGGCACGGAGCCTATCAAAATACCAGGATTGGACGGTAGCGGCAAGATGGGCAAATCGGAAGGCAACTGCATCTACTTGGCAGATGATCCGAAAACCATCGAGAAGAAGGTGAAGAAGGCGTTGACCGACCAAGGTCCGACGGAGCCAAACTCCCCTAAACCGGACTACATCGAGAACCTCTTCACCATCATGAAGGTCGTATCCGCACCTGAGGCCGTGCAATACTTCGATGAGCAATGGAACAAATGCGAAATACGTTACGGAGACCTGAAAAAGCAGCTGGCAGCCGATATCATCGCCGCCACGGATCCTATCCGCGAGCGCATCGCCTACATCGATGCCCACCCGGAGATCCTCCACAACGCAATCACCCGAGGCAAAGAGCTAGCCAGGGAAAGCGCATCGAAGACCATCAGAGAGGTAAGAGAGATCATGGGTTTCAGAAATTTCTAAAAAGAATGCTCTTATAAGCATCCTCAAAGAGGAGGAAAAAGAAAGCCCCCCGAGAGTTCCGAAGAGGAATCTCGGGGGGCTTTCCTTGCATAGGAAGCAAGAGGCTATAAACTACCTTCACTCATCCTTGGTCGTGAGGGAATGGCACTGTTCCCCTCCTTCGCCCAATGCCTCCAACGCATTTTCTTTCCCCTTAGCAGTCAGATAGGCGACAAAAAGGATGATAAGATACATGATCAAAACACATATGACAGAGATCACATTTCCCTTGGCGATGCTGTCTGGGCTAAACTTAAAGCTGATGGTATGCTCACCCGCCGGGATGTTCAAAGCCCTCAACGCATAATCAACCCTGAAATGATCCTCCGGTTTTCCGTCTATATATGCCTTCCATCCATAAGGATAGTATATTTCGGAGAAGACAGCCAAACCATCCTTTGACGAACTGGATTTGTAATCAAGCTGATTAGGCGCATATTGAGTCAGTTCTATCGTTGCGGAGGAATCGACCCCGTATTGTCCGCCATTCTTCACGAACGAAGAGAATTTCTCGTCCAAGATAGCCACTTTACGAAGATTCTCAGAAGACAATCCATCGCACTCCTCATTCGCATTCCGCACCACCTTGGCGGACTCCACGAACCAGGCATTTCCCATCGCATGCGGGTTAGGCACCGCCACCTCCTCCTTGGTCTGTAGAGGAACGATAAAATACTTCGCATTGAGCATGTTCAGGACAGGGAATATGGAATCCCCGTCACACAGCTCCAACCTGCCTCCCGTGGAGGAGATCGCAGAGAACAACGGATTAAACTCCGGAGCGATATGCTGGTCAATCAAATCCTGATAACGACGCAGTTTCGCGGCGCTATATCCACCGATCGACTTGAAATAATAAGACGTACGCGCCTCGTTGAACGTATTTGTGGCAAGGTTCAGCACCCTGAAATGAGAAGGGTCCGAAAGCAATTGCTCCTCATATGGTTTTTTCTTGAAGAAAGACTTCATCGCCTTGTCGGAAGAGAATGCGGAGTCATTCATGTAACGTTTATCCACCACCCACATATCCGTCAGGACCAAGAGTCCCAATATAGCGGCGAAATAAGGCGTTTTCAGGCCATCATACCAGACATACAGACAAATCACGCCAGCGGCCAAAAGCACGAAGAGCAAGGATCTAAAGCAATCCAAGAAGAACATGGAGGAACGCTCATCGACAATCGAATCCACCAACCATTCCGGGAGTTGGGAGAACGCGCTTTGATCAGTAGGGGAAGTGAAATCATAGAACATGGCGCCCAACACGGCAACGAGGAGGCACAAACCTCCGACCACACCTGCCGAAATAGCGACCGACACCAACATCTTTTTCTTGTCCACGCTCCGTTCCGAAATCTTCTTCAAGGCCAAGAAGCCCAAAAGAGGCATTGTCACCTCGGCGACAATAAGGATGGACGACACGGCCCTAAACTTACTGTACATCGGGAAAACAGAGAAGAAGAACTTAGTCAGCGGCATGAAGTTATGTCCCCAGGAGAGCATGATGGTCAACAAAGTCACCGCAAGCAAAGCCCATTTATACGCACCCTTCACCACAATCAGTCCCAGCACGAACAGGAAGCAGACGATCGCCCCCACATAAACAGGACCGGCGGTAAATGGTTGGGTACCCCAATAAGTAGGCACATTTTGGCAAAATTGCTTCGCATACTTCTTATCCACCTTTTTCTCCAGCATCGTATCATAGATACCCGATTTCTCGCCAACGCTATAATTGGAAGCACCGCCCTTAGCGTTTGGTATAAGCAAAGTCAGTGTCTCGTCGACGCCATAGCTCCAGGCCGTCGCGTAATCCAAGTCCAGACCTTTCGTCCGGTTCTTCTCATCGGAGTCCTTCACCAAATCTGAATGGCCTCCACGCATTGTCTCCGTCGCATATTCCATATTGGCGAATGTCAACGAGCTACCCGTTCCCATACCGATCAGGAAAGCACCCGCGAAGAGTGCGGTCGACACCAAGAAACGCTTCCACTGCCCACTCTTATAATGGTTCCACAGTTCCGCCAGGACGCAGAAACCGATGATAAAGCAGTAATAATAAGCCATTTGTGGGTGAGGCAGGTAACCCACCGCCACGAAGAGCATCGTCAAGCAGACGCCCCACGCCCGTTTGCCGTGATATATCATATAGAATCCCGCCACGACAAATGCGAACAGGGCCAAAGTCGCCGTCTTGGAATTATGGCTAGCCCCTATAATGATGAAGAAATAGGAGGAGAACGCCATCGCCAAAGCCCCCACCGCGGAGAGCCATTTATTGACTCCGAAGGAGAGCAGAAGGACAAAGAACGCCAAGGCATACAAGAACACCATCACAACAGGGTTCGCCTTGTTACTACCGTAGTGGGTAATGAAGTTCAGAGGATGCAGCAACTCGCTCGCGAACGTTTTCCCTCCGCCGATTTGGTACGTCGGCATACCCGAGAACATCGAGCCCGTCCACCATGTGGAGTTACCCGTTTCCTCTTGGTATTCCTTCACCTCCTGATATGCGCCACGCCACGAAAGATTATCATTCGCCACGATCACTTTCCCTGTCAGGAACGGTGACATGTAAACCGCGGACACAATAGCAAAAACAATCACGCACAATAAATACGGCCATGATTTTTTTAGAAAAGCATTATTCATTTTTTTATAAGTAAATTAATATTTCCGATTCAACAATCACTTCAAGATATCAGCATAGACCCCACGTATCGAATCATTGGAGTATTTCCTCAGATACATTTCACGGGAATATTCATTGAACCTTCTTCTAGGTTTCCTCTCGAAGTCCTTCAGTTTGCGGATAAACTCCTCCGCCGTGTCACATTTGCCGCCCACCTTATCATAGTCCACATCATATCCTTCGAACGCCTCGGAGGTGGCGATGATATTTTTCCCGTACATCAACGACTCGCAGGTTTTAACCTTCATGCCACTGCCAGAGAAGATCGGCAGTATCATCACATCCGCCTCATTGATAAACGGGTCCAACACAGGGACATCACTATGCACCTCGATGTTGGAAAGGCACTCGTTCTCCGCCTTCAGCTTCGCCATACCCTTCCCGACGATCTTCATACGGATATTCACCTTCGGCAACACATTCTTCACGAACCATAGGATGCCGTCGTTATTCGGTCCGAAATATGCGCCGAGGAAGAGGCACAAAGGCTGAGTGCCAGTCATCTCATCCGATGGTTCCACATTCAACCGGTCTGGTAACGCGAC
Source organism: Paludibacteraceae bacterium (assembly GCA_017550335.1). Lineage (GTDB taxonomy): Bacteria > Bacteroidota > Bacteroidia > Bacteroidales > Paludibacteraceae > UBA1181. The sequence continues at coordinate 169,432 of JAFZPM010000014.1, forward strand.
AGGGACCAGGAAGTCCGCCGAACGTCCATAGATATCGGCGATCAAGCCACGGTCGCGCTCGTTCAAGGCGACTATCACATCAGAGAACTCGCAGCTGTAACGGTCATTCACATCCGCGCAATGTATCAACACGCCACGGAACGGGATCTTAGGGGAGACCTTCGCATCGAAGTATATCCTTTCCACATTATGGAAATAAGAGACGATCTTGCCCTTATATCCGGATTGTTTCAGTTTCTTAGCCAATATGCCGAACAATGTCCTGTCTATGAACACGACGTCAAAATCGGCAGCCATCCGCACGATGCGCTTAACCCGGCCAGGTGTCAACCCGAAATAGTAATTGAACAGCATGAAAAAGGCGCCGCACAAATACTGCCACAAGCTCTTCTTTTTCTCCTCGTCATGCACATAATAGCAAACCACATTGTCCTGCCCCACTTCGGCACAGACCATGTCATAGTTCTTCTTGGCGCCTTGTCCGCCACCCTCCATGATTTTCGGAGGTTTCTTGTATGTGACAAATAATACTTTCTTCTCCATCTTCAACTCTCTGAAATTTCGTTCCACATATCCAATGATCTGAGGACCGTCTCGATCCTTTTCTCAAAGGTATGTTCATTGGCGATCAATTCATAGGCGGCCGCATCGTATTCGTCGGAAGGGGCCGTCAACCTCCGTTCAATCAGTTCCAGGCACTCCTCGTCCGTATGGTACAAAGCGACCTCCCCATTGGGGAACAAGCCGTCGATATACGGGTTTGAGTCACATATCTGGTATGCGCCAGATGCCGATATCTCATAGACCTTCGGATTCGCGCCATATACTTGTTGCTCGTTATGGATATTCAAGACGACCTTCGCCCTATTATAGCACAGGTTCAACACATCCGGTGATGTGCTACGGTTCATATAGACGTCCCTTCGCTCCCTCGTGATCCATTTCCACAAGCTCTTGTACCAAGGCTTATACACGCCCCAGATGAGTATTTTCCTATCGCCGAACCTCTCCACGACCTTGCCGAGTATCCGTTGTCTCTTCTCGGATTGCCAAATATCACCCGCGAAGACGATGTCATAGAGTTTCCGCTCATCGGGTAATCTTCTGTACAAACCCGTATCAGCCGCCTGAGGCAGGAAAGACGCATTCACGCCACACTCTTTTCTCAGGACCTCCATGTCAGAGCACTCATAACAGAACACCGCACTAGCGTACGGCAGATTCCGTTTCATCAACGGATATCTGCTCACGGAATCGAACATCCAAACCGCGACGACAGAGTTCACGCTCATCATTTCCGTCACCGAGGGTAGCAAAGCATCCCCGTTCACGATGAAGACAAGATCCGGACGGTACGTTTCATAGACATTCCTCACATGATCGGAGAATATTCCATGGCCTTTTTCCCTCAAAGCCTCCCTCTTTCGGGAAAGCTTATAAACCACCTTGTTGTAGAATCCATAGGGATGGACGGGGTTATCATATGCGCAGACCTTCGCCTCCCATCCCAATCGGCGAAAAGCGTTCGCTATGCTATCATTGAAATAGAAAAAATTAGGGCCTATGATCAACACCCGTTTCATTCGTGGAATATTATCTTATCGACATCAAGGATCTGTTTCCTGCCGCTCTCGTCCGGGATCCGCATGTAATCCTTATACAATTCCTTTAAATGAGCGTCGGTATCAGAGGGTGCGAAGAACTTCCTTCCCTCGAACTCCACTTCGGTCAAAGGGAAGATCGTGTCATGAGGGAACACATGGTCAGAGCTGAAATATGCGCCATACAATTTCGGGTTCTTGCGGTTCCCGGCAAATGCGCTCAATGCTTTAACGAGGAGAGAGATCGGATGCAACACATACCCCGCGGTACGGTTAAACAGCCGTTTCAGCCGACTACTATACCCGACATCCCCAAACAGATGGATTTCCCTATACGTTCTCCTGTATATCGCATCAGTAAAACGCCAAACCGAAGGGGAAGCGACGACAGAGTAATAGAAGATATCCAACCATAGTCCCTGCTCCTTCAGCTTCACGAAATTAGGATAGTAGCAATATGACTTCTTATCCCTAATCCTAGTATAGGAGAAAAAAGCATGGGGATCAACCGAAGTGTCCTGAAGAGCGAAACGGTCAGGCAAATCCCTGAGCAAGCACTCCCGCAACCTATCCTTGTCTTTCTCCAGCACACATACATCGACATCATCATCCCACGGGATAAAGCCCTTATGGCGCACAGCGCCCAACAGCGTGCCGTAATCCAGCCAATATGGGATATCATTCGCGCGGCATATGTCATCAAAGGCGATCAACATATCCAACATCCGCAGCTGCGCCTTCCTCAAAGCCGTTCCTTCTCCATTATATCTTGAAAGGTCTTCCATACTAACGAAACGAAATACTTTATATCATTCTATCGATTCACGAATTGGGGGCTTCAGACCACCTCCGACAATCTACTTGTAGCAATAACCTCCGTTCACCTCTATCATGCTGCCATTCACGAAAGGATTATCAACGCAGAAACGGTAAGCGTCAACAACTTCATCCACGGAGGCGAAACGATGGATTGCCGTCTTCTTGTAAATATTTTGCTTGATCTCCTCCGGTTTATTCTTCTGCCAAGGAGTCGCGACAAAGCCCGGGATGATCGCATTAACCGTGGTTCCCGTCCCATCGAATTCCTTGACAAGGTTCTTCGCCAACGCACAGACTGCCGACTTAGTAACGCCGTAACTCAAAACCGTCGCATGGGGGTGGACCGCCATTTGTGAACCCGTGAACAGGATCCTCGACCCGGGAGGAATAGAAGGGAACAACTCCCTGATCATGATATAATGGGAATTCACCGCCACCTCCATCTGGTTATCCCAGTCCTCGTCGGAAGTATCCACGAAAGACTTGCGGATGCTCATTCCCGCATTACATACGATACAATCGATTGTGTCTGTTTTAGATTTCACATAACGAATAAAATCATAGACCTCTTTCCTAACCGTTTGATCCACCTTAATGGGTTCAAAGTTCGCTATCCTTTCGGTGAAGTCCTCTCCGACATACGTGGCATAGACATAGTACCCTTTCCCAATCAACATTTTAGAGACACCCAAGCCTATACCTGACGTGCCACCCGTCACAATCGCAATCTTCATATTTTCATCACATTAATCCGTTCCTCGAACTGGTGCATAGCGTTCGCCATGCAGATCGATTCGCTTTTACGCAGTTTAGACGTCGACAGCCTTCCATTGACAATGCAACTCACGAACTCCTGTATTTCATATCTGAGTCCAGCGCCATCCCACTGGTAAAAGAACTTTTTATTCAGATTCTGGTTTTCATAACGCAGTTCGAAATAGTCAGTTTTCCACCAAGGTGCCGGGACATACGCATAGCCCTTCGTGCCAGAGATCACAAGACTGCCCTCCGTCTTCACGCCCAATCCGACCTTAAAGGAGCAAACCGCATCCTTGAATCCGAACACACCCTTCGTATACATATCGACGCCATCCTTCATGCGCGAATAGAAATTCAGGTTCTCATAATCAGTTCCACACAACCGAAGGATTGGCAATAACGGGTAACTACCCAACTCGTAAAAGGATCCTCCCGCCTGTAGCGAATCGAATTCCCTGAGAGACAAATCATCATCCCAAAGTTTTGAAAGGGAGGCCTCCACATCGACCACATCACCGATAACCCCGGACTTGATCATGACCGTCAGATGGTTGAAAGCCGGGCAGTAGGCAGTCTTGTTAGCCTCCATAAGGACAAGATTTGCCCCCTCGGCCAATGAGAACAACTCCGTCGCCTGCTCACCTCTCAGGACCATAGGAGTTTCCGCCAGAACATGTTTTCCATGCTCCAGAGACTTTCTGATATACTCATAATGGGAAAGATGCGGAGTTGCCACATATACAGCATCAACCATCTCCAGCAGTTCCGCGAAACTGCCACATGGTTTAACATCATCAAATTTTCCCGCGAAAGAGGTTGTTTTTTCATGGTCAATATCATACGCGGCGACCGTCTTGACCCCGCTGACCACCTCCGCCTCGCCAGGGAAGCGGTTGGCCACACGCCCACAGCCGACGATTCCGACCTTAACATCCCGAGTCGCTTCAGCACGTAGCATCGAGCTGCTGATTCCCTCTGTCCTTGGAAGGTATACGACCTTACAGAATTCATTCAGGTAATCAAACTTACCTTCCCAATCACTGCCGATCGCAAAAATATCAATGTCATACTTTTGGATGTCATCGATCTTCTGTCCAACATAATCCTCAATGATCACCTGATCAGCATATCCAGTCGACTTGACAGCCTCAACACGCTCAAGGACATTGTCCCTAACATTAAGTTTTCCCCGCTCCTTATCGAAGCTGTCGCTTGTCACTCCAACGATCAGATAATCACCGAGTTCCTTCGCTCGCCGCAATAAGTTTATATGACCCTGATGCAGAAGGTCATATGTTCCGTAGGTGATGACACGTGTCATATCAATCAATAGATTTGCGAACCTCGCTTAACGCAAAGCCGGAATATTCCTCTAAAATCCGCTCCCAAAAGAAGCGCCTCATTTTTCTTGAAAAAAACTATGGATACGATAACGTGAGGGACATCCTCTCCAAGCCACGAAATCACATTTTCCAAAAGCTTCGCATTCGTCAATAACACGGGTTACTGACGAACAACGTACAAATATAAGACAAATATCTCAATCCACAAAGGGGATTTTTTGCGTTCAAAGAGCAAACAAAGACAAAAAAACAGGAGGTGGAATAATAGTCTTCGCACCTACCACATCTCTAAAGAATCAGAGATGTTTTCACTCCGTCACGATCGCCTTGAACTTCTTCTCCAATCGATTACCCTCCTCATCCACCACAGTGATCGTATGCTCGCCATCCGTGGTGCTGATACCCTTTTGGTGGAAACGCTTCGTCTCGCCCAAGTACGTCTCGTCCAAGTGCCAGTAGAGCGTCACGTCCGCCTGCCGGTGCGCCACCTCGAAGATGACCTCTCCCCGCTTACCGTCCATCTCCTTCGGGATATACAACGAGCGGAAATCCTTCGGATAGACGAACTCCATCACGGAGGCGGACTCTCCCTCGCAACCAGGCTGGTATGGAGGCAACGACAGATAGGATGTGTTGTGCATACGATAGAAGCTCTCGACCGTAGGAGGAAGGATGAACCAAGGCTTATGCACCATATCCAGCGGAGACATACATTTCTCCGACACCCTATATTTCTCATCCTTAGAGAGATGGATGATCTGATGGTATGGACATGGCTCACTCTTGGCGCACGGGGCATACAACATCACAGGATCGCCCTGGGGACAATCCTTCCCGCGCAGGAACCCGCTTTGGTGACAGAGTTCCACGGGCACGAAATCCTTCTGAGGGCAGGCGAACCATGAAGTGTTAGGCATGATGTTGTATATGGCGAACATCAACGGGGCGGCATATCCCACACCCGTCAATTCAGGACGTCCCTCTCCATCCGCATTGCCTACCCAGACACCCACCACATACTCTGGCGTGGCGCCCACCGCCCATGCATCCCTGTTACCGAAACTGGTACCCGTCTTCCACCCGACCTTACGGGAAGAGGAGAATATTCGCCAATCCGCCACGTTCGGACGGTTCAGCTCCTTGATGGCATCCATGGTGTGCCAAACGGCCCCCGCATGGAACAAGACCGGTTTATCGACCACCTTATGCTTCTCCTCCTGCCGGCAAAGACGAGGCGCATGTATATCCCCCTCATCATACAGGAAATCACGGTTATATCGGTTCAGCACGCGGGACATGGAGGCATAGACACCCGTCACATCCCAAAGCGTAGCCTCCGCACCACCCAGGATCAACGTCAGTCCGTAATGGTCGGGCGTGTAATTGAGCGTCGAGATGCCAGCGCGTTGCAGGTAGTCCTGGAACATCGGGATGCCATACTTACGCAACATCAGCACGGCGGGTATATTCAGCGAACGGGCCAGCGCCTCATTGGCCGGCACTGCCCCATCAAAAGTACGGTTGAAGTTCTGTGGCTTATAGCCAGCGATCTGAATCGGCACATCAGGCACCAACATGCGGGGGGTAACCTGCCCGTCCTCAATCATCGCGCAATAGAGGAAAGGTTTCAGGATACTACCCGTGCTACGGGGCGCGAGGATCACATCCACCTGGTTGTCGTCAGCATTGTCATAGGCAGCATTGCCACAATAACACAGAACATTGCCTGTGGAGACCTCCACCACCAACACGGAGAGGTTCTGGACTCCGTTCTGCGCATAGGCGTTCTTAAAGCGGGAGGCCAAATCCTCCACACTCTTTTGGAGCGTGGCGTTCAACGTGACATACACGATCTGTCCATGCTTCTCCCTGTTCATGCGATCCACCAGATGGGGCGCCATCATCTGCAGCGGGAAGACCTGTTCAGGCAGAGGCTCATCCATCGAAAGGAGAAGCGTCTCCTCGTCGAACTCACCCCGCTCGCACATCGTCCGCAGGAGAGCGTCCCGCTTGCGTTTCAGCGACTCACGGTTCCGCTCCACATGGATCATGGAAGGGGCATTCGGCAACACGGCCAAGAGGGCGGCCTCCGCCCAGGAAAGATCTTTCCCCGCCCGTTGGTAGTAACGCCACGAGGCGGTCTGCACACCCACCGTATTGCCACCATATGGCGCATTGGAGACGTACATGGAGAGTATCTCATCCTTCGAATAATGCAGCTCAAGCCACAAGGCGCCGAACGCCTCTATGATCTTCTCGGTGAAGACACGTTTCCGATGGTTGCGGCTCATACGGATCACCTGCATGGAGATGGTGCTACCACCGGAAACGACCCTGCCGGCGGAGAGGTTGAGCCTCAACGCGCGGAAAACAGAGACCGGGTTGACACCCAGATGATGATAGAAGTGTTTATCCTCGAAGCACAGTGTGGCCTTCTTCAGTTTATACGGCACCGTATCCATCGGAGGGAACCTCCACTGCCCATCATTCGCCAGACGAGCACCCACCAATTCGCCTTTCTCCGTGAAGACGACCGTGGAATAATCATTCGGGAAGAGTTGGAAACGAAGCAGGCATAGCACTGCGAAAAAAACAAAAAGGATGAAAAAGATCCTCGCTTTCCAACTACGAAAATACTTTTTCATCCTTGTAGGTATTAGGGTTCAAGGGTCAATCAGACCCTATTCGCGCGTTTTCTCTCGGTCTCGTCCAAGATGATCTTACGGATACGCATGCTCTTCGGAGTCACCTCGACATACTCATCCTCCTTGATGTACTCGAGCGCCTCCTCCAGGGAGAAGATGATAGGCGGGATGATACGAGCCTTTTCGTCCGAACTCTTCGAACGCATGTTGGTCAACTGCTTGGACTTCGTCACGTTGATGACGATATCATTGTCCTTGCAGTGTTCGCCGACCACCTGACCCGCATAGACCTCGTCCTGCGGACTGATGAAGAAACGGCCCCTATCCTGCAACTTATCCAAAGCGTAAGCGAAGACTGTACCCGTCTCCATAGCGATCAGGGAACCATTGGTTCTACGCTCGATTTCGCCCTTATAAGGCTGGTACTCCAAGAATCGGTGGGCGATCACACCCTCACCGGCAGTGGCGGTCAGGACATTCGTACGCAAGCCGATGATACCACGGGAAGGGATGACGAACTCCAGATGCACACGGTCGCCCTTGCGCTCCATGGAGACCATATCGCCCTTACGGACGGAAACCATCTCGATCACTTTACCGGACACCTCATCCGGCAGGTCGATGGTCAACTGCTCGACCGGTTCGCACTTCACGCCATCGATCTCCTTGATGATGACCTGAGGCTGACCCACCTGCAACTCATAACCCTCGCGGCGCATCGTCTCGATCAGGACAGACAAGTGGAGCACACCACGTCCATAGACGATCCATTTATCAGAATCAGGGTTCTTCACGACACGGAGAGCCAAGTTGCGGTCCAACTCTTTCTCCAGACGGTCGTTGATATGTCTTGAGGTGACAAACTTACCCTCCTTACCAAAGAATGGCGAATCATTGATGGCGAACACCATGCTCATGGTAGGCTCGTCGATCGCGATAGGCGGCAATGGCTCCGGATTCTCGAAGTCACAGATAGTGTCACCGATTTCGAAGTCCTCGATACCCACCAATGCGCAAATTTCACCGCAATGTGCCTCACGTACCGTCGCCTGTCCGAAGCCCTCGAACACGCGCAACTCCTTGATGCGCACCTTCTTCACGGAACCGTCACGCTTCACGAGCGAGAGGTTCTGGGACTCCTGCAAGGTACCACGGTGGATACGACCGATGGCGATACGTCCCACGTAAGAGGAGTAGTCCAAAGAGGTAACCAACATTTGTGGGGTACCCACATTCATGTGAGGCTCAGGGATATATTTGATGATAGCGTCCAAAACTGGAGTGATATCGTTCTCACGAGGCTTCTTCCAGTCGTCCGACATCCAGTTATTCTTAGCGGAACCATAGATCGTAGGGAAATCAAGCTGTTCCTCCGTGGCGTCCAGGTTGAACATCAGGTCGAAGACCTCCTCCTGCACCTCTTCCGGACGGCAGTTCGGTTTGTCCACCTTGTTGATCACTACGATAGGCTTCAGGCCCAATTGGATAGCCTTCTGCAAGACGAAGCGCGTCTGCGGCATCGGGCCCTCGAAAGCGTCCACCAGAAGCAACACGCCATCCGCCATGTTGAGCACGCGCTCCACCTCGCCACCGAAGTCGGAGTGTCCCGGAGTATCTATGATATTGATTTTGTAGTCCTTATAACGGATAGAGACATTCTTAGAAACGATGGTTATACCTCGTTCACGCTCCAAATCATTATTGTCCAGAATCAGGTCAGTCGGTTTCTCGTGATCCTTGAACAGGTTTCCAGCCAACAACATTTTATCCACCAACGTCGTCTTACCATGGTCAACGTGAGCGATAATCGCAACATTTCTAATCTTTTGCATCTCTGTATTACTTAAAATTTTTCAAGTCGCGAAGTTATAAAAAAACATCAAAAAGATGTTATCCAACATAAAACTATTTTTGGGGAATGAAGAATTAAGGGGTAAGAGTTAACCGGAAGGGTGCCCTTAGCAATGTTGACGAAACGTTCCGTCACGCGTCTTATTATCCCTACCGTCACATAAAAAAGGGACCCTCCTAATCGCAGCCATATGCCAACGACTAAGAGGGTCAACAAGTTTTACTAAACAATAGGCCCCTTCCATCACACAAGGAGGAACCCTAAACAGCATGGTTCATCATTCATCCTCATCCATATCTATGAAGTCGCCAGCGGCGATCTTATCCAACACCTCCTGAGGAAGCCCAGACACACGAGTGAACTCAGTAGTCGCAGAAGAGAACTTGTTCGCCTCAACAGTCACAGGAATTGAATACTGCGGATATGCGGCCAGGCGGATGTGGGTACCATCAAACGTATAGCCGTAGCGAGAAACGGACACAGTCACCACGCTGCCTTGTGTCTTCACATAAGCATCGTAATAAAAATCCTTTTCATACATTTGATAGTGGTCCTCATACCAGTAGAAACCCTCGTAAATCATAATCGAGTCTTTTGTCAGCCAAGTACCGATCAACAGATCGCTTTGGTTTTGGTTCTCACCATTACCCTCTGAACCCTGGTTCTCCCCATTGTTCTCCGAGCCTTGGTTCTCTCCGTTATTCTCTGAACCCTGTTCACCATTTTGAGTATTGTTATTCACCACATCCTCCTCATCATCATCGCCACAACTCATGAAAGCGACAGGAGAAACCATCAAAAAAGAAAAAAACACTGCTGAAAATAATTTCTTCATAACACTAAATAAATTTATTACATTAAACAATCAATGAGATGAATTTAGTTGAATTCTTTGCCAAAGCCAAATCTCATCGACGGAACAATCATTTTTCTTCTCGAATCAGCTGTTTTTGCGGACAAATCGGCAAAGGTGCATACGCACCATATTATTTTCACCGGGCATCAACAAAAAGTAGCCCTTTTATCCCTCCAAAACGCAGATGGATAAAAGGGGCAACAAGTTTTACCATACGCAGTTCGTCCCCTTTACAGAAAGGGATCGCTAATTACTCCGCATCAGACTCACCTTCCAGATCCACATCCTCGAAATCTCCAGCAGCGATCTTTTCCGACAAGATCTGAGGCAAAACATCCACACGGGTGAAATTCCTAGAAGGATTGGACGGAACCCTCAGCGTATCGTCCGCAATCCGTGGCCAATCGCATGTTTTTTCCGTGTAAGCGGTCAAATACAACTTTTTGTCATCGGGCGAATAACTATGGCGATAGATGAACACGACCTCATCAACCTCTATGTCATTCACATACATTTCATAATAATAATCCTTCTCAAACATCAGGTAACTCTCAAGATACCAATAGGAATCAGAGGGAACTTCTATCGAATCTATTTTCATCCAAATGCCAATCAACGGATTATTTTGGTTTTGATTCTCACCATTACCCTCCGAGCCTTGGTTCTCCCCGTTATTCTCCGAACCCTGCTCACCATTTTGAGTATTGTTATTCACCACCTCATCTTCCTCATCATCGCCACAACTCACGAAAGCGACAGGAGAGACCATCAAAAAAGAAAACAGCACTGCCGAAAACAATTTCTTCATAACTCTAAATAAATATATTTCATTAAACAATCAATAAGATGAAGGTAACCAACCTTTCTTTCATGGTCAAATTCCATCGACAAAACGTTCATTTCTCCATACGGATCAGCGATTATCAAGGACATATCAGCGAGAGAGCACCAACATGGCGGAAAGAAGCACCGCGAACAGCAACATGTTCCTGGAGGTCTCCCCGATCAGGACATTCAACCTTGCAGGCTGGTCGATCTTACGGATCTTATTCCAGGTCATAGCATGCAAGAGCAGGTAAGGCATCATCATTAAAAACATATAGAGGGGCAAGTCCAGCACACAATTCATCACCTGCGCCAACAACAGGGCAGCCACACCCGAGCACAAGTACAAATAAAGCCCGAACCGTTTGCCGAGCAACACCACGACCGTACGTTTCCCCGACTTCGCGTCATTCTCCACATCCCGGTAATTATTCAAGACGAGCAACACATTGACCGCCAAGCCAGTGGCGATGCCCGCCAATGTCAGCGCCATGGGCCAAGAAAGGATCTGCACGTAAGCCGTGAAACCGACGGCGACCAATCCGAAGAAAGCCACCACCGCCACATCGCCCAAGCCGTTGTAGGCCAAAGGGAACGGACCGGAGGTGTAGAAGTAGGCGAACAACACGCAAAAGATCCCCACCGCGACGAGCCACCAACCCACATAGAGCATCAGCACCGAACCGAAGAGGCAACCCAACGCCACCACCACAAGGATACCGATCTTCATGCGGTCAGGTGTAATCCATCCCTGCGCCGTGGCACGAGGCGGTCCTAAACGGTCCTCCCCGTCGCTTCCCTTCAGGAAATCATACAAGTCGTTGATCAGGTTCGCCGCGATCTGCATCGCAACCGCGAACAGAAGGCAACACAAGGCCGGCACCCACTGAAAAGCGTCGAAATAGTATGCCAAGGCGCAACCCACGGCCACCGGTGCCACCGCCGCAGCCAAGGTCTTCGGACGGGCAGCTAAAAGCCACGCCCGCACAGAGTTCTGTCTAACTTCTTCCATCGGATAGAGTCTATTGGTCCCGCGAATATACAAAAAGAGGGATGAACGACACACGTCCATCCCCCATCATATTATTATAAAAAACGATTACTCCTTCACGATTCTTTCCGTATAGATCGAGTCGCCAGCGATGACACGCACCACATAGATGCCTGCAGGCAATGAGCGCAAATCCAGCGTCATGTCGGAAGCGTTCAACTGCTTCTCAGCCACAACCGTTCCCATAAGGTCGAAGACCTGAGCGGTAGCCGACGCAACCGTATTCAATTTGACGGTCAAGAGATCCGACACTGGGTTAGGATAGAATGCACAAAGAGCGTTTTCCACATCCTCGACACCAGAGGCAGAGCCCTTCTTAGCAAACACCACGGCGCGGGCACACCCCGAACCGGTCGTCACGTTCCAATCAGCGATACCTGGGAAACCAGTCTTGCCATCGCCCGCACTGGTAAACGTGAACGGTTCACCCTGATGTGCGAAGGAAGAATAATTACTCATGTTATCATAATAGGAGATGGCGAACGCATCGGAAGAGAAGGTCAAGGTATAATCTCCCGCACCAGGGATCTCGATTGGGGTCGAGAAAGTGATCTTCACGAACTGGTTACCCTTGGATACCTGGATTGGGTCTGAAGTGAAAGTCTTCTTCTTCGCACCACCCAACTCAGCCTTCACCGTAGTCTGACCTTGGTTGTAAGGGTTGCCATCGACATGAACGTAAACACTTGTGATGTTGCAAGCCTTAGAAGACGTGAAGTTAGCGGAGATGTTACCCCAGTTCACAGCCGTGGAGGTGAAGTCCTTCTGAGCTGGGCCCACCACGAAGTCTATGGCGCCGGCGTCCTGCACGTAGAAGGTCTTGTCCGCGGAGATCGTGGTCTTGTAGGAAGAGCCCGTGGCAAGTGGCGAGCCGCCCTCAGGCGTGTCGTACCACTCATATTCGCCATCCCCCTTCACCGTCAGGGTCACATTGCCACTCACATCAGAAACGGCATCCTCCACCTCAGGCAACAAGGAAACCACCTTGAAGGTCGCGCCCGTCGATTCACAATTAGAAGCGGAGATCTCGCACGTGTACTCACCACCCTTCGTGACGACATACTTCGAAGAGGTGGCACCCTTCAACGCCTCCCCATTTCTGTACCACTGGTATGTCACCGGAGAATCACCCAAGCTGAAATCCATCTCAATTTGGGAAGGATTACAGAGCTCCATGTCCGGGATAGGTTCGAACTCAGGCAAGGAAGCCACCACCACAACGCTTCCGCTGGTAGTCCAGTCGCCGGCGGAATCGATCTCGCAGGTATACTCGCCAGGAGCGGTCACCTGATAAGAAGAGGCGGAAGTCGATGATTCCACTTTCTGTCCATCCTTATACCAAGTGAAGGTCTTCTTGCCATCGGCAGGCACCTTAGAGTCCAAAGTGACAGACCTCATGCCACACAGGGAGACGGTAGGCTCAAATTCAGGAGACGGGTGACCGAACTTATTGACATTGACAGGGTTAATGATAGAGTTGATATAACCCAGAGCGCCGACCAGACCCGCATTGTAGTCGATACCGCCCTCTGACCTCTCATAGTCGCTCAACGACTCCGAATAGGAACCAGATGTCAAAGTAGCGCCATCGCCACCCACCATGAAGCCAAATTGTATGAACTTGTAATTCTTGTCAGGAACAGGTATGTTGGCCATATTATTGCCATCATAACGGAAGAAATTACGATGATGAGGGATCACCGGATGCTTATTACCAAATCCTACGACGAAAGACGTGTTAGTAGGATTCTTACCCAAGATGAATTCAATGGTGGTCAACGCATAAGGATTCAACTCCTTGTCTCCCATCAGTTTAGAATACAACGCATAAACGAAAGCCTGGTTGGCAGGATAACGAAGCGTACCCCAATTGTGATAATGGCCTTCCTTTCTCAGCACATAGCCTGAAGAAGGTTTATACATCGAATTCACGTAGAAATCAAGCACCGCCGTAGCCTTCGAACTATAGGAGGACTCCTTGATGGAGGCCATCAGATAGGCCGCCAAATCCTCCGTGTTGTTATAGCACAACGTGTAATTGTAATTATAGTCTCTCTGGCTATCCATCCAGGAACATTCCCCTTCAGCATTATTCAGGTACTTGGAATCTTTCGTGGCACGGTATAACTCCGCCTCGAGGATGACCATGTCCGTCACATACTTAGGCTTCGCACCATAGAACTGATCCCCAGACGTATTACCTTTCGAGGTTCCGTTCACAAAGTCATGAGCGACCTTAGCCTTCTCCAAGCACTTTTGCGCATATTCCGGGTCAAACTTCTTATACACACGGGACATCACAGCCAATGCGGCACCTCCGAGAGCAACCATAGAGGTCACGTTACCGCTCGCCTTCAGGATTTCTCTGGTTCCATCCGACTCACCTCCCTGTGCTTTCGGCATAGCGGATTTCACGGAAGAGGTGCACCAAACCGCATGGTCATAGCCTCCATTGCCCTTTTGGTAATAGAACGTTTTATCATCACGGATAGCCTTCAGGATAAAATCGGTCGCATACTTCACCTCGTCCAAGATGTCAGGGATACCGTTCGGCGCACCCTTCTTTCCCTCCCAGGTATAATCATCAGCGGAGATGTAACCATGGTAATCGAAGGAATAGTAGTCGTCATATCCCTCCGGAAACTCCGAATACCCCAACGCCAGCATATAGGCGGAATAGAAGAAGGTCTGGCCGAAGAGGACAAAATCGCCGCAATCGAACCAGCCACCCGTCAGATCATACGAGCCATCCGCATCCTTCAGGTAAGACTTACCCTTGACGAACTTACTCTCAGAAAAAGATGTGCCATTGGCAACACCATTCGGTTCATGCGTGGCTATGAGCCAATTGACTCCGTCACCCATGCGCTGGGCGCCATAAAATCTCGTTGTCATCCACAAAGCCTTCTGATATTGCTCCTTATCGAATGACAAGTCCGCCGCGGAGGCCGTGAAGGCACCTGCGAGAGAGCATACCAACGCTAAAATCGTAAATTTAAATCTCATCATACAATACTGCTTTAAAACATTATATACTTAATCCGTCTATTCCTCACATTGAATAGAAGTTACAATCGGCAAATATAAGAAAAAAACAATACAGAAACACATTTCTTTTTACGAAGTGGAAAGAGGAACTCATAAATATAATGATTAAATTCGCGCCTGAATCAGTAATCAGTTAATGTGTAGCGATGCGTCGGAAGTTATTCCTTATCAGAGCAATCTTCTTTTTCACCTTCATCTTTTCCTTCTTCCAAGCGAAGGCGGACAAGGAAGCGTCGTTATTCCAGCTGGACCTGAATGACTCCATCACGACCGACATCTCCAATTTCCTGCCGGTCATCGTATTCGACTCCCTACATGCGGAGGATCTGGTGCCCTTCTCCCTCCCCTATACGATCTCATACTTCAAAAAAGAGGAGCCCGGCAGACGCAAGTTGAAGTTTGAAGAGGACTACGACAGCGTAATGATCCATGACAAACTGACAAGGAGGTCGGTCTACAACATCGCCATCAGCCGTCCCGACCTGATCGAATTCTATAACCTCAACCAGTTTGACGAAACACTGAACACCGTGGAGGTGATTGACGTACCGCTCTACGTGGAGGGGGTGAACACGCCGCAATGGATTCCCATGCCTTACACATTGGAGACATCCAAGAGGCACAAAGAAAATGAGCCATGGACATTCAAAGGGAACCTTTCCCTGCAATTCTCCCAATATTACGTGACGGACAACTGGTCCAAGGGAGGAACACCCAACGCCACCTTCCTATCCATCCTCGAATACAAGATCAATTACAAAAAAAACAGATGGTTGTGGGAAAACGAATTCAACGCAACGATTGGCTTCTACAACACCCCGGACGACACCCTACGGGCTATCCGCGTCAACAACGACGAGATCAAAATCCCCTCTCACATCGGGTTCCAAACCCGCATGTCCAAGAAGCTATATTATAGCGCATACATCGGATTCAACACCTCAATCCTGAAAGGATACAGGAAAACCAATTCCGAGGATGTGGTCGCATCCTTCCTATCCCCGTCCAAATGTTATTTCGGCATCGTGGGACTAGACTACAAACACAGCAAAAACACAACAATGAGGATCTATCCATGGAGTTACAAGCTCATATTCCTCCTGCCGGGCTCGGAGGTGAACCATCCAGAAGTAGGCCTCGACAGCGCCCAATGCCACAAATGGTTCTCAGGCTACATCATCCAAACGGAACTCAATTGGAGATTCTCCAAAGAGATACGAATCGATTCAGAATTCGAATTGTTCAACTCCTACAACTTCAAGAACATTGACCTTGATTGGAAGACCGTAGGAAAATTCACCATCAACCGATTCCTGAGCACCAGGCTCTCCCTCATCATGCGCTTCGACAACACGCCTATCAACAAGAAGGCGAAGATACAGATACAAGAACAACTATCCTTTGGGTTTAGCTACAATTTTCAGTAGATAAAACATTACAAACCAACACATTACAGAAACAACACAAATCCCATCCAAATACAGATTGGAACAAAATTCCACTAATTTGGCTCTAAATTCACATCCTTAACGAACAAATGGGTCTACATTTGCGACCGTAAGCACATGTATTTATCCCAGGCCAACAGGTCTGAAGTAATGAGAAGACTTAATTAATTAATCACCATTAAAAGACACACACATGAAAAAGAATTACATGAAAGCCATATTGGCAGCATTAGGAATGATGACGTGCGGTTGTGCCATGGCACAGCTGGCGAAGGACAATCCGTGCAAATTCTTGGGCAACATCACGACCACCAAGGATTGGAGCACGGGAGAACAGTGCGACTACAAAGACTGTAACCTAGTTTACGCCGACTACTGGAACCAAATCACGTGCGAGAACGCCACCAAGTGGGGTTCCGTGCACAGCGGATGGGGGAAATTCAACTGGTCAAGTCCTGACAGGACCAAAAAGTATTGCGATGATCACGGGATCATCTTCAAGTTCCACGCCCTCATCTGGGGAAGCCAACATCCTAACTGGATTGAAAACCTAAGCGTCGACGACACCAAGAAGGCTATCATCGAATGGTACGACGAGTGCAAGAAACACTTCCCGAACCTCGAGATCATCGACGTGGTGAACGAGGCCATCTATTCCGGCGGAGATTACCACTCCCCTTACAAGTCCACAAAAATCATCCAGGCATTGGGTTCTCTTGCGGAAGACAGGGCACAAAGGGAGACTGGCACAAGGCCTAGCTACAACTGCAACACGAACGGTTACCCTAACACCAACTCATACCAATGGATCGCGGAGGCGTTCCGTCTGGCGCGTGACCGTTGGCCGAACGCCATCCTTATCTACAACGACTACAACACGTTCCAATGGCAAAAGACCGAGTTCATCAACCTCGTCAACGGTTTGAAGGCTTGCGGTGCGCCTATCGACGCGGCGGGTAACCAAGCGCACGACCTGAACGACATGAGCGGCAGCCAATTCAGGAGCGCATTGGAGGAGATCCACAACAAGACGCAATTGCCTCAGTACATCACCGAGTATGATATCGCCAAAAGCGATGACGCCACATTCGAAACACGCTACAAGGAGCAATTCCCTATCATGTGGGAGGCCGACTACGTGGCCGGTGTCACCCTCTGGGGTTGGATCTACGGACACACATGGGTTAGCAACGGATGCTCCGGATTGGTCAGGGATTGCAAGAAACGCTCAGCATTCACATGGCTGGAGAGTTATATGAAGAGCGATGCAGCCAAGAACGCACAAAGCCCGTTCTGCGGCACGGCATCCAAACTCAAGGCTAACGTGGAACTCTCAGCGGACGCCATTTCCGTAGGCGACAAGTTGATCATCAACGTAGAGGCATCAACCTCCGAAGGAAGCATCAGCAACATCACCGTGAAGGTGGATGGTAACACCGTGAACAATGAGAACGGGAAATGGGTATACGTGGCGGACAAGGCCGGAAACCTGGAGGTCCTCGTCACTGTACAAAGCACCAACGGGGACAGCAAAGAGATCAAGAAATCCATCATAGTATGCGAAGCAAGGGCTCCATTCTCAGGATCCGCCATACAAATCCCAGGAACGATCGAGGCGGAAGACTTCGACAAGGGATGTAGCGGTGTGGCATCATACGACTCCGACGGCACCGACGAGGGAGACAGCAAAGGCTACCGTTCCGACAACGGAGGTGTGGACATCGTGAAAGGAAACGGAGGCTACGCCATCGGCTACACGAAGAGCGACGAGTGGCTGGAATATACGGTAAACATAGAGCAAGCAGGCTCATACACCGTTTCGGCGACCGTATCTTCCGGATCAAACAACTCAGGCTTCAAGATCAGCTGCGGAAACTCCTCCGCTAAGATCAGCGTGCCAGCAGGTGAAGATTGGGACACTTACACAGACGTGGAGACTGACATGGAACTCTACGACGAAGGTGAGCAAACCATCAGATTCACCATCACAGGCGACTATGTCAACATCGACAAGGTCAAGTTCACCTGCCAGAACTGCTCGACCTCAGGAATCGAGATCACACCGAGCGAGATGGAGACAGGCAACTACACCGTCATCTCCATGATAGGTGAGACCCTCGGCGAGGTGACCTACGACGGGGGCGACTTAAACGAGAAAGTAAAACAGATCACAGGTAACAAAGGAGTCTACATCCTGAAAAATACCAATTCAGGGAAAGCCTCCAAGTTCATCTGCAAATAAGCTCCAAATTTTGAAAACAAGCGAAAGAGAGGGTGTATCGCACTTCTGGCGATACACCCTCTCTATTTTCATGGGGTAGAGTCGTGGGACCCACCCTCGATCAGTCGATTAGTACTTGATGGCTCTCAACTTTCCGCCATCCACCGCATAGACAGTGTTTGAGTTGAAATCGATCTCGTACACCACATTCTTGTCGTCGCTCAAACGGAACGTCTTAACCTCCTTGCCTGTGTTTTGGTCAACCACTACCAATTGAACCAACTCCTCACCGTTAACCTTCTCGGAAGTCATGAAGATAGATAAGTTCTCGCTTGACCTAGCGGCCTTCTTAGCCTTCTCGTTGGCCTTCATCTTATGGCGAAGGTTCTTCTGTGCCTCATAAGCGCGATTATGCTGATCAGCCTCCTCCGCAGAGCAGAACACTCCAGACTCAGCCACCACTTGTCCATTGGCATCCGTAGCAGTAATCTTAACGCTCTTGATTCCGTTGTAGATAGAGGAAGCGAGCAAAGCGGCGTTAGCGCCACGACCAGTCTTCAACTGAGGATATGACTTCTGGGCGATCACGCTTTTATCCTTACCAATCATAACATACTCCTTAGCGCCGAAGATGAAATATCCATTGTCCGACACCTTCAGACCCGCGATCGTATTTGGATCATCGACCTTAGTCACAACGGCAGGCAACTTCGCGTCCGCATCCGGATCGATGACATAGACCTTCTTTCCGATTAATGCGACGATCTTGTTCGTGACATCGTCAAATGCGACACGGTCCGTAGGGGAAAGATCCAGTTTCATTTTACGCTTGTTGGTCTCCTTGTCGTACACCACGAGACGGTTGTTCGTCATGATGGCATATGTATTCTGATACTGCTTCTCGACCTGAGAGGACTTGCTCTCGTCGACACCATCGAGCTCGATAGGCTTTTTCCAGACCTTCTCTCCGGTAGACCTGTTGACCATCTGGATTTTGTTTCCGTAGCATACACGTATACCCTCGTTCGTCAGTTCAGCGCTCTTATAGAACGGAGCGGAGAAGCTCTTCTTCCATTTCTTGTTGCCGGCTTTGATGTCGATGATGTTCAACTCAGCATCCGAAGCGATGATCGCCTGCGTGTTGTCGATTTGGATGAGTTCCGCAAATGGTGCGGAAAGCTTCATCGGCTGAGCCCAAACGTCCTTACCCGTCTTGGAATCCACCAGATGTATCTTTTTCAGTCCGCTCTCGATCGAGAAAATATACTTGCCCGTATTATCGATCAGATAGAGTTCAGGCTTGGATTGGTTTTCCCACTTCTTGGCACCCGATTTAGCGTCGATCAAGTACAGGAATTGGTCGAAACCGTAGATGACGTTCCCGTCGGCAGAGAGACCCGGTCTACACTGCGCCATAGCCTTGTTCAAAATAAGGTTCGCCGCGATCGCCTTCTTTGGCTTTGGCAACGCGAACTTCCAAAGCACCTTGTTGGATTCGATATCTATCGCATGAAGAGACACGGTCTTGTCCGTGCCATCTATGCGGACGAGTGCGATATTCAAATCCGGGATGACATCGCTTGCCTGGATCTCACGGACACCCTCGATGATCGTCTCACCTGTCACGACATCGATCACCCTGTCTCCGACGAACACGAAATGGGTCCAGTCAATCTCCTGATAGATCTGCTTCTCAAACTTGTTCATCATGCTCGCCTCACTACTGTTTCCTGTCAGCGATGCGATTTTCGCGGCTTTCTTCAGGTTTTCGTTTCCTTTCGCCTTCTGGATAGTCCATGCAGTCGTGCTTTTTTCCGCATCGATTCCCACGAAGTTATCACTCATTTCAACGATTGGAGTCTGGGTGAACCCATTGAAGAAAATCCTTTCCGCTTTGCCATTTACCGGCACCTCCCACGCTACTGTCTGCGCATTCGCAAAAGCAGCTAAAGCCAACGCTGTGGCCGTAAAAATTCCTCTCATATATGCTTTAATTTTTGGTTAACTATAACAAATATATGAAAAAAATCCATTTTTTCGGATTTTCATATCTTTTTAATGATTGATTTAACGTTTTTTTTACAACACACATTAAAACAAGAACTCCCCACCAAGCAGGCGGGGAGTTCAAATCCTACCAAACAAATATGAAAATTCAGGGATCAATCATTTACGCGCACTCCTTCTTCACCCGATAGCGGTAAACCAACGTGGAGAGCAGGAAGTATACGCAGATCTGCACGATCAGACCGATGCACTCCGTCCGCAGGTCAGGGATCGTCGCACCCATCGTATTGATCTTCACGAAGCCCTGCAATCCGAACGTGGACGGGAAGAAGTAGCTGAGCGCCTTCCAGTACCAAGGCACAGCGGCTGCCGGCCAGGAGAGCCCGGAGATGAACAAGAAGATGAGCGAAGAAGCCACGATCAGCACGTAGGCGGTCTCCTTCTCCTTGATGAAGACGCTGATGGACATTCCGAAGAAGATGCAGGCCGCAAGGTACGGCAGCATGAAGGCGACGATATTCCAAGGGTCACCCATGCGAGGCAAGTTGAACATCCATGGGATCACGCCAAGCAGATAAACGCTCATCAGTCCGTAGAACATCATATAGCACAACGCCTTACCGAAAATGATTCTGAACGACCCGCGCTTATGGCGCATGATAGGCTCCAGCACATGATACATCTTCTTGTCGTAGATACTTCCCGCCAAAGCGCAAATACCGATGATCATCGTCTGTTGTATCAGGAGCATCAAGAAGCCAGGGATCAAAAAGCTGGCGAAACCGCTCTTAGGGTTAAAGAAGGCGACCTCCTCATACTCTATCGGAGTCGTGGCGATCTCCTCCTCCCTTCCCGTGGAGTTACTCATGTCCTGGATCTGTATGTCCTTGTTCATCTTCAAGGAGACCTCCGTCACATTGAGGAGGAAACACTTGTAGTAGAGCAAACTGCTCATATCGGAGTAGAGCTGCACATACGCATGCTCCTTATGCGCCAAAGCGGAGGAGAAGTTTCTCGGGAAGACCAGGATGCCGAAGGCCTCCCTTCTGCGCAACGCCTCCTGCGCCTCCTGCATGTTAGCGCACAGACCCACCACCTCGATGTCCGGCGTGGCGTCGCACATACGGCGGAATTCGCGGGTCTCGGGAGAATTGCATTGGTCCACCACCACCATCTTGGCCTCACGCGCCACCTCATGGCTGTAGATCAAGCTATAAACGATAGGATAAAGCAAAGGAGCCACGATGAAAAGCATCAGGATGGCGGCGTCATGGATGACGAGGGAGAACTCGTCACGCCAAACGACGAATATATCCGCCAAGCCCTCCTTCACTTGTTTCCAAAAGTAATGAATATACTTCATAGCAACTTATTCTTTGATAGTTTCCACTAAAATCACCCCACACACTGCCCGATCATGGTTTATACGAATCATAGAGATACACTTTGCGCAACCTGAACGACACCAGTATCGGCAAGAAGAGATACAGCAGCAAGGCGACGTACGAACTCCACACATAAGCCCAAGGATAGCCATTCAAGCCATTATTCACGTATATGAGGAAATAGTGCCGCAACGGGAATATATTCGCCCACGTCTGCAATAATCCGGGCATCTCTCCCACGGGGAACGTGAATCCACTGATGGAGAAGGAGAGCATCGTGATGAAGGCCGAAAGGCTCAACGATATGCTCATGACCGGGACCATCGAGTAGAGGAAAACACCCAACGATTGGGAGGCCAACACCAGCAAAAGACTATTCAGCAGCATGTTCGGCAACCCGTTTTGGCAAGGGAAACCCATGTAGCGGTACAGGATAACGTCATAGAAAGCCGCCATCAACATGAATGTCAGCGTATACGGCAAGAGCTTACCCACCAACACCGACAATATGTCGCCGTCCACCATATCCAAAAGCTTGCGGGACTTCATCTGCTTCACCTCAACGCCTAGCATATAGACCGTCAGGAGGACAATCATCACGCTCAGCAGGCCCGGCAACAAGACATTGCAGAGATAGACCGCATAGTTCAGTTGAGGGTTCCCCAACGGATGCGTATCCACCACGATCGGTTGCAGATCGATCATCGCCTGCTCCATCGTCTGTCCCTTCGCGAGCCTCAACTCACGCTCCACGGCGGCGGAGCCCAGAATAGAGATTGTCTTCATATCACGGAAGAGCATGGAGCCCGCCACGATAAAGGAGTTGCTCGTGTAGAAGGATACCTTAGGCTGACGGAAAGAGAGCACGTCACGTTCAAAGCCCTCCGGCAAATAATAGATGCCATAGATCTCACCCCGCTGCATCATCTTCCTCGCCTCGCTGAAATCCTTCGCATGGACGACGATCCTCGTCTGCTTGAAGGCATCCAACTGGCGGACTAGACGGCGGGAGACGGAAGACTGGTCCATGTCCACCACCGCGGCGGGGAGGTCCTTCGGCAACCCCTCCTGCATCAGCGTAAGGAAGAAGCCGATGAAGAAGAGCGGCATGATGATCATGGAGACGATGTAGAGCTTGCGGGAGAAAATCTGCCGCCACTCCCTCATCATGACCATCCAAACCTTATTTGACGCTAATTTATTGTTCATCGTTTCACGATAACTGACATGCCAGAAACCAAACCTTCAACCTTCTCCACCGGGATGGCGCGGATTTCAAATGTTTTGGAATCGAACTCGCCTGCCACTTTCGTAGCCTTCCAAGCAGCGAAAGAACCCATATCCTTCACATAGTTAACCTTCAAGGAGATCTCCTTGTCACCCAACGCAGGGACGAAAGCCTTGAACTCTTTCCCTTCCGGGAAGTCCACCACATTCTTTTCCCTCAGGTTGAAAGTCACCCAAACATCCGCTGTGTCGATCACATTCATGATAGGTGCGCCGGAGCCGACCAACTCACCCCTTTGCGGGAATATCTCGCTGATCTTGCCGGAAATAGGAGAGGTCAGCATTGTCTCCTCCACGTATGAACGCACCTCGGCGACAGCGCCCTTCGCTCTTCTCAACTGAGCCAAAGCCGCATCCTTATCCTCCTGGTCGGCGCCACGCAAAGCCATGTCGTATTGAGACTTGGCAGCCTGTTCGGTCGCCAACATAGCCTTGTAGTTAGCCTCCGCCTCGTCACGCTTCTGGGCAGGAACCACCTCCTTCTCGTAGAGAGCCTGCACACGGTCGTAGGATTTCTTCGCGACATCCAGACCAGCCTGTGCCTTTTGCCACAACTCGTAGGCAGCCTTGATCTGCTCCTCGCTCGCTCCGCGCAAAGCCTTCTGGTTCACAGCGGAAGCAGCCTTCTCCGCCGCACGGGCTTGGGAAAGCTTCGCCTCGATCTCCGGGCTGTTCAGCAACACAAGCGTATCGCCCTCCTTCACATATTGTCCCTCCTTCACAAGGAACTTGTCGATCCTCGCAGGGATCTTACCCGAGATACGCAGCTCCGTAAACTCCACCTCTCCCTGGATGATATCCTTTTCAGGCTCCATCATGAAGATTCCAATCAAGGTCACAATAGCCACAATGGCCAACAAAACGACAAATGCTATCAGCATGTTGACGTCCTTTTCCGACTTATTCATACTATCCATATTTTTATTTGTTATTTTCCTATTTTACCTACCGCCTTCTGATAATTGATCTCACTCATCTTCGCCTCGATCTCCGCATCGATCTTGTCGGAATGGGCAGCCAGCCAGGCCGTCTGAGCCTCCAAAAGGTTAGAAGCGGGGATGACCCCCTCCTTGAATCCCAGGGTGGCATAGCGCAGGTTCTCCTCCGCACGCTCCAGGTTCCGTTTGGAGACCTCCCACTTGCGGATCGCCTCCGACTGCTTGAACGAGGATTGGCTGACCTGCAGTTCGATCTTTTCCTTCGCCTCTTCCTCCTTATACCGGGCGATGTTGGCCTCACACTTGGCGGCCTTCATGGTGTAGATATTCTCGCCCCAATGCAACAACGGGATGTTCACCAAGACGCCGACATGCCAATCGAATCCGAACTCCTTCTCGAAGCCATGCTTCGTCGAAGGGTTGGTACCCGCATAGGTTCCGAACAACGCCACATTAGGCATCAAGCCGGCACGCTCCACCTTCACCTTCTGTTCATATATGGATGTAGCGATGTCCAGGCTCTTCACCTCATTACGGTTCGAGTAGACCTCATTCATATCGTAGAGCTCAGGCTCCGCGATGGCTATCTCATCATTCGTCTCATCCACCAAAGAATACTCCTCCTCTAACGGCAGGCCACAGTACTGCGCCAGCAACATCTTGGAGAGACGGATGCCGTTGTCCACCTTGAAGAGCGTCATCTCCGCCTCGTTCTTCTTCACAGCCACGGAGAGTTCGTCCGCCTTCGTGGCCACGCCCGACTCGATCAAGGCATCCACATCCTTCTGCATCTTCTCCAGCAATGCCACAAGGGCCTCGACCGCCTTCCGCTTATTGTTGAGCGATATGATTTGCCAATAAGCCCCGTCCACCTCAACGATGACATCCTCGTTCAGCGTCCGAAGCTTGCTTTGCGCAAGTTCCTTCTTCAATTCCGTGATTTTATTATATGCCACGATCTTACCACCCATGAAGACAGGCTGGGTAAGGTTCAGGGAAGCCAGGAAGATGTTACGCGTATCGAACTCGAGTTCATCCTTAGGAATGATGGTATAATCCTTCCACTGCAGCTTCTCAGGGTTCTTCCTCGGGTCGAACGGCTTACCGTTCTCGTCGAGCGGCACTACCGATCCATTGTAAAAAGTCCATTTGTTATTCAATTGTCTGCTGGAGATGGTACCGTCCGCCTGAAGCGTAGGCAATTCGAATCCGAAACTACCATTCAGCAATGTACCGATCGGAAGGTACAAATCCTCGGAGACCAACGACAGCTGGTCACCATTGCGCACATACGCACCCCGCAGGCTCAGATCGGGGAAGTACTTCGTGCGCGCCGCCTTGCGCTCATAGGTCGCTTTTTCCACCTCCTCACGGGCAATCTTCTGCCCCTTGTTATTCCTCAGTGCCAACTCCCGGCACTCCTCCAATGTGTACACCTTCTGCTGGGACCATACGGAAGAAGCAGTCAGGCATAACATCACCGCAAGTAATAATCTCTTTTTCATATCGATAGTTTAATTATTTTTCATTTTCCGACTGTTCATTTTCGCGCAAGTTGCGGAAGACACGCCCCAACAAATCAATGGCAGTCTCCACCTCCGCCTCGTTCATGCCCTTAAAACACGTCTTCATCGCGTTCAAGGTGGCATCTTTGACAATCTTATGGCAGGCCAGGCCCTTCTCAGTCAATCGGATACGATTCGATCGCCTGTCAGAATCCCTCATCTCGCGGGTCACCAGGTCTTGTTTCTCCATGTTGTGGATAAGACGGGTCACACTCGGACGATCCCTGAACGTGGCCTCCGCCAACGCATTCTGGGTAGGGCTCTCCCCTCCCATCTTCAACCATAGACACATCAGAATCGACCACTGCTCGGGCGTGATGTCCAAACCCGACTTCTTGAAACTGCGAGACAAATTACGATTAATGGCACTCGACACCTTACCGCTTATCACGGCAAATGCCAACTCTATGTCCGGTACGAACTCTTCCATTTCCTCATAAATTTAGCACCACAAATATAGTTGTTTAAACAACAAGATATTCTTAACGAATCTTAAAAAACGTTGCATAGACAATGAATTTCGCATAAAGCAATAAACCAAAAAAATATGACAAAAGCCAAAAGGGAAGTGCGGAAAGTGAGGTCAAACGCGAAAAAAGCCTCAAAAAAACTTTTTTTTACGGTCGGAAAGGCATATATTGGGGATACAAAGTTGCGATATCCAAAGGATGGCAAAGTTAAAAGTTTACGGAAGAGTCCGTGACCGCGTTGTTCTAGGGATAGCGAACGCCTACTTGACGACGCATCCCAGCGCTACGTTAGACGAATTGAACGAAGCGTTCCCGAACGAATTGAATGCAACGCTGAAAGGCGGCAAGATTTTCAGAGACGCGGAAGAGACAAATGGTATGGTCTCAAACGGAAATGAAATGCCAGGCCTAGGCACAATCACCTTGGCGAACGGCAAGCGAATTGAAATGGTTGTACAATGGACAGACGAGGATTACCCGAAGCTGAAAGCATGGGCGGGAAAGCTCGGCATCGAAGCGGAAGAACCTCGGCCGGACATGGAAACTCCTGAAGAAGGATTCAAGATCGAGCGGATGGAGTCTCTCTCTACTGAAACGAGACGGAGAAGTGAGATGACAAGTAACCAAAAGCATGTGTTGCACCTTCTTCTGACACTAATGCTCTTATTCACAATCCTTTTGTTCTCAAAAGGCAATGCGAACGATGCGTACGAAATCGCTCAGTACAGAAAGCAGAAGACAACGGAACAAAGCGTAGACCTGCATCGACTCGCGGCAGAACAGAGGAGAATAGAAAGAGAGAATTACGAACGCTATCAAGACGAACAGGTCAGACTAGCGGAAGAAATGGCGAAGGATACCAAAAAGGCATTCGACGCACTGATAAAGCAGTAAAACGCTTTCACGAGACACAGGAATAGAGTCGCCTATATGAAGTATAACCAAGCATGTAACGACGTACGATCGAAGATTCGTCCTCCCCGGAGGGCGAATCTTTTTTATGGCAGGTCCCATAAATTGTGTTCAGGGAATTCAAATCCAATCCGAGCGATGAGAAATCCGACACGTTAAAAGGAACCGGCGAAGTGATTTTTTTGAACTAACCTTGCGAGTTGAGACATAAAAAATAAAATTTGATTATATTTGTGGCAAAGAAAAATAAAAACAGATGAAGAAAAGAGACATTATCATACTCTCAGCCGTGGCATTCGGAACATTGTTCACCGGCTGTAAAAGTTCCTATGAAAAGTACTCCAACGACGAGTTCACCATCGACTACCCAAGGGAATGGGAGAAGGAAATCAACATGTTCCCGGTCATGCCATTCGTAGCCTTCAGCAATTACCAAACAGCGATGGTCAGCACCAAAGACAGGGACGACGTCACACTCGAGGAATTCGCGAAAGAACGTATCAAAGCATTCTCCGAAGAACAAATCGGATTCAAGCTGATCAGCCTGGACGTGAGCAAAGACTATGCCCTCATCCGCTATTCGAACGATGACGAGGATGACCCGACATACCATCTGGAGACCTTGATGAAGATCGGAAGAAGGGGAGGAAAACTTTACGGAGTAACCTGCTCTTATGAAAACAACGCACAAAAAGACACGGTGGAGCACATCATCAACTCCTTCCAACTGAAGTGATACAACGGACACACACGATGCCGAGATAGGTTATCGAGCCATTCAGCAACAGCAACTCATAGCCCATGTCATACCCGAGGGAGACATGGAGCACCTTAGCTACGGCAAAGGAGAGCAGCGGAGAAAGAACCGCGACCGCGATGATCCATGCGGAATCAACCACTCCCCGCCCCTTGTGAGAAACGCAATAAGCGAACATGCCCAACAAAGGTCCATACAGATAAGAGACCAGTTGGTAAACCACATCGATCGCATGGTCGCTCCTGACAAAATCCAGCGACATGACCGCTAGGCAAACCGCAACCGCCACACCCAAATGAACACGGTGGCGGAACTTCGGGGAGACCTTCTCCGCATCCTCTCCTAGGATATCGGAAAGGAAAGAGGTCGTCATAGCCGTCATCGCGGAGTCGACACTAGAAAACGAAGAAGCCAACATCCCCACAGCGAAACATACCAGCACCATCGGACCAGCCTCCTTCACGAAGAAGGGCAAGAGCCCGTCGCCCGTCGCCGGCAAGGCATCCACGCCGTAATAATTCGCCACCAAGAGCCCCAGGGCAAGGAAAAGCAGATTAACAGGGATAAAAAGCAATCCATACGACAACATATTCCGCTGCGCCTCCCTCAAGGAACGGCACGAAAGATTTTTCTGAATCATATCCTGATCCAACCCCGTCATCACAACAACCACAAAAGCACCACTCACAAAAAGCTTCCAAAAGTAAGTACGCGTGCTCCAATCATCAAAATAGAAAATCCGAGACATGGAGGAATCAGCCACATAGCGGAACCCAGAACTCCAATCCAAATCCATGAGAGACAATGCCTTGTGGAGGAGAAGCGCTAAGGAAAGAACCATGAGGAGCGTCTGCAGGAGGTCCGTCCACACGATAGACCGAATACCTCCCCTATAGGTATAGAAATAGACAAATGAAACGCATAGCAGGACAAACACAGGGAAAGGGATGAAACCGACATCCGACAATTGGTACAGCACATACGCCGCGACATAAAACTTCACGGCCGCTCCCATCAACTTATTCAACAAGAAGAACGCCGCCCCCGTCTTTCTTCCAGACTCACCCAGACGTGACGTGAGGAACGAATAGATGGAGACATTGCCCGAATTATAGTATATAGGGAGCAACAGGAAAGCGACGATGACATACCCCACCAGGAAGCCGAGCACCATCTGCATATATGAGAAAGAGGAGGCAGGCACCCAACCCGGCACGGAGACGAACGAGACACCCGACACGGAAGCCCCCACCATTCCGATAGAGACCGCCCACCAAGGAGAGCGCCGATTCCCCAAAAAGAAATCGGCACCGCTATCATTTTTGCCCGTACGATAGGAGACGTACGCAAGCAAACAGAAATACAATACAAGAAGTAGTATGAGCATCAATCCTTCTTTTCCTGGGAATCAGAAGAGCCATTCCCTTGCCCATTGCGCTTCTTCTGCTCCTCTGCCATCTGCTTCTGAGCCTCCGCCATCTGCGCCTGGAAATCGGCCATCTTCTTCCGAAACGAGCCGAACAAACCGCCACCAGCATTATTATTGCCCGAAGCGGAGATGTCATTGATGGCGCCGATCACATCACCACCGACCGACTTCCTCATGCGGTCCGCCTTATCCTGCTGGAGCTTCAGCTCAGACCTTTTCTTACGATGTTCCTCGATATTCGCCAACAGTTTCTCCTCGTTGATGGACTTGCGGATGATATAAGTCTGAAGGATCGTTATGAACAATGAGAGGAAGTAATAGTAGCACAATCCGGATGCGATCTTGTTGAACCAGAAGAAGAAATAAATCGGCATACCGTACATCATGTACTTCATGAACTTCATCTGATCCATCTGCTGCGCCGAGCTACTGTTCATCTGCATGTTATACTTGGTGTAAACGACATTCACGATCGTCATCAGCAAGCAGAACAAACTGATATGGTTACCAATCAGAGGAAGGTCCGCATCCCACGAAACGATGGCATCGTACGAGGAGAGGTCGTTCGCCCACAAGAAAGGCACATGCCTCAACTCTATGGCGACAGGGATGAAGAAGTACACAGCCGTCAAGAACGGGAAGGAGAGCAACATAGGCAAGCAGCCACCCGCCGGGTTCACACCCGCATCCTTGTAAAACTCCTGCGTCCTCACCTGACGTTCCATCGGAGACTCGGAAGCATACTTCTCATTCAGCGCATCCAACTGAGGCTTCAGAACCCGCATCTTAGCGGAAGAAAGATAGGATTTATACGTCAATGGGGTAAGGATCAACTTCACCGAAAGGGTCAGGAACAAGATCACCAGACCATAATTGCTGAAGATGGATCCGAAGAAGTCGAACAACGGGATGATAAAGATCTGATTCACCCAACGTATCAGGGAGAAACCAAGCGTCAGGAGACGATTCAGATTCAACTTATCTTTTCCGCTCGTCCCCTCGTTGAAAGACTTCAGGATCTTATAGCTGTTCGGACCGAAGAAGAAACGGAAGTTCGCCTTCCCCTCCTCGAACGGGATGGAAGTCTCCAACTCATATCTCTTCAGATAAGTAGAATCCGTCAACTGGGTAGACTTCAGGAAACTTCGTTCCATCAACGCGTTGTCCACGATGAAGATACTGGAGAAATACTGGTCCTTAAAAGCCACCCAACGTAACTTTCTCTCAACGTTGAGCTCGTCATTGGAGTGTTCGCTCAAATAATCACGGTCGCCCGTCTCATCGTAGTAATAAATCTGTGCGTAGCGGTCCTCGAACTCACGGCCCACCTCCTGCTGAGGGATACGCAACGACCAAGACGCATGGAGATCCTTCATGTCAGGAGCCAGCATCATGTTCTTATCCCGCGCCTCCACATTGAACTGGAGCATATAACTTCCTTTCGGCAGGATATAAGAGAAGAGCAAGGCTCCCCCATTCTCGCCCGCAAGGGAGAACACCACGGATGTATCCGTTTTGGAAGCGACCTTGAAGTTCATATCACCCGTCGATAGTTTGCGGTTGCTCACCGTGTTCAGCACGAACCCGAAGCTACCATCCTGCGGACGGAACAACGTCAACACGTCCTTATTCTTATCCAGGTATTTTTTCAGGACAGCACTGGAGACCCGTGCGCCACGTGAGGAGAAATCCACCTTAACCAACTCGTTCTCCAACGTCACGGTCGTCTCTTCCCCGAACGCGCCAGCCGCGAACTCACCATATGCGAGGGAAGCCTTGGCCATCTTCGCGGAGTCTCCCTCCACACCTTGGAACACCGGATTCTCATGCAACGTCTCACGTTCGAGCGCCTCCTGTTCCTTCATTTTTTGGACCTGTGCGATTGAGTCCTGATAACGATTGCGGGCTTCAATCTGCTCCGGAGTGGGTCTATTCCAAATAAAAAAACCGATAAACACAGCCATGATCAACAGGATACCCGTAATAGTATTCTTATCCATACCTTCTAAACAACAATTTTACAATTTAGTAATCAAATGATTAAACATTTTGTGTCACCATAACCCGAAATCAGGGAAACCGACGGCACAAATGTTTTGCAAAGGTAAAAAAAAAATGTAAATTTGCGGTATTATGAATCTGATACAATTATTCAAAAGCATCAAACCGTTTGTGATGCCCTACAAGTGGTTGGTTTTAGCGACATTAACGCTGACACTCATAGGGTCCTTCATGGCGCAGGTCAACGCAATTGTCCTGGATTGGACGGTGGACTCCATCAATGACCACATCCAAGCGGGTGGCAAATGGGGGAAGGAAGCGATTGAGATCGTCTCCTTCATCGCGATTGTCCTTCTGGGCAAGGAAGCCCTCTCCGCCATCATCACCTTCGCCCAAAGATATTTCGGAGAGAAGATGCGGATATTTGTATCCAAAGATTTGGCGCAAGCCGTCATCGAAAAGGTTCTCACTTTCAGGGTGGCCTTCTTCTCGGCCAACGACAACGAGGCGGGCAAGCTACAGACACGTATCGACCAAGGAGTAAGCAGCCTATCCAGGACCGTGCAGAACTTCTTCATCGACCTGTTACCCCTCTTCACCAGCGCCATTCTTGCTTTGATCCTCATGTTCAAAGCCAACGTGTGGGTCGGACTCACCGCCCTATGCATCGTGCCGATCTACTTCTACATCACCTACCGGCAAGCGGTGAAGCTGAAGGGTTGGCGACGTGACATGCGCCATTACCGCGAGCTAAAAAGCCACGGCATCATGAACATCATCGAATCCATCAACGTCATCAAGTCCTTCAACAGGGAACGTATCGAGGGAGACAAACAGCTCGACATACAGAACCGGGTGACGAACAACCAGATGGAGACGCGCAAGGTGAGCTTCTTCTTCGACGGACTGAAAAGCTTCATGCAACAGATAGGCACCGTGCTCATCATCATCCTCACCGCCTACCTGGTGTTGGACGATTACCCAGGCATGAGCATCGGTAAGATCATGTACCACGTCATGCTGTTCAACAACGTGGCAGCCCCCATCAACCAACTGCAACGCATCTTCGACGACATGAACGACGCGCTTATCTATGCGGAAGGCTTCTTCGGCATTCTGGACTCTGACCAGGAGATCGAACCAACCGGCACCTATAAGCCAGAAAAGATCGAGGGCAATTTCGAGATATCAGGAGTCGACTTCACCTACCCGAACGGGACGAAGGCGTTGCATAACATCAACATGAAGATCGAAAGCGGGAAGATCACCGCCTTCGTCGGACTCTCCGGCGCGGGCAAAAGCACGATCGTCAACCTCCTCGACAAGTTCTACGAGCCGGACTGCGGAAGCATCAAACTGGATGGCGTGGACTTGAAGGAGTATGACACGAAATTCCTGAGAGACAACATCGGCCTCGTCCTGCAGAAGAACCACATCTTCGACGGGACCATCGCCGAAAACATCCTATACGGCAATCCGAACGCCAGCATAGATGAGGTGTATGAAGCAGCCAAGAAGGCTTACCTCTACGATCAGGTGATGGCGCTCCCGGACAAGTTCGACAGCAAGGCGACCCTCCTCTCCGGAGGACAGCAGCAACGCATCGCCATCGCGCGCATGTTCCTCAAGAACCCGCCGATCATCTTTTTGGACGAGCCAACCGCCAGCCTGGATGCCATCGCGACGGAGCAGATCAAGAACAGCATCGACGCCATCAAAAAGAACCGCACGGTCATCATCATCTCGCACAGCATATCCCAAATCATCGACAGCGACACGATATACGCGCTGCAGAACGGACGTGTGGAGCAAGGTGGCGACCCCGACGAGGTCTACAAACAAGGAGGCATCTACAAAGACATCGTGGACGCTTCCGCACGCAGCCTGAACATCGAAAAAATAGCCAAGGCAATTGAGGGGGACAATAAAAAAGAATCACCACTATAACAGGCATTATTATGATAGACTCTAGAGAACTTCGCATCGGAAACATCATTTATCTGAACGGCAAGAAAACCGCGGCCGGATCGGATGACATCGCCTTCATGGCGAAATGCCAACTTCTGGGCATCAACTGCGAAACAACCCCCGTCAGGGTAACAGAGGACACACTCATAGGTTTAGGGTTCTCATTCGAGTTCGAAAACGTCTCAAACAAAGTCTATTCAAAAGATGGAATAAAACTACTAATCCATCCGTCAGAGGGCATCTCCCTCTACATCAATGGAGAGAAATTCGGGAAGAGTTTCTTCTACATGCACCAACTCCAAAACCTATGGTTCAGCTTATTCGGGAAAGAAATAACCAATCTATAATAACAAAAACCGATATACAAATGCAAGAGAAAGAAGAAAAATCAGTTGTGAATACCACGACGGAAAATGGAGGGGAGGAGACACTAAAATACTGCTATAAACACCCTCACCCATCAGTGACGACAGACTGCGTGATTTTCTGTTTTGACAAAAAAGACTTGAACGTTCTTCTCATCAAAAGGGGTGTGGAACCGTTCAAGGATGCATGGGCATTCCCAGGCGGATTCCTGCGGATGAACGAATCGGCGGAAGAGTGTGCGTTAAGAGAACTCAAGGAAGAGACCAACCTCACCCCAGGGCACATCGAGCAATTCTACACCTTCACGGACGTGGACAGAGACCCAAGGGAGCGCGTGATCACAATCGCCTATTTCGCTTTGATCAAGAAATCAGAGGTGGAAGGAGGCGACGACGCATCCGAGGCACAATGGTTCAAGGTGAAGGATCTCCCTCAACTGGCGTTCGACCACGACTACATCTTCAGGAAAGCACTGATCGCCCTGAAGCAAAAAATCCATTTCGAACCGATCGGATTCGACCTGCTGGAAGAGGAATTCTCCATACCGGAGCTCCAACGACTCTACGAAGGAATACTCAACGCTCACTTCGACCGCAGGAACTTCCAAAAGAAGATGCTGCAATTAGGCATCCTGGAGGAATCCAAAAACAACGTGAAGAAAAAGAACAAGAAGGGAAGATCAAAGAACAAAAAGTGGAGATTCATCCTGCAGAAATACGAGGAAATGAAGACGAACCACCAGTTCCGCATCGAATTCTAACGTATTCTTTAAGAATTCATTAAATATCTCACATAAAAAACTAACTTCGCGCAAGTTTAGAAATTTAATTAGAAAGAGATGAAATACAAAGTATTACTTGCAGTGGCCTTACTGGCCAGCACATCCGTTTTCGCAGGCACGCGAGCAGACATAGTGAACGCACCATGCACCACGATAGACGCCATGATGGCCATCGTGTTGCGCCAACAGCAGAAACCTTTCGCCCCAGGCGCGAGCGGAAACGACGCATTCGACAACCCAGGATTGGTCAGCTTCGCCTATCGCCAACTTGGACTCGACATCCCAGCGGACTTGACCGCCATCAGCACACAAGGCAAGAAGATCACCGTGCCTAAGAAAATGAGAAGAGGGGACGTTGTCTTCTTCTCCAACTCACTGAACCCGAAAGAGGTTTACCACGTGGGCATCGTGCAACACATCAACGAGGACGGGACATTCAACTTCGTCTGCGTTTTCCCTGACAGGGGCGTCATCATCGCCAGCAGCACCGACCCGGGCTTCAACGGCAACTACATGTACGCGACGCGCATCACATCCGACGAGCAAATCAAGGAGATCCGCGCCAACTACCAAAGAGACCTGGCCGCCATCGAGAAAGCTAAAGCCGACTTGGAAAAGGCTAAACAGGCGGTCATCAACGCAGAGAACAGAGTCCATGACTTGGAGAACGAATTCGCTAAAAACAACACAGCTCCGCTGAAGATGAAATAAGGCAGAGACCCGTGAATAACAAAAAAGAGGAATCCGACACAGATTCCTCTTTTTTTATGGGTCGTTTGGATGAATTCCACCTCATCACTTGACATGCTTCGCAGCCCGCGCGATGAAGTGGAGACGGTTCAACACATTCACCTCGCTCACACCTCCGTCAAAGTCCAGGAACAGAAGGTTCATATCCGGATAGATATCCTTCACCTTCTTTTCTATACCCTTGGAAATGACGTGGTTGGCGATACATCCGAAAGGCTGCAAACTGATGGCCGCATTGATGCCGTGTTCTGCGAATGATGCAAATTCGGCAGGAATCAACCATCCTTCGCCAAATTGGGCGGCCAAACTGGTTATCTTTTCCGCACGCTTCGCCTCCTCATGGATGTTCACGATCTTCTCATAATAGCGGAATGCGGAAGCCGCCTTGTCTATCTTCTTCGCCACATGGTTCAGATACTTCTCGCCTAGGCTGGAAAGCAACCTGGCCACGAATTTACGTTTCTTCTCCAGATAATTCGCCTCGTTGAACTTAGCGTTCGGGAAATACTGCACGAAGAACTCGTTCAGCGAAGGAATCACAGGCTCGATGCCCTCCTTCACCAACCAATCCACAACGTGCTGGTGTCCGAAGGAATTATACTTGATGAAAATCTCTCCCACGATACCGACACGAGGCACATCCTTCGTCTCCGTTATCTCATCGAACTGCTTCGCAGCCTCGGAGAGATAGCTGATCATCAACTTGGACTTCTTCTGCCGTACCGCCTCAACGCCCAAAGCGATGTACTTGTCCAGAATCTGACGGGCGGCACCCGGCACCTTCTCCCTGACCACAGCCGAATAATACATCTTCGACATCGCATCGGAGAAATAGAGGAGGTACATGGTTATCTTGATGATCTTCTTCACATTAGGCGTAAAACCGGACTGTTCATTGATCGTATCCATGATGGAGACGGAGATGACAGGGATATTCCCGTAACCCGCCGCCAAAAGGGCCTTCTTGATCAATGCGATGTAGTTCGTCGCACGGCACTGTCCACCCGTCTGGGTGATGGCGAAGACGATGTTATTCAAGTCATATTTGCCGGACTCCAAGGCCCGTATGCAATCACCGACCACCAATGTGGCAGGGTAACAGATCTCATTGTTCGCATACTTCAAACCATACTGAACAGAAGCCTCGTCGCTCGGTGGCATGTTCTCGAACTCATAGCCCATCAGTTCGAACAAGGCTGGTACGAAAGGCGAATGAAAATCCGAGAAGAACGGCACGAGAATCTTCTTCCCCGCATCCTTCTTCAGGAACTCAGGCGTGCTCTGGAACGCATGGGCAACCGGCTCAGCCTCTTCGCTCTTATACTTCAGCGACTCGATAAGCGAACGGATACGCAAGCGGAGTGACCCCGCATTGTTCACGTCGTCCACCTTCAGCAAGGTGACGTTCTTGCCGTACCGCTTCATCATATCGATGATCTCATCCACGATGAACGCATCAGGTCCGCAACCGAAGGAGGTCAGCTGCACATAGTGCACGTTCTCATTCGTCTGGGCGACCCATTTCGCCACCTTCATGATCCTATTCATGTAAGACCACTGCGGGATGATGTGGGAATCCTTCAGGTCAGAGTCCATGCCACGTACCAGATCCTCCGTGACCACATCCACCCCGAACGAGGTGATGATCTCGGAAACCTTATGCTGCACGAGCGGATCGTTGTGATATGGTCTGCCTGCGAGGATAATCACCAAACGGTTCTCCTCCCTCGCCTTCGCAAGCAGGCTCACCGCCTTCTTACGCACCGTGTCCGAGAAGACGTCACGCGCCTTCAGCGCCTCGGCGAAGGCCGCCTCGAAACGTTTCTTCTCATATTTGTCCTTGAGGATACTCTTCATGTAGGTCGCGCACGACTTCTTCAGCAAAGCGTCATCCTTGAAGTTGATGACCGGCGAGTCGAGCGGAATATTAAAGCGGGCCTCCACATTGATGGAGCTCTTCAGCACATCCGAATAGCCAGCCACCACCGGACAGTTGTAGCTATTGTTGGAATTAGGCTCCATGCGCTCGTAGATGACATACGGATAGAAGATACGGTCCACCTTCTTCTCCGCCAAATCGAACACATGTCCGTGCAACAACTTGGCCGGGAAACAGATATTGTCCGCCATCACCGTGTTCAAACCCTTCTCGTAGAGCGAGAAAGTGGAACGAGCGGATGATTTGACAGCTATATTGCAACGCGTGAAGAGAGTATACCAGAACGGGAAGTTCTCGTACATGTTCAAGGCACGCGGGATACCCATCGTGAAATAAGGCTTCTCCAACATGCCGGCCTTATCCTTCTTGAAGGCCAGCTCATTCTTGTAGAAGCTCATGTTGAAGGCAGTCCTACCCTTCTCTCCCTTGTTGGTGTAGACCTTCTCGCACTTATTGCCTGAATAATAGACCTTGCCGTTAGCGAAGACATTCTTCAGGATCTGGCAATTATTCTCACACCCCACGCAACGGAGAGGCTCAGAAGTATACTCCTTCAAGTCCACCAACTGCGCGAGGGCCACAGGCTCTGTTCCCGCACCGATCCGTTTCTTAGAGAAGAGGGCGGCGCCATACGCACCCATCAACTCAGGATAGTTGGAGACGATGACCTCCTTATCCACGGACAATTCGAAGGCGCGGACCACCGCTAGGTTCCGCATCGTACCGCCCTGCAGCACGATATGGTCACCCAAATCCTTCGTGTCCTTCAGTTTCAACACCTTATAGAGGCAGTTCTTGATCACCGAATAGGCAAGGCCAGCGGAGATATCATCCAACGGAGACCCCTCACGCAGGCACTGCTTCACCTTAGAGTTCATGAAGACGGTGCAACGCGTACCCAAATCGCATGGGTGTTGGCTCTCGCAAGCCTTGCGGACGAAATCCGTAATCGGGCACTGCAGCGACTGCGCAAAGCTATCGATGAAAGAGCCGCAACCGGACGAGCAAGCCTCGTTGATCTCCAAGCGGTTGATGGCGCCCTTCTCCACGAAGATCGCCTTCATGTCCTGTCCGCCGATGTCCAGAATGAATGACACCTTAGGGTTCAGTTTATAGGCGGCCGTATAGTGGGCGATGGTCTCGACCATACCGAAGTTCAGTCCGAAAGCCGTTTTGATCAGTTCCTCGCCATAACCCGTCGAGCAGCTACCCACCACCTTGAGGTCACGTCCACACTTCTGCGCCTCCTCCTGCAAGAGGGAGAGGCCCTCCTTCACCGTTTCCAGCGGTCTACCGCCATTTTTCTTATAGAAGGTGAAGAAGATACGCTCCTGCTCGTCCATCGCCACCACCTTCGTGGTCGTGGAGCCGGAGTCGACACCGATGTAACAATTATCGGAGGCGATGTCAGACATTGCCACCTTCTCTATCTTATTCTTTTCCTTACTCTTTTTCCAAGTCTCGAATGACTCCTTGCTCTCGAACAGAGGAGAGAGGGAAGAGCTCGACACACCGACGTTCTTACTCTTCGTTTGGAACAAAGAGATGAATTCACCCAGATTCTTCACCTCCGCATTCTCGTTCATGGAGAGGCTGGCGCCCCAAGCCGGCACCACGGAAGCGTGTTCAGTCAGGATGATATCCTCGGAAGCGAGTCCGAGACGCTCCTGCATGATTTTCCGCAAAGCGGGGATATGGGCGAACGGACCGCCACACAGGAAGACCTTAGGCAGGATATCGCACCCACGGGAGAGTGCGGAAACCACCTGGGTCGCCACCGCATTGAAAATGGAGGCGGCTATATTCTCGCGCCTCACATTGAGGGCGATAAGGTTCTGGATATCCGTTTTGGAGAATACGCCGCAACGGGAGGCGATCGGATAGACCGAATCGGCGTTGAGCGCCATATCGCTCAGTTCACCCACCTCGACACCCAAAATCACAGCCATCTGGTCGATGAACGCACCCGTACCACCCGCACAGTTACCGTTCATACGAATGTCAGGTTGCATATTCTTGTTGAAGAAAATCATCTTACTATCCTCACCGCCGATATCCACCAACGTGCGGGTATCAGGATATCTCTTTTCGATCACCTGGGTCGCAGCCACGACCTCCTGGATGAAAGGCAAACCGAATCGTTCAGACAAACCCATTCCAGCCGAACCCGTCACCTGTATGCGAACAGGCACGTCCGACAATTTCTCCTTCAGGGAGGACAAAGAGGAGAGCAGTGTCCCCTGAATATCAGCGTGATGCCTAGCGTAATCCGTATAAACGATCTCACCGTTCCCGTCTGTCACCACCACCTTTAAAGTGGTGGAACCGGCATCCAAGCCTATGTGATATATGTTATTTAACATAAAATAAATCGATTTGGCGCGAAAGTACGAAAACTTTTGCCTTAAAAAAATTATATACGCGTTCGTTTCCAACCATTCATCAAAAAAACGAGTAAAACAACACGTTCCAACACGGGCCATCACATCGGAAGGGCAGTAGTTCATGCATTATCCATTGGTCCGAATAGGTAGGGAAAAAGAGGCGACACATGCCACATGTAAACGCACAGGGAAGGGCTTTCATCACTTGTGTGGCAGGAAACGGGCACGATAAGTTTACATTTATCAAGAAATAAAAGAAGCGCCCAAAAAGCATGGGGGAAAAATTTGTTGCAGAAACATACAAGCACTAAATTTGGCAAATCGTTCCTTACGAGCGACCTCTCCAAAATCGGGTAATGGGTTCTCCCGACAAGGAGAGAGAGTTATACAGAACCCGCCTTTTATTTTTATAGATTACTATATGAAGAAAGTAGGTTTACTCCTTTTTGCGCTCGCTTCTTGCTACGCTGGTGCGTTTGCGGGTGACGCATATTATTTGATTAAGGACGGAAAACTCCAGAACGGAGTACAGTACACTCCCTTCGAATCCGAGAGTGAAGAAAACAACGAGTTGAAAGAGGGCGATGGTTACATGTACATCACTCATCACGGAGATTATACTGGCTATCTGGAAACCAGGTTGACTGGAATGCAGGGTTTGAATGTCGGAACGAAGAGATTAGTTATAGACTACATGGTTGATGAAAAAGACATCAGAAATGAGAGTTCAATAGCTAATAAAACATGTGAAAATCCGGAAAAAGCCACAATCATTATAGAATGTATGGCAGAAGAGGACGCTGGTTTTGTCATCGAAATGAACAAGGGAAAAGACGTGATCAGCAGAACTTTCATTGATGCAAAGCAGCCAGGCAACGAAACGAAATGGAATAACTTTGACGAATACACATTCGCTTTGAGGGACAGGGAAGTAAAATCAGTTCTCATTGCCTACAAACGAGAGGTTGCTAAAGACACCGAATCAGAGTTGAAAATAAAAAACTTATATTTCGAGACAGACGAGAACAACATTCCGATCTACGGTTGCCAATTTGACGGAACGAACATCTGGACCGAGAAATTCTACTTGACCAACCTCGTAGATTCACTTTACTTCCAAAATGGAATCGCGTTGAATTGGACACAAGACCCAGATTACATCGTCGAGGATAAAGGTGCATTCTTGGCATTGCAATTTGACAAAAGCGAGAGTGGTGACATTTGGTGGGATGGTTCAAACATTCCAATGACCCAGATGTACGCCGCATTGACTATCGTCAGCCAAGAATTCTTGGGAGAACCATTGTCTTACTCTATTTGGACAGACCCAATCCAATTGTCTGAAGATGCTATTAAAGCAGGAAAAATCAAGGTTGATTGCTATGCAAAGAA
Source organism: Paludibacteraceae bacterium (assembly GCA_017550335.1). Lineage (GTDB taxonomy): Bacteria > Bacteroidota > Bacteroidia > Bacteroidales > Paludibacteraceae > UBA1181. The sequence continues at coordinate 210,231 of JAFZPM010000014.1, forward strand.
ATACGACAAAGATCAAAGCTACGCACTTGAAGGAAGAGTAAACGGACTCAACGAGAAAGAATTGTTGCCAATCTACGTGAAATTCGACACGGGAGATTCAGTGAACGTATTCCCAGATTCTATGATCTATGACTTCTGGACTCATGAAGTTGGAGAAGTTAACATCCCTAAGAACGCAAAGAGTTTCTCTGTTGACTTCAAGCAAAATCCATTGGTTTCTTACATGGTAGACAAACTTGTCGTTTCTTACAAAGGTAGCGTAGGTGTCGCTAAGGTTAACAGCGATGGCAAGTCATTGTCCATCTACCCTAACCCTGTACTCAACGAGATCGCATTCTATGGCATCGAGGATATCCAAAGCGTAGAAATCGTTTCTTTGAACGGTGCGGTTAAGGCTTGTACGGTAGTTGACAACAAGGTGAACGTTTCTGGATTGGCAGCTGGCGAATACGCCATCATCGTCAACAAGAACATCACTGGCAAGTTCATCAAGAAATAATCTCTAAGATTATAACATACGGAAGCGGGAGGGCTTTTGCCTTCCCGCTTTTTTTATACTCGGACGGCATGTGTCACACCATCCTTCCATACGAGCCATCAATAAGAGTTAAGAGTTAAGAAATTAAGAATTATGAGTTGTTTGGTGAGTGTGCGCACGTGGAGGCGGGGCGGTCTAGCCAACACCCCCTCAACTAATTCAAAATTGACTTCGTAGAACTATCAATTCATAATTCACAACTCTCATGTCCTTCGATTGTTTCAGCAGGGCATTTCGGCCTTCAGAGCCTCAAATTCAATCGCAAACGCACCAGATGGTCACTTACACGTCAGAAGGGAAATGAAGCGACCAGAAGCGAAATAAGCCCCATGCCGGAACAGTTTAGCACCAGGATGACACAAATGGGCATACCCTCCACAGCAAACCCTTAATTCATAATTCTCAATTCTCCTCATCTTAGTTTCCAGAAGTGGGAGGTGAAAAGCAACAGGATAGTATAGATCTCCAAACGACCAATCAACATCAAGGCGGAAAGAATCCACTTGCCCACGATAGGCACCTCCGCATAATTGACCGCAGGACCTGTGATGCCGAAACCAGGACCATTATTTGAGATAGCGGACAGACAAGAGCCAAGCGCAGAATCGAAATCCACACCAGTCAACGTCAAGGCGAAAGTCCCCGCTAAAAACAACAAAGCGAATATGAAAAAGAATGCCAAAACGCGCACCACCAATTCCATCGACATCAACCGTGATGAGACCTTCAAAGGCAATACCGCATTAGGATGAGAGTGCAACCGCAACTCGTTCCCCGCATTCTTCACGGCGATGATGAGGCGGATCAATTTGGCACCTCCACTGGAAGAACCCGCACATGCGCCGCTGAACATCATAATGGCTGTAGGAATCCAGAAAGGAGCACCCCAACCGACATAGTCGCAATAGGTGCCCTGATAGCCACAAGAGGAGAAAATACTCGTCACATGGAACAAAGCCGCCCGGAAGGCTCCCTCATAAGAGGAAGGCATCTGCGCCGTCAACACGTGGCATGGGTTTTCCACCAGCAAAATATAGAAGATAAAGACAAGCACCAATGTGAAAATACCATACCAATGGAACTCCTCGTTGACACGGAAGACCTTCCACTCCCCCACGCTCGCCATAAAATACAAGGCGAAGTTAACACCTGCCAAGAACATAAAGATGGATGCCACATACTCCAGATAGGGAGAATTGAAGTAGGCGAAATTAGCCTGGTGCGTACTGAAACCACCCGTACCGACCGTCGTCATGGCGTGGCACACCGCATCGTAGAACGACATCGGGCCGATGAAGTAGAAAAGCACACAGACTGCGGTCAGGATAGCATATATCAGGAAAATACCCCTTGCGGTCTCTTGTGTCTTCGGACGCAACTTACGCATGGCGACGCTTGTGGCCTCCGTGGAGAACAATTGCGTATTGTTGCGGTTATAAGAAGGAAGCAAAGCGATGGAGAACAACATGATGCCCAAGCCACCCATCCATTGCTGCACACTGCGCCAAAAGAGGATACCGTGAGGTTGTTCCTCTATATTATTCAGAACGGAAGCTCCCGTCGTCGTGAAGCCGGACATCGTCTCAAAGAAGGCATCCGCCACCGTATCGGTCGTTCCATAGATCATGAACGGAAGCATGCCGAAAAGGGAGAAGACCACCCACGCCCCGGAGATGATGATATAGCAATCCTTTCTGGTCAGAGCCCCCTTATTCTTTCTATTGGACAAAAAAAGGAATCCGCCACAAGCGCCAGCCAGGCACGTGGGCAACAACAAAGCGAACAGATCCGCCTCGCCATAACAAAACGAGACAATGGTGGAGAGCGCCATGAACATAGCCTCCATCAAAAGGAGGACTCCAAAAACCTTTTTCTTCATCTTATCATCATCACTCCATTTAGTGAAACTAAGCGGTTTTCCGCCCCATATACTTCGTCGGGAACCAGGAAATAAGCAATCCTATCAGCAAGGAAGAGAGCAGGACAACGAGCACATCCGAAAGACTGATGCTAATAGGATAAGCGTCGACGACGAATCCGCCCTCTTCACCATTGCCCAGCTTGATGATCCCCAGCCACTTCTGCAAGCCGCAAAGGGTCAACCCCACAGTGACACCGACAATCGTGCCGAACACGGATATCAGCCAACCCTCCAACAGGAAGACCTGACGGACGAAACTGTCCGTGGCCCCCATATTACGCAACGTATCGATATCCTCCTTCTTCTCCAGGATCAACATGGTGAGCGAACCCACGAGATTGAACACGGCTATCAGCAGGATAAAAACTAAAATAAGGAAAGAAATCCACTTCTCGACCTTCATCATCCGATAGAAATCCTCATGCTGTTGTTTCTTCCCCTGCACCTTGAACGACGGTCCCAATGTCTCGGACACCACACGCAAAGCCTCGTCCACATCGACACCCGTCCTCAACTTGAGTTCCAACGAGGTGACCTCATCCTCCGCATAGCCCAGGAGTCTCCGGGCGAAAGAGATATCCACAAAAGCATATTTGGAGTCGATCTCCAACTGGTTGGTCCCGTAAATACCCTCGACGAACAAGCGTTGCTCCTCGAAGCCCTTCTCAGGGTTCGCCAGATTGATCTTCACGTCATGTTTAGGCACATACAATGAGACCGGTCGGGTAAAGCCCAACGCCACATCTATCTGATTGGCCAGCGCTCCTCCGATGATCATGCCGTATTCATCGTCTTCCCGCAAGACAAACTGCCCCACCTGCATCACCTCGTTCACATTCGTCAGCCGGGCATATTCGTCGGAGACACCCTTCACCGTGACCATCGTCTGCCGCTCATCATTCCGTATCAAAGCATTCTCCTCCATGACGTCGCAGGAGACCTCCACGAAATCGAGGGACTTCACCTTTTGGATACGCTCATCCGAAACGCTGAAACTCTTTCCTTCGACCACGGTGATCCTGACATCCGGGTCGAAGGCATTGAACAGATCCTGGATCAGCTGTTGGAAGCCATTGTAGCCAGAGAGCACACAAATCAGGGCCATCGTCGCCACACAAATGCCACCTGCGCAAATGGCCGAGATGACATTGATGGCATTATGGTCTTTGCGTGAGAAAAGATATCTTAAAGCTATGAATAACTGTAGCTTCATTTCTTATCCAAGCCTAACAGGCGGTCAATATTCTCCAGATAGTCGAGCGAATCATCCAAATAGAAATGCAGCTCCGGCACCTGACGCAACTGGTGACGGGTACGTTGGGAAAGGTCATAGCGGATCGATTTCTGGGCCCCCTGAATCATCTCCAGGAACTCCGACTGTTTCTCACTAGGGAAAATGCTCAAATAGACCTTGGCGACACTAAGATCCGCAGAAACGGAAACAGAGGTCACGGATATCAGCACCCCACCCTGGGACTTCGTGAACTTCTGGAAAATATCGCCCAATTCCTTTTGGACAAGCCTATCTATCTTGTTTTTTCTTGTTGATTCCATCGCATTCTAAACATTAATAATTATCTTTGCAAAGGTAATATAAAAATCGTATCTGTGGTAAAGCGGAGGCAAGACTACCAAAAATACGGAAATTTCTATTTGTTTAGACATCATGGAACAAGATTTATTGTATCAGATCGCCTTGACGATGGCGAAGGGTGTGGGTACGCATACCATCAGGAAACTCGTCGCCACATTGGGCAGCGAGAAAGAGGTGATCCAATGCCCACGCAAGGATTTGGAGAACATACAGGGGATTGGCACCGTGACCGCCAAAAGTATAAAAGACCCGATGCTCCTGAAACAGGCGGAAAAGGAGATCTCCTTTCTACGGAAAGCGGACGCGAAAGCGATTCCCTTCAGTAGCGAAGAGTACCCCCAACGGATGAGGGAGTGCGTCGATGCGCCCTACATCCTCTACACGAAAGGAAAGATGTCAATGAACGGAGGCCACTCCATCGGGATCGTCGGCACCCGAAAAATGACCCCCTACGGGAAAAACATCTGCGAGGATATCGTATCCTCATTGGCTCACAAATACCCGGACCTGAACGTCATCAGCGGACTCGCCTACGGAGTGGACGGATGCGCCCACAAAAAGGCAGTGGACCTAGGCATCCAGACCATCGGCGTGGTCGGCCACGGGCTCGACATGCTATACCCCGCAAGGCACAGAGCCTTATCCTACAAGATGATGGAAAGAGGCGGCATCGTGACGGAATTCCGCTCAGGATGCATCGTGGACAAGAAGAACTTCGTGTCGCGCAACCGAATCATCGCAGGCATGTGCGACGTCATCCTCGTCGTGGAGTCCGGAGAGAAGGGAGGAGCTCTCTTCACCGCCGAATTCGCCAACTCGTACAACAAGGACGTGTGCGCCATACCCGGACGGATAGGAGACCTCTATTCCGCAGGATGCAACAAGCTCATAAAGAATAACCAGGCGACCATGGTGGAGAGTGCGGAGGAGATCGAGCAACTCATGAACTGGGACATCATGGAGAAAGAGCAAACCGATCTGAGCATCTCCAGATTCATGCAACTGACCGATCAAGAGAAGATTATCGTCGAAGCTCTACAAATAGATGAGAGGATGGACATGAATCAGTTGGTGAGGAAGACACAGATACCGTTCGGACAATTATCTTCCCTGTTATTCGACATGGAGATGAAGGACCTAGTCTGTTCGGCGCCAGGGAATAGCTACTTCCTTTCAAAGCATTGACAAAAAAACGGGGGGCGTTGTGAGATTACCCAACGTCCCCCGCGATATTCACATGAAACATGCCTACTTCTCTAAAACTTTATTAGGCAAGTGAAAAACTATCGGCAACGTCAATGAAGTCCTAACTTCTTTGCCATCCTTCATCGCAGGTGTCCACTTCGGCATGTTGCGCACCACACGCATCGCCTCCTCGTCCAAGATGGAGGAAACACCCTTCTCCACCTTCACATTTTGAATGGAACCATCCTTCTCAACCACAAACGAGACAAATACTTTGCCTATCTCGTTGTTCTTCATGGCCGATTCGGGATATGTCACGTTGGTTTGCAAATAACTCGCCAACGCATCGTTTCCTCCCGGGAATGAAGCCGTTCTATCCGATGCGAACGAAAAAGCGGCACAGCACACAAAGGCGAAAAAAGCCCAAACTGTTTTCCAATTAAAACGTTTCATAACAGTCATTGCACTTTAAAAGATTAATAAGAGAACGTACTGCCACCCAGGAACTCGCGCAAGAGCGAGGTGAACGGAATCTCCGTCTCCTGGATAGGACTGAAATACTTCAGGAAGTTCTGCAGCCTATGCACTTCGGAATACTCCACGCAATTCTGAGGAACCTCCATCAAGATCGGCTCAGCGAACTTCTTCAAGACACTAAGCTCGAAGATCAGAGCCGAGTTGAACATCGCATCCGCATTCTCCTGATAAGGGAAGATCCACTTCTCCTCACCAGCGTTCACCTTCGGCCAGCGGCTGATGGTGTCGAGCGCGGAATAGCCACGGTACTTATAGTCTCGGATGATACGGCGGAGCAATCGGTTGTCCGTCGTCGGTATCCAGTTATGATTATCGAACGAGATGGTCGTCAACGCAGAGACATAGACCTTGAATTTGCGCTCCGCAGGGATTTCCGAAGTGAGGGTCGGATTCAAGGCATGGATGCCCTCCACCACCAAGATATCATTCGGTCCCAGTTTAATCGTATTGCCTCTGTATTCTCGCTGTCCCGTCTCGAAATTGAACGTAGGGAGGCTCACCTCCTCACCCGCCAGCATCTTCTTCAGATGGTCATTGAAAAGCTCCAAATCGAGCGCATAGAGAGACTCAAAGTCATAGTCGCCATGCTCATCCCGTGGAGTCTTGTCGCGTGACACGAAGTAATCGTCCATCGAGAGAGGCGTAGGCCGCCTTCCATTCACCGCGAGAGCAATACTCAGGCGCTTACTGAAAGTGGTTTTACCAGAAGAGGAAGGCCCCGAAACCAAGACCAGTTTCACTGTGCCTCGCTCACAGATATCATCCGCTATCTTCGTGATCTTCTTCTCCTGCAAGGCTTCCGCGATCTTGATCACATCAGACATGACACGCTTCTTCTGTATCAACGAATTCATGTTCCCCACATTGCTGAGACCCATGATCTCATTCCATTCGGTATACTCGCTGAAGGTGCCGAACAACTTGTCCTGGTTCACCTCCTCGCTCAGTTTCTTCGTGTCTTTCCTATCCGGCACGCGGAGGAACATTCCGTCCTTATAAGGGGTCAGGTCGAAGACATCCACATAGCCCGTGGAAGGAGCCAAAGGACCGATGTACCAATCCATCAGGCCATCCAACTCATAGACCTTCGTATACAATTCGCCCAAGGACTTCAACAGAAGGGAGACATCGGTAGCCCCACGCTTCTCGAACGCGGCGATCGCCTCCTCGGTAGGGATCATCCTCATGACGAACGGATAATCCATCGCGATGATCTTCCTCATCTCCTCCTTGATACGCTCCGTCAACTCCGTGGTGATCTTCTGGTCCGACCTCAACAGCTTACAATAATAGCCGTTGGCGATCGGGTGGTCCAAACGGATCTCCGCCCCAGGGAACAAGGTGTAGAAAGCCTTGCACAGGATAAAAGACAACGAACGCACGTAGGCACGTCTACCGGCAGGCACATCATTGCTCTGGAACTCTATTCTTTTCGGATTATATATCTTAAACTTCAAATCGCGCGTCACATTGTTCACCTGAACAACGAAAGGCTTCCCATTCAACGGCACATTCAAATCCTTGTATACATCCAACAAACTCGTACCCATAGGGTAGCTGTACTTCCTTTGCGTATTCACGCAAAAAACATCAACCATGTTACTCATAATCAACTCTTTAATATATTCAACAAAAAGGACATCGTCCCTCCACTCAGAATCCGGACTGATATAAATCGAACTCCTTCATAAAGGCCTTCATGTTATCCAAGAAAACCTTTTCCTTCTCAGCGGACCGTAATGCGAAATCCGACTTCAACGACTTCACCTGAGCCTCCACATCCTCGTCATTTCCACCAGTCATAATGGCATCCATCACCGGAGGGAAATCATTATCGTAAAACGAGACATACGTGGAAACAAAATCCACCGCCGACTGACGCAACGCATCATTCCCGCTACACTCCGACATGCCTTGAAGGGTCTTCAGCGAAGTATTGGCCGCAGAATGCGCATCCGCATAAGCATCAACCATCTTCACCATCTTCACTGAATCAATCGGGGAAGAGAGTGTCTCCGCAAAGCGGTTATACGCCTGCACTACAGAAGTAACCTCCGACGAGACCTTCTCGAAATAATCCGCTGGAACGGTACAAGCCACCATCGAAAACGCCAGCACGAGTCCTAAAAATAAATTTCTCATTAATCTTCAATAATTAAACTCAACATTTATAGCGTGCTATTACTATCGCATGCATAAAGATATAAAAACTTATGAAAAAAAAAAGCATTCATGAAGATTTTGATACAAAAGAAAATTAAATTTGTAATACAATAGAGAAAAAGAGTATAAAAACACACAAGGTATATGACGAAAAAATATGATTTCTTAGTTATCGGCTCCGGCATCGCAGGCATGAGTTTCGCCCTGAAGGTGGCCCACAAAGGCAAAGTCGCCATCTTATGCAAGACCGAAATGGAGGAAGCGAACACGCACTACGCACAAGGTGGCGTGGCTTCCGTGACTAAACCAACCGACGAATTCGAGCACCACGTGATCGACACCCTCATAGCAGGTGACGGTATCTGCGACGAAGCGGTCGTACGCAAAGTGGTGGAGGGCGCACCTGAACAGATCAAGCAACTGGTATCTTGGGGCGTCGATTTTGACAAGAACGAGAAAGGAGATTATGACCTGCACAAAGAGGGCGGACACTCCGACTTCCGTATCCTGCACCACAAGGACAACACAGGCGAGGAGATCCAAAAGAGTCTGATCAAGGCGGTCAAGAGCCACCCGAACATCGATGTCTACGACCAACACTTCGCCATCGAGATCATCACGCAGCACCATTTGGGACAACTGGTGAAGCACACCACCCCGAACATCGAGTGCTACGGAGCTTATGTCCTGGACATCCGCACCAACCATGTGCATACCTTCCTCTCGAAGATCACCATGATGGCTACGGGCGGTATCGGCAACATCTACCAGACAACAACCAACCCACCGGTAGCCACGGGCGACGGTATCTCCATGGTCTACCGCGCCAAGGGATTGGTGGAGGATATGGAGTTCGTGCAATTCCACCCTACCGCGCTCTATCATCCGGGCGACCGTCCTTCCTTCCTCATCACGGAGGCGATGCGCGGCTACGGAGGTATCCTGCGCAACAAGAAGGGCGAAGCCTTCATGAAGAAATACGACTCCAGAGGTTCTCTCGCACCGCGCGATGTCGTCGCCCGCGCCATAGACAACGAGATGAAGATCACGGGTGACGAGCATGTCTTCCTCGATGTGACGCACAAGGACCCAGAGACCACGAAAAGGGAGTACCCGACCATCTACAACAAATGCCTCTCCATCGGCATCGACATCACCAAGGACTATATTCCTGTAGCACCGGCGGCACACTACCTCTGCGGAGGAATCAAGGTGGACATGAACGCCAGAACCAGCATCCACAACCTCTATGCGGCAGGCGAATGCTCCCGCACTGGCTTGCACGGCGCCAACCGTCTGGCTTCCAACTCCCTCATCGAGGCGGTGGTCTATGCCGACGCGGCCGCGAAGGATGCGCTCAAATACCTGCCAGCCATCTCATGGAACGAGGAGATCCCGGAGTGGAACGATGAAGGAACATCCCTCAACGAGGAGATGGTGCTCATCACCCAAAGCGAAAAGGAGGTGAACCAGATCATGAACGCCTACGTGGGCATCGTACGGTCTAACCTGCGTCTGAAAAGAGCCTACGACCGTCTGGAAATACTCTACAGGGAAACGGAAAACCTATTCCAAAGATCCGTCGTCTCCAAAGAGATATGTGAACTGAGAAATATCATCAACACGGCATACCTGGTCATCAAGGCCGCTTCGCAGCGGAAAGAGAGCCGAGGACTGCACTACACGATAGATTATCCGAAGAAGAATTCGCACATGAACCTCTACGACACGGACGAACTACTTCGCATGGGTGAGAGCCAGAACAACCAAAAGGAGTAGGACGAGGAAAATCATACAACGATGGAAGAGGGGTAACTTGAAGCGTTTCCCCTCTTTCTTTTTGCTCGGGTCCAAATGCTCGGCACTGCCCTCCGCATTCGACGAGGAGGGTTGGCTCTTCTCGCCCACCTTACGCCCGCAACTCAAGCAATACTTGGAGCCCTCAGGCAATTCCGTTCCACAATTATAGCAACGCATATCGTATTCTATCTTTTAGCTAAATCATCATACAGGCACTGCAGGAAGGCCTTCCCCGCATGGAGCAACGTATCGTTGTCGCACCGTTGCGGAGCGCCTGAGGCATTGTCGAAAATCGCCACGCCACGATGGTCGATCATGCCAAAACCGTCCGGGAAAGCGTAGTATGCGAACTTATGGGTCCGCTGCCCGAATATATCTTTGCTGAAGATGAAATCATCCGCCGGCAAATCCATCTGCGACAACAACGTGCGCGCCAAATCCATCTGCGAGCAGACCGTATCCACCCGCATTGGTTGTTGCTTCAATGCACCACCCAACCAAAGCATAGGGATCTCATGCCGCTCGACGCACGTACTGGACATAGTCTCGGGATAACGGGAGGCATGGTCAGGTAAGATAATCAACAACAGGTCCTTCCAAACCTCTCTTTGGCGAAGCTGCTCAACAAAACTACCGATGCAGCTATCCGTGTAGGCGACTGCGTTCAGATACGGGTGTTCCAGCCTATGCATCGGAACATCGAACGGCTCATGGCTGTTCAGTGTCAGGATAGCCTTGAAGAACGGGCGACGCTCTTCTTCGTCGATATCCCTCAGAAGACGATCCAGCACCACATGGTCATATGCCCCCCACTTGGCGGACATCTCCGAATGACTGAAATCCTTCTCCGTGATGATCTTCTCGAAGCCTGAAGTGATGAGGTAAGAGTGCAGATTCGTGAAGTTATCATCTCCCCCATAGAAGAAAGCCAAATCGTACCCCGCCTGCTTCAAAGAGAACGGTATTTTAGCCATATTCTGCGTCTTAGCGGGATATTTCATCACCGAGGAGGTCGGCTGTGCGGGATAACCGCTCAAGATCGACACCAGGCCCCTATCCGTGCGGAAACTGTTCGCATAGTAACGGGTGAACAAAAGGCCCTCATCCATCAGGCGATTGAGGTTAGGCGCGACACCCTTTTCTCCTCCGAGTGGCTCTATCATGTTCGATCCGATGCCCTCCATGATCAGGAAGATGATGTTAGGACGGTCGGTATTCAGCAAGCGGACCGTGGAGGAATCCCCCTCGACAGGAAGCAAAGGAAGAATTCCCTCACGCGCCTCCTCGTCCGACATGAAACGATATTGGTCGTCGAACCGCTTGGAAGAGAAACATGCACTAATGAAATTCCACGTGGGGTTAATCGCCGCATGATTCAGGAAAATCTCCTTGCTGAAGTAACATCTACCCGCATTCATCGTGGAGACACCCACGCCACCTCTGATGGCGATGAACATCACGCCCCCTAGAAGCAATAAGGGAAGAGATGCCACATAAGCCTTCCCCGAGAAGGAGAAAAAGCGTTTGTGCAATTTGAGGTACGTCCACACGGAACCGCCCAAGAAGAGCGTGAAGAGAAGCAATGCGGAAAGATACTCCTTCGCCGTGCCGCTCGCCGCCGCATCCTTAGGCGAAGAGAGATAAAAAAGAGGAGTGGCGTCGAGACGGAAGCCCCAATACGTGTACAGGAAGAGATCCGACACCAAAACCAACATGCCGAAAACAAGGAAGACGATGGTGAGGACCTTAGCGATTGTCCCGAACACCCGGTCTTTGAAGAAAAAGCAGGAGACCAACAGCAAAACCAGTATCGGCAGGGTAAAATAACCCGCCATGGAGAGGTCCATCGGAAACCCGTGCCAGATAGTCTTCAGCCATTCGAGGAAAGAATAACGGCTAGCGCTCCCCAAATGGAACAATAAGAAGATAGGCTTTTGCAAAACAAAAAGGACCACCCAGAAGAGATACACGAACAGCAAAGACTTCAGCCTAGACTTCATAAGAATTATTCATTTTGTTTATTAACACTGGAACTTGCGGAAGCCCTTCGTTCAGAAACGATCAGCAACGCCTCCTCCCTTACCACATCGGGCAATTGGATATCACGGGACTGAAGGCTTTTCAGCCATCCAGCCACATCATAGTCCTTCATGGTATAAAGCACGTTTTGGAACTGTGAGATCTCCTCGTCCGTATAACTGGAAGGCTCCCTATCCGTAAAGACATCCAACTCCTCATCGTCGTAGTAAACCGCTTTCAACTTGGTGTTCAATAGCGAATCACGCTCGCAGACCGCATGTTGTCCGCAACACTCGCCCGAAGCGATTTTCTCCCTCCGTATACGTTCCTTCCGTTCCTCCTCCGTCTCATCCTGGGCAGGAGGCAAAGCCTTCTTCTTACGGTTATGGACATAGAAAAGATACGAGAAGAATATCGAGAAGAATATTACCACTAAGGCTATCTGTTTCATGGCAACCGGTCATTACAGATTATCGACGCAAGAGGTCAGTTTCATACTATTCGAGCCCTTCACAAGGACAAGCGAAGAGGATATCGGGTTCGCCTTCAGGTAATCGTTCAGTTGGTCTACCGAATCGAATCTCAACGCATCACCACTCGTCTTAGCGAATTCAGGACCGATCAGGAAAGCCTGTTTCAAGTGCAGGGCAGGCAACATATCCGCAATCTTCTGATGCTCCGCTTCGCTAACATGGCCCAACTCCTTCATGTCGCCAAGGACGACCACCTTGCTATCAGCGACCATGCCCTTGAAGTTATCAAGTGCGGCCGACATGCTAGTCGGGTTCGCGTTATAGGCGTCGATGATCAGGTCATTGGAAGCCGTCTTCTTGTATTGGGAACGGCTGTTTGTCGGCGCATATTGGGAGATAGCCTCCACAATATCCTCCGGAGCGACACCGAAGTACGACCCCACCGCGATGCTCGCCAGCACGTTCTCGAAGTTATAGGCACCGATCAACTGGGTACGGATATCAAAGCCATTCCAACGGATATGCAGGAAGGGATCGCAGCCCACCAATTCCGCGGAGAGCGGAGAACCCACCCCGTAAGGGACACGGTCCATACCCGAGGATTTCTCCTCCAAGATAGGGTTGGCGCAATGGTAGAACACCTTCCCGTGATGAGCCCGCAGGTAATCATACAACTCGCACTTCGTCTTGACCACCCCCTCGAAGGAACCGAACCCAAGGATGTGGGCGGTTCCGATATTCGTGATCAGTCCGAAATCAGGATGGGCGATGTTCACCAGTTCCTCGATGTCGCCAGGGTGGCTCGCACCCATTTCAACGATGGCCAGTTCATGTTCCTTCTTGATGGACAAGAGGGTCAACGGCACACCGATTTGATTATTCAGGTTACCCTTCGTATACGTCAGGTTGAACTTCCTACCCAAGACAGCGGCGAGCAACTCCTTGGTCGTCGTCTTACCGTTACTACCCGTCACGCCGATGATTTTCAGGCCCAATTGTTTGCGATGGTACTCCGCCAGACGTTGTAAGGTCTTCAAGGAATCGTCGACCAACAAGATCCGTTCACCATCCGCAAACTCCGCCTCATCCACGAATGCGTAGGCGCATCCCTGTTCGACAGCGGCACGGGCGAATTTATTACCATCAAAGTTTCCTCCCTTCAAGGCGAAAAACAAAGAATCCTTAGGGCAGTTCCTGCTATCGGTCGTCACGAGCGGGAAGCGTGAGAATATATCATAAATGCTTTGAATATCCATAACGAAAAGATTAAAGGTGGGGGCTAAAAATTGGTTTCTCTCACCAACCTGTCAGTAACAAAAAAAGCCCCTACGAGAGGGGCTTTTTTTACTATGAGATTACATTATCTTACATCTCCATCCTCAGCACCTACCTTGCTCATCGCGCAACGGAAACCGATATCGCTACGAGACTCAGTCTGCTCAAGATATCTTCTTTGACCTGGGTTCAACCAGTAAGAACGGTCTTTCCAACCACCACCCTTGTAGACACGGGAAGTATTAGACACCTTAGAGGTCAAGAAGCTCTCCTTGTCGCTCTCCGGATCCGGATCGTACAATTTCTTAGTAGAGATGTCAGGATCAGTAACGACAGTCCATTCTGTTCTGTTCAATGCGCTACCAGCGTCACCATCCTTATAGTTACGAACATCCAACTTAGCGTAACCTGTTGGATCCTCAGCCTTGTCAACAGGATAAGCGAATACCACGCGACCCAAGCTATCGATTTGAGGAACCTTCACGTTCACACCATCGATGGTAGTCTCTTCCTTAACAGGAACCTTGTATTCGTTACCACGGAATGGGTTGTACTCTTGTACATCGTCGCTAGACAATACACGATAAACATCCAATACCCACTCGTTCACGTTACCAGCCATACAATACAGACCGAACTCATTTGGCCAGAAAGCGTCCACTGGAGCAGTGATAGTAGCATGGTCGTTCAAGTGACCACCCATACCCATCATATCGCCTCGACCACGAACGTAGTTGGCATACATTTGACCTTTAACCTTCTTGCTTGGGTTACGCATCTGGTGACCATACCAAGGATAAATCTTTCTCTCTTGGTAGTTCTCCTCGCCTTCGATAGCCTTTGTTCCGTAAGCGGCGTACTCCCACTCAGCCTCGGTCGGGAGACGATACTTCGGCATCAAAATACCGTCGGACATATTTGTCTTTCTAACATTTCCATAAACGTCAGTCACTGGCTTCTTACCATCAGTTGGCTTGTAGTCAGACTTCATCAAGTATTTCTGAGTACTGAACACTTGGTTCTGAGCGATATCGTTAGGGTCAGTGTTACCCTTCAAAGCTTGGAAGTCAGGATATTGGATAATACCCTTAGAAGCCATTCTCATCTCGTTCACACGGTCAGTACGCCAGATACAGTAGTCAGAGCACTGCTCCCAGTTAACACCTACAACAGGATACCAGTTGTAAGCCACGTGTGAGAAATAGAAGTCCAAATATGGCTCGTTGTAAGCCAACTCCTCTCTCCACACCAATGTATCAGGATATGCTTTCTCAACATACTCAGGAGTATTGTGGAAGACGTTGCCCATCCAATAGAGGTACTCACGCCAGTTCACATTTGAGATCTCATATTTATCCATATAGAAGGAAGCAACGGTCACACGTCTCGGGATGTTGTTCCAATCACCAATCACATCTTCAATCACACGGCCTTGCGTAAAGGTACCACCCTCGATGAATACCATTCCCGGAGGGGTTTCCTGAACATAACCATTCACAACCTGGAATCCGCCATTCTCCTTGTCATTGTATTTCCAACCTGTAGCGTTTGATTCCTTCGAGTCTTTCAACTTTTTTTCTCCGCACGAAGCTAATGTAACACCAGCTAACATCAACAACGCCGCAGTCTTCAAAAAATTTACGTGTCTCATAGCACTATAATAAAATAAGATAATGTTTCATTTAAATTATATAACTTCTCTTTTGCAGTTTTATTGCCCCACTCAACCTCAAAATTCAACAGCACAATCAATTTCGCGACTGAAGTAGTGGACAAAGATATATATTTTCTATTTTTGCAAAAAAGTTTTTAGGGATATTTTTTTGCATTTTTTAATATTAGGTTCGACCAAAGACGAATTTTTAAATATATAAAAGACTATATGACAACTACTTACATCAAAAACCAACCCCAAGTAATGGGGATAATAAATATTACGCCAGATTCCTTCTTCAAAGATAGCCGATGCGAATCGAAGGAGGCCATCCTGTCAAAAATCGAACAATTCATTGAGGAAGGCGCCTCCATTTTCGACATCGGAGCCTGCTCCACCCGTCCGGGAAGCGCACCTGTCGGCGAGGAGGAGGAATTGTCCCGCATGAGAAACGCATTGGAGGTCATCAGGAACGCCCACCCCGACATCTGCCTCTCCATCGATACCTTCCGGGCCAGCGTCGCCCGCATGTCGGTGAAGGAATTCGGCGCGCAAATCATCAACGACGTATACGGAAGCGACCCGAAAATGGCGGAAACCGTGGCGGAATTGGATTGCTCCTATGTGTTCACACACCCACACGAGGTCGATTCATCCTCTCCGGACGAACTAATCAGAAAAATTTTCGCTTTCTTTGCAGACGGAACCAAAGCGCTGCGGGAGAAAGGCGTCCAAAAGATCATCATCGACCCGGGCTTCGGTTTCGGAAAAACGATGGACCAGAACTTCGCATTGCTATCCTCCCAACTGGAACTGAAGGCGTTGGGCTATCCGCTCTTGGTGGGCATCTCAAGGAAAAGGATGATCTGGCAAACGCTGGACATCACCCCCGATGAGGCGTTGAACGGGACCACCGTCCTGAACACCCTGTCACTGATCGGAGGCGCCGACATCCTGAGGGTCCACGACGTGAAAGAGGCAAAACAATGTATCGACCTATATACACGTTATTATAATAACAAGGTACAAAAATGATTAGACCGATCGATTACATAGACATTTTTTTAGTCACATGCCTACTCTACAAGACCTATAAAGTCCTGCGGGGAACGGTCGCCATGAGGGTCTTCCTCGGCATCCTGTTCTTCGTCATCGCATGGCTGGTCGTGAACTTCGTCTTCCAAATGCAACTGCTGGGGGGCATCATGAACCAGATCGTCAACGTGGGCGCCATCGCACTCATCGTGTTGTTCCAGGACGAGATACGGCAGACGCTCTCCCGCATCGGAACAGGACGAGACAAGGTATCATCGTTCATCAATAAATTGTTCTCCGCCAACCCTTCCCAACTGGTCGACGCCGAAGTGATGCAGATCATCATCGCCTGCAAGAACATGGCGAAAAGACGGGTGGGCGCGCTCATCGTCTTCGAAAAGACCAAAGACCTCAAGAACATAGAGGTGACGGGAGACACCATCAACGCGGAAATCAACGCCCGCCTCATCGAGAACATCTTTTTCAAGAACTCGCCGCTACACGACGGAGCCATGATCATCTCCAAAAACAAGATAACAGCGGCAGGCTGCATCCTACCCGTCTCGCACAACTTCGACCTCCCGAAGGAGATCGGACTGCGTCACAGGGCGGCGGTGGGACTCTCCGAGAAAACCGATGCGACGGTCATCATCGTCTCCGAAGAGACAGGCAGAATATCCTACGCACAGAACGGCAAACTCAAGATCAACATAACGCCTGAAGAGTTGGAATCCATCCTGACCAACAAACTGGAAGAGTATTATGATAACAGCAAATAACATCACCAAATCATTCGGACAATTCACCGCGTTGCGTGGCGTGAACCTATCCATCGAGAAAGGGGAGTTCGTCTCCATCATCGGAGCGAGCGGTGCGGGGAAGACCACACTGTTACAAATCCTAGGCACGTTGGACAAACCAGACAAGGGCGAGGTGACCATCAACGGGACAAATGTCTTCGCCCTGTCGGATGACGAGCAAGCGGCTTTCCGCAACAAACACATCGGCTTCGTATTCCAATTCCACCAGCTTCTGCCGGAATTCACCGCATTGGAGAACATCATGATCCCCGCCCTGATCGCGAAAAGGGACAAAGCGGAGGCTGAACGGGAGGCGAAGGAACTGCTCGCCTTCATGAACCTGAGCGAAAGGGCCGACCACAAGCCAAACGAGTTGTCGGGAGGCGAGAAGCAGAGAGTCGCCGTGGCGCGCGCCCTCATCAACAAGCCGGACGTCCTGCTCGCCGACGAACCGACGGGCAGCCTCGACTCCAAGAACAAACAAGACATCCACCGTCTCTTCTGCCAACTGCAGCAGGAGATGGGGCAAACACTCGTCGTGGTCACGCATGACATGGAGATGGCCTCCGGTTCGGGACGGATCATCAACATGCAGGACGGAAGAATCATTGAGAATTAAGAGTTATGAATTAAGAATTATGAATTAAGTTTATGGGGTTGACAGACTCAACAAAAAATAATACCTTCGCGTGACATTTGGTCACGAAAGACGGCAAGATAAAAACATACAATAACTAATAATAATAAAATGGGAAGAGCTTTTGAATACCGTAAAGCAAGAATTTTTGCGAGGAACGCCCGATTATCCAAGACGTTCACCCGCATCTCTAAGGAAATAACCATTAGCGTCAAGGCCAGCGGTGCGGATCCATCCTCCAACTCACGTCTCCGCATGCTCCTGCAGAAAGCGAAAGCGGAGTGTATGCCGAAAGACAGCGTAGACCGCGCCATCAAGAAGGCGACCGACAAGGATGCCGCTGACTTCAAGGAGATCATCTACGAGGGATATGGTCCTGGCGGAGTAGCCGTCCTGGCAGTAGCCGCTACAGACAACAATACGCGTACCGTCTCCAACGTGCGCTCCTACTTCAACAAACACGGAGGTAGCCTCGGCACATCCGGTAGCCTCGCTTTCCTCTTCGAGCACAAATGTGTGTTCAAGGTGGCGGAGAAAGAGGGTGCGGACCTCGAAGAGCTGGAGTTGGAGTTGATCGACTTCGGCGTAGAGGAAGTATTCAAGGACGACGAGACGGGCGAGATCATCATCGAAGGCGCATTCGAGAACAACTCCAAAATCCAATCCTACTTGGAGGACAACGGATACGAGATCAAGGACGTGGAGTTCATCTACGCTCCTAACGACACGAAGGAAATCACCGCCGAACAGCGTGAGACACTCAACAAACTCCTCGACAAGTTGGACGAGGACGACGATATCTCCATCGTGTTCACTAACGTGAAGGAAGAGGACGAGGAATAAATCCGAGCATCCCTAACGAACCATACCGGCGGCGGAACCACAAGGTTTCGCCGCTTTTTTTCTCTCCCCCCCACACAAGGGGAACCATCGTCAGGCACACACCTCCCCCATACAGGATCAGGAGGAAAGGGTATCCCCCTTCAAGAAATAACGCAATAGGCATACAAAAAATATAAACGAATCCAAAAAAAATAGAAGATAAAAAATCGCGATTCTAAATTTTTGTTATATTTGCACTGTCAAACCTGCAAAGGCGGGTTTCGTGTTATATGATCGAATTTTTATTGTTTAACTTTTTAATTTATTTACAAAATGAAAAAGATTTTTAATTTGGCAGTGATTTTCGCAGCTTTGACTGCAGCTTTCACTTTCGCATCTTGCGGTGACGATGATGACAAGGCAGATGAGAACTCTACTTTCACTTCCATGCAAGTTTCTGCTGGTGAGAAGTATTCTTTCTCTAACAAGCAAAATGCAGTTTCTGGATGGATCAAAGTTACTGCAGCTTCTGCAGGTTCTGTAACTTTCGAGCTCACTTGCGACGGAACAGATCAAAAGGACGAGGAGATCACTCTTTCTGATGCTGGCACTTCTTACTTGATCCTCAACGAGGGTAAGCTTGTAACTTCTTTCCAAGACAACGCTGTAGCTAACGCAGACAAGGTAATCATCGCTTTGATGAAAGGTACTCAAAAATTGGGTGACGGAAACGTTAACACTCCAATCAAGAACACTGGCAAGGCTGGTGAGACTTTGTTCGGCAGCAAGAAATAATCACAGCTGAATTAAGCGAATCAAAAAGCGGGCTTCGGTCCGCTTTTTTTTTGCGATGCAACACCTATGACATTTACTATTTAGCTATTTACGATTTACTATTTTTGTGGGCACAGCCATCGCATTCCGTGTAGATGAAATATACCATTTAACTATTGACGATTTACTGTTTCAGTAGGTGCGGGAACGGCGCATCGACCAAATGTCACAAATAAAGTTTCTGAGACTACTATCCTTAGTTGCCACGAGCAGAGAATTCCAAAATTCCCCCGAAAATAATTTTCACCTCTCAATTTTCGGTTTATAGTTTCCCATCCGACAACCGTCTAAATGAAACTTCCGTGCGCCCAAATTGCTTTTTTTAGAATTATTTCATTAATTTTGCAAACTAAAATATAACTTAGAGATAGAATGTACGAATATATCAAAGGCAGAATCGAGGAACTGAGTCCCGCCATGGCCATCATAGAGGCCAACCAGGTCGGGTACGCGGTGAACATCTCGCTGAACACCTATGCTGCGCTGGAGGGCAAGGCGGAGGCCAAGCTCTACATCCACGAGGCCATCCGCGAAGACGCCTTCACGCTCTACGGGTTCGCCGAAAAGGCGGAGCGTGACCTCTTCCTTCTGCTCATATCCGTATCAGGCGTTGGCGCCAACACCGCCAGGATGATCCTATCCTCCTTCTCTGTACCCGAATTGGAGGCCATCATCAGCGGAGAGAACGTCAACCAACTCAAGGCGGTGAAAGGCATCGGCCTGAAAACCGCACAGAGGATCATCATAGACCTAAAAGACAAAGTAGGGAAAGAAACGTCTCCGTTGGGCGCACAGATACAAACGAACAACAACAGAGAAGAGGCACTCACCGCCTTGGTCTTATTAGGATTCAACAGGAGTGCATCCGCGAAAGTGGTCGACAAGATCATTGCAGGCGACCCGGCCATTTCACTAGAAAAAATCATCAAGGACGCACTAAAACAACTTTGATTTCGTTTCCTAATCAGAAAGAAAGAAAGACATTGGATAGACTAAACAGACATAATATACTCATCACTGCGGCGCTTTGCGGAATCCTTGCCTTTTCGGCATTCGCACAAGGGGACAAAAATTTAAACATCCCGACACCAGCCGACAGAAAGCCGACCCTTGCATCCACGCAAGAGGACACAGCCAGCTTGCGCTATCCCCTCAAGAAGCAGGAGATGGTCACCTACGACGATCTAACGCAGAAGTCATCCATGGACCTCGTCACCCCTAACAACATAAGCACAGACGTGGAATACGATCCGGAGAGCGGCTTCTACATCTACCGCACCAAAGTGGGTGAAATGGAGATCACCACACCATTCGTGCTCAGCGAAGACGAGTACAGGGAACACGCACTGAAAGAGTCCATGAACAAATATTGGGCGGAGAAAGCCAAAACCAACACGGAGGGAGGCAACAAAATCACGCCAAGCGAGATACAGATCGGATTAGGCAAGCAGGGAGAAAAGATATTCGGTCCCGGCGGCGTGCAACTGAAGACCCAGGGGTCCGTCGAACTGCCTTTCGGATTCACCATCTCCAAGAGGAAAAACCCAGCCATCTCGGAGAGCAACAGAAGAAATACGACATTCGACTTCGACTGCAAGGTGCAGATGTCCGCCACCGGTAACGTGGGCGACAAAGTGAACTTCAACCTCAACTACAACACTGAAGCGACCTTCAACGCAGACCAAAGGCTCATCAACCTAGGCTACAAAGGGGACGAGGACGACATTCTCCAACTCGTCGAGGCCGGTAACGTCAAACTGCCGCTTTCCTCATCACTCATCACGGGAAGCACCGACCTGTTCGGATTCAGGGCAGACATGCAATTCGGCAAGCTGAAGGTATCAGCCATCGTTTCCCAGCAACAATCAGACAGGAAGAACATCTCGACACAAGGGGCACAGACCACCGACTTCGAGATAAGAGCCACGCAATACGAGGAGAACAGACACTTCTTCCTCTCCACCTATTTCTACGACCACTACGACGAGTGGGCGAAAAGCGCACCTAACCCGCAGTCGGGAATCGTCATCAACAAAGTGGAGATCTGGACAACGAACTCCTCCAGTTCATCGTCCAACAACACCACGATGCGCAACATCATCGCAGTACGCGACCTCGCCGAGACATACGACGGGGACGGCAAGTCGGAGGCTTGGCCAAACAACGCCAACGGCAACGTGTACAAAACCCTCAACTTCAACAAAGCCCTGCGCGACATACAGACAGCCTCCAACGAGATGTCCAACCTCACAATCGACGGGCAAGACTATACCTCAGCGAAAGAATACGAGATACTCAACAACGCCAAGCTGCTACGGGAGTCGGAGTACACCCTCAACTCGGAGTTGGGATACATATCATTGAAGAGCAGCGTGTCATCGGACAACATCGTCGCCGTGGCATACGAATACACGCAAGGTGGCAAAACGTACAAAGTCGGCGAGCTGACCACCAGCACGACCGACACGGCAAGCACGTCGACCAAGAACCTATTCGTGAAGTTGATCAAGGGTTCCACACCCGCCCCTCAAAACAAGCGGCTATGGAACCTCACCATGAAGAACATCTACTCGCTAGGCGCCTATAACGTACAGGAAGACAACTTCAAGGTGGAAGTCAAGTACTACTATCAAAGCGACTCAACCACCCAATACCTGAACTACATACCGGCCCTCGGCAACAAGAACCTGCTGCGCGTCCTGAACATGGACCGACTGAACAAGCGTTTGAACGCAATGCCAGACGGCTATTTCGACTTCATCAAAGGATACACCGTCGACCCGACAACCGGAAGGATCATATTCCTCTCCACCCGCCCGTTCGACACAGGCATCAGGAACGGATACAACAACATGTCGGGCGTGGAGAGGTTCACCTACCCTGAATTGTACGACTCCACCCTCACGGTGGCGAAAGAATACACGGAGAAAGACAAATACCTCATAACAGGTAAATATAGCTCATCGTCGGGATCCGAGATCAGACTCGGAGCCACCAACGTGGCAAGAGGATCCGTAAGGGTCACCGCCGGCGGTCGCACACTGGTGGAGGGCACAGGATATACGGTGGATTACAATCTGGGTATCGTGAAGATCCTAGATGAAATAGCACTCTCGTCGAATTCCCCGATCAACGTGTCCCTGGAAAGCGAATCCTTCTTCAACACGCAAAGGAAATCGCTTGTGGGAACCAACATGGAGTATGAATTCTCCGACAAATTCTCCCTGGGAGGTACGATTCTACACCTGTCGGAGAAGCCTTACACCCAAAAAGTGGGCGTCGGAAACGAGCCGATATCCAACACGATCTGGGGAATGAACGGTACGTTCAAGTCCGATTGGCAATGGCTGACATCAGTCATCGATAAGATACCGCTGATAGATGCGAAGGCACCATCTTCGGTGGCACTCTCAGGGGAATTCGCACAACTGATTCCTGGCCACAACAAAGCGGTCAACCAAGAAGAGGAAGGAACATCGTACATAGACGACTTCGAAGGAACCGAGTCGTCCATCAACATCAAACACCCGACCTCATGGGTGCTGGCAAGTACACCAAAAATCACAGGCGGTCCTCTCAGAAACAAACATTTCATCCGTGAATCCGACAGCTACTGGGGAGCACAACTAAACTCATCCGACCTCATCAACATCGGATATGGACTGAACAGGGCGCACTTGGCATGGTACTACATCGACCAGATATTCACCAGTTCCAGCACCAATACGCCAGACCACATCAAGAAGGACAAGGAGCAATTGTCCAACCATTACGTGCGTCAAGTGGACGAGAAGGAAATATACCAAGACAAGGATCCAATCGTGGGAGAGTCCACTACCCTACAGACCCTCCACCTACACTACTATCCGAAGGAGAGGGGACAATACAACCTGGATGTTTCCGGAATGGATGCGGACGGTTACCTGACCAACCCGGAAGACAGATGGGCAGGAATCATGCGCAAGCTGGACAACACCAACTTCGAGACTTCGAACGTGGAATACCTCGAATTCTGGATGATGGATCCATTCGTCTATTCCGACATGAATACCACGTCAGGTCAATTGGTATTCAACCTAGGTAACGTATCGGAAGATATCCTGAAAGATGGTAGGAAAGCATTCGAGAACGGATTGCCGACATCCAACAACAGCGCAGCGGTCGACACCACCATTTGGGGACGCGTGCCAAGGCTAACCGCACTGACGAACTCATTCGACAACGCGAACCTTAACCAGCAAGACCTAGGATTCGACGGGTTGTCCAATGACGAGGAGTTCCGCTTCGTCAACTCCTATGCGAAATATTACAGGGAGGTAAGTTCCAAAGTGAGCGCGGCGACGAAACAAAGATGGGACAAAGCCCCATTCTCCCCACTCAACGACCCTGCGGGCGATAACTACCACTACTACAGAGGATCGGACTATGACGACAGGGAAGCAAACATCTTCGACCGATACAAATACTACAACGGAACGGACGGCAACTCAACGTCGTCCAACGACAAATACACCTCTTCCGCCACCACATCACCAGATGCGGAAGACTTGAACGGAGACAACACCCTGAACGAGTCGGAGCAATACTTCGAATACATCGTGAACATAGACAAGTCCGTGTTCCAAAACGAGGCGGAATGGGAGGACAACTACATCACCAACATGGTGGAATCGTCCGTAGAACTGAAGAACGGCAGCAAGGAAAACATCAGATGGTACCAATTCAGGATACCGATCAAGACATCTAAGAAACGTGCGGAGGGAGGCATTTCAGACTTCCGTTCCATCCGCTACATCCGTATGTACATGACTGGATTCCAAGAAGAAGAGCACCTGCGATTCAGCGAGATCCAACTCGTCCGCACCGATTGGCGTATCTATGAGAAGAACGACAGGCTGGTGGACAACAGCATATATGCGAAACTGCGCGGGACGGGCAAGATCGACATATCCTCCGTCTGCTATGAGAAAGACCAAAGGAAGAAACCTGTGGGATACAAACTGCCTCCAGGCATCAAGCAGACCATCGACCCGAGCCAAAGCCAGCTCAGGGAGGAAAATGAGCAGTCCATGGTACTACGCATAGACAGCCTCGAGCCGAACGATGTGCGCGCCGTATACAAGACCGCCAGCCTCGACACCCGCCAATACAAGCGATTCAAGATGTTCGTACATGCGGAGGAGTATATCGACGGTGAGAACATACCTGATAACAGGATCTACGCATTCGTGCGTTTCGGATCGGACTTCACCGAGAACTACTACGAGTACAAGATTCCGTTGAAGATGACCCAAGCGGGAGCCATCAACGCCAACGAGATCTGGCCGCAAGAGAACAACTTCGACTTCGCGTTCGAGCAACTGACCAACCTCAAACTGGAGCGGGACAGGAAGAAAGTGTCCGGGCAAGCGAAGTACAACGAAGCGTATACCAAGATGGATGGTCATAACACCATGACGGTAATCGGTTCACCGTCCTTCGGAGAAATCACCTCCATGATGATCGGTATCATCAACGAAGACAACATATCCCACAATGCGGAGATATGGGTGAACGAAATGCGCATGTCAGGCTACAATGAAGACGGAGGATGGGCCGCCGTGGCCAACCTAGGCATTGTATTCTCCGACCTGGGTTCATTCTCCCTGGGCGGACAGATCGAAACGGTAGGGTTCGGTAGCATAGAAGACAACGTGATGGGAAGGAACCAGGATGATTTCTACGAGTACAACCTGGCGGCCGCCATCCAATTAGGCAAGTTCTTCCCAGACAAGGCGAAGGTCAACATGCCGTTCTCCTATACGCGCACACACCAACGCACCTCACCGAAGTACGACCCGATGAACACGGACGTCGAACTGAAGAAGACACTCGACAACTACGATTCGGATGCGATCAGGGACTCCATCAAGGAGATGTCCCAAACCAACAAGATATACAAGAGCTACGCCCTCAACAACGTGCGTGTGGGCATAACGAGTAAGAAGCCAATGCCGTACGACCCGGCCAACTTCTCCTTCAGTTTGGGCTACAACAAATCGGAGGAGGTAAACCCTGAACTCGAGTATGAGACCATAGAGAACTACAAGGGCATGTTCAACTACGTCTACTCCATCAACCCGAAACCGGTGGAGCCGTTCAAGAAAGCCAAAATGTTCAAATCCCCGCACCTGAAGCTCTTCAGGGACTTCAACTTCTATTACGTGCCAAAGAACATCGCCTTCGGTACATCCATGACACGTTACTACGAGGAGGCCCAGATGAGGAACTACATGCAACCAGTCATCAAGGATACCACATTCCAGTACATGACGTACGACAAGAACTGGCAATGGGATAGGACATCCGACATCAAATGGGACTTGACAAGGAACCTCAAACTGAGCTTGTCCACCGCCACCAACTCCGAAATCTCAGAAATCATCAGGACCGACGAGGAGGATGGAGAGAGATTGGTCAACATCCCTATCAACAAACAATATTTGGACGACATCGGATACTATGATTGGTACGACAAATGGAAAGATACCGTATGGCATAGCATCAAGCACTTCGGAGAGCCAGTATCCTACGAGCAGAAATTCAGCATCTCGTACAACATTCCGATCAATAAGCTCCCGCATCTGGATTGGATCACCTCCAATGCATCATATTCCGCATTCTATCAATGGGACAAGGGTACGGTCTTGGCATTGGGAGAAGCACCTGTGACGGGTAACTTCATCGAGAACCAAAGGAACTGGAACGGAGACGTACGCTTCAACTTCGAGACATTGTACAACAAATTCCCTCGTCTGAAGGAGATCAACAAGAAGTTCAGCAAAACGCCTACTACCACCACCAAAAAGAAAGACGCCAAAGAAGAGAAGGCGACTGAAAAGGCCAAGAGCTACGAGAGGAAGAACATGAGGTTGAAAGCCGGCAACAAAACCCGCATCAGCCACAGATTAGGCTCCCTCAAGCTGAAAGTGACAGTAAAAGACACGACAGGAAAAGAATTCCCAGTGAAATTCTCTTCAGTCGATGCGAACGTCATCAACGTCACGAGCAGCGTGGATCTGAACGATGTGACGATGGTCATCACCGTCGACAACCGCGGTGACAAGGGATTCTATAAAGCCCTAGAGTACTCCACCCGATTCCTCATGATGGTAAGGAACATCAGCTTCAATTACCGTCATGGAGACGCACTCGAAATCGGCGGATACAGACCGACCAGCGGATTCCTCGGGCAAGACTGCGACGACCCGGGCTACGACTTCACATTCGGTTTCTTCAACACCGACAAGTTCATCCACAACGCTTACGAGAGAGACTCGTTACTGCTTATGGACGACAACCTCACAACCCCTATCGTGAGGTCCATCACGCAAAACCTCACCGCAAAGGCTCAGATCGAACCATTGCCGAACCTGAAAATAGATTTGAACGCATCTTGGATGAAGAACAACCAAGACGAAATCTACTACATGTACGGCTACACGGACGACTGGAACATGAAGGAGTTCTCCGGAACATACTCCAGAACCTGCATCTCCATCCGCACGGCCTTCAGCTCCAACTCCGCCGACTCGAAAGTGTTCGATAAGTTCCTGCGCAATAGGAACACTATCCAAAACAGGATTTACAAACAGGTGGGCGACATAAACAGCAACGGGAAACCGAACTACGTGAACCCAAGCGGGGCCGACGTGCTCGTCCCTGCCTTCTACGCAGCCTACATGAAGAAGGATGCGAACGAAGTAGATCTGAATTACATACCGGACGGAAGTTTCAGGAGCATGATGACCTCCCTCATCCCGAACTGGAAGGTGACCTGCAGCTCTCTGATGCGCATCGAGTCCATCAGAAAGACGTTCAAATCGTTCAACTTGAACCACGCCTATAAGAGCACATACAGCGTAGGACCTTACAGCTCCTTGCTGGAATGGACGGATAACATCTACGGAAGCGACCTCTACGGCACAAGCGGAGAATACGAGGACTTCAACAACGTCACCTCCAAATACGACATCAACTCCGTCAGCATCAGCGAACAGTTCTCTCCTCTCTTCGGTGTGGACGCAAGCCTGAAGAACAGCTTGAGCATGAAGTGCGAGTTCAAACGGTCTCGCAACGTGCAACTCGATATCCCAGGCAACCAAATACTCGAATCCACCAGCAAGGAACTGGTGATCGGTTCAGGCTATCGATTCGATGACATCGGTATGATCATCAACCTCGGCAAACAACAGAAGAAGGTGAAGAACGACTTGAACCTGCGAGGAGACCTCTCGTTCAAGAACACGGACGCATACATCCGCATCATCGATGAAGCATTCTCCCAACTGAGCAGCGGTTTGCGCTCCATGACACTGAAGCTCTCCGCCGACTACCTATTCAGCGAGAGACTGAACATCAAACTCTACTTCGACTGCAAGTCCAGCACACCGAAAGTGTCAGAGGGATTCCCTATCATCACTACGGATTTCGGTATCGCCTTTAAGATCAACTTGACAAGGTAGGAGATCGTGGATCATGGATTTTGAAGCGTCGGTTGGACGTGGCTATCAATAAAGAGGGGGACGTTCCGATGGGACGTCCCCCTTCTCGTACGCGAAACCACACCGCATAAGCATCCCAAACACATGCGGGCATGCCTAGCACAAGGTCCAACACACTTTACAACCCAAACATTTGGGCGGCACTAATCGGTTCAAAACAAATCCACCCCACCCATCCCCTTAAACAAAAAAAGTTGTATATTCACAGAACTTTATAAATTCATCACAAAATAATGTTTTGAAAACTATGGAATCGGAATTAGACATTAAGGAGATCAAAGAACGGGCGAAAGAAGGAGATGACAACGCACAACTCCGCATGGGTCTTTGCTACATGAACGGAGAAGGAATCAAGCGAAATCCCCAAACAGCAATGGTGTGGCTAAGGAAAGCGGCGAACCAAGGGAATGCCCGTGCGCAATACTATTTGGGATACAACTACACATACGGAATCGGGGCAACCAAAAACATCAAATCAGCGGAGAAATGGTACATAAAGGCGGCAGAACAAGGAAACGCGAATGCGCAACGAAACCTGGGAACCTTCTATTTTTCCGGATGGGGAGGGTTACTTTACGACATAAACTTAGCCATAGAATTGTACACGAAGGCCGCGGAACAAGGAGATGCGGAATCTCAATCTTACCTGGGCTGCTGCTACGAAGATGGAATCGGCGTCCAACAGGATTACGGGAAAGCAGTGGAATGGTATCAAAAAGCAGCAGCGCAAGGGAACGTATTCTCCCAAACCAAGCTGGACAACTTATACAAAAATGGCTATGCGGCCCCCAGCAACACATCCACCCAAAACGATACGGTTTTAGAATGAATCGTATACCGTAGGGAAAACAAAAAATAATTTGAGTTCTTAAACTCTTAAAAAGAAAAGCATCATCGCAAGATCATTTGCGACGATGCCCTGTTTTTTTTGCGCCACACACATTCCCTGAAACGAATGATGTCGCAGCCCATAAGGAACAAAAGCCTATCTATTTCCCGGCTTTCTTTCGCTTAACGAAGGGAATCACTCCTTATACCAACTAGCATACATCCGGTAGTTGTTGGAGATCTTATGAATCATCTCCTTGGTCTGTTCCGGTGAGACATCCTTCAGTTTCTTGGCAGGCACGCCCGCATAGAGGCTACCGGGCTCAACCACTGTATTAGGCGTGATGAGCGCATTCGCCGCCACGATGGAATTCTCGCCGATCACAGCGCCATCCAAAATGGTGGAGCCCATTCCCACCAAGACGTTGTCACAGATCTTCGCCCCGTGGATCGTGGCGTTATGACCCACAGAGACATTGTCGCCTATCTCGATGGTGGACTTCTGATAGAGCGTGTGGAGCACACTGCCATCCTGTATGTTCACGTTCTTACCGATGCGGATGGAGTTGACATCCCCCCGCAAAACCGTATTGAACCAAATGCTGCAACCCTCACCGATCTCCACATCCCCGATCACGGTCGCATTCTCCGCCAAGAAAACATCCTCGGCTATCTTAGGGGTAAAGCCCCTCACTGATTTAATCAAAGCCATAACATATTTTTTTACGATTAACAAAAAAGGGAGGCACAACCATGATCACGAAAGATCACACCTTCCCTATGGTGGGTTCTATAAATTCATTCCGTAGAATCTATGAATCGTTTCGTAGAGACGCAAAATTTTGCGTCTCTACAATGCATTTCACACAGACGTAACGCATCGTTGTGGAGACGCATTGCATTTGTTATTGAGACGCAAGGCATTGCGTCTCTACGGGGACCGACATGACAAGAATCTCCTACAGAAAATTATAGGGAGACGCATATCCCCCTATAATTCTTAACTCTTAATTCTTAACTCTCAACTCTTAGTTCTTCTTCGCCTTCCGTTTCACAAGCTCCTCCTCCAGGATCATGTCCAAGGTCTGCATATCAATCTTCTTGGCGATGATCTTCCTGTCCTTGTTCAACAAGTAAACACCAGGCGTAGCGGAGGTATCATAGAACTCCCAGAAGTAAGACTCTCGGTAAGGGTCCCAGACGTTGATCCAATCCTGCATATGGTTCTTCTCCACAAACTTCATCCACTCGTCGCGGTCCGTCTGCGTGTAGCAAGCGAAGACCTCGAAGCCCTTGTCCTTCCACTTCGTGTAGACCGAGTCGTGAAGCACCGGGGTAGTCTTCTTACAGTGTCCGCAGGAAGGCTCGAAGAAGTAAACCAACACACACTCCGCAGTGACGTCGGATAGTTTCTTCACCCTATTGGTCGAGTCGAGCATCGTGAGCATATAAGCCTTGTCGCCCACCAAGTTGTAACGGATCTTCTTGGCCTCTTTGCGGAGAGACTCCACCCAAGCGGAATCAGCCCACTTGGCTTGACCGGAGAAGTAATACTTCTCAGCGAGGCGCAGCCAGAGTTTATCCATACCCATCATCTTGCTGGAGATACCATAGTTGATCATCTTGCTCGTCATCACCTGGAAAGTAAGCGTATCGCACTTACTGCGCTCGATCAGGTCGATAGCGGCCTCCGCCAACGTGTCAGGATCCTGCAACACATGTTTGGAGATGAAACCGTCCACCATGGAAGGGAAAAACGGAGTACGCAGGAAACGTGGGTCACACAGATTGACGTTATCGAAATAATGACGTTTAAAGTGTTGATAACGAGTGAACGAACGGATAGAGTCCGGCACCTCGTCAAACGAAGGTGTCTCGACAGGGATGGTGGCCTTGATATAAGCGCCAAGGAAATTATCCTTGTTACGATCGATCATATCATTTTGATACTTCATCACCTTATCCGTCATCTTATCGAAGGTGTCATAGTACTTAGTCGAATCAATCTTCTTTTCCTTGTACTTCTTTTGCAAATCGATACGTTCCGTGTTCATTTGGATAAGGAATTTCCTCAAGTTTTGGAATTCAGTACTCTCAGCAGAACCTGAAACAACCGCCTCGTCAATATTTGTAGTATCGACGGAGACCTTGATGTTCTGGTCCGAACCGACCATTAAATCGAAGTATTTCTCCGCATTAAAATAAATGATGTAGATACCCTCCTCCAACTTATCCTTACCAGAGAAGGTACCATTTCCCTTCCCATCCAATTGCAAAGTGTCGCGGGAATAGGTTTTCCCATTCATATGATACGCCAGATAAGCTGGGGTATTCTTCATGTTCTTCACATTCAGCTGAATCTTATAGCCTGCGCCCACTGCCACGGAAAATGCAGCGGATAGCGACAATGTCGCCAAAATCATACACAATCTTTTCATGACTCTATTCCAAAAAATTTTCGCTAAATTAATGAATTTATTTATCAACGACCAATAACGGAAGTCATTTTACCCAACCATTTTAACGTTTTTTTATCAGATATGAGAGGAGAGAGTTCTTCCCATACCCTTTTGTGGTAACCGTTCACCCAATCCAATTCCTCGTCCGTAAGGAGTTCAACCTCTATCAAACTGGCATCATAAGGAAACAACGTGAGGGTCTCGAAACGCAGGAAACGACCGAACTCGCTTTGTTCGCCCTCCGCCACCGCCACCAAATTCTCTATGCGGATACCATGCTTCCCCTCCCGATAGAGTCCCGGTTCGTCGGAAAGCACCATACCTGACAGCAACGAAACACCATTTTGAACCTTTCGGATATTTTGAGGACCCTCATGCACGCAAAGGAAATGACCGACGCCATGACCCGTTCCATGTCCATAATCCGCACCAATCTTCCACAGCGGAGCCTTCGCTAGCGCATCGAGCTGCGCCCCTTGCGTACCCTCCGGGAAATGAGCCATCGCCACTGCGACATGCCCTTTCAGAACCGAAGTGTAATCACGGCGTTGCTCCGCCGTAGGCGTGCCGAAGCAGACCGTACGGGTGATATCCGTCGTGCCATGGAAGTAATTACCGCCCGAATCGACCAGCAGCAAGCTATCCTTGCCAATCACCGCATTCGACTCCTCCGAGGCGCTATAATGGACCACCGCCCCATGCGCAGCATAGCCAGCGATGGTGGAGAAACTCTCACAGACAAAATCCTCTTGCTCACGTCTATGCTTCAACAAGAGATCAGCGACATCCATTTCCGTCAGGCGTTCCCCCTCCCCTATTCGTTCATACAGTTCAGAGAAGGCATGCGAGAGCGCCACACCATCCTTCCGCATCGCAAGGCGGAAGCCGGAGAGTTCAGTATCATTCTTGCAAGCCTTCAACAAGGCGACCGGCGAGGGTTCGACAACCTTTCGGCAAGCGATCCGTTCCGCCAAGGCGGAGTTCGTCTTGGAAGAGTCTACGGAAAGCGTGAAATCCTTCGGCAAGGAAGCCACGTATGAAAAGACGTTGTCGTATGGTTTCAATTCGATATTCTGTTCCGCAAGGGAGTTACGCAAAGAGGCAGAAACGCACGCCTCTTCCGCAAATAGCACAGTTCCTTTCCTGCCCACCACCGCATAGGCGACAGCCACAGGATTATACGGAGTATCGGAGGCACGTATGTTCAACGTCCACGCCACCTCATCCAAAGCGCACAGCAGAAGGGCATCCGCATTCGTCTTGGAGAAGATCATTTCACGTTTCTCCCGATGCGACAGGCCCGTGATCTCAACAGGCAAATCATACAGCGATGTGCGTTTCCTCGGGACCCCCTCGTCCCACAGCGGGGAGAGATCAGAGACCACAAGGATGCCATAATCTTCAAAGAAAGAGCGGTACGACTCTACGTTCCGGGCAGAGAAGCACGAGCCATCGATGCCCACGACATTACCCTTGGTCAACTTGCCCGCAATCCAACTCAGGAGCGAAGGCGTATCCGGCAGGCCATCCTTGAAAAGCGTAATGCCGGAGCCCAACAATTGGGCGGCCGCCTGCAAATAGTAGCGAGAATCGGTCCATAGCCCCGCCTCGTCCGACAAGACCACCAACGTGCCCGCAGAGCCTGTGAATCCTGAGATGTATTGTCTCAACTTCCACTCCTCAGGCGGATATTCACTCAGATGCGGGTCTTCGGAAGGGACGATATAGGCGTCCACCCCCAACTCCGCCATCCGTTTCCTGACAACATCCAATTTATTATTCATGTCAACAATTATTTGCGGACGAAACGAGCCATCTTCTCGGGCAATTCCGCCTCGAAGGTCATGAGCTTAGTCGTGATCGGGTGACGGAACGTGATAGCTGAGGCATGCAACCCGATACGGCCGATAGGGGAAGTGGAGCCCCCATATTTCTTATCACCGATGATCGGATGACCGATGCTTTGCATATGCACACGTATCTGGTTCTTGCGACCGGTGAGCAACAAGACCTTCAGGAAGGTATAACCGTTTAAGCGTTTCACCACCTCATAGCGGGTGATCGACTCCATCCCCCCATTATCGAAGTCAGAAGAATAGACCTTTTTAGACTTAGGGTCCTCGTTCAGCCACGTTCGGATTTCTCCCCCATCCTTCTCGACCACGCCTTCGACGATAGCGTAATAGACCTTGCTCTTGACGTCCCGTTGCCAGTTCCGCTGCATCAACATCTGGGCCTCCTTCTGCTTCGCGAAGATCAGCACGCCGGACGTCTCACGATCCAAACGATGCACCACGTACAAGCGGTTGCTCCTGCTCTGTTTCTTGAGGTGGTTCAGCACCACACGGAAAGCCGTATAATCCTCCTGCTTATCCGTAGCGACGGACAACACGCCCTCCGACTTGTTCACCACGACAAGGTAGTCGTCCTCGAACAAAACGGAGACCTTGCTGCTCTTCAAACCCGTAGCCTCCTTGGCGAAATCGACAGCGACGACATCCCCCGGGCGAAGCGCATAATCATACTGCGTCTTCACCTGATTATTCACGAAGACCTGACCGCGCGACAAGACACGCTTCAGCGCGGTTTTACTCATGCTACCGATCTTTTTCGCGACAAAATCAGAAAGGATAGCCTCCTCCTTCACATGGAAAGTGACGATCTTACTTTTCTCCTCCCTACGAGAGGAACTTCCTCTTGTTAACATATTAGATGAATTTTTACCACAAAAGTAAAGAAAAACACCATAGCAACGTAAAAAAAAGCAACTGAATCAACCACAACGGAGCCGTTGAAGAAAAAAAGCGGGTTTTAGAGCGTTTCATTCAGGGAAAATGCCTATATTTAACAAATTTTTCTCTCGTAGTATTGTTTGACGAAAAATAGATTGATGTGGCATGAGTTATCTGAGATTTGACAAGACGTTATTAACCAACTTGGAGCAGTCCCAACAGAGGGAGATGTTGCGTACCAACAAGTCGGGAGCCTATCATTGCACAACCATAATAGACTGTAACACAAGGAAATATCACGGATTATTAGTGACCCCGGTAAGGAACTTGGACAACGACAACCATGTTCTCTTGTCATCCTTGGACGAGACCGTGATACAGCACGGGGCCGAATTCAACCTAGGCATTCACAAATACAACGGAGACTACTACGCTCCCCACGGGCACAAGTACCAGAGGGAGTTCAAGTTCGACATCGTCCCTTCCGAGATATATCGTGTGGGCGGTGTCATCCTTTCCAAAGAGAAAGTATTCGTGTCGTTCGAAGACAGGATCCTGATAAAATACACGTTGCTTGACGCACACTCGGAGACCATCCTACGGTTCAAACCATTCCTGGCCTTCAGGAACGTGAACGAGCTCTGCATGGAGAACGACCAGATAAACACCTCCTACGAGGAGGAGGAGAACGGTATCTCCATGTGCCTCTACCAAGGTTACCCAAGGCTCTTCATGCAATTCAACAAGCCCGTCCAATTCGTTTCCCAGCCTAGTTGGAACAAGGGAATCGAATACTTCAAGGAGATGGAACGTGGCTACTACTACAAAGAGGACCTGTTCGTCCCTGGATATTTCGAACTGCCCATCAAGAAAGGGGAGTCCGTCATCTTCTCCGCAGGTGTCAGCCAAGCGGACTGTCCGAAGTTGGCGGAGATATGCTTCGATGAAATCACAAGAAGGACCACCCGAACGAGCTTCTTCAACTGTCTGAAGAACTCCGCCCAACAACTCTTCTGCAGGAAGAACCCTGAAGAGTTGTACCTATTGGCAGGTTATCCATGGTTCAAATGCAGGGCGAGGGATATGTTCATCTCCCTACCGGGTGTATCGCTCGCATTCGACGACACGTCCGGTTTCCAGAAAATCATGAACACCATGATCCCCGCCATCCGCAACTTCATGAACGGCAAACCAATAGAGAGGGATGTGGAGGGTTTGGACCAACCTGACGTGCTACTATGGGTGACATGGGCACTGCAGGAATATGGCAAGGCAACATCCAAGGAGGAGCTTTGGAACCTATATGGAGATATCCTGAAGGAGATCGTGGAATATATCCTTCGGCAAAGGCACCCGAACCTCTTCGTGCACGACAACGCCCTGTTGTTCTCCAACGGATGGGAGACGCCCGTCACATGGATGGACGCCACCTTCAACGGGAAGCCCGTCACGCCGAGAAGCGGTTACATCGTGGAGGTCAACGCATTGTGGTACAATGCGCTACGATTCATCGCGGACCTCACCATGGACTTCGGGGAGGAACACTTCTCGGAGACCCTCACCAACTATGCGAACAGGGTGCAGGAGAGTTTCTCCGCCACCTTCTGGAACGGCTACTACCTCTACGACTTCGTCAGCGGCAACTACAAAGAGTTGTCGGTACGCCCGAACATGATATTCGCCGCCTCCCTGAAATACTCTCCGCTGGAGAACAAGCAGAAGAAAGCGATCGTGGACATCGCCACAAAAGAGCTATTCACACCTAAGGGCCTCCGATCATTGAGTCCGAAGAGCCCCAACTATAGAGGATCATGCGAAGGGAACGAAGACACCCGCACCTTCTCAAAGCACCAAGGCGCCGCATGGCCATGGTTGCTCGGACCGTACGTGGAGGCCTACCTCAGCGTATACAAGAACAGCGGCATATTCTTCGCCGAAAGGGCGCTCATCGGCATAGAGGAAGAGATGTTCGTCGGATGCATCGGAACACTCTGCGAGATGTACGATGGAAACCCGCCTTACAAGGGAAGGGGTGGCCTCTCGTTCGCGATGAACGTCGCGGAGATCCTACGCACAATCAAGAACCTAAAGAACCACAAGAAAGACTAAGAAATAGATATGAGAGCATTAATGTTTGGTTGGGAATTTCCTCCGCACATCCTAGGAGGTTTAGGAACAGCGAGTTACGGACTCACCCGTGGCATGTCCGCACAAAAGGACATGCAGATCACCTTCGTGTTGCCTAAACCGTGGGGAGATGAAGACCAAAGTTTTCTTCGAATCATCGCGGCGAACAAGGTACCAGTGGTTTGGAGAGACCCTAACTGGGACTACCTAAACCAAGAGTTAGCGGGAAGGTTGAGCCCAGACGAATACTACCGTATGCGTGCCTGCATTCAGGAGGACAACAACCATATCGGTACGAACGGCATCGGCTCCATCGAGTTCTCGGGGAGATACCCCGACAACCTCCAGGAGGAGATCCGCAACTATGATGCGGTCGCTGGTGTCGTGAGCCGGGCATTAGACTTCGACATCATCCATTCGCACGACTGGCTGACATACCCCGCCGGCGTACACGCCAAATACGTGTCGGGCAAACCGCTCGTCATCCACGTCCACGCCACCGACTTCGACCGAAGCCGAGGCAACGTGAACCCTACCGTCTACAGCATCGAGAAGGCGGGCATGGACCATGCGGACCATATCATCACCGTGAGCAACAAGACGAGGGACACGGTCATCGACCAATACCACATAGACCCCGCCAAAGTGACTACCGTGCACAATGCGGTGGAGCCGCTCAGCCCGGAGATACAGGCCATCCAACCCCGCCACAACACGAAGGACAAGGTGGTCACCTTCCTGGGACGCATCACCATGCAAAAGGGTCCGGAGTACTTCGTCGAGGCTGCCCATAAGGTGTTGCAGAAGACCAAGAACGTGCGCTTCGTCATGGCCGGCAGCGGTGACATGATGGAGAAGATGATCAGCATGGTGGCCTACAAGAACATCGGTGACCGTTTCCACTTCACAGGATTCCTGAAAGGAACGGAGGTCTACGAGATACTGAAATCGAGTGATGTCTACATCATGCCATCCGTATCGGAACCATTCGGCATCTCACCACTGGAAGCGATGCAGGTGGGCGTGCCGACCATCGTCTCCAAACAGTCAGGCTGCGCCGAGATCCTCAGCAACGCCATCAAGGTGGACTACTGGGACATAGACGCGATGGCGAACGCGATATACTCCATCATCACCTACCCCGCCATGTATGATTACCTGAAGGTGGAGGGGAAGAAAGAGGTGGACGGAATCGTCTGGGAGAATGCGGCTTGGAAAGTGCGCGACATCTACGACAGAGTATTAGGATTGAAATAACAAATAACAACATAGGAAAGATGAGAACAATATGCTTTTACTTTCAGATACACCAACCTTTTAGGCTGAAAAGATATAGGTTCTTCGACATCGGCATGGACCATTACTATTACGATGACTACGCCAACGAGGAGATCATACGCCGCATCGCGGAACGTTGCTACCTGCCAGCCAACCAGACCATCCTACAGATGATCAAGGAGACGGAAGGGAAATTCAAAGTGGCCTTCTCCATCTCGGGAATCGCATTAGAGCAACTGGAGCTCTACGCACCGGAGGTGATCGACTCCTTCAAGGAACTGGCACAGACAGGCTGCGTGGAATTCCTGGCGGAGACATTCGCCCACTCCCTATCGAGTCTGGAAGAGGACAGCGACGAATTCGAGCTGCAAGTAAAAATGCATGCGAACAAGATACAAAGCCTCTTCGGCTACAAGCCTACCACTTTCCGTAACACCGAGCTCATCTA
Organism: Paludibacteraceae bacterium; assembly: GCA_017550335.1. Lineage (GTDB taxonomy): Bacteria > Bacteroidota > Bacteroidia > Bacteroidales > Paludibacteraceae > UBA1181. The sequence goes on from JAFZPM010000014.1 coordinate 247,933, forward strand.
CTCCGACGACATCGGAAGGCGGGTGGCCAACATGGGCTTCAAAGGCATGATCACCGAAGGCGCCAAGCACGTGCTGGGATGGAAAAGTCCGAACTACGTCTATTGCTGCGCCAGCAACCCTCGCCTGAAGCTATTGCTCAAAAACTACAAACTGAGCGACGATATCACCTTCCGCTTCTCGGATTGGAGCTGGGATCAGTTCCCGCTGACAGCCGACAAGCTAATCAATTGGATATCAGCCTGCCCGAAAGAGGAAGACGTCTTCAACCTCTTCATGAACTACGAGACATTCGGCGAGCTGCAAAGCAAGGAGACGGGCATCTTCGAGTTCCTGAAAGCGATCCCGCGCATGGCGGAGAAGGCGGACATCAATTTCGAGACGCCAGCCAACCTCTTCAGCAAGAAGAAACCGATCGACCGCATCGATGTCCCTTACACCATCTCATGGGCGGACGAGGAGCGCGACACCTCCGCATGGCTCGGAAACGAGCTGCAACGATCAGCCTTCAACATCTTGTACAGCATCCGCGAAAAGGTACGGCTCTGCACAGACAGGAAGATCCTGCAGGATTGGTATTATCTCCAAACCTCCGACCACTTCTACTACATGAGCACCAAGCACTTCTCCGACGGAGCGGTACACAACCATTTCAGTCCGTACGAGACCCCGTTCGAGGCCTTCACCAACTACATGAACGTGCTAAGCGACTTCAAGATCCGCGTCAGGGAGAAATTCCCGGAGGGAGTGGACGTGGAGGAGCTCAACTCACTCATGAAGACCATCGACGCCCAAGGGAAGATCATCGCCCAACTGGAGCAGGAGAAAAACGACACCACCTCCACACCAAGCGAAGCAAAAGCCAAAAGGGGGAAGGTGGAATGCAAGGCGCAGAAGGTCACCAAGGAGAAGAAGAGTACCGCGAAAAAGGAAAAGAGCGTCACTTCTTCCACAAAATCCAAGAAGTCGATAGCTTAGGATTTAGACTTTAGACGCTAGACTTTAGTTGTTGGAGAGGTATGGTTTCCTCTCCAATAAAAAATCCGGCGATCCGCAAAAGATAATTTGCATTATTCGTTGTCGTTTATGAAATCATTTTATACCTTTGCGGCGGATTTCGGGGTGTAGCGCAGTTGGTAGCGCGTTACGTTCGGGACGTAGAGGTCGCCCGTTCGAGCCGGGTCACCCCGACCACAAGTCTTTGCAACTCATCATGAATCGCAAAGACTTTTTTTATTGGCAGGTTCCATATTGCAGAACCCACCTATCATCATAACCAAAGAAGAAGCAAGGAGAAGACCCATGAGAAAGATCAGATGTCCCAAATGCGAACAATTCATCAGATTCGAGGATAGCCGCATAGAGCCAGGCGCATCCATCATCATCCAATGCGACAACTGCGGAAAGAAATTCAGCATACGATTCAAGCCTAAAGAAGAGAAAAAGGCGGATTACACCTACGGATGCATCATCGTCGTGGAGAACGTGTTCTGCCACAAGCAGATCATCCCGCTACAACTCGGGGAAAACATGTTCGGCCGACGCTGCCCCGGCACCGTCATCTCCTCACCCATCGACACCAACGACACCAGCATGGACAGGATGCACTGCATCGTCCACGTGGAGATGGACAAGGAGGGAAACATCACCCATAAAGTGGAAGACTACGACAGCCTCGTAGGCACCTTCGTGATGAACGAAATCCTGCAGAAAAAGGAGAGAAGAATCGTCCACGAAGGGGAAATCATCACATTGGGAGCGACCACCCTCATCCTGAAAACCGGTGCGCCAGACTAATATTCCAACCGCATAAGGGTTCCGTCCCATCGCCCCGGAACCGCTCCAAGATACCCTATCCGATCAAATATTGAAAAAATCCAAGCACATATAGCCCGATAATCAAGGATAAGTTACAGAATTTTATGTATTTTTGTCGAATGACTACACAGGAGACACACAATTTTCTCCCCAATAGTCAGTTAATGTAATATGGGGAGACCCAACTAGGAATAACATCTTTGGTAAACCGTAATGTTAAGGACAAAAAACACCTACATATTGTTCGGACTAATGGCAATCCTGTCATTAGCGGGCTGTGACATGAAGAAGAACACTTGGTTCAACAGGAAACACCAAGCGTTGAACACAAAATACAACGTCTACTACAACGCGAACGAATCCTTCAAGAAAGGAAACAAGAGAATCGAGGAGGCGTTCCAACCCGACTATTCCCACGTGATCCCCGTGTTCGCCGTGAGCGACGCATCCACGAAAGGGGCCGGGACGGGAGACATGAACAAGGCGGTGGAGAAATGCGAGCTAGCCATCCAGAAACGCTCCATGCAGAAAAAGCCGAAGAAGGACTACAGCAAGATGCACGACCCCAACTACGTCACATTCTACAACCAAGAGGAATTCAACTCCTACATGGATGACGTATACATGCTGATGGGAAAGTCCAAACTCCACGCCAACGACTATCTGGCGGCCTCCGCCACCTTCACCTACGTCATCAAGCACTTCTCCCACGACAAAAGGCTCGTCACGGAAGCGAGCATCTGGAAAGCGCGCGCCATGAAAGAGATGGATTGGATCTACGAGGCCGACGAGATACTCAAACGTATCGACCCGGAAGAGATAGACCCGTCACTTTCCAACTTGTACAACGGAACCATGGCGGACCTGCTCGTCACCCAAAGGGAATACAAAGAGGCGCTACCATACTTGGAGAAGGCGGCTGAAACAGAGAAAGACCGCATACAACGGACCCGTTTCCACTTCGTGGCAGCCCAAATCCACCAGCTACTAGGCAACAAGGAGAAAGCCTTCGCCCTCTATGAGAAGGTCATCAAAGCGAACCCCACCTACCAGATGTCCTTCAACGCAAAGATACGGGAGACCGAAGTGGTGGGAGGCAAGCAATCAACCGAATCGCTCGTCATCCGACTCCAAAAAATGGCCAAGAACAAAAACAACGAAGACTACTTGGATCAGATCTACTACGCGATCGGTAACATATACCTTGCCAAGAAGGATACCGCCAAGGCGGTCGAGAATTACCTGCTATCCGTAGAGAAAAGCACACGCAACGGCAAGGAGAAAGCCCAGACACTCATCACCCTCGGAGACCTCTACTACGAACGCCCCGACTATGTGATGGCGCAACCTTGCTTCTCGGAAGCTTCCTCCCTGATAGACCACAAACACGACGACTACGTCAGGGTTTCCCGCCTCGCCTCCGTATTGGACGAACTGGTGCAGAACTACAACACCTACAAACTGCAGGATAGCTTACTCATCCTCTCCACCGCAAGCAAAGGCGACCTCACCGCCGCCATCAACAGGCAAATCGCGAAAATAATAGAGGAGGAGAAGAAAGAGAGGGAACGCCGCCAGAAAGAATATGAGGAGCAGAAACAATTGGAGCTGGAAATAGAGAACATGGCCGTCATGGACAAACGTGCCTTGGGTAACGCGGAAGGCTCCACATGGTATTTCTACGTCAAAAGCACAGTGGACAAAGGAAAGCTGGAATTCCGCAAGAAATTCGGGCAAAGAAGGCTGGAGGATAACTGGAACCGTAAGAACAAAACCATCGCTGTCTTCTCGGAAGAATCATTGTCGGACATGATAGACATGGATGCTCTGAACATGGGCGGTTCCGAAGAGGATCCAAACGAGTCAACCGACGGAACCAACAAGCAAGCCGTGGCGAATGAGGCCAACCCGAAACGTCCGGAGTACTACTTGAAACAGATACCTTTCTCCGAAGAGCAGAAAAAGAGTTCTAACGAGCAACTCGCCGACGCACTCTTCAACCTGGGCGTCATCTACGACGAAAAGCTGAACGACTACGAGAAAGCTTTCGAGGCTTTCGAAGAATTCGCGAAGCGTTACCCTAACGACCCACGCACGGCGGACGGGTTCTACTGCTGCTACAGAATCGCAGGCAAGATGAACGATGCCCAGCTTACCGACAAATACAGGAACATACTGCTCACGAACTACCCGGACAGCAAGTATGCGAAGATACTCTCACAACCGGATTTCAAGGCGAAACTCGAGAAGATGAAGGATGTACAGGATTCCCTCTACGAGAGAACCTATGCCGCATTCCTCAACGGACAATTCAACGAGGTGAAGGCCAACACCGCCTACATGGAGGCCAACTACCCTGTCTCCTCGCTCATGCCTAAATTCCTGTTGCTGAACGCATTGAGCATCGGAAAGACGGCAGGGAAGGACACCTTCTCCGTCGCTCTCAACAATCTGTTGGAGCGCTACCCGAACAGCGACGTCTCCTCCATGGCGAAGGACATCCTCGCCCTCATCAACCAAGGAAACAACCCTGAGCAGGGCACATCAACGGGTGGTCTCATGGCACTCCGCGAAGAGAACAGGAAAGAAGAGGCCGCGGAAAACGGCGTGGTCGAGAACAAAGGATTCACCGTCAGTTTCGACTCCCCTTACATCTTCGTGATCATCACAGACACCACGAAGGTCAACTCCAACAAACTACTCTACGAAACCGCCACCTACAACTTCACGAAGTTCCTCATCAAGGACTTCGACCTGGACGTGAAGAACGGCATACTCTCCGTATCCGGGCTCGACAACTACGACGAAGCCCTCTGGTACATCAACGGAGTCATCGCGGACAAAGGCATACAGGCCCTCCTCTATGGCACAGAGTACAAATACCTACTCATCACGCCAGAGAACCTGGAGCTGATCGGCAAGGGCTACACCGTGGAGCAATATGAGAAGTTCTACAAAGAGAACATCGCAGGCAAAAACAAACGCGCCAACAAGACAAACATAGAACTCGTCGGCGAACAACAAAAACTGGAGGAGGCCACCACAGTCCAAAAACTGGACGTGAAGGAGGGCGACGACCTGAACGGTGCGAAGGTGACTACCACCCCAAGCGAGACCCCTCAGGCAAGCACGCCAACCACCGAGGTGAAAGAAGAGACGAAACCTTCTTCAGAAACGGCAAGCGAACCGAAGGCGGCTACGCCTCAACCAGAGGAGAAGAACAATGCTCAACCGGAAGAGAAGAAGGAGAACACCCTTCCTGAACCTTCCACCGAACAAAAAGAGACCGACAAGACAACCCAAGAGCAACCCAAGAAGGAGTTGCGGAAGTACAAAGGCCTCTATACTTACGACCCAGCATCCTCCCACTGCCTCGTCATCATCGTCAACCAAGGGAAGGCGAACGAGAGCGAAGTGACGAAAGCTCTGAACGAATATAACAAGAGCGCCCATGCGCTACTGAACCTGAGCGTGGAGGTGACATCGTCCAAAGACTTCCCACAGATGTTCGTGATCGGAGATATGCCAACGGCTGAACTGGGAATGTCCTACCTCACCCAATTCGTGAAAAGCGCGGAGGTGAAGAACGCGTTCGGAAACACTCCTTACCGCAACATCGTCATCTCCAAGGACAACCTGGGAGTCTTGAAAGAGAGCGGTAACATCAACGTATACATGGAATTATACAAGAGATTGTACTTAAAACGATAATAGATGAAGAAAGATAGAATCCTCTGGGCTGACGATGAAATAGACTTGCTGAAGGCTCACATCCTCTTCCTTGAAGCGAAGGGTTACGAGGTGGTGTGCGTCAACAACGGGAAAGATGCGGTGCAATGCTGCGAAGAGCAACATTTCGACATCATATTCCTCGACGAAAACATGCCGGGTCTCAGCGGATTGGAGGCACTCTCCCTCATCAAGGAGAAAGACACCAGCGTACCCGTGGTCATGATCACCAAAAGCGAGGAGGAGAACCTGATGGAACAAGCCATCGGGAAACAAATCGCGGACTACCTGATCAAACCCGTCAACCCGAACCAGATCCTGCTTTCCATCAAAAAGAACATCAACAAAACGGAGATCGTCTCCTCCACCACCACGGATGACTACCGCACCGAGTTCGCCAAAATAGGCATGCTCATCAACGGAGCTTCCCAATTCGAGGATTGGGCCGAGGTGTATAAAAAACTGGTATACTGGGAGATACAGTTGGAGAATGCGGACAGCCAGATGCAGGACCTGCTACGGATGCAAAAGGAAGAGGCCAACTCCACCTTCGTGAAGTACATCAAAAAGAGCTACGAGGATTGGTTCACACCCGACGCCCAGCGCCCGATGCTCAGCCACGAACTCTTCAAGAAATGCATCTTCCCGGCATTGGACAACGGAGAGAAAGTGTTCCTCATCATACTGGATAACTTCCGTCTGGACCAATGGAGGGTAATCAAGGACCTGCTATCCAACGATTTCGTCGTGGAGAACGAAGAACTCTACAGCAGCATCCTCCCGACAGCGACGCAATATGCGAGAAACGCCATCTTCGCCGGACTGCTCCCCGCGCAGATCAAGAAGATGTTCCCTCAATATTGGGTGGAAGAGGGCGACGACGAAGGCAAGAACATCTACGAGAAGGAGTTGCTGCAATCCCAAATAGACCGTTACAGGAAGAAATACACCTTCTCCTACCACAAGATCAGCGATCCTAACGCAGGAGAGAAACTCGTCACGGAGCTTCCCCAGCACATCGGGAAGCAACTGAACGTGGCCGTGTACAACTTCGTGGACATGCTCTCGCATGCGCGCACGGACTCCAAGATGATCAGGGAACTCGCCTCCTCGGAAGCCGCCTACCGTTCGCTCACCAAGTCATGGTTCCAACACTCCCCTATATTGGACCTCTTCAAGGCCTTGGCGCAACAGGACGTCAAAATCATGATCACGACCGACCACGGCACCATCCGGACGGACAAGGCCGTACGCGTGATCGGCGACAAGAACACCAACACGAACCTACGCTACAAAATCGGCAAGAACCTGGATTACAACCCGAAAGAGGTGATGTCCATCAAACAGCCGGAGAAGATCGGACTGCCTACCATCAATGTCAGCTCGACCTACATCTTCGCAGGGAACAACGATTTCTTCGCCTACCCTAACAACTACAACTACTACGTCTCCTACTACAAGAACACCTTCCAACATGGCGGCATCTCCATCGAGGAGATGATCATCCCGCTCGTGACGCTACGCCGGAAATGATTCTCCCCTGTGGTATGCTACCAGAGCATCCATGGGTCTTCCCACGATAGCACGCACGACATACCCGTAACGAGCGGCCACTTCCCGCAGTATATCAGAGAAATGGGAGGCTATGGAACCCACGAAGCCCATCTCCCGCATATCCGTCGGATATTGCAGCACATTACGTTCAAAAAAGGCGACAAAAGATTTCTCCACGACAGCCCGGCAATACGGCAAGTCCGCATTCTCCGCCAGAAAACGTGAGAACTTGGCCAAAAAACGATTCGGGAAACTACCCTTATAGACACCATCCATAATCGTCTTACGATCAGCTCCATACCACCGCCAAAAGCGTTCACACACATCCGCGGGGGCACACCCCTTCAGGACATCCCCGACCAACAGCCGGCCCATGGTCGCCCCACTTCCCTCATCGCCAAGCACATAACCCAACGGAGGGACATTGCTCACCACAATCGAGCCGTCATAATGGCAGGAATTGGAGCCAGTGCCCAAGATACACGCGATACCCGCCCCATCGCCCAACGTGGCGCGGCACGCCGCGAACATGTCGCTATGCGCCTCCACCTTAGCCCTCGGGAAAAGGGAAGAGAGAATGTCGACGAAAAGAGGCTCGTAATCCGCCACACATCCCGCCCCGTAATAGTAGACGGAGTCGACGGCGGACGGGACGCACATACCGCAGGAACGGCTCAGTTCGTCCCGTATGGCATCCGCATCCATGAAAAAAGGATTGACCCCCGCCAACTCGGCGGAGAGACAAGCACCATCCTCCTTGACCAGACGGACATCCGTCTTGGTGGAACCCGCATCAAAAATCAGAAACATAAGATTAAGTATTGATCCTCCACAAATGTACGGAAAAATATCTTGCCTGTCCCTATTCGTCATACGAAATGAACCACCATTCACCGCAAGAAAACAGGTCTTACTCTGAAAAATACCATGCAATAGAAAAAAAGATTGAAAAAAAATATAACTTTGAGGAGACAAACATAAAAGTGAAACATATGAGGACATCCATAGTTAAAGCATTCCTTTTCGGATTGGCATGCACAAGCCTGATCGCCTGCAACGACGTCAACGAATCCAAGCTTCCTAAACAAGCCGCACAGTTCCTTTCGGAGCATTACAGCGATGTGCCTATCACCCAAATCATGGACACCATCACACAGATGGGGTACACCGCCATCCTGGAGAACGGAACAGAAATAGATTTCGACGAGAACGGAGAGTGGGAGGAGATCAACTTCAAGAAGACAGAAGTGCCGGCCTCCATCCTACAGTCATTGCCTCAGAACATGTCCTCCTACATCAAAGAGAACTACCCGGATGCCAGTATCCGCAAAATCACCAAGAAGAACTTCGGGCGGAACAAACTCATCTACAGGGTCGCATTCAACAAGCCGAATAAGATCGAACTATGCTTCACCAAAGATGGCGACCTCATCAGTAACGACCCGGAAGACAAACGTGTGCCATCCGTGGCGAAGAACATCATCAGCCTATTCGAAGGAGCGGAGGTGTCGACCATCTACGTGGACGTGGACGGAGACATTGAAGTGGAATTGGACGACAAAACAGAAATAGAGTTCGACAGGAAAGGCAATTGGTACACCATAAAGACTAAAAACAAGACATTACCGGAGAAATTCATGAAACAGATACCGAGCGCGATGACCAAATACGTAGCGAAGAAATACCCTGACCAATACATCCGAAAAATCGAAAAGAAAAGCTACGGCTACCGTATCAGGCTGAACAAGCCGAACGACATCGAACTATGTTTCACCAAAAACGGAATCCTCATCAACGAAGAGGCCGATAACGAATGATGACATGATGAACCGACTCACAACCATACTACTCGTAGCGGCGTTATCCATCCCGGGAGCCTTCGCGGGAAGCAAAAAAGCGCCTAAAGAACAACCCGCCGCCCAAGGACAACAACAGAACAGCGCCTATCGGGAAGACCAGATCGCAAGGAAAAAGGCGATCCTGAAGTTCAAGACAGTCTTCGTGGAGGGTGGTTCTTTCTCCATGGGATGCACAGCCGAGCAGGAAGACGAATGCTTCCCCCCGGAAAAACCCGCACACCCAGTCTTCGTGAGAAGTTTCGCCATATGCAAATACTGCGTCACGCAAAGGCAATGGAGGGAGGTCATGGGCAAAAACCCTAGCGACGTGCGCGACGAGGACCTCCCCGTCACCAACATATCCTGGGATGACGCCCAGAAATTCATCAACAAGCTCAACAACTTCATGGGAACGAGCTACCGTCTCCCGACCGAGGCGGAATGGGAGTATGCGGCAAGAGGCGGAATCTACTCGGAAAGCAAGAAATACAGCGGCAGCGAAGATTGCAGAATGGTCGCATGGTACAAAGATAACGCAGGGGAACTACGTCCGAACGGCAAACGGAAAGCCAACGAAATAGGCCTCTTCGACATGAGCGGCAACCTTTGGGAATGGTGCTCCGATTGGTACGGTCCATACACCACCGACACGGAGACCGAGCAGATCAACCCGGAAGGCGCATCCGAAGGAAAAGAACGCGTCGTCAGGGGCGGTTACTACGAAGGACCAGCCATCTTCTGCCGCGTCTCCTGCCGAAACAAGAGCGAACCGAACTACGCCTCCAGCATCATCGGTCTACGACTGGCGACCGACTTCACGGACGATGCGGAAAAGCCAAGCGAGATGGAGCCCTGACCCAATCACCCGCCTATATGGCTAAGCAAAGGTGTGAAAAGCAAAAGGAATAGCTTTACACATCGTCCAACACAATGTCAACCAGGAAATAAATTTGTAAGCAACTGAATATGAGATGAAAAACTATTGCGAATTTAAATATGGAATGGTTGACATGGAACGGTTGTATGCGGGGCTGGAAAGCATGCGATGTTCGTTTTTTTTATTCCAAAAGCAAAAATATTCATGTACTTGGGATGAAAAACAGGATACCATTTTTGTGAAAAAGCGAGACTCGCAAGATAGTCTAATGCTTGACATACGAATCTCTCATGACAATGAAAATTTAAATGTTTCTTGCCAATATTCGGAAATGGCATATATTATCAGATATTTAACTGCCATATCAATATTAGCTATTCTTTTTGCCATCTTGTTAGGAGATGGGGATGTTCTCTATAAAATACAAGGAGTTTTAATTATCCTTGCCACCTATTATTTGTTCGCCCTGTTTGTTAACAAGCTCTCCTTTCTTAGATATTCTGAAGACTTAAAAAAAGACCTACGGAAAATCATCCGATCAGAGCCGATATCTTCAGTCTACACATGGGAATGGTATGCCAATACACACCCTGACGGACATGGGGAACACTGAAAAATAACAACTAGGGGATAGTCCCCACAACACAACTACCCAACCACCATTCCTGGCAATCATCGACATAGACCATCACTCGTGCGCGACCCTTCCGATGACAAAAACCCTTTGCGTTCAGGAAATAATTGTCTACTTTTGTTCATGGATTAATCGAACAAACGTTTTATACAAACATAATAGCTAAACACAAGAAAATGAACGCATTGGTTAGCATCATCATGGGCAGCACTTCGGACCTTCCGGTCATGGAGAAAGCCGCCAAGTTCCTGGACGAGATGGAAGTACCATTCGAAATGAACGCGCTCTCCGCACATAGGACGCCCGACGAAGTGGAAGAATTCGCCCGTTCCGCCAAAGGAAGAGGCATAAAAGTGATCATCGCAGGTGCCGGAATGGCCGCCGCATTGCCTGGTGTCATCGCCGCCAGCACAACATTGCCTGTCATCGGAGTGCCTATCAAGGGCATGTTGGACGGACTGGACGCCATGCTCTCCATCATCCAGATGCCTCCGGGAATACCCGTGGCGACAATGGGAGTGAACGGTGCGCAGAACGCCGCCATATTGGCCGTCGAGATGATGGCGCTCAGCGATAAGGAGTTGGCCGACAAGCTCGCGAAGTACAAGGAAGGGCTGAAAGAGAAGATCGTGAAGGCGAACTCCGAACTCGCGGAGGTGAAATACAACTTCAAAACGAACTAAGGACTCCCCCCATGGCAACCGTCTATCTCGGGCTCGGCACCAATATCGGAAACAAAAAGAAGAACATCACGGATGCGACGATCATCATCGGATCCGTGATGGGCGAGATACGTGCGTTGTCCTCCCTATACGAAACGGAGCCATGGGGATTCGAGTCCCCCAACACCTTCCTGAACGCCGTCATACAGATAGAGACGGAGATAGAACCCCAGAAATGCCTGGACATCGCCAAGGCCATCGAACGGGAGATGGGGAGGGTACACACCAAGGAGGGGTACGAAGACAGGATCATCGACATCGACATCCTCTTCTACGACGACACAATTTACAATAGCGGAAACCTAACCATACCCCACCCGCTCATCGAGCAAAGAGACTTCGTGCTACGCCCCATGGCGGAGATCGCCCCTGAATTTAAACATCCCATTTCAGGGAAGACAATGAAAAATCTTTTGCATGAACTCAACAAAAAATCGGGAAAGAGTTTGGACATATAAAAATTTATATATTTTTGTGGCGGGGGATTTTAACTGAGAAGATTTGAGATTTCGTAGCATTTTAGAGTTAATTCGTTGAAATGCAAGATATTTAACATGATTGTGGATTAGAGGATAGGATATTTGTGAAAAAAAAATCCTATCATTTGAATTATAATTCACAGAGATATGTAGTTTTCATGGATATTTTTGCACCGATGACAAATAGTGCCATCAATGCAAATTTGGAAAACAGAATTAAAACCATACGTCATGAAGAACACATTTCAAAACTTACTCGGCAAAGGTATTGTGGCATGCGCCTGCGTAGCCATGTCGGCCACTATGTTTGCCCAAAACTCAAATCCGGAGAGCTACTTCAGCGGAGTACGCCCTAGCTCCGGTTACAAACCTCAGTCCGACCATAACCCGTTGATGACTCAACGATACGGAGCGGATCCATACGCGATGGTCTACGACGACGAGGTATTCATTTACATGACTAGTGATAACTTCAAATACAGCGGTAACAGCATCGTGAAAAACTCATACGAACAGATTCACACCATCAACTGTATCTCTTCCAAGGATATGGTCAACTGGACAGACCATGGTGTCATGGCAGTCGCAGGAAGTTCGGGTGCGGCCAGATGGGCGAACTGCTCATGGGCGCCTACCGCAATGCACGCCAAGGTGAACGGGAAGGAGAAATTCTTCCTCTACTTCGCCAACAACGGAAGCGGTATCGGTGTTGTCACCAGCGACACGCCTTACGGACCTTGGACAGATCCTATCGGATCGGAGTTGGTTTCCAGCCGCACACCAACCTGCAACACGGTGACTTGGCTCTTCGACCCGGCCGTCCTCATGGACGATGACGGAACCGCCTACCTCTACTTCGGTGGAGGTGTGCCACAAGGGAAATCGGCGGATCCAGGAACCGCACGCGTCGTGAAATTGGGCAAAAACTACACCAGCTTGGATGGTAGTCCGAAAGCCATCAACCCGCCTTACCTCTTCGAGGATGCCGGTGCGAACAAGGTGGGCGACACCTACGTGTACAGCTACTGCTCCAACTGGGACTGCACGGGCAACCCGATGAGCAATGCACAGATCTGTTACATGACAAGCAAGGATCCGATGGGACCATTCACCTACAAAGGAATGTTCCTGCCTAACCATAGCGAGTTTTTCCGGGGTAGCGGTGGAAACAACCACCACGCCGCCTTCAAGTTCAAGGACAAGTGGTATGTAACCTACCACGCATTGCTCCTCCAAATGAAGGATTCAAGGCTTGGAGGTCAAGACCTCGGCTACCGTTCCACCAACATCGATTACCTTACGGTGGACGAGAGCACCGCAACCTTCAACAAAGCGAAGGGAACCCTCTCCGGCGTGGATCAGATCCAGTACGTGAACCCATTCGACAAGGTAGAGGCTGAAACGATGGCTTGGATGTCTGGAATCGACACGAAAAACGGAGGATCCAACATGTTGGTGACCACAGGTGGCGCAGGAAACTGGACCGGTGTGGCCGGTGTGGACTTCGGCGAGGGCGCAAGCATCATATCAGCTTACGTATCCTCCAAGAAAGAGGGCGCCATCAAGATCTGCAAAGGGAAAGTGGACGGAGATGTGATCGGCTATATCCCAGTCCCTAACACCAACGGACAACTACAGGAGGTGACCGCGACACTCACGAAAGCGATCTCGGGCGTATCCGATATCTTCTTCATCTATTCGGGCGACTTCGACTTCGACTATTGGATGTGCAAGAAGGCCGATGTCTCCATCATCGCCTCGGATAACAGCGTGGAGGCTCCTGCCACCATCTCTCTGACCGTCAAGACCTCAGAGGAGGGAATCACCAAAACCGACTACTACTTGGACGACCAACTGATCGGCAGCGCGACAGAGGCTCCATACACCTTCGAGTACGAAATACCGGAGCCTGGGAAATATGATTTCCACGCCATCCTGACCAACAACGCAGGCAAGACATTCGAGTCGCCTACAGTGACGATCAGCGCACGTCTGGCACAAGGTCCGTACGAGGGCATCGCACAGGAATTGCCAGGAAAGGTGGAGGCGGAACGCTACGATGTCGGTGGCGCAGGCTATGCCTATGAAGACAACGACGCCGAAAACCAAGGTGCGGAGAACAGTGATTTCAGAGCCGACGAAGGCGTGGACATCGACAGCAACGGCGAAGGCGGCTACGTATTGGGTTGGACTGCCAAGGGCGAATGGATAGAATATACCATCAACGTCAAATACACCGACACCTACACATGGACAGCTAAAGTAGCATCAGGCTCAAGCGGTTCCGCATTCAACATCAGCATGGACGGGAAGGACATCGCAGGCGGAACCATCAAAGTGCCGCAAGGAGAAGACTGGAAAACCTATTCACTTGTGGAAGGCACGACCACCCAATTGGAGGAAGGGAAACATATTCTGAAGATTGAAATAGAGGGAGACTACGCCAACATCGACTACATCGAGTTCAAGGCTGTCAACGAACATGACGCTACGGGCATCTCCATCGTGAACAACGATGCGGTGGTGAACGGAGTGTACGAAATATTCTCGCTGCAAGGCAAATTGATGGGCATCGTCGACATCTCCGGCACAAGCATCGAGGAAGCTCTCAGGGGGTACCACTTCGCAAAGGGTTCTTACGTGGCCCGGGAGAAAGGAGGCACCAAATCAGAAGTGATCATACTTAAATAACCAAAATACATTTTATCATGAAAAGAACTTTTATTTTTTTAGCTGCGGCACTCTTTAGCGTGGTTGCTATGGCCGCAAAGTTCAACGGCTTGAAAAGCATTCAGACAGGAGGAAAGAGCCGTCAGTATTTCCTCTATGTGCCTGATTGTCTTACGGACAATCGTCCACTGATCATTTCATGCCATGGAATGAACTGTGACTACCAAGGTCAAATGAACGACACCCAATGGCCAAAACTAGCTGACACGGCCAACTTTGTTGCGGTATACCCTGTAGGACTCCCAGGCACCGCATGGGGACAATCTTTCAATTCGGGTTGGGACCTCGATGGCATGAGCGACGTGAACTTCATGCTGGACATCATCTCAGAGGTGAAGAAGGACTACAACATCGATGAGACGCGTGTTTACATGTCGGGCTTCTCGCTGGGTGGTGCATTCACCTATTACATGCTCAACAAGGCGGCCGATAGAATTGCCGCTTTCGGACCAATCTCCGGATACAATCTGATGGGCGCCAACACATCCAGTTCTCGCCCTGTGCCAATTTGTGAAGTTCACGGAACGGCCGATAACATTATGAGTTACAGTGGCATCAAGGACTACTTGAAGAAATTCGCACAAGCGATGAAGTGCAACATGACGCCAGAAGAGACGAAAGGTAATGGTTACTCTAAGCTTCACTACAAGGATGGAGAATGCGATACGGAAGTTATCCTCTACTCTGTCGACGGACGTGGACATGAACCTTCCAACAATGGATTCCATACTTCCAATGCTCTTTGGGCCTTCTTCAAGCAATACACGACCGCATGCGGCAAATATTCCTCTACGGGTGTATCCCTCTCCGTATCTCCGAGCATCGGTGAAGCTCCTGCAACCGCCACATTGACAGCCAAGGCAACTTTGCCGGAAGGCACGAATGTACAATCCATCGCATTCTACCAAGGAAGCGAACTGATCGAGACCTTGACCAGCGAGCCATTCGAGGTGAGCGTCGAGAACTTGGAGATCGGCAAGTACGAGTTCAGCGCCGTCATGACGGACAACAAGGGCAAGACCTACGAATCAGCCAAGAAAACATTCGAAGTGAAAGCACCTCAAGCTCCATACAAGGGTGTGGCAAGTATATTACCTGGCACCGTGGAGATGGAGAACTATGACGAAGGTGGAGAAGGAATGTCCTTCTCTGATAGCGACGACAAGAATGAGGGTAAATCTTACCGTAGCGACGGTGTGGACATCGAAGAGTTCAATACTGGCGAATATGCCATCGGATGGACAAAGGCCGGTGAATGGACGGAATACACATTGGAGGTGAAGTACGACGACGAGTACACCTGGACCGCTTACGCGGCTTCCGGTAGCGACGGTTCTTCCTTCAAACTCTACATCGACGACAAGGCTATCTCTCAGGCTGTCAGCGTCAAGAATTCAGGAGACTGGAAAACATTCCGCGAGTACGAGGGAAAGACTGGCGAAATCGAGAAAGGCAAGCACATCCTCAAGGTGGCTATCGAAGCCGACTTTGTCAACATCGACAGGATCGAGTTCAAGGCTGTCAACGATCATCCAACAACGGGCGTGGAGAGCATCACCATCCAGGAGGCTGAGCAGGAGTACAACATCTACACCATGCAAGGCATCTACCTGAAGACCATCAAGGTTACTGAGAATGCCATCACTGACAAACTCAAAGACCTTAAATTCAACACTGGCGCATACATCGCCAAGAGAAGAGAAGGAGGAAAATCCTTCATCGTTATCGTAGACTAAAATTCCAATGCGGGCGGAGGGTCTTCTTCCGTCCGCATTTTTCTCAAACCATAAACCAATCGAAACCCAACCATTACCTGTGAGTGTGCTTTTGTTTGAACTGTATTATTGTATTAAGTACTATTGTAAGCATTATGAAAAAGAAATTTTTACGGCAAAGCGTCATCGCTTTGTGCTTTCCCCTTTTTTGCATGGGGGAGGCATATTCTAAAGACTTGGGGGCTCCCGACCTGGGAACGCATTCCATTCCTGGACTCATCGAAGTGGAAGACTTCGGCATGGAAGGAGAGGGCAAATCGTACCATGACGAAGACAGTATAAACGACGGAGGTGCCTACCGTCCCGACGAAGGCGTGGACATCGACACATGCGACAACGGCGGATTCGTGATCGGCTGGACAAAGAAAGGGGAATGGATGGACTACACGGTAGACGTGGAGAAAACCTCCGAGTACACTTACTCCGCCATCGTGGCGTCAGGTTTGGACGGGTCAGGTTTCTCCCTGCTAATCGACGGAGAGGCCATCACACCAGTCGTGGAAGTGCCTAACACAGGCTCATGGACCCTCTACAGACGGATTTCGGGGAACACCTCCCTAATATCCGCCGGCAAACATACGCTCAGGCTTTATGTGGAAGCCGACTATTGCAACATAGACAAGATATCCTTCCGTCCCAAAGAGGACGAGGTCGAATATAAGTTCACTTCACCCTCCTCAGACATGCAGGTCGGTGCGGGGAAACCCTTCACTGTCTCTTGGACAACCAACGATGAGAACGTGGAGAAATATAACCTGAACTGGGTCAACGACCAAGGGGATACCATTTTACTGAAAGAGGGGGTCAAATGCCACGATTCCTTTGAGTCGAACATCCCCGACGACTATATCGGACAGAGCGGCCACTACACCCTATCGCAGGTGAAGGTCAGCGGAGGAAGCGGCCTCATCCCCTCGGATTTCGACGGAGCTAACCATACCGTCAGCAATCCGATCATCTGGGCGGATGTGCCTGACGTATCCGTCACCAGGGTGGAAGACACCTACTACATGGTCAGCACCACCATGCACATGAACCCCGGCGCTCCCATCATGGCTTCCAAAGACCTGGTACGATGGAGAACCATCAACTATGCCCACCAGGCGCTGGACAACGGGCAGACGAACGAACTCAACATGGAGAACGGCAAGAACGCCTACGGCAAGGGTTCATGGGCGAGCAGCATCAAATACAAGGACGGCACATGGTACGTGTTGACCCCCTCCTACACAACCAACAAGACCCACCTCGCCTGGACGAAGGACATTCTAAGCGGAGAGTGGGAATCGACGACCCTGCCATTCTACCACGACCCTTCCCTCCTGCTGGACGACGACGGGAAGATTTACGTCATATATGGCTCCGGCAACATCAGTATCGTGGAACTCTCCTCCGACGGGAAATCACCCAAGGGCAACCCACGCACCCTCCTCTCCAGACCCGCATCCATAGCCGGATCCAACTTCTATGTCGAATGCGAAGGCTCGCAGGTCATGAAGAGGGGCGATTACTACTACATCTTCCTGATCTCATGGCCAGCCGGCTCATGCCGCTCCGTACTCTGCTACCGCTCCAAATCATTGAGCGGGAATTTCGAGGGCAAAGTGTTGCTGCAAGACAACGGGGTCGCCCAAGGAGGCATCTTCGACACCCCGGAGGGAGAATGGTACGGCATGTTCTTCCGTGACAATGGTTCGGTCGGCAGAATCCCTTACCTCCTGCCCGTTTCCTGGTCTAACGATTGGCCTGTCTTAGGGAACAACGGCAAAGTGCCTTCCACCCTGAACGCCCAAGCGTCGCAAGAAGAAGGGTACGGAATCGTCACGTCCGACGAGTTCGAAGAGGAGGAACTCGCCTTGGAGTGGCAATGGAACCACAACCCCGACCCTCGCAACTGGAAGATTCTCGACGGCAAGCTACGTCTGACCAACCAACGGACGGACAAGGATGTGGTCAGCACTAAAAACACGTTGACGCAACGTTCCTTCGGACCTCAATGCTCAGGCTGGACCAAACTGGACACTAAAGGCATGAAAGAGGGTGATTGCGCCGGATTAGTGGCGCTACAAGAGTACTACGGATTCGCCGGCGTCACGGTGAAGAACGGGACGAAGAGCATCATCATGTCCAACAAGGGAGAGGTGATGGAGTCCGTCCCACTGAACCAAGACGAAGTGTACCTACGGATCGACATGAACTTCCAAGGGCAAAAAGACCAAGCCACCTTCTACTACAGCAAGGACGGCAACACATGGACGAAATTCGGCAACACGCTACAGATGAGATACGAGCTGACCCACTTCACAGGCTACCGATACGGATTGTTCCATTTCGGGACCCAAAGCACGGAGGGATACGCCGAGTTCGACTACTTCAGGATCGGGAAAGATATCAATTCCGCCGTTTTCATCGATAAAAACAGCGAGAAAACCATCGAAGAGACCATTTTCGCCCGAAGCGCGCATATCACCATTGTCGAGCCGACAGGCACCTGTCCGAAGGAGGCGGAGGATATCCATTTGACGATTGACCAAGAGGAGGGGCAGATAATAATCAGCGGTCCCGAGAGACTCCTCGGATGTGAACTCGCGAACATGAACGGACAAATCATCCGCACCTCACCCCATGACAGGATTGATGTGTCGGGACTCCACACAGGAATATACCTCCTTCGCATACGATTCGAAAGAAACATATCGACGAAAATAATCAACGTTAAATAGAAGATAGGGAGCGCACTTTACGGTGCGTCTCCAACCCTCTTTCTTCTCCCAACAGAGCCAAGGGAACATTTCTCTTGGCTCTGTTTTGTTTTCTGACACCCAACGCCACACATCTGTGCGGATGCCGAATTAATACAATTACAAATCATTTATAATGAGATATTTATAATTACAAAAAGGAGAATTCAGTCATAGTTTTCGAGCAAGTCTCAATCGAAATTTTCTAGTATATGATTCGATATTACCAAAAAAATTAGGGGCTGCCACATAAATTTGCGATGTTGTTTTCTAGGAGTAAAATGTATAGGAATAAGTATTACAATTAATTAAACGAACTTTAAATTTTTACTATCATGAAAAGGATTTTAATTTTAGCATTAAGTCTTTGTAGTATGAGTGCGTTCGCCCAATGGGATTGGGGCGGCGGTGGCGGCCAATGGGGCGGCGGCGGTGGCGGCGGCTTCAACTTCGGTGGCGAAGGCAGCGGCAATTCCGGCAACATCGGCGACTATCAGAAAAAAGCCGACATTGATTATGTAGGTGATAATCATATCGGACACAAGATGGACGTCTATTTCCCGAAGGATGATGGAAAGTCAACTCACCCAGTACTTATCCACATCTACGGTAGTGCATGGGGAAGTAACAGCTCCAAGGGTTCCGCAGACTTGGGTACCGTAGGTACAGCAGCTTTGGGAGCCGGTTACATCCTCGTAACACCTAACCACAGAACATACGGTGACGCGCTTTACCCTGCGCAAATCAACGATATCAAGGCGGTTGTCCGCTACTTGCGCGGCAACGCACAGGAGTTGGGCGTAGACACCTCCTTCATCGCAGTGTCCGGTTTCTCTTCAGGAGGTCACTTGGCATCCTTGATGGGTGTGACCAGAAATGTGAAAGACAATTACACCGTTGGTTCCGAGACCATGAACATCGAAGGTAACCTTGGTAGATACACCAACGAGAGCAGCTGGGTAGATGCGGTATGCGACTGGTCTGGTCCGGTAGACTGCCGTGACAAAGGCTGCGGAAATCCAATCAACATGTCACCAGAGAACGATATGGTAGGTGGATGCGACAACAACAAATGTCCTGACAGGCATGCCCTACTTGCCGCAAACACTTTCATTGACGAAACAGACGCTCCAGTTTTTGTGGCACATGGTTCAAGCGATAACATCGTTCCACAATGTGAGGGTAAGAAATTCTATGACAACCTCACCAATGGAGGCGTTCAGGACTGCGAATACCATCCTCACAGTGGCGGTCACGGTGTGGAAGGCAACTTGACAGGCGACATGGTTAAGTTCCTCAACAAGATCAAAGAGAAAAAGGCAGCCGCTGCAGCTGAAGCCCATGAAAACGAAGAATCTCTGTTGAACGATATCCTTGCCTTGAACAATAGCATTTGCGTGGACAACAACAGATTGTATCTGTGCAACGAAGGCGCTGAGGCTACGGAATTCAACTTGAGCGATGTGTCAGGAAAGATTCTCATGATCGGTACTTTGGACAGCAAGGGCGTAGATATCTCTTCATTGAATCAAGGTGTCTACCTCGTTAGGACAAACAACGGAGGTAGCTTTAAATTCATCAAATAAGGGTCGTTTTTCATCTTTATTTGCTTATAGTGGTGGACAAAGGCACGGACACATGCTCTGTGCCTTTGTCATATCATATCACCTTTAGAACAAACATATGCGGGGAGGAAGAATAACGGAACAACGCAAGAAAGACGGGGACTCCAACAATTATTTCAAAAAAAACCGTATATTTACAAGTGCTTACTAGGGAAGATCATGAAAAACACGGGGAAAGGCATCTTAGCATTATTCATGCTCATTGCGCTCCAAGGGCTTATTCACGCCACGGGGACGAAGGAGTATGCCCGTTTCAAACACTTCACCACGAAGGATGGTCTGGCCTCCAATAGGGTGTTCAACCTCGCGCAAGACTCCACCGGATTCGTGTGGGTCGCCACGGATTTCGGATTAGAGCGGTTCGACGGAATCAATTTCAAACACCATCAGAAGAAAGACTACCCTAACTTGCACCGTAACGACATCATGTACGTCGGGCATATCGGTCACGACCGCATCGTCGTGGGCGGATTCAGTGGCGTATTCCAAGAGTATGACAGGAATAGGGACGATTTCATCGACAGAATGCCCGCCGAATTGGATAGTACAGGTTACACGCAGGTCAGGGCCGTCTACATCTCCGAAAAGGGAGAACAATACCTGCAGACCAACGGAGGCATTTACCATTACGACAAGGCTTCCGATGCGTTCAACTCCCGGTTCCCCGCCTTCGAAGCACTGAAAATAGACTTCGTCAATACAATGTACGTCGACCAACGGAATAGATTCTGGGTCGGCTCCATCAACAAACTCCACGTCATCGATGAAGAGGGGAAACTCGTGCGCTGCTTCGACATCGAACATGATGGCTGCGGATATGTCTCCGGCATCATCCCTTTGGGGGATGGCAAGGTGGTCGTCACCTTCCTGAACAATGAATTATGGCTCATAGACACCTCCTTGGAAGAGGTGGGGAAGATACAACGGATACCCATTCCCTTCCATAGCGTCATGAAGATGATCCGAACGGATGACGGACGGTACTGGTTCGCCACGGACGGTGACGGACTATGGTACACCGACGACCCGATCTCTCCCGACGCGCGCTACAAGAACCTCATCCCCTACGGCGAAGCGCAGAATGAAATCAAAAAGATCTACGGATTGGCCAAGGGCAACAACGGGGAGATATGGATCGGCACGCAAAACTCAGGCATCTGGTCCTACAGCAAGAAGAGCGAAGACGGGGTCACCTTCTCGGGGGACATTGGCTTTCCGACAGAGGTCTGCTCCTCCTTTCAGGAGGACAAGGACGGCACCATCATCGTGGGAACGGACGGTGACGGTATCTATACACTCTCCGGTGACATGCAGGAGATCAAACACTATGATTTGCCTAACAACAACGTTACGGGCGTATATGCCGGCGACGGAAAGATCATCACCGCCACATGGGGAGCAGGATTGCTCGAATTCGACCCGAAGGACGGCTCCGCCCACTCCATGACGCTCGATGGCATCACGAATCCTATCCGGATGTTTTTTAGCGTCGGACGAACCCCGAACGGTGTGCTCTGGGCATGTACCGCCAACGACGACCTCTACCTGAAGCATGACAAATGGGGCAAACTTTGCCTGCACGACGACTCGTTCCCCTCCATCGTCAGCAAATGGATCGCCAAGGTGATTCCGGGGAAGGACTCCTCCTTATGGGTGCTTTCCACCAACATGCTATGGCATGTCGAGGGGAAGACTACCCACGCCATCTACCCGGAACTCTTCATGAACAAATCACACGACCCGCTCGTCATCTTCGATGCCGTGTGCGACCAAGAGGGTAACCTCTTCGCCACCAGCAACCACGGCATCTACAAATACAGCAGTGACGGGAAAGAGGTGAAAAGGCTGGATTTCCTGCCTAACTATTTTTACCGAATCATTATCCAAGACCTGACGGGCAGGTTCTGGGCGGCCTCATTCGACGGAATCATCTCCTTCGACTGCGAGAAGGAGGAGTATAGCCACCTGCAAGGAGACTATAACGACATCGCCCAATCCTTCTTCTACATCAAGGCGGGCTTCAGAGACTCCAAGGGAAGAATATATTTCGGCACTAACGGAGGCTTCTACACCTTCGACCCCGCCCATATCGTTCCGGACACGGCCATCAGCCATATGGGATTCTCCGAACTCTATGTCTCAAGAAAAAAGATAGCCCCAGGCACATCCGTCCTGGAGGCTGGTAACATCGCCGACATACAGGAGCTGACGTTCAACCATGGCGGGACGGACATCACCATCGCAGTGGACGTCATCGATCATGCGAAGTCGAACAAGGTGAAACTCCGATACAGACTGAAAGGTATGCAGGAGGACTGGATCGAGATGGACAACACAAGGCACATCAACTTCAACCACATCCCTACAGGCGATTATGTACTGGAAGTGGAAGCCTTCCGCCCTTACATAGAGTGCGTGGGCAGAAAAATAACCATGAAAATCCATGTGCTCCCGCCTTGGTGGTCCACTTGGTGGTTCCGCCTACTCATAACCCTCCTCGTCTTCTCCATCATCCTACTCATCTTCAGAAGGAGAATGCGCAAGCTGGAGGAAGAGCAGATCATACTTCAGAAGAAAGTGGACGAACGTACCACCGAACTCAAGCAGGTGCTGCAGGACAAAGACCGTTTGATATCCGTCATCGCCCACGACCTGAAGAACCCGATGTTCGCCATCGTGGGCGCCCTCGAAACATGGTTAGGGAAGGAGAAACAAATGAGCGACACGGATAAGCGGAACCTTATCGGAGAGACTTACCAGTCATCCGTGACGCTACAACGCGAGATGCTGAAACTCCTAGACTGGGCGAAGTCCAAACGGGACGAAATCATCTGCCACCCGAGCGACATAGACCTCAAGTTCGTCACCAACAACGTCATCCTGCTCCTCAAAGGAATGATGGAGGACAAGAAGATAACCCTGGAGCAACACTTCAGGCTGAGCCATTACACCTTCGCCGACTCCAGGATGATGGGCACCGCCATACGCAACCTGCTGAGCAACGCCATCAAGTTCACCCCAAGGGAAGGCACCATCCGCATCAACGGATGGCAGGAGGGGGAGAAGACATTCATCGAGATAGCTGACTCTGGCGTGGGCATGAGCGAAGAACAACTGAGCCAACTCCTCAACGGTGGCAATGCGACAACACCGGGCACCGAGAATGAGAAGGGCACCGGACTAGGATTCCGCATCTGCCAAGACTACGTGTCACGCAACAACGGAAGCCTCTCCGTGAAGAGCAAACAAGGGGAAGGCACCACGATCCTCATCACCCTGCCATCCTCCAGCAAGGAGTTGGAGACCGTCGACCTCCCTACGGAGAAGACACCGAAGATGTCCATCGACAAATCCATCCTCGAAGGCAACACCCTATTGGTCGTGGACGATGACCCGCTCATCTGCAACAACATCAAGAGCATGATGGACGATTACCTGCAGACCATCGTGGCCAAGGACGGGAAGGAGGCACTGGAGATAGCGGAGAAGCAACAGCCGGACGTCATCCTCAGCGACGTGGAGATGCCGAACATGAACGGAATCGAGATGAGCCAAGCCCTGGGACAACATCCGAATACCAGACACATCCCTATCCTATTCATCTCCGCGAAGAACGAGGAGAGCGACCGCCTGCTGGGTCTCCTCAGCGGAGCCATCGACTACATCGCCAAGCCATTCAGCCAGTCCGAGTTGCTCCTCAAGCTGGCCAACATACTGGATGTGCGGCAAAAACACCAGCAGAAGATACTAAGCGACTACCTCTGCCAAGATGGTGGAGGAGAAAAGACAGAGGGGAAGGAGGCCGTCGAAGAGGCTATCAACCCATTCTTGAAAGCTTTCCTGGATGTCGTCAAAGAGAAATACACCAATAGTCAAACCGCAGTGGAGGACCTCGCCAAAGGCATGGCGGTCAGCCAACCGACCCTCAACAGGAAGATACGCTCCATGACAGGCAAGACACCGTTGGAAGTGCTCACCGAGTACCGCCTCAACACAGCCCTGAAGATGTTGCAGGACACCCATTCGGACGCCAACGTCTCCGATGTCGCCTACGATGTGGGATTCAATGACCCTTCCTACTTCACAAAGAAATTCCGTGATTTCTTCGGATACCTACCATCCAAAGCGAACCAGAAATAAATTCATAATCAATTATTTCACAGGGTATTATACATTCTTTTTCAAAACGATTCGAGAAAAAAGCGCAGAAAACTTTTCAATATCAAAAAAGTTTTCTATCTTAATGGAAACGCAACGTTCTCGAATGGGGGTAATCTGTTCTCCCTCCCTGGAACGAAATAACAGAGCAGAACCACCCATCAAAAAGCCATCGCCATGAAAAAGCATATATTACTACTAAGCCTGACCTGCCTACTATTCCAAGGCATAGGCGTATCCTGCCTCGAGGAAGAATGGGATGACGATTACACGAATCCCCAGGAGAATAAGGAGAAAGAAAAGGAGGCCCCCGAAGACAAGGAGAAGGATAAGGATCCGATCAAGGACAAAGAGGAGCCCAAAGTGACCCATCTCTTCACGGATGAAGAGATGAAGTACGCCAACACTGCCGCTGACGCCGACTACATGACCGAAGCAGAAAAGAAGATGATCCTTCTATGCAATCTGGCAAGGCTCGACGGAACCCGTTTCGCGGAAGAATACCTCAAGCCCTACCTCAAAGGAGAAAGCAGCAAGAACATACAATCCCTTTACGAGGATTTGGGAAACACCCGAGACAAACCGATGTTTCTTCCCCTGAAAGAGTTGCACCAAGCCGCCAAACTCCACATGGATGAGATGATAGAGAGCCAAACATTAGGGCATGATTCACCCAACGGGGATTCACCATCCATCAGGATAAGGAGATTACTCCCGAATGTCTACGCGACTTCAGAGAATTTAGGAGCAAGGACATCGTCCCAAGACCTGGCATTAGACTTCACGATTCAACTACTCATCGACAATGGGGTGGAAACACTTGGCCATAGGAAAGCGCTCCTCGGTCAAGAGGAAATCGTATACGACAGGATTGGCGTAGCGCTCGGGGAAGGCCCCGTCAGCGGGTACAGGTATGTATGCGTGCAAGACTTCGTCCGCGTAAGTCGATGACGGGACAATATCCACAGGGAACAAAAAAGGTGTCGATATTAGGCTATCGACACCTTACATAAACAATTCGTCATGCTTTAGATTTATACTTTATGCCTTATTAGCGAGATAGTCGTATAAGTTTCCGAACGTTTGGATGGAAGACATCTCAGATCCTTGGATCTTCACACTGAACTCCTCCTCTATCAGAGCCACCAAATCGACCAAGCTCAAACTATCCAAGTTCAAGGTCTCCTTAATGTTCTTGTCTGCTGAAATTTCAGAGATCTCAACCTCAAACTCATCGGACAACACCCTATTCACTTTCTCAATTAACTCATTCTTATCCATTCTTATCTGTAGTTAAATTAGACTTCAATATTAACATTGCAAAGTTCCCCTTTATATATGAAAAAACAAAGACACAATATTCATTGTTTATGACACAAACTTCAACTTATCAAACCCAAAAATGAAAAATATGACTATATTCGCGTCATATCTAGGATATTTTTGCAATGAAGCAAGAAAAATTGAACATAATCACGATTCAGGATTTCAAGAAGATACCAACCCTATCCTTCTTGGACGAGGAGGTGATGGTGGTGAACAACAACGACATCTACCAGATCCCCAAACCATCCTATCCCGTGCGTATGAAGAACTTCGTGGTGGCCTTCTGTATTTCAGGGAAAGCGCAGATCTCCATCAATACGATCAACTACAACGTGTCGGCCAATAACGTCATGTTGCTTTCCCCGGAATGTGTGTTGACCATCAACGAGATGGAATCCCCGAAGGCGACTTTCCTCGTCTTCTCGCAGAAGTACGGGAAAGAGGTGATCTCCCTCTGCTCGGCTATCTGGAACTCCCTCGACGCAATGATCCGCACCGTGAACCACAGCGTCACGGAAGAGGAGGGGCAGATGATCCTCTCCTATATCAAGAAGCTCTCCGACTGCTGCAACGACACCAGCAACAAGTACAGGAGGGAAATCGTCAAGATGCAGATCGTATCCTTCCTGCATGAGCTTTGCAACGCCTGCATCAAGGAGGATTCCCAAAAATCATATCTGACAAGGGAGATGCAGATCTTCCAGAACTTCTTCCAACTCGCGAGCCAGAATTTCAAGGTGGAGCACTCCGTCGCCTTCTATGCGGACAAGCTATGCATCTCCCCGAAATACCTCTCGATGGCCGTCAAGCAGGCGGTCAACAAGACACCCAGCGAAACCATACAAGGGTTCCTCATCCAAGAGGCGAAGGTGTTGCTGAAAAACACCAACATGACC
Organism: Paludibacteraceae bacterium; assembly: GCA_017550335.1. Lineage (GTDB taxonomy): Bacteria > Bacteroidota > Bacteroidia > Bacteroidales > Paludibacteraceae > UBA1181. The sequence goes on from JAFZPM010000014.1 coordinate 274,833, forward strand.
ATCAAGCAGATCTCCAACGACCTGAACTTCCAGAACCCGTCGTTCTTCTGCCGCTATTTCCGCAAATACGTGGGTGTCTCACCAATAGAATACAGAACAAAATCGTTTTAAATCGTGAAATCATGAAGAAAATTCTCTTACTGACCGCATTCTTCCTCGCAGGGATCATGAGCCTCTCCGCCCAGGCGATAAAAAAGGACATCAAGTACAACGACCCACAAGAGCCTAAGAGCATAGGCATCGTCATGTACTCTAACGACACGGAGACCGTCTTCAACGCCTTCCGCTTCGCCAACTATGCGCAGGAGTGGGACAACCAGGTGGAGATATTCCTCCTCGGCAAGGGCGTCGAAGTGGAGGAGATGATGGAGAAGGATGAGAACATCAAGAGTCAGGTGGACAACTTCATCGACCAAGGCGGCGTCATCATGGGCTGCAAGACATGCCTGCAGAGCCGCAAGAAAGAGGGCTCCAAAATCTGCAAGGTGACTTGCATCGAAGACTTGTATAACCTTGTGAAAAAGAATCAAATAGTGCTTACCTTCTAACGTTCGGACAAGCACTCCTGCATCGTCACCTCCACGGGATCTTTGCCTTCATTGGACAACTCCCGGAGATGACGATGTAGTTTTTTTACCATCGGCATAAACAACCACAGAGAAATCAGTCCTGAAATCAAGGCACATATCAGGGGCACGATCATGGAGAGCCCGGAGACCACCATCTCCTTCGTCAGGACAATACCGAACCACTTAGCCAACTGCCGCAAGAAATTCAGCACCACCAGCCTCGTCATCAAGCGGACGGCGAAACGCTGGATCACCTGTTTGACCGCCAATCCGAAAGCCGATTTAGCCAAACGCCTCACCTGGCTCTTGCCTATCATCACCACCGAGATCATCAGCATCATCACATCCAGCGACCGCTCCTCCTTCGTGACGTCCTTCGTATGGAGATCCCTACAGCCGTAGACATACAACATCTTCTGGAGAATGATGAAGACGAATACCTGGAATTGCACGAAATCCACCAGGATCAGCACCCACATCAGCCATCCGTCCGGTGGAATGGCGCACACCAAGGAGACGAGCGTCACCCACAAAGCGTGGAGATGGATCTCCCTTTTCACCACCTTCTCGATGAGGCAATCAGGCAACACGGCGGAAGGCCTCTCCTCCAACACGACAGACATCTGAGCCTCATCCTTCACATGCTTGGAGAATACATGGCGCAGATAGCGCTCCCGATCCACCTTGGAGAAGGGCAACTTCAGGCCCCACCGCAAGACGGAATTCCACATCGTCAGTAACTGATTATAAAGATTTACCGCTTTCTCGAACATGGCACACGTCACTATCCGACCGCGAAACTAATAAATCAAGTCATTCCCGCAAAGCACCCTCACCGATGAGTTCTAAAAGTTCTTAAAAAAACATTCAAATATGGTCGAAAGAATCCCCTTGATTTGGAAAAGTAAAAAAGATAACCTACCTTTGCTATGTCTGTAATGGCACATACGAACATTTACCGAGGAGTTCCGATGAAAGTCGGGATTCTTTTTGTTATGCCGTGCCGGACCACAGTCGAGAGAGAAAAAATAACACAAAACACAAACCTTTAAATAGTATATCATGGCTGTTTCTTATGTTACCGAAGAAGGGTACAACAAAATGATGGAGGAGTTAAAGCACATGGAAACTGTGGAACGTCCGAACATCTCCAAACAAATAGCGGAAGCCCGCGACAAAGGCGACCTCTCCGAGAACGCGGAATATGATGCGGCAAAAGAGGCGCAAGGTCTTTTGGAATCCAAGATTTCGTTGCTCAAGGAAAAAATACTCAACGCGAAAATCATCGACGCGTCCAGGCTCAACACTGATGTTGTCCAACTGCTGAACAAGGTTCAGATCAAGAACAAGAAGAACGGAGCCACCATGACTTATACGCTGGTGTCGGAACATGAGGCGAACCTCAAGGAGGGCAAATTGGCCGTCAACACACCGATCGCGCAAGCGCTCCTCGGCAAGAAAGTGGGCGACGTGGTGGAAGTGAACGTGCCAGCCGGCAAGATTCCTTTCGAAGTGGTAAGCATTTCTTTCTAAAACGGACGAAGAACATGGCAACAATATTCACGAAAATCATCAAGGGAGAGATCCCATGCTATAAGATCGCGGAAGACGAGAACTTCTTCGCCTTCCTCGACATCAACCCAGTGCAAAAGGGTCATACGCTAGTCGTTCCGAAGATTGAGGACGACTACATTTTCCATCTGGACGACCAGACATTGGCGGGGCTGATGACCTTCTCGAAAAAGGTGGCGAAGGCCATCGAGAAGGCCGTTCCTTGCAAAAGGATCTCCGTGGCGGTCATAGGATTGGAAGTGCCACACACGCACGTCCACCTCATCCCGATCTCACAGGAGAGCGACCTGAACTTCTCCAAGAAGCAGCAATTGGCTCCCGAGGAGATGGAGAAAATAGCGGGAAGCATCCGAGCGAATTTTTAACGTACAACCATCGTCCCCAAGGGACGAATGACATATCATTCAACGAGAAGTAAAGATGGATCCACTTCTTCTGAATCTACAAGGCACCATGGAGGGAGGCGCACCACAAAAAGATGCGCTTCCCTTTGTGTGTTTATCCGCCAAGGAGCTGAAAGAGAGGGAAGAGGCGGAGATCGAGAAGGCATTGGAGGATTCCACCACCGGACGCATACCCACCTTCCAGGAGTTCCAGGAGAGTCTCAACAAGAAGATAGACCAAGCGCAACCGGCGAAGGGGAAGGATTTTCTCACGGAGATCCCCAGGATGAAGGGGATAGAGTTGCCCTCCAACATCCAGCAGGAGGTGTGGTTCGTACCTCTCATGCTCATCCTATTCTGGGGGTTCGGCATGGTGCTCACCTCCCGATTCTCCTACATCATACAAGCGACGAGGGAGTTCTTCTACCCGAAGAACCGCAGCAATGTATTCTCCGACAGGATCACGGATGAATTCGGATTCAAGTCTGCCCTGACAGTCCTTTCCTTCTCCACCATCACGCTTTTCTGCCAGTTCGTGCGGACCGATCTGTTCCACTACCAAGACCAGCATTTCCTCCATTCCATATGGATCATACTCCTGCTATTCGTCGGCTTCGTGACGTTCAAGCTGCTCGTGATCCACTATATCTGCACCATATTCTACGACAAAAGCACATTCAGGGTGGTCCGCCACTCCTACGCGACCATCTGTTTCGCGTTCTGCATGGCGCTCTTCCCCGTTGTTCTGCTGGCATCTTTCACCAACCACACCGTGGCGGTATACGCTTTGTGGATAGGCTGCGGATTCTGCGCAATAACCGCATTATTATACATATACAAGATTGTTTCGATTTTTTTTAGCGGATTAACCTCTATTTTCTATTTGATTTTGTACCTTTGCACGCTAGAAATTTTACCCACCGTCGTACTAGTCATAGGGTTGATGGATTGGGTGAAATAACTTAAAAAATATAAGGAAAAAATGGCAAGAATTAAACGTATCTTGGTTTCACAACCCAAACCGGCGACTGAAAAGTCACCCTATTTTGACTTGGAATCAAAATATGGGGTGAAAATCGATTTCAAACCATTCATCAAAGTAGAGCCCGTATTGGCTAAAGAGTTCCGTCAGCAGAAGATCGCTATCCTGGACTACACAGCGATAGTCTTCACGGCGAAAGCGGCCATCGACCACTTCTTCAGGCTCTGCACGGAGATGAGGGTGACCGTACCAGAGACGATGAAGTATTTCTGCGTCTCCGAGGCCATCGCCCTTTACCTCCAAAAGTACATCCAATACCGCAAGAGAAAAGTGTTCTTCGGAACATCCAACAAACTAGAGGATTTGATCCCTGTCGTGGCGAAACACCTGGACGAGAAGTTCCTCGTATCCGTCGCCGACGTGTACGACGCGAACAAATCCGTATCGGAGGACCACAAGGACGACATCCTCGCCATGATGGAGGAGATCGGCGCCAACTACACGAAGGGCGTGATGTACAAGACCGTCAGCACCGACTTCACCAACGACCCGGACTTCAACTACGACATGCTGGTGTTCTTCAGCCCATCGGGAATCACTTCCCTGTTCAAGAACTTCCCTGACTTCAAGCAGGGAGACATTTGCATCGGATGCTTGGGCGCCACAGCAGTGAAGGCGGCGAAGGACGCAGGATTGACCGTCAACGTGGAGGCTCCTACCCCCGACGCTCCATCCATGCCAGCCGCATTGGATCTTTTCTTGAAGGAGTGCAATAAGAAGAAATAGCGGAAAGTCCGGACATGTGTCCGGACTTTTTTCACAATAACGGACACGACAATGATGGAACACCGGAACACATTTGGAAAAGAGGAACACTTGTGTGGGAAGACCGCCATTGACGAGTTGTACAATACGGGCGAACGGTTTTTCCTATATCCGTTCCGCATCCTGTACAAAAGAGTGTCCAAAGAATCAGTGCCGGTCCGCTGCCTTGTCAATGCGCCGAAACGCAAATTCAAGCATGCGGTGGACAGGAATAGGCTGAAAAGACTGATGCGGGAAGCTTACCGCAAAAACAAACATGCGCTGTTCGAGATGATGGAGAAAGAGGATGCGACGATGCAGATCGCCATCACCTACAACGGGGACACGATAGAGTCCCAAGCCTTCGTGGAGAAACGCATGAGGAAAGTGTTAGAGCAGATCATACAAGGGAAAGATGGAGCAAACCCCGGACAAAGGAGGCAAAGAGCCGAGCGCTCTTAGGAGGGCCGTCAGGACGATGGTCCTGCTCCCCGTCTACTTCTACCGGAGATGCATCTCCCCCCTTTTACCTCCATGTTGCCGGTTCACGCCAACATGCTCGGAATACGCGATCCAAGCCGTGAAGAAACATGGAGTCTTCAAAGGGTCTTGGTTGGCTATAAAAAGAATATTGAGGTGCAACCCATGGGGCGGCAGCGGCTACGACCCCGTACCTTAGGCAAGAATGGATATATTCGGTATAAAGATACGCGCTTTTGCATATTTTTAACGAATCAACCAATTTTTATGCATAGAAAAACTTGCCATTCACATTATTTGCATAATTTTGCAGCGCAAACGGATAATTATTCCAATAATTATTCAATGCAGGTAGAAACTAAAGCGATAAGACAGTGAAAAACAAGGTAAAAAGGTTCGCCGCCATACAAGAAATCATCTCCACATCGATCGTGGGGAGCCAAGAGGAACTACTGCAACGGCTATCCGCACAAGGATTCGAACTGACGCAGGCGACCCTCTCGCGCGATTTGAAACAACTGAAAGTGTCGAAGACGACCAACTCGAAGGGAGAGTACCTCTACCAGCTACCCGCAAGGAGCCTACAGGAAGAGAGCAGAAGCCTCGGGAACGACTTCCCGATGGGGAGCGCATTCCTTTCGATAGAGTTCTCCGGCAACATAGCTGTGCTACACACCAGGCCGGGCTACGCCAGCAGTCTGGCCTACGAGATCGACGACAAGGCGAAGGATGTGATCATCGGCACCGTGGCGGGTGAAGATACCATCATCGCCGTGACAAAAGAAAACAAGACAACGAAGGAGGTGACGGAGTCTCTATCTCGGATCATCCCTTCAATTAAATAATTCAACCGTATTTCAGATAGAGGAAATGGATCAGGAAATTGAAATCATGGTTGCCGACGAAAGGCATATTGGCTACGTTGACACGATATTGGACACGATAGAAAAGGCAGCCAAAGTACGTGGGACTGGAATCGCGAAACGCGACCCCGAATACGTGAAGCAAAAAATGCGGGAGGGGAAAGCGATCATCGCTCTCTGCGGAGACGAGTTCGCCGGATTCAGTTACATCGAGACATGGGAGGACAAGAAATACGTCACCACATCCGGGCTCATCGTGCCTGAGAAGTTCCGTGGCAGGGGCTTGGCGCGCCGAATCAAACACCACACGTTCACATTGGCCCGCAAGAGATGGCCGGAGGCTAAGATCTTCAGCCTGACGTCCGGTGCGGCCGTGATGAAGCTCAACACCCAATTGGGTTACCTCCCAGTGACCTTCGCGGACCTCACGGAGGACGACTCGTTCTGGAAGGGATGCCAGGGTTGCATCAACTACGACGTGCTGCAACGTACGGGCAGACGCTACTGCATCTGCACAGGCATGCTGTTCGACCCACACGAGCCACTGAGCCTCGAAATGGCGGAGAGGGAGCTCGCCAAGGATCCTAACATCAAAATATAAGCAACTATATATACATCGAAATATGGCTAACAAGAAAGTAGTAGTAGCATTCAGTGGAGGTCTCGACACCTCTTTCACTGTCATGTACCTGGCGAAGGAAAAAGGGTACGACGTATATGCGGCTTGCGCTAACACAGGTGGTTTCAGCGCGGAGCAATTGAAACAAAACGAGGAGAACGCCTACAAGTTGGGCGCTGTCAAATATGTGACATTGGATGTCACCCAAGAGTATTACGCGAAGAGCTTGAAGTACATGGTGTTCGGTAACGTGCTCAGAAACGGTACTTACCCTATCTCCGTATCTTCCGAGCGTATCTTCCAAGGTATGGCCATCGCACGCTATGCGAACGAAATCGGCGCTGACGCGATCGCTCACGGCTCCACGGGTGCCGGCAACGACCAGGTGCGTTTCGACATGACCTTCCTTGTGATGGCCCCTGGCGTGGAGATCATCACGCTGACGCGCGACATGGCGCTCACCCGCCAATATGAGATCGATTACTTGAACCAGCACGGATTCGCCGCTGACTGGACCAAGCTGAAATATTCCTACAATGTGGGTATCTGGGGAACCTCCATCTGCGGTGGCGAGATCCTCGACTCCCGTGAGGGATTGCCTGAGAGCGCTTACCTGAAACAGGTGAAGAAGACAGGCAGCGAATTCCTTACCCTCGGCTTCGAGAAGGGCGAGATCTGCTCCGTCAATGGTGAGAAGTTCACCGACAAGATCGCCTGCATCCAAAAGATCGAGGAGATCGGTTCCGCCTATGGTATCGGACGTGACATGCACGTGGGCGACACCATCATCGGTATCAAGGGTCGTGTGGGCTTCGAGGCCGCCGCTCCTATGCTGATCATCGGCGCACACAAGTTCTTGGAGAAATACACCCTCTCCAAGTGGCAACAATACTGGAAAGACCAAGTGGCTAACTGGTACGGAATGTTCCTCCACGAGTCACAGTACCTCGAGCCAGTGATGAGGGACATCGAGGCTATGCTGGAGAGCTCACAACGCAACGTCAACGGTGAGGTGAAGCTGGAGCTCCGTCCACTCTCCTTCTCGACCGTAGGCGTTGATTCCAAGGACGATTTGGTGAAGACCAAGTTCGGCGAGTACGGCGAGATGAACAAGGGATGGACCTCCGAGGAGGCGAAGGGATTCATCAAGGTCACTTCTACCCCTCTCCGCGTCTACTACGCGAACCACAAGGAGGAAGGAAAGAATATCTAATCCGCTTTAACCATAAGAGAAAAAGGGTGTGTCGAAACCGCTTGGTATTGACACACCCTGTTTGTTTGTGGGGTGTAGATGTACTAATCTTTGGGGTGGTCGTTACATAACTGATACATGACGTCATCCATCGATAATCTCTTATTCGCGAAAGGAACAAATAACGACAATGTGTCTCCCACATGTCTTTCAAACTCACGATAGGTTGTTCCCGTATAGGTTGAATCTCCATATCGATACGAATACTTCAAGCAATACAAAGAGTCCATTACACTAACCTCTTCAATTTTTCCGTCGAAACTACGAATATCATCCGCCTTCGATATTTGTTCGAAAACACTTCGGAACTCACGTGATTTCCTTATCATCCGGTGATATCTTGCCAACGATTGCTCTTTCATCGCATGTACTTCCGCTAAATGAAAGGAATCATATTCCCTCCCTGATTTTAAACTATGAAGCATGCAATCCTCCATCATGTCACAAACCATTGGATTCATCTCCAACCCATGAGAGGAGTAAATGGATCTCAGGGACGAGTAGGCATTGCCACCACACCATGGGCGGTGATAAACATCGGCTAATATGATTTCACAAACGAACTGAACTTCACACGGACAATTCTTTTCACACAACCAATTATATGAACTAAGATCGCCTTTCGAGATGATATTCTCCTTCAATTTGTTTATCTCAGCTATTTCATCCATTTTTTCTTGTAGGTCCTCCTTTTGACTCCACAAAAATGATATATAGATAAACAATAGCGCGATGATCACGCCTAGTAAAATAATTATCGAGCTTTTAACGTCGCTCATCTCTTCCTTTATAGAATCTGCCATATCGATTGTTTTATCATATCCATACTTCACCTTGTTTACGGCAAAGCATTCCTCTTTTTATTCTTTACCTGAATCACGAGGCTATCCATTTTCAGATCCCCGTCGCTTCTATCGTAAAATATTTTGTTTTCCGACCTTATCTTTTTTAAGTTTTCACATGAATATAAATGAAATTCCCTCATGTCATCGGGAACATATATCTCTTCAATATATGGATTCATTAGCGCATCAATTACCTTAATGGAATCAGGGAATCTATACCATTTGTCCTTTTTCGCATAAGGATAAACAACCACTCTATCATCCTCATACAGCACTCCATCCCGAGTTTTGTAATGACACGTACTATCACTCACCTCTATAGCCTCGATACTGACACATTTTTCCAAATGGCTACTATTAAAAACAGACAGATATTTAAACGAGAGCCGTTTTAAACTTCTGCAACCGTCAAAAGATCTAAGTTCAACGCCAAAAGTATCTGGGAAAGTAATGCTTTTAAGGTTGTCACAATTAGTAAATGATCCTACAAGCAACCTAACTTTAGGGGGAATCGCCACACTTTCCAAAGAAGTACAACTACAAAAAGTGTTTTTCCCTATAAACTCCAATGAGGTGGGGAACTTTATCTCTTTCATTAATTCGAAATGGCTAAATGAAAAAAATTGTATTCCTTTAATGCCTTCTTTTATCTCTACTCTGACACATTTATCCTTAAACTTATTTACGTCAAGATATTGGATTGTCCCCTTACCCGTAATTATCAGAGTTGAATCCTTTTGCCTATAGGTGTATATGGCATGCTCCTGCGAGAAAGCGTTAAAGCACAAAAAGAATGTGATTAAATATAATATATTCCTCATCGTTAGTCTTTTTCTTTTAATTCTCCATCCTCCGAAAGACAATAGATTACACTTCTTCGTGACTATTTCACAGAAGTGTACTTGGGTTCTAGTACACCCTAAAATATCATTATCCATTTGGTCTATTGTATTTTTTCTCGTACACCGCCATCACGATGCCCTGCGGGTTGCGCACGTAGTAGGTCGTCACAAATTTGTCCGTGCCGTTGGTCGTGTTCTTGTCGAGGAAAACCATCACAGATTTTCAATTTCCTCTTTGGTGAGACCAGTCGCTTTGGAAATGGTTTCCACATCCACTCCCAACGCCTTGAGATTTTTAGCGCTACGAAGCTTCTCGTTTCGCTCGCCTTCTGCTCGTCCTTCTGCACGACCTTCTGCACGACCTTTTCGCTCCGCAGTAGAGAGGACATTGCTGAAGTCCCAAAAGACCTTGAGACTCTCTTCGTACTCCGCACGGTCCATATTGGGTGAAACTGTTCCAGGCATGCACATGTTTTTTCTTTTTTTAGTTAACTGAACAAAGATATAATTTTTTTCGGAAATAATGCAATTGGGGTTAAAGCATGAGGTTTCCTACCTAGATTTAAAATCAGACAAAATTCACCCACTAACATTTCATGAACGGATTCGCAACCTGTAAATGAAATAAGGAACAACCAGAAGCCCCACAAACTCGCTAAAACCTAAAACACAATATATCTTTAGAATATTTCCTATCATATACATATATATTCCAAATCGAAAAAAAAATTAACCCAGAAAGAATAACAAGAACGGTTTTTGCTTTTTTATTCTTATATATTTCAAATACTGACAAAACAAACGAAAGCACCAAAAAAACAATCTTTTCTGTGATTATAAGCATACCAAAACCTATCCCTGTGAACCTACACTCTAACATCCACCAAAGCACATTATATAACAAATTAAAACTAATGACATGAGAAGCCCATAGGACAAAAAAAGATATCAAATTCTTCATATACCGTCATTTTTCTTGTTCAAGACACTTTTTCAAATAAAACTCATATCCTATTTTGGTAATATTCCAACGTAATTCTTTGGGAGAACAATCGCTATTCTTCTGAAGTTTCCCATCACCATTTACCTTATAACGTTTAGAAGCCCAAATAGCCCCACGCAAAATAAAAAAATTATCATACGTTTTGCTATAGTCAGGATCTCCTCCAACTTTTCCATTGCCCCAATCTAATGCGCTGGCCCTAAAACAATTTCGGACGCCAATCGAAATATAAACGTCTTCTGTACTTGATATTTTTCTTTACTATATACAAATCTCCAACCTCGATGTCATAATTAACATACAGTTTCTTCGTCTGATAATACGACTCGCTGCTCTCAATGACGATTACAATAGAGCCACTTTCCCCATGTAAACTATCAGGAATTGCATAGGGTATATCAAGGGGGGTATATGTATGTAATTGATATGAATACATGTACGCTCTATACGGAATCGGTTCAACACCATCTTTTTTTTTTGAAAACGAAAACGAGTTCAATTTTATCGCCGGGAAACTACTTGTATGCACTTCAAATTCGTATAAAAGTCTTGGATATAAAGTGTCAGTACTATAAAAATCACGCTGTGTTGTAGCTATTTTAAACTCAAGAAGACAGCAACGAGACGTGTCTTCTGCATTATTATAATCATAATCACGTGCTTTGTTTCCCAAATCATAAAGAATGTCACACGTCAAGCATCCCGAAAATAGGAACATGAAAAATATACATCCTAAAAAAATAAATAACATCTTCCTTACCATATCTCCATTTCCTCCATGCCTAAAGTACACTATCACAGACTATCTATTTCCTTCCTAGTGAGACCTGTCGCTTTGGAAATGGTTTTCACATCCACTCCCAACGCCTTGAGATTTTTTGCATTGCGAAGCTTCTCGTCACGCTCGCCTTCCGCTCGACCTTCTGCACGACCTTCTGCACGACCTTCCGCTCGACCTTCTGCTCGTCCCTCTGCACGACCTTTTCGCTCCGCAGTAGAGAGGACATTGCTGAAGTCCCAGAAAACTTTGAGGCTCTCTTCGTACTCCGCACGGTCCATATTGGGTGAAACTGTTCCAGGCATGCACATGTTTTTTCTTTTTTAGTCAACCGAACAAAGATATAACTTTTTCGGGAACTAAACAATTGGGGTTAAAGCACGGGGGTGAGGGTGAAGGTGCCATTGCCCGATTCGCCACGCTTGTGCTCGTACACCGCCAGCACGTTGCCCTGCGGGTCACGCATGTAGTAGGTCGTCACTTTCTTGTCATCCGTGATCACGTTCTTGTTGGTTGCCGTTTGGGCGATGCGATGGGCCTTGGCGTCGTGGGGTGTGTTTTTCTTCATGGATGCGAAATTAAGAATAACTTAATTCTTAAATCTCGCTATCCTGCACGTATGTTCCTTCGTCTTCTCATCGTATCTGATGCCTACGAAGAGCAGGTCGCCCTTGTAGTGGTTCAGGGCTTGGCAGTAGTTTTTGTCCTTGATTTGTTGCAAGGCACTTTCCGCACTTTTGTTATGCTTCAGTTCGATGACCAAGGCAGGGATATTCGGCAGATAAGGAATCAGCACCAAGTCTGCGTAGCCTTTACCCGTGGGGAGTTCCTTCACCAATGTGTAGCGGGTGTTGGCATAGAAATAGGCCAAGCAGATGGCGCTTTGGAAACAGTGTTCATCGTTGTAGGTCAGAGGGTTGGTCACCTCGGTGTGGGCGGCATCTAGCGCACGAGCCACCGCCTCCTCGTTGCCTTGGATGGTGTCGTCTAGGAGCTTCTTCGAAGCGTTGACCACCGCCATCACCTTCTTGTAGTCAGCGGAGTCCTCTATGGAGTTAATCCACTCGATACGCACCTCCTCGTTTGGTATGGAGCATGTCTTATCCTTGCGGTTGTAACAGAGATAACCCAAGTGGATAAGGTAGGTGAACACATTGTCTTTCGAGTTGACGCTCTCCATTGTGTTCTGGTATTTCAAGACATTGACCGGCACACTCCCGCCCGATATCATCTTGATCACATCCTGACGGATGCCTTCGAAATCCATGAGGATGTAGTCGCGAAGCGCCTCGAAAGAACCTGTGGCAGTCCAATAACTGTCAAATTCACGGTCATGGATGGCAGTGACAATAGAGAGCGGATTGCATACTCGGATGGTGTCAGACATCTTGTAACCGTCGTACCATCTGAGGCATTCATCATAGTCCATATCATACGTTTCGCACAACTCCTTCACCTCCTCCTCCGTGAAACCAATCATGCCCGCAAACTGGCGCGGACGCAACATGGTATATTCCATAAACTCGTTCAGCTTGCTCTGCACTTTATCACGCACAATCGGGATGATACCCGTGATGTAGGCAAGGGCAATGGCGGGACGCAATGTGGTATCCTTAAAGAGTCCGTTCAGAAAACTAAGGTAATCTTGAAATAATTCCTCTGGCACTCTCTCACGGACCAAAACATCGTATTCATCGATGATGATGACGAATTTTTCACCCGTCTCCTTGTAAACCTTCAATATACAACTATCGATGCTTTTTTCTTTCTCAGAAAAATTCACATTCGTAAACTGTTCATGAAATTCTTCGGCAACACATTCGTCTATTTGACTGATCAGATTCTGATGTTCGTTTTTCTTCTTGGCATTTTGATACCACCCGTTCAAATCCAGTTTGATGACGTTGAGCTTATTCAGATATTTATCATAATCAGGCACCTGTCCGATTTTCATCTGACTGAATATCTCATGGGTGTCGCACCCCTTCGAGTAGTAGGCAGAGATAAGGTTACCGACCATACTCTTTCCGAAGCGACGGGGACGGGAGATGCAGACAAAGTCTTCCTTAGAGCTGAGCAACTTGTTCAGCTCCGCAACGACCAGAGACTTGTCGATGTATATTCTCGTGTTTCTGTCGTCTTTAAACGCCTCCGCATTTGGATTCAGATATAAGCCCATAGTCTTTTTTTTTACAAAAATAGAATTTATTTGGGATTTTACACTGATTGCATGAATGAATGTTTGCAGGGATTGGACTTCACATCAGGGGAAAATGCTTTGAAAGTAGCAAAAGCCCGGGATGCGAACTCGTTATAGCTCGGATCTTCCCTCAAGACTTCTTTGACCGGAAGAATCTTCATTTTGCCAAACCACACCAACCGGCAATTGAATTTTTCCGTCTTAAAATCCCACCCAATGCGTATAAAGATAATCTATAAAATCGAAAACGAAACCTGACAACCACACAAAAAACATCAATATTATTAAGTAAAAAGCATGGATGTGGGTCTTGTGCATACTGAATGCCGAAAAGAAAATCAAAAATATAGAGAAAAAAATGTATAGAAAAAATGTCACGAAAAAGGGGAGAACTATATATATGCGAAGAGGATGTCTTTCTCCCAAGATATAAATAGAAACAGTATTGACATAATATTCAAAGCCAAATATAGTCACAAGAATCCAAATGTATTTTGGAATTTTCGCTGTGTATTTTTTCAAACAATCAATAATCATATCTATCCACACAACTGAATATTTTATTTATTTTTAGCACTGCGGAGATTGGTTTCACGCTCGCCTTCTGCTCGTCCTTCCGCACGTCCTTTTCGCTCCGCAGTAGAGAGGACATTGCTGAAGTCCCAGAAGACCTTGAGACTCTCTTCGTATTCCGCACGGTCCATATTGGGCGACGCTGTTCCAGGCATGCACATGTTTTTTTTAGTCAACCGAACAAAGATACAAATTTTTTATGGACCAAGCAATTAACTTGATTTCCATCACTTTTTGATTCTACGAGTTCACATTTTATCTGTTACTGTCGCTGTCTAAATTTTGAGTATTATAGAAATATACTTTGAAAGTGGTAAAAGTCCGAGCTACAAACTCGTCACAGCCCGGACCTTCCCGCAAGACCACCAACCAGCAATTGCAATTTTATTAAGTTAGCAAATGGTTCTAAAAATGGGCAGTATTATAGTTATCATCAATTTAATTATTCAGAACAAATTCTATCCATGTACCACTCCGAATCAAACGCTGAATACTTTTCAGCATATAGGCTGTCATACATTAAATTAGCAGGTTTATAAAAATAATCAGTACATTTTCTTTCCCTTGATAATGCCACACGAATGTTACCTATGCTATCTACAGAAATAGCTTGAACAAAAATATCATCAATATCTTCAATGGCTTTAATTATTTTATTTTTGAGTTCAATATCTATTTCTTTATTAAAAACATAACCCCGATTGAAACTATGTGTAATAATGTATAGTTGATTTTTATATTGTATTATATGCGCGCCATTCCTTTTCCTTATAGTTAAATCACTATAAATACTATAATCAATTGAATTTAAAAAATCTACGATAGATGCATCATTATTAGATGAGCATCCCCACACTATAAAGGGAAGGAACGCCAAGAAAATTCTAATCTTCTTTTTTAATCTTTCTATACTTATGAGATTGTGCATGAAAAATTCCTTTTTTTATTGATTTCTGATCATCCGGAGAATCTAGTTGCGATTCATATCCATTTTCCCCTGATTGGAGGTGCTGCTCGGTGAGGGTGAAGGTGCCATTGTCCGAGTCTCCATGCTTGTGCTCATACACCGCCAGCACGTTGCCCTGCGGGTCGCGCACGTAGTAGGTGGTCACACTTTTCTCTTTATCCGTTGCCACATTCTTGTTAATCACCGTCTTCGAGATACGGTTGCCCATAGCGTCATTATTTACATTCATTTCCATGTCTGCTAATTTAAGTTTTATTTTCTTAACTTAGCAACTGGTTCGAAAAAATGGGCAGTATTATACCATTTTACTCATTCTATGAAAATAAAAATCACTTCAATATAGAATAATATTCTTTAAACGATTTGCGATTGGTTATTATTAACGACGTGATGGGTATGATCCAACTTAAACAAACACACAATTCACCACAAGGTCCCACACATATAGGAATCAGGATTAATAGGGATAAAGAAGAGACATTTACAAGCAACCAACCATAATTAGGAATCCTCCTTATAATCAGTTCGATTCCTAATATTAGGGTAATTGCACACAAACATTGCGTACATAATTGTTCTATAGTTTTCTTACTGAAAGAAAAAACATATTGTTGGTCACGATATGCTATAATACATGCAACAATATATAGTAATGAAACTATCATAATGAGTATTAAAGAAATCTTTTCAAAATATTTCCCCTGCACCTCTTTCCTTTCACACTTATATTCTGCTCGGTATCTCTCTATCTCTTGCAATGAATAATAAGACAAGAAAGAGGAAGTATTGATAAAGAGGATGATTAATAAAGTAATTATTAGATATACTTTATCAAATATTGAATTATTAACATAAGCGGGAGCACTGAACAATATAGCAAGAGAGAGGTTGTTGATCATAAACCAACCACGCAACGACTTATTTTTTTGAATCTGATATATTCCAACACCAAATATCAACGGAACAAAAATAAAACTTGCCAAAAATGCTGGTGCTTCTAAGAACCAAATGATATCTAATAGTATGAAAATAGCCATCAAAGTATAAAAGATGAATGGTATATATTTACCAATTTTTGGCTCTTTTATAATCCTCTTCATTGTCAAATGTTTTATACGTCATATTATCATTCTTATCATAACTAACTATCATATAATATTTTTTTTCATCATATAAATCCTCGCCATTTTCATTTTTTTTCAGGCACAAAAGAATCAATTCCCCAAGAATCTGTTTCCCAATGTTCCTTCCTTATTTTTTGTGTATAAGAAAAAGAAAAATTTTTATTTTCTTTATCATGACCCAATTCCTTAAAATCGATAATTTGTTCCACATATGCATTTTTAGAATATAGATTACAATTACCTTTAATTCTGGAACTATATTTATTTCTTAGAGGAAACATTTTATAAGGACATCGCTGAAGTCCCAGAAGACCTTGAGGCTCTCCTCGTACTCCGCACGGTCCATATTGGGCGACGCTGTTCCAGGCATGCACATGTTTTTTTTTTTTTTAGTCAACCGAACAAAGATATAACTTTTTCGTGAACCAAACAATTGTCTTATTCCCAACGCACATACCACGCAGACAGACCGCAACCCCAACAAAAAAAGGGCAGGTATTAGCCTGCCCTCTATTTTCGCATCAGATAACCTGAATTATTTCACGATGAACTTCTGCGTGTAAGTTTTACCATTCACCTTCACGATAACCGTGCAGATCTCATTGAATGACAAACCGTTCACGTTGATGACATAAGCATTCAAGCCTTTTTGCAAAGAGATGACCTCCTTCTTAGCGGTCCAACCGTACATGGATACCAAAGAGACCTCAGCATTCGCCTCAACGTTAGACTCGAAACCGATCAGAGTGCTGTACTGAGTAGAGTAAGCATACTTGATTCCCTCCGTCTTGTCAGCCACAGGATACTCGGCATCGAAGATACCTCTAGCGGCAGAGAACTTAGAGACGCACTTCTTTTCGTCGATGGAAGCCTCCAAGAAATATTCGCCATCCAAAGGAAGACCGTAAGTGTTCAGATACAAAGAGTGGTTGTAAACACCGTGCATTCTCTGAGGACCGAAAGAACCTTGGTTCACCGCGATGTTACCTTCCTTGTCAACGATCTTCAGCTCAACGATTGAGTACTCCTTCTCAACAGGGACCTCGATGTTCACGCCAGTAGGTTGCAAAGTGAAGCCATTCAACATATCAAGGCAAGAGATCTCCTCAGGCTCAGACTCCTTGTCAGTGATCTTCTGGATGAAAGTAGTATCAACCTTATTGTCGAAGATATCGGTCAATGTAAGGGTGATCTCGTAAGTACCGTTCTTGGTGAAGAGGATTTCAGCCTCCCTAGCGTCAGCAGAGATAGCGGAATCGGCAAGAATCACCTCGTTGGTAGAGAGGTCCTTCACTGAGTACGCCCAAGAGAATTGAGGGAGTCTGTTGATCAAGATACCCCAACTGATCATATCGTCCGCGTAAGCCACGCTAGAGATGGTCAATGGATCGAAGAGATAAGCCTTGATATTGCTTGCGGTAAAGAACTTAGCGGAAGAAGCGTCAAGGTTCACCGTATCAGCGCTGTTGGCGGAACCTCCCAAGGACAAAGTGAACGCACCCTTAGCGGCATTGGCGGAGAAATTATTGTTTCCGTAAGTACCGAAAGCGTCAGCAGTCTTCTTAGAGCTCCAAGCACCGTCAAGCGTTCTTGTCACTGCAGGGCCCAGGATCATGGAAGAAGATTTGCTTGGCACATTAACCTTCGCGAAATCGTCGATGAAAGAAGTTACCTTGTTCTCGAACACCAAAGACTTGGAAGGATAAACATAGGTCACAGCGTGCAACCAGAACTCGTTCGTATGGTCAAGATACCAGAAACCGAACTTAGAGTTGCCATCCTCGCCCCATACCCTGGAAACGATCGTATACCAGTAAGACTCCGCGTAATCGCAGTGGTATGAAGTGGAAAGACCTTCCATGTCACCGCTTGGGCTGAAAGAATATCTGAAAGAGTCGCAAGCCTCCTCGAAAGAGTAAGGGAGGTCAGCGTCCCACAATGTAACGCTACCGCTTCTAGTGATATAACCCTTGTCTTGTTGGAATCCACAATATCCACCCCTGATTTTCGTGGCGGACGCACTACCATCCAACTGATAGCAGTTCCAATCCAAAATACCGAAATAGGTTGAATCGGCAGATTTCTTAACATTGATCGTGTTCATGATCATGTCGGCATACTTTGTGGAGTCGACATTCAGGTAATCCAAAGTTACCGAAGAACCATTCCGCACAGTATCTTGCGCCAAAACAGCAGGGCAAGACAAAGCAGACATCATGAACACAGCAACTGCGCACTTAGACTTTTGTAAAAAATTTCTCATACTACAACTGTAATTATATGGATTCTACAACAAAAAAGAAAGAACGGAAGGAATCCAATTCCCGTCATTTCATATGAACATAAATTAATTTTCTCGACAATCCATCCCTAAAAAATGCGGTACAAAATTATCAGAATTATCAATACGAAACAAACAAATCACATACTAATCTAAATAAAAATACTTAATTGTATGTTTTTCAGCAGATAATAGTTGCGGAAATCAACAGGGAACCACCCGTCATCGTTCCATATAGGCCCCATATATACCCAATCCACACCCTCAATCGCGCATCTTTCCGCAGCGCATGGAATCAATCTCCACAATCCCGCAATGCAAAATATCGTCCACCCTATAGTAACTGAAACCCTCGCGCAAAGAGTAGGCGGGCACCAACGAAGCATCGCGCGCCGCTTTGTTGATCGCAACGGCGACCAACTCCGTACAATAGAGCGCGGAGTCGTTGGAGAGGTCGAAACGGGTATCAAAGGGCCTCTCCTGGAGCAAATAGTCAAGTGCGACGGAGTCTACCCCGCAACGAATCGAATCGACGGTAATACGGGCAAACAGATGGTCATGCGCCCCTCGCAGGTACTCCCGCAGGCTCTCCTTCCGCACCCCGCCGACGCCCGACAGCTCGTCCGCATCCGCATGGATCACGAAACAGGAGTCTCCTTCGCGATGGAAGACTCCTATGTGGGAGAAGCGTTCGGAGTCGCCCGAAAAACGCCGGAAAATGCCAGAGAAATAGCTGTCACCCAATCGACACACCAAATCGCCGCTCCGCATGGAATCAGCCTCAACAAAAGGAAGTCCGTCCGATGGCGAACCACCAGACGGACTAGAACATGCGGATGCGACGAGGCATCCCATTGCCAATAATGCGTTACGGAGAGAGGAAGGCATCACTTCCCTCCGTTCATAGAGACTTTCCACTCTCCATCAATCTTGTTAAGCTTCATCACCTGCACACTGGTACTGTCGTCCTCCGTAAAGAAGACGTAAGCGAGGTTATCGACAACCGAATCGCGCAGGATATTCATTTTGTAGTTCGGGTTCTCGTTCAGGCCACCCAAAGCGGCAGACATATCCAGCATCTTGCCCGTGCTTTCCGTACAATATTTCTTCGCCTCCTCCACCTGTCCCGAAGCGACCGCCTGGGCGAACTTCTCAGCCACCACACTAGGCGAATCCGCGCAGGAAACGAGCAGCATGGACAACAGAGCCGACAACATCAAAATAACAAATTTCTTCATGATCATATCGGTTTATTTGTTTAACAACGTCTTGATGAATTCATCGCCCTCCATCACGCCGTAGACACCCGCCTTCGCGGACTCCTCGTCATAGCGTTCCACAGCGTCCGGTTCGATGCCCGGATAGTAGATCAGGAACGGGATAGGAGCGGAGATATGCGTCTTCAGCCTACAAGGCGTCGGATGGTCCGGAAGGATAGCGATCGCCACCGGCTCGTCCCATTTGGAGACCTCCTCGTAGATCGGTTTCACCACACGGTTCTCCAGATACTCCACCGTCTTCAGCTTGAGCGCGACATCGCCCTCATGTCCGGCCTCGTCACTCGCCTCGATATGGAGGTAGACGAAATCATTTTCCCGCAACGCGTCGATCGTGGCCTGCGCCTTTCCTTCGTAGTTGGTGTCGTACAGACCAGTGGCGCCCTCCACCTCGATGGATTTCAGACCCGCATATACACCGATACCACGGATCAGGTCGACAGCGGAGATGACCGCCCCGTTTTTCAGTCCGTAGGTCTCCATCAGCGTCTTCATGCTAGGCTTATAGCCAGCCGACCAAGGCCAGATGCTATTGGCGGGATCCTTTCCTTCCGCCACACGTTTCACGTTGACCGGATGTTTCGGGAGGATCTCCATGGAGCGGAGAATCAAATCGTTCAGCAACTTGGCGGTAGGCTCCGCCTCCGGGCAATCCGCCTTCACCATGACATCCTTGAACGGGGTTCCCGGCACATCGTGCGGAGGGGTGCAGGAGACATGCTTGTCACCGCCCTTCACCTTCAGCAAGTGACGGTAGGAGACACCTGGGAAGAAGCGCACCTTATCGTCGCCCAACTCCTCGTTGAGGTAATTGATCAACTGATAGGCCTCCTCGTTGGAGATGTGGCCCGCCGAGTGGTTCTTTATCTTACCATCCTGCACACAGATGATGTTACAACGCATCGCCATCTCGCCCGGTTCGATGTCCACGCCCATGCTGGCGGCCTCCAAGGAACCACGTCCCTCGAACACCTTCTTCACATCGTAGCCGAGCACCGTAAGATTAGCGATTTCGCTTCCCGGGTGGTATCCGGAAGGCACAGTGGACAAGAGGCCATTTCGTCCTTTTCTCGCCAACATGTCCATCGTAGGAATGTTCGCAGCCTGTAGAATCGTCTTATTCCCTAAAGAGGCGATCGGCTCGTCCGCCATACCGTCTCCGAGTATGATCAAATATTTCATCTCAATCCATATTTTGGAGACAAATTTAAGAACAAAAAACGACAAAAAACAGACTCGAAGGGAAGAATTAAAGGGAGAGGAGAAGAAGAATCGGAAGATGAGGGTATTTTTCGACGCAAAATAACAAAAAAAAGCGACCAAGAAACCTTGATCGCTTTGGTGAGCCAGTTGGGGCTCGAACCCAAGACCCCATCCTTAAAAGGGATGTGCTCTACCAGCTGAGCTACTAGCTCTCCCTCATTCGCCTTATTTCTCAAAGGCGGTGCAAAGATACCGCTTTTTTCTGTACTTGCAAATATTTTCTCCGAAAAATCATCGGCCGCCATCATGGAAATATCGCTTAGCGGACAAGGCACTTACAAGTATTTACTATTTAATCATTTACGATTTACTGTTTTCTCCGATTTACCATTTCAGGGATGATCCTACGACACGCGCAGTCTGCGACCCACACGTAAAAGCGTCGTGCTCTTGATATGGTTCAACTTGCAAAGGCGTGCGACCGTCGTATGGTACTTTCTGGCGATTCTTCCCAGATTATCCCCTTGTCTCACCTTGTGGTAACGGGCAGGAGAGTGCAGGAAAGCGTAATAGTCGCTGAAAGTGGATTTACGTTCGATCAGGTAAGTGTCCGCCTTCGCATAGACGCTGTCCTCCTTCATTTCCAACAACTTGCGCGGGTTGATAGGGTTGCCGAGGTAGCGGAACTCGAAATGCAGGTGCGGTCCTGTGGAGCGTCCCGTATTACCGCCAAGGGCGATCACATCACCCGCCTTCACCTTCTGACCCGGAGTGACCAACACTTTGGAGAGGTGTCCGTACAAGGTCTCCAACCCATTGTAGTGGCGGATCATGATGAAGTAGCCATACCCCTTCTTCTTCATACCCACACGCGTCAGGCGCACCATGCCGTCGAAAGCCGCGCGCACCGTGTCGCCCACCTTGAGGCGCATGTCCGTACCCGCATGGAAACGTCCCCAGCGCTCACCACACTCGGAGGTGACCAAATTCACGTTCGGAGGATAGAAGCCACGGCAATCCACCAGGAAAGAGTCCGGCACGGAGTCGATCGGTATCTGATACGGGTTCACACGCGTACCGTCCCAGATGCCATGGTACATGGAATCGCACGGGATGGAATCATGGAACACGAACTTCTCACTGTTCCAATCCGAGTTGAGGGAATCGGACAGCAAATCCTCATCCGCTGTCTCATCCTCCACCATCAAAGAGTCTAATGTTAACGATGTTTCCTGCTCACCCTCTTGCGCCACGGCAAGGAAAGGGATGTACATAAAGACCAATAAAAATAACCTCTTCATAAGACACGTTTCATTTTTGGCGGCCTCATTATAAGATAAACAACCGGACGCAAATTGACCATACATCCTTACCATTAAAGAGGGATTCCACACCTTATGACAAAACGGAATCCGTCTGACCGCCTTCGCGAAGATACAACGAATAATCCAATAACCCGTCCTCTGACGGTATCAAGGGGGCATTTTTTGGTATATTTAAGCCAATTTTACTTTTTTTAATAAAAAGCGACACGTGAAAAAGGGGCTAAACCAGGGCTCAAACAAACAAGGGAATGCCCGACGTGCGATCCAACACACACCGGACATTCCTCCTAAATCCCGAAAGCGGCGCTATGCAGCCACGTTCTTCTCTTATTTTTTCTCGACACCCACGTAACTAAGCGGGAATTCGCCCATGCTGCATTTGAACTGAAGGCTGTCACCCTTTATAGAACCCTGCAAAGACGACAACGTGTACTTTGCGAAAGGAACACCCTTCAATATAGGGACGATATTCTCTCCTGAGAAAGAGACTTCACCCTCAGCATCTTTGGTATAAGCGATTCCCTCCACCTTAACCGAATCAAGGGTAACAGGCATGTTCTCCGCGAATTTGGCGTTCAAGAGCACAATGGTCATTTTATCCGTGCCAAGGGCGCACAAGCACTCTGCAGTAGGGTTCGAATACGTCGGAGCATCCGGCATCGTCACATTCATCAAACCCACATATGAAGTGGCGTTGGCTAAAGCATTATTATTATTATTCTCCGTCTTCTGAGGTTGTTCCTCCTCGTCATCGCTACCGCAAGCGGCGAAACCCAACGATAACATTCCAATCACTGACAAGATAAAAAATCTCTTTTTCATTTTTCCAAACTATTAAATATTAAACAATTAAATTAAAACCAACCTATCATTTCAGTTCACAACAGAAGGTGACACCCACCCTCCTCGGCTTGCCGACCTGGCAAAAGCGGTTGCCCATGGAGACGAAATAGAAGGTGTCATACCGCGCATCCGACAAGTTCTTGCACCATCCCTTCAACGTGAAACGGTTCTTCTTCAGCGCGAGGGAGAGACCGAACAAGGAATAGAAGCGTTGGGAGACTTCATTCGCCTCGTCCCAATATATCTTCCCGACACCCTGCCAATCCGCACAAGCCTCCAGTTGGTCGACTAACTTCTTGTTTAGATAGAACGTGTAAAGGACTTGCAAAGATACAGAATTGAGGGGAGAATATGGAACATAATTGCCATCGTAGCGATGATTTCCATCGTTGTAATCGACGAACTGGGCATTGGTATAGCCATAGGAGCCCGTCAGGTTCAGGTTCTTCACCTTGTAGTTCATGGACAATTCGGCACCGCAGCTACGGCTTCTTCCGGCATTGGTCATCATGCGACCCGTACTCTTCCCTGCGGGGAAAACGGTCAATTGTTGGTCATGGGCGTCGATGTAGAAAAGGGCGAAGTCGGTCGTCAGATTAATATTCCTTCCCTTGAAATGTCCCCCCAATTCATAGGTCCAGCAATACTCCGGGTCATACGAGATGGCCTTCGCGGGATCATAATCCCGCACACCCATATTATCGAAGCTCACACCCAAGTCCCTCATCATATCGTTCATCAAGGCATTTTGAAGGATATCCGAGAAGATCTGCGTATTGAAACCGCCCGCCTTGTAGCCTTTGGCGGCGTAGGCGTAGAGATGGTTCCCTCTTCCGCAGTCATATTGCACGGAAAGCTTAGGCAACACCTCGAAGAAGGTCTTCTCCGCCTCACCGTTCAGCCGCGAAACCAGCGGTTTGTAATCGTTCATGAAGAGGGTGAAGAGATAATTCAGCCGTACGTCATTGTCATACGTCATCCGCGCCTTCTCATAGTCGAGACGGAGCCCCATCGTCAAGGTCCACCGCCGCAACCTGAACTCCGACTGGTGGTACGCGGCAAATCCGTACGTCGGCAAATCGAACTCGCTGTTCACGACAAACTGATCCTCTCGGATCGCCAACTGATCGTCCGGGAAGACGTGATGGATACCATTATTAGCATTCGAAAGGATAAGCTGGTCAATACCATCCCGCTTGAACGTGACGGGGGCAGTCATGTCGTTATGCTTCAGGAAGGCGAAGGCACCCGTCTTCCAGTTCCACTTCTTGTCCTTCCTTTGGGATTGGAAGATGACCTCCTCCGTCGCCACATGTTCCCGCTGGCGTTGCTCCAGCGTGAAGATGGAGGAAGGTTGGAAATCCTGGTCAAGGCGCATATCATCGTTCAGGAACTGGTAGCTCGTGACGGAAGAGAACGTCATCCGTTCCCCCCTACGGGAGAGCACGAAACCATCATTCAGGTTGAACCGTTCGTAGCTGCACTCATCGTTATAGCTCACAGGGAGACGGCCATCGCCCTCGACCTTCGCATATGCATATCCCCCCTGATTCAGCACACCCAAGGATAGGTTGTTTTCGAAAGAGAGGGAAGAGGAGGGCCTCCACATCAACCGATTGCGCAGGGAAAGACTATTGGAAGGGTCACACAACTCATCCTTATACGTGTTTCGGAAGAGTCCGTCCGTATGTTGGGCATTCGCCGCGATAGAGAAGGCGAACTTATCCGTAGGCTTACGGTACAGGGAGGCTTTCAGCCGGGCCGTATTGCCCGTGGAATAGTCGGCGGACAAGCGTGTGCCTTGGTAGGAGAAAGGGGAAAGGGTGTGGATATTCACCAGACCACACATGGTGTTGCGCCCATAGAGCGTACCCTGCGGACCGCGGAGGAACTCCACCCGCTGGAGGTCGAAAAGGTCCATGTCGAAAGCGTTCTTGTTGAGGATCGGCACATTGTCCACGATCATACCCACCACCGGTTGCTCAATCCGCGTGCCGAATCCGCGCACGTAGATGGAGGAGGTGATCTGCGAACCATAGTCCGGCAGGTGGAAATTCGGGACGAACGTGGCGATATCCTTGGAGGAGAAGACCACACCGGACTCCAAATTAGCCATCGAGAAGGTACTGGACGATACAGGCAACTCCTCCACCCGCTTCTCCCTATGCTTGACATCCACCGACACCTCCACCTCTTCCAGGTTCTCCTCTATCTTTTCCTCTGCGGAAACATACGAAGGAAGGAGGAGCGTCATCATGCACAGCAGACGAACGCAGACCGCACGAAAGCGACAGAACATCATCGGGGGATTTTTCTTAAACATATCCATTTCAGCATTATATTCGCCGCAAAATTAGCAGGAATCCTCCGCACTCGATAGGATGAGGGGAGAAGAAAATAGGATTATTTATGCCTGATAGATTTTACTTCTTGGAGTCATCCAAGCCTAAGCGAATGCAAAGACACGGAGCCTCAACCATTGCCACCACCAAAGTGTTTCCTAAAGTCCAGAGGGGTCTGTCCCGTATGTTTCTTGAACTTGCGGATGAAGTAGGAGACGTCGAGGACATTCAACCGTTCCGCCACCTCCGCCACCGGGAGATCCGTTTCGCAAAGCAACGCCTTCGCGCGGATGATGAGCGAGTCATCGATCCATTGGGAGACCGTCTTGCCCGTGTTTTTCTTCACCAACTTATTCAGGTGGTTAGGGGATACCTTCAGGGCATCCGCATAGGCAGGGATGGTACGGATAGGCAGGGAGTCGTCAAATAGTTCACGGAGGAAGCGGTCGCAACAATTCTCCAGGAAGAGGTTCTCCGAACCGTTACTCAATGCGTTCGCCTCGGCGAGCACGCTCATCATCAAACATTTGATTAAATCCTTATTACGCTGCTCCTTACGGAACTCCGCACCCATGCGGGCGAAAAGGGAGGAAATGAACTCCGACTGCGACACAGGGAAGGAAAACTTCCTCATCGAACGTTCCTGCAAGACCTTCACCTGCCTAAGCTCAGCTTGGGTGAAGACCCCGCTCCCGATGAAACTGCTATGGAATCCGCCCATGTAACCCACACACTCCTTGTAATGTTTTATCGTGAAAGGCACTCCCTGCGGAATCAGGAGCAACTCCCCCACTCCGACCAAAAGGCTGCTGTCGTTCGAACCCACAAGTATCTCCCCACGCGTCACGAAAACGAAACAATTCACCACGGAGCATATAGTGGCGGGGAAGACCATACCCTGGCAAGAAGAGTCCAAATTCCTGATGGAAAAAGGCTCCATGTCTGGGCGACCCGTATGTCCCATTTCTCTATTTTTGTGGGGATGCTCCATATTAGCAGGCTGTTAAAATGAAACAAGCGAAACCGACATGGTCTCGCTTGCGTTGAGGTTCCTAGCAGATTCGAACTGCTGTAAACGGTTTTGCAGACCGGTACCTAACCACTCGGCCAAGGAACCTTATTTTTATGGGCGCAAAGTTAATGCTTATTTCCCATCCGACAAAATTTTTACCCCACATTTTCCTGTAAATGTTCAATTAAATGCTTATTATGCACATTTACAGATGGATATAAGGCAGTGGACTTTAGACGCCAGACGCTAACCCATTAAGTTTGGGGTGGATTAAATCGGAGACGAAAGATTCATACCACACTCCGCGAACTCATCCATCCATGAGCAATTGATCTTGAATATTTGGCTATTCGGGCGAGGTCGCGGCTTCCTTCCGCAGGCGATAGGTCAGGTTCGCCGGCTTGGACGCACAATTGTCGGCAAGGGCGAGCAGGGTCTCGTCATCCATCTCCGCCACAATACGCAACCGTTTCTTCGTCAGGGCCGCCAGCAGGGAGAACTCGCCCTGTCCCTCCTCAGGGAGACACACCTCCCCCTCCTCTGGCAATGCCTCGATCTTGGCGGACAAGGAATCGAACGCCTCCAACGTGCGCCGGGCATTACGCTCCACCTCCCGTCCCTTGTAGATATAATTATGCAGTACCAAATCCCTGAAGTAGGCAGGCGTCTCGAGCTCG
This sequence comes from Paludibacteraceae bacterium, assembly GCA_017550335.1. Classification (GTDB taxonomy): domain Bacteria; phylum Bacteroidota; class Bacteroidia; order Bacteroidales; family Paludibacteraceae; genus UBA1181. The sequence continues at coordinate 301,649 of JAFZPM010000014.1, forward strand.
GAAGCGAACTTCGCATACTCCTCCTCATAGTAATGCTGCGTCAGCTGGGCGCTCTTCAGCGACTTCACCTCCTTCCGGAAAGGATGCTCCGGGGAAATCCTCGGCAGGAACTTCACATCCACCCTGCCCTTGCGCAACAGGAACTCCTTCTTCGGGAAAAAATGTCCGATGCCATGGATCATCACCGGGATAATGTCCACGTTGAACCGCTCCGCCAAATGGAAAGCTCCCTTATGGAAGCGTAGGATGGAGCAATCCTCCGAACGAGTGCCCTCCGGGAAGATCAGGATGGAATATCCCTTATCGATCGCCGCCTTCAGTTCCTCCTCGTGTTGCTCCAACCCATCGGAGACCGGCAGGAACTCCGCATAACGGATGATCCACCCGTAGAACGGACAATTCCATACCCACTTGTTCGTCAGACAGACAATCTTGGGACTTAGAATCAATGTGTAGAGCAGGTCCAGATGCGACTGATGGTTGCAGACCATGATACCAGGGCGATCCAACATCTCCCCCTCCGGATTGTGCACATGGCACTCCACACCCGGCATCAATTTGACCAAGACACGGAAGATACCACACAACCTCCTATGATAGAAGGCCTTATGGCTCTCCGTCTTGCCTCCGATCGTCAGAACGAAGAATCCTAAAAGGGACATGTAGATTGTCCCCACGAAAAAGACCGCGAAGCAACCGATGGTCAGCAGGAGGTTCTTCATCGTGATAGGCATGAGTCTATTTTTGCCTTTAGACTTAGTTAACCAATTGAATATCAGCGGCGGGAAGAAATAAGCCATCAGGATGACAGTGAACATGCCCACGATCGTCACCTCCGCCAACGAGCGCATGGCGGGATGCTTCGCGATGATGAGCGTACCTATTCCTATGAACATAATCAGGGCGGAAAGCATCACCGAGTTCTTATAAGAGGCCAGCACCTTCTTCCCATAGGCATACTCGTGCATCAACCCCTCCGTGACGAAGATGGTATAGTCATCACCTTGTCCGAAGATGAAAGTGGCGAGGATGACGTTGACGATATTGAAACGCATGTCCAACAGCCCCATCAGGCCTAAGATCCATATCCACCCCACCGTCAGCGGAACAAACGAGAGGAGCGCCAACTCCGTCCTTCCGAAGGAGATCAGCAGGAAGACAAAAACAATGAATCCGCAGATGTACAGGACATTATTGAAGTCGCTCGACAAGGCGTCCACCAACTTATTCAGCATGGAACGACTACCGAACACGAAGAGTCCATCCCCTCTATCCTTCAAAGAGGAAGAGACCGTCTCGGCGCTTTCCGGGGCATGTTCCAGAATGGAATAGACATACCATTGCCCGTTGTCCTCCACCACATAGTTCTTGGCGATCTTGTCCGATATGAAATCGAAATGGTGCGGATCCGCCACCGCATATTGTTTCCCCGTCATCGCGATGAAAGCGTCGAAAGCGCCAGGGGCGAAACCGCACACCTCCGCATGACGACGGATGAGGTCCGCCGCCTCCGGATGCGCCTTCCAATACTTGTTCCAAGCCTCCGTCCGATCCCGCTGCGTCTCCTCCGACGGCAAGAAGATGCCCACGCCGGAGACCTTTGCGACCACACCGCTCGCCTGCAGGCTGTCCAAGGAAGCCCGCACACGCTCATGGTTGCGCAACGCCTCCTCCCGCGATGCTCCCTCCGCCACGCAGAAGCTCTTCGACAAGCCCGACTCCGTCTCGCTCGTCAACTTCGCCATCCTCACACGTTGATCAGGCGTCATGTAATTGATGGCGTTCATATCCGTCTCGAACTGGGTCTTGGTGCTGAAATAGAGGAGCGGGAAGGTCAACAGGACAATCAGGCAAACCGCCACCTTGTTCTTCTCGAACTGGACATTGGCGATCTTACCGAACATCAGCTTACCACCCGTCCGTCCCTTGAAAAGCTTATCCGCAAAGAAATGAGGCAACACGAAGAGCACGAAGAGAATCGTACCCACCAGAAGCAAGGCGGCGAAGAGTCCCATGTCCCGCATCGCCTCCGAACGGATGAAGAGGAGGCTGAGGAAGGCACCCACCGTCGTGATGTTTCCCGTCACAAGCGGGTCCACGATGTCGCGCATCGCCTCCTGGCGGGTATGCCCCTCCTTGAGGTGCGCCAGGAAATGCAGCGGGTAATTCACCGCAATACCCACGATGACCGAACCGATACCGATCGCGATGACCGACACATCCTCCTTCAGCAGCGCCAGGAAGGCCACGGCGAAGAGCAAGCCGAAGGCGATGGAGAAAAGGATCAGGAGAATCGCCCGCACATCCCGATAGAACAAAGCCAGTAACACGACGATCAGGGTGAGGGCGATGATGGTGGACCATATCGTATCCGACTTGATCTGCTCCGCATTGCCGACCGAAATGACCGCCGGTCCGATATACGAAACAGCCACCTTTCCCGCATACTTCTCCATCACAGCGTGGGAAGCGGCATCGATGGAGGCGATCCACTGCTTATTCAGCCGGGTCTCGCTGGAAGGCAAAGAGGAGGAGAGCGGTATCATGACCGACCGTCCCTCCGCATCCAGCAAATAGCCGTCCCGCACATGCTCCCCCTCGGAAGGACGGAGCGCATTCAGTTTCTCCAGGACAGGGTAAGAGAGGTGCAACGGATCACGCACCACGAACGCCTGCAGGAAACCACCCGTCGGAGAGAAGAGGCGGTCTCGGTTACCCGCCATCAGCAGTGCCATGGCGCTATCCGTCCATAGGCTATCGATACGTTTATAATCTTCAGGTCCAAGGTAATAAGGAAGATTCTCCAAGATGAAATCCATCGTTTTCATGACCATCTCAGGATCCGTCTTCAGAAAGACCTCCGAAGTGAGGCCTGCCGAATCGGCCGAGCGCAACGCATCGACAAAATCATCCGCGGCACTTTCCAGCAAAGGGAAATCCACAGCGGAGGAGTCCGTCATCGAGACGTATACCATCACCTGGTTGGAGGCACTGAGGCGTTGGAAGAAATCCCCCATCCGCTCGCCCGCGACGTCCTCCGGGAGGAACTTGCTGATGTCCTCGACAAAATGTACACGTCCCACCGCCACGACCATCAAGGCGATCACGGCGCAAAGCGAACCCCTCAACGATGTGCGATGCCGCTCAAAATAGAGGAACGTCCTCTGCACGAAATTCTTCATGAACAATAATTTTCACAAAGATAGGGATTAGACAACGTTATACCATAGCGATGGGCAAAGTTTAACATCTCTTTCCCACAACATTTGGAACTAGGTCTATGCGGTGGCCTCATTTATCGCATTAAACATAATATAATTTACCATTTACGATTTACTGTTTATGTTGATGCGATACATACATGAGTTGTTGTCCTCTACTCCCCCTAAATAAAAGAGCCGAGGGAGAGCTGTGAAGTTCAATGAAAATTCCGGGCCTCATCCACTTGAAATCACACGTATTGCGTACATATTCCAAGGTTTTTTCTTATTTTCGCGACGAAAATATGCACATTTATGACGATAGCACTCAAATTAACAAGCATATCTAATACTTTGAAAAATAAGGAGGATGCATATTTTAAGTATAAAACAAACGAACTAATTCAAGTGGCGATTAATTAGTTGGAGATTTATCAACCTCAACAAACGGAGGTCATATAAACAATAAATGGAGAAGAAGAAAATTATCGTTATAGGCGGAGGTGTGTCAGGTATGTCTGTGGGCATTTATGCGCAGATGAACGGATTTGAATCACAGATTATCGAAAAGCACAGTATAGCAGGAGGCATTTGCACGGCATGGCATCGCAAAGGCTATCGGTTCGATTACAGCATACAATGGTTAGTCGGGACGAAGGAAGGCGCCTTCCACGACACGATGTGCGAGACCAATATCCTAAACGATCAGGTGCAGGTCATCAATGCGGAGATTCACAACAGGAACATCGCGAAAGACGGGACAGACCTGGTCATCTACACGGATCTGGAACGATGGAAGAAGCATCTTTTAGCCATCTCACCCATAGACGGCAAAGCCATCAACAAACTAGCCAGGGACATCCGTAGGGCTTCCCACCTCCACCCGTTCGACATCGCGCCAGCGCTCCGCACACCATTCCAATACTTCAAAGCATTCTTCCGGTGCTTTCCTTCCCTATACATCGCCATTCGCCATAGGGGGAAAGATTTCACCCAATATATCAAGTCGCTCAATATAAAAAGCGACGTTTTAAAGGATAAGCTACTGAATATTTACGGAGAAGGCGACTATGCCTGCTATGCGTTCCTCCTGATCATGGGGTGGTATTTCCGCAAGAACGCAGGCTACCCGATCGGAGGCTCCCTGGCCGTCGCGGAACGGATGAAGAGCAAATATGAATCATTAGGAGGAGAGTTCCTCTTCAAGAAAGAGGTGGAAGAGATCATCGTGGAGAACGGTTCCGCCCGAGGGGTAAGGCTGACCGACGGCAGCGTCCTGGAGGCCGACTATGTCGTGAGCGCCGCCGATGGCTACACCACGCTCTACAAACTGCTGAAGGGGAAATTCCGCTCGCCCATGATCGACCGCGTATATGCCAACTGGAAATTATTCACCTCCATCGTGCAAGTCTCGTTCGGCATCAACCAAGAACTACACACCAGTTATAATATACAGGTTGTGCAAGCATGTGGCGACAAAATCGGAAGCACGGAGCTCAAACACAACTATAGGATCCTGAATTACAACTTCGACCCGACCATGGCTCCCGAAGGAAAATCCTGCATCATCATCCGGTATGACAGTCCGTATAGCATCTGGGAGAAAATGAGCAAGGAGGAATACAACGAGGAGAAAAAGAAAATCGAGGAGGATGCCATAAAGATATTGGAGAAGCATTATCCCGGCAGTTCCCAACACATCGAAGCATGTGACGTCGCCACTCCGCTGACCACCATCCGCTACACGGGGGCATGGAAGGGATCCTACGAGGGCTTTATTCCGACACCTAAGAATGTGATCAAACAGCTGGACCAGAAGATACCGAATCTGGACCATTTCTATCTCGCCGGGCAGTGGCTATTCCCAGGAGGAGGCATTCCCCCGTCGGTCCACTCCGGGAAATGGGCGCTACAACTCATATGCCGCGACGAGAAGAAAAAATTCGTCTCGAGGCCTGATTAAAAGATCGCGAAGCCCCATATACATATGCATATACGTTTCATTTACCATATTAGGGATTAACAATTACATACTATTTAGCCATTTACGATTTACTATTCCATAAATGCGGAAAGTAAAATCGTCTGCTGCCCCGTCCACATGAAAATTCGAGAGGCTTGGAAAAACATTTTCACAAAAAAAGCAACCCATTTTTTGTTTTTTCAAAAAGAAACCGTACCTTTGCACCACGATTCGTTACAAATCGGCTATATGCGGGATGGAGCAGTTGGCAGCTCGTTGGGCTCATAACCCAAAGGTCACAAGTTCGAGTCTTGTTCCCGCAACTAAAAACCCAGTGTTAGGCTAGGTGATGCGCACAGAGAAGGAGACGAGGGTTCCACGATGTGCGCATAGTTCACGCAGAGTATTAATCGGATAATTCAATTCAAGATGAATAAAATATTGAGATACTTAGGCATCATCATCGTCCTGATAGGCGTGTTGCTCCTCATGTTCCACTTTTTCGGACTTATTGGAGGTAATGGTATTTTGGCCACTGCGGGGATTATGTTCGTTCTCGGCTTGATTGCATACATTATTTGCAACAAGTACTTCCTGAACGATTAACCGAGAGAACAAGAAATAAAAGGGGCGTCGTTTCGATGAAACGACGCCCTTCTTTTTTGCACCACAGGAATTCGTCATTCCTTCACCGTGATCTCAAAATCAGCGAAACGGATCACATCGCCACCGACGATCTTGGCCCGCTTGCGGAGCTCAACAGTCCCATTGCGCAGCACCATGCCCTCCGTGACAACGATCTGCGCCTCGCTACCGGAACCGACCACATGGGTCGCCTTCAGTAGTTGGATTAACGGAATGAACGATTCCCCCTCTCTCAGTGTGAATTCAATTTGTTTCATCGCACAATTATTTATTCGATGGCGAAATTAAACATTATTGTTGGATTATTTTCTAAATTTGCAGATTGGTTAGTATTGGTTTTTAATTATTAATGATATGAAGATAGCATTTATCGGCGCCGGGAATATGGGAGGCGCCATCGTCAAAGGCTTATATCTCAGTAAGGCGTGCAAGGCGGACGAGCTTTTCGTCGCTGACGCCAGTGAAGAGACACTGAAGAACATCTCAAAAATCAATAAGAACATTTTCACCACGACGGACAACCGCGAGGCAGTAAAGAAGGCCGACTACGTCCTCATCGCAGTGAAGCCATGGTTGGTGGACACCGTCCTCGACGGCATTAAAGGCGCCATCAACCCGAAACAGACTATCATCTCCATCGCCGCTGGCGTGGACCTCAGCCATATCGCCGAGAAGATCGGTAAGGAATATTCCCTCTTCAGGGTATTGCCTAACACGGCGGTCGCCCTGCTCGCAGGCATGAACTTCGTGTGCTCGCTCAACGCCAGCAAGGAACAAGAGGAGTTCGTCCTCGGCCTCTTCAACAAATTGGGAAGGGCCATCATCATCCCTGAGAAGCAGATGAGCGCCTTCACGTCCGTCTCCTCCTGCGGTATCGCCTACGCATTGCGTTACCTGCGCGCCGCCACCGAGGGTGCTGTCGAACTGGGTATCCGTCCGGACATCGCACAAGAGGTCATCGCCCAAACAATGGTCGGTGCGGCGGAGCTTATCCTCAAGAACAAGACCAACGCGGAATACGAGATCGACAAGGTGACCACCCCTGGAGGATGGACCATCAAGGGACTCAACGCCATGGAGGAACACGGATTCACCAACGCGGTCATCAAAGGCATCAAGGCCAACAACTAATTCACAAAGAAGATTAACCTTATCAACAAACAATATGGTAAACGAGCAAATCAAACAAATCGCTTCACGCATGAAATGCTTGCGTGAGGACATCGGAATGACAACAGTAGAACTGGCGGAAGCTTGTTCCATTACCCCAGCTGAATACATCGCCTACGAAAGCGGCGAAAAAGATATCCCTGTTAGCATTTTGCACTGTATTTCACAAAAGTGCGGAGTCGAGATGACCTCCCTCCTCTTCGGAGAGGACCCTCATATGAAGACCTACTACCTCACCCGCAAGGGAAAAGGTACTGCCATGGAACGTACCAAAGCGTACAAATACCAATCCCTGGCCGCCGGCTTCATCGACAGGAAAGGTGACCCGTTCATCGTGACCGTGGAGCCTAACGACGCTCCTATCCACCTCAACTCACACCCGGGACAAGAGTTCAACATGGTACTTGAAGGTAGCATGCTTATTAGCATTAATGGGAAAGAATTAACTCTCGAAGAGGGCGACAGCATCTACTTCGACGCTAACAAACTCCATGGAATGAAGGCGCTCAACAACAAGACCGTCAAGTTCCTCGCTATCATCATGTAATAAAAGCACTATACTTCAAATACCAAAAATTATGGTAGAAAGATTCGTAAACAGGGTGAAGTTCGACTCGTATGAGGACTTCAAAAACAATTTCAAATTAAATGTTCCTGAGCATTTCAACTTCGGCTACGATGTAGTCGACGCATGGGCGAAAGAAAACCCAAACAAAGTGGCCCTTCGTTGGACTAACGACCAAGGCGAGCACATAGATTTCACATTCGCGGACATGAAGCGTGAGACGGACAAGACCGCCGCCTATCTTCAATCCCTCGGCATCGGGAAAGGTGACATGGTCATGCTAATCCTGAAACGCCGCTATGAGTTCTGGTTCTCCATCATCGCCCTCCACAAGATCGGAGCAGTGGTGATCCCAGCGACCCACCTCCTCACGAACAAAGATATCATCTATCGCTGCAACGCAGCCGACATCAAGGCGATCATCGCTTGCGGCGACGACATCATCATCAACCATATCAACGATTCCGTGGCGGAGTCTCCTTCGCTGAAGTACCGCATATCCATCGGTCCTTCCATCCCGGAGGGCTGGCTCGACTTCCACAAGGGAATCAATTCCGCCGCTCCGTTCGTGGCTCCTGCCCGCAACGACAACGACGACATCATGCTGCTCTACTTCACCTCGGGTACCACAGGTCACCCGAAGATGGTGGCGCACACGTTCACCTACCCATTGGGTCACATCGTCACTGGTAAATATTGGCACAACCTCGACGAGGATTGCCTGCACCTCACGGTGGCGGACAGCGGTTGGGGAAAGTGCGTATGGGGTAAACTCTACGGACAATGGATTTCAGGCGCTACCGTGTTCGTTTACGACCACGAGAAGTTCAACGCAGCAGACATGCTCGCCATGATCGAGAAGTACAAAATCAACTCCTTCTGCGCACCGCCGACCATCTTCCGCTTCATGATGAAGGAAGGCTTGGAGAAATATGACCTCTCTTCCTTGAGGCAATGCTACATCGCCGGCGAACCGCTGAACCCAGTCATCTACGAGGATTTCCGCAGGGAAACAGGCATCAAGCTGATGGAGGGATTCGGACAGACCGAGACGACCGTCTCCATCGCCACCTTCCCTTGGATGGAACCTAAACCAGGCTCCATGGGCAGGCCAAGCCCTGTATTCGACATCGACCTGATCGCTCCGGACGGACACTCCGTGGAGGACGGCGAACAGGGTGAAATCATCATCCGATTAGGGAAGGAACGTCCGGTCGGACTCTTCAAGGAATATTACCGCGACGCTGAAAAGACGGCGGAATGTCTCAGGGGAGGCGTATACCACACGGGCGACGTCGCATGGCGTGACGAGGACGGATACCTCTGGTTCGTCGGACGTACCGACGACGTCATCAAGAGCTCCGGCTACCGTATCGGTCCTTTCGAGGTGGAAAGCGCCCTGCTCACCCACCCTGCCGTGCTCGAATGCGCCATCACAGGTGTGCCGGACGAGATCCGCGGACAGGTGGTTAAGGCGACCATCGTGCTCACCAAAGAGTACAAAGGGAAAGAGAGCGACGCCTTGATCAAGGACATCCAAGACCACGTCAAACGGACTACCGCACCTTACAAATACCCTCGTGTGGTGGAATTCGTAGACGAGATGCCTAAAACAATCAGCGGAAAGATTAAACGTTCAGAACTTAGAAACAACCAAAAATAGATAGTTAGAGTACAAACCTAAAAAATGATAGAACGATTTGTTAATAGAGTAGAATTCAGCTCTTACGAAGATTTCAAGGACAACTTTAAAATCATCGTGCCCGAACACTTCAACTTCGGGTACGATGTAGTTGACGCATGGGCGAAAGAGCAACCCAACAAAGTAGCGCTTTGCTGGACGAACGACAAAGGGGAACACATAGATTTCACCTTTGCGGACATGAAAAGGGAAACAGACAAGACAGCCGCCTTCCTACAATCCTTAGGCATTGGGAAGGGTGACATGGTGATGCTTATCCTGAAACGCCGGTACGAATTCTGGATTACGATCATCGCGCTCCACAAGATCGGAGCCATCGCTATTCCAGCCACGTATCTGCTGACGAACAAGGACATCATCTACCGTTGCAACGCGGCGGACATCAAGGCGATTGTCGCAGTAGGCGAAGATGTCATCACTAAGCACATCGACGACTCCGTGGCGGAGTCTCCTTCGCTCAAGTACCGCATCTCCATCGGCCCGGACATCCCGGAAGGATGGCTCGATTTCCACAAGGAGGTGGAGAAAGCTCCTGCCTTCGTGGCACCAGCCCGCAACGACAACGACGACCTGATGTTGCTCTATTTCACATCAGGAACCACCGGCCACCCGAAGATGGTGGTGCACACCTACACCTACCCGCTCGGACACATCGTCACAGGAAAGTATTGGCACAACCTGAACGAGCAGAGCCTGCACCTCACGGTGGCCGACACCGGTTGGGCGAAATGTGCTTGGGGAAAACTCTACGGGCAATGGATCTCTGGCGCCACGCTTTTCGTATACGATCATGCGAAATTCAACCCGGCAGACATGCTGAAGATCATCGAGAGATACAAAGTCAACTCGTTCTGCGCACCTCCGACCGTTTTCCGCTTCATGATGAAGGAAGGCTTGGAGAAATACGACCTCTCCTCCCTGAAGCAATGCTTCATCGCCGGAGAGCCACTGAACCCTGTCATCTACGAGGATTTCCGCAGAGAGACGGGCATCAAACTAATGGAGGGATTCGGACAGACCGAGACGACCGTCTCCATCGCCACCTTCCCTTGGATGGAACCTAAACCAGGCTCCATGGGCAAGCCGAACCCTAACTTCCAAATAGACCTGGTGACGCCGGACGGCCAACCTGTGGAAGAGGGTGAGCAAGGAGAAGTCATCATCCGTACCGAGCCTACCAGACCGGTCGGACTATTCAAGGAATATTACCGCAACCCGGAGAAGACCGCGGAATGCTTCTACGACGGAGCCTACCACACAGGCGACATCGCATGGCGTGACGAGGATGGCTACTACTGGTTCGTCGGACGTACCGACGACGTCATCAAGAGTTCCGGCTACCGTATCGGTCCTTTCGAGGTGGAGAGCGCTTTGCTCACCCACCCTGCCGTGCTCGAATGCGCCATCACTGGCGTGCCGGACGAGATCCGCGGACAAGTGGTCAAGGCGACCATCGTCCTCACCAAAGAGTACAAGGACAAAGCGGGAGACGAATTGATCAAGGAGATTCAAGACCATGTGAAACATACCACGGCTCCTTACAAATACCCACGTGTGGTGGAATTTGTGGATGAGATGCCAAAGACCATCAGCGGCAAAATCAAGAGGTCTGAAATACGCGAAGAAGACAAAAAGAAATGAAGAAACGGATCGCCATCAAAATAGGAAGCAATGTGCTCGCCCTGAAAGAGGGGGGATTGGACCTGACGCGCATCAAGCAGTTGGTTTCCCAAATCTCCGCTCTGCACAGGCAGGGATTCGAGGTCATCATGATCTCCTCGGGAGCCGTAGCCGCAGGCCGTGCGCTCATAACGGACGACAAGTTGGATGCGGTATCAGCCCGTCAGCTCTTCTCCGCAATCGGACAAGCGAAGCTCATCAACCATTACCATGAGTTCTTCGCCAAGGAGAACATCCTATGCGGGCAGGTGCTCACCACCAAAGAGAGTCTCGGCACACGCTCCCATTACCTCAACCAGCGCAACTGCATGGAGGTGATGCTACAGCATGGCGTGGTGCCTATCGTCAACGAGAACGACACCATATCGGTCACCGAACTGATGTTCACCGACAACGACGAGCTCTCCGGCATGGTCGCCACCATGATGAACGCTGAGAAGCTGATCATCCTCAGCAACATCGACGGCATATACGACGGCAATCCGTCGGACCCCGCATCGTCCGTCATCCGAGAGGTATATCCGGGGAAACGTGACCTCTCCTCCTACATACAAGCTTCGAAATCATCCTTCGGCAGAGGAGGCATGCAGACCAAGACGAACATCGCCAGCAAAGTGGCGGACGAGGGTGTGGAGGTCATCATCGCCAACGGCAAGAAGGACGACATACTCCTCAAACTGCTGACCGGCAAAGAGGATATCGTCTGCACCCGTTTCCTGCCAAGCGACGCACCCGCCACCAGCGTCAAGAAATGGATCGCCCACAGCGAAGGATTCGCCAAGGGAGAAGTGCACATCGACGCCAAGGCGGCGGAAGCCCTCCGGGAGGGGAACAACTCCGTGCTCATGGTCGGAGTGACCGCCATCAAGGGCAACTTCGAGAAGGACGACATCGTCAAGATATTCGACGACAAGCAAAACCAATTGGGTGTGGGGAAAACCCAATACTCCAATGAGGACGCCACCAAACTAATCGGCAAAAAAGGCAAGCGGCCGATCGTCCACTACGACTACATGTATCTTTTCTGAAAATCATTAAAAAGGGGGAGTCAATATGAGTGAAACAAAAAAGACTGGCATATTGTCGGGAATAGGCAAGGAGACCTTAATGCATTGGGGATTACGCATCCTCTTCTTCTTGTTCGCATGGTTATATTTAGGCATCGCGAAAGAGGATTTCCTCTTCAAAATGCAAGAATCCAACTATTTCCTTTACGACCATCTATTCCTCAATGGACTGCTCTCAAGCAAGTCGGGACTCATCGTTCTGATATCCCGCTACCTGCTTCAATTCTGTTACCACCCCTTATTAGGCGCTGTCATCATCGCCCTGCTGTTGTCTGGCATAGAACTGCTCGTCAACCGTCTATTCCGCATAGGGAAAAACTGGTTCGTCGTGGGGTTCCTTCCACCAGCCATTCTCCTCTATCTGTTCAATTCGGTCACTTACGAGATATATGATTCATTTGAGATATCCTATGGCATATGCAACATCATAGGGTGCTACTACGGTTTCCTCTTGTACCTTCTCTACACAAAGATAAAGAGCTATCCTGTAGGAGTTGGAATCCTCACCTTGGCGACCGCAATCTCCTCCATTTGGATAGGGCCTTACCCGATGGTGGCAATACTGATGTTCGGCACAGATGCGCTGTTCACAAAGAGATACATCAACGCGGGAATCAGCCTACCGTTGGGAGCGATTACCATCTATCTCACAACCCGCTACGCATCCTACCACGTCACCCCAGGCTATTTCGCCTACTCGCTGTTGCATCCATGGCCAATCGACTTCTTCTATCCATTGTACCTCAAGACACTCATCGCCCATGCCATCATCGCAGTCTCGATGACAAGCGTCCAACTGTACAAGGATCATCTTCTCCATAAAATCCAACCATATGCGAACGCAGTGGTCGGAATCATCCTCATCGCCTGCATGTATGTCAAGTGTGACTACCCAATAGCGTACGGAGACGAACTCAGGCTCCAACATCTAGCCCACCAAGGGCAATGGAAACAGATGGTGAAGGAAATGGGCAAAATGAAGCCCTCGACAAGAGCCATCGCCGCATACCGCGCCATCGCACTCATGGCGACAGACCAATTGAACGAGAAGATATTCAATTACGACTACGACTACTACCACACCACATTCCCTCACTACTGCGAAGAAATAACCTACTATCCCGAACTCATGCTATTCTGTTCCATGCCTCAAACCAGCTATAGATGGTGTATGGAATCCCTTACGGATACCAACAAAAAAATATACCTGACACAAAGCATGGCGCTCAGTTCCTTCATAAATGAGGAATACAAGCTGGCGAGAAGATATCTTCAATTGCTTCAGGAGACCATGTTCTACAAGGATTGGGCCAATGAGATGATCAGTTGTCTGGACAACCCTAACGAATATTACAAAAAATATCCCTACCTCGTAAAGATAAAGGCAGGAATACCAACCATAGAGAAGAGCGGCATATTCAATGGTGCGGTAACCGTATTCGATAGATTCAACGCTCTGCCGAACATCACCGCAAACAAAAGACTCCTCACAAGACTATACAGAAGACAGTTGGACGAATTAGAGTACGAAGTGAAGAGGTCACCTATGCTAAGGACAGGAAGGCTTCCAAAATACGTGCAAGAAGGACTTATACTGAAATCGTTTCTCACCAACAATTCCCAAATACTCAAGAACTACCCATTAGAGAGGGAAACATACGATTACGTAAAACAATTCATAGATTACTACGTTAAACATCACGAAGAAGAAGATGTAAGCAAGAAGATGAAAAAGAAATTCGGATACTCATACTGCTACTATTTCTCCTTCGGAATTGGTGCGAACCTAAAAATCAAGAAAGAATGAGAAAGAAAAGCTTGTTCAGATACTATTTCGCCACAGTGGGATTATGCATATTTTCCTGCTGTACGACACAGTTGCCGAAAGAGGCCAAAGAGGTGGACCAGGAAGTCATCACTTATCCTGACGTGAAAGAGGTGACCATACCCCAAAGCCTCGCCCCCCTCAACTTCATCATCGAAAACAAGTCCGACGAATCAATCGTGGAGATAACGAACGAGGAGGGAGGTTCCATCATACAAAAGGCCACCAGCGACAACGAGATCATTTTTGACAAGAAGGAATGGAAAAAGTTCTTAGAGGGAACAAAGAACGGCAAGCTACAATGCACCCCGTATCTGAAGTCCGGCGGTCATTGGGAGAAACTAAAGCCATTCAACATCAACGTATTGGGCGAACCCATAGACTCCTTCGTGACCTACCGTCTCATCGAGCCTTCCTTCATGAGTACAGGCCAAATCGGTTTGTACGAATTCAATATGACAACGGGTGAAGAGAAAGTCATCATGCGCAGATGCCAAAACTTCACAACCGAGAAGATGCACGAACAAAGCTGCGTGAATTGTCACAGTGCGCAAAAGAAGAACCCTAAAAATAAGATGTTCTATTACCGTGGGAAAGATGGCGGATTATTCCTAACCTACAACGGAAAGATTTCCAAAATCGAGACCAAAGTGCCAGGCATGTTCAAGGGAACGACCTATCCCGCATGGCACCCGACTCTGCCCTACATCGTCTTCTCGGAGAATGATGTGCACCAAGACTTTCCGACCATGATGAAAGGTAAAGTTGAATTTTTCGACAGGGAAGTGGACCTCGTCCTTTACGACATCGAGAAGAATGAAACATACGTGATTAACGAAACCAAACCGTTGGAAACCAATCCGACATGGAGCCCGGACGGAGAATACGTCTATTTCGCCTTGACAGACTCTGTGATGAGAAAAGACCGATATCCCGAATATGAGTATCCGAAACTGAAATACAATATCGCGCGAATCAAATTCGACCCCGAAACGAAATCCTTCTCCAAGCCGGAGATTGTCCTGGACATGAGCAAAGATGGCAGAAGCGCCACATTCCCTAGAATATCGTTTGACAACAAGTTCCTACTGGTTGTCATCTCGAATTTCGGTGCCTCACCTCACTCCCACAAGGAAGCGGACCTCTACGCCATGAACCTAGAGACGAAGGAACTCATCAAGTGCGACGAGGCCAACAGCGACGAGGCAGAGAGTTACCACGACTTCTCCTCCCAAGCAAACTGGTTCGTCTTCTATTCACGCAGGGAGGACGGCAACTACGGCAGAGCCTTCATCTCATACATAGATAGCACAGGTAAATGCACGAAGCCGTTCCAACTGCCACACAAAGACCCGCAAACCGACCGGAAAAGGCTTAAACTATACAACATGATCGAGTTCGCCAATGCAGGCGTGGTCTACAACGAATCGGATTTCTACGATGTACTGTGGAACCAAGAAATTGTCCAAGCAGGTAGTGATCCAAGGAACAGGCAAGACACCGATGCAAACACTGGTGCCACAAAGAAAAGCGGAGAACATGGAGACATGGACGGCAATACGGGAGCCAGCGTGAAGAAAGAGGGAGGCAACAAATACGATGGAGGGAATGCCACCCACGGAGAATAGCAAGCCTCAATTCTTAATTGACTACGTCGAACTAACGTTTCAAAATTCTTAATTATCTCGGTTCATCGGGTGGAACCGATTGACCTGATCCCGCAGAAGATTCACATCCACATGCGTATAAATCTCTGTGGTAAGGATGGACTTATGTCCAAGCATCTCTTGGATCGCACGCAGGTTGGCCCCTCCTTCAAGCAAGTGCGTCGCGAAGGAGTGGCGGAAGGTATGCGGACTGATATCTTTCCGAATGCCTGCCATCCCCGCATATTGTTTCACCAAAAGAAACACCATGTTGCGCGTAAGACGAGCCCCCAGCCTGTTGAGGAATAGGATGTCCTCCTCCCCTTTTTTGGGTGTTATGTTCTTACGTTCCTGCATCCAATAGGTTATCTCCTTGATGGCGCGTTGAGAGATTGGCACAAGACGTTGTTTATCACCCTTTCCCACCACGGATATATACTCCTCCTTCAGATACAAATTGGAGATCTGCAAATTAACCAATTCGGAAACACGCAAACCACAGCTATACAAAACCTCAAGCATCGCCTTGTTGCGATGGCCCTGCGGAGAAGAGAGGTCAATCACATCCAAGATAGAATCTATTTCCTCGACGGTCAACACCTCCGGCAAATGCAATCCTATCTTGGGAGACTCCAACAACTCAGTCGGATCCTCCTCCAATTTGCCATCAAGCACCAAATAGTGATAAAAAGACTTGATACCCGAAACGATACGGGCCTGCGAGCGTCCACAGATGCCGACATCACTCAACCCGACCAGGAAATCACGCAACACGTTCAAGTCGACCGCAAGGTAATCAACATGTACGCCCTTCAGATAAATCAGCAATTTCGAAAGATCATCCAGATATGCCGCAGCAGTATTCTGCGAGAAGGAACGTTCAAGCATCAGATAAGTACGGTACCCAGCGACATTACGATCGGAAAGGAACGGATCAATGTTCATCCTCCAAATCGTTATTAGCGCAAATCAGCGCCTCGATCGCCAAGCGGTAGGAATCCAGTCCAAAACCCGCTATAACCCCCATACACACAGGAGAGAGATACGAGAAATGGCGGAACTCTTCCCTCTTATGCACATTGGAGATATGGACCTCCACCACAGGACATTTGATCGAACGAATCGCATCCGCTATCGCCACGGAAGTATGCGTATAAGCGGCAGCATTCAGGACAATGCCATCCGAGATGAACCCAGTCTCCTGAATGATGTTCACCAATTCACCCTCTATATTAGACTGGTAATATGAGATAGTGACGTCAGGATACATTTCTTGTAGACTTTCCAAATAATCCTCAAACGAACGCCCTCCATAAATCTCAGGCTCCCGCTTGCCCAACAAATTCAAATTAGGTCCGTTGATGATAATGATATTCATAAACTATTTATTTGAAATTATATAAGAAACCTCTTTAAACGCATATCTGCGCACTTCCCCACTCACCAAACGGAGGGAGAGGATGCCATCGTTAGCCACAGAGTCGATTTTAGCCGCGAATGAGCCTTTCTCGTCCGTGTAATAGTAGAAGTTGTCACCATGATACATGGAGGCGAAATACTGCGCTCTAATCGTCGAAAAATCGTTCTTTATCAGTTGCAGGTACCTCGCCTTGATGCAGTCCACCAACCTAGGCA
Organism: Paludibacteraceae bacterium; assembly: GCA_017550335.1. GTDB lineage: Bacteria > Bacteroidota > Bacteroidia > Bacteroidales > Paludibacteraceae > UBA1181. The sequence continues at coordinate 318,747 of JAFZPM010000014.1, forward strand.
GTTCTGCCTCCAAATTGAAGGTGCGTTTCGTGGCCAAAGCCATCGAAACAGGATTAGGAGCGTCGGAGAGGAATTTTTTTTGATTCACATTCAAACCGATGCCCACAATAGTATGGGATATGGAGGAACCGACAAGTAAATTTTCGATCAATATGCCACATATCTTCTTGCTCTTCCAATATATGTCATTGGGCCATTTTATCGAGACATCCGAGAGACCCACACAATTCCTCAGGTAATCCACGATTCCCAAAGAGACGAACTGAGAAAGCAGGAATTGCTCCGAGACGGGGACACATGAGGGGAAAAACAACATGCTGAACGTCAAATTCTGTCCCGACTCAGACTCCCACGAATTGGCAATCTGCCCCTTCCCTTCCGTCTGGAAATCAGACCATACCACCAAACCCTCCGTCAACGAATCATCGCAAGAGATCAGATGATGTAAATAATCGTTGGTAGAAGATGTCGATGCAAGATGAATTAGGTTATCTCTCATTATATCTCCTTATATTGGACAATCGATAGGGCGACACTCGCCTAAGAACCAATGGTAAACCAAAAGTGGAACAATTGCGGAGATGTCACCCGAACATACCCGATGGATAGGTATCAAAAGACATCCCCGCAATCAAAATCATCGACAGAAGTGTTTCGTCACACACCAAGTGTAACCCAGCATGACCTCGATTGAGCCCCAGTTCTTACGCTGAATCTCCGTCAAGCCCAACTCATACGCCAAGCCCAGATGGAAGCCCTTGTAACGGATTCCACCCAAAGTATACAATGACAGCGGCTCCAAGTTACCCTCATCCAAGGTGTGACGGTATGAGAACTGCAACCA
>JAFZPM010000015.1 GCA_017550335.1 Paludibacteraceae bacterium
AAAAAGAGTTGTTGAATCTTTGTTGTGCACAAATTCATTATAGATGTTTTTAATTATCAATTGAATATCAGCAACTTACAAATTTTAATAAAATGTTTTTTTGAATTTTTCTTGGTTTACAACATAGAAGAGACGCAAAATTTTGCGTCTCCGCGGACAGAGACGCAATGCATTGCGTCTCTACGGCAAACGATAATCCCCTGCCCTGAAAAAACAAAAAGGGCACCCCGCACGAGGTGCCCTTCCTTCCTATTTAGGGAAAATTGATTACAATTTAGGACCAGCGGCAACCAAAGCCTTACCAGCTGCGTTACCAGTATACTTCACGAAGTTCTTTTGGAAACGTGAAGCCAAATCCTTCGCCTTCGTCTCCCACTCGGAAGCGTTAGCGTAAGTGTCGCGAGGATCCAAGATAGCTGGGTTCACGCCTGGCAATGCGGTAGGAACCTCGAAGTCGAACATAGGGATCTTCTTCGTAGGAGCCTTCAAGATGTCACCGTTCAAGATAGCGTCGATGATACCACGGGTATCAGGGATAGAGATACGCTTGCCTGTTCCGTTCCATCCAGTGTTCACCAAGTAAGCCTTAGCGCCAGACTTCTGCATCTTCTTCACCAACTCCTCAGCGTATTTGGTTGGGTGCAACTCCAAGAATGCCTGTCCGAAGCAAGCGGAGAAGGTTGGAGTAGGCTCCGTGATACCACGCTCCGTTCCGGCCAACTTAGCCGTGAAACCGCTCAAGAAGTAGTATTGAGTCTGCTCAGGAGTCAAGATGGATACTGGAGGCAACACGCCGAACGCGTCAGCCGACAAGAAGATAACGTTCTTAGCGGCAGGAGCGGAAGATCCAGGTTGGATGTTGTTGATATGGTTGATTGGGTAAGAAACGCGGGTGTTCTCAGTAACGGACTTGTCGTTGAAGTCGATCTTGCCGTTCTTGTCCACCGTAACGTTCTCCAACAAAGCGTTGCGTTTGATAGCGCCGTAGATGTCTGGCTCATGCTCCTTGCTCAAACCGATCACCTTAGCGTAGCAACCGCCCTCGAGGTTGAACACGCCCTCGTCGTCCCATCCGTGCTCGTCGTCACCGATCAAGCGGCGCTTAGGGTCAGTTGACAAGGTAGTCTTACCTGTACCGGAGAGACCGAAGAAGATAGCGGTGTTCTTGCCCTGCATGTCGCAGTTAGCGGAGCAGTGCATGGAAGCGATGCCCTTCAATGGCAAGTAGTAGTTCTGCATGGAGAACATACCCTTCTTCATCTCACCACCGTACCAAGTGTTGATGATCACTTGCTCACGGGAAGTTACGTTGAAAGCGACGCAAGTCTCAGAGTTCAAGCCCAATTCCTTGTAGTTCTCAACCTTAGCCTTAGAAGCGTTGTAGATGACGAAGTTAGGCTCGAAGTTAGCCAACTCCTCAGCGGTAGGTTGGATGAACATGTTCTTCACGAAGTGAGCCTGCCAAGCCACCTCCACGATGAAACGGACAGCCAAGCGGGTTGCCTTGTTGGCACCGCAGAAAGCGTCCACCACATAAAGTTGCTTGTTGGAAAGTTCCTTCTTCGCGATCTCCTTCACCTTAGCCCAAACCTCTTCGCTCATTGGGTGGTTATCGTTCTTGTACTCCTCTGAAGTCCACCATACAGTGTCCTTGGAGTTCTTGTCCATCACGATGTATTTATCCTTAGGAGAACGACCGGTGTAGATACCTGTCATCACATTCACTGCTCCGAGTTCAGTCACTTGTCCTACCTCATAGCCGCTCAATCCGGCTTTTGTTTCCTCTTTGAAAAGATCCTCGTAGGATGGATTGTGGGCGATCACCGTGGATCCAGTGATGCCGTACTTGCTTAAATCTAAGTTTGCCATGCTAACTTTAAACTATATTTGTTTATAAATAATTAATCCTAATCAACTAAAAGGGGGATCGTGTCAGTACCTTGTACTCAATCCACGCAAATTTAATAAAAATTTTCATATAACAAGAGAATAGAGAATAGAGAATTAAGAATTTTGAATTAAGAATTAAGAATTGGGGGGGGATGTGCGTATCTCTGCACGATGCGCATACCCCAGCCCTGAAAGGGGCGGCACCCTCCAGGCAGGGGCGAGGGCAATTTTGAATTTTGAAACGTTAGTTCGACGTAGTCAATTATGAAACGTTAGTTCGGTCGTAAATCGTAAATTGTAAATCGTAAATAATTAAATCGTAAATGTGTCGGGGTTTTAACGGGGTGTTGCGAACCCCAGCGTGACGCATTGCATTTTTTCACCAAAAACCATATATTTGCGTTATAACCAACGATTGAATCACATGGTCAAGAGAATCATCCCCCTTATCCTTCTGCTGCTAGGCGCTTGTTGCACCGTCTTCGCCGCCAAAAATGTCTTCGTCCAGCAAAAGAGGAATAGCACTTTCAGCCAACCTTCCAAAACAGATGTCACGCCTAAGAAAGACAGTGCTCCCGCCCAATCTAGCAACTACCTCACCTTCACGGCCGAGGTGGACGGTTCCACGTTCGGGATATCTTATACAGCCAAACGACCTATTAAATCCTGGTTAGTGGATGCGAATGGCGTCGTTTCCGAAACGATTGACACTACGTTCGCTGAACCGCTTGACGCGCAGTACTCCCTGGACAACGGGCAGACATGGATTGACTTCAAGAACGGGGAATCGGTCACATTAGGGAAGAAAGGGGATAAGGCCTTGATGAAAGGGGAAAATCAAATGTCGGGGTTCTCAACCCCCTATAGGGAGGTCCGTTTCATCATGACGGGCTCCATCGCCGCCAGCGGTAGCGTGATGAGCCTCATCGACGGCAAGGGGGAAACAAAAGCCATCCCGGAGTTATCCTGGGGATGCTTCTCCTCACTATTTCGGGGCTGCACCAGCCTGACAAAGGCGCCTCAACTACCCGCCACCAAGCTGGGCAAAGGGTGTTGTTATAAGGAGATGTTTGATAGTTGCACGAGCCTCACGCTAGCACCGACACTACCCGCCTCCAAGCTAGTTTTTAAATGCTATGAAGGAATGTTCGAAGGTTGCACGAACCTTACGCAAGCGCCTCAACTACCCGCCACCCAATTGGAAAATTCGTGTTACAGCAGGATGTTCTCCCAATGCACCAGCCTGACGCAGGCTCCGGCACTACCCGCCACTACGCTGGCCGACAATTGTTACGTCCTCATGTTCGAGGGCTGCACCAGCTTGACGCAGGCTCCGGCACTACCCGCCACCAAACTGAGTTGGAACTGCTACGCCCACATGTTTGAAGGATGCAGTAGCCTCACACAGGCGCCAGACTTGCCCGCCACCACATTGGAGTCTTCGTGTTACAACAGGATGTTCTCCAAATGCACCAGCCTGACGCAGGCTCCAGCATTACCCGCCACCACGATGGAAGAGTTATGCTACAGCTATATGTTCGATAGTTGCACGAGCCTCACGCAGGCCCCCGCACTACCCGCCACCGCATTATCCGAGAAATGTTACCTCGGCATGTTCTATGACTGCACCAGCCTGACAGAGGCGCCACAACTACCTGCCACCACGCTGATGAACAATTGCTACAACAAAATGTTCGCCGGATGCACCAGCCTGACGCAGGCGCCTGACTTGCCCGCCACCAAACTTGCCAAATGGAGCTACAGGGAGATGTTCCTCGGATGTGCGAATCTCTCTTCCATCAAAGTGAATTTCATCAATTGGGGGAAACAATATAGGGATGCTATAGAGGGAATGAAATGGGACACCGACTCCTGGGTCTCTGACGTCGCCCCTTCCGGCACCTTCATCTGCCCTGATGTCCTTCAGAAAGTCTATGGTGCCAATAAAATACCGAAGGGATGGAAGATCGGGAAGAATTAAGAAACGTTAGTTCGACGTAGTCAATTTTGAATTTTGAATTGAAGGGGGTATGCGTATCCCTATGCGCTGCGCACATCCCAACCCTGAAAGGGCGATACATATATAGCCTAGGGCAACGCCCTAGAGAATTATGAATTTTGAATTATGAATTTTGAAACGTCAGTTCGACGTAGTCAATTAGGGCGGGACGTGCGTATCCTTGCATGTTGCGTATATCCTAGCCCTGAAAGGGCAATACATATATAGCCTAGGGCAACACCCTAGGGGCGATACATATATAGCCTAAGGCAACGCCCTAGGGAATTGTAAATCGTAAATAATAAAATAGTAAATGCATACGCCCTCCCCACTCATCAAATGAAAAACCCCATTGGGATTCCCCCAATTTTTAACCCTTAACATTTAATTTTCAATTTTTTTGTAATTTTGCGCCCGAAAAATGAAGCGGATATGGCAATCGAAGATTTAATGGCGAAGGAAAGGGCGCGCCGCTACGTGGTGGACGAGTCCAAACTGAACATCAACAAGACGCTTTTCGGCGGAGAGGTGATGGCTTGGATGGACAAGGTGGGGCATGAGCTCTCCGTCGAGCTGACACAACGGACCATGTGCACGGCGGCGGCGGACAAGATCCGTTTCCATAAGCCTGCCTATCTGGGTGAGACCATCGAGGTCGTGGCGAAACCGCTGGACCTCGGACCTGTGAAGCTGGTGTTGGCGCTGACCGCCACCGCAGACCCCGACGGGGAGAACCGGCGCGTCATCCTGACCGGAGTATATACCTTCGTGCAACTGGACGAAAAGGGCCGTCCCCAACGGATATCCTACCATGACCCGTATGGTTGTTTGGCTTAATGATACGAATTGAATATTGAAGTAAAGAATTGATACGATGCTAATTAGAATTTATCCTGAAAACCCGAACGAGCGGGAGATCGAGAAGGTGGTGCAGTTCCTTCGCGACGGCGGACTCATCGTCTACCCGACGGACACCATCTACGGTTTGGGCTGCGACATCTTCAACACGAGAGCCGTGGAGAAGATCTGCCGCTACAAAAACATCGACCCCCGCAAGGCGAACCTCTCCTTCATCTGCTACGACCTGAGCAACATCAGCGAGTACGCGAAGGTGGACAATAATACCTTCAAACTGATGAAGAAGAACCTCCCCGGACCTTTCACCTTCATCCTGAACGGCAACAGCAACCTCCCGAAGCTCTTCCGCAACAAGAAGACGGTGGGTATCAGGGTGCCGGACAATAACATCATCCGCGAGCTGGTCAGGGGCTTGGGCAACCCGATCCTCTCCACCTCCGTGCGCGACGATGACGACGAGATACAGGAGTACTTCACCGACCCCGAACTGATCCACGAACGGTACGAGAACATAGCCGACGTGGTGATCAATGGCGGTTTCGGCACCTTGGACCCCTCCACCGTCGTGGACTGCACCGGCGACGAACCCGTCATCGTCCGTCAAGGCAAAGGCGAACTCATCCTATAATCAACCACATCGAACAAACGTTTTCATTAATTCAAAATTCTTAATTCAAAATTCATAATTCTCTACAGTGTGGGTCTTTTTAGCACTACTATCGGCCATCTTGCTAGGCATCTATGATGTCTTCAAGAAACGTTCCCTGAAGGAGAACGCGGTGATACCCGTATTGGCCTCCTCCATATTCATCTCGGCGGTGTTCTTCTCGTTCTTCCTGCTCGCCTCGAAGGTGGCGCCCGAGCAGGTGTCCGGCACCTGGTTCTACGTGCCCGAGATGGACCTCCACGCCCACCTCTGCATCTTCCTGAAATCGGCCATCGTGTTAGGCTCTTGGATATCAGCCTATTTCGGCATGAAGAACGTGCCGATCACCATCTTCTCGCCCATCCGCGCGACGCAACCCGTCTGGACGGTCATAGGCGCCTTCATCATCTTCGCGGAGCGGCTGACTCCCCTGCAGGCGACCGGCATCATCGTCACCATCGTATCCTTCTACCTCTTCTCGCTGGCAGGACTCAAGGAGGGTATCTCATGGAAACGCAACAAATGGATATGGCTCATCATCCTCGCCACGCTCCTAGGCGCCGCGAGCGGGTTGTACGACAAGCACCTGATGCGGTCGTTCGACCGGGTAGGCGTGCAGGTCTTCAGCACGATGTACCAAGCCCTGTTGATGCTCATCATCCTATTCGCCCTGTGGTATCCACGGAGGAAGCACACCACACCGTTCGAGTGGCGGTGGAGCATCGTGGGCATCTCCGTCTTCCTGATCTTGGCTGATTACGTATACTTTTGGGCGCTCTCTTCGGACAATGCGCTCATCTCCATCGTCTCCACCATCCGTCGTTCGGGGGCGGTCGTCCCGTTCCTCTATGGCGCGCTCATGCTGAAGGAGAAGAACCTGAAACTGAAGGGAATACTGCTCTGCGGCATCCTATGCGGCGTCTGTTTGCTGACGATCGGGGCGTTGCGGTGATGGTATATTACACGGAAGAATATGGATAGAACATTAGAAAACATAAAGAGGATTATTGCGGAAAGCATAAAAGAACACCTAACGGACGTTTCGGTCAATGAACTCGAGGGAAACGGATCGCTCTACTATATGAACGGACAGAATGGAACCTCCTTCGACTGGCACGTCAACGGCAGGCTTTCGTCCTTCATGTCTTTTTACGACGACAAGGAGAACCTCGGGGCCGCCAAAGCGAACGTTTACAAGGGAGGTGTGGTCGCCCTCAACCTTTACGGGGCACACGGCAAAGAGATGGCCCATCAGGAGGAAATACCCCTGAGCGCCACGGAGGCGGACCTGCTACGTCTAGCTGTTTTGTTAAAGCGCAATGCGGACGACAAAGATCTTTTTGACGTATCCATCGAAGAAATCGATACGGATAGTGAACCGAAGGCGGAAGAGGTCACCGCATTCCTCGAAGAGAGGAAGAACCATGAAGCCATGATAAAGCGGAGGGAGCTGTTGACCCAGAAGGCCTGCGTGTCGAGGATGATCGTCGACGATGGGTATCAGGTAGGATATATGGTGCGGGAAGAACCCCATGCCGAAGAAGATAGCGGATGGGCCTTTTACGGAGGAGAGGAAGACGAGGAATACGTTTCCGACCCGAACAATTTTATCATCTCCACCATTTTCCCCGTCGTCTCCGCAGACCCGGTTGTCGAGGATTATCTAGAGCGTCCCGTTGGCTCGAAACTCATCAGGGTATCATCCGATAAATTCGAAGAGGATGAGGAGGAGATGTAGGGTTATGCAGGCATCCGACAAAGCCTCCGAGAGATTTACAATTTAACGATTTACGATTTACAACCAACATATTCCCTAGGGCGTTGCCCTAGGCTATATATGTATCGCCCTTTCAGGGCTCGGGTATGTGCAGCGCGTAGATTTGCACGTCCCCAAAAGAAATTGACTACGTCGAACTGACGTTTCAAAATTCATAATTCAAAATTCAAAATTCTTAATTCTCAACGATTTTCCATCCTTGCGGTATTCTATTCTCCCCGAACTCAATAGGAAGAGCCTTGGGGCAAGAGAATGTGCCAGAGTCGGCAACGGAGGAGAGCCAACCATCCGTATCCCAGAGATTACGGTATCTTCCATGTTGTTTCCCCCAATCGGTAAAGTTCACCTTGACGGAAGATAGGTTGGTACACCCTGCGAACATCCTCGTATAGCACCATGACTTCAAGGCTGTGGCGGGGAGTTCAGGGGCTTGGGTCAAGCTAGTACAATACTCGAACATTTCAGTGTAACAACCAACTTCTGTCCTCTTATAGAGGAATAATTTCTGATGGAGAGGTTCAAAAGGATCGCTAGCTAACGTTGTGGCAGGAAGTGCAGGAGCTTGGGTGAGACTCTTGCATCTGGCAAACATTGCCAGATAACACTCCTCAGCCAATCGAGTGGCAGGGAGTTCGGGGGCTTGGGTGAGGCTGACGCAACCATCGAACATCCCCAAATAGCACCTGTCAGCCAATTCTGTAGCGGGCAGTTCAGGCGCCTTCGTAAGACTCTCGCAACGGAAAAACATACCCGCATAACAGTTCCTTTCCAGTTCCGTGGCGGGCAGTTCAGGCGCTTCTATCAAATTAACACAACGAAAAAACATGCGGTCATAACATCTCTCCTTCAACTTAGTGGCAGGGAGTTCTGGCGCATGTGTGAGGCTGGAACAATTCAAGAACAAACCTTCGAAACAATAGTCGCTGGGAATCTCCAGGCATGCCCCTATTCCGTCGATCAGGCTCATCACGCTTCCGCTGGCGGCGATGACACCAGTCATAAAGAACTTGCGATGGAACCCATTGGGATTATTCCCTTTCAGCAGAGCGACGTCCCCTTTCTTTGCCAATGTAACTACCGTGTCAGCGTCGAGAGTCATCCAGCTCTTTCCATTGTCCAATGAGTATTGAACATTAGGATTGTCGCCTCTGATTCCGAACGAGGAGCTATCCGCCTCCGCCGTGAAAGTGAGATAGTTAGCGATAGGGGGCTGCTGTTGAGTGCAGAAAGTGCAAAGCATCGTCAACAACATCAGCATCAAAAGGAGTGTGTTTCTCTTTAACATAAGTATTTAGATCTATGAATCTTTGCAAAAATAATGAAGGGAGGGGAAAAACAAAAATGATTGTGCGCAACATGTAGGGATTCGCATCCCCCTTAATTCTTAATTCATAATTCATAATTCACATGCAACACCTCCGGATAGCGGCGATATAAGCCGTGCCATAGCGGGAGAGCGAAACGCCCTTTCGTGTGACGACACCGACCGTCATCTGATCGCTGACCGCAAGGGGCTTCGCGATGATGTTTTGGCCGTTCAGCTCGGTACTGATGACACCCGAACAGATGGTATACCCGTTCAGACCGATCAACAGATTGAAAAGCGTCGCACGGTCTCGCACCTTGATATTGCGCGGGCAATCGAAGTCGATGGCGGTCAATGGCTCCTCAGCGTAGTAGAACGAGTTGAAATCCCCCTGCTCATACGTGAGGTAAGGGTACGGACTCAGGTCCGACAGCGAGATGCGCTCCTTCTGCGCCAGCGGATTCCTAATCGACAGGAAGACATGGAGCGGGGTGCTGAACAACGGCTCGAAGACCAAATTACTCTTCTTCAGCAACTTACGCAACACCTTCTCGTTCTTTCCACTCAAATAGAGTACCCCCACCTCGCTCTTCATCTTCGCCACATCATCGATGATCTCATTGGTCTGTGTCTCGCGCAACGTGAAATCATAGCTCTCCCCACCGAATTCGCGGATGACGTCCACAAAGGCGTTCACGGCAAACGAGTAATGTTGGCAGCTGACCGAAAAGATAGTGTTTCCGCCCGCATCCCCCTTGTACCGCTCTTCCAGTAGCGACGCCTGCTCCAGTACTTGCCTGGCGTACGACAGGAACTCATCTCCCTCGTTGGTGATGGTCACCCCTTTGTTGGAACGATTGAATATGGTTATGTTCATCTCGTTCTCAAGGTCTTGTATGGCCGCCGTCAGACTGGGTTGGGAGATGAAGACCCGTTTGGCGGCCTCCGTGATGTTGCGTGTGTCTGCCACTGCGACAACATATTTCAACTGTTGTAAAGTCATATTCCTTTTATTAATATATTCCCTTGCCAATATAATTCAGCCATAGGTAAAACCTATCGTCAAATTATATTAAATAGTATTTTCCTAATTGCAAAAAAAAACAGAACTTTGCAAAAAACAAAAATTAAACCAAAGAAAAGAATATATGACAGTGAAAAAAACATCGGTAATCGGATTCCCGCGCATCGGGAAGAACCGCGAACTCAAGTTCGCAAGTGAGAAGTTCTTCAAGGGAGAGATCTCTGAGGAGGAACTGAAAAAAACAGCCGCGGCGTTACGCTTGTATGGCTGGGAGAAGCAGAAAAAGGCTGGCATTTCGTTCATCCCGTCCAACGACTTCTCTTTTTATGACAATCTGCTCGACACGGCATTTTTACTCAGTGTTATTCCTGACAGGTACAAGCAATTGAACCTCAGTGAATTGGAGACTTACTTCGCTGTGGCGCACGGATATCAGGGTGCGAAGGGCGACGTTAAGGCGCTCCCTATGAAGAAGTGGTTCAACACCAACTACCACTACATCGTGCCTTCGATTGACGAGCAAACGAAGATCCAGCTCTCCAACAACCCGAAGCCACTCTTCGAGTACAATGAGGCCAAGGCTGCCGGCATTCAGACGGTTCCTAGCCTGATCGGTATCTACACCTTCCTGCGTCTGTCGAACTACAGCGGCAGCTTGAAGGCGGAGAATTTCGTGGACGACGCCATAAGCGCCTATGCGCAACTCGCCGAGCAGCTTCGCAAGGCGGGCGCTGAATGGATTTCCATCGCTGAGCCTGCGCTTGTATTCGACATGAGCGAGAAGGAGAAGGGATTGTTCAAGAAGATATATTCAGCGCTTGTGGAGAAGATCCATGCGACTGGGTTGAAGGTTTCGTTGCAGACCTATTTCGGGGACGTGCGCGACGTGTATGGCGAGCTGACTTCCCTAGGCTTCGACGGTATCGGTTTGGACTTCATCGAGGGAAAGAAGTCGCTTGAACTCCTGAAGTCAGGTTTCCCTAAGAACACACTTCTCTTCGCGGGCGTAGTGAACGGAAAGAACATCTGGCGCAGCGAGTACGAGAAGAAGAACGCGTTGTTGGCAAAGATAGGTGAGTATGTTGATCCTCAAAACATCGTGGTTGGTACCTCTTGCTCATTGTTGCATGTCCCTTACACGGTTGATTCAGAGAACATATTGTCGGAGAGCATCAAGAAGCACCTCGCATTCGCGGAGGAGAAGATCGTCGAGCTCAACGACATCGCTAGCCAAGACGAGGCGAAGAGCAAGCAGAACAAGGCGCTTTTCCAAGAGGAGCGCGTTAAGAAGAACAGCGATGTTCAACAGGCGTTGAGCAAGCTCTCCGAGGCTGACTTCACCCGTTTGCCGGAAAGAGCGGAGCGCAAGAAGATCCAGAAGGATGTTTTCAAATTGCCTCCATACCCTACGACGACCATCGGTTCCTTCCCTCAGACGGCGGACGTGCGCGCCAATAGAGCCGCCTTCAAGAAGGGCTCTATCTCGGCTGAGCAATACAAGGAGTTCAACCGCAAGAAGATCTCCGAGTGCATCGAACTGCAGGAGCGTCTCGGATTGGATGTCCTGGTTCATGGAGAGTTTGAGCGTAACGATATGGTGGAATACTTCGGCAACAACTTGGACGGATTCATCTTCACCCAGAACGCATGGGTACAGAGCTACGGTACGCGTTGCGTTAAGCCACCGGTAGTTTGGGGTGACGTTCATCGTAGCGCGCCTATCACGGTGGAATGGTCAGTCTTCGCGCAAAGCAAAACCAACAAGCCGGTTAAGGGTATGCTCACGGGTCCTGTCACCATCCTGAACTGGTCGTTCCCTCGCGAGGATGTCTCTCTGAAGGAGCAGGCGCAACAGATCGGTCTCGCTATCCGTGACGAGGTGCTTGACCTCGAAAAGAACGGTATCAAGATCATCCAAATCGACGAGGCGGCCCTTCGCGAGAAGCTTCCGTTGAGAAAGAGCGATTGGCATAGCGAGTACTTGGATTGGGCGATCCCGGCCTTCCGTTTGGTACATTCGAAGGTTAAGCCAGGAACGCAGATCCACACGCACATGTGCTACAGTGAGTTCGGCGACATCATCAAGGACATCGACGCTATGGATGCTGATGTCATCACCTTCGAGGCGAGCCGTTCCGACCTCAAGTTGCTGGATGCCATCAAGGAGTCTAATTTCCGCACCCAAGTGGGTCCTGGTGTCTATGACATCCACTCCCCTCGCGTTCCGTCGGTGGAGGAGATCGTCGATGCCCTGCACAAGATCATCGCTAAGGTTGACAAGGATAATGTATGGGTGAACCCAGACTGCGGACTCAAGACCCGTGGCGAAGTGGAGACGACAGCTAGCCTTAAGAACCTTGTGGAGGCTGCGGAGAGATTGCGTAAAGAATAATATCTTTATCCATAACCGCCATACGTGCATGCGTGTGGGGGAATATTTCAGGAAGAACATCGCGGGGAGGACCTGCGGTGTTCTTCTTTTTTAGTGTGTGGGGGAAGAGGGATTCATCGTCTCCCGGCGGACACATAAAAAACCCTGCGCGACAGGATGCCGCACAGGGTCTATGGAGTGTTTAAACTAATAATCGTTCAGTCGTCAACACCGGATTCACCATGTGGTGTAATCCATCGACACCTGGAATATGAACCCAGGTTCGCTGAAGAGGGACGGGAGCGCGCTCTCCTTTGCGAATGTAACGTCGTTTATGGATCCATTCTCGTTCGCGAAGTACTCTGAAAAAGGTGTGGCCACCATCTCTGTGTCAGTGATCTTTTTCAGCGTGAAACCGTAAGCGGTTGTCAGGAATTGGGCGGAATAACCGAATACGTTGTCGGTGACATTGTTCCCTGCCAAACTCAGGCGAATCCACTTCTCCTCTCCCGGATATTCGGTGTTGCGTTCTATGAGGCGGGTGGTATCTCCTTTGATCTCCACGTAGATCTCGTATCCACCTTCCTTTTTCGCATGCCAGATACCTTGTACGTCATCGAGGGTGTATTGTGTGTTTTCCTGTGTGTTCGGGTCCTCTGTCGGATCGGAAGGAATCACCGTTGCCGTATCGACAGGGGTCACGTTTGTGGTATCGACAGGGGTCACGTTTGTGGTATCGACAGGGGTTGGTTTGTTGTCGTTGTTTTCAAGTTCATCATCGTCACCGCACGAAGCGAGTGAGAAAGACATAACCGTTGCGAATGCTAAAATGCAATAGCTGAATTTTTTCTTCATAATACTAATTTTTAAATGATTAACGTTAATTATTAATGTCGTTTATTGTTATCTCCTTATGTGGCTTGAGCCATGAAACTTATGACTTCGGCCCCTGTTTTGTCTCACATAACTTCGCAAATGTATAAAAAAACGCGGAATCGACAAACCCTTTCTCTTTTATTTGTGTGCGCAAGGCACGATAGTTTCATGAAAAAGAGGGAAATAAAGATTATTCGCACCGCATCTTAAACCAGTAAATCGCAAATGGTAAATCACAAATAGTAAATGGTAAATGGTTAAATAGTAAATACCCAAATGGTAAATAGCCAAATAGTAAATACAACCATGCGCCATACACTGGTGTTTTTTTGGGGGGAATGATATGCGGGAAACAGATAGGGGCGCCCTATCATGACGCCCCTATCGGAATATGATGATTGACTCAGTCAACCTGTCGTTTCAGGATCTCTCCTTTATTTCACTTCCACCTTCAGGAAAGACTCTCCGTTGGAGAGGAGATAGATACCCGTGCGGAGTCCCTTCGCCTGGAGCGAGGAAGGCACGTCGTCGCCTGGGTTGATATCGATATTTCCTAAGATCTTTCCGCTCATGTCCACAATGGAGAATGTGCCTTGGAGGGATGGCAGGTTTCCGGTGTCAGCCACGCCCGATATGAAACCACCCTCCGCCTCGAATTGGAGCCAGTCCACGTTGACGTAGTTGCCGTCGATGGCAAGCCTGAGGACGTGCGTGCCCTCCTCGATCTGCGGGGTCTTGCCCTCCAGGATGGTGTAGGTGTCCCAATCGCCACCGTTAGGCACGCTGGTGGAGGAGGTGATCTCCTTGCCGTCGATCAGCAGGTGGAAAGCGGATCCGTTGTTTCCGGAGGCGACACGTGCGCTCCAGAGGTAGGTGTCCGTCTTCTTCACGTCCACCGTGTATTCGATCCATTCCCCCTCCATGGTGTAGCCGAGGGCCATGCCGTTGTCGCATTTCTCTATGTCCACGCCTTCATTCGTGCGGAAATCAGCCTTTCCCTTATTCTCCTCCTCCGCATCGTAGTAGGCGATGCCGTTTCCGCCGAGGTCATACTCCTCCGCCTCGATCTTGCCAGGAATGACGCTAGGTGTGCCTTTGTAAGGCGTTTGAGGGACGTGTACGGTCACGGTGACGGATGATTTCCCTTCGTTCCCTTCGTTGTCGGTGGCGACGGCGGAGAGGGTGTAGGTGCCCTCCTTCAGACCTTCCAATGTGAAGGTGTAAGGGGCGCTGGTCGATTCACCCAGTTTCGTCTCCCCGTTGTAGAACGCCACGGAGCGGATGGATCCGTCCTCGTCGGTCGCGTCGACAGAGAGGGTGACGGTTGCGGGCGCCTCCAGGTCGTCACTGGCGGTAGGCGAGGTGATGCTAACCTTCGGCGTGCCTTTCTTGCCGCCGCCCACGAGGGTCGTGGCGCTCTGGGCCTCCAGGGTGATTTGGAAGGAGGTGCCACCGTTGACGTCGCTCTCCTTCTTCACGTTCTTCTGACCGCTGGTCACGTACCTCTCCCATGAGGAGACCTGCGAACCAGGGATGGAGATGCTCAGCGTCTTGGAGCTGGTGTTCTTGTTGACCAACACGAGGACGACATCATTATCCTTCTTGAAGGCGGAGACATTCACGTTGTTCGTCGGGTTCTGGGTCGCGTCCACCCTGATGTAGCCTGGGCGGACGAACTTGGAATATTGCGCGAAGCAGTAGCCACGCTTACTGATGTTGCCGTTATCCTTCATCAAACCGTAGGAACGGCGGATGTACCACCAAACATAGGTTTGGAAATTACCCCTGACCATCGCATTCGTCATGTGGTCCGCCACCTCCAGGGCTTCCGGCCAAGTATCCGCGTCGCTGCTACTGTTCGGGTAGTAGACCTCCGTCATCCAGAGCTCCTTTCCCGCACCCTTCTGCTGGAAGAGCGGGTAGCTGAATTGGTTGACCTGCGTTCCGTAGAGGTGGGTGGCGAGGATATCCAGGTTGGCGAGCGCCTTGGCGTTGTTGAGGATAGGGTCGGAAGTGCTCTTCGTGTATTGGAAAGACTCCGGCGCCATGACCCTACAGTTGATGTCCTGCGCATAGTTCGCCATGAAGGTAGCCATGTCGTTCGAAGGCCACCACGTCCAGTCGGAACCATAGTCCGGCTCGTTTTGGATGGACATGGCGTAGAGATCCACGCCATTCTGTTTCATGTAGTCGATGAACTTGTTCAGGTGCTGCACGTAAGCCCCGTACGAGCTCGTTTTCAGACGTTTGGACGATTGGTAGGGCTCCGTCATGCTCGACGGCGGACTCCAAGGGGAGGCGAATATGGTCACGCCCTTTTTCGCCGCATTCTGTGCCGTGGCCACCTCCTTGCTCCAGTTGCTCTCTTCAGGGTCCACATGGATACGGAGCACGGAGATGCCCAACTGGTTCTCTCCGTTACCGAAGGCCGTCTCCCGCTGGCTGGCGGAGAGGTCATCTATCCACGTCGGGAAGTTGATGCCACCGAAACCCTTGATGAGTTGGTACTCCTTGCTCAGGTCCACGTTGACAGTCTGCGCGGTCGCCATCAAGGGCAACATGGTTGCGCAAACGCAAACCCATTTCTTCAAATCTGCTCTTAATCTTTTCATTTCTCGTGTTTTTCAAAAGCGTGACAACCCGTCGGGGCGGAAAACCACACACCTCCGGCCAGCGCGCTTGTCGTTAATATATGCTTTACTCAATACAATCTTTTAGTCCCCACTTAGAAAGTGCTTTTTCAACAGATGCAAATTTAGGAATAATATATGGGAAGCAACGGGAAAATTGTTCCTTTCAATAGGAATATCGACGCAATCGTTCCTGTTATTATTTACTATTTAACTATTTACGATTTACTATTTGGCTATCTGCCATTTACTATTTAGCTATTTACTATTTGATTATTTAACCATTTACAATTTATCAATCCATAGACGCAGGAAGCTAATCGTATATGGTCTCGTCTAAATAAAATTTTCCCTACGCACTGCGCATATCCCAGCCCTGAAAGGGCGTGACATTATATAGCCTAAGGCAACGCCCTAGGGAAATTATGAATTTTGAAACGTTAGTTCGACGTAGTCAATTAAGAAACGTTAGTTCGACGTAGTCATTTTTTGGGACGCACGCATCCCTACGCACTGCGCATACCTCATCCCTGAAAGGGTTCCCCCTCCGTGAGGAATCCTACCACGCCAGCCGGTACCGCTCCCCCTCTATACTCCACAATGTGGAATCCATCGTACCACGCAATACCCGTAACGCATCATCGTACGCATGATCGATTCGTTTCTTATCCTTCGGACGTAGCTTGATCACCTCCTCAGGGCTATCATGCGCCTTCACGACGGGGAGGACTCCGATATGGTCGGGACGCCAATAGGTGTAGGTGGGTACGGCATAGACGTTCTTGATGAAGGTGCTATCCCTCCGCTTCACGACATCCACCTGCAGGATAGCTCCGATGTCCTTACGTATGCTGTCGTGGAAGACCTGACTGGACAGAAAATTCCCTAACGAGTAAGCCACCAAGCTTCGTGGCAGGGAGTCTTCCGCCGGAAGGATCTCCATCCGTTGGAGGATATGCGGATGGGCCATCAGGATCAGGTCGCATCCCGCACGATGGAGCGAGTCTGCCATCCTGCGCTGGTAACGGTTCGGCTGTTTCTGGTACTCCGTGCCACAATGCAGGTACGCCACGGTGAAGTCCGCCCCCGCCCGCCGCAACCGACGGATCGTCTCGCACATGCCACTCACTTTAGCCGAGTCATACCTACAGAACTCATTGACCATGAATAGCTTATCCTTCGGCACAAAGATTCCGTTCAGGCTATAGGTGTAGCTGCAGAAACCCACCTTGATACCATTACGCTCGACGATGCAGAGTCTTTCCCTCTCCGCGGAGTCTCGCGCCGTGCCATGATGGAGGATACGCAATGAATCCAGCAGGTTCAGGGTAGCCGCAACCCCCTCAGGGTACGAATCCATCGTGTGGTTGTTAGCGGTCGCCAGAAGGTCGAACCCGGCATCCGCCAAGGTGGCGGCGAAGCAGTCCGGCGCATTGAAATAGGGGAACGAAGCATACCCGTAGACATCCGCCTTGCGGCCCTTCCCCTTGCCTGCGAAGACGGTCTCCAGATTGCCGATCAGAAGGTCGTTTTCATCCAGATAAGACTGTATTTGGCGAAAGACAGGAGAGAAGTCGAACGTGTCGGTGTCATTCCGGTAGGCTTTCTTCATCTGGTAATCATGGACCATAAGGTCACCCACAGCACCGATGCGGAGCATATGAAGCGGTTCGTCCTCGGACAAAGAC
The DNA here is from genome assembly GCA_017550335.1 of Paludibacteraceae bacterium. Lineage (GTDB taxonomy): Bacteria > Bacteroidota > Bacteroidia > Bacteroidales > Paludibacteraceae > UBA1181. Next base: position 17,066 of record JAFZPM010000015.1, read on the forward strand.
ATGGAGTCAGGCGCGATGGAGTCGATGCAAAGAGTGTCCCCCTGCCCGCCGACCTTCCCCTGGGAGGAACTGTCTTGCCCGCAAGATGTCAGTAGGATAACATACAGGAATAGCCACCCTAAGGGTTTTCGGAAACCGTTTCTACATACCATGATCAGTCAAAATATACCTTAAACACACCACGAAGGTAAGAAATTAAGAATTAATAGTTAATATTTGAAAAATAAAAATTAACAAATCGCAATTTCCAACAACTGTAGGAAGGGGAAAGGCGTTAAATCGTAAATCGTTAAATAGTAAATTAAATGTTATATGATCTAATACGAAATGGAAAATCGCGTGACAAATCTAAAATTAATTCTAAAAATAGGGTATAATACGAATTAATCATTAAATTTGGCATTTAATTGGTACAATAAATAGGATTGAGAGAATGGATATTAAATACAATAATATGCACAGAAAATTTTCCATACGATTAATAATCAGTCTATTATCATTCCTTCCGTTCATACAAAGCGTATCCGCGGACACCCTATCCGTGCAGTCGGACATACATACGGTGAAGATCTACAAACAGGGTGCGTTGGTCAACCGGAAGGCCCACGTGAAGGTGCCGGCGGGCGTGACGGTAGTCAAGATTCCGATGTTGAGTCCGATGTTCGATCCGAAGACCATGCAGGTGGGGATTTCCAACACAGACATCAAACTGGGCAAGGTGGATAGCCAGATTGAGATGCCGAACCAAAAGGAGATTTCGCAAACCAGCGATTCGTTGGGTAAGCTCTCCAAGATGTACGAAGACTCCATCAACCTGATACAATACTTCAACAGCGTGTTGGACCACGAGCGTTCCATCCTCCTCTCAAACAATGACATCGGAGGGAAAAAGGGGTTCAACGACGCGCAACTGAGCGGTGTGGCCGCCTACCTGCGCAAGGACCTCGATGAAATCGTGGACCTCCAGATGAATTACACACAGAAACAGAAACGGTACGAACTGGAGGCGCAGACCATTGGCCAGCAAATCAAGTTATTGGACGAACGGGCGATGTCGCCGAGAGGTGTGGCCTACGTCTCTTTGGTGACAGAGGCTCCCGCCGAAACGGAGATCGAGCTCAGCTACATAGTGAAGGAGGCGAAGTGGACCCCCTTCTACGAACTGAAGATCATGGAGGACAAGCCTATGATGGAGGTGACCAAAAAGGTGAACGTACACCAGAACTCCAAGGAAGACTGGGACGATGTGAAGCTGACCGTCACCAAGACCAACCCATCCGAAAGCAACTCGAAACCCGAGCTCAAGCGCTATACAGTGCCCAACACCACGAGGCATCAAGCCAACCGATCCGTCACGGGAAAAAACATGATAAAGGTGATGGGTAACGTGCGAGACTCCAGAGAAAGTATCTCAGGTGTGATGGTGAAAACAAAGGATAACCAAACCGTCCAAACGGACGAGTCTGGTTTTTACCAAATCCTTGTACCTGAGAACACCGAATTGACGTTCACCCACGCCAGCCACGAGGCTGTAACCCTAACCGCTGGAACAGGGAATATGCAGGTGCTGAATGTCACGATGAGGGAAAACAACATGAACATCTATGGCCGCGGAGTCAAGGTGAAGGGAAGGGTGAAAGACAATATGGGGCCACTTCCCGGAGCTGACGTTACGGTTATAAACAGTGACAAGTCTGAAATCACCGATAATGACGGTTTCTTTGAGATAGAGGCAATGATCGGAGATGTCTTGGAAATAGAATTTATGGGCTATCACTCTAAAAGGGTTCAAATCGACAACATGAACTACTCAAGGACTATTGAAATCAAGTTGGAGGAAAAGATAGAAGCACTTCAGGAGATTAACGCTACGGCGGATTATGGGAAAAAATCCCGCAAAGATCGCACCGGATCCGCCAGCGCATCGGTGGAGAAAGCCCTTGCCGGCCGAGTGAGTGGGGTGAAAGTCTCTTCATCAAGTGGTCAATCAGGCGCTTCATCCTCCATCCGAATCAGAGGCTTAAGTAGTTTAACAGGGGCTTCCGAACCGCTCTATATTGTGGATGGCATGCCTCTTGGAGATGATAGAACGTTGGCATCCATCGATCCGAATGATATCGTTTCGATGGAGGTCTTGAAAGATGCGTCGTCTACCCAGATCTACGGTTCACGTGCGGCGAACGGTGTCGTTATGATCACCACGAAGAGTAAAGACTATGGCTCGGGGCTATACCTCTCCACCTTCTCCCAGTTGGAGGATTACACGGCGGAGGCGACAACCCTGAACTCCATTCCTTCCGACGGTTCGGAGCACGAGGCGATGATTGGTTTGGAGTCCATCCCGGCCAAATACACCTACTACACTGCCCCTAAAATCTCCCCTAACGTCTATATGCTAGCGGAAGTGCCTGACTGGAAGAAATATCAACTGCAGGAAGGCAAGTTGAGACTCTTCCACAACAACACATACATCGGCGAATCCTACTGGAAACCAGTAGGGATCGAAGACACCCTGCACTTCTCCGTCGGCATCGAAAAGAACATTGGCGTCGAACGTACGTTGAAGGCGACCAACAAGAGCAAGAGCCTGCTGAGGACCTCCAATAAGGTCTTGCGGGAGTGGGAAATCATCGTGAAGAACAACAAGGATTTCACGGTGGACGTCACCGTCGAGGACCAAATCCCTGTCTCCACCAACTCCGACATCAAGGTGAACCTCATAGAGTCCTCCCAAGCGAAGGTGAACGAAAAGACGGGCAGGCTCACCTGGGTAGTGAAACTCGCCCCAGGGGAGAAAAAGATCATCAACCTCCAATACGAGGTCTCTGTAAAGGATAATTACCAGTATGTCATTTCGAACAATAATGATTTATAAGATAATGAAACACACGATGACACATACAATGAAACGCATGAAGGTTTATAGTTTCCTATTGATGGGATGTCTCTCATTCCATGCCCTTGACGGAATGGCCGCCACAGAAGTGCAGTCGCAGATCAAGGATGTGATGGTATATACTACAGGCGCCATGGTGAAACGCACCGCCAAGGTGAACGCCAAGAGCGGCACGACGGAGGTGAAGATCCCGCTGCTGACTCCCCTGCTGGACCAAAACTCCATACAGGTGGGTGTGAAGGGGGGTAGCGTGACGCTCGCCTCCATCAAGTACGACGTGGAAATACCTGACCGCAAGCAGATCGGCAAAGAGGTGGAGACCCTGACAAAACGCTCCGCCGCACTGCGGGACTCCATCGACATACTGATGGGCAAGAGCGGCGTGCTCGACAAGGAACGTGAACTGATCCTCAAGAGCAATAACATCGGCGGAGACAACGGTTTCACGGCCCCTACCCTACAAGGCATCACCTCGTATGTGCGCAAAGACCTCAACGAGATCATCAACATGCAGTATAATTACCAACAGAGGATCAGGAAGTGCCAGGACGAGCTGGTAGTGAACGAACAGAAGGTCAACCTATTCTACGAGAAACAAATGGAGCCGATGAGTGTCGTGTTGGTCACCTTGGATGCTCCTTATGGTACGAACTGTGAGCTGGAGATTAGCTATTTCGTGGAGAATGCGGCTTGGATGCCTTTCTACGAGGCCCGTATCGATAGGAACGATACGAAGCTGCACCTGGTCCAGAAGGCATACGTCAGCCAAGGCAGCAAGGAGACATGGCCGAACGTGAACCTCATCCTGTCGCAAAACGACCCGAGCGTGAGCAATGAGAAGCCCGAATTGGGACGCTATAATGTTCCTTCCTGCCAGTACGTTGGGCGAAAAATCCACACGGTCTCAGACAACAACCCTTACGTGAAGGTGATGGGTGTGGTGCGTGATAGGAAAGGTCCGCTGAAGGATGCCTTGGTGACCTGCGGCGAGGACCACAAGACGCAGACCGACGCCAACGGTTACTACGAATTGCTGGTGCCGAAAAATAGTACCGTGAAATATGACTACACAGGTTATAGGACTACCCAAAGCACTGTTAAGGGAAAGAATGCGGTCATCAAGAATGTCAACATGGAGACCAACTCCTCCCAAGTGATGGAGAACCGAATGGACAAGAAATACCTGAACTATATTGACCAAAACAGATCGTCGAACGCCCTTGTCGTTATCCCTACCAATTCCAAACCCAAGAGCGGCATCGAATCGGACATCCCGCTTATGATCATCCGTAACGTCACGGACAGTGTGCCAGGAAAGAACACGATCCCTGATGATGGCGCGGACCATGAGATAATGGTGAAGGATATCCTTGTCGACGCGGAATACAACTACTTCGCCGTCCCGAAACTCTCAAAGGATGTCTACATGGTGGCCTCCATCCCGAACTGGAAGAAACTGGATTTGCTCGACGGAAACGTGAAGATATACCTCAATAACGTCTACATGGGCGAAAGCTTCATCAACGCCAGACAGGTGGAGGACACGTTGAACCTCTCCATCGGAAAGGACAGGGAGTTGGCGGTGGACCGCAAGGACCTGAAAACATACTCCTCCAAGGGCCTGATGAAAACATCCGACAAAGTGGAGCGTGAATGGCTAATCACGGTGAAGAACAACAAATCGAAGCCGGTGAAGATCACGGTGGAGGACCAATTCCCTATCTCTACGTCGGACGACGTCAAGGTCGTACTGATAGACAACGGTGGCGCCGAAGTGGACGAGAAGGAGGGAAAGCTCACCTGGAAGCTGAACCTGAAACCGAACGAGAAGAAGGAACTGAAGTTCTCCTACTCCGTCAAATCCAAGGGCGGCAGGGGATTTACAGTGGACTAATCTGAAACGAACCATATAAGTGATGAAGGCACCACTGAGTTATTGGATAGGGACTCTACTCGGACTCCTCCTCTCCGCCAACCTCTTCGCCCAACAGGGTGCAACCGGGGCGAAGGGAGAGGCGACCGTACCCGCCGCACAAGACACAGTCTACTCGCAGGTGCAAGTGGACCGCAGGGCAATCTACCCAGGCGGCACATCCGCATGGGAAGCCTTCTTCGCCAAGAACCACAAATACCCCGAGGTGGCCAAAGCCTCTGGCCTACAAACCACCGTCGTCGTCCGCTTCGTCATCCAAAAGGATGGTAGCGTCACCGATCCCGAAATCATCTGCAGCTCCCACCCTCTCTTCACGGAGGAGGTGCTCCGCCTCCTGAAAATAATGCCGAAATGGAAGCCTGCGCTGAAACGGGGCAAGCCGTGCGCCTCCTACTACAAACTGCCCTTCATTTTCCAACTCAAGGAGACTCCTGTGGATTGGGGAATGAAACATTGGAATTAAGAGTTAAGAATTAAGAGTTAAGAGTTAATGCGCGTGATGTGCATACATGAATGTGAAATCGTAGAATCACATAGATTGTCAAATTGACTACCATAATTCAAAATTCTTAATTCTAAATTATCTAGGTGTCACCCCTTCGGGGTTCCGGACCATATCTGCATTGTACACACACGGGTTATCACCCGTGCCTGTATTATGATCACCCCTTCGGGGTTCTCCTGCCAATTGTAAATTGTAAATCATAAAATCATAAATCCCCACACGATGCGCACACCCCAAGCCCCGTAGGGGCGACTACATCACAGGCAGGGGTGTGAAATAATTATGAATTATGAATTATGAATTTTGAATTTTGAAACGATAGTTCGACGTAGTCAATCTTGAAATAACGTAAATGTGGATCCCCACACGATGCGCACACCCTAAGCCCCGTAGGGGCGACTACATCACAGGCAG
>JAFZPM010000003.1 GCA_017550335.1 Paludibacteraceae bacterium
ATAGTCCGCCGTGAGGGAAACCTCCCCGTTCACACAGACCACATCGTCAGAGGCACTTAGGGATAATACCGCCTCAACATCCACCGCCACAGAAACGCTTTGGCTCACGCTCGGGCAATACTTCCCGCTAGCGGTTACCGTGTATTCACTCGCTTGGGTCGGGGCATCGCTGGCGGTCAAGGCGTTCGCCAATAGGCTGGTTTGTCCGCCTACCGTCTTCTCCCACTTCACCGATTCAGGCGTGCCGTCGACGGTGGCTTGCAGGCTCACATCCGTGCCGGCGCAGACAACTGGCTCGATGGCCGCGATGGATACCTTCAACGAGTCTTCCGTATCGATCGTGATCACATCCGAAACACTCTCCGGGCAGGTACCGCCCTGTGTGGAGCGGATGCGGTAGCTTGTTTTTCCTGAAGGATGGACCGTCTTCTGTGTGGCAAGGTCAGTGGCGAATTCGGAGAAGTCCGAAGCACCCTCCGCCTTCTCCTCCCAGACGATGGAGCTGGCTGTGCCATAGTCCGCCGTGAGGGAAACCTCCCCATTCACGCAGACCACATCGGTGGAACTTGTCAAACCAAGTGTGGCAAGGTTATCCACCACGACATGGAAGGAATGGCTCACATCAGGGCAAACGGAGGATTTCCCCGTCACCTGATAGGTGGTGCTCCGGGTCGGCTGCAGGCTCAATTCAGTTGCGGTTGTAGGGGTAATGGCAGAGAATGACGCTTCGTCATCCCCTTTCGCCTCCCAAGTATAGGTTAGGGAAGATTGGGAAGAGGAAATCTTCAGAGAGAAGTTACCTCCCGCGCAGATCGTATTGGATGAAGCCTCCAAAGTGAAACGCACAGAATCCTCCACAGCGACAGAGACAGTGTCGGAGAACACCTGAACGCATTGTCCAGGAAGGATACCGGAGAATGCACAGTAAGAAGTCTTCTTCTTCGGGCTAACCGTTATATCCGGAGCGTCAGATCCACTGATGTCGGAAAAACCGGTCTCCCCCTCTTCCATCTTCTTCCAAGTGATGTTGTCGCCGGTAACACCAGTCAATTTTAGTGTCGCGGAACCATTCTCGCAGACCGTTTGCGCGCCATCGATATTAACCTTCATCACACTAGGGCTCTTTACTGGCACCGTCACGAAGAGCGTGTCGGAATGGCAAGTGTCATTCCAAGCCACGACGCAATATTTTCTCTCTATCTGATCGAAAACAGAGATGGAAGGTCCCTGTTGGTCTGCGATGGCGACCCAATCCCCTGTGCTGACATCCTGACAACTCCATACGAAGCTATCCACCGGTGCGGCGTTTTCCACCTTAGCGGATAAGGTGATGGAGTCCGTGCAGAAGGAAGGATCCGCAGGAGAGATGGACAACTCAGGCGTTTCGCAGTGGCAAGTAAGCGTGGAGACGTTACTGATTTTGTAGATGTGGCAGGCGTCGTCCGAGTAACCATGCTCCGCGATGAACTGTCCGGAGGCTTGGTCCTTCGAGACAATCACACGGTAGCGGATGCCTTCGACCGACTTTTGGAAAGGCACTTCAACGGAATAGACTTTCTCTCCGCTCTCCTGCATGGTGGTCCATGTGAATCCGCCATCATCGGAGGTTTGCCAGGTGCAATAGACGTTCGGCAACTCGCTCTCCCACGGGCTCATATCCGACAGGCTCAACTGCGTGACATCACCGCAGACACCCTCCTTGTCCTTTTCCAGGCCCACACCGAGGGTAGTCTCCGGAATAGGTTTTTCGCAGGCGATCAGTGAGATGTCGTCAACGGCCATGTCATTTCCCCACATGTTTTTCTTGGCACTGTCATAGATCCGTAGAATGACGTTCTTGTTATTGCCCGAATTGAAGCTTACTCCATAGTTGTACCAGGATGATATGCCATAATTGGAGAGTGGCACATCCCCCGATTTGTCTAACGCCAGCACAGTGACGCCATCCTCCCCGATGATCTCGAAGGTGAAATTGCAATGGGCAAAGGAATCGTCCGGGTCACCGATGGCTCCCCCCGAGATACACATCGCATAGAGGGAAAAATAGTACCATGTGTCAGGACACAGATCAAAATCGATCGTCTTTTCATATAACAGGACGTCTGGTGCGCCACCGTCCACATTGTTGATGATCAGGAATCCGCCATCCTTGTTGCCTGTGTGGTCGGTGCCGCCAGAGAACCAATTGTAACTCGGGATAGAGCCATCAGCGGAGTGAGAAACGACACCATATTTGCCGTCTCCAATGTTCGTGCTACCGCTACTGTTGTATTTCCCCGCGAACTTCAGTCCCACAAGGTTGTCGCACTCTCTTCTTTCACCCCTCGGCACACTCTTGAAGTCCTCCATCCAGACCACGAGACGGTTCTCCTTCTCGTCGCAGATGGTGAGGTCGCATTGTATGGAGACCTCATCCGACACCAATACCGACTGTCCCGTCGCATTTCCGCTCAGGGCATAGCTGGTGGCATCGCTTTCCGAATCCGCGATGATGGCGCGGTAGAGCTGCTTCGTGCCGTCATGATTCACCACATTGAGGGAATAGACCTCCGAACCGCTCTCAAGGATGTTCTGCCACGACGCACCGTCGTTGTCCGAACGCTGCCATAAACAATACGGTGCTGGGAAGGTTAAACTCCATGTCGAAGGGTCAGATAAGCGGAGGGTGTGCATCTCCCCGCATGAGAAGTTACTCAGCGTCTTCACCCTTCCGTCGATGAGAATCTCCTGGGAATAGGCGCCCAACGATAAAAATATCGCACATATACATCCGATTATATACTTCTCTAACCTCATACAGACGGTTGTTATTCTTTTCGTTGACAAACAGTTGCGCATGCACCCTCCCCTTCGGAAAGGACACGTTGCCTTTTCGTTCAAATATAGCAATATTTTTCGCATTTATAATAAAACTTTTACCGTTTTTTGGAAAAATATGCTAAGGATATGCTAGGAATATGCTGCGTTATTTCCGCAATCCAACCGAGCTGAATGTGTCGAAGAATATCTTCACGACATGGATACGGTTCCATCCTTGGGCGAATCTCAGGTATTCGTCCCGTTGCGTGGTGGTGCAGAGGGTATGTCCTTGCAGGTCATAGGCTTCGATCCTCCGGATATCATCACGCCACAACAGGGAGGCCTCAATCTCCTCTACACCAGTCTCTTCCGCTGTCATATCTTTTGAAACAGGCACATTGGCAGGGAAACAGAAGGATGGGTCTTTGCGTTCGTAGATGGATTGCCGCATGCTCTCCTCGGTTCTCTCCACCACTTTTCGGAAGAGCGTCCTTCCGTCGTATTGGATGGTGACGGGCTGGGAGAGGTCCACCATGTCATCGTCCAGCCAGATGATCACCTTGTCATAGTCCATCTTATCGATGGTGATGGTGTTCCCCTCGATCTTCGCCTCGAAGGTGTTGCCCCGCACTGGCTTCACGGAATCGGGCAGGGAGACCCAATAGAAGGCTTTCCGCAGGCATTCCTCCTGCGTCCATATGATCTGTTGCGGATGTGCGTCGCGGGTGTAGCGTTGCATCCAGCTGACGGCGACGGTGTCCTCCTGGTCCATCCAGTGGCCCTTCCCGGCGACGATATGGGTTTGGTGGATATATTTCCCTGGGGCAGTCTGGCTGAGTGAATCCATCTCGTAGCCACGTTTCTGCACCTCCTTGTTGCGGTCGTAGGCGGAGTCTAGGGCGCCCACCCAGATGGAGAAGGGGGTGTTGATCAGGTTACGAAGACCCACATCGCCCGGGTGACCGGCCATCATGGAGGCGGCGGCCCAATGGTCGGCGAGGCGAGGCGCCAATCGCCAGACACCGTCACCTCCGGCGGAATAGCCCATGATATATACTTTGTCAGGATTGATATTCTCCTTGACGATCATCATGGTGATCAGGTCCTGGAAGAGGGAGTCGATGGGCGCTTTGAACCACATGTCCCAGTCATCCCACGGAGCTCTCGGCGCCACGTAGATGCCTTGCGGTTGGTAAAGGTATATTTGGTTCTCCCACTGTTGGTCATTCGTTTCCTTGGGGGCGTTTCCGCCGCCGTGCATGGAGATCCATAGGCTGCGGCCTCCTGCAGGTTCAGCACCTCTGATGATGTATCCCAACCCTAATTGTAACCCGTCACGACGGATGATATGTTCTTGATATGCTTGGTCATATATAGCGGACATCCGGGACTTCCATTCCGCGATGACCTGCTCCTTGACCGACTCGGCTGCCTCTTTGTCCAACGGTTGGGCGAATAGCGAACCTCCAATAAGAGAAAAAATGACTAAAATAAGATGCTTTTTCATGGGTAATATTTTTGGGCACAGTAATTGCAAATGTAATCTTTCGAGGACTTATTTCATCAATTCAGAGAAATCGGCTAAAGTAATCACATCGACATGAGGGAATGATATCTCCTTAAGTACATTGTAGTGTCTGTCATTGGTGACAATATAACGGGCACCAGCTGCAATAGCACAATCTACAAACTTATTATCATCAGGGTCCGCCTCTATTAGCTGGAAGTGATAGTAGGGAGTGATGAGTTCAACAAATGGACTGTTGACAATGGTTTTCACGATTAATTCTGCTGTCTCATAATCGGTCAGTCGTTGTAGAATCTCAACATACTCTTCTAGTATCTCGTTCGTCAAACAAAGCACATGCTCACCTCTTGTAAGAGATTCCCATACAATGTGATATCGGCTTTGACGTGGTACACACTGAATAAGACTATTAGTGTCTAAGACTATCTTCATGGCAGATTATTTCAGTTGATGAAGATCCATCTGGTTTATTTCGTCAAGCCGTTGCTGGTCAAGCTTGCCCGACTGCCATAACGTGTCAAGACGTTCTTCCATGCGAGCCGAGTAATGACGGTAAAGTACATCTTTCAGTTCCTTGAGACCGTCTTGACTCTTGTCGAGCGAGAACATCTGTAACAAGTGTATCTGTATTGGATTGAAAGCTGTTGTCATAATTCTATTATAATTGGTTCTTACATACAAAGTTATAAATAACTTTTAATATTAAAAATTTGGTTCTATTAGGAGTTAAAGAAAATGCGTGGTTGATCCATTCGAGAAAAGTGTGTCTAGACACAGAAATATCGAATGGAATATAGGGAAATAGCATGATATTCAAATGATTGTACAAAAAACGAACCACCAACAAGAGGGAAGCGATGCCATCTATGATATAGATGCCACCCTTTCCCTCCTATTGGTGGACGAAAGCGGATATGGTCGATTATTTTACAATGAATTTATTTGTGAAAACACCGTTCTCATTTTGCACCTTCACGTAATAGACGCCTGCAGCCAATGAGGTGTTCAATGTTGTCACACCGGCGGCTACTGTTCTGGAGAATACGGCAACTCCTTGTGCGCTATAGATGGTGACGTCGGAATCGTAGTTGACGGAGACGTTCAGGGAACCGTCCTCGGATGGGTTAGGCCACAACCGAACGACCAGGTTGTTCACATCCTCAACATTCACCGTATTTTCAGGTTTACCAATGATCTTAAGGGAACCCAAACCGGAACCGTCTGTCATGAAGACAATGCCTAATTTATGTTCACCCGTCTCATTGAAACGCAAACGGAACTTTTTGTCTGGTGCGTACGGACAGATAGGTTTCGTCCATCCCCAATCATTGTAACCACTCTCTTTTTCACCTTCGCCACTGGTTTGCAATTCCAATGCGCGGTATGTCTCCTCCCCATCCTCATCGACAAGCGCATTCTTGCCATCAACCGTGAATGCGATGATGTTGTGGTATAGATGGTTGTTCGTGTAGGTCTCGAATTCATAGTCGCCAGCATGTTTCACGTCGATGGTATATTTCACCCATTCGCCTCGACCGATGTAGCCCAAGCTATAGTAGCTGCTGTCCAGATTCTCCTCATTGGTGTAACCTAAATCTACAGCATCGTCGCCACGGACACCGCTCATCCCCGCATGTCCGCTATTGCATGGAACAGGATAGCACTCCACCCAATCCTCGTCAAAGTCATAGTAGGCATTGTTGTTTCCTCCCTTGTCGAATTTCTCCAGTGCCAAATAGAAGTCGTTCACACCGTCGAACACTTGCGCGCTATCATACGCTTGAGATTCACAAAAGGCAAAGTTGTCACCTTTCGCCAATTGCTCCACAACGTATTTCCCAGCCTCTGTAAATTCTTTGTTGTTGTAATCTTCCACTGAACTGAATGAATTTTCCACTGCATTCATATTGCTCCAACTCCAGTTGATCCAACTGATGACTTGTCCACCGATATTCTTTCCATTGCATACGGTCATCAACTTATCAGCGCTTTCTGTCGATATCTTATCACCTCTTTCTTGATTGGAAAGGCTCCATGTCGTTACGAACAAAGGGATAAAAGCCGATGCGCTGCTCAGCTCGCCCAGATATATTTCCTGGTCATACGCGTAATAGTGGAAACTGTACATCACGTTCATGCCCATCTCGTCGATTGGATCCAGGAAAGGGAATACCAGGGCTTGGTCCCATTGCGGCGTGCCTACCAATACGATCGAGGTGGAGTCGTTCGCCTTGATGACCGGAAGGATTTCCTTGCAATAATCCTTTATCCAATCCCATACATATTCTTTCCCGAATTCATAAGGATCCCTCGATCCCCAACTATCCGATATGGAATCGAATACAGGTTCGTTGCATATTTCGTACAACACATGATTGTAATCCTTTTCGCTGACGTATTCGGAGATGTCATGGAAAAAGTTCTTCGCGTCTTCTACTTTGGTCATCGGGTTACCTTTCAACTTTTCTTGATCTTTTGTCAAGTGCCAATCGACGATGCAATACATGTTTTGGTTGGCGCAAAAATCGATGCAATTCTTAACCCACGCTTCATTTATGCCTTCACCCTCGTTGAAGTAAGTGACAATACGCGCCACATTAGCGCCTTCTTTTTTCATGGCGGCGAAATCCTCCTCCTCGTCATAGCACTCTTTAAACCATGAGCCATGGGTACTCCATCCTCTCAATTGAATGGGCTTCCCACTTTCCGTACACAATTGGGTACCTACCAATTTCAATCCTTCCAATGCATAAGCCGAGAATGCAAACGCAAATAGAGCAATTAGTGTAAAAAATTTTTTCATCTGATATAATTTCAATGTTTAGTTAAATAATCCTTTAATCGAACTGAAGAGAAAGGTTCTATTCGGGAACATACATGCGCAATAAATACTACTCTCTTCCTGTCTGCCACTTACAAAGTTATACAAACGGAACAGGAATTGCAAGGTTTTTCTTGTTTAATAACGAGCCTTTATCGATCACGTTCCGGTGGAGCCCAGTCGAGAAAAGTGTGTCCGGACACAGAAATGTCGAGTGATATGTTGTGGGATAAAATAATTGCGCTACTTTTATGGTCGAAAAAGAGAGTGTCTGGACACAACAAAATGAAGCCATGACTACAAATTTATATTTAATAATACTCGTCATTTTAGTTATAGTATTAATTTTCGCAAGGTTAAATATCGCTAAAATAAAAGGGGAACGTGGCGAGAAAAAAGTAAGAAGTATCTTAAAAGAATTGCCTTCCGGATATCATGTGTTGAATGACGTAGTGCTTGAACCAGATAGTGGAACTACTCAGATTGACCATGTTGTAGTATCCAAGTTCGGTGTTTTTGCAATAGAAAGCAAGAATTATGGAGGGGATATTTACGGCAATGATAACATTCAGAATTGGACCCAGCTATTTGTGAATAAAGTAAGATACAAACGTAAATGGTATAAAAGATATACTTACGTCACGAAGAACCAATTCTATAATCCTGTTAAACAGTCACTTGGTCATGTGTATGGGATTAAGAAAGTATTATCGGATTTCCCGTATTTAAAGGTTATACCGGTTGTAGTTTTTGTGGGAAGTGCAGACATCTCACATGTCAACACAAAATTTCACGTTATATATAAGTCTGACCTGAAGAAAACCATATTAGGTTATGATAGAGTATATATGTCTGATTCTGAAGTTTCAGAAGTTGTTTCGCGTCTTATTCAAAGTGATGTGAGGGATATTGTCGATAATAAAACTCATATTCGCAATATACAGACGAAAAAGAAAGAGTATAATAAAAAATTGGATTCTGGTATTTGCCCTAGATGTGGAGGAAATCTTATAAAAAGGGAAGGTAAATTTGGTGAATTCTATGGATGTTCCAACTATCCAAAATGCAAATTCACAACTCGGATATAAATATTTTCACATCCCTCCTAAATAAAACGACCCGCACATTTGAGCATCGTTGAGAGGCTTGGCGGGTTCTGGTGATGCGAAGGTACTGCTTTTTTTCGGTTCACCAACTATTTTAGCGAAATTCCTCCGAAAAAATTCCCATTATCTCGAAGTTTCACTATATTTGAAAAAATATCTAATAACGAAATTTATTATAGATTAGTTTTATGCAATACGGATTTTTCGACGACGAAAACAAGGAATATGTCGTCACCAAACCAGACACTCCGAAGTCTTGGAGTAACTACTTGGGTGATACTCGCTACGGCGCCATCATCACCAACAACGCGGGAGGTTATTCTTTCTTCCGCTCTTCAGTTCAAGGATGCTTCTTGAGAATCAAGTTCAACAACGTGCCACTGGACCAACCAGGTCGCTACATCTACTTGCACGACTGCGAGTCGAAAGACTTCTGGTCTGGCTCTTGGCAACCTGTAGGCAAACCGCTCGATAAGTACAAGAGCGAGTGCCGCCACGGTTCCGCTTATACGAAGATCTCTTCCGAGTATAGCGATATCAAGACCGAGACTCTCTACTTCGTGCCTAAGGGTCAGGAGTTCGAAGTTTGGCACGTGAAGGTGACCAACATGGGCAAGAAGGCTCGTAAGCTTCGCGCTTTCACCTACGCTGAGTTCGCTTCCAACTGGAACATGAACGACGATAGCAACAACTTGCAATATACGCAGTACATCGTGAAGACCGCCTACAAGAACGGGTTCATCGATCATGGTAACAACCTCTATATGCCTGAGGAGCCTGAGAACTTCCAAAACAAAGACCAAGCTCGCCACTCCTTCATCGGTGTAGTGGGTCAGAAGGTGACAGGTTACGATAGCGACCGCGATAAGTTCATCGGTCCTTACCATACTTATGCAAACCCTCTCTCTGTTGTCAATGGTCAGTGCGGTAACACAGTGACAGAGGGTGACAACGGTTGCGGTACGTTGCAGGTGGATTTGGATCTTGCAGCTGGCGAGACAAAAGAGTTCACCGTTGTCCTCGGTATCGGTAAGGCTTGGGTAGAGGGTAAGAAGGCCGCTAAGATGGTGGCTACCCCTGCTAAGGTTCAGGCTGAGTTCGACAAGGTGGTGAAATACTGGCATGGACGTATCGAGGGACTCTCAGCGAAGACTCCAGACGCTGCGTTCAACAGCATGATCAATATGTGGAACCCATTCAACAACCTCATCACCTACGCATGGAGCCGTGCGGCTTCCTTGATCTACCGTGGTGAGCGTGACGGTATGGGTTATCGTGATACAATCCAAGACATGTTGGGTGTGATCCACAACATTCCTGAAGAGGTGGTAGAACGTCTTGAGTTGATGTTGACGGGTCAGAACTCCAACGGTGGTGCGATGCCAGTCGTTAAACCGTTTGCCCACAATCCGGGTCATGAGGCTCCTACACCAGAGAACGAGTTCCGTTCAGACGACTGTATGTGGCTCTTCAACACGGTACCAACCTACGTGAAGGAGTTGGGTAACTTGGATTACTACAACAAAGTATTGCCTTACTCAGACAAGGGTGAGGGTACTGTTCTCGACCACTTGAAACGTGCCATCCAATTCAACCTCGACCGTCGTGGTAAGAACAACTTGCCTTGCGGTTTGAAGGCAGACTGGAACGACTGCTTGGTATTGGGTGCGAAGGGTGAGACTGTCTTCGTAGCTATGCAGTTGCGTTATGCGTTGACCGTTTACATCGATATCTGTACTCGTCTCAACAAGGTCGATGAGGTGAAGTGGGCACAGGGTCACTTGACTCAGTTGACCAAAGACATCGACAAGGCAGCTTGGGATGGCGAATGGTACGTGCGTGCCATCAAGGAAGATGGTTACGTGTTCGGTACGAAGAAGGATCCAAACAACGAGGGTACCATCTGGTTGAACCCTAACTCATGGTCCGTCATCTCAGGTCAGGCTACAGGCGAGCGTGCCGAGACGGTCATGAACAGTATCGAGAAGCGTTTGGCCATCAAGTACGGTTTGGTGCTCTGCGATCCTCCGTATGAGAAGACAGAGGCATCTGTGATCAAGGCACCTTTGTTCATCAAGGGTATGAAGGAGAATGCGGCCGTATTCCAGCACACGCAAGGATGGGGTATCATGGCGGATTGTATCTTGGGTCACGGCAAGCGTGCCTTCAAGAACTACAAGAACTACTTGCCAGCAGCCTACAACGAGCGTGCTGAGGTACGTCAGATCGAGCCTTACGTATATGCGCAGACGACCTGCTCTACCTACAACATGCGTGCGGGACAAAGCCGTTGTCCATGGTTGAGCGGTACCGCTTCTTGGGCATACTTCACAGCGGCTCAATACATCTTGGGTATCCGTCCTGACTACGATGGATTGTTGATCGATCCATGTATCCCAGGTTGGAAGGGCTTCACAGCTACCCGTCGTTTCCGTGGCAAGACGGTCAACATCACCGTTAAGAACCCTAAGAAGGTGGAGAAGGGTGTTGTTTCCGTTACGTTGAACGGAAAAGCCATCGAAGGCAACGTCGTTCCATTCAGCAAGATGAAGAGTGTGAACGAGGTGGTTGTGACGATGGGATGAGGATAATTTTGAATTAAGAATTAAGAATTTTGAATTAAGAGTTAAGAGTTTTTCTGGCTCGGATATGATAGGGGAGCAAGGGGCTGAGGCTTCTTGCTCCTTATTGTAGTATGATCAAATAGGCTGAGTGACTAGAAGAAAAGAAACAATTAATAATAGCTATGAAATGAGTACAACCGACTTGAATAATAAAATTGTCGCACCACTGGTGTCCAAATCTTTGGTGGAAGACTTGCGGCAGATTATAGAGCAAGCGCGTGGGCGTGTGGCCTCCACCGTCAACAGTGAGCTAACCATGATGTATTGGCACATTGGCGAGCGCATCAACCGTGATGTGCTTGGCAACCAACGAGCTGAGTACGGGAAGCAGATTGTCGCAACGGTGTCACGACAATTGCAAGAAGAATATGGAGCAAAGTCGCACCAGTGGTGCGACAATTTGAATGGACTCATTTCCTAATAGTTATGATATACTATAAGGAAAATGTGTTTTTGTAAAAACATTAAAAAGAATCATTAACAGCCCAAAACTAATCCAACATGAGAAACGAATTAATTATGATAGTGGCGACTATCGTCGTAGCAGGAATTCTGTACATGTTTTTCCAAAAGAGGTCTTCATCCGCATCCAACGAGACCACAGGATCCCCGATAGATAATATGCGTTCTTCCCTCGACTCCGCTTATGCTTTTCAGGGCGATATATGGGAGCAGGAAGATAGAATCATCCAATATCACATCTCCAATGCGCTTTGTGAAAAAAGCAATTATGGGGAGGAGTTCTCCAAACTCAATGACTATGAGAAGGTTTTCCTTGTGATGTACAAATTGGAGATGGAGGTGAACAACGGTGGGTTCGACCAGTTTTTCGACAATACAGACGGTCATTACAATGATATTCTTGTCTCGTCAGCCGAAGCAATAAAAGCCTATGATATCGCGAAGATATGCAGAAAGGCATTGGCGATTTATGCGAAAAATGTGGATGCGGAAAGCGTCATCGAAAAACGTGCCTATCATGATAGCATGGAATATATGCAGATATATAAATATGATCCAATCTTTCCTGATTTGAATAAATGTGATGATGCCTTCTATGCTTCCGAAAATTCCATTACGGGTCTTAGTGTGCAGTATGCCAAGGAAAACAAGGAGCAGTTTAGGGGGCTGATTGAGGAATATATCTTAAAAAAATAGGTGAATTGTCCATCATAAAAGTCCAATAGCACTTGCATACTGGACAAAAAAGCACCTTTTTTGTCCAGTACAAGTAAAATAATAAACCAAAAGAGGGGAGGACGGCGTAGAGACGCACGGTCGTGCGTCTCCATATAATTTAATAATGGAAGTTATCCAAATAAATTTCACAACACAAAAATAATTGTTTAATATTGCATTCGTGGAAATGCACGGCATTGTATTTGTAAAAACACACGGCATTGCACATGTGGAAATGCGGCCGTGTAGAGACGCAATGCATTGCGTCTCTACGTAACAAATTCAAAACCAACGAAATGGATTTATAGGTTTAACCCAAAAACGAATATCATGAAGAAGAAAATTTTGCTTTTGTTGCTCATGGTTGGTCCCTTCGTCGCAGGTCTCGCCGCGAATGCCAAGGGGGGAAGTCGCTCTTCCTCGGTGGAGTCCATGAATGTTCAGCCGAAAGAGGAGGCTAAGCCTATTAAACCAGTCAATCAGGCTGACACCACCGCACAGAGTGAGACGCATCGCAAAGTATTGATTAGTTCGACTATAGATCATCCCAAAGGAAAGGATATGGACATCATTGATAACGATACGATATATATCCTTATTGAAACAGCAGCGGAGTTCCCTGGCGGAAAGAAGAAGCTGAGTGAATACCTTCATTCAGAGTTGAGATACCCTGAAGAAGCTATGCTTTCAGTAATACAAGGCATTGTATGTGTGGAGTTTGTCGTGCGAAAGAATGGGTCCATCGATGGGTTTAAGGTGATAAGAAGCGTCCATCCGTTATTGGACAAAGAGGCACTCAGGGTCGTGAGTGGGATGCCGGGGGGCTGGCGCCCTGCGACGATGAATGGAGAGTACGTCAACTCATATTATGAGATCCCTATTAAGTTTCAAATAGACTATTAAGTTTCAACTGTCCGGTCCCAACGACATATATCCAAGAATCCTACGAAATAAACAAAAAAATAAATGAGACATCCTCTTTCAGAAATCATACACACGGGACATCGATTCATGTTTCTCTTCCTTCTGGCTCTCTGCGTTACATCGGTGCAGGCTCAGATAGAACTTAAATTTGACCTGAACAACCGTGGTGACCTCGTTACGGAAGACCACTATGGCATCTTCTACGAGGAGATAAACCATGCCGGGGATGGCGGACTCTATGCCGAGCTGGTTCGCAACCGTTCCTTCGAGGAGGATATGGACAAGCCTATTTGCTGGAGCACCGTGGGGAATGCGGAGATGAGCCTTACGACGGACAAACTGCTCAACGCTGTTCAGTTGCGTGCACTGAAAGTTAACCTGAAATCTGACAACGCAGGCGTACGCAACGAGGGTTACTGGGGTATCAATATCGTCAATGGTCGTGAGTATGACCTCTCCTTCTGGCTCCGCGCTGAAGATAGCTACGATGGTAATATCGTCGCGGAACTGCAAAATGCGAACGGACAAAACTTGGGTCGTGCGACCATCACCATCAAGGCTACTCAGGAATGGCAGAAATATACCGCCAAAATCACGGCCACGGGTTCGGATGCTCAGGGATACCTCTCTCTGAAGGGTGACAAGAGAGGTGTCGTCTTCCTGGATGTCGTCAGTCTCTTCCCGCCTACGTTCAAGGGTCGCAAAAATGGTTGCCGCCCGGACTTGGCTCAGATGCTGGCCGACATGCATCCTCGTTTCATGCGCTTCCCTGGAGGTTGCTACATCGAGGGTTCTTGGGGCGACGGACAAACCAACCGATTTGAGTGGAAGAAGACCATCGGTCCGATCGAGGAACGTCCGGGTCACGTGAACCGCAACTGGGACTATAAGGTGACCGACGGACAGGGTTACCACGAATACCTCGAACTGGCCGAAGACCTCGGTGCCAACGCTATGTTTGTGGTGAACATGGGTATCGGACACGATTGGCGAGTGGATGAAAACGATATCGACCCCTTCATCCAAGAGGCTCTCGACGCTATCGAGTATGCCAATGGAAGCACCGACACCTATTACGGAGGCCTGCGTGCCAAGAACGGTCACCCGGAACCATTCAACCTGAAATACTTGGAGATCGGTAACGAGCAGGAGTTCATGCTCAACCGCAACGACTACATGAAGCGCTACATGCAGTTCTACCACGCCATCAAGACACGTTGGCCTAACCTGCACCTCATAGCCGACAGCTACTTGTTCGACGACATCACGGAACCTGTGGAACTGAAGGATGAGCACTACTACGACTCTCCCGACTTCTTCATCAGCCAGTATGGCCGCTATGATAACCAGTCCAAATCCACAACCCATATCTATGTGGGCGAGTATGCCGTGACAAAGGACTATGGAACGCTTGGAAACATGAACGCAGCCATTGGCGAAGCCGTCTTCATGCAGGGTTGCGAGAACAATAGCGAGGCGGTCAGGATGATGAGCTATGCGCCGATCTTCACCCATGAGGACAACTTCAATTGGCGCCCAGACATGATACGCTTCAACAGTTCGACGAGCTACGGAACGCCTTCGTACCACGTCCAGAAGATGTTCTCGAACAACATAGGAACCCAGAATATCCGCTGGACGGAGAAGGGCAACGGAACCAGCCTCAACGCGAACCAAGGGTCCATCGGTTTAGGCACATGGTCCACCGCCGCCACATTCACCGACCTGCAGGTGAAGACCGCAGATGGCACTGTCATCACAGGCAATAGGACAGCCTCCACAAACTGGACAACAGTACGAGGTTCATGGAACATCAACAACGGCACCTTCAAGCAGACCAATGCCTCACAAACGGATGTCCGCTGCGTGCTGAACACCGCCTACGACCTGACGGAGCTTGATATGACGGTTCACGCCACGAAACAAAGCGGTGCGGAAGGCTTCCTCATCATCTTCAACTACATCGACGAGAACAACTACGCATGGCTCAACCTCGGTGGATGGGATAATAAGAAACACGGCGTGGAACAGTGCCAGAACGGTTTCAAAAGCCTCCTCGGAGAAAAAGCAGGATCGCTTACCACAGGAAAGGAATACACCATCCGCATCAAAAAGGAGGGTCAGCATGTGCGTTGCTATCTCGACGGTGAGGCTATCATCGATGCCAATCTTCAGACATACGGTGCCCGTACCGTCTACACCTCAGCCAGCATCAACGATGAAACCAACACGATGTACATTAAGATAGTCAATCCTTCCGGTAGCCAAAGGGATGTGACGCTTACC
Organism: Paludibacteraceae bacterium; assembly: GCA_017550335.1. Taxonomy (GTDB): domain Bacteria; phylum Bacteroidota; class Bacteroidia; order Bacteroidales; family Paludibacteraceae; genus UBA1181. The sequence goes on from JAFZPM010000003.1 coordinate 15,268, forward strand.
CTCACGGGTGGCCACGCCGAAACGGCTGAAGCGGAAATACTCTCCGCCTCCAGAGGCACCGACGAGAACACCACCTCGAATCCCCAACGCATCGTGCCTCGCACACAGCAACTGACCGTCAAGGATGATAACACGATAGCCTATGCATGTCCCGCCTATTCCGTAGGTGTGATACGCCTGCAGGTCAACGATATCACATCGTCACAACCTGACCCACTGCCAGAACCCGTTCTGAGCTTTAGCTTCGAAAGCGGTAAACCTATAGACGATGGTGGCACATATACCTGCGAACTCAAGGGGAAGGCTTCCATCATCACCCTCGATGATGGTAACCATGTGCTCGCCACAGGAAGCAAGGGCGAGGGAAGCTACATGGAGATACCCGTGACCGCCGCCCAACAGACGTTCGCCTCGATAAATGATTACACCATAAGTATCAATATGCTGCAGCGTGTCGGAAACAACACGGGCAAGTTCTGCTGGGCATACTCTATGGAACGTGGCACCGACCAGTATATAGGCCTTGTCAATACGGGTGGCAACAGCGATTGGTACTACGAAATCAAGGACGAAACCACCGAGGGAACGCACTCATATTCAGGCATCAGCATCGGCGACTGGCATAACATCACCTACACCCAACAGGGCAATGTCGGACGCATCTATGTTGATGGGCACCTCAAAAACGAAATAACCATGACGCTCAAGCCGTCATCGTTCATCAACGATATCACACATTTCACCATCGGTCACTCCCCTTTCAGTTCTGACGCGATCATGGAGAACGCCCTGTTCGATGACTTCCTTATCTTCGACACCGCCCTCACACCCGAGCAGGTGATGGAGATGGGACGATGCACGACCGCAATGCAGTACACCGAAGGCTACGATAATCCAGATGCCGAGCGTCAGGAGTTCAAGAACTTAGTGAAGGAGGTGAAGAACTACGTCAACGACAGCGGGGATGATGCGCTCAAGCAAGCCTACAACTCGGCGACACGAGTCCTCAACTCGTCCAGCTCCTCCGCCTCCGCGATCAACCGCGCATACGTGGATCTGAAGGAAGCGGTAGCCGCCTATCAGCAGGGTCAGTTGGCGCTCGCGCGAAGCGGTCAGTCAGCCAACCTCACCTTCCTCATCACCAACAGTTCCTTCACACGCTACAACGTGGGATGGCAGGGCGCCGATCTCAGCGTCGCCTACAATGGCTATACCAACGAGACGGCGGAACAATATTCTCGCCCCTTCGATATCTGGCAAGAGATCGAAGGACTTCCGGCAGGGACCTATGTCCTCACGTGCAAAGCCTTCTATCGAGCCGGTTCCATCGAAGCAGGCTATCAAGCATGGCGAAGCAATAGCAGTGCGACACGCAACGCGCAACTCTATGCGAATGAGGTCACCGCCACAGTGCCTAATCTGTACAGCTCTTCCGCCTACACGTACAACTCCTACACCTACCCGGACAACCTCACACAGGCCTCCGCCGCGCTCAATGACGCAAACGCCTATGCGCCTGTTTCCGTAAGCATTGACCTCAATGAGGGTGAGCCTTTACGGTTGGGTATCCGCAAGCAAGCGATAGTATCCTCCGACTGGGTAGCATATGACCACTTCCAACTCCACTATGTGGGAGGCACGACAGGCGTGGAAGAGGTCAGCTCCGAATCTTCCAACGGCTCCGTCTATGATCTCCATGGCCGTTTCGTCCGCAAAATCCCTGAAAATCTAGAGGATATGCCTAAGGGCGTGTATATCATCAAGGGGGAGAAGGTATTGGTGAAATAATCCAGCCGACACGTAGTAAGAACTTGAAAAAACATTGTATATGGCAAAGAAAGTATTTTCAATTTTATTGGTATTATGCTGTGTCTTCAATTCCTTTTCTGAGGAAATGAACATGGAGTGGGTTCATAAAGATGAGGCTTTTCTTCGTTCCACATTGGATTTTATAGAGAAGAACGATTTTACGGATAGCTCTATTCGAAAATTTACTGGAATTGTGAATGATAATCCAATTCAGCTTGGGTTTGGACTCCAACAGTATTCAAGAACAACCAATGGGGGAGGATATATGACAGTGAGCTGTCGTTATGTCGTCTTTAGGGAACAACCTATTAAGTTGATTGTTTCAATCTATGGTTACGACCGTATTGAAAACCTTATCGGGGCAGATCTGCAAGAACGATATTCCAGACTGTTTTTGAGGGGTACATATAGATACGAGAATGACCTTAATTATGAAAAATACAAGAGCTATAAAAAGGAAATAGTGGGCGAATGTGAGGCTGTTGTAATCCCCCAAGAATATAAGAAGTATTATGATCGTCTGTATAATGCGGATGGTACCGATATGTATGGTTATTATGTGGGTATTGCTGGTAGTAAACCTGCTGGTAGAGAAGCCATGGAGAAGTTGCTAAAGCTAAACGACAAGGTTGTTTTTATTTCTTTGTTGAAAGGGGATAGTCCCACAGGTAGAATATATGCGGCGGAGGGTCTCCTTCGTCTTGAAAACAGCAAGGAAAATGTAGATTTGATAAACCAAATATTCTCGACGTTGGTCAGGAATGGCATTAGGTATACGACCTCAAATGGATGTATCATCATGGGCGAGGAGTATGAGTATTATAAATATGATCGTAATCGCAAGTTCCCTGAGATTGACGACAAAGAGTGACAAGAGAGCCTGACTGACCTTTCCTCCGTTAAGCTAGAAACGGTCGTATGCTTTGTGCGCAACACGCCAAGGGAACCAAGGAACAGTTCCAGGAAGGCAGATGTATCGGAGAAATTCCAGACTTTCCCCTCAAAGATTATGCGATGGAATCCTTATCTTTCTTAAATTTATCACTATTTTTGTTACCGAAGACATGTATGGGGAATATCGGATGCGTATTCGACGTACCATAGATTCCATTAGCCTATAAATACTTATATATTAATTAATTATCCGTATGAAAAAGAAAGTTTTCGTTATCCTGACATCGCTTATGGCATGTGCATGGACAGCAGTATACGCCCAAGGGAGAGAATTGGACGTGAAACGTATAGAGATAGAAAAGGAGTCGTCGATCACCTTCCTAAGCTGTGATCCCATCGGGAAGAAAGGATTGGTCCTGACCACAAAGGAGAAGGATAAACAAAAGGGTGCGAAGAAGGATCATGACATGCTGACATTCAGCAAATATGACACATTGCTGAACAAGGTACAGGATATTGACGTCAACTTCCAAGAAGATGGGGAGGTGCGACAATCCACGGCAGGAGGGAACCTATATCGGGTGGCGATGACCAGGAAGGGCCAATACGAGTTTCTTTTCCTGGATGGAGAGAACATGCAGCCGAAACTATTCAACGGAGAGATTGGGAAGAAGACAAACATGATATATAACCGTGTAGTGGGAGACTATCTATACATCGCAGGTGAACAAAGCGACTTGCCGTTCGTATACAGCATCAATGCAAGGACAGGCGAGAAAAACATGATCAACATACCTGTGACAAACAAACGACGCTACGTCTTCATGTCTTTTGAGGCGGACGAAGACCATAACGAAGCCCATCTGTTCATCAAAGAGAAGGAGAAGGAAGGATACGTGATCAAGCTATACGTGTTCAGCAATGGCAAGATGGATAAGAACTACACGTTCGCTCCGGATGCGGAAGATAAGTTCCCTGCCACAGCGTTCGCCTCTAAAATGGACGATGGGTCATACATCATATCCGGCACCTATTCCGACAAGGACATCAAATCGACTGACCGCTCAATAGGTATCTTCCTGAAAAAGATCGAGAACGGGAAGACCATCTTCTCCACCTACACCAACTATCTTGACCTGACGAACTTCACCTCCTATATGACCAAACGCAGACAAGAGAGGGTAGAGCGTAAAAAGGAAAGAAAGGCCGAAAAGAATGAAGAATATACGATCAACTACAATATGATTCCGAACAAAGTGATAGAGGACAATGGGAAGTATCTATTGGTCGGGGAAGCCTACTATCCGACATACATCATGGAATCATACACCGTCATGGTCGGCACCGGAAACGGCGGCATGGTGCCACGAACCCAGTGGAGAATGGTGTTCGACGGATTTGCCTACACGCACTATTTCGTGATCGAATTTGACTCGAAAGGCGCTATGGGATGGTCCAACGCCGCCCCGATAGAGGTCCAGAAAAGCTGGATTCCTCATCGCCACCTTTCCGTGAGCAAAGACACCAAGTCGCTCGACATTATCTATCCTTCATTCGGGAAGATGAACCATGTAGCGTACGGAAACGGCGGTGAAGAATTGAATAAGGAGGAGATCCAGTATGTGGACGATGACCAGAAACTGAAACGATACTCCGGCCTTGACACGCGGTTCTGGTACGGAAACACTTTCTTGTCCTCAGGGCAACTGAAGATCAAGGACGACGACGGAAGAAGACGCATTTACAGCATCAACAAGATAACGTTCGGGAAGAAACCCTGAATAAATTCTTGCCCACACATAACAGGGGAGCAGGGAGCTGAGGCTTCTTGCTCCCTTTCGAATATACGGACATGAGCATCGGGGAGATCCTATGCGCCTTTCCTGTTTTTATTATTATTTTTGCAAACAGATACGTGTGTATATCCTCTGGATTTTCGGTAAAACAGAATAATAATTCATAGCCTATGGCAACCATTAACGTATACGAGAGATACTACGAGGCGGATCTCATGGCGAACGGAGTGCAACGCAACGGCGCGTTAGTCATGCTGATATCCGACTCCGAAGGCGGGAACATCCGCTACGAGGCGGCGGTCACCTTTTTCCCGCACAAAAGCGCGGACGATTTCGCGGTGTCGTACGACGCCTATTACAGTGAAATCCTTTTCGAGGCGAAAGGAAGACGTTCCAAGAAAAGGGAAGAGAAACTGCTCTCCGAGTTGGAGCAACACATCACCGCATTGGCGGAGAAAGCCGGCGGCCAACTGTTCTGGGACAAGCCCATCGGAGAAGAGAGGAGAGGTTGAGGAACAAGGGAAAGAGGGCATGGATTTGCCTCCCTCCCATCATTTGCTGGTATAGCTATCCTTCGTGATCACATCGATCTTACCACCTCTCATGTGCTCCTTCACCACCTTCCTGAAATAGAAGCTGTAGCCCTTTATCTGACGGATCGTCTGCAAGGAGAAGAACTTCTGCGAGATAGGGCGTTGGTAAGCGTGCTGGATGGAGACATACGGGAGGTAGACCGTCTTGTATCCCACGGTCGTCAGTCGGCGGCAGAAATCCGCATCCTCAGGTCCATAGAAGATCCTATCATCTAGGAAGCCCACCTTCACCTGCGCCTTCCTACGAATCAGCTGGCAGGCGCCGATCACGAAATCGACCACCAACGGCTCAGTACCCTCCGTCTGGGTGGCAGGGTAAAGCGTCTTGTTATAGGAATCCTCGAAGATGTTATACCCATAGCGCGCCATGATGTTATGCAGACCGCTCTTCGTGATGCCCACACGGGTAGGGAAATGTTTACAGCTCGCCTGAGGCAAACCATCCTGTCCGATCAGCTTACAGCCGCACACGCCGACATCCTCATGGTTATCCATATAGTCGACCATCGCGCGGAAAGCCTCTTCATTCATCTCCGTGTCACTGTCCAGGAAGAGGACATATTCGCTCAGGGAATTCACGATGCCCATGTTACGCGCCGCCGCCACTCCCTGGTTGTTGGCGCAGGATATAATCTTCACAGACGGGTATGAATATGAAATAGCGGCCCGGCTTTCATCAACCGAAGCGTTATCCACGTAAATGATCTCCACGCTCGGATCGTCCATCAGGAATTCCAATGAAGCAAAATTCTTCTGCAAATAATGCCAAGAGTTATGCCCAATGACAATTATAGCTACTTTTATTCTCATAATCCTTTAAATAATCCTCTAAAAAAAGTGTAATACATTTTTCATAAAGGCCTTCCCAGATATCTCCTAACTATCTGAAACAGCCATACTAGCAGTTGCATTCAATAAAATCAGTGGTACGAGATTCTAAAATCACCTTTCATCGTACATTGCTCAACAAACCCAGCTCACGCTAGATTCCGCAAATATACAAATAATTCATCTCCACATCATGAACACCACTAAATTCGCAACATTTCTTATCCAATGGATACAAATGATTACACCCATGCATTAAATCAAGAAAATACCCACGACATCCACAACCACGCATGGATTCACTCTATATGCACGTCTCCGTCACTCTCCTCATCATCACTCTCCTCATCATCGTCATCATTATCCCTATGGTTAATACGATATGGTTTGGTCCCCGCATACGAAGTCAATGATTTAAACTCCTTCCATTCCGGCTCGGTCAGGACGGTTATGTATTGCTTAGGAGCCAGACGGGCCACCTGTTCCCTACTCCTGTCGATACGCTCCTGAGTGGCGGGATGGTCGGAGAAGAAGCCGATGTCATCGATGATGCTTCCGCTCAACAACTTATTCATAAACGAAGAGAAACCGGAAGGGTCTATATCCGCATTGTAAAGATACCTGACAGACAAGGTGTCGGCCTCACGCTCCGCCTTACGGCTCAGATGGTTGGTGGTCATCTCCGTCATGAGGTTGGAGGTGTTCCCGAAGAAGGCGGAGAAGATCAGACTGATTCCCACGTTCTTTTTCACGGACTCCCTCACGTGGTCACGCTCGATATGCCCCAACTCATGTCCGATGACGGCAAGCAGTTCGTTCTCCGTCTCGCAGGTCTCGACCAACTTGGAGAAGACGACCAAGTTGCGCCCGCAATAGGCGAACGCGTTGACCTGATTACTCTTGACCAAATAGACGTTCACGCTATCGATGCCATTCTTCTCGCATATATGGTCCACGCACTTCCGCAAGGCCGCCGAAGCCTTATCCTCGTCCACCTCATGTCCATTCACATACCTGTCGTAGATGGACTCCTCAATGATCGGGAAGAGCGAGAGATTAGGATACTCGATTTTCTGGGAGGAAAGACCCAAGGATATCAATAGGAACAAGCCGAGCAACGAACCTGCGGAGACAGCCACATCACGAACAAACTTAGGCTTGGCCTCCTGCGCCAGTTTCTCATACACCAAATCCGCAGGCACCCACATACGTTGCCACACATCCCACGATTTCTTTCCACAAAACATATGGCACAGAGGTGAAATCATAACCCAATTCACCTCCTTGTCCTTCTTAATCTTAAGACAGCAGACGATGGACAAAAGGATTTCCGCCACATTGAGGATGACCGCCAAGACATAATAGGCGACGAGGTAGTTGTTGAGCTGCCACTCGTCCCAAACCAACTGCCACACGGAATACCAAGTGAATGAGTTCATGAAGAAAAGAGGCAACTGCGACACGAAAGCGTTCATGCTGTGCCACCTCGTGAGGTACGTGGACTTCCTACGACGGATGTAATAGATGATATTCGCTATCAGATTGATGATAGGAATAGGCGTCGTCGTGGCAAAAACCGCCAACGACATCAAGTAACCGTTTACCGCAGACTCCTTTTCGCTTTCGCTTAACTTATATGCGTCCATATAACGAACTTATTATCAAATATATCCAATCAATAGCTATGATAAGAAACAATATCCAGCCCCACTTGCCATTCCTGACATACTCCTCGAACCCGCACCATAACTCATAACACCTGTCCGCCTTGAGCGCCAAGAGGATAGGAGAAACGACCAACATCGGCAACGCCAACAGAACCATCGGGTTCAGACCCACGGCGGTGGCGAACTCCCCCTTCAGCATCAGGAGGATAGACGTGGTCAATCCGCAACCCGGACATGGCAAGCTGGTAATTCTCCGGAACGGGCAAACGATGAAACCATTCCCCTCCCCCATCCACATGTTAATCGCCAACCATACATAGGCGACGAGCAACAAGGCGACCGAGAAAAGGAGAAAGGCACGCTTTGACTTGAAAGAGCCCAATGTCACACAAACTTACGAATGACGAGGTCACTCGTCACTCTTCGTGTAATCAGTATATCCCTGAGGAGCATATGAAGAATAGTCTGACTTCGGCGCATAATCACTAGGATTCTCCTCTCCCGGCATATGAGCTGAAGATTGCTCAGGCAAACTGATAGGCGCCTCTCCGAAATTAGAGCCTTGAGAGGAAGCCTGAGGCTGGGAAGAACCGTAATTCTCTGTTCCCTCATACCCCACGGAACTCTTCGGACGGGCATCCTGTGAAGGCCTTTCCGTCTTATTCGAATACCTGTTGATCAGGGTGATGATCTTATTCGCATTATAATCCCTTGTTTCGCCCATGATAAGGAAGAAATCAACGATCGTCCATATACCGAAGCCACCACAAGTCAGCAACTTAAGGATTCCGATACCAACCTGCCCCAACACGAAACGGTCGATTCCAAGCGCACCTCCACCAATAGAGACAAGCATCATGTGGATAGGCTTCTTAAAGTCCGCTCCCAAAACGAGCGGTGCCTTCTCGTCCGGAACCATCTCCAAACCCTCTGAGATCTTCGCCAAATGGAAATCATCGAAACAGCCCGAATTGTGAGCCATGAAATAGGATATCCAATCTTTATTCATATAATTCAAAAATTAAATTTAAATGCCACTAAAATAAATGAGGAACAAATTCCACGATTAATCTCACAAAGATAATATTTCCCATTAATCAATAACCCTAAATGATAAAATAAATTATCATCATGAGGCCATATTATTTAAAAAATATATCGATAAGCTAAAGGATAAAGCGATCATGATCCCCATCACAGCGTGCGGTAACCCTGTGACAACAAACAGGGAGGGGGACTATCACCAAGGACAGTCCCCCCCCCGAATCATTTTTGAACTATTCACTATTCTTTGACGACAGTCCAGAACCCGAGGTTCCGCGCACTGATCTCGCTGTCATACATCGAAGCGCACACAAAGCCAGGTGCGAAATACCTGCCGACGAATGAGGCGTGCAACTTGACGGTGAACGTCTTCGTCTCGCGAGGAGCGAGGGAGAAGTAGGTCAAAACACGGTCGTCACGGACATCCATGTAATTGTAGTTCTCGCTATCATCCGAAGAACCGGAGAGACGGTCGTTCTGGATCTCCCAACCGGAAGGGAAGGCCTGCGTCAAAGCCACCTCCTTGTAGGTCTCGAACGAAGAGACATTGCTTACCCTTACCTTCACCATGAAATCCGTACCTTGCTCCAGACTGTTCACATCGATCGATGAGCCATCCAACGTACTGTAGGTGACCTTCATGGTCAGACCGTTCTCGTACGAACCGCCCGCATTCTCCAGCGGAATACCCGAAACGACCACAGAGGCGAACAAGGCGTTGCCACCGTTGTTCTTGATCTTCAGCGTCTTTTGACCCGTGCCGCTCACCTCCAACGCCTTCTTCACGACATTGTTATTGGAGTTGAACGCGACAGACTTGCCGTCCTTGATACATGCGGCATTGATATTTCCGCCCTTAAGCTGTTTCGTATAGTGGGAGAAGGCCACCAATACCTGCGCCAACTCCTGTGTGCTATATTGTTTTCCGGTGCTGAGTTGCTCAGACATCTTCCTCAGCAAGGAGAAGGTAGTCGCCTTATCCGAGCCGATCAATGTCATGGCATCCAGGATCAACGCCCTGTCTCTCAGGGTCGAACCGAAGGTGACATTGCTATGAGAGTATTTACGCACTTCCGTGGAGAGGGAAGCGCAGAGATTCTTCGCGACATCCTTCTTTCCGCACAACGCATACGCGGCGGCCAGACGCCATTTGGACACATTATCCAGACTCTTGTCCTTCAACCTGTTCATGGCGCTCAAGTCAGCCTTGCCCGCAAGAGCCAAAGTATAAAGGCGGTAAGCCTGCTCCAACGTATTGTCATTATCGCTTTGGTAACACCATGAGGAAGCGGTCCTCTTCTGGTAAGCCAAGAAATTATTGATCACCGTGTTCGAAACGTCATAACCATGGTTCTTCGCCTCCAAGAGGAAGTGACCGGCGTATGTGGTCACCCAAGGATAGTCGTAGTTGCCGCCCATCCAGTAGGAGAATGCGCCGCTGCCCATCTGCATTTGGCTCAGCTTGAATATAGCCTCCTTCACGTGTTGGTCGCACTCCGCCTTCTCCTGAGGAGTCATCTCGATGATCTCCGGCAACAGCAACTGAGGGAAAGCCTTGGAGGAAGTCTGCTCCGCGCAACCGTGAGGGTAACCGATCAAGTACTCCAAGCTACGTCCCAGATCCAACGAAGGCAACGAACTGATCTCGACCATCAACTGGTTGGTGTTCTCCACGCCAAACAAATCGTAAGGGCACTCCACCTCTTGGTTCGCAGGAATCTCGAACAGCTTGCTCCTCTGGATGCGCTCGTTCGGATTGCGGACACTCAGATTGATTTCGCTCTTCACATTATTGGTGCCATCGGAAGCGGAGACGATGATCTTGTTCGCTCCGATAATCGGTTTCGCCTTCAGCTTGAAGGTGATGATCTTGTCCTCGTTCTCATTGAAGCTCTCCTGGATCGATGAACGTCCCACAACCTCCGCCTTATCACCTGCGGAGACGGTGACCGTCACGTTCTTCTTCTTGCCGTCCATGGCGAAGACGCTCACAGGGAGAGAGAACTCCTCATTAGGGCCGACGACACGCGGAGCGGTTGGCAGAAGCATCAGCGGCTTCGTCACCTTCACCGCCTTGTCCGCGCTTCCATAAGCCGCTTTGCTACCGGCAACCACCATGACACGGACAGAGCCGAAATAGGTAGGAAGAACCACCTTATGCGTCTTCGACTCACCCTTCTTCAGCGTGACAGGTCCAAAGAAGCGGACAACCGGTTCGAAGCGTTTGTTCATACCGTCACGGTTCAAAGCCTCGTCACCACCGATAGCCAACATCTGCTCTATCTTTCCGCCATAGGCGCCGATGACCAGATCGTACATATCCCAAGAGTTGACGCCAAGCGCCTCACGCTTGAAGAACTCGTTATGGGCATTCGGTGTCTTAAAGTTCGTGAGATCCAACAGACCCTCGTCCACGATGGCCAACGTATAGTTCATCTCCTTGCCGTTCTTCTCGCTGACAGTAACGTCAAACGCCTTGTCCGACTCGACTTTATCATCCATCTTGATGACAGGATACAGGTGGCTCTGTTCGCTTTCCACCATGAAATTCTTCACACCGTACATTCTGATAGGAAGATCGTTCTCCGTCTTGTTATACGGCTGCAGCAAGTTCACATAGAGATATGCGTTAGGCATCATATCGGCCGTCACGTCCACATCGACGACAGTAGTACCCGCCTGGGCATCCACCCACTGCGAGGAGAGCACCCTGGATCTGTTTTCCACCGTGATCAAGACGCGTCCCTTCTCAGGTGTAGGGATCGTCACCTTGACCTTATCCCCCACGTTATAGGTCTCCTTATCCAAGTTGAAGGAGATCAATGCGGCAGACTTGGAGCCGTCGTTTTGCGCGCGGGAGTACCAGTTCTCCCAATCGAAGAAGATCTCACCACCCGCTTCATGACCATTCTTTCCATCCTTAACGATGAGCAGATAGCGACCCCAATCACTGTCAGGCACGTTGATAGTGACCAAAGCCTTTCCATCCCTCACGGAGATGTTCTTTTTCTCCAGGTAAGGAGTGCGTGAGCTGCTCTCGGAATAATAAGCCTCCTCATCATCAGAATCCCACCACCAGTGCCAGCTCAGTCTGTACAACTTGAGGGTGATTCCATCACCGTCGATAGGCTTCCCGTTCTCGTCCAGCAGAACGATAGGGAATGTCTGGTCTTTATTCGTGAAGACATACTTGAAGCCAGGCTTGATCGGGTATTTGACACCCACATAGCGGGAATAGACAGACAACGGAACGTTCGTGTAGTTCACACTGTTATCACCCGTTCCCTCATCCACTCTTGTGGTGAAGGTAGCCTGCAGCAATCCCGGCGCATTCGTCAGTTCAGGGATATGGACACTTTCAGTGACATTACCCTCATCGTCCGTCTCGCTCTCGATCACGGTAACCTCCTGGCTCGTGAACTCCTTCGCGGAAGGAGACTCGAATCTGTAATCGGAGTATTTAGGGAACGGATTAGGATTACGACGATACCTCATCGTGACGTTCACATCCTTTCCGACGGCGCGGCCACCGTGCAACCATTCCGAATGGATGGATATAGGTTCAGACGTACCCGAAGAGAGGACAGAATGCTTGGTGGACAACTGCACCTTCATTCGGTTCGGTTTAACCGTCTCCACAGACAGACTCTTCTGGAACGAGGAACCACCGATGGTGAAACCGATATGCCAGTTACCCGTCTGGTCGTCCACTTTCGTAGGGATCCTGAAACTATAGATGCAATTGGAAGGATCGTATTTCTGCACCTTCTGCGCATAACGTTGTCCGCGAGGGGTGCGCAGATACATGGTGATCGGGTGACCTGCAGGAAGCGTACCATCCGCATCCTGAAGCATCAGGGAGATGTTGAGCGTATCGCCCGGACGCCATACGCCACGTTCGCCATAGATATAGCCCTTCACACCCTTCGAGGAGCTTGCGCCACCCACGTCGAAGGAAGAGAGCGACAAGGCCGAGTTATCACGCATACGGAGGTAGCCCATACGGCCATCCTTCTCCACCACCACGAAGGAAGGGGACCTTGAGAGCTTCGCCTTCACGAAACCATCCTTGTCCGTCTCCTCCTCGGAAATCAGCTGCATCTGGTAATCGTAGAACTTCACGTTCGCGCCACCCTCAGGCATAGCGGTGAGGATATTCGTCACAATGACGTCATAGAAATTGCTCTTTCCACCCTTTGCCGTGATACCGAAGTTAGACACGAAGATGTTCGAAGAGACCCTTCTGGAAGACTCCAGATAGTATGTGATCTTGGACGGATCATCCCGTTCATCCCATCTATAGGCGTAGTCGTTCGGCACAGCGCTTTCGTCATCATCGTAAGTATAATAACTCCAGTAGTAACTATCGTCTCCGTTGTCCTCGATTCCTGCGACACCACTGTAATCATGTTCGATATCGTTGATCGAATCCGTGATCTCGCAAGGGTAAGTGGAATAGGCCCTCTTGAAAGAGAAGATGACATGATACATGGCACCCGGATCCTCCTTCGAGAGTTGGGAGAGATCCAAGGAGTAGGTTCTCCACTGGGAGTACGCGTTCACATTGTCCGCATCCAGATCCACCCTCTTTTGGAACAACAGACGGGCGGTACGTTTCAAATCGTTGTTGTTGCTCTCGTTCATCTTGTTCGACTGCAGATATTGCAGCATATTGTTCTCGAAAATCTTCACCACAGTGACGTCCACAGCCTTCAGGTTGACGGCTTGGAAAGGCAGAGCGGCCTTGTCGGAGGAAGGCAGGATGACGCCCTTCTTCAACAGTCTGACCGCAGGTTTCAGGCTAGAGAAGCAGTAGGTCAGCACCGTATCCTTCTCAACCTTCTCACCGTCCTCACTCATCAATCCCGAATAGACATGCAATTTAGACTCTGTGAAGTTAATCTTCTCAGGGTAGATCTTCAACACGTTTCCTTCCCTCACGTATGAAACATTTCCTCCACCTGTGCTCACATATGTGCGCCACTCCTGGTTCGGACGGATGGATTTGCTGAAGAAGAGTTTCAGGTAAGATTGCTCACCGTTCACCACGCTCAGGTTGGTCACCTTCATGCCCGCGATATAAGGGATGTTGATTTCGTGCTTGTCCTTGACGTCGCAATCGATGTTCTTACCATCCCATTCAACCGTCACAGCGATATCCTTCTTTACGTTCTTGCCGAATCCGGTGATCGTGAAAGAATAATTATGGCTGTAATCGGAAGACATATCGGACCATTCCATGTCCAACGTCTTCTTCTCAGGAGCGGTCATCTTGGCAGTGAAACAATTCTGCAGGTCGGCCAAATCCTCTTTGTCGTTCAAGGAGACCGTACCCGTCACCTGGTATTCGCCGCCGTCCATCATCTGAGGCTCATCACACGACACATACATGTTCTGCTTGATCACCTCCACAGGGAAGACGAACTGCTTCAATTCATCCCGTCCGTTCAGATCGGCCACCTTGCCCAATTCGAAGGTCACTTGGTACTCTTTTCCTCTCTCCAACGCAGTCTCGGGTTGGAACTCAAGCGTCCTGTTATCCACCCAATACGTGGATCCATCCACTTTAGGCTCCAGAGAGAAGATTTTCCCTTCCTCCTTCTGACCCGGCTTAGCCTTCTCGGAAGGATGCGCCAACACGACCCGGATAGCCGCATGGCGGGATATCCTGTTCTGCGGATAACTGCTGATATACTCCATGAACTGAGTATCATCAGAGACAACTGCTTTTTTGCCACATCCTGTGGATATGACGGCCAGCAGCATGGCCATAAACAACCTGATAAATCGCCTCATAAAAAAATATATTTTAAATTATTTGTTCCGAACTAATGCGCCACGTTGAACCGATCGTCCCGCTTGACCGCCACGATCCTGAACTTCCCGTCGACAGGCAATAACGAGACCCTGTTTCCCTTGAAGTATTTGGCATAGCGTTTCTTGCGCTCCTTCTCGAGGTATCGCTCCGTGTCGCAGTAGACATGCACACTGTCTCCCCTGCTGAACTCACAATGCAGGAAAATCATCTCGAAACGGTTCGCCAAAGTGTCCGCGTCCATGCCATCCGCAGCCAACGAATCCTTGTCGAAGAAATCGGATATGCTTATTTCAGGGAACTCGACCGCCTTCTTCCCGGAGGTCTGCACACGCCACCATCCGTCACACATCGAACCACAAACCCATGAACTGAATCCGTACACGAGAAGGGAATCCTCTATTTTCCATAACTTGGCGGAAACATATCCCTGACTGGAGGTCTGGAATAAAGCATAGTTGTTCTCGTCATAGTCTATCAACCTGCACGTGTCGCGATAGAGGCTGGTCACCGCATTCTCACCCTTCTTCTCCTTGTGGGATTGCATCAGCTGGTTCATCATATCCACCTTCAACTGCGTGGAGGAAGGAATCATGCGAGACATGTAAGACTCCAATGTCTGGGCTTCACACAAACCCAGCGACAGACTCAACCCGAAGATAAGCAATAGTAACTGTTTCATTAACACCAATTTAATCTGCATCCGCTCCCCTCCTTGGGGATTTATCCATATCATCATAAAAGATTCCGCAGCTCTCCCCCAACCCATTTTCCTCTCTTGCCTGAAATAGCCGAGCAACACGAATCCAATATAATACAAATATAAAAAAAACGATTTGAATCGTCAAGACGTTATGGGTAGAAAATGCGTTAAGAAACGTTAGTCCGACGAAGCGGTCATGGATCAGGCCCTCATCCCTTCAACCGCCTATATGCGCGGCAAAACAAGGAATTGACCCTCTCCACCCTAAGGTAGGTCCTCGGCTCGGTCGCGAACTGCTTGTACGAGTTGGCGATCTGCGGATCCATGCTTCCCTCGAAATCGAACGCACTCGTCTTGCCCTGCAGGAACTGCAACGTGCGCCAGACCATCAGCGTGGAGGCACCGGAAGCCTTGAATGCGGGATGGATGGCGGGTATCAGGTAGTAGGCGAACCGCTCGTCCCACACGAAGAAAAGGGCGCTGTGGAGGTTGCCCTCCGCATCATGGACGGTGACGATCTTCCCCTGCCCCCTGTCGATCGCTTTGCGGCAGACCGTCTCCTCCAACAGACGGGAGTTGATGTTAGTGCGCCCGCGAAGCCTCAACGTCTCGGTATGGAACTCGTGGAAGGCGGAGACATCCATGTCCCAACCCACCTGCAGTCCGTTGCGTTCCGCCTTGCGGATGTGACGTTGCTTGGCGGAGGTGAACCGCTTGAAGAGACTCTCCAGATCCGAGATGTCTGGGATGATGTACGTGACCCTCTCGGAGACGTGATAGCCCGCCGCCTCGAAGAGAGCGTGATGTCTGAACGTCGGGTCGAAATCCTGCATGTACCAATCCACCTTCAAAGCCTTCAACTGGGCGAGTATATCCTCGCAAACCCTACGTTCGAAAGCCTCCTTGCCGGCCTCGTCCAACCCCTCAGGATAGAAGAAATGGATGCCGTTGTTCTGGGAAAAGACCGGTTGCAGGATGATCTTGAGGAAGTACTTGCGCACCCACAGGTAGGGCATGGCGCCACGCACCTCGCCTTCCTCCTCGACAAGGAGGACATCCCACGTCTTGCCCACGCAGATGGCATCCATCCACCAATATTGAGCAAAGAGCGGCACCTCTGGATGCCGCTCACACGCAAGACGATATTTCTCTTTATTGTTCACTTACGACTCCACCTGCTTGCTACCCTTCTTGTTGTACCACAAGAAGAAAATGACACAAGAAGCCACAGCGGCGATAGCGCCCACCGTATAGCCAATAATCGGTTCCAAACCTATGCAATCCTTCGAGATGAGCAGGAAGGAGACACTGACCGTCGTCATGAAGACGGCTGGCACGAAGGTGATCCAGAAGCATTTCTTATGCAACACCAGATAGACCGTGATGGTCCACAACGTGAAGACGGACAAGGTCTGGTTGCTCCACCCGAAGTAGTTCCATATCACATTGAAACCCTCCTTGTCCGATATGTTGAAGGCGAGCAAACCCATCGTTATCGCGAACATCGGCACGCAGATATAGAGGCGCTTGCGGATGCTCTTCTGCTCCATGTGGAGGAACTCCGCCACGATCAGACGGGCGGAACGCAAGGCGGTGTCACCACTCGTGATCGGGGCGGCGACGACACCCATAAGCGCTAAGATGCCTCCGACGAGACCCAACCAACCCTCGCTGACCGCCGTGACTACCTGCGGAGCCTGAAGCGATGTTTCAACGCCCAACTCCTCCGCTCCTCCTCCGTAGAAGAAGTACATGGAGATGGTGGCCCAAATCAGGGCGACGATACCCTCCGTGATCATACCGCCATAGAAAACCGGACGGCCATACTTCTCGTTCTTGATGCAACGCGCCATCAACGGACTCTGCGTCGCATGGAAACCACTGATCGCACCGCAGGCGATCGTGATGAACAAGGCAGGGAAAATATCCTTCCCGTTGAATGAAAGGGTGGATACGCCCGTCTCATACAACTCCGGCAACGTAGGCCATTTAATGAAGAGGTTGGCGCCCAACGCGACCGCCATGAAGATGATGGCGAAGGCGAAGATAGGGTAGATCTTGCCAATGATCTTGTCGATAGGCATCAAGGTGGCTATCAGATAGTAGAGGAAGATGATGCCGCACCATACATAGACGGAATTACCGATGTAGTCCTGCGTCATATTCCCTAAGATGAGCGCAGGGCTGTAAACGAAGACCGCACCTACCATCAACATCAGGAAGACCGTGAATATCAACATGACCTTCTTCGTGTTCTGTCCCAAGTACTTACCGATCAATTCGGGCAATCCGGCCCCTCCGTTACGGATGGACAACATACCGCTGAAGTAATCATGGACCGCACCCGCGAAGATACATCCGAGGACAATCCACAAATAGGCGGAAGGCCCGAACTTGGCACCCATGATGGCACCGAAGATAGGTCCCGTACCAGCAATGTTCAGGAACTGAATCATGAAAATCTTCCATGTGGGCAATGGAATATAGTCCACACCATCCTGCATGGAAAGCGCAGGAGTAACCCTACTCGGGTCCGGAGAGAATATCCTCTCCACCAATTTCCCATAAACGAGGTAGCCGGCCACCAACGCCAGCATCGAAATAATGAACGTTACCATTTGAACTATATTTTAGACGGGCTCTCCAAATCACTTCTCAAGCCCATTGTTTTGTCCTTTTTATTGATAACGGTGAATTCCATGGCATCACCATGCATCGTAATCTCCACAAAATTACGATATTTTTATATTCATGGAATTCAAAGGGACGATTTATTATTGTATTTTTGTGAAGCTAACCAATTCCAGTATATGACTATATGATAAACGGCAGACTGAAGAAATTAATATTCGCTGTGTTGTTCGCCTTTATGGCAGTTCCCGCCTCCGCAGTGCTTAAGGAAAAAGACCTCGAACAAACCCTGTTGGTGCTCCTGATGGAGCTGGAAACCTACAACGCGGAGCAGCAGGAGATGATGAAGCGGTACAACATGATCAGCAAGATGCAGCACCAGAACCTCATCAACACCATGCAGAAGAGCGAGCAGATCGCCCTCATGCTCTATTCCCAGAAGCAGGACTACACCTTCGACCTCGCCTACGCCTGCCATGAGGCGACCCAGCAATACAACAACTTCTCGAAGAACATGCTTCCGTTCCAGAAAATACAAGACATGTATAGGGTGGAGGTAAACCGTTACAATAACATCATCGATATCCTGGAGATGCTTCCTCCCCGCATTAGGAAGGGACACAACGCCAACGACACTACCTTTCGAGCCCCGACCACGCATGTCCGCATGAACCATGAGGGGGAACTCGTCGACTCGGCACGTGTGCTCCCCGCCCCAATCAAGACGGATGTGAAGGCATTGGCGGACAGCGCGAAGAAGAAGAGCATATTCCTGTTAAGCGAAAAGGGACAAGCGAGCAGGGACTCTTGCCTCGCCTTGGCGAACAACATCCGGGACAACCTCGTCTACCTTTACAACGAGGTCTCCAAGGACAGCGAGCACTACGAGTTCGTCTCCCAAAGGCTGAAGAAGGTGAACGACTACGCCATGGACCGCTACTCCGACATCAAGAATCTCATCTTCATCAACGGTGACGTGAACTACTTCACGATCCTCAAGCGATGGGACTTCTACTACAACAACGCCAAGGAGGATATCATAGAGAAGTACACGCAACCTAAGAACAAAAGCGTGAAATCGGAGTGGCGCGGGCCGATCGTCATCGGACTGGCCATCTTCATCGTCTTCTACTTGATTGTGGCATTCCTGCTCAGCAACGTCATCATCCGCTTCGCGGTGCCATCCCGCTTCAAGACGAATGTGTTCATCGCCAAGAAACCGTTCTACATCTTGGCGTTCTCCTTCGTGCTCTTTGTCATTGTGCTCCTGATCTTAAGGCTCTTCACCTTGCATAACTTCTTCATGATGGCGAGCGGACTGCTGATCGAGTACGCCGGACTCGTCTCGGCGGTGCTCTTCTCGTTGTTGATACGCTCCAGCATCAAGCAAATAAGAAGCAGTTTCATCATCTACACGCCTATCCTCCTGATGGGCTTCATCATCATCGTGTTCCGCATCATCTTCGTGACGAACAGCGTGGTGAGCATCCTATTCCCGCCTGTCCTGCTCTTCTTCACCATCTGGCAGGCCATCTCCCTGAAAAAGCATAGGAAAAAGATACATACCAGTGACGGGTTGTACACGCTTGTCTCCCTCGTCGTCATCATCACCAGTTGCATCGCCAGCTGGTGCGGATACTCCCTGCTCGCCGTGCAGATATTCATCTGGTGGCTGTTCCAGTTGATGGCGATACAGACCATCACCTGCCTCTACTACCTCATCAAGAAATATGAGTTCCGCTTCCTCACGGCAAGGGCCATCAAGAAGGACGAGAGCTTGTCCCTCCGACAGGCTAGGCAACTGGCCTACGAGATGGTGCACCCGAACAAGCACACATTGGGCGACCATATACGCATCACCTGGCCATACGACCTCTTCATCAAGACCCTGGTGCCTATCTTCATCATCAGCTCCGTCCTGATCTGCGTCGTCCTGGCAGCGGGCATCTTCGACCTCTCGGAGACCTTCAAGATCATGTTCTACACCAACTTCATCAACGTGGAGGGGGTTTGCCAACTCTCCCTCTTCAAGATGCTGGTCATCTCCGTCACCTTCTTCGTCTGCCGCTTCATCTGCTACGGAATGAAGGCGATATACAAGCAATACCGAGTCAAACATTTCACCTTCAACGGGGAGGCCAACATCACGCTGGCGAACAACATCATCTCCATCCTCGTGTGGGGCGGTTTCTTCATCTATGTCCTTGTCTTCCTGAAGGTGCCTAAGTCCGGCATCTCCATCGTGACGGCGGGCTTGGCGACAGGTATCGGTTTCGCCATGAAGGATGTCATCGAGAACTTCATCTATGGCCTCTCGCTCATGACAGGACGTGTCAGGGTGAACGACTACATCGAGTGCGACGGCGTCAGGGGAAGGGTGGACACCATCACCTACCAGAGCACGCAGATCGTCACCCTGGATGGCTGCGTCATCGCCTTCCTCAACACGACATTGTTCAACAAGACCTTCAAGAACCTCACCCGCAACCATGGGTACGAGTTCATCAAACTCTCCGTCGGCATCAGCTATGGCTCGGACATCGAGCAAGTCAGGAAGGTGTTGGTGAAGGCGCTGACCGTACTGACCAAGGCGGACGAGACAGGCATCTCGCCTATCGAGCCTAACCGAGGCATCAATGTGATCGTGGACGAGTTCGGGGACAATAGCGTGAACCTATTCGTCACCTTCTGGGGATTGGTGGAAAGGAAACTGTTCCTCTGCGGCAAGGCGAAGGAAATCATCTATAACACACTCAATTCGAACAATATAAACATCCCATTCCCTCAACGCACCATCTACATCAAAGAGATGCCTACGGACAAATAAGAGGACAGGGAAACAAGATTGGGGAACAGGCGATCACACGGGGAGCATTACTCCCTCACATAGTTCAGCACCACGGCCGACGCCTCCAACTGCGCAGGAACGGGTGGATGCATTTTACGGACGGTGAGTTCCATCGTCTCGATCTGTCGGAACCGTGAGAGGATGGCTTGTTGTATCCTCCACGCCACGTTTTCGATCAATTGGGAAGGCCGTCTCATCTCCTCCTTTATCATTTCACAGATCTCCGCATAGTTGATGGCGTCCTGGATGTTGTCCGTCCGGGCCGCCAGAGAGAAGTCATAACCGATCTTCAACGACACACGATACTCCCCGCCCACGACATTCTCCGTGGGGATGACGCCATGGTAGGCGAATATCTGCAGGTTATCCACTATAAGGTAATTCATTCCGCCGATTTTTTTATGAAGAAGGTGAAATTCACATGCCCGTATTTCCTATGCTCGAGGAAGTTGGGGTGCGATTCGAAACTGAAATCCTTGGGGTGTTCCAATATGAGGAGGCCCTCCTCGTTCAGCAGGTCTTGCTGAAAGACGATGTCAGGTATCTCCTTCAACCGAGGGTGGTCATAGGGCGGGTCGGCAAAGACCAGATCGAACTTGGAAGCGCACCGCTCCACATACTTGAACGTGTCTCCCTTGATGGTGTTGATCTCATCGGCTTTCAGCTCCGCAACGGTCTTTTTGATGAACAGATAGTTGGTGGCGTTCATCTCCAATAAGGTGACGCTCGGGCATCCCCTGGAGGCGAATTCAAGGCTGATGCTGCCCGTTCCCCCGAACATATCCAACACCCTTGTCTCCTCGTAGTCGATACGGTTGTTGAGGATATCGAACAACGCCTCCTTGGCCACGTCCGTCGTGGGGCGAGCCTTCAGGTTCTTGGGAGGGGAAAAGCGTTTCCCCTTGTATTTTCCGCTAACTATACGCATGTCGGTAAATCAAATAGAATGGTTTGTTTACGGCAGATCTCCGCCTTGGCGAACGACTTGCCCAGCTCGACGGAAGGACGGTTGTTGAGGCTCACATGGCTGACATACTCGCCCAACCGCGCCAAAGCGCTATCCTTCTCCTTCACATCGCCCCGCACGGTCACCTTCACGTTGCAAGGGTCCAACTGCAACTGGTCGAAGACGTTGAGCGTGAAATAGAGGAACTCCTCGGCGTTCTTCCGCGGGAATGTGTTGGCCATCTGCAGGACATTACCCTTCACGGCCACGAGGTCGAAGAAGCCCTGCCCCATCAGAATTCCGACGGAATCCTCGCCCGACTCCTTGCTCCGCATCATCGTCTGGGTGGAGAGCAGGCTTTGCCTATGGACAAAACGGATGGAGGGGAATCTCTCCTCCAGGGCGTTTGCCACCTCCGCCTGGACACCATGGAGAAGGACCGCGTCGCAGAGCTCTATCGGGTCCTGCATCACCTTGACAAGGGATGGGTCCCCATGGGTACAGAACTTCCAATAGGCCACCTTGTCCGCCTCATCGGAGATGGCGGAGGGCATCAACGTGTACGACCTGTCATCGTTGAGGAAGAAGACCTCGTTGTACTTGCGGCGCAGGGAATCCAGCTTGTTCAGATGCTCGGTGAATTGCTGCGCGACACTCTTGCCCGCCTCCGCGATGTGGCAGAAATAGAGCGGACGCCTCTCCGTAAGGGAGGCCACGACAAAACAAAATCCATCCGGCAAGAACCGAATGGATAATGTATGATTAGGCGAGTTCGCCGGATCGAAGGATGACTCCGCTATCTCGATCATAAGCTTACTCCCAGTTACCTGCGTTGTTATTTGGAGAGTTGACGTCACCCACCTTCAGACCAGGGAACCTCTTGAGCGTCTTAACAGCCTCCTCCTTGATGTTGATGATCTGCTGCTTGTCCAATCCATTCAAATATACCTCGAACGGAACACTTGCCTCAAACAATGGCACCTCAACGTTAGATTTGGTGAGGAACATCTTGCTCTGCAGATCGAACTTAGCCTGATTGTTAGTGAAAGGCACAATATCCAACGTCGAAGCATCGAAATCGTCACCGAAGATGGAACTCTTCACATTTACATAGTTCGTGTCACGACGGAAATTGGTCATGAAGGAATCATAGTTAGCGATACCATACTTCGGAGCATCCTCAGGAGTAAGACTAACGGCGATCTCCTCCGTCAATCCAGCCTTCATCTGATCGTCCGTAAGCTCTCCCTTCTTGGCAACCTTCGGAATCACACCCGTGTTGACGAAGTCAATCAAGTCCTGCATCTTTCCAGCATACTTCCCGTTCGCCTCACAATAGGCAATTTGGGCCTTTCTGATGTTTACCAATTTCTCGATAACCACAGCGTCTCGGACCGCCTTTTGTTCCGCGAACTCAATAGGGTTCATTACGCTTCTATAGCACATGTACGCCAAAAGAGGTATGGCGACAATCAAAAGGACTTTTAATACGTTTCTCATATCGTTTTTAATAATTATTTTTGTTCCGCAATTTTTTTAAAGCACAAAAATAAAAAAAAAGGTTTTAACAAGGACTCCTAACATGAGTTATTTTGAAAAAAAGTGATGAATCGATTCTTGTCGGAGAAAATAATAGCCGCGTTTGAACATGAACCCACCTCGCAGCAACATGCTCTAGTAGAGGCGTTAAGCTCCTTCGTGGTGGACGGATTGGACCATCTTTTCCTCCTAAAGGGGTATGCGGGTACGGGTAAGACTTCGGTCGTTTCGGCTTTGATCAAAGTGATGGATGAATTGGAGCAACCTGTCATCCTGATGGCCCCCACAGGCCGCGCCGCCAAGGTGCTCTCCTCCTACTCGGGACATCCCGCATCCACGGTGCATCGGAAAATCTACCGACAGCGTGTGGGGGGTAGCCTGGAAGCGGACTTCTCCCTGAACGTGAACCTCCACAAACAAACCCTCTTCATCGTGGACGAGGCTTCCATGCTCGCGAACGCTGGCGACTCCGTCTTCGGCTCCGGCAACCTCCTGGATGACCTGATGTCGTACGTCTATAGCGGAGACGGATGCCGCATGATCCTAGTGGGAGACACCGCACAGCTGCCTCCCGTGGGACAGGAAGAAAGCCCCGCACTTTGTTCGGATTACATGAAGGGATACGGCTTCCCTATCGACGAATACCTCCTGACGGACGTGGTGCGCCAAGCGAACGAGTCGGGCATCCTCTACAACGCGACCGCCCTCCGTCTCCTCCTGATGCAGGGCGCGGAAGGTGCCTTCCCGAAAGTGGACATGGACTTCCCCGACATCAAAAAGGTTTCGGGGGAGGACCTGATCGAGGAGATCTCCTCCTCCTACAACCGGGAGGGAATGGACGAGACCATCATCGTATCCCGGTCAAACAAACGAACCAATATCTTCAACGAGGGAATACGCAACAGAATCCTATACCGTGAGGAGGATTTCTCCTCGGGCGACTGGGTCATGGTGGTGAAAAACAACTACTTCTGGTCGAAACAGACGGACGGCAAACTGGACTTCATAGCCAACGGTGACATCGCCGAAGTGCGCCGTGTGCGCCGCCGTACGGAGGTCTATGGCTTCCACTTCGCCGAAGCGACGCTCTACTTCCCTGATTATGAGGTCGAAATAGAGGCGAAGATCCTACTGGACACCCTCCGTAGCGAATCGCCTTCCCTCACCTACGAGGAGAGCAACCGCCTCTTCCTCTCCGTCCAAGAGGATTACATGGAGATACACAACAAGAGGGACCGACTGAAGGCGATGCGGGAAGACCCCTACCTGAATGCGCTGCAACTGAAGTTCGCCTATGCGGTCACCTGCCACAAGGCACAGGGCGGACAATGGAGCAACGTCTTCCTGGACAAGGGCTACGTGACGGACGACATGGTGAATGCCGAGTACCTCCGCTGGCTCTACACCGCCTTCACCCGCGCGACGAAAACATTGTACCTGATTAATTGGGAATAACATTGGTGCGAAGAAACGCTCGCCACCTCCGAACAACAAAGAAGGCGAACCGTTCGGCCCGCCTTCCCTATGGAATTCATACGATAATCATTACTTGATGATCTTCTCCAATTTATCCACGTTCGCTTTGATCACCTCATCCGGCAACTCGTAGTTGACGAGGTCGCCTTCGATGAACTGGTCGTAAGCGGTCATATCGATCAATCCGTGACCGGAAAGGTTGAAGAGGATGACCTTCTCCTTGCCCTCTTCCTTAGCCTTCTTCGCCTCGCGGATAGCGGCGGCAATAGCATGGGAGGACTCTGGAGCAGGAATGATTCCCTCTGTGCGGGCGAACAAAGTAGCCGCCTCGAACGTCTCCAACTGAGGGATGTCCACACCCTTCATCATACCGTCCTTGATCAACTGGCTGACGATGGTTCCCGCACCGTGGTAACGGAGACCGCCGGCGTGGATATGGGCTGGCGCGAAGTTATGACCCAACGTGTACATAGGCAACATTGGTGTGTAACCCGCCTCATCACCGAAGTCATATTGGAAGACACCACGGGTCAACTTAGGGCAGGAAGCCGGCTCAGCCGCAAAGAACTGCGTCTTCTTGCCGTCCAAGATGTTATGTCTCATGAACGGGAAGGAGAGTCCGCCGAAGTTGGAACCACCACCGAAGCAACCGATGATGATGTCTGGGTATTCGCCCGCCATCTCCATCTGCTTCTCAGCCTCCAAACCGATGATGGTCTGGTGGAGGGTCACGTGGTTCAAGACGCTACCTAACACGTATTTGCAGTTAGGTGTCTGCATGGCGAGCTCCACCGCCTCCGAGATGGCGGTACCCAAACTACCTTGGTAGCTAGGGTTGGCGGTCAAAATATCTTTACCGGCACGTGTGCTCATGCTTGGGGAAGCGATCACCTGCGCACCGAAGGTCTGCATGATGGAACGACGGTATGGTTTCTGGTGGTAGCTGACCTTTACCATGAAGACAGCCAACTCCAGTCCGAATGCCTTCGCAGCGTAGGAAAGGGCGGCACCCCATTGTCCCGCGCCGGTCTCCGTCGTGATGTTGGTCACACCCTCCTTCTTGCAGTAGTAAGCCTGCGCCAAAGCGGAGTTCAGTTTGTGTGAGCCGACAGGGCTGACGCTCTCGTTCTTGAAGTAGATGTGCGCTGGCGTATCCAACGCCTTCTCCAATCCGTAAGCTCTCACCAAAGGCGTGGAACGATAGCTCTTGTAGAGGTCGCGTACCTCCTCAGGAATCTCGATCCATGCGTCCGTCGTGTTCAACTCCTGCTCGGAACACGCGCGGTTGAAAAGGCCGCACATCTCATCGACCGTGATAGGCTTCTTTGTCTGTGGGTTCAACATAGGAAGCGGCTTGTTCTTCATATCCGCTACGATGTTATACCATTTCCTTGGTATCTCATTCTCCTGCAAAAAGAATCTTTTTTGTTTTTCCATTTTGTTATGTTATTAAAAATATTGTTTCCTAAAAGCAAAAGAAAAACCGCAGACCTCGGAGGCTTGCGGTTTCACTATCTTATTTGAATATGTCACATGCGCTAGTTGCAGACCCTCCGTTTGAATCAGAATCTGCGCCACCAACGTTTGCTATAGTTCCTAAACACATTCATTAAAATCATTCCTTTTTCTTATTCACAAAGGAATATAATTTTTTCTTACGCACAAAATAATTTCGAAAAAAAACACAAATTTTACCATAGCGGGTTCATTTACGATTTACTATACCGTAGATGCCAAAGCCTCACCATTCCTCATCGAACCGACACCCCTCCCCTCTTGCACATCTCCGTTTTTTTTGCGAATATCGCGTAAGATAATGACAAGAGAGGGATTCACCCGCAACATACTAAGGATAAGCGAAATGAAGATTACGTTCAATTCTCCCATCATACTGACATTCGCCTTTATATCGGCCATCGCCCTCGTACTGGGCGTACTCACCAACGATTGGACCACTAAGGTATTCTTCTCCACCTACGACTCGTCCCTGCTCAACCCCTTGACCTACGTGAGGAGCCTCACCCATGTGCTGGGGCACGCCTCCTTCTCCCACTACATCAACAATATGCTCTTCTTCCTACTCTTGGGACCCATCCTGGAGGAGAAATACGGCAGCAAGCGCATCATGATCGTCATCGGGGCAACGGCCATCATCACAGCCATCATCAACAGCATATTCACATCCTGTGCCCTACTGGGCGCTTCGGGCGTCGTATTCGCCTTCATCATCCTGGCCTCCATGACCTCTTTCCGAGAGAAGGAGATACCCCTGACCTTCATCCTGATCATTTTCCTATACCTCGGACGGGAGGTCTTCAACGGAATATTCTCTTCGGACAATATCTCACAATCCGCCCACCTCATCGGAGGGGCGTGCGGCGCCATCGCCGGATTCGTCTTCGCACCGAAGAAATAAGCATCTGAACGGTCCCCCAGCATCTGCCTGATTGACTATTATGCACCAAAAATCCAATCATTTGAGGAGATTATCATAATCATTTCCCCATGGAAAGCATACCTTGCGCCCTGAAAAACATAAACTCTACATCCAATGAACAGCACTCATTCACGATTCAGAGGATGGAGCACAGCGGCGTTGATGCTTCTCCTCACTTCCTACAACGCATTGGCTGACAACCCGATTGTCCGCTACACCTACACACCCGACCCCGCACCGGTGGTCTTCGGCGACACCTGCTACGTCTACACCGGCCACGACGAGGATGGGGCGGAATACTTCGAGATGAACGAATGGCAATGCTTCTGGACGACCGACATGGCCAACTGGACCCCAAGAGGCATCATCATGCGCTACACCGACTTCAAATGGAGCACGGGCGAGGCGTGGGCTTCGCAATGCATCAGGAGAAACGGCAAGTACTACTTCTACGTCACCGCCGTGAACAATGCACGGTGCATCGGCGTGGGCGTCGCGGACAACCCCGGCGGACCCTTCAAGGACCCTCTCGGCAAACCGCTCTGCGGACCGATCAACTGGGAACACATCGACCCGACCGTCTTCATCGACGATGATGGCCAGGCATACCTCTACTTCGGTAACCCGAGCGCCTACTACGTGAAACTGAACGAGGACATGATCTCCTACTCGGGCTCCATCCAAAAGACCAATATGAGCTCCGGCTTCGGACCGAACGGCTCCATCTACACGGAGGGCCCTTGGTTCTACCGCCGCAACGGACTCTACTACCTCCTCTACGCAGCATCCGGCATACCGGAGGATATCGCCTACTCCACCAGCGACGGCCCGACAGGCCCTTGGACCTACCGCGGCAAGATCATGACGAACAACGAAAGCAACCTCGCCTTCACCAACCACTGCGGCGTGGTGGACTATAAGGGTCACTCCTACTTCTTCTACCACAACCAATCGATCAGCCACAACGGATTCGACCGATCCACCTGCGTCGAGGAATTCACCTACAACGCGGACGGTACCTTCCCTACCATCCACGTCTCAAGCCAGGGCCCGAAGCCTATCGCCTACCTCAACCCCTACAAGCGGGTGGAGGGCGAAACCATGGCCTACGAGGAGGGCTTGAAGATTCAGGAGAACAGCGTATGCTCCAACAAGATATGCCTCGGCTATATCTCCAAAAACAGCTTCACCAAGGTGGCCAATGTCAACTTCGGAACGGGCGGCGCCACGTCCGTAACCGTCAACGCCAGCAGTAACAGCAACAGCGGAGGAAAGGTGGAGTTCCACCTCGACAGCAAAAGCGGAGACCTCATCGCCTCCGTGGAGATCTCCTCAACGGGCGGATGGGACACGTTCAAGGACTTCGAGGCGGAGGTGACCGGCGCCACAGGCGTGCATGACCTCTACATCGTCTTCAAAGGGGAGTCGGACTACCCTTGCAACGTGGACTACTGGCAATTCTTCGGCGACGGCTCCGAAGAGGAACTGGAGGAGATCGCGGAGGAGAAGCAAGCTCCTTTCCATGGAACACCAGCCTCCATCCCTGGCAAAATCGAGATGGAGGACTATGACCTCGGCGGCGAAGGGAAAGCCTACCACGACGAAAGCTCCGCAAACGAAGGCGGCGCCTACCGCAAGGATAATGTGGACATCGAGGAGACCACCGCTTCCAACTATGTCGTGGGCTATAACATCAAGGGAGAATGGCTCGAATATACGGTCGACGTGAAGGAGAGCACCGAATATGAGTGGACCGCCCGCGTCTCCTCCACCTTCGAGGAGTCTGGATTCCGCCTCTACCTCGACGACAAGGACATCACAGGCCTCATCACCGTGCCGCAAGGCGAGGAGTGGTCCGATTATACCCTCATCAAAGGCAAGACGAAGGAACTCGCGGCTGGCGAACATGTCCTGAAACTAGCGGTGGAGAGCTCCTACTTCAACATCGACTACATCGAGTTCACGAGCGGAGACGCTACGGGCATTGTAAACATCAGTTCGACACCGAACCTCCAACCAGGCGAGTACCTACTCTACAACGCCACCGGCGAACTCGTCAGAAACATCCGATTGCCGAAGGAACAATCCTTCCTCGAAGGCGACGGACCTGACCATGGCATGTATATCCTGGTTTCCAAAGAGACGGGAACCCATTACAAGATTACAAAGTAAACATAAAATAAGATGATGATGAGAGCGGGTTGGGTTCAGGATAGGACTCAACCCGTTCGTTTTTCCTCTGCTCTTCCAATCTCTGAAGACTAACCGACCTAATACAAAGCGGGACCGCCACATCGTGACAGCCCCGCATTCCTTTATATGTTCGTACGATTAGAACCCGCTCGGCTTCAGCTTCAATCCGCAGGTCTCCTCCAACCCGAACATCAGGTTGAAGTTCTGGACAGCCTGGCCGGAAGCGCCCTTCAGCAGGTTATCGATCATGGAGATGATCAACAACTTATTACCATGCTTCTCGACGTGGACAATGCCCTTGTTCGTGTTCACCACCTGCTTCAAGTCTGGGTTGGCGTCCATCACGAAGGTGAAGGCTGAATCCTTGTAGAAATCCTTGTAAAGTTTCTGGATCTCCTCGATCTCCAAGTCGCACTCCGTATAGGAAGAGACGAAGATGCCCCTCGCGAAATCACCGCGCACAGGCAAGAAGTTGATGTCGTGACTAAAGCTTGGCTGCAGCTGACGCATGGTGCGGTTGATCTCCAACAAGTGTTGATGCGTGAAGGCCTTGTAGATGGAGATGTTGTTGTTCCTCCAGCTGAAATGGGACGTCGCGCCTGGCTTCACACCCGCACCCGTGGAACCCGTGATACCAGTGGTGTGCACCTCGCCCTTCAGCAATCCCTTAGCCGCCAGCGGAAGGAGACCGATCTGGATAGCCGTAGCGAAACAACCAGGGTTCGCCAGCTTAGTAGCCTTCTTGATACGCTCACGGTTCACCTCAGGCAAGCCATAGACGAAGCCGTCGCTCTCGTCGCGGTAATCCTGCGAGAGATCGATGATCTTCACGTTGGAAGGCACCACATGCGACTCCAGGAACTTCCTGCTATCCCCATGACCCGAGCAGATGAACAAGGCGTCCACCTTATCCAAAGGGAGCTCGTCGGTGAAGGTCATATCCGTCTCGCCGAAAAGACCCTCATGGACGTCATAGAGTTTATTACCCGCATTACTGCTACTGTTAACGAAGACCACCTCCACCTGAGGATGGTTCAAAACGATGCGAAGCAACTCGCCTGCCGTATAGCCGGCACCGCCTATAATTCCTATTTTTACCATAATCAATCACAAAAAACACTGCGCGAAGTTAGGGATATTTTTTAAGTTATCAGACCATTGGCTTTATATGTTTAACTAAAATAGTGGATTTTAGAGCTGCCCTACCATGGTTTGTGAGCACTCAACTTTGCGGTAATCTGCAAATACCGGCCAAAACCTTTTCGGTTATAACCGAAAATTATGTCTATTTCTAGAAAAGTTTCGGTTATAATAGAAACCTTATTGTTTTTGCAGAAAAGTTTCGGTTATGATAGAAACTTTTGTATATTTGCGGAAAAGTTTCGGTTATGATAGAACAAATGGAAAATATTAAAGCCTACAACCCGTGGGGAGGAAACGATATCGCTTTAGGCTATAGACGTGACTTCTATATGACAAAGATTACCCCTTACATCGGTAATTCTTTGGTGAAGGTGCTTACGGGACAGCGAAGGACAGGCAAAAGCTACATCCTTCGCCAAATAGCCATGGAGCTTATACACAAAGGGATAGCACCTGAAAACATATTGTTCATCAACGCCGAGTTCTCCGCCTTCAACTTCTTGCAGACGCACGAAGATCTTGAGAAACTCATTCAGGAGTACCGCAAGGAATTGTCCCCCAAAGGCAAATTCTTCCTTTTCATCGACGAAGTGCAAAACATAACCGGTTGGGAAAGGAGTGTCAACTCGCTATCCCAGGATTTCACCTCCCCCTGCGAAGTATTCATCAGCGGATCCAACTCAACCATGCTCTCGGGAGAACTGGCGACGCACCTATCGGGGCGCTATGTTCAGTTCGAAATACTCCCTTTCTCCTATAGGGAGTGGTGCGATGTCCACCAAAAGGAGCAAGGCTTCGATAGCTACGAGGAATATCTTCATGATGGGGGACTACCCGAGCTGATACACCTCAACGACGACGAAGTGAGACGCCATTACATGTCCAGCCTCAAAGACACCATCCTGCTTCGCGACATTATCTCACGGTACTCCATCAGAGATCCCAAACTGTTGGAAGACCTTTTCGTCTACACCGTGAACAATGCGACAAAGCTCACAACGCCCAACAACATCGTGAAGTTCTACAAAGGGAAGGGGAAGAAGGTGAACTATGAAACCGTAGCGTCGTACCTCGCCTATATGACAGAGACCTACATTATCCATAAAACCGAGCGATACAACATCCAAGGCAAGGAAACCATTGCGGGAAACTGCAAATACTACATCAACGACCTCTCTTTCTACAATTATCTCTACAGAGGCTTTTCTTTCGGGGCTGGCTATGAACTGGAGAATTTAGTCTATTTGGAGCTACGCAGAGCCGGTTACGAAGTCTATGTGGGGACCATACAGGGCGCTCACACTGATGAGCAAAGCGAGGTCGATTTCGTGGCCATAAACGGAGACAAAAAAATCTACGTGCAGGCTTCATACGAGACAAGCGATCCCAAAACGCTGGAGCGGGAATACTCCTCTTTGGAGCTCATCCAAGACCACTACCCCAAATTCGTCGTAACCCTAGATAAGTTCCAACGTCCCAACAGAAACGGTATTGTGCATGTACTGGCACCGGAGTTCCACAAGGTGTTGGAGAGGATTTGACGGTTAGGAAAATGTGATGGATTCCGCAATTCATGGTTAGGAAAATGTGACAGGTTTAGCAATTCATGGTTAGGAAAATGTGAAAGCGTATTATTTATATAATTGATATATAACGTATTAGCATAAAAAATTACCCGCAGCGATTATTACCAAAAAAGCCGACAACGCAAAAGCATTGTCGGCTTCCATCATCATTAACTTAAAATATTTATTCACCCTTTGGCTCCTCCGGGATCACGATCTTGTAGCCTTTACCATGCACATTGATGATCTCCACCTGAGGATCTGCCTTCAACAATTTACGTAACTTAGTGATATAGACATCCATGCTCCGAGCGTTGAAATAGTTGTCATCCACCCAAATGGTCTTCAGGGCACGGTTGCGCTCCAGGATGTCGTTCTTGTGTTCGCAGAGCAAGGCGAGCAATTCAGACTCCTTGGTGGTCAGCTTCGTGGACTCGCCATCGATGGTGAGGAGCTGCTTCTGGGAATCGAACGTGAACTTACCCAACTTCTGGATAGGGTCCGCCGCACCCTTCTTGCCGTTCACACGACGGAGGATCGCCTCGATACGAAGCAACAGCTCCTCCATGCTGAAAGGCTTGGTGATATAGTCGTCGGCACCGATACGGAAGCCCTCGACGATATCCTCCTTGAGCGTCTTGGCCGTCAGGAAGAGGATAGGCACCTTCTCGTTCACCTGCCTGATCTCCTGCGCCAACGTGAAGCCATCCTTCTTAGGCATCATCACATCCAGGACACACACGTCATACTTACCCGCGAAGAATGCGTTGCCACCCTCTTCGCCATCCAGCTTCAGGTCCACATCGTAGCCCTTAGCGTGCAGGTACTCCCTCAGCAACATGCCAAGGTTCTCATCGTCCTCGCACAATAGAATTTTTATCTTCTCGTCCATATCTTATCTCGTCTTTTTAGATTAATTATTCTTTTTCTTTATAGGAATCTCAATGATAAACTTCGTGCCCTTCTCGTACTCGCTCTCCACCCGTATCGTGCCGCGATGGTCGGTGACCACCTTCTTCACGTAGGCCAAGCCCAGGCCGAAGCCCTTCACGTTATGCACGCTGCCCGTCGGCACGCGGTAGAACTTGTCGAAGATACGTTTCAAGTTTGATTTCTTGATACCGATACCGTTGTCCTCCACCGAGATGCAGATCTTGCCGTGCTCGTTCCACGTCCTGATCCTCAGCACCAGCGGTCCCTTGCTATACTTCACCGCATTGTCCATCAGGTTGTAGATGATATTGGTGAAATGGATCTCGTCCACCATCGTCTCGGAATCCTCCGCATCCAGTTCCGTCTGGATGTCGCCACCCGTGTTCTGCACCTTCAGGGCGAAGTTGCCGGCGATGGTGAGGATGAGGTCGTCGATGTCCATCAGCTCCAGTTTCAGGGCGGAGCTCTCCTTCTCGAAGATAGACATCTGCAGCACCTTGTCGATTTGGCGGGTCAGACGTTTCGTCTCGTCGCCGATGGTCTTGGAGAGTTGGTCCACCATGCCCTTCGACTTGGAGATGGAGTCGTCGTTCAGCATCTGCGCGGCGAGCGATATGGTGGAGACCGGCGTCTTCAACTCATGCGTCATGTTGTTCATGAAGTCCGTACGCATCTCGGAGAGCTGTTTCTGCCGGGAGATGATCACCAAGGAGAAGACGAACGTGAACAGCAGGATAAGCGTGAAGATGATCGAGACGTAAAAGATCTGGTTCGACCCCAAGTACCTCGATTTGGAAGGCGTATAGACCTTCAGCATGTTGGAGGTCGGAGCGGGATCGTTCGGGAAGAGCAGCTGTGTGTAGCAGACCATATCCTTCGGGCTCCACCCATCCTCCTCGAAACTTCCGCTGCTATAGATCTCGCGGCCATCCTTGTTCACGACACAACAATAGTACTTCAGTTCGCCCAGCCCGTTGTTGTCCAGCTCACGGTCGACGAGCTCGTTCAGCTTCTGGAAGTCGATACGCTCCTCGATCGGTTTCACATAGGTCTCGCTCAGCAGGCGGACCAGGATGTCATCCAGCAAGGCCCTGCTCTGCAGGAAACGTTCCTTGAGTTTGTTCTGGATGATGCGGGAAGACTCCTCGATGGAGTTCATGCCGTGCTTCATGGAGATGAAGACGGTAGGGCGCACCCGCACGCACGAGTTGAAGGAGGAATCCGCCCGTTGTCCGATATTGTTCATCTGACCGTTCATCGGCAGAGGAGCGGGCCCCGGCTTCGTGGTGATGCGGGTCTTGGAAGAAGGGACCGCCAAATTCTTGTTCAAGTATTGGAGCGTCTCCTCCTCCTCCAGCAAGCGCGCGACCTCGTAAAGGCTACGCTTCACGGCCTCACCGAACTGCTCCTCGCGCATCTCGGCGGTGGAGCGGATATAGTAAGACTGGAGGAATATCAATCCCAAGAATGAAATCGACATTACAATACCCAATAATATGATCGTCGTCTTCTTCATCGACGCAAATATAAACAAACGATTTTAACATTTCGCGTGGCTTAACTTTATTTAATAAATAGGGGAGTAAATGGGCGGTTAAATGTGAAAAAATGAGTAAATTTGCATGAGGTGAATTATAAAATTCGCTAAATTTACATAGCAGACAGAACCATAGGGTTTAGAAAACATTCATAAACCCCACCATAAGAGGAAGATAGCATAATGGAGAATATACCATCGATACTGGCGGATTTGGCACTGATACTCATATCAGGAGGTGTCATGACCATTCTATTCAAATGGTTGAAGCAACCGGTCGTATTAGGGTATATCGTGGCCGGCTTTCTTGTCAGCTCGCAGATTTCCTTGACGCCCACCATCTCAGGCACCTCCGACATAGGCACATGGGCGGACATCGGCGTTATCTTCCTGCTCTTCTGCCTCGGTTTGGACTTCAGTTTCAAGAAATTGATCAAGGTGGGTCAGACCGCAGCCATCGCGGCCATCACCATCATCACCTTCATGATCCTGCTAGGGTTTCTCGTGGGTGTTTCCCTGGGCTGGGGCATCTTCAACAGCCTGCTCCTTGGTGGTATGATCTCCATGTCATCCACCGCCATCATCATCAAAGCGTTCGACGACATGGGGCTGCGCAACCAGTCCTACACCCGCTACGTCTTCGGCATCCTCATCGTGGAGGACCTCATCGCCATCCTCCTGATGGTGCTCATCTCCACGCTGGCCGTCAGCAAGTCATTCGAGGGGGAAAGCCTCATCATGGCCATCCTGAAGCTGATCTTCTTCCTGGTCGTTTGGCTGATAGGCGGTATCTATTTCATCCCGATCATCCTACGGAAGGCGAAGAAGGTGCTGAACGACGAGACCTTGCTGGTCTTCTCGCTGGGCTTGTGCTTCGGCATGGTGCTCTTCGCGAAGACGGTGGGATTCTCCTCCGCATTAGGAGCCTTCGTCATGGGTTCCATCCTGGCGGAGACATTGGATGCGGAAAGGATCGAGCGGTTGGTGCGTCCCCTGAAGGACACCTTCGGCGCCATCTTCTTCGTGTCGGTCGGCATGATGGTGGACTTCGCCGTCATCACGCAGTACATCGTGCCGATCATCATCATCACCCTAGCGATCATCTTCGGACAGATCATCTTCGGCACCTGCGGTCTCCTCTTGGCGAACCAGCCCCTGAAGACCGCCATCCAGTCCGGCTTCTGCCTCACGCAGATCGGTGAGTTCGCCTTCATCATCGCCATGTTGGGTATCAACCTCAAGGTCATCGACCCGTTCATCTACCCCGTCATCGTGGCGGTGTCGGTCGTCACGATCTTCCTCACGCCTTACATCATGCGGCTTTCGGAGCCGGCCTACAACTTCATATCGAACCACATGCCCGAGTCCTGGGCGAACGCCATCGAACGACGCTCCACCTCCGGGAAGTCCGCACATGTGCAGAACGTATGGTACAGCCTGCTGTCGCAGATCATCCGGATCATATTCGTCTACTCGATGCTGACCATCGCCATCGAACTGCTCTCCATCAAATACTTCATACCGTTCGTCACCAGCAAGATCGAGGGATATTGGGGCGCCATCGTGGGCGCAGGCATCACCATCCTGATCATCTCCCCTCTCCTGCGCGCGATGGTGGCAAAGAAAAACCATTCGTTGGAGTATAAATATCTTTGGAAGACAAGCAAATACAACCATGCCCCACTGCTAGCCACCATCCTGCTGCGTTTCTTCCTCGCCGCCACATTCGTCTACTTCATACTCCTGAAGACGGCGGAGCTGTTGCACATCAACACGGGCTTCCTCTTCATCGCCGCATTCATCGTCTGCGCCACCATCCTCATCATCCTCATGCTGCGGTCCAGACGCATCAAACTATACTCCATCACCCTGGAGCGCAAGTTCATGCACAACCTCAACTCGAGGGAATACGAGGCACAAAAGAAATCGAGGGAAAAGGAGGTCTTCGGCAAAAAGGAGCTGGCGAAGAGACTCTCCGCACACGACCTGCATCTGGTCGACTTCGAGGTGCCTCAGTTCTCGAAGGTGATCGGATATACCCTGAGAAGGATGAACTTCCACCAGAAGCACGGCGTCTATGTGGTCTCCATCATGCGAGGCAAGCAACGCATCAACATCCCTTCGGCGGAGGAGGTCATCTTCCCGTTCGACAAGCTGCTCGTGCTCGGCACCGACGAACAACTGAAATCGTTCAACACCGCCCTTAACACCAACAACGAGGAGTGGGTGCGCGACACGAAGAACACCGGCGTCGTCATCGAACAGTTCCAGATCTCCGAGAAATCCACCTTGGCGGGAAAGACCATCAGCCAGTCCGGCATCAAGGAACACTCCAAGTGCATGGTCGTGGGCATAGAACATGAGGGCGTGACCACCATGAATCCATCCCCTAACACCACCATCATGCAGGGCGACTTCATCTGGATCGTGGGCGAGGCCCAAAAGATCCAGGAACTGATGAAAAATTGCGAATCCATCTACGTGCTGGACCAGCAGTAAAGGTCTTCCAAACCCCTTGAAATATCAACTCTTAACCTCTAATTCTTAACCAAAAAGGGAGGTTATTGCCTCATGTGTCAATTCTATAATTATAGGGTTGGCATTTTCGTTTTTTATATCTAATTTTGCAAATATTTTCACGTAAGGTATTTTTATGTTCAAAATAGGACTTGATATTGGCTCTACTACGGCAAAGATTGTAGTGCTAAACGAAGCTGGGGAAGTAGTATACTCATCATATAAACGCCACTTGGCTAACGTCAAAGGCGCCATATCTGCTTTTCTGGAGGAACTGAAAAACACACTATCAACGGAAAAGTTCACACTCTCCATCACAGGATCCGTGGGATTAGGCGTGTCTGAACGATACGACATCCCCTTCGTCCAGGAGGTGATCGCAGCCACGGAATTCACGAAACAGGTACACCCGGAAATATCCACCATCATCGACATAGGCGGTGAGGACGCTAAGATCGTATACCTCAAGAACGGACAGGTCTCCGACCTCCGCATGAACGGTAACTGCGCCGGCGGTACGGGTGCGTTCATCGACCAGATGGCGCTTTGCCTGGGCGTGGAAGTCTCTGAGCTGGACGGACTCGCCAAGAACGCGCAGCACGTCTACCCGATCGCTTCCCGCTGCGGTGTATTCTCCAAGACGGACATTCAAAACCTCGTGGCGCGCAACGCTTCCAAGGAAGATATCGCCGCCTCCATATTCCGCGCCGTGGCCGTACAGACCGCCAGCGCATTGTCACACGGCTGCGAAGTGCGCCCTAAAGTGCTCTTCTGCGGCGGTCCGCTCACCTTCATCGGTTCCCTCCGGAAGGCCATCGCGGACTATTTCAGACTCGACATCAACGACGACTGTGTCATCCTTGAGAACGCGAACATCATCCCTGCCTGGGGTACCGCTCTCTTCAAGAACGACATGACCCCGATCAACATCGAGGAACTGACGGAGATCCTGAACCGTGAGCCTGTCCAGAAGAACACGGCTAACCCTAATAAGAACAAGACGAACGTCACCTTGCCTCCTATCTTCCACGACGAGGAGGAATACATGGCTTGGAAGGCGGAGAAGGAGAAGTCACACATCCCTGTGGTCAACCTCAACGAATGCAAGGGCAAGACCTACTTGGGTATCGACTCCGGCTCCACCACGACGAAGATCGTCCTCATCAACGAAACTGGTGATATCCTCTATAAATACTACACCCACAACGGAGGTAACCCGATCGGCGCCGTACGCCGCGGACTGGAGAAACTGAAGGCCCGCTGCGTGGAGGAGAAGCTGGACCTGCACATCACGGCAGGCTGCTCCACCGGTTACGGAGAGGACCTCATCAAGGCTGCCTTCTCGCTTGACTTCGGCATGATCGAGACAATGGCCCACTACGTGGCCGCCAAGAACATGTGCCCGGACGTCTCCTTCATCCTCGACATCGGCGGGCAGGACATGAAGGCCATCTACGTGGAGAACGGCGCACTGACCCGCATGGAGATCAACGAGGCCTGCTCGTCGGGCTGCGGATCCTTCATCGAGACGTTCGCCCAGACACTCAACTGCGAGATCACCGACTTCGTCTATCAGGCTTGCCAAAGCCAGAACCCATGCGACCTCGGTACCCGTTGCACCGTCTTCATGAACTCCAAGGTGAAGCAGGTGCTGCGCGAAGGCTACTCGGTGAGCGACATCGCCGCAGGTCTCGCCTACTCGGTCGTCAAGAACTGCCTCTTCAAGGTGTTGAAAATCAAGAACTACGATGAATTGGGGAAAAACATCGTCCTCCAAGGCGGTACGATGAAGAACGATTCCATCGTCAAGGCGTTCGAGAACCTCACCGGCAAAAACGTATACTGCAACAACGTGCCGGAGCTGATGGGCGCCTATGGTTGCGCCCTCTACGCCATGAAGATGCACGACCAGAACAAGAAGGCGACTCCGCTCGACAACTACCTTATGTCGGCGGACTTCGACTCGAAGGTGCTCTCCTGCAAGGGATGCGACAATAATTGCCAAATCACGAAATATACCTTCAAGAGCGGCGGCACCTACTACTCCGGCAATAAGTGCGAAAAGATATTCAACAACGGTGGCTACAAGGTGAAGCCGGGCGTCGACATGAGCGCAAGGAAGTACCATGAGCTCTTCGACCGCGCCGAGCAGCCTTCCAAACTGCTCTCCCCGCTCTTCCGCATGGGTATCCCACGCGCGTTGAACATGTACGAGGAGTTTCCGTTCTGGCATACCTTCTTCACAGAGTGTAACATACAAGTGGAGATCTCCTCCACATCCACCTATAGGAACTACGAAAGGGGCGTGCACACCGTCATGTCCGACAACATCTGCTTCCCTGCGAAACTGGTGCACAGCCACATCTACGAACTGCAGGAGAAAAACGTGGACCGTATCTTCTTCCCGCGCGTCGTCTACGAGTGTGTGGAGGACAACGCCGCCCACAACAGCTTCAACTGCCCGATCATCATCGGCTACCCGGACGTGGTGCAGAGCGCCATCGACTCGGAGATACCGATCGACTCGCCTGTCATCTCCTTCAAGGACGAGAAGCTCCTGCTCAAGCAGCTGATCCGCTACATGAAGGGACTGGGCGTCTCCGAGAAGGTGGTGAAAGCCGCCCACGCCAAGGCGGTGAAGGTCTACAGCGAGTTCGGACTGAACCTCCGCAAACTCAACGAGGAGGCGTACGAGAAGGCGAAGAAGGAGGACCGTCTGGTCATCGTACTGGCGGGAAGACCTTACCACACCGACCCACTTGTGCAGCATAAAGTCTCTGAGATGATCTCTCAGATGGGCGTGGACGTCATCACGGAGGAGGTCTCAAGAAAGAATAACTGCGACGAAAAGGAGGCCTTCATCATCAAGCAATGGTCGTTCGTCAACCGTATCCTCAACTCCGCCCAATGGGCGGCAAGGCAGGGAAGGAACGTCCACTACGTGGAGACCACCTCCTTCGGTTGCGGACCGGACGCCTTCTTCACGGACGAGGTGCGCAGCTTGCTCAACCGATATGGTAAGTCATTGACTTTATTGAAGATAGACGATATCAACAACGTAGGTTCCATGAAGCTCCGCGTGCGCTCCCTCATCGAGAGCCTCAAGTTCGAGGCCAAGGAAGCCACCGAGGTGAAGCCGTTCATCAAGCCAAAACGCTTCGAGGTGGGCGACAACGAGCGCAGGAAGATCCTCGCGCCATTCTTCACGGAATACCTCTCCCCACTCTTCCCGGCCGCCTTCAAATGGGCTGGCTACGACATGGAATCCCTGCCGTTGAGCAACGCGGATTCGAACGATGTGGGACTGAAATACTCCAACAACGAGGTCTGCTACCCAGCCACCCTGATCGTGGGCGACCTGATCAAGGCGTTGCAGTCGGGCAAGTATGACCTGGACAAGGTGGCCGTGGCCGTCACCCAATTGGGACAATGCCGCGCCGCCAACTACCCTCCGCTGATCCGCAAGGCGATCGTGGACGCCGGCTTCGAGCAGGTGCCTGTCATCGGTATCGGCGGAACGGACAACATCGAGGACCAACCGGGCTTCAAGCTGAACCTCATCAAGGCGGCTCCGCTCGTCATATACGCCACCATGTACGGAGACTGGCTCTCCATCTTCTACCACGCCATCGCGGTGCGTGAGAGGAACAAGGGCGAGGCGCGCAAACTGCGTGACCTCTACTTGGAGAAGGCGAAACCATTGGTCGAGAAGGGCGACACGAAGGGTCTGCTGAAGCTGACCGGCGAGGCCGCCCGGGCCTTCAACGAGGTGCCGATCTACGAAGACCGCGTCTACCCGAAGGCAGGTATCACAGGCGAGATATTCCTGAAATTCAACCCATACGCGCACCGCTACGTGCCGGATTGGCTGATGGAGCATGGCGTCGAGGTCGTGCCATCCGCCGTGCACAACTTCTTCTTCCGCGCCTTCGTCAACTACAAGTTCAACAAAGAGAACTTCGTGAAGCGTTTCAAGGTGCCGCCATTGGTCATCGACATGGCCTACAACCTCATCCGCAAGGTGATGAAGAAGATCGAGGCGGAGGCCTCCCAGTTCAGGTATTACAAGCCAGAGCAGGACATCAAGACCATCAGCGAATATGCGAAGGATGTGATCAGCCTCTCCGCCCAGTTCGGCGAGGGATGGTTGTTGCCGGCGGAGGTCATCGCCTTCATGAAGGACGGATGCAACAACGTCGTCAGCATGCAGCCGTTCGGTTGCATCGCCAACCACATCGTGGCGCGCGGCATCGAGAAGAAACTGAAGAAGGAGTATCCGCAGCTGAACATGCTCTCCCTCGACTTCGACGGAGGCGTCAGCGAGGCGAACATCGCCAACCGCCTGCTGCTCTTCACCAGCAACATGAAATAGGCCCCATTCAAACAAAAAGAGAGTTCATGAATAGTGTTAACATTTAATCATATGAAAAAAACAATCAAACTTCTATTGTTGCCGGTCTTGATGACCCTTTCCCTCGGCAACGCATTCGCCTCCAACACAGAGGCGGACACCATCCTGGCGACGAAACTGGTTCAAACCCCGAAGGTCAATGCGGATTCTGCCATCGTGAATGTTGTGAAAGCGACAAAATTAGATATGAATTCCATCTCGGCCGAAGACATTAATGCGACAGGCCGTGTATACTCACCTTTCATAATCGCCACTAAGGTTGAGGTAAAGGAATATACCAAAACAAAAGACCTGGATGTCTTCAAGAATCTCACAATTATGCCAAGCGTCAATGCGACAGGCGAGGACGCATCCAACCCTACGTTTTTCATGTACTACGGAGGAAGCACCATGTCTAACTGCTTTAGCATCAAATTCGACAACGACACCGTCAAAAAAGACATAGGAATGAAACTTTCCACACAATCATACTCGGGCTTTCACCATATCACCTTCGATGCCTCCGCATACAACTTCAAATTCGAAAACGGCAAGGGAACCGGTACCCTGAATGTGGATGGCAAGATCGTCTGCAAGGAGGAGATCCGCGTGGCGGAGGTCAACACGGACAAGGTGAACTCCAAGGACATCACCGCCAAGAACATCAACGTGGAGTTGGGCAATGCGGCCGACTACGTCTTCGAGGAGGGATATGACCTGAAGTCGCTGGGCGAAGTGGAAGAGTACGTGAAGAGCAACAAACACTTGCCGGGCGTGCCTTCCGCATCGGAGTTCCAAGACAAGGGCATGAACGTCTCCGAGATGAGCAACCTCCTGCTCGAAAAGGTGGAGGAACTCACCCTACACTTGATCCGCATGCAGAAAGAGATCGACCAACTGAGGGAGGAGAACAACGCCCTGAAGGCAAAGAACAAATAAGACCAAGTGATTCCCCACACAAAGTCATATGACCTGAATGTACAAACTTCATTAACAACTATTATATGAAAAAAATAATCACACACTCCATTACGCTTGTCTTGGCGATCCTTTCCATCGGCAACGCATTCGCCTCCAACACAGAGGCGGACACTGTTCTGGCGACGAAATTGATTCAAACCCCATCCCTCAAAACAGATCATCTTGAAACAAGTTCTCTTAATGTGGAAGATATTGACGCAAACGGGATAGTTACAGCAAACACACTACGGGCATATCAGAAAATCAGTATATGTGGTCCTCTTGGTAATCATACCGAAAGAATCTGTAATCCAAGTTTCAGAATGCAGCTATGCAACACCAATGGAAGCCCCCAATTCTCGATTAACATGAAGGATGATTCCACAACTCTAATCTCCACGGACACAGGTTATGGGAATTATTATCCTATCCACTATGAAGCATCCGAATTCAATTTCACGTTCGGAACCGAATACCAGAGCAC
Organism: Paludibacteraceae bacterium; assembly: GCA_017550335.1. Taxonomy (GTDB): domain Bacteria; phylum Bacteroidota; class Bacteroidia; order Bacteroidales; family Paludibacteraceae; genus UBA1181. The sequence goes on from JAFZPM010000003.1 coordinate 58,016, forward strand.
CAAAAAGAAATCCGGTACCCTGAATGTGGATGGCAGGATCGTCTGCAAGGAGGAGATCCGCGTAGCGGAGGTCAACACGGACAAGGTGAATGCCAAGGACATCAACGTGGAGTTGGGCAATGCGGCCGACTATGTCTTCGAGGAAGGATATGACCTGAAGTCGCTGGGCGAGGTGGAAGAGTACGTGAAGAGCAACAAACACCTGCCGGGCGTGCCTTCCGCATCGGAGTTCCAAGACAAGGGCATGAACGTCTCCGAGATGAGCAACCTCCTGCTCGAAAAGGTGGAGGAGCTCACGCTGCACCTGATCCGCATGCAGAAGGAAATCGACCAACTGAGGGAGGAGAACAACGCATTGAAGAATAAGGAATAAAAGCTAATAGCTAAAACATACGGGGCGGGCGGATCACAAGATAATCCGTCCGCCCCGATTTTTGGGAGGGGGAAGGCGTGCCATTGATTAAATGAATTACGTTGCTGAACGTGCTTACATTCTACATTTTCGTATCCCCCACGGCCTGAAAGGCCACAACATTATCTAGCCTAGGGCAACGCCCTAGGGAATTATGAAACGATAGTTCGACGGAGTCAATTATGAGTTGGGGGGACGGACGTCTCTACATGCTGCGCACAATTAAGCCCCAGCGGGGCGGCATCCCCCAGGCAGGGGTGTAAACCCCTGTATGATGAACGGGTTTTGGGGAGTGGAGCTCTGAAAGAGCGTAACATATATAGCCTAGGGCAACGCCCTATGGTAAATTGGCCCCAGTCCATCCAATTGCTTAACCGGTTAAGCATTTTTATATGAAATTTGCTTAATGGATTAAGCAAATTTTGTATATTTGCAGGAAAATTCACAACGACTAATACGATGGAACAGCTTCAAAACCAACACTTAAGGATGCTATCGCATTTGCCTACACAATATGAGCGTAGTCTGATGAACGAAATCAACTGGGACGCCCGTCTAATTGCCGTTCGTGGCGCACGAGGTGTCGGGAAAACCACGATGCTCCTGCAACACATCAAAAAGGAGTATGGAACAGACCCCCAATCTGCCCTATACGCGAGTTTAGACCATCTCTACTTCACAAGGCACACCCTGCTGGATCTAGCCGAGACGTACCACAAGAGAGGAGGACGTTGCCTTTGCCTTGACGAAGTACATAAATATGACGGATGGAGCCGTGAGATTAAAATTATCCACGACGGGTTTCCCGACCTGCAAATCATTTTCACCGGATCTTCCCTGCTCAACATCCTCAATGCGGAAGCAGACCTATCACGCCGCTGCGTAAGCTACGACATGCAAGGCCTTTCATTCCGCGAATATCTGCTTTTCAAGGAAAAAGTGTCACTTCCCATCTTCTCGTTAGACGAAATACTTCATCATTCGCTGGAGGCATCGGAAACGGTCGTGAACGCATGTAAACCAATCAAACACTTCGCTCATTACCTTCGAGAAGGTTATTATCCCTTTTTCATGGAAAAGAACATCGACTACCTCACCCAATTACAGAAGGTGGTCAACATGATCTTAGAAATAGAACTCCCGCAACTGAGCAACATGGAAATCGCCAACGTCCGCAAAATACGCAGCCTGATCGCCATCGTCAGCAGCGGGGTGCCTTTCACTGTGGACATCAGCAAAATGGCACAGACGTCCGGGCTCAACAGGAATACCATCATCAACTATCTGGAACACCTCGATAGGGCACGCCTGCTGAATCGCTTGTACAGCGATGCGCTTAGCCTGAAACGGCTACAAAAACCCGACAAGATCTACATGGAGAACAGCAACCTGCTCCATGCATTATCACTGACAGATGTGGAGGTCGGGACTGAAAGGGAAACATTCTTCGTGAACCAACTCTCCTATAAACACCACATCGAATATTCGAAACAGGGCGATTTCCGCATCGACAACCAATACACCATCGAAGTGGGCGGGCGGAACAAAGACGGAAAACAAATCGCAGGGGTGGAAAACGCATTCATCGCCGCCGACAACATCGAATACGCCTTGGGCAATAAAATCCCGCTTTGGCTGTTCGGTTTCCAATACTGAGACTCACCAAACCGGGAGCCCCACCTCCCACAACGGTTTCATTTATCGTGTCGGACATTTGCAATCATTTGCCATTCAACCACTTACGACCTATCCCATAGATGCGGGAAGCCTGATTGTCTACCACCCCGTCTTCATGAAAAAACGTGCCATCCACAGAAAGACGATGCAAAAAAATTTGTCGCGACGAATTTTTTTATATATTTGCACGCTTGGACAGTGAACCATGTTCCCAGACATCGATTTGGCATACTTCGTTGATGTGTATCCAAAGAAAATGAAAAAGGTTAATGACAAATAATTATCAGAATCAGTAATAATTTTAATTTTTAATCGCATGAAAAAACTTTTTACGTTAGCAGCAGCGTTATTGGCTTTCGCTTTGCATGGCAATGCGGGGGACTATAGCACTTGGGGCAAATTGAAAGTGGTTGGGAACCAATTGTGCTCCCAATCAGGAGAACCAGTCCAACTGAGGGGCTGGAGTACGTTCGGTCACTTCGACGGCTTGGAGAAAGCGTTCAATGACGAGGGCGACTTCCAAAGGATGAAGCAGAACGGCGCCAATTTGGCCCGTCTCGCCATGTACATCAACGAAGGAAAGGGATATCAAGGCAACCAAGACTACAACAAACAATGGATGAAGAGTTGCATCGACTGGTGTAAGTCTCAAAACATGTACTGTATCGTAGACTGGCACATGCTGAACCCAGGTAACCCGAATGATTACAGCGGTGCGGAGGATTTCTTCCGTGAGATCTGTCAATACGTGAAGGATAAAGGTTACGACCACGTCATCTATGAGATCTGTAACGAACCAAACTTTGACGAGAAGGGACTTGACGTCATGAGTTCTAAGGTTGAGCAGGTTTGGAAAAATGTAAAGACCTATGCGGCAAAAGTGCTCCCTGTCATCAAGCAAGGTGACGGTGATGCAGTCGTACTCGTAGGTACTCCTCAATGGGACCAAGGTTTGACATGGGCTCTCCAAGATCCGCTTGACAAGTGCGGTTTGGAGAACGTGATGTATTCATTCCATAGCTACGCAGGCGACCAAAGACGCTATTTGGGTTACATCTCCTCAGCTGCGGCATTCATGCCAATCTTCGTTTCCGAGTGGGGTCTTTCAAGCCACACGGGTGACGGTGGTGACTTCAACGTTGCAAAGAAGACCGCAGACATGTTGATGGATATCTGCGACGGTAAGAACCTCGGAAACCAAATCATCAGCTGGGCCAACTGGAGCTGGTGCGACAAGGGTGAGGTGGCTTCTTCCTTCACCAGCTATGACGGCAACCAATGGTCCCAATCCGGAGAATACGTGAAGAATGCCCTGAAGCAAAACAATAATTACACCAGTTTAGAGTCCAAACCATACAACGGAGAGGCTCAGGTGTTTGACGGTGTCAACGATTTTGAGCTTGACCTGATGAAATATGACGAGGGAGGATTTGGTGTCGCATTCTTCGACAACGACGAGGACTGGAAGGACAACAGACCTTGTACTGAATCACCAGCATGTAACATGGGTAACGCTGGACAATTGGATGGCATCCGCGAAGACGAAACTGTCGATTTGGGTTACACCTATGGCAACGGAGAAGAGCTTGGTGACGGTTACATCAGTCTGGGTTGGATCAGCCAGAGCGAATGGGTGAAATACACCATGGACATCAAATACGGAGGCATCTACGAATTCGAGATATTCACATCCAACAGACAAAGTATGAGTGATAGTGACTATGAAGGTTTCAACAAAGTCGCTTTCGCTTTGGACGGCAAGAACTGCTTGGTAGAGGAAGACGGTACGGAGCACTACAAAGTGGTGGATTTGACCCCATGCCATGGCGGTTCCGGAGAGAGTACTGCATACCAAGATTGGGATTGGACTGAAGTAAAATCCAGCTACGCTCCAGGCAAGAAGTTCTATTTGAAACTGGAAAAAGGAAGACATGTGTTCGCTGTGGCCTTCATGGCGACATCCGCAGGTCTGGGAACCATCAAGTTCAAGGGTAAACCGGAGAACGAGGACGTTTCCGTAGAAGACATCAAGGCAAGCCACAACGTTTCGATTTGGCCAAACCCTGCAGAGAACGGCAACGTGAACATCTCCGTCAACGCCGACGCCGAAGTGGACATCTTCTCTGTGGACGGTGTCAATGTATATTCCGGCAATGTGGCAGCAGGCACAACCAATGAGTTGAACCTCAACCTCCCTGCCGGCATCTACAGCGTATCCGTCAAGAGCGAACAGGGCGTGACGACAAACAAACTGATTGTGAAATAACAAACGTTTTTCCACAATATGGAAGGGTCGGGTTCAATATGAATCCGACCCTTTTTCGTGGGAATGCGTCAGACGACGAATCGGACAAGCCCCCTTCCTCCTCGTCGGTTTTACCGCATTAGAGATAATGTTATTTACTATTTAACCATTTACGATTCACTATTCTCCGTGAGGAATTGTAGTCTGCTACCTCATTTAAACGAAAGAGCCGTGATTCATGTGTGAAAAATGTGAAATATTTCTTATATTTGCGAATTCGTCTATCATGGCAATAACATAGAGGATAGGATATCGTGAGGAGACATACGGGAACAATATGATGATTTCAAATAATAATTAAAACATAAAAGCATGAGAAAATTATTTTTACTTTCTTGTACGCTGCTCGCCTCGGTGGCGAGTGTGTTCGCGGAATATGATTCCGACAAATACTGGCTGGTCAAAGACGGAAAGATGGTGACGGAGAATGTGACCACCTCCCCTTACACAGGGAGAAAGGTGGAGAGAGGAATCGTTATACCTAGTCAGATGAAGGACACCGTCGTGGACGGAGAGGATAGGGTTGTTTACAGACAACTCTCTTCCGACTACTTGGATGTGAAGTTGAAGATCGATTCCCTGAATCCGATCGACCTAAGCAAATACTATGTGATGGTCTTGGAGTACATGATCCCGGAAGAGCACAAGGATTTCGCATTTATGAGTGGGGACAACGATAGGAACAAGCCTATGTTCATCATCGGCATGCAGGATTCCATGAGTGCGATAGAAAAAGAGCCAGACCCGAATAAGTGTCCTCTCTATGTTACCATAGACGCAAAGTTCGGCAAGGCGAATAAGTGGGTAGAGGTAAAGAAATACCTATACGCCAACCCAAGCATCAAGACAATTGGCGGTATGGTCTTCTCGTATGCCCGCGAGAAAGCGGATACTGTTAATTTCCCATACATCAGAAACTTTTACATAGAGTCGATGGAGGAGGGCAAGCCTTTCTATGCGGAGAACTTCGACTGTCCTATCAACAACCCTCTATACATTGAAAAGACATACCCGACGGTCGCTAAGGTGACATACACTGGCGGCATCGTGCCGGTATTGTCGGAAACAGAGACGGTTCCTTACGTAAAGGAAAACGAGCTCGTATGGTTCAGGGACTACATGCCGGATTCAGTCAGGGGAACAGATGGTTCCGGATACATGGACGATGAGATCCTCCACGGATTGCAGGTAGAGGCACAGAGGGATTCCATCGTATTCCCTGGAATCCAACTTCCAGAAGGCACCAAGCAGTTCAAGTCTGAGATGATCGTGAAGAAACATAAGAATGACAAAACTGAATCAAGGTGGGACGATGCCGACCCAGCCACTGTCGTGAACGTGATGGATGTTCCGATCAAGGTACGCTTCAACACGGGTGAGATCGTCGATTTGGACAACAATAAGCTACAGATGATCTGGACAAAGAACGAGAACATCGTCAACGTACCTGCAGGAGCCACCTCCATGGACTTGATCATCAGTTCACTGCCAGTAGGTTATCTGGTGGATAACATCATGTTCACCGCCCTGAACAGCGACGGTGTCAACGACGTTACAGCCGACGCCTTCGAGATCAACGCATACATCGACGCCAACGGCAACGTGGTTGTGTTGAACGGAGAACTGCTCGCGACATACAACATGAACGGTCAGGTGGCCTCCATCAACGACAAGGCTATCGTGATCATCGTGAAGGGCGAGAACGGCGCGATCGCCGCTAAGACATTGATCAGAAAATAACACCGCATAAGCTCTATCAGCGACATGCGCAAACCGTATACGGACGGGCGGGGAATCATCCTCGCCCGTCCTTTTTTACACCCGACATCCCGTAAGATTTAGGATGAAATATCTCCCGGGATTTGCCATTCAGATAAAAAAATATAACTTTGTTGATTATGTACAAAAAACGATAGTAACATGGCAAACAAGTATGCAGGCACACAGACAGAGAAGAATCTAGAGGCGGCGTTCGCGGGCGAGAGCCAAGCGCGCAACAAATACACCTACTTCGCATCGAAAGCGAAGAAAGAGGGGTTTGAGCAAATCGCCGCCATATTCCAACAAACAGCGGACAACGAGAAGGAGCACGCGAAGCTTTGGTTCAAGGAGCTGAACGGCATCGGCACAACCGCAGAGAACCTGGCGGAAGCCGCCAACGGAGAGAACTACGAATGGACAGAGATGTACGAAGGATTCGCCCAAACGGCGGAGAAGGAAGGCTTCAAGGAACTCGCAGCGAAATTCCGGCTTGTGGCCGCCATCGAGAAAAGGCACGAGGAGCGTTACCGCGCTTTGCTGAGGAACATCGAGACCGCGCAAGTCTTCGAGAAGAGCGAGGTGAAGGTGTGGGAATGCAGGAACTGCGGTCACATCGTGGTGGGCACGAAAGCGCCGGATATATGCCCTACCTGCGCACATCCACAAGCCTACTTCGAAGTGCACGTGGATAACTTCTAAACAGGAACAAAACAATAGTAATAACCATAAAAACAGAAAAGATGAAAAAATACGTATGTGAAGTATGCGGTTGGGAATACGACCCGGAAGTGGGATGCCCTGAGGCAGGTATCAAACCAGGAACTCCATGGGAGGAAGTACCGGAGGATTTCGAGTGCCCTTTGTGCTCCGTAGGGAAAGACCAATTCACGGAGGCGGAGTAACCGACGGAAGAATAGAGAGAGGGGAGCCACTGCGGACAGTGACTCCCCTCTTCCTTTTTTAGCCCCCAGCGACCCCGGGAGGACTACCGGACGGCACATGTCATTTACCCTCCAGCCTGCTTCTCAACGAAGCGTTCTCCTCCTTCAACGAGTTGATCTCCTTCTTCATGTCGATCAAATGCAGGGTGAGCTCCTCCACCTTCTCAAGGAGCAGGTTACTCATTTGGGAGACGCTCATGCCCTTCTCGGACAACTCGGCGGCGGAAGGCATGCCCGGCAAATGCTTGTTCTCCTTCACGAAGCACTCCACCTCGCTGAGCGAACGCAGATCGTAGTTCTCGTCGAAGACATAGTCGGCGGCGTTGTTCATGTCCACAGTGATCTCTCCCGCACGGATACTCTTCGAATCCACCTCGACAACCTTCATCCGATCCTTACAAGTCAACGTGCCGTTGACGACCACATCATTATGGAAAGTGGCCCGTTTGAAAGAGAATCCCACAGGGAACATTGTATTCCCTCGGCCCGAGTTCCTGATCGCCACCGAGTCACCGTTTACCCAATACATGGCATATGACGACGAGTACATGTTATCCACACCATCGCTAGGAAGAGAGAATCCGGAAGCGGAAATAAGACCCTCGCTGTTCACTTGGAAGACCATTTTGGAAGAAGAGGTCCGCGTCGAGTCGTAACAAGCTATAAAATGGCTACACTTAACACCCGTCGGAGTAGAGAGGTTCATATCCAACCTATGGAGAGAGGTCTTATAATCACTGCCCTCCACCACCTGCGTTTGCGCAACAGCAACATTCACAAACATGACACCCGCCAAGATTGTCCAAATAACTTTCTTTAGATTCATTGTATTAATAATATATCGATAATAATTCAGGTTTATGCCTTCTGGCTATGCCCCTCCGAAAGAATGACGCACCAAGCCACCCGGGGCCACAACGCTTTGCAAACGCAAATATACACTTTTTTGAACGAAATACAGATTACGCACATCAATTAAGATGGAGACGTGCCACCCAAAGGAGTCGCATGGGCAAACTCCAGCCGCCCCGCCATTCAAAAAAAGAGTGGCGCCCCTTCGAAAGAGGCTCCACTCCGACATTCCACCGGCATCCCCACCAAAGGGACACCGGACACATACACTATCATTTACACTCAAGTTTACTTCTCAAAGAAGCGTTCTCCTCCTTCAGTGAGTTGATCTCCTTCTTCATGTCGATCAAATGGAGGGTAAGTTCCTCCACCTTCTCGAGGAGCAGGTTGCTCATTTGGGACATGCTCATGCCGTTCTCAGCCATCTCAGCCGCGGAAGGCACGCCAGGGAGGTGCTTGTTCTCCTTCACGAAACTCTCCACCTCGTTGAGTGAACGCAGGTTGTAGTTCTCGTCGAAGACATAGTCGGCGGCGTTGTTCATCTCGACGTTGATGTCCTTCGTCTTGATCTGGTCTGCCTTCACCTCAGCCACCTCCAGCTCGTCCTTACAAGAAAGCTTACCATTGACAACCACCTCACAATTGAAGGTAGCCTTGCTGAGTTCAAATATGGCAGGGTACCTTCTCTGTTTTATGAGGTCAGAAATAGGAGGATTGCCCGTTCCAATACGTTGATTCGAAGCCGTAAAAACCAGATTGGAATTAGAATCCCAATTGATAGAGAAGCATGGCGTACTCCTTGCATCATCCAAAGAGGTCTTTTTAATGAAGAGGCTCGTACCCGCCATGCGACCAAAGGAATTGATTTCGAACACCAAATTATTGGTTGACAGGTTCGGGTTATAGCAACTCAAGAAAGTTGTAGGAGGAAGAAATTTAGGGCCTAATTCCCCATCAAGAGGGAGTGTCAACTCCAAGCCATGTAATTTTGTCAAGAAATCCTTCTCCTTAACCACAGTCTGCGCCTTTACATTAGCCGCGCATACACACATCGCAACACCCACTGTTGCCAAGATTGTTTTTCTTATACCCATATATTTAAGAATCAGGTTATTAAAATACATTCATACATATGTGCCACGTCGGAAGAGATCCATCGGACGGGCGTTTTTTTCAGTTTTGTGAAGAGTGGGGCCACATTCCTCACGTGGCTCCACTCTTTTTCACAACAGTATTATTTTAAGATAACCTTCTCAACATAAGACCTGTCGTCCACAGTGACACGCACGAAGTAGACGCCGCTTGCCTTGCCTTCCAAGTTGACAACCTGCTCACGGCCCGTACCGCTCGTGGTGTATACAGACTTGCCTGCGATGTCGACTACATCAAGAGAGAAAGCAACATCCTCAGAAGAGAAAGCAACGATGAACTCGCCATCGGTTGGGTTAGGATAGATGGAAAGAGAAGAACCAATGATTCCATCCTCATCAGAAGAAACAATCACATTATCGAAATCATCCTCCACAATCTTTCCAGACCTCATTGTAGCAGCGCTACATCCAACTGTATTAGCATGGAATGTACTACCACCAGACACTTTAAATCCAGTCTTCAAGGTAACCGTTGGTGCGCTATACGTCACATGAGCACTGGACAAAATCTGTTTCTTGCCAATTACCTTTGTTTGTGCGGAAGCCTTGTAATCCCCACCTTTAATGTCCGTATTTATCGTGAGCACATTAGGGCACTGGGTGTGAGGAACAACCCTTGCTGATGGGTCACCGAAGATATTCCATGCCTTAAACACAGATGCAGAACCAGGATATGCATCCATCATGGCGCAAGAAGCATTGTAACACAGACAACCAAAAGAACTATATGTTTCCTGTGTCAGATAATCATTAAAGGCATCTTGAGCACGCATTGGCTCAAACCATGGTTGAAGAGTTGAAGATCCGTAAAATGCGATAGCTCCCGTAGGACATCCATTACTTGCTTTAGCCTTCAGCCAAGCTTCCGCAAAACAGGTGGTACCTGAAAAGAAATAAGGATAAGGATATATATCCGGAGCATAGCTAAGACCTGTGAAATCACCTACTAAACATGCCACAGAGAAGACAAACGGCCATTTGTTGGTATTTGTCAAGTTGTTGATGTTGTCATTGCTGAATCCAGTCGTACCCCAGAAAGTACTGTTTCCATGTCCAGTATAGTTGACTATCGAACGTCCGTTATTCAGAGCACTAGATACCATCTGAGGTGTTGGATCTCCTGTCGCATCTTGACCGCCATGTGACCCATCATACAACTCGTCAACAGCATTATATTCCCAGTTCAACAATTTTCCTCGGATTACTCTTTCGTGTTGCCAATCATATTCTCCATTGTCACCGGTTCCTTCACCACTACCAATGCATGTCCCTTTTCTTACCCATGCCTGTTCCCTATCCAACATGTCATACAAAATAGACCTGTTCACCATTGTGGTTACTTCAGTAGTGTTTATAGCGGAGAATCGGCCCACAATAATGTCCGGATAGTTATCATTACCTGATATTAAAGAATACATAGGGTCACATCCGAATCCCTGCGAATCCATAAATGTTGGCACTTGAGCGTGATCTCCGACCAGCAACACAAATGTCAATTGAGGATGACTCGAGTAGTAGTTTGAGATGTACTGCTTAATACTTGCGGCAGTAGTACCCGTTGTGCTCGTGGAAACAATCTGCGTTGAGATACCTATCTCATTCTTGTGGTCCACAAATGGTTGCATTGCAGATACAAACGATGGGTAACTGATAACCAACATGGAACCAGCGTCGTTTGTCGAGGATCTCGTGACACCTCCCGTATAGTTAATGAATTGATTTTTAAATATCCCATCAAAATATTCATTACTTCTTGTGGTAACAGTGCCAGTACCTCCAGCGATTGTGAATTCAACTTCCAAACTTGTATAAACCCTCAATGTCTTGGTTGATCCATTATATGCGAAAGGATTAACAGAAATTACAGTACCATTGATATCTCTCATTTTATAAGAAGAACCCACTGAATACTGAGTTGATGGGTAGAATGAGTTCTTGCTATACACTGATGAGAATGTGTAACCAACAGTATTCGGATCTACTGTTCTTGACAATGATCCCTTCGAAGGAGCAACTTGCATGGAGTAATCCTTATACGAAGAAGATACTACACGCGCAGTAACCTTCGCACCCGCTGGGATCGCCAAACTTCTTGCATATTTCGGCAACTCAGGATAACCCTTGTCAATCATTTTCCCCTCTTCAAAATCTATTATATAGTATGTCGACCCATTTATAGTAACAGGCGTCCTACTGAAATTACCAACATTCACCTTCACTCTCACCTTCTCTTTCGTTACAGACGTGACTTTAAAAGAGTTTGCGGTTGAATTTATCTTTATTGTCTCTTTTGCGAATCCCATGCTCGAAAAGAGAGAGATAAAAAGCAATAATAATATTCTTTTCATTTTCTTTCAAATTTATTTCTCCAACATTTCTACTCTGTTCTTTAACTCTTTGTTCTCCTTCTCCAACTCGATCATATGGAGGGTGAGTTCCTCAACCTTCTCGAGGAGCAGGTTGCTCATTTGTGACAAGCTCATGCCCTTCTCGGCCATCTCGGCAGCTGAAGGCACGCCAGGAAGGTGCTTGTTCTCCTTCACGAAACTCTCCACGTCGCTGAGCGAACGCAGGTTGTAGTTCTCGTCGAAAACATAGTCGGCGGCGTTATTCATCTCGACGTTGATGTCCCTCGTGTTGATTTGGTCAGCCTTCACCTCGGCAACCTCCAACTCGTTTTGGCACTTGATCTTGCCAGACACTTCGAGGTCGGTGAGGATTTTTGTTTTGCTGTCGGACAAGTCCATGTAGTTTACACCATACGTGCCAGCGAAATAGTATGTGCTTGCGACAAATGCCAAGGCACCGTAGTTGTGATATCCGGACGAAGCGATTCGCATACCTCCACCATCAGGGTTGGAGCTGATCCACAAGCCCGTACGGCTCATCTGATTAGTCGCATAAATGCTTAACCCATTCTCGACATAGTTGCTACTTCCTCTAGCGGCGAAACTTCCGGTAGTCGTGAAATTTCCGTTCATCATCGTTTCTCCGTTCACATATAACTTGTACTGGCTGGTTGTACTACTTGGAGTAGTTCCAAGAGTCAAATTTCCAGTAACACTTGTTGTCGGATAGCTGTAGATTCCATAACTGCCATTGTACTTCCAAGATTGTGCGTTTGCGGCACACACAGACATTGCGACACCCATTGTCGCCAAAATCAATTTCTTAAAATCCATTTTTGAAAAAATTTTTTTGTGAATAATTAACTGATTCAGAACAACCCACCCCATAAATGACCGATAGATTATTTGCATAACACATCATCAAAAATATGGCCAGCGGGGAGAACTGATCCTCTTTTCTTACTTCTTCAAAGACTCCACTTCAGCCTTCAACGCCTTATTCTCCTTCTCCAACTCGATCATGTGGAGGGTGAGTTCCTCAACCTTCTCGAGGAGCAGGTTGCTCATTTGGGAAACGCTCATGCCCTTCTCGGCCATCTCAGCGGCGGATGGAACACCTGGCAGGTGCTTGTTCTCCTTCACGAAGCTCTCCACGTCGCTGAGCGAACGCAGGTTGTAGTTCTCGTCGAACACATAGTCGGCGGCGTTGTTCATGTCCACCGTGATGTCCTCCGTACGGATGCTCTTGGAATTCACCTCCGTCACATTCAACTCGTCCTTGCAAGACAACTTACCATTGACGATCACATCATTGTCGAAAGTGGCCCTGGTGAACTTGAATACGGCAGGATAGTAAGAATTCATGTAACTGTTGGTGCTAAACGTCAGGTTATTGTTGCTATCCCAATTGATGGAGAAATGAGGACACATTGAGTGACTGGAAGATATCTTGTTGAGCCAAAGACCTGTTCCTCCGATACGACCCGCCTGTGTAACCTCAAACACCGTAGTATACGAACCCAAATTAGAGTCAATACAGTTAATGAAATAACCTGGACTCTGCTGCTGAGTCTGTCCGCCACTGTTTATCTGTTTATACTTCACAGAAAGACTTGCGGAATGCATGTCTGCCACATAATGACTGTTCTCCGTGATAGGAGTTTGCGCATTCACAGCGCATGACATGGCAACACCCATTGTCGCCATAACAATTTTTTTAAAATCCATTTGTTTTTGGTTTTAAATGATTAATAAATTGGTTAATTGATTCGGGACAACCCGCCCGCATGAATGACTGATAAATTAATTACATGATATACATAAAAAATAAAACAACCAATGAGGGAGAGCTGAAGCCCCTTTTTCTTTATAATTCTCTTCAATGACTATACTTACGCCTTCGGGGACCCATCCTTCCTCACATCATTAAGTTTCCCGCAAACCGGACGGAATTCGCGACTCTCGCCCATTATATGTTCAGCAATGATGTTCACATCCACGATGATGGCATCCACACAGATATTCCTCAAATTCATTTTTCCTTACTATATTTTTTAATTAACACCTTCATAGTCCCCCTCTGGTCTTCTTCTTACAGTCAACCACCGAGGAAGGACTTCATTAACACTTCATATGATTAACCTTTTACACCACAAATCTAACATAAAATGCATACACCGATTGTGGAATTTTTCCCCATTCATGAACTTTTTGTGGAATTTTTCTACGTATTTACACGTATGAAAGGCTATTTTTAAAAGAAATGTCAAGCGTACACGTATAGAGCAAACGATTTGATTTTAAATATATTAACTTTATTTATGTGTATTTTAAATATATCATTTATTATGTTGCATTTTGCATTTTTTGTGCTTGTGAAAAAGCAAATATTATGCCACTATATGTATTTGCGTCCATTGTGCAATTATTTTGTGACCATTATCAATGTATTTATTTGCTAAATATCTATTTGTGTAATTATATATTTATTGTTTTTATGAAAAAACATGCTACAAGACATCCCATTACGAGGAAATATTCCTTTCAGGAAAAGAAAAAAGAGGTGCGGCCCCCCCACGAGAAAAGATAAAAAACAGGTGGAAGACACTCACCCCGTCTTGCGACATTTCCACAGCGGAAGGCATGCCAGGCATTCAATAATGGATTAACAACACACCCCAGATAATATATATGTGAAAAAGGCTTCCTGATTTGTGGAAAAAATCCCATAAATGAAAGGATAAAAATATGGAATTATGCGATTAGACGCATATTTATATTAAAGAAAATGACGATTCCTTCCCAAATTTTTATACTGGTCAACATATACAGGAACGGTTTCCTTAAAAAACACAATGAATTTTGCGCAATAATTCTGTCCAATCACTATACATAAAATGGTAGTTGAATCAATTATATGATAAATATTATCTAAATTGACCGATAAAAAAGGGGGTTTTGGCACAGTTTTTGCATTAATATACATGAGGGGTTTAGATGAATCGTTGAATAATTCAACATTTGTCATCTCTCAGAGGAATAGACTTTTCATAATCCTTAAAAGGGAACAATATTATCAAAATTTCTATGATTGTTTTGTGATACCGCGCCATCGGCTCTCCTTGCCATGGCGCGTTTTTTTGTGGAAATCTTATTGCATAGATATTCAAATGGTTATGCGAAACGATTCAGACCTCGGCGCCACTGGCGAAGCGCCTCCACTTCTCGATAAGCTGCTTGAAATCGTCCGGCCACTCGGAGTCGAAATACATCTCCTCACCCGTGCGCGGGTGCACGAAGCCTAGTGTCTTGGCATGCAAGGCCTGTCGCGGACAGATCTCAAGGCAATTCTTCACGAACTGCTTGTACTTGGCGGTGGTGTTCCCCCTCAGGATCTCCGTCCCGCCATAACGTTCGTCGGCGAAGAGGGTGTGTCCGATGTGCTTCATGTGCACGCGTATCTGGTGCGTTCGTCCAGTCTCCAACCTGCACTCCACAAGGGTCACGTAGCCGAACCGTTCCAACACCCGGTAATGGGTGACGGCATGCTTGGCGTTGGAGTTCTCCCCCTCCGGGAAGACGGTGAAGAGCATCCTGTCCCTCGGGTCACGGCCCAAATCGCCCGTGATCGTCCCCTCGTCCTCGGTGAAGTTGCCCCAGACAAGCGCGTTATAGAGTCGTTTAGTCGTCTTATTGAAGAATTGTTTGCCCAAGTGGGTCTTGGCGTCCTCGTTCTTGGCGATGATGAGCAGGCCGGAGGTGTCCTTGTCGATACGGTGCACCAGCCCCAAGCGAGGGTCGCTGACGCTGAAGTCCGGAGAATCCTTCAGGTGCCAAGCCAGCGCATTGAGGAGCGTGCCTTGGAAATTGCCGAAGCCTGGGTGCACGACCATGCCCGGCTGCTTGTTGACGAGGATGACATCCTGGTCCTCATACACGATGTTCAATGGAATATCCTGCGGAATGATCTCGAACTCCGACGGCGGGTAGGAAAGCATGATGGATATCACATCCAGGGGCTTCACCCTATAATTGGACTTCACGGGGTTGCCGTTGACCAATATGCACTTGGCGTCCGCCGCATCCTGGATGCGGTTGCGCGAGACATTGGACATGCAGTTGACAAGGTATTTGTCGATTCTGACGAGGGAATGGCCCTTCTCTACCGTGAAGCGGAAATGTTCATGGAACTGCCCGTCATTGCCGAGGGCCGCGCCGTCATCCTCCCTCTCCTCCACATCCAAATCGTCAGGGATGAGGTTATCGTCGATCATTTGAAGAGGTTATCAGTGTCCGCACTCGTGTCATCCGGCTCGTCCGGGTTGTAGTAGATCACCTCCGGAGATTCCAGCACGGAAGGGTCCTTGGAAAGGTACAAGTCGACGGAGCCACCCACATTGATGGAGGAACCCGTGGCGGGTTGTTGCTTGTAGACGAAGAACAACGCCTTCTCCGCATCGTCCTTCGGCTGCTCGTCATAGATGACCTTACCTATATTGAGGAAAGCGGAATGGGCCTTCAATTTGGCCTGCTCCTCGTTCAATTTCCTGAAGCTGATGACCTCGAGGGTCTCGTTGGACAAGCCCCGTCCCACGTAAAGCGTCACACTGGAACCCTCCGGGATGCGTGTTCCCGGCTGGAGCTCCAGCTTGTTCTGTTTCACGAACTGCACAAGGTCCTTGTATTCGTTCGGCACATAAACCACGCTATCGACCCTGAGGCCCACCGAATTGATCATGGCCTCCGCCTGTCTGAGCGAGAAGTCATGCACATCCGGCAACATCACCATGCGCACGGCCGACGAGTTGACGATCAGGTACAAGGTGCGGTCCGCCTTGATCTTCTCCCCCGGCTTAGGCATCTGCTCCACGATGACGCCGAGGGCCTTTCCCTTCATGAACACGGAGTCCACCACCTCCAGCTTCAGCGACTGCTTCGCCAATACCTGAGAGGCCTCGGCCGTGGTCATTCCCGACAAGTCCGGGACGACTATCTCCTGCCCATGGTTGGTGTAGCTCTTCAGCCAGGAGAAAGTGCACTTATAAAGAACGAATAGAATCAGTATCGCCGCCACGAAGCTGATCGTGTACGGATTGATAAATATTTTCTTTACATTAATTTTCATAGGGACCTTGTTATTTCCCACAAAAATACGATAAATTTTTCTTTATATGAATCGTTTGGCGAAAATATCGTCCCAACCCCTGCGGCGATTCCTTCTAGAGGTGAAGAATGAACGGCAAATCGTAAATAGTTAAATAGTAAATCGTAAATGGTTAAATAGTAAATCGTAAATGGTTAAATAGTAAATACTTGCAAACACCTAGCGAAACAAGGGAGATCTCCTACAGGTTTCCAGGGATAACGGGTAGACTTCCGCACAACGGCTCGGCCACATGACGCCCCACCCCCACCGACGCGTCATACGTCCATGGAAGGATGGCAGAGCGATACTACCAGAACCTCTTCTGCTGCTCGCTGAACTCGAACCCGCCTGTGGCGAGACGGGCGATCAACCACTCCCTCTCCACATCCAAAGCGCTGCACAACTCGTCCAGATCCCCCGCATACTCGTCCCGCAGCTTCATGTTCACGAAGCTGAACAACATATTTATATCTTCCGGCAACTGATTCATAATGAGATCCATGTGTATAAACAATTGAGGCGCATACCATGATGCGCCCCATATCTTTCCTTTGTTTCAGAGAAATATTATCTCTTTACAGCGTACTCGTCAGAAACTGTGAGCTTCTTTCTGCCATGAGCCCTGCGAGATGCCAATACTCTACGTCCGTTCGCTGTCTCCATTCTTGAACGGAAACCGTGCTTGTTCTTTCTCTTTCTAATAGAGGGTTGAAATGTTCTTTTCATTGCCGTGTATTATTATTTATATTATTCTTCCTGATTTTCACTCCCAAAATCGGATTGCAAAGATAGACGTTTTATCCGATATTTCAAATTGTTAATAACTTTTTCTTCCCACTTTCAGCGTTTTTTTTCGATATACTTATCCAACTTGCTGATTATCACGTCATTTTCTATCCCGTTCAGACAAGCGTAATCATTCCTTGCGCAAGGTTTCTTCCCATAGATGGAGCAAGGGCGGCAAGGCAAATCGAGCTGCACGGCGTCCGAAGGGTCCTGCCCGTAGCCATAGAAGCCCGCACACGGATGGGTCGCTCCCCAGACGGATACGACAGGCGTATTGACAAGCGAGGCGAGGTGCATGTTGGAGGAGTCCATGGAGAAGAGGACATCGCAATGGTTCAGCACTTGGAGCTCCTCGACGAGCGAGAACTTGCCCGCCATGGAGAGCGTGTTGCGGTATTTGGCCGTCCAGGCATTGAATGTCTCCGTTTCCGCTTTTCCGCCACCAAACAACAGGATCTGCGTGTCGTCACGCTCCGCATAGTGGGCGATGATCTGTTCGGTCTTCTCCAGCGGGAGAATCTTGCCGGCATGTTGGGCGAAAGGAGCGATGGCGATGCGGTGGGGCTTGTCCGTCCGGATCACCTCGGCTATCCTATCCGGGAGGGGGGCTCCCTTAGGCAACAGTCCGTCGAAGGCCAAAGCGAAAGGGTAACCGGCCGCCTCGAAGGCCTCCACGTAGCGTTGCACGGATGTTTTGAGCTGTTTCCTATCCTTGTTTTGAGAGGAGACGAGCCTTTTCTTCTCCTTCCTTCCTTTGTCGATGACATAGGATTTCTTGCCTGACATCCCGACCATCGTACGCACCTCCTTGCTACGGATCACGTCATGGAGGTCTATCATCTTCTCGAACGAGTAGTTTCTTCTGATCTTCTTGAAGAGCCTGACCATACCGAAGACACCCTTATAGGTGCTTTTCGTGTCGACAGGCAGGAAGGTCACGCGCTCCATTCCCTCGAACAGGGAGGAGAGTCTGGGCGAGGAGAGCATGATGACACCCATCTTCGGGTAGGCCTTCAAAAAAGAGGCGATAACAGGAACTGTCATCGCCACGTCTCCCATAGCGGAAAGCCTCATTACCAAAAGATTCTTCCTCGCCTCCATCTATGCTATCATTTCCGTCCGTAAAGGATCGGGTTCAAATTAGGATCGTTATACATCTTCATCTGCTTGTAGACCTTCATGTACCGGTCGCCGTTCTCGATATCCTTGATGAGTTGGTCGATGGCGGAGGAGAGGTCTTTCCTTTGCTCCAGCAGGACGTCCAGTTTCTTCTGGCAAGCGGATCGGTGGGACTCGTCGACGTCGGTGCGCTCCACCTCCTTGCGCATATGGTAAATCTTCAGCGCCAAGATAGAGAGGCGGTCGATGGCCCAAGCGGGGCTCTCCGTGTTGATGACCGCCGTAGGCTTCACGGCGACCGACCCGTATTTCTCCAGGAAATAACTATCGATACGCTCGACCAAGTCCGTCCTCTCCTGGTTCGACTTGTCTATCCTACGTTTGATGGACAAAGCCTCCACCGGGTCGATTTCAGGATTCCTGATGATGTCCTCCAAGTGCCATTGAACAGTGTCGATCCAATTCTTGAGGTACAATACGCTCTCTATGGTCTGCGCCGGATAAGGATTGCTCATGGCGGCATCCACGTTATCTGTCTTGTGGTAATCAACAATCACATCATCGAACAATCTGCTTGCGTCCTGACTGAAACTCATATCTACAAATTTTTTCGCAAAGATAGCGATTTTTTTACTAAAAACGATGCGATCGGACAAGTTTCCCGAAGGAGACCCACGGCGGTTTCATTTACCGCATCGGACATTTACAATCAATTACTATCCAATCACTTACGTTTCACTATACCATAGGAACGGAAAGTCCGATTGTCTTCTGTCTTGTCCGAACTAAAGTCTAATGTCTAACAAGAGAGGGGCGACCGATTATCAGCCACCCCTCCGTATATCCTTATGGGAGAAGGATTATTTCTCCGTCGGCAATCCCGCTTCTACCCATGCGTCGTATCCGCCCACCAAAAGCGTAACGGAACAGAACTTGCAAGCCAACTGGCCAGGGACAGCCATACCATTCGTACCGAAAGCATCTTTGCCTCCATAAACGAACAATGGTTTGTTCACGTCAAACTTAGCCATCACCTTCTTCACATATGCGCAGTCTCCGTTTGTTCCATCCAACTCGACGACGGAAACAGGAATGCTTTCCGCACCCTTAATGTGTCCTTTGGCATAGTCAGCCTCAGAACGATAATCCACGATCTGCGGTACAGCCTGCTGCTCCAAATAGTTGTTGAAAGGCTCCGGATCAGCCTTGTCATGGTCACAAAGCTCATCTTTACCACTATGGCACGATACAAATCCGCACACACATATACCAATCAGTACTTGAATAAATAATCTTACTCTCTTCATTTTCTAATCTCCTATTATATAATCAGTTAATAATTCATTCAACCAATACATAACAACATTGATGGCAAATATATATTAATATTTTCAATATGGAAAACATATCAGGAATTTTTATTTCCTCGACACGCATTCTTCGCCGGAACACCAACTATTCTTCCTTCGCGCAAAGGCTGAAATACTTGCTACGTTCGGAATCGAAGTCCTTGCCGAAATCGAAGTTATGCATCCCACTGTCCCACGCCTTCGCATGGACGCTTTCCTTGACGGAGGCCAATCTCTTTCCGTTCTCATCGCATGCGTAGAGCGTCAACTCCCCGTCGAAGTTCCTGTGGAATTCGAGGAAGATGAAGACACTTTCACCCAACACATTGCTCTCATAATAATTGATGTCAATGCCTTCCATCGCAGCAGTCGTATCGAGCCTGATCCGATCATCGGTCTCCGAGTCCGAATCATCCGGAAGACCTATGACCCTGATTCCATTGATTATCCTCCCTTCCTCATCCTCCGCCTCATAACCCGCATTGATATTCCCCACGATTTGGGACATGGAAAACGATGTGATAAGGAGCGTCGCACATCCAAACACGATCATTCCGGCGATACCTCCATATAGGAGTTTGTTCATGTTCTTCACACCGCCCACTATCAACAACACAACGGATGCGAAGCACAAAAAAGATGTTAAAAAAATGATTAAGAATACCGTCATGACAGACTTATGTTTTAAACGTTTCTATTTTTGCGATAATATGGCGAGAAAAAGATATATGAGCCCACAAAATCGATTCGTGGAGCCTGCCTTATTCCCTCACACACAAACGATAATGTCCTATGAACCCGACATTGACACCCTCCTCGAAGTCGAAACGATATATTCCCTCGTCTCCCGCCTTCACATGGAAGGAATCCTTGGCGAAACCTTGTTTCTTGTCGTTTCCGTCATATGCGTAGAGCGCCACCACTCCATCGAAATCCTTCGTGAAATCAAGATAGATGGATAATCCGTTCTCCGTGCTCTCGCAATGGTTGACGATGATGCCGGCCTGCACGACGGACGAGTCGGTCACAAAATCCTTTTCCATTCCATTGGCCACGCCAGTCAAAGTGCCTTTGATCATCTTTCCAGTTATCTTGCCCCCGGTTTCAGTCACATCACGCGCAGTATCCGCCACACTGTCCGTAGTGACAGAATTTACCGCATTGTAAACGGAACACACTATAATCAGGGCATTGGCTATACCAAACACAAAAAAACCGGCGACACCTCCGTACAGGAACTTCTTGTTCTTTTTCACTCCGCCTACAATCGCCAAAACCAAAGACGCAAAACATAATGCGGAGGCGATGGAAACAGCTATGAACGTTAATAAACTCATATCACTTATTATTAAAAGGTTACAATCAATTATTCGTTTACGCAAAATTAGCGAAAAAAGCAGAAAAAGCAAACCTATCCTCCCCAATAGCTCAGGGAAAACATACTATGCCAAACCCTTCAGCATACGGAGAAGCGTGCGGAAATCCCTGCGCAGAAAGAGCATGAACATCCTCGGGTCGGTCGGGAGCAGGCGCAACATCCGCCATAGGTAATGCCCGGGATAATGCAAACGCATCGCCCAGGAATGCTCCATATGCAATTTCTTCTTGACTGGTATGTTGTACTTACGGGTCATCCGCGCCACCCTGATGGAGACATCCAACCTATCCTCACACTCCTTCAAGGACATCGCCTTCCCCGAGAACTGGCTCGAAGCCAACGAACCGCTCCGCTGCGTGACGATATACAAGGGCTCGTCCACCACCCGAATCTTCCCGGCAAGGTGTCCTGCCATGAAGGAGAAAAAGACATCATTCGAGTACATCGTCTCGTCGCAACGAATGCCATGGCGCTCGATGAAGGCACGGCTGAAGACCTTACCCCATAGGGAATAGAAGTCATACCTCAGGTTGAGCTCCGACCCCGTCTCCTCATATTCCTTAAAGAGGTATTGGTAGAAATCCCTGTTGGCGGGCTGGGTCAGGTCGTCGCTCATGACGCTCCTGTTGTTGAAGAAAACGATGTCGGCACCCTCCTCCACATGCTCGTCCAACAGTTCGCACAGATTGTCCGCGAATAGGTCGTCCGCATCCATGAAGAGCACCCACTCCCCACGGACATGCTCCAATCCGAGGTTCCTCGCCCGCCCCGCGCTGCCTCCACGTGGGGTCTGGTAAAACTCCAGGAACGGACGTGACAATTCAGGGTACTTCTCTTTGTACGTATGGACTTCCGGACTGCAATCATCCACCACGATGACCTGTATCGTTTCCCTCACGGGGATGCTCTTCAGACATCTCATGAGAAGGTCCGGAATGTTGTAATGGGGAATGATGATGGAATACTTGTAGTCACTCATGATAATCTATTTTTTATGGAAGAGGCTTCCCGTGACCCTCCCGACGAAACAACGTATGCCGTCCGAGAAGAAATATGCCAAGACAGCGGAGACGACCAACAGAACCGAACAGAAGGAAAGACTCTTGACGAGGAACATGCTCCACGTCGTGCACAACCCATCCGGGGCGCCGCACAACGAACTCAGTTCCACCGCGGCGAAATAGGCGCATAGGAACGGAAGAGTGTTGGATACGAGCAATTTAACATAGTCCAGGAAAGGCGCCTTGAACCCGTCCCGATAGAGATAGTAGGGTTTCCACACATGCATGAGCAACAGCTGCACGAGGACGGGCACCGACAATATGCCGACAAGCCCCCAAAGCTTGCCTGCCCCGATGACCAAAAGCAAGGAGATGATCCTGCACACCGGCACCCATATGTCAGCCTTCAGCCCATAACCGTTGAGGTATTGCTCCGTCGTGTCCCGCAACAGATTGAGGCAAAAGTCCGCGCAGATCAGGGCGACGATGAGCGGTTCCAGGACATATTTGTCACCCAACCACACCGCCACGAAGTCCGAATTGAGCCGCACCAAGCAGATGGAGAGGAAGAGGACGGCGAAGAACTTGATGGAGAACAACTCCCTGTAGCACGCATAGATGCGTTTCTTGTCCCCCTCCGCGATCAGGTTGCCGATGCCGGCGTTGGTGCCCGAGAAGGCGGCGTTGACCAACTGGCTGATCTTCGTGTTGATGAGCGTGTAGTTGCCGTAGAAGGTGACCATCGTCAGCGACGCATAGGCATAGACGATGAGCGGCATCACACTGTTGTTGATGAATCCTCCGATCTGATGGATGAAGACCTTCTTGACGTATGGGATGATCTCCGGGTGCCACTTTATCGCCTTCCTGCCCAAGTCATAGTTAGCCACCACCCAAGGATAGGCCTTGTTGAACTTCCAGTTCAGGATCATGCTGTTCACAACGGCGAAGAGGATGGAGATGGTTATGTACAGGGAGCAACTATTGGTGTACAAGGCGAACAGCATCTGGATGATCGTGCAGACGAACTGCGACAGCTGGAAATATCCGTTGACCAAATACTGGCGCTGGTCCGCACTGAAGATGGTATTCGCTTTGTAATTGACGAAATAGCCGATCAGGGAGCAAGCCAATTGCCCGTAGAAACAATAGTAGACGATGAACCATGATTGTTGCGTCCCCTCGAAGAAGAAGGGGAGGAATATAGACATGACGACGCCCGCGCAGAGGATGAATAGACCTATGAGGCGGTACATGTACCCCATGATGGAAATGACCTCGTTGATCGTCTCCTTGTCGTCATCATACAACGGTTTGTAGAGGAAATATGCGATGGAGGCGCCCACTCCCAACTCCGCGAGGTTCAGGAAGGCCAGCAAACTATTGATGGTGGTCGTGAGTCCGATGAATTCGTCCCCCAACTGATCAAGGAAGATTTTCCGGGTAAAAAAGGAGACGACGACCGTCACGAAGTATGCGATCAGGTTCACCTTCATGTTAAGCAACGACTTCTTTACCCTTGACTCTTTGGACATGAATGAGTTGATTAGTTATAAACACCATGGAACAACGACGCGAAGTTAAGCAAAACCCGCCACAAGACACTATGGAACAGGCAACTTTTTGACATCCTATTTTTGCCCGATTCGCAAAATGCACTATCTTTGTTTACATTTTTAAATCATTTACAAGTAACAGAATTTCAATTTTTTAAATATAAAATACAAACAATGAACGTGGATATTTCCATCATCATCGCCGTCTACAACAACACGGCCTGGCTGAAGATGATATTCGCCATGCTACAACAACAGACGTATAAAAATTTCGAGGTGGTGATAGCGGACGACGGCTCATCCCCTGAGAACGTGCAGGAGATGAAGGAGATGGCAAACAAAGCCTCCTTCCCTGTCCAGCACATATGGCACGAGGATAAAGGATGGAGGAAGGACATCATCCTCAACAAGGCGGTTGTGGCCAGCAAGGCTGAATATTTGGTCTTCCTGGACGGTGACTGCATACCGGAAAAGCACTTCGTGAAGGACCACTACGACCTCCGCCAAAAAGGCTACGTCATTGGTGGCAGAAGGGTGCAACTCCCACAGGATATCTCCGACAAGCTGACGCCCGAACTGGTGGAGAAAGGATACCTACAGTCTCGCTTCTTCTCCCTGCTGTTCAGCAAGGAAAAGCACTCGGAGAATGTCATACGCATCCCCCTGAGGTTACGGTTCGGACTGATAAAACCGAAGAAGGGGCTGCTATTAGGCTGCAACTTCGGCATCTACAAAAGCGATCTGCTTAAGGTGAACGGATTCGACGAGCGATACCTTTCGCCCGCCACCGGGGAGGATAGTGACCTGGAAGCGCGATTGAGCCGCGTGGGCATCCCTGTCCTTCGCTATAAGTTTATTTGCCGCGTATACCACAGGAAACACCTTCGCAAAGAGGTGATTCCAGACCCCAACACGCCTATATTCGAGGAGAACAACCGTCTACAAGTAGGCTATACCCCTTACGGAATAGAACAGTCGGGCTTGCCCAACACATAAGAAAGGCATACCTCCATGACAGAAAAAGGCGGTTCACCACTACTAGGATGAACCGCCTTTATTATATCCAATGTTTTGTTTACGACAACTTATGGATGATCAAACCTGAGCGAAGCTTCGGCTCGAACCATGTGGCCTTAGGAGGCATGATGTTGCCACTATCGGCGATGTCCATGATCTGCTTCATGGAGACAGGATAGAGCGCCAAAGCCATGCGCATCTCACCATTGTCCACGCGACGTTTCAACTCCTTCAGGCCACGGAGTCCACCGACGAAATCGATCCGCTTGTCGGAACGAAGATCCTTGATGCCCAAGATCTCGTCGAGGATGAGCTTGCTGGAGATGCTCACGTCCAACACCCCGATAGGGTCTGCGTTATCGTATGTGCCAGGCTTAGCCTTCAGGCTGTACCAGTTCTTGTCCAAATAGAGGGAAAACTCGTGGAGCTCCTTCGGCTTGTACTCCGCCTCGCCCATCTTCTGAACCGTGAAGTTCTTGGAGAGCGCCTGCAGGAACGCCTCGGAAGAGAGACCGTTCAAGTCCTTCACGACACGGTTATAGTCCAAGATGGTCAATTGGCTGGCAGGAAAAGCCACCGCCATGAAGTAGTTATACTCCTCGTCACCCTTGTGGTTCGGGTTCTGACGACGCTTCTCGTCACCCACCAAAGCGGCTGCGGCGGAACGATGGTGACCATCGGCGATGTAAAGCGCCTTCATCTTGCCGAATTCCTCCGTAACAGTTTTAATATCAGCGTCTTGATCAATGAGCCAGAACTTATGTCCGAAGCCATCGATAGGGGCGATGAAATCATATTCAGGGGTATTGGCGGTATATTTCTTGATCAAGCTATCCAATGTGGCGTTGTCCGGGTAAGCGAAGAAGACCGGTTCGATGTTGGCGTTGTTCACGCGCACATGCTTCATTCTATCCTCCTCCTTGTCGCGGCGGGTCAACTCATGCTTCTTGATGACACCCGTCATATAATCGTCCACATATGCGCCGATGACGAGGCCATACTGGGTCTTACCGTTCATCGTCTGCGCATAGATGTAGTACATCTCCTTGTTATCCTGCACAAGCCAACCTTTATCCTGGAACTTCTGGAAATTCTCCGCAGCCTTTTCATAAACGCGCGGATCATACTCGCTGGTACCTACCGGGAAGTCTATCTCTGGTTTGATGATGTGATAAAGGGACATCTCATTGTCACCTGCCTCTGCGCGGGCCTCTTCGGAATCGAGCACGTCATACGGACGGCTTTCGATCTTCTCTACTAAGTTTTTCGGAGGGCGTATGCCCTTGAATGGTTTTACTATTGCCATGTGTTAGACTAAAAGTTAAATATGCGCGAAGGTACGAATTAATTAAGAACACGATAGGTTTTTTAGAGATAAATTTGTCATGGCGATTTTTAAAAGATATAACTTGAATAGTCCTATTTATAAAACGGTTTGTGCTATCGGGACGTCAGGAAAAATGGTACTTTCGCGGCATAAATAAGGTTGAGATGAAGCGGATAATTTACATCATACTAGGATCACTTTGTGTCGGACTAGGCACGGTTGGTGTCTTTCTGCCAGGGTTACCCACCACACCATTCATGTTAGCGGCGTCATGGTTCTTCTACCGGAGCAGCCCACGTCTGAGAGCGTGGCTACTTTCCTCATGGTTAGGCGTTTATATACGTGACTATGAGAAGAATAAGGGGGTAACACCCCGCGTCAAGGTCATGGCGATCCTCATGATGGTAGGAATGAGCGCCTTGTCCACGACCCTATTCATCGAAAATGTGTACGTGAAGAGCATCGTATCCATCGCCTGCCTCATAGGAGTCATCGTGGTGGGCTTCGTCGTGCCGACGGCTAAAACCCGGATATAGCGGTTCTAATCATTTTTATAACTCTCCATTACAGAATCAATCTTAGCCTGTATAAAATCGTCATCAATGGAGAGAAAGTTCTTCGTGAAGACGCTATCCATGCAATATTTGATGTCAAGTGCCGGCGGATACATGCTTTCTGGCAAATCAACAAATACAGGAGAAGCGTCCTCTCCCAGACCCATCCCCCAGTCAGCAACCTCCAACCGTAGGCGCACATGTCCATGGTCAAATTCAAGACCGTACGTCTCCACCGAGAATGAGGTCAGGTATAGATCATCCCCAGAGAAACGGAATAGACATGCGAAATATTCAAACCAACCCAGAAAGAGATCTCCATTTTTGTCAATTGACACGGAAGCATCTTCCTCCGCATCGGATATCTCCAGTTTTTTGAACAATATTCTACCGTCATTCGACCCCAAAAAGATGGAAAGATAGGAGAGCTTATCCTTAAAAGAACTAGTGAGGGCAACAGAGTCTAACAACCCGTCATGATTCAGATCACCAACAGCGTAGGAGACCACAGCTAATCCATCAGGGGATTCAGGCCATTCGTCCTCCGATGGAGTGACTTCCCGTACAGGCACGGACGTATCCACCACCATAGGCAAGGAATCGATGGACGGAGCATTAGGGGAAGGCGTTTCAGAACATGCATGGACGATCAGCGAAGCGCAGATTAGGAAGTATATCTCAAGGAAGTGTTTCATGGGCAAAGGATTGAAGTCAACAACAAAGATAAAAAAAGGGGTCAACCCGAAAGGATTGACCCCGAAGACGGCGGCGACCTACTCTCCCACTATACGCAGTACCATCGGCGCCGGCGGGCTTAACTTCTCTGTTCGGAATGGGAAGAGGTGGGACCCCGCCGCGATAGCCAC
>JAFZPM010000016.1 GCA_017550335.1 Paludibacteraceae bacterium
CGTGACGATCACCAAGCACGGTGCGGAGTACGACTACGACGGTACAGCTAAGCTCGTGAGCGGTTATGACTTTGCAAGCGACAACGAGTTGTTCGTAAGAGGCGACTTGAAGTTCATCGGCGAGGAGACAGACTCCATCGCGACGGGTACAGTAGTCGGCAAGTACGGCATGACGTTCACGAAGGATGACTTCGAGAACCTGAACAAGAACTTCTCAGAAGTTAATATCACTATCGTAGAGGACAGCTTGGTCATCAACCCGATCACAGTTAACGTGACGATCACCAAGCACGGAGCTGAATACAACTACGATGGAATTGAGAAGAGCGTGAGCGGTTATGACTTCGATAGCGAAACCGACTTGTACGTAAGAGGCGACCTGAAGTTCATTGGAGAAGTTGCAGACTCAATTGCGACGGGTACAGACGCAGGCAAGTACGGTATGGCGTTCACGAAGGATGACTTCGAGAACTTGAACAAGAACTTCTCTGAGGTTAACATCACAGTTGTAGAGGATAGCTTGGTCATCACTCCACGTGAGAACGTCATCGTGACCATCACTAAGCATTCTGACAGCGTCACTTACAATGGAGAGGAGCACACAGTAACTGGTTACGACTTTGATAGCAACGACCAATTGTACATCGAAAGCTATATGAGGTTCAACGGAGAAGTATCTGACTCAATTGCCAAGGGCACCAATGTCGGTAGCTATGGCATGAGCTTCGACGAGACATTCTTCGAGAACATCAACAATAACTTCAAGGATGTGAAGTTTGTTGTCAATAGCGACGATAGCTTGACAATCATCCCTCTCCACATCATCGTAGACATCACTGGCCATGTGGACACTGTAACCTACAACGCTCAGGCTCATTCCGTTTATGGTTATGAGTGGAATGCGTCAGACGGTTTGTACAACACTGCGGACTACTTCACCTATGCGGGCGACAGCGTGGCTGTGGGTACGGACGTTAAAACTTACGAGATGGGTCTGACCATAGAACAGTTCACGAATACGAACAACAACTTCGATGTTGAGTTTAATGTGATGGACGGTTGGTTGACGATCAAGCCTCTTGATGTCCTTGTGAACATCACCGGTCACACGAACACCGTGATCTACAACGGCTCAGAGCAGACTGTCTACGGTTACGATTGGAATGCGACAGACGATTTGTACGACAATTCGGACTACTTCACTTATGCGGGCGACAGCGTCGCTAAGGGTATGACCGTCGGTACTTACCCGATGGGTCTGGAGGCTGGCCAGTTCAATAACACGAACAACAACTTCAACGTGACGTTCAAAGTGACGGACGGCTGGTTGACCATCAACCGCCTCGATGTGATTGTGGACATCACCGGTCATGTGGATACGCGCACCTACAACGGTGAGGCTCAGTACGTGTATGGCTATGATTGGAATGCGAACACGGACTTGTATACGGAGAGTGACTTCCGTCATGTGAACGACAGCGTGGCTACGGGTACCACCATCGGCACTTACCCAATGGGACTGGAGGTGGGTCAGTTCACGAATGTGAACGAGAACTTCACCGTAAGCTTCAACCTCGTCAGCGATGGTTTGTTGACCATCAACAAGATCACTACACCAATCACCATCACTGCGCTTTCCGGCACGATGGTGTACGACGGTGGTGAGATGACTGTCGATGAGTTCAGTTTCACTCGGAACATTTTGGTTGAGGGTGATATTCTCTACGCCGATGTGGAGGGCGCCATCACCAATGTTGGTACCGTGCCTAACGTTGTGACGGGTTATAGGGTGCTCCGTGGTACGGTCGACGTGACGGAGAACTACACCTTCAATCCGTCTGTCAATGGCGCGTTGACTGTCACGAGACGTCCAGTCACCATCGAATCCGCTACGGACGAGAAGACATACGACGGTACACCGTTGACGAATAATACGATCACTGTCACTCCTACCGCTACGGGCGAGGGCTTCGTTCGTGGTGAGGGTGCAAGATACAATGTGACGGGTTCCATCACGGAGATCGGTTCGGTCGACAATACCTTCACCTTTACTCCTTTAAGCAATACGGATACCGCTAACTACACCATCACCGTGAAATACGGTAAGCTGACCATCAATAAGATCGAGACGCCGATCGCCATCACTGCTAATAGCAATAGCAAGATGTACGACGGTAAGCCTCTGACCGATGCCGGATTCACCTTCACGGAGGGTGTGCTGGCTGAGGGCGATGAACTTCAGGCGGATGTCGTGGGCTCTATCACTGACTTCGGCACGGCTACCAACAAGGTGACGGGTTATAAGGTGGTTCGCGGAGACTTGGATGTCACCAAGAACTATACGTTCGGCGACATGGTGGACGGTACGTTGAGCATCACGAAACGTTCCGTGACCATCACCAGCGCATCTGGCACGAAGGTGTATGACCGCACTCCGTTGACCAACGGCGTGGTCTCTGTGAGCGGAGATGGCTTCGCGGACTTCGAGGGCGCTTTGTTCTACGTGACGGGTACCATCACCGAATATGGCAGGGTGGCCAATGTGTTCACTTATGAACTGAAGTCGAACACGAAGGCTGACAACTATGTCATCGATACGGTATATGGAACGCTCTCCATCACGAAACGTCCTACCGCTATCGTATACAACTACGGATATGACAACAAGGCGGATACGGTGTCCGGCTTCGCTGACGAGCCTTACACCCAGATGGCTGACCCTGTCAGAACAGGCTATGACTTCAAGGGCTGGGATGGCGAGTTACCTATATTGTTGCCGCTGGATACGTTGACGGTTACCGCTCAGTGGAATCTCATCACCTATGAAATCCAACTCGATACCTTCGAGACCATCACCTACACGGTGGAGGATCACAAGGTCATCGATCTGAACGACTATATCCCTTACTACGAAGGTCATGACTTCATGGGATGGAGGGATAATAACGGAAATATCGTGGAGACCATCAGCACGGACGACGCTAGCTCGGTGGATCTCACCGCTACTTGGCATATCGCTACGTACTATATCACCTACATCTCTAACGGCAAGACGCTGAAGACGGTTCCTGTCGTGTTCGCGGATCCGATCCCTGCGATCGCTGATCCTGTCAGGGAGGGTTACACCTTCAGCGGATGGAGCCCGGCAATCCCTGAGACCATGCCTGAGGGTGGATTGACCGTGACCGCTCAATGGGGTCTCGTCACTTACAAACTCACGTTGGAGGATGAGGGCAATGTCGTAGGCGTTTACGAATATACCGTGGAGGATGAGTTCTTCTTCATCGATAAGATCGAAGACCGTGAGGGTATGAGGTTCGACGGATGGACGCTCAATGGCGTGCTGCTCGACTACGATAGGAATGAAGACAAGTACATCTTCTTCCCTGCACTCATCGCGGATAATGTATCCATCTCCGCTAAATGGACTACGGTGACGAACGAGTTCAACCTTATCTACAAGGTGGATGGCGTGACTTACCAGAACTTCGTCGTCAATGCGGGCGAGAGCACCGCGGCATATGTCGCTTCCGTCCTGGATCCTGCGGATAAGCGTGGCTACAAGTTCAATGGTTGGGATATGGATGTTCCGGAGGTGATGCCTCGTAGGGATATGGTCATCAACGCGGTTTGGAAGCCTGTCGTTTACTACATCACTTTGAAGGATGAGAACGGTGAGGAGCTCGAGCGCATCAACTACACGATCGAGGAGCTTGTTCAACTCCCTACCTATCCGGAGAAGGATGGACAGGTATTCCTCGGCTGGTCTGACGGTCTCAACACTTACTACGAGATCAAGCCGGGTAGCTCGGCCGAAGACTTCGAACTGACCGCCACTTGGGGTGTCAAGTCGTTCGAGATCATCTACATCGTGGATGGTGTCGAGTATGCTAGGGATACCATCCAGGCGGGTGCTCCTCTCGTGAAGATCTCTGACCCTGAGACGACGGAAGAGGGTTATGCCTTCAGTGGTTGGAGCGCAACGCCAGACATCATGCCGGCTCATGACCTCACCGTTACGGGTAGCTTCGAGTTGGGTGGTTATACCTTGACCTACATCATCGATGGCGAGGTTATCAGGACATCCCGCTATCTGTATGGCGCCGCCATCTCTCCTGCGAAGGCTCCGAGCCGTATGGGCTACGAGTTCGATGTGTGGGAAGGTCTCCCGGCTACGATGCCGGCGCACGACCTGAGCGTGACGGGTACGTACAAGATCGCCACTTACTCCATTGTCTTGAGGAACGAAGGCGTGGCGATCGATACCCTCTACTACACCATCTTCGACGATGTCATCACATTGCCTGTGATCGATGGTCCTGGTAAGATGTTCAAGGGCTGGTATGACGGTAGAAAGACGGTCAACAGGATCAATCCGAACGAATACTCCGGTAACATTGATCTGGTGGCTAGCTGGATCTACTTCAACTTCACCGTCACCTTCTACGTGGATGACGCTCAGTACTCTAGAAACAACAGTATGCGTTACGGTGATGTCATCCAATTGCCGGAGGAACCTACCAAGGAGGGTCTCTACTTCATCCGTTGGGACGGTATGCCTGCGGATGGTTTGATGCCGGAGAACGATTTGAAGCTCTATGCTGTCTTCTCTGACAATCCGGACGATGTCGGCGTCGACGTGATCGAGGATGTTCCTACGGTGGATGTCTATACGGGTAAGGGCGAGATCGTCGTCCTCCGTGCGGAGAACATGGATATCCAAGTCATGGATTTCGATGGCTTGACTATATTCAGAGGCATCTCCAATTCCGAGAGCTTCTCCATCCCTGTCCGCTACCGTGGCGCTTACATCGTGAGAATCAACAATCAGTTCAGAAAGGTACTGGTGAAGTAAATTTCGAATTATGAATCAAGAATTGGGGGACGTCATTTGTTTGGCGCCCCCTTTTTCGTGTACGCATATTCCGTGCGGGACCCGTAGAGACGCAATGCCTTGCGTCTCTATCCGACAGTCCCTCAGTTCTACGATATATACATATCCCCTTCCATTAGAAAACAATGGTTCCGTCATTTTTTTTTGTGTCCCTTTTTCATGCGCATTCCCTTCCCCATGAACACGCATATTGTTTAGCGGTCGGTCACCCCGTAGAGACGCAAAATCTTGCGTCTCTACAATGCAAATCCCCAAATCCCATGAAATGAACATATGTAAATGGTCAAATCGTAAATATCCTATATGGTAAATGAAACCATCGTGAACCCGATATTGTTTTTCGCCTATTTATTTTTAATTTTGTGGAAGATACTTAGTCGTTCGATAAACATGTATATGACCATGAATATGAAGAAGCAAACGAATTTGTTAGGGTGGCTGTTGCCGCTCGCGCTGTCTGTTCTGGCATCCTGCTCCGACCCGTCGGACGTGAAGGATGTGGAGGAGTTGACAAGGCAAGGTGATAACCTTTTCACTGTCGGTACGGTATCTACTTCGGTAGACGAGTGCCTGGATAGTTATACGGAGTCGGATGGGGGA
Source organism: Paludibacteraceae bacterium (assembly GCA_017550335.1). GTDB lineage: Bacteria > Bacteroidota > Bacteroidia > Bacteroidales > Paludibacteraceae > UBA1181. Next base: position 5,495 of record JAFZPM010000016.1, read on the forward strand.
GTGACCCACCTGCTGCATTTCTTCACGACCGGCTACTACCAGATGAACGGTGACGGTACCTGCTCTGAGAACAAACTGTTCAAGGGGAAGGGCGCTTACGTCGAAATCCCCGCCTTCGACAAGGGACAGTCCGAACTTCTCCGTTTGATGACGGGCACCTACATCAACAAGTACTCGAACAGTGACTCGTGGAGCGGAGACTATATCGTGACCAAGACCGGCGCTTCCACTACCCGCGCTTTGTCGTACGACAAGATGACCGACCTGAACACCTCTGCCGTGCAGGTGAAGAAGAAAGGGAATACTTATGAAATAACTTGGGAGGGTACGGACGAGAAGAATAACCCGTGTTCCCTCTATTACTATGGGATGGTCCGGTCCGAGAAGATGTTGGAGTGATTCTGTGAACCCATATTGGCGAACCGGCGATTTATAATCGACCGCGTCAAACTAACATTTCTTAATTCCCCGAGGTGTTGCTCTGGACTATGTGAAGAGTTGGCCTTACAGGTCGTGAAAGAGTTCTTAATTTTTAATTCTTAACTCTTAACTCTTAACTCATAAATCACTATCTTTGCATAAAATTAGAGATTATTAGATGGAACATAAATTAAGGATATACAACACGCTGACTAGGACGAAGCAGTTGTTTGTGCCGATGAATGCGCCCCACGTGGGCATGTATGTTTGCGGTCCGACCGTATATGGCGATGGACATTTGGGACATGCGCGTCCCGCTATCACATTCGATGTGCTATTCCGTTATCTGACACAGTTGGGTTACAAGGTGCGCTATGTGCGTAACATTACGGACGTGGGACACTTGGAGCATGACGCCGACGAGGGCGAGGACAAGATCGCCAAGAAGGCTCGCTTGGAACAGAAGGAACCGATGGAGGTGGCTCAGTATTATACGAACCGCTACCATAAGGCGATGGAGGCCCTCAATGTCTTGCCTCCTAGCATCGAACCTCACGCTTCCGGCCATATCATCGAGCAAATCGAGTTTGTGAAGAAGATCCTGGACGCCGGCTACGCTTACGAGAGTGAGGGCTCCGTCTACTTCGACGTGAAGAAATATAACAAAGACCACCACTATGGCAAACTCTCCGGTAGGAACATCGACGACCTTCTGGAGACGACCCGTGAGTTGGATGGCCAGGACGAGAAACATTGCGCTTTGGACTTCGCTTTGTGGAAGAAGGCGCAACCTGAACATATCATGCGCTGGCCTTCCCCTTGGAGCGACGGCTTCCCGGGTTGGCACATGGAGTGCTCCGCCATGGGTACTAAATACCTCGGCGAGGAGTTCGATATCCACGGTGGCGGAATGGACTTGGTCTTCCCGCACCACGAATGCGAAATCGCCCAGTCTACCGCTGCCCTTGGCAAGGAGACGGTCCACTACTGGATGCACAATAACATGATCACCATCAACGGTAAGAAGATGGGTAAGTCGTTGGGCAACTTCATCACGCTCGACGAGTTCTTCACGGGTAGCCACTCCTTGTTGACTCAGGCTTACTCGCCGATGACCATCCGCTTCTTCATCCTTCAAGCTCACTACCGTAGTACGGTGGACTTCAGCAACGAGGCTTTGCAGGCTTCCGAAAAGGGTCTGGAACGTCTTGCCGACGCCTACGCGCGTCTGCAGAAGATCACTCCGGCCGCCACGACGACTGTGGATGTGGCTGGCTTGCGTGAGAAGTGCGAGGAGGCGATGAATGATGACCTGAACACGCCTATCGTCATCTCTTATTTCTTTGAGGTGGCTAAGGCTATCAATACGGTGGTCGACGGTAAGGGTACTATCTCCGCCGCTGACTTGGAGGAGCTGAAATCATTGTTCCAGCTCTATCTTGTCGATATCCTCGGTCTGAGACTCTCCGCCCCAGCCGATAGCCATAGCGACGCCTACAAGGGCGCTGTCGACCTCTTGCTGGAGATCCGCAAGCAGGCGAAGGCGAACAAGGATTGGGCGACCAGCGATAAGATCCGCAACGAACTGGCTGCCTTGGGCTTCAACGTGAAGGATACCAAGGATGGCTTCGAATGGAGCATCTGAGAATTAAGAATTAAGAATTTTGAATTAAGGGGACGTCATTTGTTTGGCGTCCCTTTTCCATGCGTCTTTCCTTCCCCATGAACGCACATGCTTTTTTAGCGGTCGGTTTCTCTTGTAGAGACGCAATGCATTGCGTCTCTACCCGATGTTGCCTCAGTTCTACGGTATATATACCGTCATTAAAAACCAATGGCCCCGTCATTTGTTTGGCGTCCCTTTTTGTAAATTGTAAATTGTAAATCGTCAAATAGTAAATCAGTAAATCCCAACAGCCGTTTGCCAGCCCCCTCCTCGTGACATGCTGTGAAATATTTTGAAAAAAAATGTGACAAATCGTTTCGTGTTTCGGGAAATTTTGTAAATTTGCACATCAAAATAGAAGAACAATGAAGAACTTTTTCTCATATTACTTTTACTTCTTTTACTTTATACAGTAAGAGCGGGACTTCTATTTTATTAATGAGTAATCAATCAATCGAAATAAGGTCCCGCAGTAATGCGGGACTTTTTTGTTATATAGAAAAAAAGAATAAAGCGATGATGAACAGTTGGTGTTTTTATTATTACTACTTTTTTTACTTTATGGGTTTCATAAGGTGAGGTTCGTTATTGCTGAAATTTTGAGTCCCACCTTGGTAAACGAGGCGGGACTTTTTGATGAATAGGAATATTAATGATTAAGGATATGGGTACGAGAAAAAAAGTTGTCATTCAAGGCATTGCGGGTTGTTTCCATGACATCGCCGCAAGGGAGTATTTCCGGGGTGAGGAGATCGATATTGTTCCGTGCGACCACTTCGACAAACTCTTCGAGACGGTCTGCGCCAACAAGGATCTGTTGGGAATCGTCGCCATTGAGAATACCATCGCGGGTAGCCTGCTGCAGAACCACACATTGTTGGCGGACAGTGGGTTACGTATCGCTGGGGAACAGAAGCTCCGTATCAAGCACAACTTGGTTGCCCTTCCAGACCAGGACATCACCGATATCCAGGAGGTCTACTCGCATCCTATCGCCCTGATGCAGTGCCAAAACTTCCTAAAGGAGAACCGTCACCTCAAGGCGGTGGAGTACGACGATACCGCATCGAGCGCGCGGATGGTGGCCGAGCAGAAATTGATGGGCAAGGCGGCTATCTGTGGCGAATTGGCGGCTGAGATCTACGGACTGGAGATCCTCGCCAAGGGCATCGAGACCAACAAACGGAACTTCACCCGCTTCCTGGTCGTCGGCGATGACGAGGTGGTGGAGGAGATGAACAGGAAGAAGTTCCCGAACAAAGCCTCCCTCCTGCTGGTGCTCTCCCATGAGGAGGGTAGTCTCGCCCAAATCCTCTCCATCTTGTCCTTCTACAAGATGAACCTAACAAGAATCCAATCTACCCCTATCATCGGCAGGGAGTGGGAGTACCAGTTCTACATCGACCTGCAATTCGAGAAATACCAACGCTACGAGGAGGCGCTCGCCGCCGTTCGGCCATTGACCAACGAAATGCGTGTGTTGGGCGAATATGAAGTGGGTAGACAAACAATCTGAGAAATAATATAAATAATTAATAATAAATTTAATACAAAGATTATGGAATTAGAGAAATTGAATTTGAAGGGTGTTGAAGACAAACGTCCTTTGGTGATCGCGGGACCATGTAGCGCGGAGACGGAAGATCAAGTGATGGATACGGCTAAGCAATTGGCCAAGAACGGTATCAAAGTGTTCCGTGCGGGTGTGTGGAAACCTCGTACCAAACCAGGGGGCTTCGAGGGTAACGGTGTGGCTGCTTTGCCATGGTTGCAGCAGGTGAAGAAGGAGACTGGCATGCTTGTCGCTACCGAGGTGGCTACCGCTAAGCATGTCGAGGAGGCGCTGAAGTATGGCGTGGATCTTTTGTGGATCGGTGCGCGTACGACGGCTGACCCGTTCGCTGTGCAGGAGATCGCCGACACTTTGAAGGGCGTGGATATGCCTATCCTCGTGAAGAACCCTGTCAATCCTGACCTCGAATTGTGGATCGGCGCTTTGCAGCGTATCAACAACGCGGGCATCAAGCGTTTGGGCGCTATCCACAGAGGCTTCAGCACCTACGACAAGAAACTCTATAGAAACCTTCCGCAATGGCATATTCCGATCGAGTTGCACCGCCGCATCCCTGAGTTGCCGATCATCTGCGATCCTAGCCATATCTCCGGTCGACGTGACCTCATCTCTCCGCTCTGCCAGCAGGCGATGGACCTCCAGTTCGACGGTCTCATCATCGAGTCTCACTGCGATCCTGACCACGCATGGAGCGACGCTTCCCAGCAACTCACACCGGATGTTCTTTCCCTCATCCTCAACAATCTTGTGATCAGGGAGACCAACCAGACGACGGAGAACCTCGCGGAGTTGCGTAAGCAGATCGACGAGATCGATATGGACTTGACGGAGATGTTGGCGAAACGTATGCGTGTGGCGAGGGAAATCGGTATCTACAAGAAGGAGCATGAGATGGCTATCCTCCAGACCCAACGTTACGACGAGATCATCAACAAACGTGTGGAGGCTGGTTCCGCTATGGAGATGGACGGTGAGTTCATGAAGGTGGTCTTCGAGGCCATCCACGCCGAGTCTGTACGTCAACAGATGAAGATCATGGAGGGTTAATCTTTCCGTTTGTGGAAAAATTTTGGGCCGCACGTTCGCAGAATCACTTTTTTATGTGTAATTTTGCGGATGTGCGTTCTGTTTGCGCACGGAAAGTGTTTGTTCTATGGGGAAAGGTCGTAGATTGTGGTTCGTCCCGAAGGATAGGGAAGCCACTGAAATGGAAAAGAAAGTGATGTTTTACGAGAGCCGCGGATTTGAGGTCCCGCCTCGCAAATTGATAAAAACACCGGAACAGATAGAGGGAATCCGCCAAAGCGGTGTGGTCAACACAGGTGTGTTGGACCTTGTGGAGCGTGAGATTCGTGCGGGCATGTCCACCGAGGACATCGATAAGTTGGTGTATGACTACACGACCGCACATGGGGCTATACCTGCGCCGCTCAACTACGAGGGTTTCCCGAAGAGCGTCTGCACTTCCATCAACGAGGTGGTTTGCCACGGTATCCCTAACCCGAAGACAATCCTGAAGGAGGGCGACATCATCAACGTGGACGTCTCCACAATATTGAACGGTTACTTTAGCGACGCCTCCCGCATGTTCTGCATCGGTGAGGTCTCTCCTGAAAAGAAACGCTTGGTGGAGGTTACCCGCGAGTGCTTGCAGATAGGCATGGAGGCCGCCAAGCCTTACGGTTTCGTGGGGGATATAGGCTTCGCCATCGAACAGCATGCGAAGAAAAACGGTTATTCGGTGGTCCGTGACCTCTCGGGACATGGCGTGGGACTCGAATTCCACGAGGAACCTCAGGTGGATCATTTCGGCAAGCGTGGTACGGGTATGCTCCTCGTACCAGGCATGGTCTTCACCATCGAGCCGATGATCAACATGGGTAAATATCCGGTTAACTTCAGCCGCGTCGACGGTTGGACGGTGACCACGCGCGACGGATTGCCTTCCGCACAGTGGGAACACACCTTCGTGATGACGGAGAATGGCCTGGAGATATTGACCTACTGATAAAAAAATGAGACGTGCGATGCAATATTTCAAAAGTTGCTTCGTTTAGATATTGTGTTTTTCAATGGTAGTATTTTAAAAGTAATACAGTGTTATGTTTGGGTTGCCCGTGAGGGTCGCCCAAATTTTTTTATGTTCTGTTTCCTTGGATTCGGATAAAGTTTTATATTTGTTTATAATGACTGTAAGATATGTTGGGGGGTAGCGTATACATGAGATGTTTTCTGGCGTCACTTTTCGTGGCGCTGAGCTCTTTTTCTGTATGGGCGGAGGCGGATTCCACCTACACCGCTTTGGTGAAGGATTGCGTGTCAAATGACTTCCTGTGGGTGGGGGGATATGAATGGCCCAGCCGGAAATATGCCCAATATAAACGTCAGGCTTTGGATTTAGGCTATTCCGAGGTGGAGTCGAAGAAGTTACTGTCCCATTTCGAGGATGAGACATGTCCGGAGCTCTTCATCTCCTATGTCACGGAATATTTCGCCGAGGAACTCACCAGTGAGGATATGCGGTCCGCCTTGGCCCTCTTCGACACCGAGCAGGGGATCCATGCGACGGAAAGCCTGGGTTTCTTTAAAAGCGATAAGTTCCGGAAAGAACTGACTGATACGCTCCTTTATGACATGGCGGATCTGATCATCGAGAAAAAGGTGACGAAGAAAAAAATGCCTTGCGCCTAAGCAGTATCAGAAGCTATTCCGTTCCTATATGATTTCGTCCGGTTGGGATGACTCATCTGTGAGCGCCGCGATGGAGCAACTCGTTTCTCTTTCGGACAATGATCGGGATGAGCTCATATCCCAGTATTTCATCCAAAACCTGCAGACCGTGATGATCCATTTTTTCTATCGGAATGTGCCTATGGAGGATCTCCGCTTCCTGCATGATTTCAGTAAGTCGGCGGTGGGAGCGAAGTTCGGTCGGATAGTGAAAAAAACGTTGGGGGATATTGGCCTCTATTATGAGCTGGTGGATCGGGAGTTCTCCTCGTTCCTGAAGAAGGAGTATGAGATCCATCCCCCGGAGGTCCTGAAGGTGGCGCCGGAAAAGATCTCCGTTGAAGAAGATATACAAGGTTAATTATAAATAGAGAGTCTATATGAACTGTAAATTTTTTGTTAGAGGGTTAATCCTCGTCTCGATTTTTCTGGCAAGCAGTGTGATGTCTTGCCTTGCGGATGATTCAACTTATCGCGAGTTGTTGCTGGAGCTTATCCAAAAGGGTGACTCGAGAAATTTCCTGCAAAAGAAAGAGAAGATAGTGAGTTTATACGCACCTCTGTTGGTGTCGATGGGATGCCCGGAGGAGCTGGCCACGCAAAGGTCCAATAAGTTCTATGATGAAGTGTTTTATGTCGATATGGTGAATTGGTTGGAGTCGGTCTACAAGCAGTCTGTGACGGAACAGGATCTAAGGGCAGGAATCGCTTTCTTCTCGTCTCCTGCCGCAAGTTTGGCGACGGAGCATTCTGCTGTTTACAACGACGATAAGGTGCAGGCGCAGTCGTTGAGCAAGATAACCCCTGACATCTTGAAAATCGCGGTGGGGGAAAAACCAGGCAAGATAAGCACCTCATTGCCCAAGAGCTACCAAAAGATTTTCCGTGAGTATTACAAGCTGTCAGGCCAGAAGGAGTCTGTGAGCGTGTTGATGAAGCAGATTGTCTCTATGGCCTCCATCGATGATGAGAAGATGTCCGAGAACCTGGTGAAGTATCTGGACGAAAACATGCAGCTGTTGATGATGGAGTCCGGATATCCTACCATGACGGAGACAGACCTCAAGGTGCTTTCCGATTTCTTCAAGACCGAGGCTGGCAAGAAATTCTCCAAGACGAATTCCGAGATTTTGCGGAATGTGATGAAATTCAGCATGTCAGAGGTCCTGAAGTTCCAGTTGGCACAGAAGAACTGGAGGGAAGAGGAGACCTCCAAGACGGATAGTACAGCCACTTTGAAGGAGACGGAGCCTTGATCATTTGTGCATGATCGGGGTGGTTTCCGTGAATCGAAGTAAAGTTGTCGGGAATATTTTTTGCGGTAAAAAAAATAATGTCTATATTCGCGTTCCCATTTGTGGGGATTGTAATTAATTAATATTTAGTTTTATGTTAAATCAGTACGAGACCGTTTTCATCTTGACTCCCGTTTTATCTGACAATCAGATGAAGGAAACGGCAGAAAAATTCAAGGGCGTTCTGACGGACGCCGGTGCTGAGATTATCAGCGAGGAGCAATGGGGCCTTCGCCACTTGGCATACCCTATTGAAGGTAAGACCACTGGATTCTATTGCTTGATCGAGTTCAAGGCAGAGCCTAGCACAATCGATCTTTTGGAGACCCAGTATCGTCGTGACGAGAAAGTAATCCGCTTCCTTACCACTAAGCTCGACAAGTATGCAGTTGAGTATGCGGCAAAAAGAAGAAGTTTAAAATCTAACAAAGAGAAGGAGGCTTAAAAATGGCAGCACAAAATTCATCAGAAATCAGATATTTAACCCCGCCGACGGTGGACGTTAAGAAGAAGAAGTATTGCCGTTTCAAGAAGAGCGGCATCAAGTATATCGACTACAAGGACCCTGAGTTCTTGAAGAAGTTCTTGAACGAGCAAGGTAAGATTTTGCCTCGCCGCCTCACCGGAACTTCCTTGAAGTACCAAAGAAAGGTCGCTCAAGCAGTGAAAAGAGCTCGCCACTTGGCGTTGCTTCCATTTGTAACCGATTTGATGAAATAAAAAAAGGAGGAACGAACAATGGAAATCATTTTATTGCAAGACGTACAAAACTTGGGTTACAAGGACGATGTTGTGAAGGTAAAGAACGGTTATGGCCGTAACTACCTCATTCCTCAAGGTAAAGCAATCTTGGCTACTCCATCTGCCAAGAAACAATTGGAAGAGAACTTGAAACAACGCGCTCACAAGCTGGCTAAGATCAAGGCTGACGCTGAGGCTTTGGCTGCTAAGTTGAACGGTGTTTCTCTGCAAATCGGTGCGAAGACCAGCGCCACTGGCACTATCTTCGGTTCTGTCAATAACATCCAAATCGCTGAGGCTTTGGCTAAGAAGGGATTCGATGTCGACAGGAAGATTATCTTCATCAACGACAACGTGAAGGAGCTCGGCTCTTACAAAGCTACGGTTAAACTCCACAAGGAGGTTTCCGCAGAAATCAACTTCGAGGTTGTCGCTGAATAATCCGCGATTCCATAAAACACTATGCGGGGACGAAATTTTTTTCGCCCCCGTTTTTTTTGTTTTTTTGTCTTTACTAATTGAATCCGTTTTCCTATATTTGTGAAGTGTGTTATAGATCTGAAAGAGTTATGAAAAGGATAATCTTTTTTTTAATTGCTGGGCTGTTGTCGGTTGCTACTGCCTTCTCTATCAATGAGGTAGATTCGAAGGGCCGTAAGCAGGGCGTGTGGAAGAAAACATACGGGAACGGGAATCTCATCTATGAGGGTGAGTTCAAGGACGACCAGCCTGTCGGTACGTTCAAGAGATACTATGAGGACGGTGTGCTGAAGTCCATCCAACAGTATGGAGAGAATGAGACGTCCGCTATCGTTATCTATGAAAATGATGGACTGACCAAGGCTGCCCAAGGCGCTTATATCGGCAAGGAAAAAGAAGGGGAGTGGGTCTATTACGTGAATGGAAAGGTCTCTTTGATCGAACATTACGCGAAGGGTGTCCTCGTGGATACCATGAAGTCTTTCGCCAAGACGGGCGAACTGATCGAGAAGACCCCCTACAAGAACGGAAGGATGAATGGCGTCAAGACCCGTTACCTGCAGGATGGTAAACTCTATTCGGAGTCGCCCTATAAGATGGGTGTCGAGGATGGCGTCTATAAACTCTACGAGGGACATGACTTCCCTGTCATCGAAGGCCTGTATGTCGACGGGAAAAAACACGGTAACTGGTTGGTGAAGGATGATGCCGGCAAAGTGAAGGATACACTGAAATATGACATGGGTGTATTGCTCAACAACAAGGAACTGAATAAGGAGTATGCTGCGGAAGCGGCTGAGAATGAGAAGAATGAAGGAAAAATACCGGAGCCTGACCAAATGATTAACGCGGCGGGCAAATAGCCTTCTGCTGCAGTTCCGGTTTGATAGAAAGAATCGCGGCGGGGTCGTTCGACCTCGCCGTTTTTCGTCTTCCACCAGCCTCCCCGGCGGACCTTCGGAACCGATGGCGGAAGGGCGGATTGATTGTGGTTAAAAATGGTGAAAAAGTTTTTCATCGTGCGCATATATTTTGTCGCTTGGCGCATTCCCCTATGCGCTTTTTTCGTATCTTTGCCCAAAACGGTAATAATTTGAGTTATGAAGATTGCGTTAATTGGTTACGGGAAGATGGGCCATATCATCGAACGTATTGCGAAAGAGAGAGGTCATGAGATCGTTTCCACTATAGATATTGATAACCTGCAGGATTTCGAGTCCGCCGCCTTCAAGAGTGCGGATGTCGCCATAGAGTTCACACGTCCGGAAACTGCCTTGGAGAATGTGCGGAAGTGTTTCGCCGCCAATGTGCCGGTGGTTTGTGGCACGACGGGTTGGAACGCCGCCGCCTTGAAGGATGAGGTGGAGAAGAATGGGAAAACCCTCTTCTGGTCTTCCAACTATAGCATCGGCGTATACGTGTTCAACGCCATCAGCAAAAAACTGGCGCAGATCATGAACCAGTTCCCTAATTACAACGTGGAGATGACGGAGGTTCACCACATCCATAAACTGGACGCTCCGAGCGGCACCGCCATCACTTTGGCGGAGGGTATCCTCGCCAACCTCGACCGCAAGACCGCATGGACCAAGGAGGTGGAGAGCAAACCGACGGACCTCGCCATCAAGTCCATCCGCGAAGGGGAGGTGCCTGGCATCCACACCATCAGGTATGAGTCTGAGGTGGATAGCATCACGATGACGCATGATGCGAAGAGCCGTGAGGGATTCGCCCTCGGCGCTGTGGTGGCCGCGGAATTCACGGCTGGTAAGAAAGGTTTCTTCGGAATGTCGGATATGTTTAAGTTTTAAGGAAAGGATTGTCGCTATATGGCAAAGGAGAGTGTAACGGAGAATAAAGCGGAGAATAAGACGTTTATGGAGCGGGTCCGCTCCGCAAGCGTGAAGCAGTGGGTGAAATTCGGCTTGGTCATGCTTGTGATCCTCGGATTCCTGGTGTGGTCGGGCGCATGGTGGCTATTGCTGCTGATCCCTTTTGCCGTGGATATATATATCACGAAGTATATCCCCTGGGGTGGATGGAAGAAGTCCAAGAACCCTGTCTTGAAGTGGATCGCTGACTGGGTGGATGCGATCGGTTTCGCCCTCGTCGCTGTTTACATCGTCAATCTGTTTATCTTCCAGAACTATAAAATCCCTTCTCCTTCCTTGGAGAAGACCTTGAGGGTGGGGGATTTCCTCTTTGTCAGCAAGGTGAGCTATGGACCACGTTGCCCGATGACGCCGCTCTCTTTTCCGCTGGCGCAACATACACTTCCGTTGCTGAACATCAAATCATACATCGAACATCCTCAGTGGGAGTATAAACGCCTGAAAGGTCTCGGTTCAGTCCAGAGAGGAGACATCGTGGTCTTCAACTTCCCCGCAGGTGATACCGTGGCGCTGAATATGCAAAGTATCGACTATTATTCCTTGGTTGACAAACATGGAAGGGATGCGGTATGGCGTAATAAAAGAGCGTATGGGGACATCGTCGTGAGACCGGTCGACAGACGCGAGAACTACGTGAAACGTTGTGTGGGTTTGCCGGGCGACTCCTTGCAGATCATCGGTGGGGTGGTCTATGCGAACGGAATCCCTGAAAAGGATATCCCTGGGCTTCAGGCTAATTACTTCGTCGAGACCAATTCCGCCATCTCTTCTAAAACGTTCGAGAAACTGGAGATCCGTAAGGAGGACCGACTCTTGTTGAATGGAATGGTGGACGTCCGTAAATATGGCTATGGTGACTCGCTGGGGAACAACTTGCCTTTGGTTTACCGATTGCCTCTCACGAAGGATGCCTTGAAGTCAATCAAGAAGCTTCCGAACGTCGTCTCCATCAAGAACGAGCCTGCCTTCTTTAGCGGTGAGACCTTCCCTCTGAATATGTACAAGAGTTGGACGAGGGATGATTATGGCCCGATATATATTCCGAAGAAGGGGGCTACTGTCAAATTAGACCTGAGCAACCTTCCGTTTTACGAGCAAATCATCCATAACTATGAAGGCAATGATCTTAAGGTCGATAACGGACAGATCTATATCAATGGCGCCGTGGCTGATTCGTACACGTTTAAGATGGATTACTATTGGATGATGGGTGATAATCGACATAACTCGGCGGACTCCCGATTCTGGGGTTATGTACCTGAGGATCATATCGTTGGAAAACCGATATGCATCTGGTTGTCTCTTGACGAGGATAAGTCCTTCCCTTCCAATATCAGGTGGAGCAGGATGTTCACCATGGTGCATCCGGATTGACGGGTGGCTGTCATGCCTCCTCCCGATTGGCCGGTGGACCTGCCCGTGGTTGATTCTCTTCTCTCTTTGCCGGTGGTTGCCCGATGTGGCATATCCTCCAATAAAGAGGACTTTTTGAATTGATTTTCAACGAAATATTATAGGATTATGATAAGAAAATTGTTATTCGCCTTATCGTTGATACTAGCTTTGCCGTCCGCAATTTGGGCGGATGAGTATCTGAGTGACGAGATAGCTTTCCAGGCAGGTGAGAAGGCTAACTTTTACATCTACTATAACTTGGGACCTATATGGTTGCATGCGGGTAATGTGGATTTCACCGTGAAGGAGCGCATGGAGGGGAATGATGCCCTTTTCGACCTGAAACTGGCGGGGAAATCGACCAAGTCGTTCGATAAATTCTACTGCATCCGCGACACCTACTCGGTGACGACTCGCCAGGAGGGCCTGTTGCCCCTTTACTACCGTGAGGTGAAGCATGAGGATAGCTACTTCTGTGACAACAGGTACGTCTTCGATTGGAAGGAGAACGCCAAGGATTCGAAGGTCTATTTCGAGTTCAGAAAAAAGGATAGGGTAAGGCTCGATACGATCTCCGTGGAGCCTGGTGTCCTAGACTTGATCACGACGTGCTACCGCATCCGTAGCGTGGACATGTCCAAGGTTAAGAAGGGCCAGACGATCCCTTTCAAACTGGTGATGGACAGTAAGATCTATGACCTCTCGCTGAAGTATTGCGGGGAGGAATCCATTAAGTTGAGGAACAAAAAGAAATACAAGGCGCTTAAGTTCGTCCCTCAGTTGGTCACAGGCGGTATCTTCGAGGATGATAATGCGATGTCTATATATGTCTCGAACGACGACAATCATGTGCCGTTGTACGTTGAGGCTAAGATCAAGGTGGGTTATGTGAAGGTGATGCTGAATGATATACAGAACGCGAAATACCCTATGGCCTCGTTGTTGTCTAAATAATTAATATAAAACGCTATTATGGATATTCTGATCATAGATGATGAACGAAGTATTCGTAACACATTGAAGGATATCTTGGAGAATGAAGGATATTCGGTCGATGTTGCGGAGGACGGAATACATGGTCTTGAAAAGCTGAAAGGCGAGAGCTTCGATCTGGTCTTTTGCGATGTCAAGATGCCTAAGATGGATGGTATCGAGGTGCTGTCCAATATCAAGAAAGAGAACCCTGACCAAACGGTGGTGATGATTTCGGGACATGGAACCATAGATACGGCTGTCGAGTCGCTGAAGATGGGTGCCTTCGATTTCATCGAGAAACCGTTGGACTTGAACCGCCTGCTGGTCTGTGTGCGCAATGGCATGGAACGGAAGAACCTGGTGCAGGAGACCAAGACCTTGAAGAGGAAAATATCCAAGGATGTGGCGATGGTCGGACATTCCCCTGCGATGGAACATCTCCGCTCGGTCATCGAACGGGTGGCTGCGTCTAATGCGAAGGTGCTCATCACAGGTGAGAACGGTACGGGTAAGGAGGTGGTGGCTAAGATGCTGTACCGATCCAGTGCCCGGGCAAACTGTCCTTTCGTGGAGGTCAACTGCGCCGCTATCCCTTCGGAACTGATTGAGAGTGAGCTGTTCGGACACGAAAAAGGCTCCTTCACCTCTGCCGTGAAGCAGCGGATCGGTAAGTTCGAGCAGGCTAACGGCGGAACACTCTTCCTGGACGAGATCGGTGATATGAGCCTCTCCGCCCAAACCAAGGTGCTGCGTGCCTTGCAGGAGAACGAGATCACCCGTGTGGGAAGCGATAAGAGCCTGAAGGTGGATGTGCGTGTCTTCGCTGCGACGAACAAGAACCTGATGGAGGAGATCCAGAAGGGCAACTTCAGGGAGGATTTGTACCACCGTCTGGGTGTCATCCTCATCCATGTGCCGCCTCTGCGTGAGCGCTTGGAGGATATCCCTGAACTGATTGATTATTTCTTGGGGATCATATGCGACGAGCAAGGTATCCCGACGAAGACCTTCTCTGACGAGGCGAAGGAGGAGATGAAGAAGTTCCGCTGGGGTGGTAACATCCGTGAGCTGAGGAATGCGGTGGAACGTATGGTTATTTTGTGTGGAAATGAAATTACGGCGGACGATGTGAGGCAGTACGCTTCCCCGTCTTACCTATGATTCGATAAAATGTTAGTGTCATGGCAAATGTAGTGGAAACGCCTTTGATGAAGCAGTACCTGGAATTCAAGGCGATGCATCCTGATGCGATCTTGCTGTTCCGTGTGGGCGATTTTTATGAGACGTTTTTGCAGGATGCGGTGATGGCTTCCGAGATATTGGGAATCACGCTGACCAAGCGTGCGAACGGTGCGGCCCAGTCGGTCGAACTGGCAGGTTTCCCCCATCATGCGTTGGATACTTATTTGCCGAAATTGGTGCGCGCGGGTAAGCGTGTGGCCATCTGCGACCAGCTGGAGGACCCTAAGCTGACCAAGAAACTGGTGAAGCGTGGTATCACGGAACTGGTGACGCCGGGTGTCGCTGTCAATGATAATATACTGGACCATAAGGAGAACAACTTCCTCGCCGCGGTCCATTTCGAGAAAAAAATGGCGGGTGTCGCCTTCCTGGACATCTCCACGGGCGAATTCCTGACGGCTCAGGGCACCTGCGAATATGTGGATAAACTGCTGAATGGCATCATGCCGAAGGAGGTCCTCTTCGAGCGTACCAAAAGGGCGGAGTTCGAGGAGAACTTCGGTTCCCGCTTCTTCACCTATGAACTGGAGGATTGGATTTTCACTTCCGAGGCTGCCCATGATAGACTCCTGAAACATTTCGAGACGAAGAACCTGAAGGGCTTCGGCGTGGAGAACCTGAAACTGGGTATCGTGGCTTCCGGAGCCATCCTCCATTACCTGGACATGACCCAGCATACGCAGATCAGCCATATCACCCACTTGTCCCGTATCGAGGAGGACAAGTACGTGTGGTTGGACCAGTTCACCATCCGCAACTTGGAACTTTACGGTACGATGCATGAGGGCGGTAAGACGCTCGTCAATATCATCGACCGCACCATCACCCCGATGGGTGCCCGTCTGCTGAAGCGTTGGGTGGCCTTCCCGTTGAAGGATGTGAAGCCGATCGAGGAGCGCCTCAATATCGTGGATGAGTTTTTTAGAAGTCCGGATTTGAAGGAGTCGCTTGATGTGAACATGTCGGTCATCGGCGACTTGGAGCGTGTGATCTCCAAGGTGGCGGTGGGGCGCGTCACTCCTCGCGAGGTGGTGCAGCTGAAGGTGGCTTTGGGTGCTATCCTGCCGATCAAGGAGGCTTGCCTGGCGAGCGACAACGATGGGTTGCGGCGCATCGGCGAACAGTTGAACCCGTGCCCGAACATCCGTGAGAAAATAGAGCGCACCATCACGATGGATCCGCCGAACATGTTGAACCGTGGCGGTGTGATCGCGAGCGGTGTATCCGCTGAACTGGATGATTTACGTAACATCTCCCACTCGGGGAAGGATTACCTCTTGCAGTTACAGCAGCGTGAGTCTGAACGCACGGGCATCCCGAGCCTGAAGGTGAGCTACAATAATGTCTTTGGCTACTATATCGAGGTGCGCAACACGCACAAGGACAAGGTGCCGGAGGATTGGATCCGCAAGCAGACTCTGACGGCCGCGGAGCGTTACATCACGCAGGAGCTGAAGGAGTACGAGGAGAAGATCTTAGGTGCGGAGGAGAAGATATTGTCTCTGGAAACACAGATATTCAATGAGCTGGTGCTTGAACTGACGGAGTATATACCGGCTATCCAGGTCAATTCGAACCTTGTGGCGAAGCTGGATGTGCTGATGTCCTTCGCGAAGACGTCGGAGGAGAACCATTATGTGCGTCCGGCGGTTAACGATAGTGATGTGATAGATATCAAGCAGGGCCGCCACCCTGTCATCGAGCGGCAGCTTCCGATCGGGGAGCAATATGTGGCGAATGATTTGACGCTCGATTCGC
This sequence comes from Paludibacteraceae bacterium, assembly GCA_017550335.1. GTDB lineage: Bacteria > Bacteroidota > Bacteroidia > Bacteroidales > Paludibacteraceae > UBA1181. The sequence goes on from JAFZPM010000016.1 coordinate 21,662, forward strand.
AGTCCCAGCAGATCATCATGATCACGGGTCCTAACATGGCGGGTAAGTCCGCCTTGTTGAGGCAGACCGCCTTGATCGTTCTGATGGCGCAGATAGGCTGTTTCGTGCCTGCGGATGCTGCGTCGATTGGTGTGGTGGACAAGATCTTCACGAGGGTGGGGGCGTCCGACAACATCTCCATGGGCGAGTCCACCTTCATGGTCGAGATGAACGAGGCGGCGAGCATCATCAACAACCTCTCGCAGAAGAGTTTGGTGCTCTTCGATGAGTTGGGTAGGGGAACCAGCACGTATGACGGTATCTCCATCGCCTGGTCCATCGTGGAGTATATCCACGAGCATCCGAAGGCGAAGGCGAAGACCCTTTTCGCCACCCACTACCATGAGCTGAACGAGATGGAGAAGCTCTTTCCGAGGATCAAGAATTACAACGTCTCCGTGAAGGAGGTGGATGGAAAAGTGATCTTCCTGCGCAAGCTGGTGAGGGGTAGTAGCGAGCATAGTTTCGGTATTCACGTGGCAAAATTGGCCGGGTTGCCGAATAAGGTGGTCAACCGCGCCAATGAAATTCTGGAGCAGTTGGAGGTGGGCAATTCCAAGAATCCTATCACTGACGGTTCCAAGCCGGCGAAGAAAAAGCCTGAGGCAGTGCAACTTAGCTTGTTCCAATTGGACGATCCGATTTTGGAGGCGGTTCGTGACGAGATCAATCATTTGGATATAAATAACCTCACGCCGATAGAAGCATTAAATAAATTGAATGAAATTAAAAAAATTGTTGGAGGGAAATAAAATTATTATTATCTTTGCAACGCAAAAAAGGAAGGGGAGAGCCCTTCCGGAAGTGTTGAAATAGAAATGCGAAAATAGCTCAGTTGGTAGAGCACGACCTTGCCCCTAGAAATAGGAACGGTTCCGACCTTGGCAAGGAGAGTTGCGGCACTGATGGGAAGCGAGAGTAGCGAGATAATGCGAAAATAGCTCAGTTGGTAGAGCAC
>JAFZPM010000001.1 GCA_017550335.1 Paludibacteraceae bacterium
CAAGCCGGTATACCTGGGCGGCACGAACCACCAGTACCAGTACGCGTACGACTTCGTGGCGTACAACACCTTCTGCAACAGCAGCGTCCCGTACACTGCGTACGTGAAGGTCGACGAGCCTCTCGAGGGCGAGATACTCGGACAGAATGTCATCTGCGAGACGTTCAGCAGCAGGCTCGACGCGTCCAGCTACGCGGCCACGACCTACGTGTGGACCCTCGAGGGGGACACCATCAACCAGGGCGCGTCGATGACGGTTAGCCCGATGACGACGTCGCACTACCACCTCTCGATGGACAGGGGCGTCTGCCACAAGGACGACGACTTCCTGCTGACGGTGAAGACGAACCCAGTGATCGTTGCGGTCGACTCCGTGGACATCAGGAACAGGGAGATCATCCTGAAGGACGGCGCGGGTGAGGACCCGTTCAACTTCTGGGTGGACGACCAGGAGGAGAGCAAGACGATCGACCCGGTTCTCTATAACCTGAAGTTCTCGAAGCACACGGCCCACGTGAAGGACAAGAACGGTTGCGTAGGGGAGTACCTCTTCGAGGTGGAGGCGCCAGGCCTGACCATCCCTCCGTACTTCACGCCGAACGCCGACGGTGTCAACGACGGGTGGATCGTCGTGGAGCTGCCGCTCGTGTACCCGAACGCTGTGGTGAAGATCTACGACCGCTACGGCAAGCTCCTCGCCGAGTACCTCGGTGCGAAGGAGGACGGCTGGGACGGCACGTACAACGGCCACGCCATGCAGTCCACCGACTACTGGTACGTGATCGATGTGGAGGAGATCGACCGTCAGTTCACCGGTCACTTCACGTTGCTGAGACAATAAAAAAACGGTGGGGACGCGATTTGCGTCTCTGCGGTCTGAAAATATGGGGACGCCACTAAATGTGGCGTCCTTATTGTTTGAATTCATGGTAGTGTTATACCGGCTCTGATGCTTAAGGTAAGTATGGACGTCTGCCTTGAACTGCCATTTTTTCAGTGGTAAGCTTTGGAATCTCCTTTGGCACGACTATTGTTTATTATTAGTAGAGAGTGTTATATATAATCGAATAATACACTGATATACACTTGTTTTAATGCCGCTCGATGAGCTTTTTGAGAATGTGTTCGAAAAGAGTGGCTGACAAAATGGCGTGATCGGTGAAAATATATGTCAGATAATGAAGAAAAACGTTGAGAACATTTTGTTGGGAGTTGGCGATAATGAAGAGGGAACTGAGTTTTTCCCTTTGATTGCGGATGGGGGACCGAGCTTCGTCTACAATATCGGAGAGGACGAGAGCATTCCTGTCCTTCCTCTTCGTAATGTGGTGTTGTTCCCTGATGTGGTGTTGCCAGTCTCCTTGGGTAGGAAACGTTCCCTTAATGCTGTCAAAGCTGCCTACAAGAATCATGGCTATTTGGGCGCCTTCACCCAGAAGGACGCACGTGTCGATTCTCCGGAACAAGATGATATATTCCCTATAGGTTGTGTCGCACAAGTCTTGAAGATATTGGAGTTGCCTGATGGTTCCACCACAGCTATACTTCAGGGTAAACATAGAATCAAACTGACGAGTTATACGTCTGAAAGATTATATTACAAAGGGACGGTCTCATCTTTCCCTGAGGTGCTGGATGACACGGTTTCCCGCAAGGATTTCACAGCCTTGATCGAGGCGTTGAAGGATGTCTCGATCAGGATCGTCAAGGGCTCGTCCTCGGTACCGAATGGGCTTTCTTTCGCTGTGAAGAATATAGATGGTCCTCTTCAATTGATTAATTTCATCGCGGCTAATTTCAACCTGAATGTGGATGACCGCCAGAAGTTGTTGGAGACCACGAATGTGTACGAAAGGGCTTATTCACTTTTGGGTATGTTGAACCAGGAACTTCAACTCGTTGAGGTCAAGATGGCTATCCAAGCGAAGACGCAGGAGGGTATCGACCAACAGCAAAAGGAGTACTATCTGCAGCAACAGATGAAGGCCATCCAAGAGGAAATGGGTGATTCGTCATCGAAGGATGTCGAGAAACTGAAGGAAAAAGCCAAGGGAAAGAAGTGGTCGGAAGAGGTGAAGAAGATTTTCGAGGATGAACTCTCTAAACTGGAGAGGACGCCGGTCACTTCCCATGATTATGGCGTGCAGCTGAATTATGTGGAGACCATCGTCAATTTGCCATGGGGCGAGTATACGAAGGATAGCCACTCCATCAAGAAGGCGAAGTCGGTTTTGGACCGCGACCACTATGGTATGGAGAAGGTGAAAGACCGTATCCTTGAACACCTGGCCGTCATGAAGTTGAAAGGTGACATGAAGTCGCCGATCATCTGCCTATATGGCCCTCCGGGTGTTGGTAAAACCTCATTGGGTAAGTCCATCGCTGAGTCTCTGAACAGAAAATATGTGCGCATCTCATTGGGCGGTTTGCATGACGAGGCGGAGATCCGAGGACATCGTCGAACCTACATCGGAGCTATGCCGGGCCGTATCATCCAGAGCCTGCAGAAGGCGGAGTCTTCCAATCCGGTGTTCATCTTGGATGAGATCGATAAGGTATGCAATGATATGAAGGGTGACCCGGAATCTGCTTTGTTGGAGGTCCTCGACCCGGAGCAGAACGTCGCTTTCCACGATAATTTCTTGGATATAGATTACGACCTTTCTCGTGTCATGTTCATCGCTACCGCTAATAATTTGAATACGATTTCTCAACCTCTGTTGGACCGTATGGAACTGATTGAGGTGAGCGGTTATATCACAGAGGAGAAGATCCAGATCGCCCAACGCCATTTGATCCCGAATGAGTTGGAGAAGCATGGCTTGACCCCTGAGCAGGTATCCATCCCGTCTGATGTCTTGGAGAAGATCATCACCTCCTACACGAGGGAATCGGGTGTGCGTGAGTTGGAGAAGCAAATCTCCAAAGTGATGAGGAAGGTGGCCTATAAGATTGCTATGAAGGAGGCTTACGAGCCTGTCATCACGAAGGATTCTCTTCAGGATTACTTGGGTGTGGAGCGTTATTCGCACGATGAGTACCAGGGAAATGATTTCGCAGGTGTGGTGACGGGTCTGGCTTGGACTGCCGTAGGTGGAGAAATCCTGTATGTGGAGACGAGCCTGAGCAAGTCTAAAACCCCTAAACTGACTCTTACAGGAAGCTTGGGCGATGTGATGAAGGAGTCTGCGGTTCTGGCATTGGAATATATCCGTGCCCATGCGGACTATTGGGATATCCCTAATGATATATTCGAGGAGTATAGTATCCACGTGCATGTCCCTGAGGGCGCCGTGCCTAAGGATGGCCCATCCGCAGGTGTCACGATGACTACCTCTATCGTTTCCGCCTTGACCAAGCGTAAAGTGCGCAAGAATCTGGCGATGACTGGCGAGATCACCCTTCGTGGCAAGGTGCTCCCTGTCGGAGGTATTCGGGAGAAAATCCTAGCTGCTAAACGTGCTGGCATCAAGGATATTATCCTTTGCGAGGAAAACAAGAAGGATATCGATGAAATCAAGCCGGAATACCTGAAAGGATTGAGTTTCCATTATGTCAAAACCATCAAGGATGTGACTGATTTCGCACTCCTGAAGGAAAAAGTGGATTGATGGTTGATTCTAGATAAAGATCGAGGAGGTAGTGATCGCACTGCCTCCTCGTTTTTTTTGTGTTATGTGAAATTGTTTTCCACAACCCCTTTGCTAACCAAGGTCTAAAGACTCTTTCCCCTTTCCGCATAATCGGCCATGATTTCCTCGTCCCATTTCTCCGAGATGGAGCCTTCCTTCCTCAGTTGTGAGATGGCGTTCGCCACGCATTTGAAGTTCAGGTTGACACCAGCCGAGTCGCACACGTAGTTGCTTGCTCGGTCCCTTCGGATACCATAGTCGTCCGCCGTGTCGATCGCGTCGATGTTCGCACCGAGGAAGATGAATTCCCAACCGTATTCCTCCTGTTCGTGCGAGATCATCTTTTTGATGTCCCTCTTGGTGTATTTGGTTGAAGCGTTCTCCTCTCCGTCGGTGATGATGACGAACACTACGTTTGAAGCCTTTTCGTCCTCTGCCGCGAGTTTCTGAACCTTTATCGTGTGTTGGATAGCGTCACCTAGAGCGTCCAGTAAGGCGGTTCCTCCTCCGGCCACATAGTCTTTCCTGGTGAGTGGTTCCACTTTCTCGATGTTGCGACGGTTGTGCAGCACCTGAGAATAGTTGGAGAATAGAATGGTTGATATGTGGCATACACCTTCCTCTTGCCTCTGTTTCTGAAGCATAGAGTTGAATCCGCCGATGGTGTCGGCTTCCAAACCTGACATCGAACCAGACTTGTCGATGATGAAAATGAGTTCTGTTGTTTTTTTCATTGCTGTAAAATTTTAATTGGTTCAACATTAATTACGTTACAAATGTCACGGATTTTTTTCAGACTCATGTCGCCCTAAAAGCGACAATTTTTTTGTACATTTACCATAAACATTTACGATTATGCCATTACTGATTAGTAGAAACGATATCACAAAGGTTGAAACCGATGCCATCGTCAATGCGGCCAATACCCGTCTCCAGATGGGAGGAGGCGTTTGTGGAGCGATTTTTCAGGCGGCTGGACCGGCGAAGCTTCAAGCGGCTTGCGATAAATTGGCGCCGATAGAGACGGGACAGGCTGTCATCACGGATGGGTTCGACTCCAAGGCTAAGTACATCATCCATACTGCGGGACCTATATATCAGAAGGGTAATCCGAACCAGGAGCAACAATTGTATAACTGCTATTCCAATTCGTTAAGGTTGGCGGCCGATAAGCGACTTGGATCCATCGCTTTCCCTCTCATATCGTCGGGTATTTATGGCTATCCTCCGGACGAGGCCCTCTCGGTTGCGCAAAGGTCGATACATGATTTCTTGGGTGCTTACGAAGGGAACATGACCGTTTATCTTATCGTCTACAACAACGATGCGTTTAAGACCGCACAGGCGATGTGTGAGGATGTGGAGAGTTACATCAGCGAGAGGGAGGTGAAGCCTGATACCCGTCGTCATAGTTCGTTGCGGGATTATTTTCGACGTGGAAATTCCAAGGAAGCGTCTCTTTGGGAAGAGCAGATCGATTGTGAACAAAGTGCCCCCTGTATTCCGAACACTCCTGAAGCGCGGGCTCGGGAAACAGGCATCTTCGACCGCCTTGAGGATAGTTTCAGCACGTTGCTCTTTAAGATGATACGCAGGAAGCAGATGACCAATGCGGAGGTTTACAAGAATGCCAATATAGATCGACGCCTCTTTTCGAAGATTATCTCCAACGATGATTATACGCCTAGGAAGAATACCGTTTTGGCTTTGGCGATCTCCCTTCGGCTAAATTTGGAGGAGACGCAGGAACTGTTGCGTAGTGCGGGCTATGCGATTTCACATTCCTCGAAAGCGGATCTGATCATCGAGTATTATATCATGCACCAGGAGAATAAATACTACAATATTGATGATTTGAACTTTTTGCTCTTCCAATACAACCAGACACAGCTGGGACAGATAGATTGACGTGTCTCGGGGTGGGGCAGACTGTTAGGACAATGCCTTGATTATTTCTCTGATTTGGGGGATGATGGCTTCCTTCCCGTCGTTGGTGATGATATGGTCCGCCCTCTTGATTCTTTCCTCTTCACTCATTTGATTGTTCATCCGGGCTCTTATTTGCTCTTCCGAGGCGTTGTCTCGCCTGATGCATCGTTCGGTTCTTATCTCGATGGGGGCGGTGACGGTGATGCATGCGTCCATCAGCTGATCCATGCCCGATTCGAAGAGAATAGCGGTTTCGCAGGCGACGATAGGTGCTTTTTGGACCTCGCTCCATGTTCGGAAATCTTCCATGACTGCGGGATGTATGATGCGGTTCACCTTGGCGAGTAATTCCTTGTCGTTAAAGATTAGTTGCGCCATCCTTTTTTTGTCTAGGATCCCGTTTACGTATATGTCGCTTCCCAGTGTTTTCTTTAAGGCTGTGATTAACTCTTTTCGGGTGGATATGAGCTGTTTGGATGCGTTGTCCGCGTTGTAGGTGGGTATGCCCATGCAGGTCAAGACTTCGGAGATGATTGACTTCCCGCTACCGATTCCTCCCGTGATGCCGATTCGTTTCATTGGACGCTTTTTTCCTCGATGATGTAATCTATGGCAGCGGGTTTCAACTTCACGTTGAATGCCTTGCTGTCGCATTTGCTGAATTTGACCTTGAGCTTATCCTTCCCGTTCTTCTTCGCTTCGTTGAAGTCCACGTAGAGGGAGAAGGAGGATGCGTCCACCTTCTCGTAGGAACTCAGTCCCACCTGGTAGTTGATGGTGGTCGCCGAAGGAAATATCCTGAGAGTGCAGTTGTTGGGCACGTTTTTGATGGCGATGGGTAGTTGGACGCTCTTTTCCGTGAACTTTTCAGACATGATCGTTACGGTTATGACGGTGTCCGAGAAACGTACGTTCCGTATCCCTTGCAGTCCGATTTGTTTCGTGATGGTGTCCTTTACATTGCTGATGGTCAGTAGCTCCGTGTGGATGGTGTCCAGTTTGCTCAGCTCCGTTTGTGGTCCGAAAGCCGTAACCTTGGCTGGGGTGACCTGGATGGAGTCGCTGAAGGTGTATTGTTGTTCCAACTCTATCTCCGCGTCGAGTGCGACGAAGACGGTTTTCTTTTTTTGCTTCTCTAGTACGTATAGGATCGAATCAGGAGAGGACCTTCTGATGTGAGTCTCCGACTTGATCTGTTTGTTGATTTGTCCGAAGTAGGTGCTGGTGGCCACCTTCCTTTTCCCATTCGCCACTTCCTCCATGTCCACTTGAATTGGTCCCAATGAATTTCCGATACGGTAGCGGACGAGGTTGCTGCCTTTCCCCTCCAAGGTTAGTCTGATGTGTGTGGGCAGTTCGTTGGTGACGATATAGTCTTTGGGTAGATTGACGTAGTTGATGGGCACTTCCACCGTCGCCTCGTAATCTTTCTGTAGGGCTTGCATGGCCCATAGTACGGTGGAGATGACCAGAAAAATCAAAAAGATAAAGAAGTCCCTTGTGGTAAGGAACCTCTTGATCCTTTTGATACTATCTGAAATGAATTCATTCATTATTTGTTTCCTTCGTTGGTAGGATTGTTTCCAAGGGCGAAGACGGAAGCCTTGTCAATCGTGATGTTCACGTTGTTGGCGATCTCCAACACCATAGTGTTGTCGTTTATCTCCTTGATCTTGCCATGGATACCCCCTGAGGTCACCACAGTGTCGCCAATTGATAATGCGTCCCTGAACTTCTTGATTTCCTCTTGTCTCTTTTTCTGTGGTCTGATCATGAAGAAATAGAAGATGACGAAAATAACGGCCATCATTAAGATCATGGACGTTGGGCTTCCTCCTGCCTCTGGCGCTGCTTGTAATAAAATGCTTGAAATCATGATTCTACGATTTTAGGTGAATATAAATTTACTTTTTGTATGCGTTGGTGTATACGACCTTGTTCACTTTCTTGGACTCGATCAGCTCTTTGGCGATGGCGTCCAGCAGGCCGTTGATGAATATTCCGCTCTTGGCTGTGCTATAGCTCTTCGCGATTTCGATGTACTCGTTGATGGAGACGTTGACGGGGATGGTCGGGAAGTTGCATATCTCGGCGAGGGCTGTCTGCATGATGATGGTGTCGAGGAATGCGACACGGTCTGCGTCCCAGTTCTTGGTGCGTTCGAAGATCATCTTCCTATAGTCCGCCTCGTCGTAGATGGATTGCTTCAGGAGCTTCAGGGCGAACTCCAAGTCCTCCTTGTCCCTGAATTGAGGAAGCAGTTCCTGATCTTCTCCCTGTGCCTCGTCGAAGTTGCGAATCGTCTTGGAGACGAAGCTGATGACATCCGCCGCGTCGTCGTTCCAGTAGATGGACATATCCTCCAGTTCCCTGCCGATTGATTCGGAGTCGGAGATCGTCTTGCGGAGTATGCTTCTCCAGATCTCTTTGTCCTCCACGTAGCTGTTCTCCTTCGTCTCGTTGTATTTGTTGAACTCCTCCAACTCCAGAATCTGCGGTACGATTTCCTTGATGAGGTTGTTCTGTTGCTCTTCGATTTGGATGTCCCAGAAGAGTTCGTTCTCCTCCGTCTTGTTAGCCCAATCCACGTCGTGCTCGTCGAAGTAGGCGAGCAGTTGCTTGTTCTTCGTGAGTTGTTGCACGAATAGATTGTTGGATAACTTCACGTAAGCCTCGCTGGATGCGGTCTTCTTCTTCGCCAACTTTTGGACGTATTCGGTGATTTTGATGATAAGTAGGAAGAAATAGTGGTACAGCTCGTAGGTCTTGTCCGTACTCTCAATTAACTCATTTTGTGCGGATTCCAACTCTGGCGTTTCGTTCTCTTTGTTCTTGTAGTAAGAATACAGAATTTGGATTACCTTAATTCTTAGTAATGTCCTGTTTATCATTTTTCCCTTCTTTTTTTATCGTGCAAAAATAATCAAAATCCTTGTTTTTCTCCCCATTTTTCCTCCAAATAATGGTGTGGCATATTTTTATTTTAGCTCTCACCCCATAATTCTTAATTCATAATTCTTAATTCTTAATTAACTATATGTTGCTTAGGATACGATATGCCTCCTCCACGCTGTCGACGTCGAGGAATTGGATGGAGCGTTTGTCACCCGTCTCCCTGATCTTGCAGCGTACCGCATGCTCTTGCAGATAGGTGAGTATCCTGCCGAACACTTCGGTTTGGTAGTAGGGTGAATCGTCCGCTTGGATGAAGTAGCCTGTCATGCGTCCTTGTTTGAGAGTGAGGCGCTCGAATCCGAGGTTGAGGGCCACCCAACGCAGTCTTACGAGTTGGAGCAGGCTTTCCGTTTGGCTCGGGATGGCGCCGAAACGGTCCCTCAATCTGTCGGCGAAGGCGGTGAGTTCTTTCTCGTCCTTCACGTTGTCCAATTCACGGTAGAGCGACATCCTCTCCGAGACGTTTTCGATGTAGTCGGATGGGAAGGTGAGTTCCATGTCGGTCTCGATTTGGCAGTCTGTGACGTAGGTTTGGGCGGTGTTCTCTCCTTTTCCTTGCTCCTCGTACAGCTCGGAGAATTCGTCCGCTTTCAGTTCCGCGATGGCTTCGTTCAGCACCTTTTGGTAGGCTTCGTATCCGAGGTCTGCGATGAAACCGCTCTGCTCCGCACCTAGGAGGTTGCCGGCGCCTCGTATGTCGAGGTCCTGCATGGCGATGTTGAATCCGCTGCCTAGCTCCGAGAAACTCTCGATGGCTTGTAGCCTACGGCGGGCGTCGGTGGTGAGGTTCGTGAGCGGTGGCGCCAGCAGGTAGCAGAAGGCTCTCTTGTTGCTTCGACCGACCCTTCCACGTAGCTGGTGCAGGTCGCTCAGTCCGAAGTTCTGCGCCTCGTTGATGATGATGGTGTTGCAGTTGGATATGTCGATGCCGGACTCCACGATGGTGGTGGCGAGCAGCACGTCGTATTCGTAGTCGAGAAAGTCCAGAATGATTTTCTCGAGTTCTTCCCCCTTCATCTGTCCGTGTCCGATGGCGACGCGCGCTTCCGGCACGAGCCGTTTGATGAGTGCGGCTATCTCGTTGAGGTTCTGCACCCTGTTGTTGATGAAAAAGACCTGTCCGTTGCGGTCCATCTCATATTGGATGGCTTCCTGGATGACCTTCTCGCTGAAGGTGTGGAGCTCGGTCTGTATCGGGTATCTGTTTGGGGGCGGGGTGTTGATGACGGAGAGGTCTCTCGCCCCCATGAGCGAGAATTGTAGCGTTCTTGGGATAGGGGTGGCGGTCATGGTGAGCGTGTCCACATTGACCTTCATCTGCTTGATCTTTTCCTTGGTGGAAACTCCGAATTTCTGCTCCTCGTCTATGATGAGAAGTCCTAAGTCTTTGAATTTCACCTCCTTGCTTAGTATTTTTTGTGTTCCGATCAGGATATTGATCTCTCCCTGTTCAAGTTCGTGGATGATTCGTTTGACATCCTTGGCGCTTCTTGAACGGTTCAGGTAATCCACTTTGACAGGGAAATCCTTCAGTCTGTCGGAGAATGTCTTGTAGTGTTGTAGCGCCAGTACCGTGGTCGGCACCATGATGGCCACTTGCTTATTGTCCACGGTGGCCTTGAATGCGGCGCGGACGGCTATCTCGGTCTTGCCGAAGCCCACATCCCCGCAGACCAGTCTGTCCATAGGGATATCCTGTTCCATGTCATGTTTCACGTCGGCGGTGGTTTTCACCTGGTCTGGCGTGTCTTCGTAGAGGAAGGAGGCTTCCAGCTCCGATTGGAGGAAACTGTCGTGCGAGAAGGCGAACCCCTTCTCTTCCCTACGTTTGGCGTAGAGGGCGATGAGGTCCCTGGCGATGTCTTTGACATGCTTCTTCGTCCGTTCCTTGATGGTTTGCCATGCCCCTGTGCCTAGTTTGTTGATGCGGGGCTCGTCTCCCTCTTTGCTTTTATACCTTGATATCTTATGGAGCGAATGGATGCTGACGAGCAGGATGTCCTCGTTTTGGTAGAGCAGTTTGATCACCTCCTGTTTCTTGCCGTTGACGTTTACTTGGATTAGTCCCGCGAACCGTCCCACGCCATGGTCGATGTGGACGACGTAGTCCCCTGGCTTGAAATCCTGCAATTCCTTCAGTGTGAGGGAGAGTTGGCCCGACCTCGCCTTGTCCGAGCGCAGGGAGTACTTATGGTAGCGGTCGAATATCTGATGGTCCGTGTAGCAGCAGATGTGCAAAGTGTGGTCGATGAAGCCTGCGTGGAGCGTCTTTCGGATAGGTGTGAAGGAGATGTTGTCGCCTCTGTCCTCGAAGATGTTGGCCAAGCGGTCCGTCTGGTGCAGATTGTCACTGAGTACGTATACGCTGTAACCCTCGTCCGCTTTGGTGCGGAAGTCTTTGCTGACCAGATCGAAATTCTTGTTGAATACGGGTTGCGGCGAAGATTCGAAGCTGATGCAAGGCGCTTTGTCCCATGCGTTGTGTCCGCCGAAACTGATTCTTTTGAACCGAGAGGACTCTTCGATGAAGGTCTTGTCGTCGATGAATAAGTCTTTCTGTTCGATACTGTCCACGAGGTCGCAAAGTTTGCCGAAGGTGAATTGGTAGTCGTGGAAGCAGAGCAGGGTCTCCTTCCCTAGCAGGGAGAATACCGGGACGGCGGATGAGGCGGATTCATGGATGTTGGAGATGATGGAGATGTTCTCTTTCTTCTCCAGTGACAATTGGTTTTCGATGTCGAATGTGCGGATGGACTCGATCTCGTCTCCGAAGAAATCGATGCGGTAGGGGTATTCGCAGGAGAAGGAGAATACATCGATGATGCTTCCCCTGACGGAGAATTGTCCAGGTTCGTAGACGAAGTCCACGCGGGAGAATCCGTATTCGCACAGCACCTGTATGATGAAGTCGGTGTCGATGCTCTCCCCGACGTTCAGTTTCAGTGTCTTGCCGTTGAGTTCGGCGCTGTCCACGACCCGTTCGGCGATGGCTTCCGGGAAGGATACCATGATGAAAGGTCCTCCCGAGTTGATTCTGTCGAGCGCTTCCGTGCGCAGCACCTCGTTGGCGGCGTCTTTCTGTTCGTTGTCCACTCTGCGGTAGGAGGCGGGGTAGAAGAATACGGTCTCCTCTCCGATGAGTTGGGCGATGTCATGGTATAGGTATGCGGCGGACTCTTCGTCGTCCGAGATGATGAAGAGCGACTTGCCGTCGTTGACTCTGAGTTGGGAGAACAGGAGGGCGCATAGAGACCCCTCCAAGCCCTTTAGGGTTAGGTTTTTCTCTGTTCCGGCGCACCATTTCCCCACGTTCCGGATGACGGAGTGAGAGGAAAAAAGGTTTAATAAATCGTTAATGTCCAATGTCAATGAATTTTTTAGCAAAGATAACAATAAAAATTCCAAACCATTTTTTAAATTTGCAAGAAACCTATGTTAGGAGAAATGGAAGTGAACGATGGAGTGGTAATCATACCAACTTACAATGAAAAAGAGAATGCGGAGAACATTATTCGTGCGGTTTTAGGCTTGCCTAAGACGTTTCATGTGTTGATTATAGACGATAATTCGCCGGATGGCACGGCTGCGATCGTGAAGGGGTTGATGAACGAGTTCCCCGGCAGGTTGCATATCCTCGAGAGGGAAGGGAAGTTGGGGCTTGGTACCGCTTACATAACAGGCTTCAAGTGGGCATTGGAACATGGTTACGAGTATGTCTTCGAGATGGATGCCGACTTCTCCCACAATCCGAACGACGTGCTGAAGTTGCACAAGGCTTGCTCCGAGGAGGGCGCCGATGTCGCGATCGGTTCCCGTTACATCAGTGGTGTGAACGTGGTGAATTGGCCGATGGGGCGTGTCCTGATGTCCTATTTCGCCTCCAAATACGTGAGGATGGTGACTGGCATGAAGGTCGCCGATACTACGGCGGGTTTCAAATGCTACCGCAGGGAGGTGTTGGAGACCATAGAATTGGATAAAATCAAGTTCAAGGGGTATGCGTTCCAAATCGAGATGAAATATACCGCCTACAAATGTGGGTTCACTATTAAGGAGGTGCCTATCATCTTCGTGAATAGGGTGTTGGGTAGTTCGAAGATGAGCGGCGGAATCTTCGGTGAAGCCGTTTTGGGGGTCATTAGGCTAAAAATTAATAGCCTATTTAGAAAATATCCTCAAAAAAAATAGTATATTTGGTAAACGTAAAAATTCTATTTCAAACTGAAAAATATTATATGTGATGGGTACGATATTGATTCACAAAGCAAAAATCATTAATGAGGGAAATTCTTTCCGCGGTTCAGTGTTGATTGAGGGAAAAAAGATTTCCAAGATTTTCAAGGACGATGTTCCTGAAAGTGTGTTGAAAAGTGCTGAGGTGATTGATGCTGAGGACAAGTGGCTTTTGCCTGGTGTGATTGATTCTCATGTGCATTTCCGTGAACCGGGTCTGACACAGAAGGGTGATTTCCAGTCTGAGTCTCGCGCGGCGGTGGCAGGTGGTGTGACCTCCATTATGGACATGCCGAATTGTCTGCCTCCGACTACTTCCATGGCTGAGGTGGACAAGAAGATCGAGTTGGCTAAACAGAAATGTCTGACGAACTTCGCCTTCTATTTGGGCGCCACCAACGATAATATAGAGGAGGTTGTTAATGCGGACAAGGATAAGGTGTGCGGTATCAAGGTCTTTGTGGGTGCATCCACGGGCAATCTGCGTCTGTCTGACCCGAAGGTTTTGGAGCGTATATTCGCTGAGTCGAAGCTGCCAGTGGCTACCCATAATGAGGACGAGGAGATGATCCAGGCTAATCTGGCCAAGGTGAAGGAGGAGTTGGGCGACCAGCCTATTCCGATCTCTTACCATGAGATCATCCGCAACTCCGACGCTTGCTATAAATCAACGTCCAAGGTGATCGATTTGGCTAAGAAATATGGTACTAGACTGCATGTCCTGCACCTGACGACAGCCAAGGAGATGGCTTTGTTCAATAACAAACCGTTGGCGGAGAAGAAGATCACGGCGGAGACCTGCGTCGGCTATTTGTGGTTCGACGATACTGATTATGAACGTTTGGGCGCGAAGATAAAATGTAACCCTTCCATCAAGAAGGAGAAGAGCCGCGTGAACTTGCTGAAGGCGGTCGAGTCGGGTATCATCGATACCATCGCGACGGACCATGCGCCTCACTTGTTGAGCGATAAGGAGGGCGATTGCCTCCAAAGCGCTTCCGGTTATCCTTCTATCCAACATGCCTTGCCGATGATGCTGGAGTTGGCGAAACGCGGTAATTTCACTCGTGAGCAGGTGGTGGAGAAGATGTGCCATAACCCTGCCAGAATCTTCAACGTGGAGAAGCGCGGCTTCATCCGCAAGGGATTCTTCGCCGACTTGGTGCTCGTGGAGCCTAATGTGCCTTACGAGGTGAAGAAGGAGGACCTTCTTTACAAGTGCGGTTGGTCCCCTATGGAGGGCGAGATCCTGAAATACAAGGTCACCCAGACATTTGTCAATGGAGTGCTTGTATATGATGATGGCAAGATAAATGATGGCACTAAAGGAGAAATGTTGACGTTCGCTCGTTGATGTTCTCACTCCTTGAGAAATCGGGGCTTTCGCGATATTTTTTTGCGATAAACGGAAAAATATTGGAAATATTGTACATTTTTCTGAAAAAAATGTTATACATTTGTATGCCCTTAGAACGGAGCTTTGAGTTTGTTTGACATATATATGCTTTAAATGTGTGTGAAAAGGAGTATAGCTATATTTTGCGCTTTGGCGATGTCCGCCATTGTGTTCGGACAAAGTGAGGAGTGGACGCTGAACCAGTGTTTCGACTATGCTTTGCAACAGAATATCAGCGTGCAAAGGGGAAGAATAACGTTAGAGCAATATCGTGTCTCCACAGAACAGGCAAGGGGTCAGTGGCAGCCGAGCGTCTCATTCTCGGCGGGTCAGAACTTCAGTAATAGTCCTTTTGTGGAAGGTGGTCATGTCAACACTTACAGCGGTAATTACAACGTGGGGGCATCATGGACTGTCTTCAACGGATTCAGACGGAAATATAACATCAAACAGGCTGAATTACAGGAGACGATACAAGAGACTTCTTTGAAATCGACGGAAGAGGATATCAAAATCGCTGTGCTGACCAGCTATCTGCAGGTCTTGTATGCGAAGGAGAATGTCACGATGAAGAAAAATTCGTTGGAGACCTCCAACGAGCAACTCAGCCGCTACAAGCAATTGTATGAGGCGGGGTCCGTCTCCATGAGCGATTTGGCACAAATCGAGTCGCAGCATGTGTCGGAGCTTTATCAGGTGACGGTGGCTCAGAACCAGTTGGAGGATAATCTCCTTCAGTTGAAGCAGCTACTCAGATTGGACCTCAACCAACCGTTTGACGTGCTGGGGTTGGACTTTTCCCAGGAGCAGGTATTGGCCGATCTGGGGAACAAGGATTCCATCTACGAGAGGGCTCTCTACTCCAGACCGGAAATTGCCAATGCTTTGTTGAACGAAAAGATGGCTGACCTTCAAATCAAAAGCGCCAAATCGGGGTATTACCCTACTGTGAATCTCAGCGCTGGTGTCGGAACCGGTCATAACAACCATGGCGTAGGCAACCAACTGAAGGAAAATTTCGGTGAGAATGTGGGCCTCTCCTTGAATTACGCTATCGCGGATAATAGAGAGCGTAAGTCTTCGGTGAAAAAGGCCAAACTGAATAGGAACCTTTCTTCTTTGGAAACGGAGAACCTGAAGGATGACCTTAAGAAGACGATAGAGTCCGCCTATCTGGATGCTAAGGCGGCGCAATTGAACTACATCGCATCGAAGAGCAACGAGCAAGCTGCGGAGTCAACCTATGAGTTGACGAAGGAGAAGTTCTCCTTGGGTATGAAGAGCCCATTCGAGATGCTCAGCGAAAAGAATGCTTTGCTTAACGCTCAACAGCAGACTTTGCAATCCAAGTATTCCGCCATCCTGAACATTCAGGTGCTGAATATTTACCAGGGTCTCCCCGTCGGTGTAGAATAGTAATTTCGGAAGAAACTTTTTCATAATAGTGTTTGTTTTCATTTTTTAGAGTGATAAACTCGAGATGTCGCCAAACTGGGAAGTTTGGCGATATTCTTTTTTGTGCGTTCCTTGTTGACCATCGCTCGTTTCCTGCTAACGGATCTCCCTTGAATCGTGAAAAAAAGTGGATCCTATTGATGATAGAACCCACCTTGTCTCTGAATACACCGTAGACCGCCTATTTGTAGTCTTCCGGTGTGAAATTCACGATTAATGTGTCGCCATTCAAATGGTATTTGTAGGTGATGGCAATGCCGGATTCTCTGTATAGACGCATCGTCGGCCCTAATACGGTTGGCTTTATCGCTTGTCGCAAGTTCTCTATGGCTGCCTCCTTGTCTTCTATTTCTATGTCGTGCAGGTCATATGTGTACGTGAGCTCCAGTTTGTCCCAGTCCATTGCCACGTTTTTCGCCGTTGTGAATTCATCGATTTCTGCGGGGCAAAGGGCATTCAAGTTTTCCACTTCGTTATTGATTCTGTTTTTGATGTCATCCTTCGTTTGCGTCTCGTCGAGTTCTTGGCTGAACTCCTCCGGGGTGATCGTGATTTCTATTACCACCTCATGCTCTTTCGTGAGTTGTTTTACGGTGAGCGCATATCCTGATTCTTTCAGAACCTTGAGAAGCATCTGAGACCTTGCGTCTTTTTGAAGGACGCCTATGAGGACACGTTTGGTCATTTCATTATCCTGGTTCTTTATCGCCTCTATGACCAAATCGTTCTTTAATGCGTAATACATGATGACATTGTTGCCGTCCTTGTCGCATCTTATGCTATCGTATGACATATACTCCGTCAGTGAGATGGGAAGTTTTTTGTTCTCCTCCTCGACGTATTTTTCGACGACGTACTGGCTGGTTTTTGTGCACGAAAGGAGTGAGAGGAATCCCATCCCTACTACCAAGAATATCGTTTTTCTCATTTTTTTTGTTACGTGTTATTTGTTACTTGTTCTTGTTAGTGTCGTCTGTACTATTGTTTGGGGGGTTATCTGCGGACGATTTCTCGGAACGCCTCACGTGTGGTGGCCTCGCCACGAATTTATTCATCGGGAGAGATGGCGATTGCCAAGGTGTCCTCCTTGAAGATGTATTTGAAATTAGTCGTTAGATTTAATGCTTTAAAATCTTCTAATTCCACATTCGCCGCACCACGTCTTAATGAGGAATAGAGGGAATCTTTGTCTATCGGCTTGTCTCCTTCATTATACCCGTACAGGAATGTTATCTCGTTGATGTCCCAGTCTAGTGTCACGTCCATTAAGGTGAGGTTTTCGTCCAGTTCGCTTGGACATGTCGCTTTCATGCTGTTCACTTCGTCGGTTAACTGCTCTTTTTGGATGCTGATTATATCTGCGCCATCGATCTTCTTGCTGTATTCCTCTTTCCTCCAAGTGAGCGTCTTTATCGGTTTCCCGTCTTGGGTGGTGTATACTATGCGGAAAGAATAGTCCGCGAGTTCTAAAATTTTGAGAAAACTGTTTAATTCAGGATCTTTCTGGAACTCGATCAACACCACCTTTTTGCACAGTTCCTCGTCTTGATTCCGTAAGCTTTCGATGTATATGTCACCTTCTTCCCCTTCCTTGGAGAAGTATTGTGTCGCGATTTTCGCTTTCTTGTCGCATCTGATGCTGTCGAAACTACTATCCTCGAAAACGTATGGCAATACCTTGTTTTGCTCTTCGATATATTTCTCGAGGACGATTTCGCCTCCTTGGGAGCATGAAAATAACGTGAGGAGCATGGCCCCTGTGATCATGAAATAGAATCGTCTCATCTCTTCAGTCTGTGATATTTGATTTTTACTGTTGATAATACTTCCCCTAGGTCTATACGTTCAATGCGCTGAGCAGGGCGTCCTTGTAGTTCTTTCCGATGGCCAGCTTCTGTCCGCAGATGGTCACCATGTTTCCTTCCACGGACTCGATGTTCGAGAGGGAGACGATGTACGACTTGTGGATGCGCATGAATTCGTTCGCCGGGAGTTCCTCCTCCAGTTTCTTGAGCGAGTAGTAGGCTGTGATCCTACGTTTGTCCTTCATGTGGAAGGTCACGTATTCGCTCTGCCCTTCGATGTAGATGAGGCTGGCGTAATCGATTTTGTAGAGTTTGTAGTCCGCCTTCACCATGAAGAAGTCCCTGTCCGATTTGACGGGTGCCGTTTCTGCCACGGCTGGGTCTTTCCTCCTCGCCTTGATTCTTTCCGACACCTTGTTGATGGCTTGGAGGAACCTTGGAAAGGAGATAGGCTTGAGCAGGTAGTCCACCGCTTCCAGTTCGTAGCTGTCTATGGCGTATTCCGCATATGCGGTGGTGAATATCACCAGTGGTTTCTCCGCCATGGACTTCACCAGTTCCAGTCCGGACAGGTCCGGCATCTGAATGTCTGTGAGGATCAGGTCGATGGGTTCGTTTTGTATCACCTCCATCGCTTTTATGGCGTTCTCACATGTCCCGCATAATTGGAGTGCGGGGATTTTGGAAACATATTCGGAGAGTAGTTTCCTTGCGGGAAACTCATCGTCGATGATGAGTGTTCTTATCAGTTCATTCTCCATATTGATCTAATTTAATTGTTAATTTCAGATTATAGTTGTTGTCGGTCTCGTCGATGTCCAGGGAATATTTCCCGGAGTACATCAGGTCGAGCCTTTTCTTCACGTTTTCGATACCGATGCCCTTGATGTGCTTCTGTTCCCTCTTCACGACACGTTTGCTGTTCTCCACGGTGAAGAGCAGTTCGTGGGCGTTCGCCTTGAGGTGGAAGCGTACGTAGGCGTTGCTTTCCAGGCCTATGCCGCTGTATTTGAATGCGTTTTCGACGAAGGGCTGGAGCAACATGGGAGCGATGAATATCTCCTCCGGGGAAATCTCTTTCACGAAGGTCACGTCGATGTCGTTCTCATGGCTATATCGTTGAAACTCAATATAGTTCTCCAGATAATTGATCTCTCCGGATAAAGGGATCTGTTTCTCTTTGGAACCGTATGTGACGTAGCGCAACATTTCGGAGAGCGTCAGGACACTGTCCGCCGCGTTCTTGTCACCCGTGTAGACCATCGAATAGATGTTGTTCAGTGCGTTGAACAGGAAGTGAGGGTTGATCTGCGAGCGTAGGAAGTTCAGTTCCAGTTGCACCTTCTCCTGTAGGATGGAGGTGCGTTGCTCCTCGATCTCCTCCGTGTGTTTCCTGTATTGGAACATGACAGAGACCATCATGGCGCCCGCGAGTAGGATCAATGCCTTCCATTTGGAGGAGAGGAACAGTCTGGCTTCCGTGGACTCCTCCTCGTCGTCGAAGAATGCCCTGGACTCGGATGGCAGGCGGATGTCCAGCAATGCGTTGTCCTCGAAAACGGTCTCCGTGTAGTGGGACGAGATGACCGCGTCCTCGAAGTGGTACACGATGAAGGTGAATGAGGCGATGAGGATGGAAGCGAGGAGGATGAAGAGTATCATCCTGTTCTTCATCAGGAAGTAGGGGAATAGGAAAACCCTGTTCACCAGTGTGACGACGAACATGCCCGCAGTCAGCAACGCGGCCAGTTTCAGCGAAAGGAAAAGGTCATAGGAGATGTTGCTGAATGTGAGCAACGAGAAGACCGCGATCCACACGGACGTTTCGACGATATTCCGTTTCCAAATGTCAGATATGCTCATGTCTTCTTCTTTTCACCAAATTTGCGAAAGAATTTTGAAATGGGAAAATATTCTCAGCGAAAAAGGTGTATTGTCTCATGATTTTTATGTGCTTATGGGAAAAAAGGAGGCGGAAAGTGCTTTCTGTTTAATATGTTTTTGGATTTTTTGGCGGGAATAGTTAATGCAATAGAGAAAAAAACACTAACTTTGCGAGATTAAAGGATTTTTGTATTTAGAGATGAAAGAGAGAATAAAAGAACTTTTGGATGAGATAAAAGAGTTGCACGCTTCCAGCAAGGAGGATTTGGAGACTCTTCGTATCAAATATTTGAGCAAGAAAGGTGAGATATCTTCGTTGTTTAACGATTTCAGGAACATCTCCAATGAGCAGAAGAAGGAGATGGGACAGTTGCTCAATGACCTGAAGAATTCGGCGCAGGATAAGATCAATGAATTGAAGAGCGCGCTGGACAACAGTTCTGTGAAGGATGAAAGTTTGGATTTGACGAGGACACCGGACCCTGTGGGGTTGGGTACGCGCCATCCGCTCTCTCTCGTCAAGAATGAAATCGTGGATATCTTCTCCCGCTTGGGTTTTGTTGTGGCGGAAGGCCCTGAGATCGAGGACGATTGGCATGTGTTCTCCGCATTGAATTTCCCGCCTGAGCATCCGGCGAGGGACATGCAGGACACCTTCTTCATCACGAGGGATCCTGACGTTTTGTTGCGTACGCACACCTCATCGGTGCAATCCCGCATCATGACCACCCAAAAGCCTCCGATCCGTGTGTTGTGCCCGGGTAGGGTATACAGGAACGAGGCCATCTCTTACCGCGCGCACTGTTTCTTCCACCAGGTGGAGGGTCTTTACATCGACAAGAACGTGTCGTTCGCGGACCTGAAGCAGGCGTTGCTCTACTTCGCGAAGGAGATGTTCGGCGAGGGTACGAAGATCCGTCTGCGTCCGTCCTATTTCCCTTTCACGGAGCCTTCTGCGGAGATGGACATCTCCTGCAACCTCTGTGGCGGAAAGGGCTGCGCCTTCTGTAAGGGAACCGGCTGGGTGGAGATCCTCGGCTGTGGAATGGTGGACCCGAATGTGTTGGAGAATTGTGGTATTGACAGTAAAGTTTATACGGGTTATGCTTTCGGTATGGGTATCGAACGCATCACCAACCTGAAGTATCAGGTGAAGGACCTGCGTATGTTCTCGGAGAACGACGTGAGGTTCTTGAATCAGTTTAAATCAGCTTATTAACATTTAAATCTAAGATCATGGGAATTGGAGGAAAGGAAGTAATGACGACAGGGAGCGAGCACAACACGTTGGCCTTTGGTACCAAGGTTGTGGGAGATATCCATGCAGAAAACGATTTCAGATTGGATGGCTCTGTAGAGGGAACGATAGTTTGCAAGGGGAAGATCATCGTGGGTCCTAAGGGCGTCATGTCTGGTACTATGACCTGCGCTAATGCGGATGTCCTGGGAGTCGTGAAGGGGAAAGTGATCGTTTCCGACACGCTTTCATTGAAGTCTACCGCGAAGGTGGAAGGTGAAATCACGACGAAGACCCTTTCCATCGAGCCTAACGCTATATTTACTGGTACGTGTGACATGACGAATGGAAACAAGCAGATCGTGTCGAATAATCAGCAGCAGAAAGCATAGTCAGGTATTGCTCACATACTAGCCCAGTCGCCGCCTAGGCGTTCCCGGGCTTCTCTCTTGTTTGTTACGCACTCCCTTCGAAGTGTGCTTGTTTGTTGTGTGCCGAAACCATCCCCTGTATTAGATGCTGTGATAGATGATTTATTCGAAGGGTTTTGTTATCTTTGCTATTCGTAATCGATAAGATATGGACAAGTGTGATTTTATAGGAATTATTCCGGCTAGATACGCATCCACCCGTTTCCCGGGGAAGCCTTTGGTGGAGATCGGGGGGAAGAGTATGATTCAACGTGTGTATGAGCAGGTCTCCAAGGTACTGGACTGCGTCTATGTGGCGACGGACGACACCCGCATCTCCGAGGCGGTCACCGCTTTCGGCGGCAAGGTGATGATGACTTCCGACCAGCACAAGAGCGGTACGGACCGTTGCTTCGAGGCTTATGTCAAATCGGGGACGGGTAGGAGAGTGATCGTGAATATCCAAGGCGATGAACCCTTCATCCAACCGAAGCAGATAGAGCGTCTGTGCGCTTGTTTCGATGACCCGGAAACGCAGCTGGCGACGCTCGTCAAGCCCTTCAAGGCGGAGGATGGCGTCGAGGCGCTGTTCAACCCTAACACCCCGAAGGTGGTGCTGAACAAGAACAGCGAGGCGATCTATTTCAGCCGCTCGGTCATCCCTTACAAGCGTGGGGCGGAGGAGAAGGAATGGCTCTCCCGCCATCAGTATTACAAGCATATCGGACTTTACGCTTACCGTAGCGATGTGTTGTCCGAGATCACGAAGCTGCCTCAGTCTTCGTTGGAGCTGGCGGAGTCGCTGGAGCAGTTGCGCTGGATCGAGAACGGCTACAAGATCAAGGTGGGCATCACCGAGATGGAGACCATAGGCATCGATACGCCTGACGATCTCTTGCGTGCGGAGCAGTTCCTCCGTAGCCGTGAGCAGCAGTCGTTGTGATTGGTTGTTTTGAATGGATAAAAAATAGGGTTGAAATGGGTTGTTGGAACCCTCATAAATTTGTGAAGACATATGGATCGTAGTGTTTGCCCTGAAATGGGTCGTGTCACGGGTGTTTCTTTCCCCAAGGCCTCGCTTGCCCGCTTGCGGAACGGGGCGAGATTGCATGAACTGCCGTTCGGTGACGGGGATATCGTCCGTGTGGATTGCGTGTTCAAGGCGGGCGCGCTCTTCCAGCCTCAGTTGCTGGTGGCCAGTTTCGCGGGGCAGATGATGCGGGAGGGAACCCGTACCCATTCGTCGTCCGAAATAGCGGAGGCTCTGGATTCGCATGGCGCATCGCTCGCCATCAATGTATCGTACGAGTCGGCCTGCGTCACGTTGTATGCGTTGACGAGGCATCTGGAGCCTATGTTGAGGCTGCTGACGGAGATCGTCACGGAGCCTGCATATCCCGAGAAGGAGTTCACGACATACCTGAATAAGCGCAAACAGCAGTTCCTGATACAGAACGAGCGTGTTTCGACGCTTGCCTCCCGCAACCTGAACGCGGCGCTGTTCGGACCGAAAAGCCTTTACGGATCGGCGGGTGAACTGGAGGATTTCGACCGCTTGGACGTGGAGCTGCTCAAGCGTTTCCATCAGGCCAATTATACCTTCGGTGATTGTGACGTTATCGTCTCCGGCAAGGTGGACGACAAGGTGCGTGGCTTGATCGATGCGACCTTAGGGGCGGTTCCCGCGGTGACGCATGACGAGCCGGCAACCTCCATCTATGCGTGGGACAAACTGAATGCCTCCTACTGCTTCGCAGAGAAGGAGGATAGTGTCCAGTCCGCCATCCTCATGGGTAGCATCTGCATGTCGGCGAAAGATCCTGACTACCATGCGTTCACGGTCCTTAATACGGTCCTGGGCGGCTATTTCGGCAGCAGGCTGATGTCGAACGTACGGGAGGAGAAGGGCTTCACCTATGGCATCGGTTCGTATGTCTGGTCGCTTCCCGAGATGGGACGATTCACCATCTCCACGCAGACGGCCACCGAGTATGTGGAGCCTGCGATCGGGGAGATCAAGAAGGAGATGAAGCTCCTGTGCGATTCGTTGATACCGGCGGACGAGCTGGATTCGGTCCGCAGTTACATGTTAGGGGAGAACGCCAGGGTGCTGGACGGTTCCTTCTCCTTCGTGGACGCCTACCTCTCCTTCTTGACGCAAGGGGTGGATGGCACTGAATTTTACAGAAAGAGTGAGAAAACCATATTGTCCGTCACGGCGGACGAACTTATCGGCCTGGCGCGGAAGTACTTCGACATGGAACGCTTCTGCATCTCTGTGGCCGGACAAAAAACGAAGTGATGGAAGCGACGGAACAGGCGAGTCTGAAATTTAGGGACCAAGGGATCGCGCCTTCGCATACGGCGGAGCATCTGCTGAACCAGACCATGGTGCGGATGTTTGGCTGCGGAAGGGCTATCTCCGCTCACGTGGAGCGCAAGAAATCGAAGTGTGATTACATCCTGCCGTCGGATTTGACGGAGCAGCAGGTGGCGGAGCTGGAGAGGCGCATGAACGAGGTCATCGACCAACATCTGCAGGTCTATTGCGAATATATGCCCAAGGAGGAGGCGGAACGGCAGTTCGATCTCTCCAAGCTTCCGGAGCATACGGACGGTGACCTGCGCATTGTCCGGATAGGCACGTACGACGCATGTCCGTGCGTGGGCGCCCATGTCGAGAACACGAGCGAGTTGGGTCGTTTCAAGGTGCTTTCCTCTTCGTTTGAGGGAGGCGTCTGCAGGATCCGTTGGAGGCTCGAATGAACGGACGAAGGGGAGGCCTAAAACCGCTTCTTCGGATAGGGTTGGGGGTTTTCTTGTGAAATATTATATATTCGTTGAAAATAATAGTTCGTTATGCGGTTTTATATATACTTTAGTTTTCGTAGTATTCTTTGTAGTATTCGCTGATTAGTATGAACTTAGTTTCTGGAATGATAGTAAATGATTCTGGGTATGTGTTCAATTCCATGACGGGTGAGAGCTTCTCCATAAACCAGACGGCGAGGTTGGTTTTAACCTTGCTAGGGGAGGGATGCTCCAAAACGGATATATACAACCGCCTCTTGTCGGAGTATGATGTGGAGGCTTCCTCGCTGGAGGCTGACGTGGATGATTTCTTTTATTTGTTGAGGAAATATAGAATCTTGGTGGACTGATGAGAAGCTTGGTGGTGGCGATAAGTGGAATGAATGCGACGGACAATCCGGGTCCGGGGGTCGGGGTCGCCAGAAGCCTGAGACAGTCTGGTTTCGCCGAATTCCGTGTCGTAGGCTTTTGCTACGGGTCGTTGGAGCCGGGCGCCTACATGCAGGACATCACGGACGTGTCGTATCTGCTGCCTTTCCCTAGCGAGGGTATGGTGACATTCCTGGATAGGCTGCGTTACATCCATGAGCGGGAACATATAGACATCATCATCCCGAACCTGGACGCCGAACTGTTCATCTACATCAAGATCAAGGATAAACTGGAGGAGATGGGTATCCGCCTCTGCTTGCCCACTATCGAGCAGTTCGACTCCAGACAGAAATACCGCTTGCCGGACTTCGGGGAGAAGATGGGCTTCAGTGTCCCGAAAAGCTTCCGGTGCAATACGGTGGAGGACCTCCTCTCGTCGGAGAACGAGTTGCGGTACCCCATCATGATGAAGGGCAACTTCTATGAGGCCTATTACGCGGGTTACAGGGAACAGGCGGTCACCTATTTCTGGAACCTCCTGGCCAAATGGGGCGCCCCGGTCATCGCCCAACAATACATCTCCGGTGGTGAGTTCAATGTCGTGGGCGTGGGGGACGGGAAGGGCAACCTCCTCTCTTGCGTGCCGATGCATAAGCAGTTCATCACCGACAAGGGAAAGGCTTGGGCGGGCGTCACCATCAAGGATGACCAGCTGATGGATTCGGCCCGTCGCTTCGTCGAGACCACCCGCTGGATGGGCGCTTTTGAGTTGGAACTATTGAGGGGGGACGATGGTGTCCTCTATCTTATCGAGATAAATCCTAGGATGCCGGCTTGGGTCTATTTGGCTACCGCGGCAGGGGAGAACATACCGGAACAGATCGTCCAATTGGCTTTGGGGGAGACGCCTAGCCAGTGTGACCATTACGATGTGGGGAAGATGTTCATCCGCTATTCCTGGGACATGGTGGTTAACCAATCTGAGTTCGGACAGTTCTCAGTGAAAGGAGAGAAGTGATATGGAAAAGAAGAAATACGAAAGACCGATGTTGAAACGGATCGTTCCGACGATGCCGGGCAAGACGGGCCAGAACGTGGCGGTGGTCGCTCAGACCGAGATTGACGGTGTGGGCCTGGAACGCCTGCGTAGCCGGTTCGGCTCTCCTCTGTTCGTCTTTTCCGAGCGGACGCTGCGGAAGAACATGCGCGAGGCCGTGCGGGCTTTCTCCACACGCTATCCGGAGGTGCGTTTCGCATGGTCCTACAAGACGAATTACCTGAACACGATCTGCCGCATCTTCCACGAGGAGGGTGCCATGGCGGAGGTGGTCTCCGGCTTCGAATACGACAAGGCCCTCGCGAACGGGGTGCCTTCCAACCTCATCATCTTCAACGGTCCCGCCAAGAGCGAACAGGACTTGCTCCGGGCCATCGAGGGGGATAGCCTGATCCATATCGATAACACGGAGGAACTCCGCATATTGACCAATCTCTCCATAGAGAAAAACATAAAACCGAGGGTGGCCCTCCGTGTGAACATGGACGTGGGGATCTATCCTCCGTGGAACCGCTTCGGCTTCAACCTGGAGTCGGGACAGGCGTGGGACGCCCTGGAGAAAATCGCCTCGGAGGGTAAACTGAACTGCGTGGGCTTGCATTGCCACATCGGCACGTTCATCCAGACGGCCGACGCCTACCGCATCGAGGCGGAGAAACTGGCCCTCTTGGCGAAGGATTCGATGGAAAAACTGGGCTTGCCGATCTCCTATGTGGACATGGGTGGCGGCTTTGCTTCCAAGAATACGTTGAAGTCGTCTTACCTGACGGGCGAGGACCTCTGCCCGACGTTCGACGACTATGCGGAGACCATCACCAGCGTCTTCCGCACCATGAAATTCCCTGACGGTAAACGGCTGCGCATCGTGCTGGAGACGGGACGGGCGTTGGTCGATAACGCAGGTTTTCTGCTCACCTCCGTCATCACGAACAAACGCATGGCGGACGGTCGCCTGAACACGGTGATCGACGCGGGCGTGAACTTGCTCTTCACCTCCTTCTGGTACAACCATAAGGTGACCGCTACCTATGAGAGCACCTCGCAGGTGGAGCCTACGATGTTGTGTGGACCGTTGTGCATGAACATAGACGTGATCCGCGACAATGTGATGCTCCCTCCGTTGAAGAGGAATGACTTGTTGCTGATCCATAACGTGGGCGCCTACAACGTGACGCAGTGGATGCAGTTCATCACCATGCGGCCTAAGGTGGTGATGGTGAAGGAGAACGGTGAAGTCATCTTGCTGCGTGACGCTGAATGCTTGAACGATGTCAATGGAGTGGAGGATAGATGCACGGTGAACTGAAGACATTCCTCAGAAGTGTGCGGAACAGCTACTCCGCATTGGTCTTCTCCCGCGATTCGTGGGTGGGGATCGCCTTGCTGTTGGTGACGTTCCTCTATCCGATGTCTGGCCTGTGCGGTTTGCTTTGCTGCTTGCTCGTGAATGGGCTCGCTATGCTATTGTCCCTCAATCGATTCAAGATGGTGAATGGCCTTTATGGCTTCAATGCGGTCATCGTGGGTGTCGCGGTCGGAACGCTTTATCCGTGCGGTGCCTCGTTGTTCGCCATGCTCTTCGCCCTTTCGATCATGGTGCTCCTGCTTATAGCGGGTTTGGACGGTATACTGGAGAAATATCACCTGCCTTATTTGGTCTTCCCTTTCCTCTTCTGTCTATGGACGGTTCTGTTGTTGACGCAGCAAATGGATGGGGAGAT
The DNA here is from genome assembly GCA_017550335.1 of Paludibacteraceae bacterium. Lineage (GTDB taxonomy): Bacteria > Bacteroidota > Bacteroidia > Bacteroidales > Paludibacteraceae > UBA1181. The sequence goes on from JAFZPM010000001.1 coordinate 26,898, forward strand.
CGTCTTCGATTGTGTCTTTGGCGAGCATGATAGCATGCTCTCGCTGGGGGGCTTTTCGTTGTCGACCCTTTCCGACCACCTCGTTTGGGTCTCCCTTCCGAAGTGGCTGACCAGCTATTTCCTGGGCTTGAGCTGCATCCTTTTCCGACAGGATGTCATGGTGGGGTTTCTCTTGGCGGTGATCTTGTTGTGCTATTCCAGAATAGCCTTCCTCTATACCTTCGTCAGCCATCTCCTTGCCTATTTCCTCTATGTTTCCATGGGCGGGGAGCTCTTCCATATCCCTTATGTATGCTTCGGCTTCAATTTCATCCTGACGTCGCTCGCCTTGGGTTGTAGCTACTTGGTGCCTTCCAAAAGCTCCTTCTTGTGGTCCTTGCTGTTGGTGCCGGTGCAGTTCATCGTGGTGTATGCCTCTACCAGGCTGCTGACGTATCTCTATTTGCCTACATTCTCCCTCTCCTTCTGTTTGGTGAGCCTTCTTTTCCTCACCCTGCTGAAGATGCGTGGAACTACTTCATCCCCTACGCTCTCTTATTTCCTGGAGCGTACGCCGGAGGAGAACCTGTACCAACATCGTACGGGTGTGAATCGCTTCAAATGGTATGGCTACCAAGCCTTTGACTTGCCTTTCTGCGGGGTGTGGAACGTCTCGCAGGGCCCTCACGGAGCCTATACCCACAAGGGTCAATGGGCGGATGCCTGGGACTTCGTCGTGGAGGTGGAGGGTCGCCAGTTCCGTGGGGATGGTACACGCTTGGAGGATTACTACTGTTACGGCAAACCTGTGATGTCGCCTGGCGAGGGTGTTGTGGTCGCTGTCGAGAACAGTGTCGATGACAATCCTGTGGGGGTGAGCAACGAGGTGCAGAATTGGGGCAACTATGTGATTATCAAGCATGGTGAGGATCTCTATTCCTTGCTGGCCCACTTGAAGCGGGATTCGTTCCGGTGTGTGGTGGGGCAGCAGGTCGCTAAGGGGGAGGAGTTGGCGTTGTGTGGCAACACGGGTCTCTCTCCATATCCGCACCTGCATTTCCAGTTCCAGGCTGCTCCTTATGCGGGTGCGCCTACGCTTTCGTATCCTTTGGTCAACTACATGGAGGTGGGTGCGGACGGTTCCCGTCTTTGCTCATGCGGAATGCCAGGCGAGGGTAGTTCCCTCTTCAACCTGAATGGCAAGAACGAGCGGCCTTTCGGCTTCTTCCTCGCGAAGGGGGCGAGGTTCCTCTCTTCGTCCGATAGGTTCGGCGAGGCGGAGTGGGTCGTTTGTGAGGAGTATGGCTATTCCTTCCTCTATGACGAGCGGAACGATTCCAAGGCATGGTTCTCCTGCAAGGAGGGCGTGTTCGAGTTTCAGCGATATGAGGGCGACCGCAAATGTGCGCTCTACTATTTCTTCCTCTCTCATTTCAAGACGGTAGTGGGGGATGTGGAGCATTGGACGCTGACGGACGAGATCCCTCTCTCCATCCGAAGGGCTGGGTTTATGGGCTATCTGCAGGACCTGGTCGCACCATTCTTCTCTTTCGTGGAAAACACCTTCCAAGCTGATGGGAACTCAGCCGGTGGCGGGATGCGCTCGTCGGTCTCCACCTCCGTGAAGGGTAGGGTGGTTAGCTCGTTGAGCTTCCGCACGGTATGCAAACCAGGCAATTCGCTGGAGATAGCGGTGGAGGGCGCTGAACCGTTTAGGGTGACGGTGAAGGGAAGGTGAGGTGTTTGGATTGGTAACTTGTTTTGCGTTTGTCCTCTTTTTTATTTTCAAAGATTTGGTGGTTTGTGGGGCATGATTTAAATTTGTGCAAGTGCGAACTTAGTCGACAGACCTATGAATACGAATGTTAGAAATATTATCGTCAACTATTTCAAGAACCAACCGGTGGAAAAGGCTTGGCTCTTTGGCTCCTATTCCCGTGGGGAAGAGACGGAAGATAGTGATGTTGATATACTGGTCACATTCAAAAGTGGGGAAAGAATAGGATTGAAGTATGCCGCTATGATCTGTGATTTGGAAGACCTTTTGCATAAGAAAGTGGATATGGTCGTGGAAGGGACGCTACTGCCATTTGCTCAAAAAAGTGCGGATTCCGATAAAGTGTTGATATATGAAAGAGGAATGTAGGGACAAAGGAAGGTTGGAGCATATGATGAAATCCATTGAGAAAGTGTATGATTACACTAATGGATTGGAATATGAATCTTTTTCTGCGGATTCCTTACGTCTGCATGCAACGATGTATAATGTCCAAATCATAGGTGAGGCTGTTTGCAAACTGACCAACGAGTTTAAGGCAAATCACCCGAATACGAATTGGCGTGTCATTGAAAAAATGAGACATATCCTAGTCCATGATTATTATCAGATTGACACTGCGATCCTTTGGGATGTCATCAAAGTGGATTTGCCTGAGTTGGAAAGGCAATTAAATGAATATATTAGCGAATATCCCACCAAATGATATTATCTTTGTAGCCGATGCCGGGCGGAAGATTTAGGCTCGGTGTGATTGGACGTGGATGTTACTGCGCCTGTTTTTTATGAATAAATTCTAAATGTTTTTGTTATAATCGATGAAGGAAGATTTGATACCTCACAGAGGTGATTACAAAAAATTGCTTTCGTACCAGAAAACGGATGTGATTTATTGTCTGACTTACTACTTTGTGGAGCACTATTTGCGGCGTAACGACCGTACTTGCGATCAGATGATTCAGGCTGCCCGATCCGGCAAACAGAACATCATTGAGGGATGTGCTGCCAGTAGCACAAGTGCCAAGACGGAGATCAAATTGGTAAATGTGGCGAAAGCTAGTCTGCAGGAATTGCTCGAGGATTACGAGGATTACCTAAAGACTCGTGGCCATAGGCAATGGGAAGAGGATTCTGTGGAATTGCTGAAAATGCGTGAACTGGGCACCCGACACAATGACACTGCCTTTTTCATGAATATTGCCCAAACACGTCCTCCTGAGACAATCGCCAACATGTGCATCGTGCTGATAAAACAGGCTGACTATCTGCTTTTCAGACAGTTGAAACGTCTGGAACAGGATTTCTTGGCTAATGGTGGTTTTAACGAAAGGATGTATCGCCTACGCTCAAAGCGGAGGGAATAGGGAGCTATTCCCTTCCTGCCCTTTCTCCCTCCCCCTTTCCAAATTATTTACTACCTTTGTATGCCCAAGAACATAAATTATGGACGAATTTTTCATGTATGACGAGAAAATGGAGCAGCAGGTGAATCAAGTGAAACGCATGCTTCATCTCTCGATGAACGGTGTGGTCTCCGAGTGCATGTCCGCTTCCGGGTTGGACTACAAGATGATCTATGGCGTGCAGTTGCCTCGCCTCAAGGAGATGGCGGCTGGCCTGGAGAAGAATAAACCTTTGGCTCGACGGCTATGGGTGTCGAACTGCAGGGAGATGATGCTGCTGGCCACGATGCTCTGTCCAGCCGATTCAATCAGCTCCGAGGAGGCGGTGAAGTGGCTCTCCGAATGTCATAACCTGGAGTTGGTGGAGCAGCTCTGCTTGAACCTCCTGCGTGAGATGGAGGGGGCTGACGCACTGATCCCTTCTTTGTTGGAAATGCAGGGGAAATACATGAAGGCGGGCGCCTATGTGCTGGCCTCTTTCTTGTTCTTGCGTGGCACGCTGACCGGCGAGGCGGAGGACGCCTGCAAGAGGGCGCTGAAGAGGGACCTCTCCGCTGACGGCTATGCGGTCTATGCCTCTGTCGCCCGCTTCCTGCGTGTGCTCTCCGATAGGGAGCGCAAGTACGTGGAGGACCTTGTCGGCGAACTGGAGGATGCTACCGGTAAGGGCGCTTCCTTCGTGCGGGAGAATGTGCGTATGATGTTAATGTGATGATGTGGTAATATATGTTTGATAAAGAGAAAGCTGAATTTGCGAATACGTGGACGCATGCTGTTGCCTTGCTCCTTTTTTGCCTGATGGCGATTCCCCTTTTGATGAGGGCCTTCAGCCATGGCTCCGCAGCGTTGGATTTGGGTATGATTCTTTTTGTGGTGGGTGAGGTGATGATGTTCGGCTCCTCCACGCTGTACCATTGGTTCAGGGATCCCGAAAAGAAACGCATGATGCGTTACTTTGACCATAGCGCGATCTATGTTTCCATCGCGGGCTCCTATTCCCCTATATTGTTGCATGCGATCGGTGGCACGTTGGGCAATGTCTGTTTCTTCGTCATCTGGGGCTTGACCTTGTTGGGCATTGCCTATAAGATCTTCTTCCTGGGCAAGTATCCTAAGTTCTCCTTGGGCCTCTATCTGGTGATGGGCTGGCTGATCATCATCCTTATCAAACCTGTATTCGAGACTTTCCCTGCTAGCAGCCTGTGGATGTTGTTGGGCGAGGGGATCGCTTTCACGCTGGGCACCTATTTCTTCTGGAAGGACGACACCCGCACCTACTACCATTCCATCTGGCACGTGTTCGTCTTCGTGGGGTGCCTCTTCCACTGCCTACTCCTCTGGTTCCTCCTCTAGCCAAGTCTTGTATTTCTGTGCGAGGACGGCCAGCAATTGGCTGATCTGCTTCACGGCGGTCATCGTCTCTGCCGTGACCTCCTTTTTCTGTAGCTTTAGCATTAGAACGCCATATAGGGCTTGTAGTGAGAGCTCCACGTCGTTGGTCTCTTCTCCCGCCTTCGCTTTCCCCCTGAATTCGATGAGGAAGGGTAAGGTCTTGAAGAACAAGGCGTTGTATTGAATCTCCTTAGGCTTCTGCAACAACTCCATGTGCAGGTCGTTGAGGTCCTCCACCGTGTTCTTGATGAATTGCAGGTGTCCCTTCTCCTCCACATGCTCCAGTTTCATCATTTGGATGAGGTTCTCGTACCACTCCCTCATCTCCTTCTTGGTGGCTTCGTCCACCGGGTAGGGGTCGATGATGAGCTTCTGTATCCTCTCGATGTCCAGCTGGTTTGCCCTTAGCAAATCCTCCAGCTGCCACATGTAGATGATATATTCGGCGATGTTCTCTTCCTTCTTTTGCCTTGCTATTAGCATGATTTTCTCCTAATGGTTATTTCTTTTTCGTGGTTGGTATGAGCTTGCCCTTCTTGGTGAACTCGAAGCCTTTCGTGCCGTTGTGGTAGATGTAGGTCTTTTTGCTCTCATCCCATACCTTGTTGTATCCGCATGGCATGACAACTTTCCCTTTCTTGTCGATGACGCCCCATAGTCCGCCTTGTGCGTTGCTTTCCGCGCCATCCGTCTGTGCGCCCTTGTTGACGAGGCAGTTGCTGCCGGCGAATTGCTCCGCCAGATCGTATTGCGGAACGATCACGATGATGCCATCCTTGTTGATGAAACCGATCTTGCCATCCTTCACGATGCGTTGCAGACCGCTGACGAACTTATCCGGTGTGTTGTCGACCATGTAGACGGAGCAGTAATCCTCCCCATCCTCTGTCTGGTAAGTGTAGACGTAGGTCTTGCCTACTTTCTCCTTGTTGAGTTGCAGGCTTTGTGCGTTGGCCATTCCGATGAATGCGAACGCGAGCATGAGTGTGAATGCTAATTTTTTCATGATCTTATTGTTTTTTTAGTTATTCATTGTCATCATCATCATCGGAGAAGTCGAAGAGAAAATCGTCGTCTAATCCGTAGCTTGGCTCGATGTACTCCTCCAGGTCGCGGCGTTCCTTCTTGGTAGGTCTGCCGGTTCCTCGGTCTCGTCTTCCGCTGATGTTGTATTTGCTTAATTCTAGTATCTGAAGCTGTTCCGGACTGGTCACGTTCTCCATGAATTCGGGCACGAGCTTGGCGCCCATCCTGTTCTCGCTCAGTCCGATCACCTTGAAGGAGTATACGACGGGTGGTCGCTTGATCTGTATCACGTCATTGATCCTGATCATCTTGGAGGCTTTCACGTTGGTGCCACCCATCATGACCCTCCCTTTTTTGCAGGCGTCCGCCGCTATGGTGCGGGTCTTGAACAGACGTACAGCCCACATCCATTTGTCAATGCGTACTTCTTCTTTCTCTTCTTTCGCCATTATTTGAATCCTTTCTCTATATCGTCGGTAGGCAAAACCTTCAGGATTGCCTTGTTGTCGGGTGTGAAGTTAGGCTCCGGCAACCTGAGGAGGTTATTGACCAATGACATCATCTCCTTGTCGCTGAGTTCCCTTCCGTAAGGTGTGGCGGACAGCTTCGCCATGGAGAGCGCCACCTGCTCCGCGATCTGTGTCTTGAAGTCGATGCGTGACTCCTTGAGGGATGCGATGATGTTGGTGATGTATTCCTTGGCCGAACCGTTCTCCATGTTGGCGGGTGTGCCGTTGATGCTGTAGGTGTTCTTGCCTAGTGGGGAGAGGTCGAACCCGATGTACTGCAGGTCTTCCAAGGCATCTCCCAGAATCATGTTCTCCGACTCTGTCAGTTCGATGATTTCAGGGAATAACATCTGCTGGGAGGCGTTCTGTTTGCGGGAGATGAGGCTCATGTACTGGTCGTACAGGATCCTCACATGCGCCCTGTGCTGGTCGATGCACATCAGTCCGGACTTGACGGGTGTGATGATGTATTTGTTCTTGAACTGCATGTATTCCACATGTGTCTCTTCCGTGTCGGCTTGCATGTCCAGCTCTCCCTGCTGAGCCTCTTCTCCTGGCTCCATGTTGTCGTACAGACTGGTTTCTGTCTCGTCCGGCGTGTAGTCCTGCGAGTCGGAAGGGGTCCATTTGCTGGATTCGAACCCCTCGTAGAGGTTCTCCCAGCCTATCGTGCTCTTGCGGTTGTAGGCGCTGTGGCTCTGTTCCCGTTCGAACGGGTTGTAGTTCGGGTCGATCGTCACCTCCGGCGCATTGACGGAGGAGTTGCTCCTATGTGAGAAGGCGGGTAGTTCCGATGCCCCTTCTGAGTCGAAGTCGATGCTTGGCGCGATGTTGAACTTGCCTAATCCCTCCCTGACGCCTGACATGACGAGCGGCCAGATGGCGCTTTCGTTCTCGAACTTGATCTCGGTCTTGGTCGGGTGTATGTTCACGTCGATGCTTTCGGGGTCTATCTCGAAGTAGATGAAATAGTCAGGCGATGTGCCTGGTTGCAGCATTGTGCCGTAGGCCTGTACCACCGCGCTATGGAAATAGCTGTGTTTCATGAACCTGCCGTTCACGAAGAAGAATTGCCTGTCGTTTTTCTTCTTGGCGGTCTCCGGCTTTCCCACGTAGCCGTGGATGTGTGCCAGCGTGGAGTCCACATGGATGGTGAATAGTTGTGCGGTGATGCCTTTGACGCTTTTGAAGACGTTGCCGATGCGCTCCTTGTGGTTGCCCTTTTTCAGGGAGGCGCACGTCTGGTCGTTGTGGATGAGCTGGAACTCTATCTGAGGGTATACCAGCGCTATGCGGTTGAATTCCCGCTCTATCTGGGAGAATTCGTATGCGTTCGATTTGAGGAATTTACGACGGGCGGGCACGTTGTAGAAGATGTTCTTCACAGCGAAATTGGTACCCACGGGGCATGAGACGGAGGTTTGTTTCTCCACCTTGCACCCCGCCACCTCGATAAGGGTGCCCACCTCGTCCTCCGGCCTTCTGGTTCGGAGCTCCACCTGTGCGATGGAGGCGATGGAGGCCAACGCCTCCCCACGGAACCCCATGGTGTGCAGGGAGAAGAGGTCCTCTGCCGATTGTATCTTGGAGGTAGCGTGCCGTTCGAAGGCGATGCGCGCGTCCGTCTCGCTCATGCCCTTGCCGTTGTCGATCACTTGTATGAGGGTTCGTCCGGCATCCTTGATCACGACCTGTATGCTGTCCGCACCTGCGTCGATGGAGTTTTCCACCAACTCTTTGATGACGGAGGCAGGCCGTTGGATCACCTCTCCGGCTGCTATTTGGTTCGCTACGGAATCAGGTAGTACGTGTATGATGTCACTCATCGCTCTCTTATTTAAGCCAATATACTAAGGCGACAATAACGATTGCCGTGATGATGTAACGGACATTGTTGCCTTTCATCTTCCGAGATCTTTCTTCCCGGTGTGAGCTGTATGCGCTCTTGATGTTATCGGCATAGAGTCCGCCGTTTTTTTTCGCCTGTATCTTCTTTTGAACACGCTTGATGCGTTCCTCACGCTCTTCCTTTTGTGGATCGTAATAGATGTATTCGTGGTGGAATTGCCTGATTTTAGGCGTTTTTAGGAAATCGAATATTGCCATGCCTTCTCCTCCTTCATTTTTGTTTCGTGGAATCCTTGTCGTGGAAAAAATTGTGCGCCTTCTTGATCTCCTTGTATAGGTTGGATGCGAAGATGAATTTTTCCAGTGGCTCGCAGTCGGTGTCGAATATCTCATCCTTTGTGCCTTGCCATGCCTTCACGCCATTGCTGATGAACACGATGTTCTCCCCGATCTCCATGACGGAGTTCATGTCATGGGTGTTGATGATGGTGGTGATGTTGAACTCGTGCGTGATGTCCTGGATCAATTTGTCTATCACCAAGGATGTCTTCGGGTCCAATCCTGAATTAGGCTCGTCGCAGAATAGGTATTTTGGGTTCATCACGATGGCCCTGGCGATGGCGGCTCTTTTTTGCTGACCACCGCTGATCTGGGATGGGGCGTGGTTGACGACTTCATCGAGTCCCACGCGGTTTAGGCAAAATAAGGCCCGCTCGGTCTTTTCTTTTTCGTCCTTTTCCGTGAACATGTCCAGCGGAAATTTCACGTTCTCCAATACGCTCATGGAGTCGAAAAGGGCGCTGCCCTGAAAGAGCATGCCGATCTCACGCCTGAGCATGTTGAGTTCCTTCCTCTTCATGAGGGTGATGTTTCGGCCATCGTATAGGATCTCTCCCGAGTTGATCCGGAAGATGCCCACGACGCTCTTCATCAACACGGTTTTACCCGAACCGCTCTGCCCGATGATGAGGTTGGTCTTCCCTGTTTCAAAGATGGTGGACACGTCTTTGAGGACGGTTTTGCCGTCGTCGAACGTTTTTGTGGCGTGATTTACTTCGATCATAGCAGTAATTTGGTTAACATGATGTCGAACAAGAGGATGAGCACGCTGCTGTTCACCACAGCATCCGTACTTGCCTTACCCACTTCCAATGCGCCGCCCTTCTCCGAAACCGTGTAGCCGTAGAAGGCGGATACTGAGGTGATGATGAAGGCGAAGATGACGCTCTTGATGATGGAGTAGGTGATGTAGTAGGGGGTGAACGAGTATTGGATACCCGACTCGTAGGCCTTCACGGTGATCATGTCTGTGAAGACGGCCACTCCGTAGCCTCCGATGATGCCGACGAACATACTCGTCAGCACGAGGAATGGCATGATGGTCACGAATGCGGTGATCTTTGGCAATATCAGGAAATTGGCGGAGTTGACGCCCATGATGTCCAATGCGTCTATCTGCTCCGTGATGCGCATGGTGCCTATCTCGGAGGAGATGTTCGACCCCACCTTGCCCGCAAGAATCAGACATAGGATGGCGGATGAGAACTCCAACAACAGGATGTCGCGCGTCGCCAAACCGATGAGGGTGTTCGGCAACAACGGGTTCTCCATGTTCTTGATCATCTGGATGGTGATGACCGCTCCGATGAAGATGGATATGATGACGACGATGGCTAAGGATTCGATGCCTTGTTTCTTCAGCTCCTCCTTGTATTGCCGGAAAAACATGCTCCACTTGTCCGGCTTGGCGAAAACCCTGTACATCAACTGTGTGTATGCACCGACTTTCTCTATTTCCTTTATGGCGATCATAGGGCTATCTCTTCTTGATTGGTTCGCAGGTGAAGTCCACCCCTAATTTCTTGAATATCTTTCTGTCCACTTCACTGATCATCACGGTCGTATGTACTTGACATCCTTCCAGTTGCGGCAATTGGTCCATCGCCTTCTCGCAGTTCGGATCGACCTTGCTGAGGATGGCCAATGCGACCAGCACCTCGTCTGTGTGCAGGCGTGGATTCTTCCCTTTCAGGAAGGAGACCTTCATGGTCTGTATCGGTTCGATCATGTCCGCCGGAATCAGTTTCACCTTGTGGTCGATGCCTGCCAGATGCTTCGTGGCGTTGAGAAGCAGTGCGGCGCATGTGCCCAACAGGGCGGTCGTCTCGGAGGTGATGATGGTGCCGTCCGCCAACTCGATGGCGGCTGTCGGTACCTTGGATTTCTCTCCTCTGGCCTTGGCTGCGACGGTCACCTTGCGGTCGTCGGTCGTCACCTTCACTTGTTGCATGAGGAGCGCGATCTTGTTCACTTCGCTTTCGTCGCACTTCCCTTCCGCTAAGTTGCCCAGCGCGGTGTAGTAGCGGCGGATGATCTCCTGCTTGGAGGCCTCCTGGCAGATGTCGTCGTTGACGATGCAGTTGCCCGCCATGTTCACGCCCATGTCGGTAGGCGACTTGTATGGGTTCTCCTTGTAGATGCCTTCGAAGATGGCGTTCAATACAGGGAATATCTCGATGTCACGGTTGTAGTTGACCGTGGTCTTGCCGTATGCCTCCAGATGGAACGGGTCTATCATGTTCACGTCGTTCAGGTCTGCTGTGGCGGCCTCATAGGCGATGTTCACAGGGTGCTTGAGCGGTAGGTTCCATATCGGGAAGGTCTCGAACTTGGCGTATCCTGCCTTGATGCCCCGTTTGTTCTCTTGGTAGAGCTGGCTCAGACATACCGCCATCTTGCCGCTTCCAGGACCTGGCGCGGTCACGACCACCAGCGGACGGGTGGTCTCCACATAGTCGTTCTTTCCGAAACCTTCGTCCGAATCGATCAACGCCACGTTGGATGGGTATCCTTCGATGGTATAGTGGTAGTAGCTTTTTATGTTGAGCCGTTTGAGTTTCTTGCTGAACGCCTTGGCGCTCTCTTGCCCCTTGAAATGGGTGATGACTACAGAACCGACCATTAGCCCGCGGCTCACGAATTCGTCGCGGAGACGCAACACATCCATGTCGTAGGTGATGCCGAGGTCGTTGCGCACTTTGTTCTTCTCGATGTCCACCGCACTGATGACGATGATGATCTCCGCGCAGTCGCTCAGTTGCATCAGCATCTTCAGTTTGCTGTCTGGCTGGAATCCTGGCAATACCCTGCTCGCATGATAATCGTCGAATAGCTTTCCTCCAAACTCCAAATAGAGCTTGTCTCCAAACCTGCTGATCCTCTCCTTGATGTGCTCGGATTGAATCTTGAGGTATTTTTCATTGTCGAATCCGTAATCCATTGTGTCAATTAATATATCTTCTAATAAAGATACAAAGGTATGAAATTTTCGCCAAAAAAGGAGTCTTTTCCCTCTCTTATTTGAACGTTAATTTGCACTTGCAGGCCATCTTCCCATCTCCTTTGGAGAGGGCGACGAGGTATTCGTCTGGGGTGGGTTGCGCCCAAAATGCGTCGATGCGTTCCTCGTAGTGGCACTCTTCGATGTACTCGATTTCGAAACGGAAGGGGCTTTCCCTCTCCATCACTTCGATAGGTAGGGTGTCGATGATATGCTCCACGTACTTGGCGCTGTTCAGGTGCTTGTTGATGTCCAAATCACTGTATGCGACGGTGAAGGAGGATTGGGCGGATTGTTCGGGAATGATGATCTTCCCTGGCTTCTCGATGGGGCAATCCTTCTGGTGGATGTACTCCTCGATGCCTTGCCCGATGAGGCTCACCGGATGCCGGGTGGCGGTGTCGATCATCGCCCAGATGCTTCTGGCGTAACCGATCACTTCGCCTTCTCCTGTCTCGAACTGGAAGTTACGCAGGGTGAAGCTCCTCATCACGTTTTCTATCCATGTGCGGATCCGTAACGTCTCGTCGCACTTCGGACGGTTGTTCAGCTCCATCGCCAAGCGGGAGAGTACCCATGTGTGGTTCTCTTTGTTGAGCCGCTGGATGCCGAATCCTCTTTCGTTGGCATGGATGCCTGCCGTGTTTAACAGGTGGTTGACGATGAGGGGTAGGGTGATCCTATTCTTGAAATCCACTTCGAACGGGTGGATGTTTACGGTATGTGTTCCGACGATTTCCATCTCTCTTATTGTTGATGTTCTTTGTTTAGTTTGGCGAGCATGTCCGATAAACGCTCTATCTTGGACTTGTTGATGGCGATTCGTCCCGAGCGGATGAATTGCAGGATGGTGAGTTTCTCGCTCAACTCCTCGAAGAGTCCCTGCGTCTCGTCGTAATGTCCTGTCTTTTCGAGCACTACGCAGTTGGTGGTCATCTCGAGGATGCGTATGTTGTATTTCCGTATCAACTCTTCGATGGAGCCTAAGGCGAGGAACTGGTCGGTCGCCACCTTGTAGAGGGCGATCTCCTGGTAGACAAGCTCCTCGTCCGTGTTGTAGAACGATTTGATGATGTCCACCCTCTTGTCGATTTGTTTCACGACCTTCTCTATGGTGTCCAGGTCGGAGAAGCTGGTGACGGTGAACTTGTGTATGCCTTCGATGGCGGAGGGTGACACGGAGAGTGTCTCGATGTTCAACCCCCTGCGCGTGAAGATGTTACTGATCTGATTCAACAATCCCACATGGTTCTCCGAGAAGATTGTCACGGTATATAGTTTCTTGTTCTCCATCATACTTTCGGTGTTAAAATGTTGGTGACTGTTTCGCCTGCGGGGATCATCGGATAGATGAGTCCGTTTTCTTCCACATCCACGACGAGCAGGTATGCTTGGTCATCCTTCAGCATATCCTGGATCGCTTCGTCCATCTCGCTTCGGTTGGAGACGCGACGGTTGGCGATGTGGTAGGCGTTGGCGATTAGGTTGAAGTCGGGGTTGGCCATCGCGGTGGAGGAGTATCGCTTGTGGAAGAAAAGTTCCTGCCACTGGCGCACCATGCCTAAGTAGTTGTTATTCAACAATATCATCTTCACGCCTATGTTGCTCTGCATGATGGTGCCTAACTCCTCGATGGTCATCTGGAACCCTCCGTCTCCCACGAAGAGGCAAACGATCCGTTCCGGGGCGCCTACTTTGGCTCCGATGGCGGCTGGTATGCCGAAGCCCATGGTGCCTAATCCGCCGGATGTCACGATGCTTCGTGTGTGCTTGTATTGGAAGTAGCGGGCGGAGGCCATCTGGTTCTGTCCCACGTCGGTCACGAGGACGGCCTCTCTTTGTGTGGCGTCGGATACATTCCGTACGATCTCGCTCATGGTGATGCGCTCGCCTTCGTGGTGCAACTCCTTCTCGATGACGGTCTCCTGTTCCTTCTGCTCGTATGGCTCGAAGGATTGGATCCAAGCCTCGTGACGGGCTGGGTTGATGGCTTGGGTGAGGGCGGCTAAGGTCTCTTTCGCGTCACCCAGCACCTTGGCTGTCGTCTTGACATTCTTGTCTATCTCCGCAGGGTCGATGTCCACATGGATGATCTTGGCTTGCTGCGCATAGGTGTTCGGGTTACCTGTCACACGGTCGTCGAAGCGCATGCCGATCGCGATCAGCACGTCGCACTCGTTGGTCTTCATGTTCGGCGCTATGTTGCCGTGCATGCCGACGAATCCCTTGTTCAGCCTGAAGTCCGTAGGCATGGCGGAAAGCCCCAACAACGTGGATGCCGCAGGGATATCGGCCTTCTCCAGGAACTGCAGGAGTTCATTCTCCGCATTGCCGAGCACCACACCCTGACCTACTATGGCGAGTGGCTTCTGCGCCTCGTTGATCAGTCTTGCCGCCTCCTTGATCTGCTCGGGACAGACGTGCGGGGCGGGGATGTAGCTTCGGTAGTAGGTGCATCGTTCGTGGTGGAACTTTGCCAGTTCGTTCTGTGCGTTCTTCGTGAAGTCGAGCACGACTGGTCCGGGACGTCCTGTGGTCGATATGTAGAAGGCCTTGGCGACTGCGTCCGCCACCTCGTCGGCACTGCGTATCTGGCAGGCCCATTTGGTGATAGGCTGTGTGATGCCCACCATGTCTATCTCTTGGAAGGCGTCTGTTCCTAATGAGGCGGTTCCCACCTGACCTGTGATGACGATAATTGGGGTGCTGTCCATCATGGCGTCACCGATGCCAGTGATGGTGTTGGTGGCTCCGGGACCTGAGGTGACGATGCAAACCCCTGGTTTCCCTGAAACTCTCGCGTATCCTTCCGCTGCATGGACGGCGCCCTGTTCGTGGCGCATGAGTAGGTAATTGAACTTGTCCATGTAGTCGTACAGTGCGTCGAATACGGGGATGATGCTTCCTCCCGGGTATCCGAATATGGTGTCAACCCCCTCTCTCAGAAGGGATTCCATCAGGATGTATGATCCTTTGATTGGGTCTGACATATTGGTTCTTATTAGTTTTATTCTATGATTCTGATACCTCCTTTGTCTGCGGAGGCTACTGTGCTGGCGTATGCCTTCAATGCTTTGGAGACTACTCTGTCCCGTTGAGGCTTCCAGGCGTTCTTGCCTTTCGCGGTCTCTTCCGCTCTACGTTTCGACAACTCCTCGTCGCTTAGGCGTACGTTGATGGTACGGTTAGGAATGTCTATGTCGATGATGTCTCCGTCGCGTACGAGACCGATGTTGCCGCCCGATGCGGCTTCGGGTGAGATGTGTCCGATGGAGAGTCCCGACGTGCCGCCCGAGAAGCGTCCGTCTGTGATCAGGGCGCACTCCTTGCCCAAGTGCATGGACTTGATGTAGGAGGTGGGGTAGAGCATCTCTTGCATGCCTGGGCCTCCCTTAGGTCCTTCGTAGGTGATGACGACCACGTCGCCGGATACCACCTTGCCGCCGAGGATGCCTTCGCAGGCGTCTTCCTGGGATTGGAAGACCTTCGCCGGACCGCTGAATTTCCAGATGCTCTCGTCTACACCGGCCGTCTTGATCACGCAACCGTCGATGGCGATGTTGCCTTTGAGCACGCCTAGGCCACCGTCTTTGGTGTAGGCGTGGTTGAGGTCGCGGATGCACCCGTTGGTGCGGTCCGTGTCCAAGGTGTCGAAATAGCACTCTTGGGAGCCCATCTTGAGGTTGAACTGACGGGCTGGTGCGCTCTTGTACTTGTTGATCGCTTTGTCTGTGGCGTTAGGTGAGGTGATGCCGTATTGGTCGATGGCCTCGCCCAAGGTGAGGCCGTCCACCCGTTTCACGCTTGTATGGATCAATCCGCCCTTGGCGAGTTCGGCAAGGATGGAGATGACGCCGCCGGCGCGGTTGACGTCCTCGATGTGGTATTTCTGAGTGTTAGGCGCCACCTTGCATAGGCATGGCGTCTTTCGGGATAGTTGGTCGATGTCATCCATATGGAATTGCACCCCCGCCTCGTGGGCGACAGCCAGAAGATGGAGCACCGTGTTGGTGGAGCCGCCCATAGCGATGTCGAGCGTCATGGCGTTGAGGAAGGCCTCACGGGTGGCGATGGAGAGCGGTAGGACGCTTTCGTCACCGTCCCTATAGTATTTGTAAGTGTTTTCCACGATGATCTTAGCCGCATCCATGAAGAGGTTCTCCCTGTTCTTGTGGGTCGCCACGATGCTGCCGTTGCCTGGCAGGGCGAAGCCGATGGCCTCGTTGAGGCAGTTCATGGAGTTGGCGGTGAACATTCCCGAGCAGGAGCCGCAAGTAGGGCAGGAGCAGTGCTCGATCTCCTGCAGGTCTTTGTCGGATATGGTGGTGTCCGCCGCTTTGACCATGGCGTCGATCAGGTCTAGGTGCTGGTCTTTCCAGACACCCGCCTCCATCGGACCGCCCGACACGAAGATGGTCGGGATGTTCAGACGCATGGTGGCGAGCAGCATGCCAGGAGTGATCTTGTCGCAGTTGCTGATGCAGACGAGCGCGTCCGCCTTGTGTGCGTTGACCATGTACTCCACACTGTCCGCGATGAGGTCCCTGGAAGGCAGGGAGTAGAGCATACCGTCGTGCCCCATGGCGATTCCGTCGTCGATGGCGATCGTGTTGAACTCAGCGGCGAAGCAACCTAGCTTCTCAATCTCCGCTTTGATTTTCTGTCCAATCTCATGAAGGTGGACATGTCCTGGTACAAATTGCGTGAAGGAATTCGCGATGGCGATGATAGGCTTTCCTATCTGATCCTCCTTCATTCCGTTCGCCCGCCATAAGGCTCTCGCTCCTGCCATTCTCCTGCCGAGGGTGCAGACTGTGCTTCTTAACTCGTGTTCCATTATCGTTACTATATAAAACAAAAAAACTCTTTCCGTTGAGAAAGAGTGTCAGATTTTCGCGCTTAACATGTCTTTCTCCTGCTAACATCGGCACACGACCAACGCCAGAATAGAGATAATAATATTAATGCGAATCGTTCTCATCATTTTTTTTTGCAAAGTTATAAAACTTTTTCGATTAGAAAAGCAACTCTTTGCAATTAAGAATTATATTTGTATTGGATTTTGGCCGTTAGAATGTCAAATGTGGGTTTGGCTTATTTTTCAAACTTAGTTTATCATCTCTTCCCCATAATCGGAACGTAATTATTTATTTTAAAAATTTTTTAATGAACATTTTTGTTTCAAATTTGAGTTACGCTGTTACGGATGCGGACTTGTGTGAATTGTTTAAGGAGTATGGGGAAGTCTCTTCTGCCAAAGTTATTTTGGACAGGGAAACGCAAAAGTCGAGAGGTTTCGGTTTCGTGGAGATGCCGGACGATGAAGCTGCCAGAAAAGCTATTTCCGAACTGGAGGGTGGTGAATTCGACGGTAGAACCATTCATATTAAGGAGGCTCAGCCTCGTGAGGAGAGACGCCCGAGTGGCGGTCCCCGCGGTAATTTCCGTGGACCTCGCAGGCAATCCTTCCAATAGGATCATAGAGGGGCGATGTTTCATGCATCGCCTCTTTTTTTTGCGCCTCTATTCTTTGACGCTCCATGTCGCAGGGGCTTGGAACGTTCCCGTTTGCCCTATTTCTTGTTTTGTATGGAAAAGACTAGTACTATGGTGATAAGGAGAAGTACTCCTGTCAGAATCAGTGTGGCTATGAAAAATAGGGAACTTCTCATGATGCGTTTGTCGTCATCTTTGTTCTTCCTGTAGAAAAGGAAGGTGCCTATCGCGGTTATGATGACAGGGAGAATGGATAAGAGGGATATAAGCGTGTGATCATTACTGATATTGGAAAGAGAGTCGATTTCGGGTAGGAACATCCACTCCATCACTGAGACCAATAACGATAGCAATGAGTATTTGAGAATTCCTTTGATCATACATTCATCCTTTGGGGTTAACGGAACAAATATATAATTTTTCGCGGATAATGCGATCTGTAGCCTGTAATACGCTTCTTATGCCGTGGAAATGGATTCTCTTCCTATTTTTTTCATGCCAAATTTCCCAAAAATTTGTCTTGTCGGTTTGTTTTGTTATTTTTGTGGGGAACAAAACTTATGTCAACGAACAATTTTTTCATAGGGTTACTGGTTTACATCTTGGCTATGCCTATGCTTGCATGGGGTGAAGATTGTTTCGGTCCGACGGACGAAAGGTACAATGACTTTCTCTCGGAGCGGGCGACGGGTGTTTCCCTATATGATCGGGGCAAGTATATGGAGGCGATCCCTCATTTCGAGAAGGCGTACGAGATGTGCCCGTTGGATTCTGTCCTCAATGAATACCTCTATTTCTCCTACAAGAATTCGCTCCGTTCCATGGATGCCAATAAGGTTTTCCGTGGGGTGCCTGCCCAATCCGTCGCCATGTACGGACTGAAACGCAGCAAACCGCTCTCTTCCATCTATGCGGAGGGAGGCGCTCTCTTTGCGGACAGCAAGACGGCATGGGACGACTCCTACATATACTTTGAACGCTATCTCGTCGGCAATGGAGGTTTCGCCTCTGTGGACGTCGGAAATGAGGTGGGCTCCGTGTGTGAACTGAACCATCACGTGGGTATCACTTCCAGGACCAACCCCGTCGAGATGAAGGGGTCCAACTCGTCGTATTTTAACTTGAAATCCAAATATGTGGGGGTCGAATATGAGGTCTCCGCGAAATTCAACGTCTCTTCCCGCTGGAAGGTGATGCCGTACGGACGCATCAGCCGGGAGTCGTACGATGAGGTGCGTTTCTTCTTGGATACTGTAGATGCCGCCTCTACCAGCGCATACCCGTTCGGCGCATGGAACTTCCCATGGAACCTGACCCCTGAAAACACGCAAGGGGAGGATGACCCGGATAACCCATCTTCTGACGGGATAGCCCGAGAGGAGAAAGGTCAAAACCCGGTGGAAGGGGATCCGGCGAATGGTGGCGCAGGGGATAACGGAAGGGATAACCCAGGCGGCAATAACAACTATTGGCAAAATGGCTCGGACTGGCAGGGCTTCGACCCGGGCTGGGGCAATTCCGATGCCAACGACGGGGATTCTCAGGGGGGGCAGAACCACAACAACTACGATTATAACAACATGTATAACAATTACAACAACTATGTGGGTTGGTATAATCCGTGGTGGTCTTATCTCTATAATCCTTATGGACAATATTATGGGAACTACACTTTCCCGGAGTATACGCCGCAGTTCTGGCAGACCCTCTCCAACTCCACGTATAAGTACCGCCACTCCTCCACGAGGCATACGCGCATGGACTTCCTGGTGGGTTGCTTGGTCTCCTATACCTATGGTAAGCATGTCGGGGCGTTCAGTACCTCCTTCTTCAAGGGGGAGACGCTGAAGACGATCCAGTCCAACCTTTCCTACTGCATCTATCCGTTTGGAAACCTGAATTTCTATATTTCACCAAAAGTTTCGTATATTTGGCGTGGTAATGATTATTATCCGTTGGGTGAACTGCCGGGTAACTGGATAGGCGAGGTCGAGGTCGGCGGCAAGTTGCTGAGTCGCCTCTGGGGTAGCGTTTCCTACCTCCATGGCAATCTTTGTGACTCCCATGAACTGGGAAGCCATACGTTCTATTCTTTGTCGTGCGAGACGAAGTTCAGATGCTCCGCCCGCTTCATTTACCTGCTGAATACCCATTGCGAACTGATGTTGACCTATAAGTATTTGAGGAAGGAATCCAATCTCTTCCTCGTGGATGTGGAAGGAAATGCCGGGTTGAATGTGTTTAGTCAGAATGATAATGTGATTGCGGGAGGTGTCCAATGGAATTTCTAGGCGGGAAAATGAGAAGGTTTGTGTCGTCCCTCTTCGTGGTGGGATGCCTGCTATGTGTATCCTCCTCTTTCGCCGCGGAGCCCACCCGTAGTTCCATCTTCGCCAAGAGCTACGAGTACGAGGCCAACAAGCAATATGACCAGGCCATCGAGGCGCTGAAGGAGGTGAAGGCGGACATCTATGCGGTGAACCTCCGTTTGGGGTGGCTCTACTATTGCAAGGGGAACTATCGCGTCTCCATTATGTATTATTCCAAGGCGATCCAACTGCGTCCTACTTCCATAGAGGCTCGTTTCGGTTATGTTCTGCCAGCCGCTAAGATGAAGGACTGGATCAAAGTGGGGAAGCAGTACGACGCTATCCTGAAGCTGGACCCTAACAACACGAAGGCGAATTATTATCGTGGTTTGATGTATTTCAATGTGGGTGAATATGCCAAGGCTGAGCCCTATTTCGATAAGGTTGAACACCTTTATCCGTTTGATTATGATATTGTTATCCTATCCGCATGGAATTCCTATTACCTGAAAAACAAGGAGAAAGCCAAGCTCCTGTTTAACCAGGCGTTGCTGATTCAGCCTAATAGTGCTTCCGCCGCGGAGGGTCTTTCGTTGACGAAGTGAGTTGATGTGTAGTGCGTTGGTCTTGAGCGGAGATCTATCCCTTCCTAATGGCTCAAGAATTGGGTGTTGATTTGTAATATATTGTTTTATAGTTGATTAAATATTTATGTAATGAAAAAGGTTTTTATTTCATTGTTTTCGTTGGCTTTGTTGGTTGTGCCTTGTTCTTGTGGAGATGATGATGATGATGAAAAGAATGGTCGCCAGGAGGTGGTGGATGATGACGATTCGAAAGGAGGAGACGCTGATGACCAAAGTAAGGAGAACGGAAAGGATCCGTCCAAAAAAACAGAGTTTGAGTGTGATATTAAACCGCTGAAGAGGAACTTGTGCTTCGCCGGGGACGACGTTTTTTATGTAGATGTGAAGTCCAATCGTCCGTTGGGAGATTTGGTGGTTTATGTGGAGGACAAAGAGGGGAACAAATATGATGTGGAGAAGTATGCGTTCGTGGATAGAATACAAGTTCACACGCCGGATGTGGTTGGCGATCTATATTTGGTCATTGCGGATACAGACGGTACCAAACCTCAAAGGGTTGAGTTCCGTAACCTTGATGAAGAAAATAGTAAGTCCATCATGTCCAACCTCGACAGTCCCTATATAGATTTGTTGAATGCGCGTGGGGTGTCGAAAGCGGAGGCGGAGTCCCAATCTTCATCGGTATGGCTAAGGTTTGATGGAGAGAAGGGCGTCGTTGGAGCGAATGGTGTCAGTGTCAAGTTCGATAATGGAGAAACATCCCTCATCGAGACGGGTAGAACCACTCAGTTCACCCTATCTAATGGGTATGAAGGCATCATCGTCCTTGTTATGATAAACCGTAGTCCGGGTATTACACCTGAGTTCTCATTCGCCTACTGCCTGAAATGATATAGAGTGGGCTCCGTGCTTGTCATGGAGTCCCACTTTTTCTTTCTTTCTTTTTATGAGGTGTCAATAGGAAAATGTGCGGAATGCGTCATCTTCCTTGATGTATTATGCGTTTCTGAAAAATTCTTTCCTTTTTGTTGTTTGCATGTGAAAAAAGACTTTATTTTGTGAACGCAAGATAGGCACTTTATGGTATGTCCGCTACACGAGGAATGAGTGTGTTTGTTGGCGAGAGAAGTGTTTCCGATTTTAATCCATTGGTTGAGTTTGCTTGGCCGAAAAAGAAGATATCATGAATACGAAATCAGTTCAGACGCTGGTAGTTTT
This sequence comes from Paludibacteraceae bacterium, assembly GCA_017550335.1. Taxonomy (GTDB): domain Bacteria; phylum Bacteroidota; class Bacteroidia; order Bacteroidales; family Paludibacteraceae; genus UBA1181. Next base: position 47,782 of record JAFZPM010000001.1, read on the forward strand.
ATTAGACAAAGAAATATCGCTGAAGGAAATACCATATTTCCGGGGGTGTGTGGTCCACTCGATGGAGGATGCGAACATTTTGTTCCATAATCATTTGGGTGACGAACAGTTGAGGTATCGTTATCCTCTCATACAGTACAAGCGTATTGGAGGGAAGGCGGCCATTGTATGTGTGGGAGAAGGTACGGAGGTTATCGGAGAGTTCTTCTCGCAGACCGATTTCCATTTCAAGGTAGGAGAGCGGGAGGTGGACATGGAGATAGATCATATAGATGCCAAGCGGACGATACTTCAGGTCTGGGATAGTGATTTCCGCTACACGTTGCGGAAATGGTTGCCGTTGAGTTCGGAGAATTACCGGGAGTACGGACAATTGGAAGGGATTTCGGAACGCTGTGATTTCCTGCAGAGGATATTGGTGGGTAACATCTTGTCGTTCTGCAAGGGCATTGGTGTCACGGTAGAGGGTGAGATCAAGTGTGTGATCACGGAGATAATGGATACGCATTCCTATCTGTATAAAGGCGTGAAGATGCAAGGGTTTGACGTGGCGTTCAAAACCAACATCAGTTTGCCCGACTATGTGGGTCTGGGCAAGGGGGTGAGCTTGGGATTTGGAACGGTAAAATCAGTAGAAAAAAATAATAAATAAAATATTCATGAGTGAGGTGAGGTATTTATACGGAGCGGCGGTGCAAGGCATACAAAGCTTCATTTTTCAGACCAACAAACTTCGAGAGATTGTCGGGGCAAGTGAGTTGGTGGAAGAGGTGTGTACTAGTAAATTTGCTGAATTGTTAGGGAAGAAAGGGTATTATCCTGATTTAACAAAGCAATTGGAAGAAGACAAAAATTGCATTCTTCATGCAGCGGGCAATATCAAATACATTTTTTACAATAAAACCGATTGTGAAAAAATAGTAAGAGAATTTCCAAAAGCAGTTTTTGAGTTTGCCCCAGGTGTGACTGTGAGTCAGGCGGTGGTGAGGATGGAAGGTCAATATGCAAAATTTGAAAAAGCTGTCAATGAATTGGAAATGCGTCTTCGCACACAGAGGAACAAACCCATGCGTAGTGCCACCATTGGATTGATGGCAATAGAAAGAAGCAGACAGACTGGATTACCTGTAGTATATATAGAAAACGAAAATAGTCATCTTGATGCCGGTACATTTGCCAAATTGCAATATGTATGGGAAACAAAAGATGGTAAACATATAGCGAAACGACATACCACAAAAAATCTTTGTCAAAAGGCATTCTATGATGAAGTGAAAGATGAGCAGATTGCATATGATATTGAAGAAATCACAAAAAATAACGATTGGGTAGCAGTAATCCATGCTGATGGTAATGGATTGGGACAAGTTGTCCAAAAAGTTGGTAAAGATGAGAATTTATTCAAACAATTCTCGGAAAAATTAGACAAAGCTACAACTTTATCTGCACGTGAGGCATTTGACTCAGTAAAGGATAAGTTCAAAAATTCAAAAATTATTCCGATTCGTCCAATTGTGTTAGGTGGAGATGATTTGACGGTAATTTGCCGTGCGGATTTGGCATTGGATTATGTCACAACATTTATGTCTAGATTTGAAGATAATACCCACAAAATGCTAAAAGATGACAATGGAGAGTCTTTGCTGAAGGATGTCTTTGCAAATGAAACCGACAAACGTTTGACCGCTTGTGCCGGCATTGCCTACATCAAGTCGTCTTTCCCATTCTATTACGGATACAATTTAGCAGAGACTCTCTGCTCTTTGGCAAAAAAAGATGCCAAAGACAAGCAGGAAATCAAGGATGGAAAGGAATTGCCAAAATCATGTCTGATGTTCCACAAGGTGCAGGATTCGTTTACTGAAGATTGGACTGCCATTGCAAAACGAGAACTTACGCCACAGGAGAATATCAGCTTCCAATTCGGCCCTTATTATATAAATGAGAAAAAAGAGGATAGCCGATGGACTGTAGAAGAATTGAAAGATTGCGTTAAGAAGTTGAATGGCAAGGAAGGCAAGGAAGGTAATGCCGTCAAGTCTCATCTGCGCCAATGGATGAGCCTTTTACACGACAATCCAGAAATGGCACATCAAAAGTTGTTGCGACTTAAATCTATGACATCAATGCGCTCATACGTTGAAGATGTAACGAAAGGAGTAAAAAAGATGGTCAAGAAAAATGGGAAAGATGAGGAAGTGACATCTTATCCAGTTTACGACATTCTTGCCATTCATACAATAAACAATCAAACGACAAAGGAGGTAGAAAAATGAACATAAAATATAAGATAGAGTTTCACACCGATTGGCATTGCGGTTCGGGTTTGGCAGCCGGAGCTGATGTGGATGCCTTGGTGGTGAAAGACGAAAAAGGAATGCCTTTTATTCCTGGCAAAACCATCAAAGGCTTGATTCGTGAGGCTGTTGAAGAAATTAGAGGCCTTCAAGTTGAAGAAATTAGAGGCCTTCAAAAAGAGCAGAATGAAGAGAATTTTGTGAAAGCATTTGGCTTCTTTGACAATAAAGAACAGAAAAAAAAGGGATGTATGTTTTTCAGCAATGTTACGTTGGAACCCAATGAATATGAGGCTATTGTTTCCAATGATGCCGCCCGTTTCATGTATCGCGATATCGCCAGCACTGCTATTGATGACAATGGTATTGCTAAAGAACATAGTCTACGAAAAACGGAAGTAGTGGTGCCATGCACTTTGCACGGTGAAATACTGAATGTGCCCGAAGAAATGGCTGATGAAATCATCCGTTCATTTGGCTTTATCAAGCGAATGGGACAAAACCGCAACCGTGGTTTGGGTCGTTGTACTATAACAGGAAGAAAGGAGGCCAACAATGAAAACGCTTAAATTCAAATGCACTTTACTTTCTGACGTCATACTCAATCAGAAATCAGCCACCGAAGGACCTAACCAGACATTGGATTTCATTCCGGGAAGCTGTTTCCTCGGCATAGTGGCAAGCGAATACGATAAGTTTGAAAAAGAAGAGAATGCTATGGAGATTTTCCATAGTGGCAAAGTCCGTTTCGGAGATGCTCATCCTTCAAAAGGAAATGTTCGTGGTTTGAAAATTCCTGCTTCTATGTTTCATCCGAAATTGGAAAAGGCAAGTAAGGAATTGTATATCCATCACATTGTGCCAAATCTGGATAGCGATGATATGAAAAAGAAACAGCTGAAGCAATGTCGTAACGGTTTCTACATTTTTGCTGGCGATAAAGCTACAGAGGTGAAAACCGAAACGAACTTTGCCATCAAGTCGGCCTACGACCGTGAAAAACGTCGTTCGAAAGATAAACAGATGTACGGCTATGAGTCGTTGCAAAAAGGACTTGAACTCTATTTTGAAGTACAGGTCGAAAATGACGATTTGGCGAAAGACATCAAAGGTGCATTGGTCGGAAAGAAACGTGTTGGTCGTTCGCGTACTGCACAATATGGATTGGTGGAAATCACCCCTTTTGAGTATTCTGAAATTGCAAGTGGCGAAAGTCAAAATAACGTTGTAACCGTCTATGCCGATGGCCGCTTGATTTTCTTGGATGAATATGGATTGCCGACATTCCAGCCTTCTGCTGAGCAATTAGGATTACCGAAAGATGCAAAAATTCTTTGGGATAAATCTCAAATTCGTACCTTCCAATATGCACCTTGGAACTACAAGCGTCAGTGTTTTGATGCCGATCGTTGTGGCATTGAAAAAGGCAGTGTGTTCGTGGTGAATGTTTCCAACTGCGGCAATCTTGATTTGAAATCACAATATGTCGGTTCTTTCAACAATGAAGGTTTTGGCAAGGTGATTTACAACCCTGAGTTTTTGAAGGCAGAAAAAGATGGCAGGGCTTTCTATAGAGTTGATGACAAAGTAGAAGATTCTTCTAAGCCAGAGAAAAAAACATTAAGTGGGTCTTCTTTGTTGAACTATATTCAAAAGCAACAATCGGAAGAAAACAAGGATAATTGCATTTATTCAAATGTCAACAAATGGGTAAATGACAATAAAACGGCATTCCAAGGCAAAGAGAAGTTGAAGTTTGCTTCGCAATGGGGAGCTATCCGTGGCATTGCCATGGCAACAAAAGACGATTCTAACATCAAAAAAAACGTGATTACTTATATTGGTCACGGCGTAAAATCGTCAGATTGGGATGGCAATCGCAGAAAGAAGTTAGAAGAGTTTATGAATGAAAATGAAAAAAACATCAGAGAAGCATTAGTAAACCTTGCCGCAGAGATGGCAAAAAATGTAGAAAGGAGGATAGAAAATGAGTGATATCATAAATTTTTCAGGCTATAGCCATCGTTTCCTGGCGCGTTTAGTGACTGAGGCAAAAACTCCATTGTCTGTTGGATCGGGCGAGAAAAATATTTTGACAGATGCTCTTGTTGCAACTGATGTGAATGGATTGCCATATATCCCAGGAACAGCCATTGCGGGTATTGTAAGACACATGATTGGCGAAGAATCTGCCAAATCATTTTTCGGTTTTCAAGGTGGTTCGAATGAAGGACATGGTTCCGAAATTATCTTTACCGAGGCCAGAATTCTAAATTCAAAAGGCGAAGTGGTTGATGGAATGAATTTAGATGCTATAAAGTATTATGATGAACTTCCTATTCGTCAGCATGTACGAATCAACGAAAAAGGCGTGACAGATAAAGCCGGCAAATTTGATGAACAAGTCGTTTTTGCTGGTACTCGCTTCTGCTTTGAATTGGAGATGGTAGCTAAAGATGAGGATATAACCAACTTCAATCTTGCTTTAGATCAGATTAAAAACTCTATATTCCGTATTGGTAGTGGTACTCGTTGCGGATTCGGAGAAATTCAAGTGGTTGATTTACAGAAGCGACGCTTGGATTTGAAAAAACAATCCGAGTTGGAGTTGTATTTAAATAAATCTTCTGAGCTATCTATGGACTGGTCTGGTTGGGAAAAACATGATGTAGACAGCAAAGGTGCTGAAGATTGGGTAAAATACGAACTGAGGCTTACTCCAGAAAATTTCTTCCTTTTTGGTAGCGGTTTCGGTGATGACGAGGTAGATATGACACCAGTTAAAGAGAAAAAAGTGGTTTGGAAAGACGGTAAAGGCGAACTGACTGAAGAACTTGTGCTGATTCCAGCCACTTCAGTAAAAGGTGCGTTGGCTCATCGTGTCGCATTTTATTATAATAAGTTGAACGACAGATTTGTTGGTTGTACAGGAACCAAAGAACCTAAGGTGGGAAACGATAATGAGGCAGTTCAAGCCTTGTTTGGATATGAAAATCAGAGTGAAAGGAAACAAGTTCGTGGTAACCTGCTTTTCTCAGATGTGATAGAATGCAAATTGAACGACAAAATACTGAACCATGTAGCCATCGACCGATTTACTGGAGGTGCTATTGATGGCGCACTATTTTCAGAAAAAACAACGTATGGTGAAGGTCATAATTTCACGTTCACCATCCTAGCAAAGAATGATGCCTTGAAAGAAGAAGAAGTAATGCTGGCTTTAGAGAATGCTTTGACGGACATTTGTAAGGGAATGTTGCCATTAGGCGGAGGTGTAAATCGTGGCAATGGCGTGTTTAATGGAAGTTTAACAAAAGATGGAGTCGTAATTTATGAATAGAGTAAGTAATATAAAGCCAGGTAATTATGTTGGCTACTTTTGGAAAAGCGATGCAAAAGACCCTCAGATTGTAAAAGGAGCGTTTACAGAGGATTTGAATCCAAGCAAAAATCCATTTATTGTTGAGGCTCAGTTGTATGACCACGATACAATGTTGTCGTATAGTATTAAATATGTTGATGGAGAATACATGATATTGGAGCATCAAGTTCTTTCAACTGATTTCAATAGGTTGGATGTTGAAATCAAGGACTTCTATGCTCATAGAATTGATGGTCACAAAAAACTACAATTCTTACAATATTGGAAAGAGAATGAGAATGGGGATTCACTTTGTGAAGATATGCAGGTTCTGCGACCTGCAGAATTCGTATTTGTTGGATTTAATGATTAGGAGGAGTAAATTATGGCAACAATAAAAGCACCGTTTAATTTTGTACCGCTAAGTGATAAAGTGTTCTTCCCTGATTGGGCAAATAAGATATCACATGATATTCCATTCGAAGATGGAGAAGACGGCGTTATAACTCTGACAATTAAGAATGAGACTCCTTTGTTTATAAGAGATGGGCATGCAAAAGAAGAATCAACAGAATGGTCATGCCATATAAAGGATGAAAAAGGCAATAAGCGTTATTTTATTCCAGGAACGACACTAAAAGGTTGTTTCAGAAGTGTGATGGAAGTATTGTCTTATGCTAAATTAAACAGATACAACAACGATTCTTTTGGTTATAGGTCATTTACAACACAAATTAAGGGTGTCAATTATGCTGATAAAATGAAAAATGTCAAGCATTGTGGTTGGTTATACAGGGATGGGGATAATTATTTTATTGAGGAGTGTGTTAATGGCATACAAAAGATAAGACATTCAGAAATAAGGAAAAGATTCAAAAATTTTGATGTGGGGGCAGATCATCAAACAGCTGAACGTAAGCAAAGAAGCCTTACCAATGGTAAGGAGTTGTATCCGACAGTTATTGTTGGTGAAAATAATAGTGTTACCTATAAGGAAAACAATACAGAAAAGCATGTGCCCCATGGACAATATAGACTCGTGTGCACAGGATATATGAAAGGTAAGAAGGTCGAATACTTATTTGATACAAATTTGAAAGAGAGTGCGACTGTCAGTGAGGTTGTTTTCAAGAGATTTGACACTATTCATGCACACACACCATATTACGCAGGACAGAATGGCAAAGATGGCTTTTTGAAGAATATATTAAAACAAGGGGGCAAAATTCCTGTCTTTTTTGAAAAAAACGGAAGTGCGATAGGTGCGATAGGTATAACAAGAATGTTTCGATATCCATTTGATAATTCGGTAAGTTCTTGTATAGAAAACTTATCAAAACAACATTTTTCTAAAGATTTGGATTTGGTAGAATCCATTTTTGGATATATTTCTAGTGACTCTCAGCTCAGGGGGCGTGTACATATTGGGAATGCATTCTCTGATTACATTATATCTGATGATTCTTGTGAATTAATAAACGGAGTATTTGGCACACCCCGTGCTTCATATTATCCATTATATGTGAAGCAATTAGGGAAATCTATATCTAATTATAGTACTCAAGACGCTCAACTTGCAGGAAGAAAAAGATATAGAATAACAAAAAATGCACAAACATTGAAATTAGGGACAGGTAATGGAAATGAAAGGATGATTGTAAGTTTCAGACCATTACCGCAAGGAATGACCTTTGAATGCAAAATTAATGTCCATAATTTGAAAAAAGTTGAAATAGGGGCATTGTTGTCTGCAATAACTTTCAATGAAACTCCCGGTTGCTTCCACAATATTGGTCTGGCAAAATCATTTGGTTATGGCGCCGTGTCGTGCGAGGTCTCTTTATCTCAAGATTTCAAATATTCCAAAGAAGAATACGAGAAGGAGTTCAATAAAGAAATTTCTTATTTCTTGCAGCAAAGAAATAGTTCTTTGGCATTCGAACAATCTTTGAGGCAGTTGGTCGCTATAGCTAGTGCCGTACATAATATTGACGATATGGTTCAAATGTCATTTGAGGAATGCGAACAATTCAAAGAAGATAGGAATATGTCTTTATTGAACGAACCCCAAAAACAAATTAGTATTCTTATTGATGAAAAGGTTGCATTTGAATCAAAAGACAAAGAAAGATTAGAAAATGAAAGGGTTGAGAAAGAAAAGAGAAGGGAAGAAGAGCGTCGGGAACGAGAAGAAAAAGAAAGGCAAATGAGGTTAGCGGCCGAACAAGCCCAAGCTGAGCTGGAACAGCGCAAAGCCGACAGACTTGCCGCTGGTTTCTCATTCTTGCTTGAAGAAAGGGTTGACGGAAATGGATTGAAAATCCAAGAACTATCCACTGGCGTCAACAGAATCAATCAGTTTTTGATGAAGAATGCAGGATATGCAATTACTGACAACGACAAAAATGCTGTTAGCGAATGGCTGAAAAAACTTCCCCAACCCACAAAAAAAGCTGACAAAAAGGAATACGAAAATTTTGACAGCAAATCATGGAAACAGATTGCAAGCTTTGTCGGTCAAGACACTGCACAACAATTGTTCTCCGAAATCATCCATCCATAAAACGCATTTTCGTCCTCCACGCAAGCCGAAATGATCCATCTTTTCATTTTGGCTTGCGTATAAGCTCAAGACAGACTTTGGAATTTTGTCTTGTGTGCTGAACAAAATATCGCATATTTTTTTCGTCTGCCAAACAAAATGGGCTAATTGGCTAATTGGCTAATTGTACGAAAGAGACTTTCCGATACCGAAAATTAAACTTTAAATCCGTTATTTGATACCGAAAATTGAAATTTAATTTTTATCTTTGATACCGAAAATTCAAATATAAAATATGGAATATATTGAGAGAGAGGTAGATGAAAGATTAAAAGAGTGGAGCACTTCTGACAATAGGATGCCTCTGCTAATTCGTGGCGCCAGACAGGTGGGGAAAACATCAAGCGTCAGACATCTCGGTGAGACTTTCAAATACTATGTGGAAATAGATTTGAATGAACATAGAGAGCTTCATAAACTCTTTTCTCAAACGCTTACACCCCAAGAGATATGTCTTCAAGTATCCTACACTGTCAACAAACCGATAGAAGCAGGAAAAACATTACTATTCATCGACGAAATCCAGGCATGTCCGGAGGCCATCAACAAGTTGAGGTATTTCTATGAACAATATCCTGAACTACACTTGATTGCCGCAGGATCTCTTTTAGAATTTGTCTTGGCTGACTTGCCTTCTTTTGGAGTAGGCAGAATCAGGTCTCTGTTTATGTATCCATTTAGTTTTAAGGAGTTTCTGCATGCGAGCGACGAAGATTTGTTGCTGTCCGCCTATCTAAATGCAAGCCCGGAGAAACCACTTAACGAGATTGTACACAACAAACTTTTGCATCGTTTCAGCTCGTTTATTCTGATGGGAGGAATGCCAAAAGTAGTATTGGAATACCAAAAGAAACAGGATTTAAGGGATTGTCAACTCATTCTCAACGATTTGGTAGTGTCATACAAAGATGATTTCAAGAAATACAACAGAAGGATTCCCGAGGAACGCTTATCAACCGTTTTAGAGTCTGTCGCCCGTCAACATTCGGGAAAATTTGTTTATTCAAACGTCCATGACAATTTGTCTCTCAGTCAAGTAAAACTCACTTTGGAATTGCTAATCAAAGCAGGCTTAGTGTATCCTGTTGTACATTCTTCAGCCAACGGCATTCCCTTGGGGGCGGAAATAAATGAGAGATATCAACGCATGGCTCTGTTTGACACTGGTATCTTATTGAGGATGTTAGGATTGAACTTGGCAGACTTAGTTGTTCAAGGGATTGAGAACCTAATCAACAAAGGTTCGTTGGCGGAAATATTTGTTGCAAACGAATTAGTGAAAAATTCATCATGTTATGAACCATCACGGTTATATTGTTGGCATCGTGAGAAAAAAGATAGTCAAGCGGAGGTTGATTTTGTCATACAGAAAGGCTACGACATAGTCCCAATAGAGGTTAAGTCGGGCACTAAAGGCAGTATGCAAAGCCTGCGTATTTTTATGGAAGAGAAGAAATCACAATATGGCATCCGTACCTCTTTGGAAAATTTTTCTTCCTATGATAACATCAAAGTGTATCCGCTTTATGCGATTTCTAATTTAATAAGGCAATGAAAATACACATTACCCTCGTCGGTGGACAGCCGGCACCCGTCTATCATGGCATTGTAGCCACACAGCCCGATAAGGTGGTATTCATCTATTCGGAGTCCAGCCGTGATGTGGTTGAGAAGGTGAGGAGCGAAATCCACATTGCGGAGGATGAACAGAACCCGCTGGATACGACTGATCCGCACCTGATTATGGAACGAGCAAAAGCATTGGCGGAGAAGTATAAGGAGGATGAGGTCACGCTCAATATTTCCAGCGGACTGAAATCCTGGTCACACCTATTCGGCCGTGTCTTCGATTCGATGCCCAATGCCTCGGTTGTCTATATGGACCAAAACAATGTGCTTTGGAACTATCGGACGATGGAACGTAAGGCGGACTTCGTGTTTGATATGGATGTGTTGTTCCGATTGCAGAACAATGCGCTGACTCATTATGTCCCATTCGCAGAATACACGGATGAGGATAAAGAGACTTTGGATACGTTGGTTGAGGCTCGCAGATATAATTGTGGACATTTCAATAAGTTGACGACGCTCCTTTCTAAGGAGTGGGAAAATAAGATTGGTCAACCGTCGGGGACATTGTCTTTGTCGGAGAATGACTTTGTGGAGTGGGAGAGACCTGATTTTGTCCGTTTGACGTTATATACTCGCAGGTTTGGTATGCGGGAGTTTGAGGTGGAGTCGCCTCATGCGGTTAGTATGGCCTTTCATACAGGATGGTTTGAATACAAAGTGGCTCGGATGCTTTCTCATTGGCGATATGCAAAGGATATTCGGTTGAATTGCATCTTCCCTCCTAAAGACACCCAATCGGTGAAATATCCTAAAAACGAGATTGATGTGGTTGTGAATACAGGAACTAAGATTCTTTTTGTGGAGTGCAAGACACAGATCGCTAGTTCTACGGATATTGACAAGTTCAGAACTGCCGTGAAAAATTACGGAGGAATGGGAAGCAAGGCTCTTTTTGTGACCGACAATGTGATGAATGAGTTGCAGAAGGAGAAATGTCGAGAATCGGGTATCATAGCCTTTTCTTTGCAGGACTCTTCATGGGGAAGCAACAAAGAACAAGAGTTGTTTAATCTGTTGGAACGGGAGTTGTTCAACATTAATATAAAGTAGGGTTGAAGTGCTTCTGGAAATCATTATAATAAAATAATAATTATGGCACGAAAAGTTTTTATATCGTTCTTGGGGATAAATAATTATATCGAAACTATATATCAGTTTTCGAATGGAGAGAAATCCTCCCCAGTTCGGTTTGTTCAAGAGGCTTTGATTTTGTCTGAATGTATGAATTGGACAGACGAAGATAAAATCCTTATTTTCTGTACTAAAAAAGCAGAAGAAAAAAACTGGTTTAATAATGGACATGAAAAAGTGAATGATGAAATTGAGCGAATAGGATTGGAACAGCGTCTGAAAGACAATTTTGCCAAATTCAATATAGTAGAAAAGGTCTCTATTCCAGAAGGATTTTCAGAAGACGAAATATGGGGAATTTTTAATATTGTATATGGAAAGTTGCAAGCACAAGACAATGTTTATTTTGATGTTACGCATGCCTTTCGTTCAATTCCGTTGTTCTCAACTGTGCTATTCAATTATTCTCGGTTTATGATTGGAACCAATGTGGTTTCAATAAAGTATGGTGCTATTGAAAAATTAGGAACATATATTGAAGTAAAGAACATGCCTATCGAAGAACGAGTTGCACCGATTGTTGATCTTACGAATATAATCAGGTTGCAACAATTTACAGATATGGCAAACTCTTTAACATCGTTTGGAAGAGTTAATAAAATTAGTCAGATGCTCAGTGAACAGAACAATTCTCTGAATCCTTTTTTGGAAAAGATGAGTAAGGCTGTCGAGAATTTTGACAATCATTTGTTATCCAATGACATGTTGGCAATTAAAGGGGGAAGGGATATTATTGAAATAAAAAATAATATCAAACAGGTCAGAAAGGCGTCTATTCCCGACCCGATAAAGAAAGTTATTGAAAAATTAGATAGAGAGTTGTCTGGTTTCGTCAAAGAAAATTCTAACAAAAACATAGAGGAAGCCATTCGATGGACGGTAAAATACAAGATGCTTGCCCAAGCTTACACTTTGGGGCTTGAGTATATTAAGCGTTTGTTTGTTGAGAAATTTTCTGAAAAGAATCCGTTTTGTCATAAGTCGGCAAGCGAAAATAGAAAAGACTTTCAGGAGTATTTTAGTGCACTATGCGGTATTTCTCAGAAGGATATTGATTCTGGAAATTTTAAAGGTTCATTGTCGGAGCATATGGATTTGACATTGGAGTTTCTGGGGTTGGATTTAATCCAAGAATTGAGATGTTATTATTCAAAGTTGGGAAAGAATCGTAATACCATCAATCATGCAAAAGGTGATGTGACTTACAATGATTTGGTGAATGAATTTGAAGATCCGTATAATAAATGCGTTGAATTGCTGAAATGATAGGATTTACACCTTTATTATATCATATTATGCTGAATGTCAATAACTTATAACAATTTCAAAAATAATATAAACACACATCGCCATGCTTTTAAACCTCACCAACCACCCCTCCGATACATGGTCGCCGGAGCAAATCGCCGCGGCGGGTGGAGATGTTATGGATATGCCTTTCCCATCGGTTCCACCGGAGGCGGATGAGGCGTACATCGATATGCTCGCGAACGAGTACCTGGAAAGAATCCTCTCCTTGGAGAATCTTTCGGCAGTCCACATCATGGGAGAGTTCAACTTCTGCTATGCGTTGATCTCCAGACTGAAGGCGCAGGGCGTCAGGTGTGTCGCCTCCACTACACTCCGTGAAACCGTGGAGGAGACCGGGGTGAAGATTTCTAAGTTTAAATTCGTAAGATTCAGGGAATATGGGAACTGATGCTACTCCGCAAAATATTGAATTGACGCTTAGCCAACAGCGTGTGCTCGACCAGTTGATGGATTTCGTGTCCGGGTCGGACGAGCGTGTTTTTGTGCTGAAGGGTTATGCGGGAACCGGGAAGACCACCTTGATGCGTTTCTTGATTTCTGAGCTTCGGAAAAGAAGTGTGTGCTTCACGTTGCTGGCTCCGACGGGACGTGCGGCGAAAGTCTTGTCCAACATCACCGGACGTGAGGCGAGAACCATCCACTCGATGATCTATTCCTTCTCGAAACTGAACAAGGACTTGTCTTCCGTGACGGAGAATGATTTGAATATTGATGCGACAGGTCAGCTCTATCTGAACTTCGAACCGGTTGTGCTGAATGACGAGTCGGCTCCTCCCATGGTCTATATCGTCGACGAATCGTCGATGGTGGCTGACGAGGAGGAGAAAATCATCACACAAGCTAAGTTCGGCAATGGCAAGCTGTTGACTGAGCTGATGAATTACGACAAGCGTCCGTCCAGCAAGTTCATCTTCGTGGGGGATCCCTGCCAGTTGCCTCCAATCCATGAAACGACTTCCCCCGCATTGATGCCGGACTATTTCTCGTCCCAGTACAATCAGAAGGCGGGAAGCGCCTCCCTGACGGAGATTATGCGGCAGGGGAAGGATAACGATTTGATATCCGCCTCCTTGCAGATCCGTAAGATTTGCGCCGCCATGCCGGAGGATGAGCGCCACTATCCTTTCCAGACTTGGGGGAGATTCCCTTTGCGCTACAATAGGAATACCCTGTTGTACCATGATACGGACGATATGATACAGGCATACATCGATAACATACGGAGTAACGGGTACAACGATTCGATATTCATATGCCGGTCGAACAAGAAATGCGCTGAGGTGTCGAGCAAGGTGCGTAGGGAGTTGCGGTTGCTGGATGATTATGTGCAGAAGGGGGATCTGTTGATGGTCATCCAGAATAATTTCCCGACGGGGTTGATGAACGGTGATATGGTGGAGGTGCTGAATGTGGATCCTCATGAGGAGATACGTGCGGGACTTGTCTTCCGGGAGGTGGTTGTCCGCGAGTTGTTCACGGGGGAGTTGAAGTCCGCCCGATTGCTGATCTCGACGTTGACCAGCAGGATGTTGAACCTCGACCCGGCGCAGCAGACCAATCTGTTCCTCGACTTCGTCAAGCGGATGAGGAGACGGAAGATAGACCAGAAAGACAATAGCTCCGAATTCTACCAGGCGATGATGAACGATCCCTATTTGAATGCGTTGCGCTGTATGTATGGTTATGCGATAACGTGCCACAAGTCGCAGTGAGGGGAGTGGAGCAATGTGTTCGTCGACTTCGGTGACGCCGCGTTGAATCCCACCAAGGCGAAGCTGCAATGGGTCTATACGGCAGTCACTCGGGCCAAGAAGATGCTGCACATGTTGGATCGGCCGTATATTCAGTGACCGATCTGCATGTTCCGTTCGATGCCTGCTTTCAGGATGTTCACAATTTCGTCCCGTAGTTCCTGGGGCTCGATGATTTGGATGTTGTCCGCATATTTCAGAAGTGAGTTGACCAGTTCCCTGTTGATTTTCACGCATAGGGTCACGTCCATCGTTCCGTCGCTGTTCTCCACGCAGGTTTGTGTCTCGTGTAGGGATGTGTTCTTCAGTAGGTGCTTGGTGTGTTCGGAGGCGGTTGCGGAGGCGTTCCCGGGGAAAACCCTTAATCTGATGGTCTTAACTTCCCTGTCCGTATAGTTGGTGACCCCGATGAATTGATTGAAGTATGCGTGCCAATCTTTGGGTTCGTTGTGGTATGCGCTATTAGGTATTTCCGAATATTTCTCCACATTGTCAAGCGGGAAGGTGTAAAGTTCATAAGAGGAAGTCTCTTTCTTATGTACATATCCGAACAGGTACCATCGCCTGTTGTACTGCTTCAGATAGACGGGGCTGACCACGTATGTCTTTTCTCCGTAACGAGCGGTTCTGCAGGTCATGGAAATAACTTGCCTGTTGCGGATGGCTTTGGCCATCAGGGGTAGTCGCTCGATGCCTTTGGAATCCGCCTTCTCAATGGCGAATATGCTTCCTGCCGTTTCGTCTTGCATCCCTAATGTTGTCTCTAAGAGTAGGGCTGATTCTTTCAGCCAGTCCATCTGCGGCAGTTGGGAGAACTGCCTGATGATGAAGTCTGCACCTTCCAACGTGCGTTTCTGTTCGGGACTCATGGCAACCGTCCGGATGGAAAAATCCGGATCCTCGTATTGGTAGCAATAGCGTTGTACCTTTCTCCCCTCTTCCATCACTGAAGTCCGTTTTCTCTTTATGCCTACACCGTATAGTCTCTCCATGTCCGCCAAGTCTTTCTGGAACGTGCGCTTCGATATTCCACAGGAGTTTGTCCCGCATTCCTGCAGGGCTTCCTCACACCGCTCCATGATTGCCTTCGTGGTGCGTTGACTCTCTTCTAACATTTTGTTGCTTAGACATTTGTCTATAGCCAGATGGCGTACTTGCGCATTTTTGTTGATGGGCATTCTTCTTTTTTTTCCTGCAAATGTAATGTTTTTTTTGAATGCGCAAATATGTTGCGTGTTCAAAATAAATCTTTGCGCTGTCAAGGCAATGGAGCATTGACGAAAAAAAAGGAGGTCACATGAGTGAATTTTCAATGATAAATGAGCTCCGCAAGTCGGGAAAGTTGACGGAAGCGTATGATCTGGCTAAAAGTCTTTGGACGCAGAATCCGGGGGATGTTTGGGCGGGACGCGCGTACGGCTGGGTGTTGTATTCGTTGCTCAGGGAGAATGAGAAGGTGGAGTGCGCCGATTCGTATCTCTCTTTCCTGTCCGAGTTGTGCGGTCTGTGGTTGGAGGATGAGATGATGTTGTGGAATAGTGTGGCTTGGTCGTTGTCTGGCATGATGAGGAAGTTCCCTGCCATGGAGGAAGGGTCATTCGCCTTTCTGGACGGTGTGTTGGCGTTGTTTCCCTCGCTTCCTTTCCCAGAGATGGAGGATTCCTATTCCGCCCTTCTTTCCGCTGCGCTTAAGGTGGACAAACGCTGGTCTGGGTTGCCGCATTTTCTTCAGGAGTGGGGGTGGGAGAACCTTCGGGACAAGGACTACGAGCCTGTGCATCTGCCCGACGGGAAGAACATGATGTCGGTGGCGGAGCGTGCGATACTCGTATATGCCAAGTGGTTGCTTTCCACGGGGACGGAGATGGAGATGGAAGCGTTCCTTCCTTTCCTGTCCGATGTGGTCGCTGCCCGGCAGGAACTACTGTATCCCACCTATTATTTGGCGAAGCTCTACATCCGTATGGAACGTAAGAAGGATGCGACATTGTTGCTCATGTCCGTTTTGCGCAAGAAATATGGTGAGTTTTGGGTGTGGCAGTTGCTTTCCGAGACGATGGAAGGGGTGGAGGAGAAGTGCTCGTTCCTGTGCAAGGCGCTGTCCTGTGGCGGAAAGGAGGAGATGCTGGTCGGTTTGCGTGAGCAGGCGGCGTTGCTTTTCGCCGGGATGGGACATTTCCCGCAGGCCAAGTGGGAGTTGGATCGTGTGTTGTCCGTTCGTTGTCGGAACCATTGGCGCGTTCCTCCGCAGTTGATGGATTTGACGAGGGAGGATTGGTATGCGTCGACATCCGTATCTTCGACGAATAGGGATTTCTACAAGGCGCATCTTGCCTTGGCGGAGGAGATGTTCAACGCTCAGCTGCCCCTCTTCCGTGTGCTCATAAGCAATGTGAATGCGGAGAAACGGATCGTCACGTTCCTGACGGAGAAGAAGGAGTGCGGTTTCTTTCGTCTACCATCTTCCCAAAAGGAGATTCCTCTGCTCAATTCGGTGTGGGATATCAGGACGGAGACCCTTTTGGAGGGGGAACCAACCCATGTGTGTTCCATGGTACCTTCCGGAACGGAGGGGGATGCCTTCTTTCGAACGTTCTCCGGCGAGTTGCGTATCGCACCCAAGGGGTTCTCGTTTGTGGATGATATCTACATCCCCAAGGAGATGTTGGTCGGATTCCGTTCGCACGAGAGGGTGAAGGGAAGGGCGGTGTTGAATTATAGCCACAGGAAGAACCTGTGGGGGTGGAAGGTCTTGGAGCTTTCGAGAGTATAAGCATTTGTTAAAGTGAATTATAAAAAAAGAAAGGAGATTGTAGGGTATGGAAATTGTATTGAACACGTTTGGAGCATTGCTGAGTTGCGACAATGGAGGTTTTGTGGTCGCCACCTCTGAGGGGAAGCAGCGTATACCGTCCGAAGGAATCACCAGCATACATGTCAGCAAGGGGGCGCAGTTCACGAGTGATGCGGTCATGTTGGCCGTCGAAAAGGAGATCGAGGTGGTTTTCCTGGACAAGGCCGGGAGTGTCGTGGGACGGATATGGAGCCCGAAGTACGGCTCGATTTCCACTATCAGAAAGGGACAGTTGGCGTTTTCCTTCTCGAAGGATGCTCTGGATTGGATCAAGGGTGTGCTGTGCCAGAAGATAGAGAACCAGCAGGCGATGTTGCTGATGCACCGGTCGGATTCTTCCGCGCAGAACAAGATGATAGCCAAGGCGTTGGGCAAGATGGATGATTACCGCAGGAAGATAACCGAGTTGGAGGGTGAGATTGTCAGTGATGTGGCTTCCCAACTCAGGGGGTGGGAAGGTCAGGCCTCGAAGGTCTATTTCGACACGCTCAACCTCTTCCTGCCGGAGCAGTTGCGCTTCAAGAACCGCACGCAGCATCCCGCCATGGATGTGGTGAATGCGATGCTGAATTACGGGTATGGTATCCTTTACGGCAGGATAGAGGGAAACCTTATCAAGGCGGGGGTGGACCCGTACGTCGGTGTCCTGCACCGTGACGACTACAACCGCCCCGTCTTGGTCTATGATGTGATAGAGCTTTATCGAGTTTGGGTGGATTATGTGGTCTTCTCACTCGTCTCTCAGAACACCATCACCGACGATTACTATTCCGTCAGGGAGGATGGCTCATATTGGCTCGAACCGCTTGGCAGGCGTGTCCTCATACAGTCTGTGAACGACTATCTGGAGGAGGTGACGACCGTCAAGGGGGTGTCCCGAAGCCGTAACCAACAGATTTTCCTCTATTGCCAAAGCCTTGCGCAGGATTTCAAGAAGTTCCTCGCGGGAGGTGGCAAGGGGATGTGAAACCATCATAAAAATTAAATATCTCTATTATGATCAGCGCAGGTAAAAACATTAAATCGACGGAGGATGCATTGCAGAAGGTTCAGGTGGAGCATTTTTACCATTGCATCCGTAACCCGAAGCCTGAAGTGGCTGCCCAGTTACGTCAGCTCCGCATTTTGCAGAACATAGACCGCACGAGTTATGTGGCGCAGAAACGTCAACTGCCGTATGTGGTGTGCGCCTCGTTCAATCCTCCATATCGTAGGACGGAGAATTTCGCCTTCACGGAGTATTTCATGCTCGATGTGGACCATATCACGGAGAAGGGGTTGTCTCTCGAAACGCTCCGGAAGAGCGTCGAGTCGGACGAGCGGGTTGTGCTTTCGTTCCTCTCCCCGAGCGAGGATGGACTGAAGATTCTGTTCCGTCTGAAGGAACGGTGTTCCGATGCGGGGTTATATGCGGTCTTCTACAAAACGTTCGTCCTAGCGTTCTCTCGGCAGTATTCCTTGGAGCAGGTGGTCGACGCGAAGACGTCGGATGTGACGCGCGCCTGCTTCATAAGTGCGGATCCCAATGCCTACTACAACCCGAACGCAGTGCCGGTGGATATGGGTGCTTTTGTCAATCCGGACAATGTGTTCGATTTCTTCGAGCTGAAGCGTCAAGGCGAGAAGGAGGTGTCGGAGCTTCCTGCCTCTCTGGAGAAGGACGATACACCATTGTCCGACCCTGGGGAGGAGACCTTGGCGAGGATTAAGCAGATCCTCAACCCTAAGGCGGCCAAGCGGGAAGCGAAGAAGGAGGTTATTGTGCCGGAGATCCTGAATGATGTCATGACAGACTTGAAGACGCATGTGGAGTCGACGGGTACGGTAGTCAAGTCCATTCGGGACATCAACTATGGCAAGCAGGTCATGGTCCAGATCGGATTGCGTTTTGCGGAGGTGAATATCTTTTTCGGCAAGCAGGGCTTTAGGGTAGTGCGTTCCACGAAGAGCGGGACGGACAATGAGTTGAACGAGGTGTTCGGACAGTTGGTGGAGACGTTCATAATGGAATACGATCAGTTGCGGCATGAGTAAGAGAAAGAAGAAAGAGGAGATAACCTTCCCGGAACGGATGCGCAGGTTGATGCGGGCCGGGCTGGGAGGCTCTCCCTGCCCCAATCCGACGAAGAACGATGTGGAGCGGATGCCCGATATCGACCGTCGTGTGAAGCGGATGTTAGGGATTATAAACGATATACACAGAAAACCCACGAACATGCTTTTTTTCGTGATGTATGACATAGAGAGTAACAAGGTTCGGAGCCAGATCGTGAAGTATCTGATCAAGAAGGGATGCGTGCGGGTGCAGAAGTCCATTTTCCTCGCCGACCTTGAGTCGAGTGTGTATGAGGAGATACGCAATGACTTGGCGGAGGTTCAGGCGGCGTATGATAATCAGGACAGTATCCTGATAGTGCCTCTATCCACGGACTATCTGCGTTCGATGAAGGTGATAGGTCAGAGTCTCAACTTGGACCTGATCACTCATTCACGGAGCACTATGTTCTTTTAGAAGATGATCAGGCGGTTAGGGGGCATTGTAGTCGGGGGTGGGACGAATTGAGCCGACGCGGGTTGACACATGGAGGCTCAATTCGGTGAAGGCACATGGTACTTCCTTGTTTAGATGAATTCAAAAACAGGGATTCTGGTGGCGTGTAAGCGAGATTTTTCTTATTTTTACGGGTTGCATGGATTTGTGGTATATGGTTGATTAAGAGGAGAAAAGGATATTCGTGCCGATTGTTCTTTGAAATGTTTGATGAAATAGGTAATTTTGCGACCCGAAAAAACGGGGAAGGAAACAGACGGAATGCGAGGTGTTTCCTCTTTGTGGCGGATGATAAAGTGTTGATTTGAAATAATTTAATTATAGTTCCTCTCATAGAGTAAGTTCCAGAAAAACAAGGATTAAGACGGTAACTGCCAATCACGACACCATACCTTGTTATTAAGGCTCATAGAGTAAGTTCCAGAAAAACAAGGATTAAGACTTTGTTTGTGCGTTCTCTACGTTCTCTACGTTCTCTCTCATAGAGTAAGTTCCAGAAAAACAAGGATTAAGACATTTACAAGCTCGTCACCTTTCAAAAACTCTTCATTCACTCATAGAGTAAGTTCCAGAAAAACAAGGATTAAGACCTTCTTTCAATGCGCTAACTTCTTCGTGATTAAGCTCATAGAGTAAGTTCCAGAAAAACAAGGATTAAGACACATTGTTTTGTCCTCCTATTTATTAATTGTTAGTCTCATAGAGTAAGTTCCAGAAAAACAAGGATTAAGACCTTTCAAAAACTCTTCATTCAA
>JAFZPM010000017.1 GCA_017550335.1 Paludibacteraceae bacterium
ACACGGGTTAACACCCGTGCCTGTATTATGGTCACCCCATCGGGGTTCCCGTGTGTTGCAATGGGCGTGCATATTCCATACAATGCGCATACCTAAGCCCTAAAGGGGCGACAACATCATAAATAAGGGGTAACCCCTGTTTGGCAAACGGGTGTGCGTATCCCCCACACAATGCGCATACCCTAAGTCCCAAAGGGGCGACCACATCACAGGCAGGGGTGTCAACCCCTGTTGGGCGAACGGTGTATGTGATGGGAACCCCGAAGGGGTGGAAACAATATAGGCGTTATCGGGGGATACGTATCCATGAATGTTCCCACACAAATCGTAAATACCCAAAACGTGCCACCCCTTCGGGGTTCTGGACCGTATCCGCATTGTACACACACGGGTTAACACCCGTGCCTGTATTATGATCACCCCTTCGGGGTTCCCATGTGCCGCAACGGGTGTGCATATTCCCACACAATGCGCACGCCCTAAGCCCCAAAGGGGCGACAACATCATAAAAAAAGGGTAACCCCTGTTGGGCAAACGGGTGTGCGTATCCCCCATACAATGCGCATACCCTAAGCCCTAAAGGGGCGACAACATCACAGGCAGGGGTGTCAACCCCTGTTAGGCGAATGGGTGTGTGATGGGAACCCCGAAGGGGTGGAAACAATAAAGACGTTATAATATTGACATGGGGGTACCCCCCTATACACCAATACGCCACATCATTCATCCAACAGAAAATCAGGGTCGAATTTGATATCATACGCCTCCAAAAATGCTGTGTATTCATCGATGAACGACTTCTTTTTATGATGTTCCTCTTGCCCATTGATATAGTTTACCGTTTTCGCAAGTAGTGAAGGACTGACACTGAAAGCCCCATAGCCTGTTTGCCATTCAAAATTTTTATAATGGTTATCCAGTGTTTTTATCCATCGGCTCGAATAGGCTTTTATGGTGCGTACAAAATCCGATAGTGCCATCGCTTTAGGTAGTGCGCACAGAATATGTACGTGGTCGGACGTGCCACCAACGCAGATTGGAATAGATTTTAGATTTTCAATAATGCCACCCATGTATTTGTGGATGCGTGGAATGTCACTTCTTCGTATTTCAGTTTGTTTGGATTTTGTGTGAAAGATGATGTGTACATCTATCTTTACTAATGTTGATGCCATGATTTGATGTGATTATTTGTCAAACAATAGGTTAGTTTTTGGATTGTTGAATTCCCCATGTGTCATTTTGCTGACGTCAGGAAAATGATACCATCAGGGGGAACGTGTGGGCGCCCATGGATTCGTGCCACCCCTTCGGGGTTCTGGACCGTATCCGCGCTGTGCACACACGGGTTAACACCCGTGCCTGTATTATGGTCACCCCTTCGGGGTTCCCATGTGCCGCAACGGACGTGCATATCCCACACAATGCGCATGCCTAAGCCCCAAAGGGGCGACAACATCACAGGCAGGGGTGTCAACCCCTGTTGGGCGAACGGTGTATGTGATGGGAACCCCGAAGGGGTGGCACGTGGATAATTCATATCATTCATAATTTTAAAACAGGTTGAAAATAAAATTAATATAGTGCCATGTATGCCAACGAAGGCACACGCGACAGATGCAAAGATAAGAACTTTTGAGATATTTGCAGGTATGCGGAATGTATTTTTTATGTTCTTTTTACAGATATTGACGGAAGAATCAATGCCGCACTTCGTGTGGAAGGGACTTCTGGCTGTCGTTCCACCATTTTCCTGACGTCAAAAAACAAAACCCCGGAACGAGCGTACTCATTCCGGGGTGGAACCTATCTTTCCCCTGTCGGGGATCTATTATTTCCAAACGTTGTAGTGGACGTTGCCTTCGTTCCACTTGTCCTTAGGAGCTGGAGACTCGGCAGGGTAGCCCATCGGGATGACGCAGAGGACGGTCTGGTTCTCCGGGATGTTCAGGATGCCGGCGAGCATCTTCGCCTTCGCCACGTTCGGGTAGGCTCCTGTCCATACCGCACCCAGTCCGAGCGCGTGCGCCGCCAAGAGGATGTTCTCCGTCGCTGCGGATGCGTCCTGTACCCAGAATTCTTTCACATCGCCCTCAGGCGCCTTGTCCATGTCGCCGCATACCACGATGGCCAACGGTGCGCCGGCCGCCATGCCAGCGTTAGGGGCGGAGTCCGCGATCTGCTTCAGGATCGCCTTGTCGTTCACTACGGTGAAGCTCCATGGCTGTCTGTTCATGGCGGAAGGAGCCGCCATACCGGCGCGCAGGATCTTCTCCACTTTCCAGTCCTCGACCGGGGTCTCCTGGTAGGCGCGGATGCTGGTTCGGTTGCTGATGGCCTCCAACACGATGGCGGAACTGTCGACCGCCTGCTCGGTTGCCGCCGCTGGTGCCGCACCCTCGTTTTTACAACAGTTCCCGCAACATGCGGAAAGGGCAAACGCTCCCCCTACGATGAGCAGATTCGCCACAACGTTAAATAAATGTTTCTTATTCATAAAAATTAGGTATTAATATTCACAAATTTATATATATTTGTGATGAATTATATGCGATGAAAAAGTTTTTTAACATATTTCTTTTGTTAAGCATCCCTTTCTTATCCTTCGCTAAGGAGGTGAAGGTATATGGAGTGGAACCCACATTCGCAGGCAAACAGCTGGAAATGAGGTGCTTTTTGGAGCAGATGGTATCCAGCGAGAGGGTGTTGGCCACCTGTGATGTGGACTCGACGGGGGCTTTTTCATTCGTGTTCGACGTGACGGAGACTATGCAGGCGTTTATTCCGTCGGAGACGTCGAGGGGATTCATTTTCCTGGAACCTGGATCCCAATATGAGGTGAAGCTGTTCCCCTACCGGGAACGTACGCTTACGCAGAAGTTGGACCCGTACTTCGCACCGGTCGATTATCTGTTGCAGATTGTCGGACTGAAGCATGGAGACATAAACGCCCAGGTGATGGAGTTTGAGGACGCGTTTGATTTTTATTCCATAAAGCACCTGAAGTATGGTGCGGACGTGGATTCACTGAAGAAGTCGGTCGCGGAGATCCACGAGATCTTCCCGGACTTCGCCTCCAAGCGTTTCCTCTGGGACTATCTTGATTACCGTTGCATGCTGATCCTGAACATGGCGCAGAACGCCAATCAGGCGAAGATAATAGAGGAGTTGAACAAGAAGGAGATAGATGATGCTAACCCTGCTTTTTGGGACCTTTTCAATACTCTTTTCGCTGATTTCATCAAACAGTCGGCATACGACCGTGAACAAGCGCTTACTTTCTCCCGTATCATCGAGGAGGGGAATGTGAAGATGTATTTCCTCACGATCAAGAACCGTTACGGGATAACCAATCCGTTGTTGCGTGAGTTGGTCGCTATCAAGTGGCTATACGACTTGTTGGGATCCAACGAGTACGATCGGACGAAGGTGTATGAACTATTGAGGAGTGTGGGCAGTATCATCCAATGCCAGTCGAACCGCGATCTGTTGACTGTCATACTGAACAGCGCCTCTTCGAACTTGCCGGGAATGGAGGCTCCTGACTTCAATGCGGTCTCCGTGGACGGCAAACACCATAGTCTCTCCGAATTGAAGGGACACTACATTTATCTGAATTTCGGAAATAGTTTCATAGACCAGACGCAAAAGGATTTGAATGTGCTGATGCGTTTCCACAACGAGTATGGTAGAGACTTGGACATCGTGAACGTCTTCCTGTATGACCAGATGGACCAGGTGATGAGACTCTCCCTTCGCTTCGGTGGAAAAATGAACTTTTGGGTGGTCAAGGACTCTGACGCAGTGAAAAAACTTTTTGGTATAAAGAGCTTGCCATCTTTCTTCTTGCTTGATAAGGACGGCAACTTCCTGATGACGAGGGGGGCTGAGCCTAACGATGAATTGAAATTGCTTCTACAACGTATTTTGAAAAAGTGACTATTATGAATGCTTGTGAACTTGTGTTGCGTGACGCTTTCCGACAGAAGCTGAATGAATTGATGTTGGATGAGGTTCTCATGGAGGATCTGGATCGCGTCTATATGCCTTTGGCTAATCTTATACGGATGGGGTTCGACACGGACTCCAGAACACATATTATCGGTGTGAACGGTGCCCAAGGGGCTGGCAAAACCACTTTCGGACAGTTGCTGAAGGTGGTCCTGGAGCAGTCGTACAACTTGCGTGTCGCCCTCCTGAGCATTGACGATCTATATCTGAGTCGGGTGGAGAGACAACGTCTCGCCGACGAGGTCCACCCGCTCCTTATGACCCGTGGCGTGCCTGGCACCCATGACGTGAAACTGGGCGAGGATGTGCTCGATGCGCTCTGCAACGCGGGACCTAAGGATGTGACCATGATCCCCCGCTTCAACAAGGCGCTCGACGACCCTTTCCCCCGCTCCGAGTGGGAGCAGTTCGTGGGACGGGCCGACGTCATCATCTTCGACGGATGGTTCATGGGCGCGGTCGAGCAGAAGGAGACGGAACTGCTCACGCCTATCAACGACCTCGAGAAGAAGGAGGACCCCTACTGCGTGTGGCGCCGCTACGTGAATAACCAATTAAAAGAGAATTATAAGTCGCTCTTCGCCAGGCTGGACCTCCTCGTGATGCTGAAAGTGCCTTCGTTCGACAAGGTGTACCAATGGCGCACCCTGCAGGAGGAGAAACTGCGCATCAAGACGCAGGGACAGAAGAACCTGCGCGTGATGTCCGACGAGGAGCTGGTGCGCTTCATCTCCCACTATGAGCGGTTGACCCGCCATATGCTGGAAGAGATGCCTTCGCGCGTGGACGTGCTCTTCACGGTCAGCGACGATCATAGAATATGCATTTAAGGTGGGTCCCCGGGAACTCACCGTTTTTCATTAAATAAAAAATGGGTTTGAAACATTATTAGTACCCACATAATCGATTATGGCGCTTCTTTATCTGCAGGTTGAGAACCTGACCAAATCATTCGGAGACAACTATTTATTCAAGGATATCTCTTTCGGCTTATTCGAGGGCCAGCGTGTGGCGCTGATCGCGAAGAACGGCGCCGGCAAGAGCACGCTGCTCAATATCATCGCCGGAAACATGTCGTACGATACGGGTAAGATCACCTTCCGGAACGGACTGAAGGTGGGTATCTTGCCGCAAGACCCTAAGCTGGATGGCTTCAAGACGGTGCAGGATGTCTGCACGGGGTCGGGCAACGAGATCCGAATGAAGCAGATTCTCGGCAAACTGAAGATCACGGACTTGGAGCAGGAACTGAACGTGATGTCGGGCGGACAGATGAAGCGTGTCGCCTTGGCGAAGGTCTTGGTCTCCGAACCTGACCTGCTGATCCTCGACGAGCCTACGAACCACTTGGACCTTGATATGGTGGAGTGGTTGGAGGATTATTTGCGCCGCTCGAGGCTCGCCTTGCTGATGGTGACGCACGACCGTTACTTCCTGGATCGGGTCTGCAGCGATATCTTGGAGATCGACCAGCAACAACTCTATGCCTATAAGGGCAACTACTCCTACTACTTGGAGAAGCGCCAAGAGCGTTATGACGCCCAGAACGCCGAGCTGGCGAGGGCCAACAACCTTTTCCGCAAGGAGCTCGACTGGATGCGCAGGCAACCACAGGCTAGGGCGGGGAAGGCCCAGTACCGCATCGACGCTTTCCATGACCTGGAGAAGAAGATCAAGGCGCCCCGCTCCACGGGTACGGTGAAGCTGGAGGTGAAGGCAAGCTATATCGGTAGCAAGATATTCGAGGCGAGATCGGTCTGCAAAAGCTACGGGGATACCAAGATATTGGAGAATTTCGACTATACCTTCAACCGCTACGAGAAGTTGGGCATTGTCGGCAACAATGGTACGGGCAAGTCCACCTTCGTGAAGATGCTGGTGGGCGAGGTGGCGCCCGACTCCGGCACCATCGATGTGGGCGAGACGGTCCGTTTTGGCTACTACAGCCAGCAGGGCATGACGTTCGACCCGGACATGAAGGTGATCGACGCGGTGCGCGACATCGCCGAGGTGGTGCAGATGGGCGACGGGAAACGCTTGTCGGTCTCCCAGTTCCTCAACCTCTTCCTGTTCACGCCTGAGACGCAGCAGAAGTTCATCGCCAAGTTGAGCGGTGGCGAACGTCGTAGGCTCTACCTCTGCACCGTGCTGATGCGGAACCCTAACTTCCTCGTCTTGGACGAGCCTACCAACGACCTTGATATCGTGACGCTGAACGTGCTGGAGGAGTACCTCCAATCGTTCAAGGGATGTGTGATCGTCATCTCGCACGACCGTTACTTCATGGATAAGGTGGTGGACCACCTCTTCGTCTTCCACGGCAATGCGAACGTGCAGGACTTCCCGGGCAACTATTCCGACTACAGGGAGTACCGCGACATGAAGCTCTACTTCGAGCGCCAGGAGAAGGAGAACGCCCCGAAGCAGAAGGGCGCCGCACCGTCGGAGGCTCCGCAACGTAACGTGAAGGAGCGTCCCCGCAGACTCACCTACAAGGAGCAGCGTGAGTTCGAACAGCTGGAGAAGGATCTCGAGGCCTTGGGGAAGGAGAAATCCAGCTTGGAGGAGGAACTCTCTTCCGGACAACTCTCCAATGATGACCTGATCGCGAAATCGAACCGTGTGGCGGAGGTCATCGCCCTGATCGACGAGAAGGAGATGCGCTGGCTCGAACTGAGCGAATTCGCGAACTGAGGCTATGGTAGACACGGAAAAATCATTTAGAGAGGACGGAATACGATTGGACTTTCCGCCTATGAATTATAAATCGTAAATGGTTAAATGGCAAATGATTATAAATATCTGATATGATAAATGAATCCGCCGTGTATGACAGAAGATAATATATTGCCGTTGGACGCTATCGTGCCCGGCGGCGAGCGATACAAGGATTTCCAGCCTGATAGATATGCGAGCGTCATGGTGCGTGGCCATGTGGTCGCATTGGTGGATGCGAAGGGGGACCTCTCCCTTTGCCACGTGGACGATACGCAGCCTAAACTGAGTTTCTCCACCCTACATTTCACGAATGAACAGTTGATGGCGGTGATGGGCGCCGATGTCAAGCCTACCAAGGAGATTACCCTCTCTGGCTTAGCGGTGGCGGAGGCGTGCGTTTCCCTCTATGTGACGCTCGGGGACTTTTTGGTGCGCCTGAACGTCGTGGAGGGTGCGATCCGCATGGCCTGGCGTGTGAGCACGTCAGACTGTACCCTCACCTCCACCGATGGCGAGGGTACATACCTCTTCGTGGCGGAGGGAAAGGAGGAGATCTACCGTCTGGACCCTGACGGAGGGCGAAAGATGATCTACGTCGAGAAGGACCCCTCCTTCACGGTGCGCAAGACACCTTCCCGAAACGAGTTCGGCATCGAGGAACAGTTTTTCCTCTCCCCGGATAAGCGCAAGGTGGCCTTCTATCATCTGAACGAAACGTCCGTCACCGATTTCCCCGTCACTTCCGCTCCGAATGGCAACGAAATGCCCCGCATGACCCTCTTGAAGTATCCCTTCGCAGGTACGAAACGGCCAGAGCAGGTTGAGGTGGGCATCCTGGATGTGGAGGAGGGGAGCGTCACTTGGCTGAAGAACGACGGGGAGATATGCTATTGGATCGGTCTCACATGGTCGCCCGATAGCCAATCACTTTTTTGCTACGGGCTCAACCGTAGCCAACAACGTAGCCGTTTGCTCCAGTTCGATACCACGACGGGTGCCATTACCCGTGAAATTCTATGCGAAGAGGATTCGGAGTATGTCGAGCCGGAGCATTCGCTTTTGTTTGTAGATACGCAAAGATTTCTGTTTCAGAGCCGTACGTTTTCCGGGTACAATCATATCTATCTCTATGACCTTGCGGCCAATCGGATGGAGCAGATCACGCAGGGCAATTGGGAGGTGACTCACCTTTTAGGCTATTCGGCGGCGCGTGATCAGGTGCTCTATTTGGCGACCCGCAACACTCCGTTGAACCGTGATTTCTTTGCCACCAAACTCTCGGACGGTGTGACGGTGCAGGTCTCCTCCTCGGTGGGGACGCATCAGGTCTATATGGATGGGACGGGTCCCGTTTGGGTCGATGAGTTCCAGTCGGAGAATGAACCGGGCGTGACCACCTTGGGGAGTCTGGAGACTTATGGCGACCAGTTCGTGCTGAAGCGTTCCCGCGATCCGTATGAGGGGTACCAGTTGCCGGAGCGCATCGTAGGCATATTGCCGAAGGGGAAGGACTCCGACGATGATCTCTACTACCGTATCGTGAAGCCACGGCAGGTGAAGGAGGGCGAGCGTTTGCCCGTCGTATTCTACGTCTATGGCGGTCCGCATGTGCAGTTGATCACCAATACATGGGGAAGCGGCACGAAAGGGTTTGAGGAGATGATGGCGGATGCGGGCTGTGTCGCTTTCTGCATCGATCCGCATGGCTCGTACAACCGTGGGCACCGCTTCGAGAGCGAGATCCGGGACGACCTGAACGGTCCGCAGATCCGTGATTACAAGTACGCCTTGAACTGGCTCTTCCTGACGCACGACTACGTGGATAGGAACCGGGTGGCCATCTATGGTTGGAGCTTCGGCGGTTTTATGACCCTTTCCATGTTGCTTTGCAGCGGCTTCCCCTTCAAGGTGGGCGTGGCTGGCGGCGCCGTCGTCTCATGGCGCTATTATGAGACGATGTACACGGAGCGTTACATGAGCCTGGACAAGGAGGGAGGAACCTCCGGGGAGCATTTCACCCGCACCGACATGGCGAAGCGCATCGGAGAGCTGAAGACACCGTTGAGGCTGATCCATTGTCTGGAGGACCCTGTCGTCCTTCCGCTCCATTGGCAATACCTTCTTTCGGAGGCGAATAAACAGGGGGAGGTCGCCCAACTGATTGAATGCTACTTCTATCCGGGACATGAACACAACGTAAAGGGCGTCGAGCGTGTCCGGCTTATGGAAAAAGTACGCACGATGATATTTGATTGTTTATAGGTTAATTTTATGAATATGATTAAAAAAATAGAAAAATATTTTGCAGCAGACATTTTTTGTCGTATGTTTGTAGCGCAAACAAAACAGGTAGATTTTTTCATAGTTAAGGTTTAGATTGGTTAAGGGACGTTGTGAAACGTCCCTTAATTATTTTTGTATGGCCGTGTTTGGGGGATTTGCGATTTAACAATTTACGATTTACGGGGGAACCCCGAAGGGGTGATCATAATACAGGCACGGGTATGAACCCGTGTGTGCGATGCAGGAACGAATAGGAACCCCGAAGGGGTGACACCTTTTTGTGATTTACGATTTACAATTTGCGGGAAAACATCCATGTATGCGCATCCTCCGCTAACGTCTATATTGTTTTCACCCCTTCGGGGTTCCCGTCACACATACTGTTCGTCATACAGGGGTTAGCACCCCTGCCTGTGATGTTGTCGCCCCATTGGGGCTTAGGGTATGCGCATTGCCTATAGACACGCACTTCCCAACCAATTGACTTCGTCGAACTGACGTTTCAAAATTCTTAATTATCCCCGCCCCTGGGGCATGGGTATGTGCATTGCGTGGGGATTTATGATTTTACGATTTACACAATTTGCGGGAAAACATCCATGTATGCGCATCCCTTTTAACTCATAATTCTTAATTCTTAATTATCATAGTATCGTTTTTTTTCTTTATTTTGCAGAAGTAAATTGCAGAAGGTGCATGGAGCAAGTAGCAAATTTCTTTTCACACTTACCGGTGACAGACCCAATCCTGATTTTCTCGTTGGTGCTGTTCGTCATTCTTATTGCTCCACTGGCGCTGGATCGATTGAAGATTCCGCATATCATAGGCTTGATTCTTGCGGGTGTGATTCTGAGCGAGAATTGTACGGGAGTCCTGAAGCGTGACGTCAGTTTTGATCTGTTCGGCACGGTGGGTCTGCTCTATATCATGTTCTTGGCGGGCTTGCAGATGGACCTCGCCGATTTTAAGAAGAACACCAAGAAGAACGTCTTTTTTGGTCTGACCACCTTCTACGTGCCGATGATTTTAGGATCGGTCAGCAGTTTCTTCCTCCTGAAGTATCTTTTTGCCCATGCGACACCGGATTTCCAGACGATAGGGAACTTCTCCTTCACTGGCTATCTGATCCTGGCCTCCGTGCTGATCGCCAGCATGTACGCCTCCCACACGTTGATATCCTATCCGATCGTGGGTCGTTTCGGTGTGACGAAGAACTCCGCCGTGAACATATCGTTGGGCGGTACCATGATCGCCACCACGTTGGCCTTGGTCATCCTCGCCTTTATCGTGGCGATGTGCAAGGGGGAGGTCAACGCCACGTTCTGGTTGCAGTTCGTCATTTCCGTGGTGGTCTTCGTCCTGATCATCGGCTTTGTCTATCCACGGATAGCGGACCGTTTCTTCAAGCGGCATGAGGATAGTATCCTGCAATATATCTTCGTCTTGGCGATGGTCTTCTTGGGGGGATTCCTTGCGAAGATGGCCTCCTTGGAGCCGATCATCGGTGCCTTCATGGTGGGTCTTGCGCTGAATAGATACATCCCTCGCATCTCCCCGTTGATGAACCGTTTGGACTTTGTGGGCAATGCGATCTTTATTCCTTTCTTCCTGATAGGTGTGGGCATGCTCATTGATGTCCGTTCGGTCTTCTCCAGCTTCAACTCGCTGATCGCCGCCGTCGTGATGAGTGCCGTCTCCACCCTCTCCAAGTACATCGCCGCTGTGATCACGCGGAAGACGTACAAGATGACGAAGGAAGAGGGTCTCATGATCTTCGGTTTGAGCAATGCCCAGGCGGCTGCCACCTTGGCGGCTGTGATGATCGGTCACGGAATACAGATCGGCGTGGATCCGAATGGGTTGCCAGTCTACTTGTTGGGCGACGAGATCCTGAACGGTACCATCGTGATGATCCTCGTCACCTGTACCATCTCCTCCTTCGCGACGGAGAAGGCTGCCCGTAAGTTGGTGACCCAGCAGGACCAGTTGGACGAGAAACTCTCCGACGAGAAGTTGGCGGACCGTATCCTTATCCCGCTCTATAACCCTGACACCCTGAATAGCTTGATGGAACTCTCCATCCTGCTGAAGGTGGACAAGAGCCGTGAGCCACTCTATGCGCTGACGATCGCCAATAAGAACGCCGCCCACCTGACCTCGGAGGAGAAGGCGAAGAAACTGTTGGAGCGTGCGGCGAAGATCGCTTCGGCGACCGATAACTCCGTGCGTATGATGACCCGTTTCGATGTGAACGTGACCAGCGGTATCGTGGAGACGATCAGGGAGAACCATATCACCGAGGTGGTCATGGGTCTGCACCATAAGAACAACTTCGCGGATTCTTTCTTGGGCGACAAGACGGACAACCTGTTGAAGGCGACGAACCAGATGACGCTGATCTACCATGCCGTGCAGCCGGTCAGCACCATCAAGCGTATCGTCGTGGCCGTGCCTCCGCGCGCGGAGTTCGAGGTGGGCTTCGTGAAGTGGTACGATCGTATGAAGAACATCGCTAAGCAGATCGGCGCCAATGTGCTCTTCTATGCCCATAAGGAGACGTTGGACCAAATACAGATACTTGCGCAAAGGAAGAAGTTCGGTGTCCCGACCCAGTTCAAGGAGTTGGACGATTGGGAGGATTTCTTGGTGCTTACGGGCGAAGTGGCGGATAATGACCTGTTCGTGGTCATCTCCTCCCGAAAGACGGCGATGTCTTACAACCCGTTGTTCGAGAAGTTGCCTAACTATCTCTCCAAATACTTCAATAAGAACAGTTATATTCTCCTCTATCCAGACCAGTTCGACGAGGAGAACCCAGAATCATATAAGACCGTATGAGCCAGTTTTCAAAAACAACGTTATTCTATAAGATATTAAGGGTTTATACCAACTTCGCATATTCCAGATGGTTCTCCAGTTGCGAGATCAATGGAGTCGGTAACATTCCGGAGGGCGAGCCTGTCATCTTCGCCCCGAACCACCAGAACGCTTTCGTGGATGCGATGGCGCTGCTCTTTTCCTCTCCGCAGCCGGTTGTCTTTTGGGTGAGGGCGGACCTCTTCCAGAACAAGCTGATCGACAAGATCCTGCGGGCATTGAAGATGATGCCCGCCTATCGTATGCGCAACGGGGTCAGCAACTTGAAGAAGAACGAGGAGTCGCTGCGCGATTCGGTGGATGTGCTGACACACGACCAGTTCCTCTGCCTGATGCCGGAGGGTGGGCAGGAGGAGAAACGTCGGCTACGTCCCTTGGTGAAGGGTATCTTCCGCACTGCCTTCGCCGCCCAGGAACAACTGTCGGACACGTGGGTGAAGATCGTACCCGTCGGCATCGACTATGGTCACTACGATAGGAGTGGCCGTCATCTGATCTTGAGCTTCGGTCGCCCGTTGAACATCAAGGACTACTATGAACAATACCAGCAGGATGCGCCCCATGCCATGAATGCTATCCGCAAGGACCTTTCGGAGAAGATAGCTCCGCTGATGCTGGATATACAGTCGGAAAAGTATTATGAGACATTCTATACCGCCGCCTATCTCTACAACGAACAGATGTTGGACAGGCTTGGTTTGGAGGATAACCAAACGAATCGTTTGATTGCCCGCCAAAAGGTCGTCGCCCTTCTCGGAGAGGCGGAGGCTGCGGGCGACGAGACGCTCGAATCGCTCAGCATGGCCTGCGAGGCTTGGCGGGGGAAGAGCGATGATGTCGCCTTCCGTGCGGTCACCTCCGAGGTGTCTGGGGTGGATACGGACCTCGTGACGAAGATCCTTTATCTGCTCATCACTATTCCTCTCTTCCTCTATGGCTTGATCGTGAATTTCTTCCCTTTCATGATCTCCAAACTGCTGGGCGCCCGTGCGCATGGCTCAGGCTTTGAGTCCTCCTTGAAGTTGGGCTCCGCCATGTTGTTCACGCCTATTTTCTACGTGATAGAGACTATTTTGTTCCCTACATTGTTCCCTGTGCTGATGCGTGCCCTGTACGGAATCCCTTACGAGGCGGATACGATGACCGTCGTGGCCTTCTTCTTCACCTTGCCGATCTCTTACTTCTTCATGCTGCGCTACCGTTGGAAGTTCCAGTATGTGAAGGAGCGTCTGCGCGGCTTTTTTGATAAGGCTTCCGTGATGACAAGGGAGAATGCGGTATCCTTGATCCACAATCTGGTGTCGAAGTATATGCCGCATAAGTGATTGATTAAATATTGGATTTGAATGGGTGATTTCGATATAAGAAAAACAGTCAACGAAAAGGAGCGGGAGTACGAGAACGCTTTGCGTCCGCTCTCGTTCGATGATTTCTCCGGACAGAGCAAGATCATCGAGAACCTCCGTATCTTCGTCAGTGCGGCGAAGATGCGCAACGAACCGTTGGACCATATCCTTTTCCATGGCCCTCCGGGATTGGGCAAGACCACCTTGTCCAATATCATCGCCAACGAGTTGGGCGTCGGCTTCAAGCTGACCTCCGGTCCGGTGTTGGATAAGCCGGGCGACTTGGCGGGTCTGCTCACCAACCTGGAGCCCCATGATGTCCTCTTCATCGATGAGATCCATCGCCTCTCGCCTGTGGTCGAGGAGTATCTCTATTCCGCGATGGAGGATTTCCGCATCGATATCATGATCGACAAGGGACCGAATGCCCGTTCGATACAGATAGACCTGAACCCTTTCACCTTGGTGGCGGCCACTACCCGTAGCGGTCTGTTGACCAGTCCGTTGCGCGCCCGTTTCGGCATCAACTGCCACCTGGAGTACTATGATGTGGATGTCCTGACGAAGATCGTCATGCGCTCGTCCGCCATGCTGGGTGTTCCTTGCGAGGAGGAGGCCGCTGTGGAGGTCTCCCGTCGTAGCCGAGGCACACCGCGTATCGCCAACGCACTCCTGCGCCGTGTGCGTGACTTCGCCCAAGTGAAGGGCTCCGGACGCATCGATCTGCGCATCGCGAAGTACGCCCTCGAGGCCCTGAACATTGACACGTACGGTCTCGACGAGATAGATAATAAGTTGTTGAACATTATGATCGACAAGTTCAACGGAGGGCCTGTCGGGCTCACCACCATCGCCACGGCCATGGGTGAGGATGCAGGCACCATCGAGGAGGTCTATGAGCCGTACCTGATCAAGGAGGGCTTCATCAAGCGTACGCCCCGCGGTCGGGAGGTCACTGAGCTCGCGCTGCGCCATCTCGGCAAGATGGGCGGTTTCTGCCGGCAGGGCTCGTTGTTCGACTGATACGATTCATACAAAGTTTATTCATTATGCCTAAGCTATTGGTTACATACGCTATACCCCAGGAGTCTTTTGCGGAGATAAGGGATCAGTTCGAGGTGATAACCCCGTCGTTGGGGAGCTTCAGCCGTGAGGAGGTCCTGCGCAGGTTGCCCGAGTGTGAAGCGATGCTCTCGATGTTCTCCTTCACGGTAGACCGGGAGCTTATCGACGCTGGCGCCAAGCTTCGCATCATCTCCAACTTCGGTGTGGGTTTCAATAACGTGGATATCGCCTATGCCAAGGAGAAGGGCATCGTGGTGACCAATACACCGGACCCTGTCATAGAGCCTACGGCCGAGCTGGCTTTCGCCCTGATGGCAGACCTTGCGCGCCGTGTCTCGGAGTGTGACGCGAAGCTCAAACGAGGCTCCGGACTGAAGTGGGGTGTGATGGAGAACCTGGGCGTCGGGCTGTGGGGTACGACCCTCGGCGTGTTGGGCTTGGGTAACATCGGACGAGCCGTGGCGCGCCGTGCTGTGTGTGCGGGAATGAATGTGATCTACCACAACCGCCATCGCCTTGCCCCGGAGGAGGAAGAGCTCCTGAAGGTCACCTACGTCTCGTTCGAGGAGCTACTGCGCCAATCCGACTACCTCTCATTGCATACCCCGCTGAACGACACTACTTACCACATCATTGATGAGGCGGCCCTGCGTCAGATGAAGCCAAGCGCCTATCTGATCAATACGGCGCGGGGACCCGTGGTGGAAGAGGCGGCCCTGGTCGAGGCGTTGCGCAATGGACGGTTGGCGGGCGCCGGTTTGGATGTCTATGAATTCGAACCAAGGATATCAGAGGAATTGCTCACGATGGACCAAGTGGTGTTGGTGCCGCACATCGGTACGGCGACGATGGCCGGACGGATTGAGATGGGGCGGTATGCCTGTGAGAACATCGCACGCTGCTTCAGGGGTGAGGAACCTCTGAGTCGGGTGGTGTGATAGGAGGTGGAATCGAATTTTTGTTTGCCTATTTGTCCATGAGATTTTTTTCATGGTGTTGTGCGTTTCCCTATAAAAAGAAAGCTCCTTAGGGGGCAATAAAACACAGGAAGTGCGTCTGTTCTAGACTTGTGCGGCTTCATGCCATGTGGCATTTTTATCAAAAAATAAAAAAAATTTTTTTATATAGAGAAATTATTCTTAAATTGCACGGCAATTTTTCGAATTGTGTCCTGACGTCCGCAATTGTTTGGAAATAGGGAGTTTAAAACGTATGTAGGGCTTAATTATAGTTGACAGCCATGAAAACATGTAGTATTATATTTCGTTTACTAAAGGATAAGTATATGGGGGTATTAAAGTCTTTATGTCGAGCCGTGTTGGCTTTGGCCGCATTCCTATTGTTGAATGTGGGTGAGGCCTATTCCCAGACGGGATGTGAAGTCGGGGGAACGGATTTCGTTACGAGTACGGCATTGTTTAATCCTACATTGTCGGACGATACTTTGGGCTGGTACAGTTCGAAGGTGGGCACCTTGTTGAAAACGGAGTGCGGATCCACTTGCCAATATTTCGAGGAGGCGTATAATGTCGCTCAGACTGGCTTGCAGGGCAATGAGTTGAAGGCGATGGGTAACACGACGCCGACGTGGGCTACATTGACCAGGTCGACCAGCTTCACAGGGGCTGGTTTCGTCGGTGTGGTAGGCAATCCTCGTGTGATTTCTCCTCTATTGGGAGAGGGAAGTGGCAACAATATGTTGGTGGCTATTGGAAACAACCATGATATGGATATGTTCACGTATTCGCTATCCGGTTTGGCTCCAAATAGTACGGTTACGCTTTCTGTGGATGTGTACAACTTGATTTCTCCTGACAATATGAAGGCTCAGTTGAAAGCCAATAACGGGGATGCCACGCGAGAAAAATGGAAGAACCAGCTTGATATTGGTCAGACCGGCCTCCATTACAACATGGAATTTGGTTCAAATACGGGACAGATGTATGGAAATGTTCCCGAAGTGCGTGTCTTCACGGATATTGTGAACGGACAACCAGGCGGAACATTAAAGACGACTTCCACTAGATTCACGTGGGGTAGTAAAGAGACTGTTACCATATCCGCAAAGGCAGATGCGGGTGGAAATATCACATTCCACTTCCGTAGAGGAACAGGCGGTGGAGACTTCGGCCCTCTTGGTTTCGATAATATAAAGATTACGGGTTCGGTGAAGCCGGCGATCACCTATTCAGGTTCGCCATGCCCGATGATGCCTGTCGTTCTGAGACCGAGGAATGCATACCCGGCCGGAACTACCTATAAGTGGACAGTGGATGGTACTACAAAGAGTGGAACTGAGTCTACCTATACATTTGAGCCTCAAAATTCCGGCACATATAAGGCGTCTTTGTCCGTCACGCTTCCTGGATGTACGGAGGCCAAGAGTGATGAGATATCCATCGAGGTCGGTGATTGTTGTACGGATGACAAAGGAAACCCTATGGCGTTGGTCAACCTCTATTACAATGATTTCGGACGTTTCCAAGGCAAACAGTATATCTACACGGATGCGAATGGCAATGAAAAAACAGTCATGACCACAGAAGATATGGAAATAGATGGTGGTGGTTTGACTTCGCCTCGTGTGCCATGCGTCAAGGATCAGTTGGGTAAGTCTAAGCTGGCAATCGATTATGGTAGCGATGTCTATAGTGGAAAATATGCGATCACGACTAATCATCCGAAAGGATATGGTGGTGTCTCTCGTGATAACACGTATGGAGATGGTACCGGCGGTATGATGGTGATGGACTTGAAGGGAACCGGATGGTCGAATAAGGAGATCTTCAGTACGGAAATAACGGGATTGTGCAGGAACAGAAGAATCAAATTCTCTGTGGCGGTCGCCCCGATTAACTCGGCCCCTGCCACGGGTGGTACGATGGGTTCCGTTAAGGTTGAGTTGATCGACAAGAGAACTGGTAGACCGATTCAAGCTCCGGATGGCCGGACGGCAAGCTATAACCATGAATTCTACGGAAGGGAGTCATGGCAGTTGGATACGCTCTCTTTCGTCTCTGCCGTTGATTTGGATGCGGTGATTCTGCGTGTGATCAGTACGGAGGATGATTATGCAGGTGACCATAGGGGTGATTTCGCGATCGATGATATCACTTTCCAAGTCTGCGCACCTCCTGATGTCAATGTGGATTATGAGTTGACGGGTAACGCACCGGACTTGTTGAACCTCTGTACGGGCGATACGCTGACATTGGATGCCATCGTCTCCTCTGCTGCCGCGAAGTTCTATGGAACGCCGTATTACTTGTTCCAATATACGCATGAGAACCCGGAGACGGCGCGGGATCCGGATAATATCAAGTGGTATGATATGGAGGACCCTCATACCCAAACGAAATATCTGACCGAACCGAAGTTCGTGATAGAGAATCCTGCTGATGACCCTGCTTTCTCGAAAATCCAGGAAGGTACGGAACAGGATGTCTATTTCCGTGTTGTGGTGGCTGATATTAATACGTTGAAGAACCCTGACGAGTTGAAAGTGAGTCCGCTTTCTCCTTGCCGTAACGTGTCCATCTCCACGATGATCATCAAGGCGAGTCTGAATTGCGCGAAGTGCCATCAATCGGAGGATATCAAATTGAAGGGTGACGCTTCTGGACTTACGAACACGAAGGTTAAGAAGGAGTCCGGATATGATGTGTATTCCCTCTGCTACGGTGAGTCTCTTACCCTCTCTTCCGCTGACGTGACCACGATGATCAATGATGACGGAAAGGGTGATAAACCATACGCTGATTATCTCATCGAATGGTATCGTGACCAGCAAGATACACCGGAAAGCGCATACACGGTTACTTCTGGCTCGAAGGCTAAGGAGTATACCATTACAAATGATAACAAAGGCAAAATAGCCAAGGAGGCATTCTTGTACGTGAAGACTTCCGACAATTTTGATCTTACAGCTAAACATTGCCAACGTTGGGATACGGTGAAGGTTATCCTGAACCCTAGCCCAGAGGCTCCTACCATCGATGATATCGATCTCTGTGAGAAGGTGAAGCCTCGCAATGAGTTGAAGGATCGTCTGAAGGAGAGTGACTTCAGTGACTATACCGTGAATTGGTACGATGCCGCTGATCCTCAGTCTGCTTCGAAGGTGTCGGAGCCTGACCTCGATGCTTTGTCCGCATCCTCGACATTCTATTATTCGGTGACGGATAAGAACACTCTCTGCGAGGGTGAAACGAAATCTTTCGAGGTTGAGGTGCATTCCACCTCGAATCCTTTGGGCACGATGAAGGTCTCTTACCTCGTGAAGGATACCACCTCAAGTGGCGTATTCAAGGATCTTGTGTCACAGGATGCTTCGTCTGTCCAAGTCGAGTCGGGATACACGTATGTGTGGTTCGACAAGAATCAAAAGCTATACAAGGGTGATGGAAAGTCTGTTCCGGTGCCGGATGTGCCTTCATTGCCTCTGACCGATGATGTGCATGAAACTTATTATGTGGCTCGCTACGATGAGAAATATGGATGTTGGAGCGACACTTTGCCTGTCGAGGTGACCATCTTCGGTGCGCCTGCTCCTATCCCAGAGGATGTCTATTATTGCGTGGGCTCCTCAAGGGTGGTGCCTCTGACGGCCGAGATCAATGACCCGAACGGGGTCGGCGCCTCCAACTTCAAATTGGTTTGGTATGATCCTGATAAGAAACTGATTGGTGATGATGCTCCTACACCGTCTGTCTCCAAGGAGGGCGAGACGATCTATTACGTTTCCCAAAAGTCCCTTGATGAGGCGGAGAGCTCTTTGCAACCGCTTAGTGTGAAGGTATACAAGGCACATAAGCTGAGTCCTGTCTCTGAGGATGTCTATTGCGACGACGAACAGAACCCTAATGCTTTGGTGGGCTTTGCCGAGGATGGCTCATCTGATTACGATAATGCGACCGATATTCAGTGGTATCTGTATGGCGACCCATGGGAAAAGGATAAGTTGCCAGTCCTGGGCATTAAGAAGGATACCACGTACATCTATGGCGCTGTTCAATCCTATACGGTTACTTCCGCTTTTGGAGATGAACTGGAGGTTTGCTATAGTGACACGACCTATTACACGGTGAAAGTTCAATACACTCCGCCGACAGGCGACTCCTCCGTGGCATACATCGCCGCCGAGGTGGGCAGTGACGGGAAGACCTTCCCTAACATCAGCACGAAGGAGG
>JAFZPM010000018.1 GCA_017550335.1 Paludibacteraceae bacterium
CAACACAGGCAGGGGTGTTAACCCCTGTACGATGGAACCGAGGATAACCCGAACCCCGAAGGGGTGACACCCTTGCGAATTATGAATTTTGAATTAAAAATTAAGAATTGGCTGGGGAATGTGCGTATCCTCCACAATGCGCATAGTTTAAGCCCCAACGGGGCGGCCACAACACAGGCAGGGGTGCTAACCCCTGTACGATGGAACCGCGGATAACCCGAACCCCGAAGGGGTGACACCCTTGCGAATTATGAATTTTGAATTAAAAATCATGAAACGTTAGTTCAACATATTCAATCATGATTTTTGACTATTTTTGTCCAATCAAACAAAAAAAGGATTCATGCGAAACAAAACGCTGAAATATATCATCACAGGCCTATTTGCCGCGATCATCATCGCAATGGCGGCCGCCACCTTCTTCGACCAATACACTGCGGAGGAACAGATATACTCCTCCCTATGGTTCTGCGGATTGTGGGCGGGGCTCTCCCTCCTCTCCGCCTTGGTATTCTTCAAGAAGCTGACGGGCAAGGCCTCCACATTGTTGTTCCACCTCTCCTTCCTGGTCATCTTGGCTGGTGCATTGGCCACCAAACTGACCTCCAAAGAGGGGATGTTGCACCTGCGCTGCGGAGAGAAAACAGACTACTTCATCCTTAAGAAGAATACGTTCAAGGAGGATCTCGGGTTTGAAGTGCGGCTGGACAGCTTCGTTGTCCTGAACTACCAAGGCACACAGATGCCGCAGGACTACGCCAGCCACCTCACCATACTCGACAACGGGGAGCAACTTCAAGCCTCCGTCTCGATGAACAACATCTTCAAGAGGAAGGGTTTCCGCTTCTACCAGACAAGTTTCGACGAAGACCGGCAAGGAAGCATCCTATCCGTGAGCTACGACCCGATAGGGATCCCGCTCACCTACCTCGGATACCTGCTCTTCGCTCTGTCGGGCATTTGGATGCTCTTCTCCAGGAAGACCGCCTTCCTGCAGTTGCTGCGCCATCCTTTGCTACGGAAGGGAGGGCTATTCGTCCTGTTGCTCTGCGTGTGCCACCAAGCCTTGCCCCAAGAGAGGAAAGTGCCGACCATAAATGCGGAGCAGGCCGAACAATTGTCCGAGAAACAAATCGTCTACAACGGACGCATCGCACCGTTCAACACGATGGCTAGGGATTTCCTCCTGAAGACCTACGGGAAGTCCACCTACCATCAACTAACCCCTGAGCAGGTGGTATGCGGTTGGATATACCGTCCTGAGGTCTGGAAGAACGAAAAGATGATCCTCGTCAAGGACAAGCAGCTGCGGCAGCAACTCGGACTAGAGGAGTACGCCTCCTTCACCGATTTCTTCGATGAAAAGGAAAATTATCGGCTGAACGGATTACCTCTCACCAAAGGCGTGCGGGAGACCGACGAGAAGGTGGGTGTGATCCTCATGCTCACCCAAGGGAAACTATTCTCCGAAAGCAGTGTGACGCTCCCCGAGGCGAAGATCAAGGCGGAGCTCTTCTACAATAGGATTAACTTCGCCAAGATCCTATTCATGCTGAATCTGACGCTCGGGTTCGCCGCTTTCCTGCTCATGGTCTTCGCCAGCGAGTCCAGTTTCTCCGAGAAGTTCTACAAAACACTGAAGGCAATCCTAGTCGCCGCCCTGTTCTTCGACCTCTGCGGCTACATCCTGCGATGGTACATCTCAGGACGCATTCCGCTGGGCAACGGCTACGAGACCATGCTCTTCATGTCACTGATCATCATGGCAATGGGTATAGTCATCAAAGGGAAATTCGCCACATCGGCAGGCTTCCTCCTGTCAGGGTTCACCCTGTTGGTGGCCTATCTCGGGCAAAAGAACCCGCAGATCACGCCGTTGATGCCCGTGCTCAATTCACCAATCCTCAGCGCCCACGTATCGACGATCATGATCGCCTACAGCCTATTGGCCTTCACCTTCTTCAACGGAATATTCTCCCTCTTCTTCAAGGAAGAGGAGAAGAAGACACAGCTGGCACTGATCAGCCGCATCATGCTCTACCCTGCGGAGATACTGCTCGGCATAGGCATCTTCCTCGGAGCCGTTTGGGCCAACATATCATGGGGCACTTACTGGAGTTGGGACCCGAAGGAGACCTGGGCCCTGATCACCTTCATGGT
The DNA here is from genome assembly GCA_017550335.1 of Paludibacteraceae bacterium. Classification (GTDB taxonomy): domain Bacteria; phylum Bacteroidota; class Bacteroidia; order Bacteroidales; family Paludibacteraceae; genus UBA1181. The sequence goes on from JAFZPM010000018.1 coordinate 2,161, forward strand.
CTACGCCGTGCCATTCCACTCAACTGATTTAAAGTTCTTGCGGGGCAATCGCAACCTGCATTTATACTTTATAATTTCTTTCGCAGCCGTGCTGTTCACCTACTTCGGAGTCAATTATTTCCTAGGCGGCATGCACAGCTATGCGAATTAAGAATTTTGAATTTTGAATTAAGAATTTTGAAACGTTAGTTTGAAGCAGTCATTTATGATGGAAAGATTTAACATATACTACAAAGAGATCAACGCACATGCGGAGGTGTCCCGTTTCGCCCCCAAGGGAAAGACGGAGGAGTACCACGTCATGATCCATGTCGCACCATGCGACGAAATGTTTTCCCAGCAGTACCAAAGGATCTGCCAAGCGGAAGATTTGTTACTACAACATCCTGGCATACAGGGTGCCAAGGTGATTTTCAAACGATACTTCGTCAGCGACGCGACCAACCAGAAGCCACTGATGAGGCAAGAGAACACCGATGCGGTATCCCTCATCCAACAACCTCCTATGGACGGCAGCAAGATAGCTGTATGGATCTATTTGGCCAAAGATATGGAGGTCACTGCCAAGGAGGGATGCATGACCGCATCACACAACGGATATACGCACATCTACAAGATGGGCATGCACGAGCATAACGGGGACAGCGCCACACAGACGGAGAGCCTGCTGTTGGACTACGAGGAGACGTTGGCGAAGTTCAACGCCACCCTTGCGGACAACTGCATACGCACCTGGTTCTTTGTGCGCGACGTCGACACGCAGTACGCCGGAATGGTGAAGGCCCGCCGGGAGAACTTCACGGAGCAAGGGCTCACAGAGAAAACACACTATATCGCTTCGACCGGCATCGGCGGATTGCCTGCCGACACCCGCTCACTCGTACAACTCGACACCTATGCGCTCACAGGGCATGAACCAACGCAGGTCAGGTATCTCTACGCACCAGCCTACCTCAACCCCACCTACGAATACGGTGTGACCTTCGAACGGGGCACTTGCGTGGAATACGGAGACAGGGCGGAGATCTACATCTCAGGCACGGCCAGCATCGACAACAAGGGCAATGTGCTCCACCTTGGAGACATTCAGAAACAGACCTTCAGGATGATGGAGAACGTCAACGCATTGCTCGCGGAGGCCGGGAGCGGATTCCAGGACATCGCGCAGATCATCGTCTACCTACGCGACGTGAGCGACTACGCCATGGTGAAAGCGATATTCGACGAGAGATTCCCGGACATTCCACGCGTCATCACCCTCGCACCCGTCTGCAGACCCACATGGCTCATCGAGATGGAGTGCATCGCCATCACAGAAAGGGAAAGTAATAAATTTAGGGATTTCTAAACAATGGATTAGGCTGCGGCATCAACCACGGACGCCCTCCCAACGAAGGTAATAACGCCATGCGGAGAAGTGCTTACGACGCTTCAAATAGGTGAAATCCTGGTCGTTGGAGAAAGCCTCCCGCTCGAAAGAGATGCTTCGGTAAGGATTAATGCCCCGGTCGAAGAGACTACGGAGAAGCCAAAAGAGCCACTCCAGCAAATAAAAGAGATAGAAAAAAAGGAAGAGCGTCTCCACCATCTGCGCCGTATGGATCCGCTCGTGGTTGAGCACCCGTTCGTTCACATGCGAGGCATACAGTTTACGCACAAACAACATGCCGAAGAGGTTGATGGCGATGAAGCCCTTGGGAGGCAATATGCGATTGACGAAGATCTTCATGCCTGACACCCGCTACAACTGACCCGCCTCCACCAGATTGATGACACGCTCGACAATCTTATCATCTTCATTGTTAGGATCATAGGTAGTCTTCAGATTCGCACCCATCATCTTGGCGAAACCTTGCCAGAACACCGCACGGAATCCTCCGCGGAACTGTTTGATCAACTGATAGGATGTCTTGTTGCACTCACGGTCCACCAAGCGAATCAGCATCTTACCCTGGGACAACGTGAATTTCCTCATGACAGGTTTATATGTCGCAAGCAACTCATCCTCCTTCGCCTCCATATATTTCTTTCTTGCCTTGTCATCCGGCAAAGCTGCCATCTCCTTATCCATCTCCTTCAGCATCTTTCCGATCATCTTCGCATACGGCAATGTCTTCTTCACATCACGGACGGTTTTCCAATAAAACTTCTCCTGCTTCTTGTCCTTGAAGACCAATACAGGATAGACATACACCTGAGGAAGAAGGATGTTCGGGATCGTATCTCCGTCCACATCCACGATAGCGGGAACGACATAGCCCCCCTCATCAGAACCATCCTGAGCGAAAGCCCCCACGAAAAAAGAAGAAAGGCAAACGCACATTATAAGATATTTTATTACCTTTGTCATCATCTACACTGTTATATATGCCATATGCAAATGTAGCATAATAAACAAGCAAAACAATTTGTTAAACAAAAAAAATGAAGATTATTCCTGTTTTTATTGCATTTTTTAGCATTTCAGTTTTCAATGGTTCAGCAGAGACGACACCCAACTGCGTGCGCGCCTCAGCCGGAGAGTGTCTCGCCTATGATGTCGGGACGGAAGGCCCGCTCCTTTGCGACGCCAAGGTCTGCCGTCTCTACGCCACCTTCGGCAACCACTACCTCGCCCAAGAACTCAGTCACAGCAAACTGGAGGCCATCATCCCGGCCCGCTCCCTCGTCTTCGCCGTCGACATGGATTGGTTCGGCTATGCGCTCTACAACCGCCTGCGCACCCACTGTGCCCTCTCCAAACGGCTGAGCGGACATTGCGCCATCGGGGTGGGCTTCCGGCTCGCCTCCCTCCACTACGAAGGGAATGAGCGGAGAAGCCTTTCACTGGCGGAAGACCTCACCTTCCTCTACCAAGGCAGGAGAACAAACCTCTATGCGAAGGGGGAAAACCTCTTCGACACGGGTTGGCGAGGCATCTGCGGAGAACGGTTCAAGGAACCGATGCGCACGACCCTGGGCGTTCAATTCCTCTTCTCCGAAAGCGTCAGTTGCGCCCTCGAATCCTACTGGGAGGAGGAACGGAACCTCTTCGGACGGTTCGGCACTTGCTACGACATCAGCAAGTTCCAGCTAAGATGCGGCGCCATGGGTCCACCCATATCCCCCACCTTCGGGTGCGGATTCCTCGGAAGGAATTTCCGGCTGGACCTCTCCGCCCGCTGGATCCGTAACCTCGGATATGCGCTTGACTGCGGCATCGGTTACACTTTCAACAAAAAAGAATCGGAAGTCCTACTTATCAACGAATAAGAGATGAAAAGACCTGTTTTCACTGCCCTACTCCTGCTGCACACGCTCCTGTGCCTGCCGCAGGAGGATCTCTTCTCCGAACAATTCATCGATGCGATGGAATCCTTCCAAGATGAGGACGGGGAGCAACTGGACGTCGAGGACCTATACGACATCCTCAACGAACTAAAGGTCAATAAATTAGACCTCAACAAAGCGACGGAGGAAGAGTTCGAGCAATTGCCCTTCCTCTCCCCTTCAGACGCCCGAAACCTCGTGCGCCACAGGGAACTCTACGGCAACTACCAGACACTCTACGAGCTGAAGCACATCCCCGACTTCACGAAGGAGAAGATCGACCAACTGCTTCCCTTCGTGGTCATCCGGGAGAACGAGAAGCGTCTCACCCTGCAGGAACGCCTGAGGAAGAGCCAGTCGCAGTTCTACGTCGCGGCGGACCGCTTCCTGCAGCAAAAGAAAGGATACCTGCCCGACAGCACAGGGACGAGCCGATACGCAGGCTCCCCCTACCATTACTACGGAAAATACCTCTTCAACGCGGAACGCCTGAAAGCCTCGCTCGTAGGCGAAAAAGACGCAGGAGAGGCGGAATGGAGCCGCAACGGACACGGATTCGACTTCGCCAGCGCCTCCTTGGAAATGGAAGGCACGAAATGGATGAAGCAACTCTGCTTGGGAGACTACAAGGCGAACTTCGGACAGGGACTGGTCGTCGGCACCGGCTCCATCCTCGGGAAGAACGCCAGCATCACCAACGCCTACAAGAACACGCAGGGGATCAAACGATACGCCTCCACCGGCGAGAGCAGTTTCTTCAGGGGCGCCGCGGCCACCTTAGGCCGGGGCTCACTCCGCGGCACACTCTTCGGCTCCTATCGCCAAGCGGACGCCACCCTCAAAGGGGAGAAGATCACCTCGTTCAAGACCGACGGCATGCACCGCACTATCCAAGAGATCGAGAAGAAAAAGAACCATACGGAGAAGCTTTGGGGCCTCAACCTCAGCTTCAAGCGCAAGAGCCTGACGCTCGGAGCCACCCTGCTACACTACCACTACTCCAGAACACTACACCCTGCGGAGAAGGCCTACACGCTCTTCCGCCTATCGGAGACCAGCACACACTGGAACGTCGGACTGGACTACAAGGCGAGGCTACGGCACATCACCTTCTACGGAGAGAGCGCCCTCGACGCCAACGGACACTTCGCCACACTGAACGGCGCCGCCATCTACCCCCTCTCCCGACTAGAGATCTCCTTGGCGCAACGCTACTACCAACCCGCCTATCAATCCAACTACGGAGGCGGATTCGCCGAGAACTCCAGGGTGGAGAACGAGCAAGGCATCTACCTCAGCACCCGATTCACCCCCTTCAAACGACTTATCCTATCAGCCTATGCGGACGCCTACAGGTTCCCGTGGGCACTCTACGCCTCCCCCACCCCTTCGTCGGGGCAAGAGCTTTGTCTCCTGGCCAACGTGAAGATGACAAAACAGACGGACCTGACCCTCAAATACAAGTACAAGGAGAAAAGCGAGGAGGAGAACCATAAACGCACGCTCCGAAGCACCCTCAACACGCAGATACGAAGATGGAGGATACAAACAATCCTGGAAGGGAACCGCACCGACAAGGGTGGGCAATCCCCCACCTACGGATGGATCCTCTCGCAGACCCACACGGGTAACCTCCCCAAGCTACACCTCTCCTTCGCCCTCCGCTACGCCTACTTCCAGGCGGAGAACTACGACAACCGCATCTACATCTACGAGAAGGACCTACCCTACACGCTCTCCTTCCCGATGCACTACGGCAAAGGGCATAGGCTTGCGCTCAGTCTCTCTTGGAAGAAGACCGAACGTCTACAACTGATCGCGAAAGCGGGATGTTTCGTCTATACGGACGGACGCGCCAGCATCGGCACGGGACAAGAGATGATGGAGGGAAATATCTCCACACAGGTGAAATTCATGGTCAAGGCGGTTATTCCATAGGCAGGTCAGACAACCTCCGCGAAAAGGCTCAGGTTCTCGTCCACGTAATGGGCGATAGCCTCGGTGGTCTCCTCTTCGATCAGGAAGAACTTCTCCTCCAGTTCATCGAAGACCTCGAAGTCCACATACATGGCCAGGAACTCCTCCTCGGTGGTCTCCCGTTCCAGCTCTTTCCGGTTGTCCATGTAGATCGTCCTCGCGTCATAGACCAGTTTGGCGAGTTGGCGTGCCCCGAAGAGTCGCATCGATTTCGCGAAAGGGTTCTGGAAGAAGTAGCCACCATAGCCGTTCTGGATCAGCTGGACGAAGCCCCCGTCGTTCATCTCGTTGCGGAAGATGGAGTACGCCAGCAAGGTGTTCTGGTAAGCGTTCAGCTTGGCCATGCCTTCGGCGGTGAGTTCGCCGCCCATCTCAGCCCAATACTTATCCACGAAGAGGGCGATGAACTCGTCCATGCCCTTCCCAGCCGCCTCACGCAGCTCCGCGTCAGAGACCTGTATCATTCGATTCGTCGTTTTGGATATTCTTAAACTTGGAGACGGAAAGCACATAAGCGGTTTCCGCAAGCCCTTCAGACTGGTCACGGAACGCGACCACCTCCTCCTTGGTCTTCGCAGAGAATGCGGATATGTAGAAATGTTGGTCGATGCCAAGCATCTTCAAAGACTTGTTCTTTTCGGCGTGCAGGTAAGAAGCGGCGGACTCCTCATCCTGGAAGTCGGCCACAATCAAGTAATAGCCATCCACCGCATCACGGTACGCATCCAGTTCGGACTGCACCTGACTCAACTCCTTGTTCTTCACGTCCAATTCCCTTTGGAGGGAGTTTTTGGAATTAATCTGAGGCACCATGGAGGCCATATCGGTCTGCGGAGCGTCATTGATAGGCTGCACAGTGAAGAAGAGCGCGACAACCGCCACGGCAGCCACCGTCAATGGTTTGAGAACCTTCGAAGCGGAGTTCCCCGTCGTGGAGTTTCCCTTCCGTTGGGACTTATCCAGCGCAGGGAAATAAAACTCGTTCAGTCCGAAGGAGTCACCGCAAGCGATCTTCAGGTTCTTCTGAAGGAAAGCCACCTTGCCGGACTTCATCGTGAAGACGCCGAAGTTAGGGGCGACGAATATACCGTCCTCGCGCAACGCCTTCCACATGGAAGCCACCTCCTCGGAGATCATGCGGTTAGCCTCCTCGAAGGAGCAGGACTTCGCCGCGGACAGCGCCGTGGCCAAGTCGCCGTCGTTGTGGACGAGCTTCGAGTTATACACCAACTCCTTGCGGGGCGGGAAGAATTTGCCGTCGACGACTTTAGCCGCACAATCGTTCACCACGAATCCTCCGAATTCAGGGACGATCACGCACTCGCGGCGAGACAACAGATCTATAATGGTTTCGAACATATCACGAATTTTTAGGAAGACAAAGATAATAGATTCCACGAGAATCGGTGCACAATCCCCCGAAATCAATGCTAACAGACGGTTGAACAGGTTATTGATAGGTTATTAACAGGTTGTTAACAGGAGAGGGCTTCCCGTTGGGGGCAAACGTGTTATGATTTATGATTTAGCTATTTATGTGTTATGATTTACGATTTAACTATTTACGATTTACTATTGGGGTATTTATGATTTACGACTGAGTATTAAATCATTTACTATTTCAGAGATTCGGGATATGAATTCATCCTATGGTATAAAAAAAGAGCCATTCGACCAGCGAACGGCTCTTTCCTATTCGTTAACAACTACGAATTACTTAACTTGGATGACCAATTTCTTAGAAACTGACCAGAAAGTCTTGTAGTTAGTGATCTTCAAGATCAAGTTCTTGTCATCACCAGGAGACTTAACCAAAGAGTAAGAGTTGGTTGGGTGGTTAGTCAAGATGACAGCCTTCTTAGCGCCGAGAGGCAACTCCTTGAACTCGCGGATATCAACCTTCGTGCAAAGGCTCTCGTTGATGGTAGCGCCTTGCAAGTTCTTCAATCCTTTCTCCTTCAAGGTCTTCTTGTTAGCCAAGAAATACCAAGCGGTGTTCAACTCCTCGTCTTGCTGTTGGATAGCGGCCATGTTGGCGTTGTTAACCTCGTTGATGGAATCCCTGATGGCAGCGATGCTAGCAACGGTGCTGTCCAAAGAAGCGATCTTGATGTTCTTCTCATCCAATTGAGCCTTCAAATCCTTGATGGTCTTCTCGCTAGCCTTCAAATCCTTCTGCAAACCAGCAACCAAGCCACGCAAGTAAGGGAGCTTGCCCTCAGCCTTCTTCAAAGCGTTCTCCATAGAGTCAAGCTTTGAACGGCTGTCTTGGAATGCGCGGTGGATAGACTCGAAGTCCTGTTGGATCTTCTGCTTGCTGTCAGCGTTAACACCCTCTGAACCTTGAGCCTCATCCAAGATACCCAACTCAGTTTGCTTAATGTTCCTCAAGTTGGATTGAACCTCAGTGATAAGAGCAAAATAGCTGTTCATCTTTTGCTCGTTCATCTCATTCACCTGTTGGAGTGAATCAACCTGTTGCGTCAAAGCATCAATTTTGTCTTGGTTACAAGACACTGCGAATAATGCAACGAATGCACCTAAAACTACTTTTTTCATTCTGTTTAAATTTAAATTTATAATAAAAAATAATTACTCTTCAACATTCTTTTTATTATCGTTCTTATCGTTAGGCTTTCCAGCCAGCACAATCACAATCTCTCCTTTGGGCTCGTGTTCCTTGAAATAATCGCGCACCTCCTCGACCGTTCCTCTGACGGTCTCTTCGTGCAACTTGGATATCTCGCGGGATACCGACACACGACGATGCGGCCCCATCACCTCCATGAATTGTTCCAATGTCTTCACCAGACGGAAAGGAGACTCATATACAATCATTGTCCGGCGTTCCTCCGCCAGCTCCTTCAGTTTCGTCTGCCGTCCCTTCTTCTGGGGCAAGAAGCCCTCGAAACAGAACCTGTCGTTCGGCAGACCCGAGTCGACCAAAGCCGGCACGAAGGCCGTCGGACCCGGCAAGCATTCCACCTCCACGCCAGCCTCCACGCATGCGCGCACCAGCAGGAAACCCGGATCGGAGATCGCAGGTGTACCCGCATCGGAGACCAACGCTATCGTCTCGCCACCCCTCAACCGCTCAACCACAGACTCGGTAGTCTGATGCTCATTGAACTTATGGTGGGAGAACATTTTCTTCTCTATTTCAAAATGCTTGAGCAACACGCTTGTTGTCCTTGTATCTTCCGCTAGGATCAGGTCCACTTCCTTCAATATTCTGACCGCCCTAAACGTCATATCCTCCAAATTGCCCACGGGGGTAGGCACGAGGTAAAGTTTCCCAGTGTTTTTCATGAAAACCTATCCTCCAGCAATCTCATGAAGTCCGACACGGCCTCATCCGCCTCGTCCCACGAGAAATTCCACTTCACGTAATCCTTCGCCTCCTGTAGGTTGTCCATGGCATCCAACGCCGCGATGGTCGACGTCATCAGATCGGCGTCACCGCCGAAGAGCTCATTCAGGTAACGAATACGGTCATTCAATGTGATAGCCTTCTTGATAGACTGGACGAAACGGCTTTCCACACGCCTCGACGACCGATTGGCATCCAACACCGTGCGAACACTGCCCGCATCCGGGACATGGTTCTTAACCTCCGGGCGGACGACCACATCACGTTTCCCCTGAGGTATTCCGGCGTTATTTCTTGCAGGTACCGCCTCCTCTTTCATCACAGGAGACTTCGCTGACTGATATTCAACCTCTTCCACCACATTCTCCAGACGTTTCTCCTCCCTGGCCACTGCCTTGGGAGCTTCCTGAACAGGCTTCGTCTCCACCACGACAGGCTTCACCTCCTCCCTCGGAGCCTCTTCCCGCCGTTCTTCCAACACCGGTTGGCTGACGACTGGCTCAACCACAGGAGCCACTGGCTGGACTGGTTCGACCGCCACACGGGCCGACGCCTCCGCTTTCTGACAAGACTCCAGCATCTCAATCCTCTGCAATAACGAAGACGCTTTACCCTTCGCCAAGCTTAAAACGGACGCGGGGACACTAGCCATCTCCGTCATTCCGCTGCATAATAGCGAAAGTTCCTTCACATCTTCTGATATTAGACTCATCAAATCCTTACTGTCCATACGCTCTGTCTAGAAATTTTTCTTTTCAGTCCCCAAAACCTTCACGAATTTATGAGAAACTCTGTATATTTGCAAATAACCGCGTAAAGGTATAAAAAAACTTTACCAAACGTACCAATTTGATTTCATTTTTTGTGATGAACACACCATTTTCGAAACCTTTCACCTTAGATAGAACCGTCAGGACATTGATGGTCATCGGACTAATCGCCGGCATCATATTGTTAATCAGATATTTGAGTCCAGTACTCGTCCCTTTCTGTCTCGCATGGCTCCTGGCCTACCTGATTTACCCTATCGTCTATTTCATCCAAAAAAAATTGAGAGTGGGCAACAAAAGCGTCTCCATTCTCCTCGCTTTACTCTCCGTGGGAGCCCTGATCTCCTTCCTGATCTACTTTTTCGCACCCCAATTCGCGGAGGAAGCGGTGAAACTGAAGAACTTCGTGGTCGAATATTCCATCAGCAACAATGACAACGGCATCATCCCTCACAAATGGGAGATCTTCCTGAAGGAATTCATCCGCAACTACAACCTCGCTGAAATAATGGACCGTGACGACTTCCTTGACATCGTGAAGAGCGTCTCCCCGCATGTCTGGTCACTCATCACCAGCTCCTTCAACCTCACCTTGAGCATATTCGCCATGCTCATCACAGGGATATACCTATTCTTCATCCTCAGGGACTACAGGAAAATCACACAATACTTCAGCGCTCTGACCCCCCCGAAATACAGAACCTTCGCACAAACGCTGTACAGGGACATCGAGGAGGGGATGAAACAATACTATAGGGGACAGGCTCTGGTCGCCATATCCGTGGGCATCCTCTACACCACAGGCTTCGTCATCATCGACCTGCCTATGGCTCTCACCATGGGTCTCATCATCGGCACACTGAACATGGTCCCGTACCTGCAGGTGATCGGCATCCCGCCTTGCATCCTGCTCGCGCTCGTGCATGCGGCGGAGACCGGGCACTCCCCTTGGATCCCCCTGCTCTCGCTCCTCGCAGTCTTCGTCATCGTGCAAATCATCCAGGACGGATACCTCGTCCCTAAAATCATGGGTAAAAGGATGGGCCTCAACGCGGCGGTCATCCTGCTATCCCTCTCCATATTCGGCATGATGTTCGGTATCCTAGGCCTCATCATCGCCCTGCCGGCGACTTCCCTGATGATCTCCTACTACAAAAGATACATATTGTCCCGATACTACAGCACCCCGACCAACGAGACGCAAGAATTCATAGAGGAGGAAAACCAATGAACAACGCATGGATCAACCGCATCGTAGAGGTGCTGACCGAGGAATACCCGGAACGGGAGGCGAAGAACATCGCTTACATCACACTGCAACACGTCTGCGGATGCAGCATGGTGGACCTCCTCATGGGCAAACACGATTACCTGACCGAGGAACAAGAATCCCAAATGGAAGGCATCCTCAAAAGGCTCTCCGAAAGGGAACCTATCCAATACATCCTCGGCGAAGGGGAATTCCACGGACTCACCTTCGAAGTGAACCAACACGTGCTGATTCCTCGTCCGGAGACGGCGGAGCTGGTGAACTGGATCTGCGACGACTTCGGAGACAAAAACGCTTCGTTCCTAGACGTCGGGACGGGCAGCGGATGCATCGCCATCACCCTGAAATACCTGAACGCCTTGTTCGACGCCAACGCGACCGACATCTCCCCGCTCGCCCTGAACACCGCCATGCGGAACGCGAAAAGGCTCTGCACAGACGTGAGTTTCATCATAGACGACATACTGCACCCACAGACAGAGTTCGAACCGTTGGACTTCATCGTAAGCAATCCTCCATACATCACGGAAGGAGAGAAAACCCAAATGAGACAGAACGTGCTGGACTACGAGCCTCACTCCGCCCTCTTCGTCGAGGGGGAAGACCCGCTGCTCTTCTACCGCGCCATCGCGGACTACGGTCTCTCCCATCTGAAAAACAACGGATTCCTCTACTTCGAGATCAACGAACAGTTCGGCAAGGAGATCCAACAAATGCTGGAGGACCATGGCTACAAGGAGGTCGTCATAAAAGAGGATATGGAAGGCAAAGAAAGAATGGTGAGATGCAAAAAGAGATAACATACGAACAGGCCAAGTCCAAACTGGAGGCGCTTTGCTCCCAAAGGGAACTCTGCGAGAAGGATGTGCGGGACCGCCTGCAACGCTGGGGCGTCGACAACGACGAGGGCGACAGGATCGTCAAACACCTCATCCAGGAACGGTACGTGGACGACGCCCGTTTCGCCCGTTTCTTCGCGAAGGATAAGCACAACCTCTCCCATTGGGGGAAGACGAAGATCACCTTCGAACTACGAAGCCGCAAAATACCCTCCGCCATCATCGAGGAGGCCATCGCGCAAATACCTGAAGAGGGCTACGAGGAGCAATTGGAAGAGATGCTCGTGAAAAAAAGGAAGAGCATCAAGGCCGGCAAACCCTACGAGATAGGCGCCAAACTGATCCGCTTCGGTCTCTCCAGAGGGTATGAGAGCAGACTTGTCATCGATACAGTAAAAAAAATCATCAAAACAGATAACGACACATCAGATTATGAATTTGAATTGGATAACATTTAAGGGAATGTTCGCGGATAGTCCGCTGTGGAAGAAAGTCATTTTATTCATCTTCCTACTCATATTTTGCACAGTCACCCTGACTTCATTAAGCATGCTGATCTCCCATGTGGCGGGTTGGAACCCCAATAGCATAGAAGATCTAAAGGTAAAACAACTGATGTCTTCGTCAGGAATGTTCATCCTCGGTCCAGCCCTCTTCGTATACTTGACGAAGAAAGAACCTGAGGATTACTGTCTGTTGAAATTGGTCGATCCAAGAATCATTTTCTTAAGCATATTGGCAATCTGCACGGTCTATCCTTTCATCTCGGTCACCGCCTCATGGAACGAAGGGATGCACCTGCCTGAGGCCTTGCAAGGCGTGGAGAGATGGATGAAGGAATCCGAAGAGTTGTTGAAGGACACCACATTGCAGATGCTAGAATCAAGTAGCATTCCCCAACTCATTTTCAATCTGATCGTCATCGCTCTGATACCCGCCATCGGGGAGGAGCTGACATTCCGTGGCGTAATCCAACAAAGCCTTGCGAAACACCTCAAGAACGAACACGTGGCCGTATGGCTAGCTGCGACGCTCTTCAGCGCCATCCACCTGCAGTTCTTCGGATTCTTCCCCAGGCTACTACTCGGTGTGTTGCTTGGCTATATATTCCTCTACGGGAAGAGCCTGATAGCCTCGATCTTCTGCCACTTCATGAATAACGCGATCATCATCATCTACGCCTATGTGAGCGACCCCAAGACCGCATTGGACTCCGAATCATCCCTCAACATGACACACGGCACCATCGCGGCCAGCGTCCTATTGCTGGTCGTGACATTCTTCATCCTGACGAGGATTAATCACATCAATAACAAAGCGGAAAGTAAGAAGTCGGAGAAATAAGCGACTTAATCACTTGCCCAACAGGTTCATGAACTCCTCGCGGGTCTTGGCTGTGTTGAACGCACCCGTGAAGTCGGACGTGGTGGTGATGGAATGCATCTTCTCCACGCCACGCATCTGCATGCACATGTGCTGCGCCTCGATGACGACCATGACACCCATTGGGTTCAACGTCTCCTGAATGCAGTCCTTGATCTGAGTGGTGAGACGCTCTTGTATCTGCAAACGGCGGGAAAGAATCTCCACAACGCGGGCGATCTTGCTCAACCCGGTAATCTTCTTGTCAGGTATATATGCCACGTGCGCCTTGCCGAAGAAAGGCAATAGGTGATGTTCACATAAAGAATAGAAATCGATATCCTTTACGATGACCATCTGCTTGTAATCCTCCTCAAACACAGCGGATTCCAAAACCTCACGAGGGTCTATCTTATAACCATAGGTCATGAACTGCATGGCCTTAGCGACACGTTCGGGCGTCTTCCTCAACCCCTCTCGGTTCACGTCCTCTCCGATCAGGGTGATCGCCTCCGCATACAGAGGAGCCAACTTCTCCGTAAGGCTCTTGCTTGGGTATCTTGCGATTTCCCAAGGCTTTATTTGCAAATCGTCGTTCATATTCTTTTATTACTTTTCGAGACGGACATCACGGGCCTCATCATCGACCACGAATACCTCTCCCGTCATTTCCGGGAATTCAGACAATATGTTCTGGGCAAATACCATCGCCTCCGTCTGCACACGGAAATCGCCCAAGCGCAATTTCCAGAATGGAGATGAGAAAGTGAGGTAGGAGGTGACATCTGGATATTTCACCTTTATCTTCTTTTCTCGTTCCAATGCCTCTACCTTGGATTTCTTCGGAAGATTCCCCATATAGACCTGAACCCGATACCCGGAATAAGTCACATGCGTTTTGTCATCATTAACGGATAATTTCTTCCGCATCAAGGACTTCATCTTCGGATCCTGCTTTATCACCACCTTTCCACTCCCCGCAGGGGTCTTGGACAATGTCTCGAACACATCCGTGTAAGGCTTCTTATTCGAGGATTTGGTCGTCTGGGCGCAAAGAGTCAAGCTCAAACCACAAGCGGCTGTCAAAAGAAGAATTTTATGCCACATATACATTTTCAATTTAAATCCGACACAAAAATACATAATCTTATTCAAAAACGCAAAAAACATTAAAGCCCTCCATTCCTTCCCGCCCCTCCTCCGTTCCGTCTCTTCTATGTTCCGTTCCTTCCCCGGGGATTCCATCCCCGCCCCTCCCTTTCCTCCCTCTCCCCTCCGTTCCGTCCCTTATGCGGGAATTCTATTCCCTCCCCAAAAAAGATTCCATCCCGCCCCCATCTAAAAATTTTCACTATCTTTGTTCCGTTAATTCAGCGGGAATTCCATTCCCGCCCAAAACACAATAACAATGGAAAAAGAAACCTTCACCTGGCTACAACCTGGCGCATGGCGTAAACCATGCATAGTACACGTAACAATGGTCGCCAAAGACAGACAACCTCTCTTCGGCACACTCTCCCACAACGGCGTTAATGCCTACGTGGGAAAGACATCTCTCGGTTGGATCTTAGTCAACCAACAGAAGAAAATGCTTACCCTCTGTCCCGAAATCAAAATCCTAGCAGACAAGGTCATGCCCGACCATCACCACATAGTGCTTCAAGTGATGCGAAGCATGCGACGCAGCATCAAGGAAGTGGTCCGCGGATACATGCAGGGTTGCAAAGCTGAAGCCCGAAAACTAGGGTTCGAAAGTAACATCTACGACGATATCCCTTTTTACCGCGTCCTCACCCACAAGGGGCAATTACGGTCAATGATTAATTACGTGTACGCCAACGCAGAACGTGCCTGGCAACGGAAACAGAACCCCTTTCTCTTCCGAATGCATCGCCAAACCGACATCTGTGGGTTAACATTCACCTCTCTAGGCAACCATTTCCTTCTCGATTGGGCGGACCGCCAGATGATAGAGATATCACGGAATGCAAGCGAAGAACACATAGAGCAACAGTTACAACACGCACTGATAGCCGCACAAAACGGTGCGATCACTTACACCGCAGCCATTAGCAAAGGCGAGCAAACCATCACCCGCAACCTGAGAGAGCATGGGTTCCCTCTAGTCATACTTCTCAACGATGGATTCCCAAAGGCGGGTTCGCCTCACGAGAAATACTACAAACCAGGAGGAGTATATTTCGAAGCATGCGCCAAAGGTCATCTCTTACTCCTAGAGCCGACAGCGCAAACATTCAACTCACCATCAGTTGCCACAGCCACAAGAGCAGCACTTCTGCGCAAAGCGGAAGAGAAACACCTGCCATACGCTCCCATCTCCATCTCTTCCCAACGCTACCATTTCATCGCCCTCAACGAAATTGCCCGGATATTATGCAACCAAACATCAGATTAATCCACCTCTCCGTTCCGTCTCTTCAGCGGGAATTCTATTCCCGTCCCCATCTCCTTCCTCATCTTCCCTCTCCGTTCCGTCCCTTCAGCGGGAATTCTATTCCCGCCCCCCATCTCCTTCCTATCCTCCCCTCTCCGTTCCGCCCTTTCAGCGGGAATTCTATTCCCGCCCCCATCTCCTTCCTCATCTCCCCTCTCCGTTCCGTCTCTTCAGCGGGAATTCTATTCCCGCCCCCCATCTCCTTCCTATCCTCCCCTCTCCGTTCCGTCCCTTCAGCGGGAATTCTATTCCCGCCCCTCCCTATCTCCTCCTAACCTTCCCCGACGTCGTCCGTTCGAACCGAGGCACGAACTCCACCCTCTTAGGCATTTCATAAGGAGAGAGACGCTCCGACAGCCGACTCAACAATCCATCAGTAGAGAAGGGCTCCGACTCAATCCGCAACACCACACGTTGCCCGAACTTCTCATCCGCCTCGGAGGTGAAGTAGAATGGCACCTCCAGCAAATCGTCGACCTTCTTCTCCATCTTTTCGGGGAAGACCTTCACTCCGCCGGTGTTGATCACGTTGTCCCATCGTCCTAACCAAGAAAAGGAGCGGTCGGAATGCAGGCGCACCATATCATTGGTGACAAATGGAGAGCCTGCAAGGTAGTCGGCATGGATGACGAGGCACTCCCGCTCATCGACGGAGAAACGCACATCCGGCAAGGCTTGGTACTGGGGTTCCTTGCCTGCCTCCAAAGGGGAAAGGGCCACGTGGGATACCGTCTCCGTCATGCCATAGGAGACGTAAGGTTTCACCGGCAACGTGCCCAGCCACTCGACCTCTGGCTGCTGGATCGGACCGCCTCCGACAAGGAGATGACGGATTCCCGCCATGCGTTCCTCCCCCTCCCCGCTCACGCGCAGGGCATGCACCTGCATCGGAACCATGGAGACGAGGTCGAATCGTCCTGCCACACGGGGCGTCGAGGTGGCTGGCTCCACATAGAGGTTCAGCCCACCCACCAAGGCTCGTACCACCATCATCTTTCCTGCGATGTAATTGGCTGACAAACATAGCAGTATAGCATTCCCCGGTTTCAGTCCAAAGAAGGCGTTGGTACGACGGGCGGACTCGCACATGGATCGTTTGGAGAGCTCTATCCGCTTCGGTTCGCCCGTGGAACCGGAAGTGTGACCCACCACAAAGTCACGGTCGTCCCACCAAGCCGACAGGAAATCGGCCAATGCCTCATCGCAGCCTGGGATAGCAAGCACCTTGCCCCTATCTCGCATGTCGTCCTCCATCAAGAGGGTGTCGTTTATGCTCAACGTCATCATGTTCAAAAAGACCTAAGAAAGAAAAAGCCCGGACAACAAGCCCGGGCTTTGAAGGTATAATTACTAAGAATTAGCAGTTCTCTGCGAAATACTTAATAGTTCTAACCATTTGAGAAGTGTAAGAGTTCTCGTTGTCGTACCAAGAAACGACTTGTACTTGATAAGTGTTGTCGTCAATCTTAGAAACCATTGTTTGAGTAGCGTCGAACAATGAACCGAACTTCATACCGATGATATCAGAAGAAACGATCTCATCCTCAGTATAACCGTAAGACTCAGTTTGAGCAGCCTTCATTGCAGCGTTGATACCCTCCTTAGTGATATCCTTACCCTTAACAACAGCGATCAAGATAGTAGTAGATCCAGTTGGAGTAGGGATACGTTGTGCAGAACCGATCAACTTACCGTTCAACTCAGGGATAACCAAACCGATAGCCTTAGCAGCACCAGTTGAGTTAGGAACGATGTTCTGAGCACCTGCACGAGAACGACGAAGATCGCCCTTACGTTGAGGACCGTCCAAGATCATTTGGTCGCCAGTGTAAGCGTGGATCGTAGACATGATACCTGATTGGATTGGAGCGAACTTGTTCAATGCTGCTGCCATAGGAGCCAAGCAGTTAGTAGTACAAGAAGCTGCAGAGATGATGTTATCGTTCTTAGTCAAAGTCTTGTGGTTAACGTTGTAAACGATAGTAGGAAGGTCGTTTCCTGCAGGTGCAGAGATAACAACTTTCTTAGCACCAGCGTTGATGTGAGCTTGTGCCTTATCCTTTGAAGTATAGAAACCAGTGCACTCCAATACTACGTCTACATTGTATTTCTTCCAAGGGCAGTTGTTTGCGTCAGCCTCCTTAGAGATCTTGATTTCTTTTCCGTCAACGATGATAGAATCCTCTGTAGAATCTACAGTGTGCTTTCCCTCACCGAACTTGCCAGCGAAACCACCTTGTGCAGTGTCATACTTCAAAAGGTGAGCCAACATCTTAGGGCTAGTCAAGTCGTTGATTGCAACTACCTCATAACCATCTGCCTCAAACATCTGACGGAATGCAAGACGTCCAATACGTCCGAAACCATTAATAGCAACTTTTACCATTTTTAATTTATATTAATGTTAAACAAAAATTAGTCTTTAACTAAAACTACTCTCTTTTTTACACTTACTTCAATACAACAAACAACCAGTCTACACAAAAACAACGTGACGCACGACTAGAAACAGCCGCACGACGACGATTTGCATGCCACAGCGATCACCGCCACAACGATGAGCGCAACGACTAATTTGATATATTTTACGAGAGAATCACGCATTCTGTTGGAGCTCAATCACCTCAGTATGCATATTCCCGTAACCTGGACAAAGTTGTTGCTTGCAAGCACTCATTGCCAATAGCAATAATGCAGCTGCGATAACCATCTTAATTGTTCTCATAACGTATCAAATTATAATTTACCATTCAATAGTGCAAATTTACTTTTTTATTTTATTCGTTGTTTATCCGAAAGCGTTTTTTTGTCGAATTTTGCAAAAAAAGATTTTTTGTATACCATAGCATACGACAAACCGCTAATTATCAACGACATCGCAAATAAAATGAATTCCACACACGTCGATTGGGGTAACATTGCAATGAGCAGCACATAGCCTACACAGAAAAGCAAATCAAACCCTATCACCACCTGGGAGAATCGATTCCGCGCCCCTACGGCAACCATGCCCGCGACGACCAGATGCAACGGATTCACCCACATCAAGTTGAAGTTCGGGAACGTGCATTCATGCGTGGAGAAGAATGTCAGGAAAAAGATCAAAACACCCGCCAACCCCATCGCCAGGAAAAGGATGGTCCCATAGACCCGGACATAGGCCTTGCTAATCGCACGCCATGCGAAGAGAAGGGAGATCAACGAGAGGAGAAGCGCCAACAGACCAACCGCCAAAGGGGTGGCGAAGAACGAATCCTCCTTAAACGCCCTCGGCTGTGGCTTCCACACCTGCGTCTTCTTCAGTACCAACGGACGACGATCGCCCGTCTGTCCAACGATGGCGGCGCTATCCAACTGCGTCATCAACTCCACCGGCAAGAACGATACCATAGAGTCAGGTATCACCGCATCGGCACCGCTTCCCAAACTGAGGTCGATGCCTAAACGCAACCAAGGCGTGGAGGCGCAAAGCGCATGTACCTTGTCACGGTAGCTCTCCGTGTTCCCCTTCGGCACATACGTTATTCCGCCCATGCAACGCTCCAATAGGCGCCGTGGACGTGTGGCGCAATTATCCGAGAAAAACTTATACCGGTAATATTTGTTCTCTGGCTTCCTGTTCTCCTCCAAGGCGATCCTGACCTTCTCCGCCTCTCCGTCCGTCAGATTCAACTCCTGCAGGTAGGCGTAGCAGTTCTTCCATATGATCTCGTTCGTGGTGTTCTGAGGATGGTCCGTCTCCAGACAATAATCGGTCTCGCCCGCAAGGAACTTGTACACGAAATCATCGGAGAAATCAAACACGCCGTAATTGTACACCAAACTGGTGGAGTCGGTCGTCACCAACAACGCCGTATGTCCCCACACCGTATAGACCGCCCTCTCACTCGGATAGGTGGTGATCACATAGACGGACGTCTTAGCGTTCGACACGAACGAAAGAGAAATAAGGAACAAAAGCAATAGGAACCTATGCCTCACAACAATAGAATTTTAATGCCGAATTATTTGATTACGATGCGTTGAACGATATTCTCAACGCGCACCACATAAAAGCCTTTCTTCAGGTCCAACGATATCTTCTCATCGTCGTTGGTCGTCTCGACTGAGAGCACGGGCACACCCAACATATTCATCACCTCCACCTTCGTGCCTTCCTTGACACCAAAGAGGTACAAATAGTTGCCGGAGAAAGAAATCGAGATTGTGTTCGCCTTCCCCGCCTGCTGCTGTTCCTCACGCACCTCGTTCCCACCCTTCACGGACTGGGAGAAGGCAACCGTAGGAGCCATCAACATGAGCAAGAATAATATGTGAGCGAATCTCTTCATAAACCTTTTCTTTTCCGCAAAAATAATGTCTACAATCGTGAATTCAAAATTATTTCACAATTTTTAATCCGATAACACAATAAAATGATGTGTTTAGTGTTGTAGAACATCCTTTTCGTACGCGCGGATCACTTTCCGCCACTCTTCGGAGATAGGCAAGGAGACATTTGTCTTGGGGTCGAAGCCGCACATGATGGTTCGGCAGACGCTCTTCACCCGCTGGTTTTTCTCGTCATACAACTCCTGGACGAGCTTCACGCTCTTGTTGCCTATTTCGTAGATCTTTGTCTTCACCACGATATTATCTCCCATGAAAATGGGTGCTTTGAAGTCCACGTTCACATTCACGATCACCAATGCCATGTCGCCGTGGCCGATTCCCTGCTTGTCCAGCTCCTCGAAATAGGAGACCTTCCCCAGATCGAAGTAGGAAAGGATGACCGCATTGTTCACATGTCCGTAGATATCCACGTCGTTAAAACGGATCTGAACACTCATTTGGTGGTTGAACTTAACCGCCTCCGCATCGAAAACAGAATTATCCATCTATATGTCAGTTAACAAATTATCATAAAAAAACTATATCATCGATCACCGAGGTCCCCACCTTCCCGTTCAGGCGTTCCACCAAGGTGCTTCGGCTCATCATCAGGTCGTTTTTCAACAAAGGGGAGGTGAGCTTCACGAAGAGCTTGCGGCCACTCAGATAGACGTTATTGGTGTACCGCCCGATGTTGCCGCCGCCCAACTTGCGCCACTCCTCCAGCACCTGCTGTTCGGCGATGCGCTTGCCTAGTTCCCCCTGATGGAGGAAATCCTCGATATAACCGCCCAAGTGCTCCGGATTCCTCGCCTTCATCGCTTCACCTCCATGAGTTGTTCCACCACACCATCCTCCACCTTGAAGAGGAGGTAGTCGCACCCCGAATGTTCCAGAATCGAGGAGAGGTGCTCCCGGTCGGTGTCGGAGATGAATACCTGTCCGAAGCGGTCGTCCCGCAGCAACTGCAGGATGCGGCTCACACGCTGGGCGTCAAGTTTGTCGAATATATCGTCCAAAAGCAGAATGGGTCGCACCCCACCCTGTTCCTTCAGGAAGTTGAACTGGGCCAGTTTCAGGGCGATCAGGTATGTCTTGTTCTGCCCCTGCGAACCGATGCGTTTGATGGGAAGTCCGCCCATCTCCATATCGAGGTCATCCTTGTGTATACCCTTCGTGGAGTAGCCGATGACGAAGTCGCGGTCGCGGGTCGCTTTGAGCTGTTCCTCGAAAGGAAGGGAATCCTGCAAGTGCGAACGGTAGGTCAGGCCCACCTGCTCCTTCCCATCGGAGACGATTTGGTGGAACTCGGAGAAGTGAGGCAGGAAATGTTCGATGAAATCGCTTCTTTTCGCGAAGATATAGCTTCCATACTCCACCATCTGCGCCTCCAGCACGTCGAGCAACAGGTCTTCCCTGTTCTCCGCCTTGATCATCGCGTTGCGTTGCGACAGGGCATTGTTGTAGGCCAAAAGGCAGGAGAGGTATTTCTTGTCATACTGCGAAATGAAGCCGTCCATGAACTTGCGGCGCTCGTCGCTTCCCTCCTGGATCAGGACACCGTCCGCAGGCGAGATGAGCACCAGCGGCAAGAGACCGATATGGTCGGAGAGCTTCTCGTACTCCTTCTTGTCGCACTTGAAATGCTTCTTCTGGCGACGCTTCAGGTCGCAATGGATATCCACCTTCCGCTCGCCCCGTTCATACGAGCCCTCCAGCATCAGGAACTCCTCGTCATGCGTGATGTTCTGGCTGTCGATCGCATTGCAATGGCTCTTGCAGAAGGAGAGGTAGTAGACAGCGTCCAACAGGTTGGTCTTGCCCATGCCGTTATTGCCCACGAAGCAGTTGATCTTAGGCGAAAACGCGAGATCCGCTTCCCGGATATTCTTGTAATTGAGTATACGAAGGCGAGATAGGTACATGGGCAAAAAAGAAGGGAAGCCACGGCCCCCCTGGAAGAGGATCCGCAGCGTCCCGTTTCAATTATTTTATTTATTCAGATAAGCCAATACGTTCTTCTCGATACGATTGCCCAAAGCGGAGATGTCGGTCTCCTTCTTGAACTTCTCGCCGACGATGTTCTCGTACAGCTCGATGTAACGCTCCGAGATGGACTTCACGATGGCGCTGGTCATCTCAGGCACCTTCTGACCGGTCTTTCCCTGGAATCCGTTGTCCATCAGCCACTCGCGGACGAACTCCTTGGAGAGTTGCTTCTGAGGCTCGCCCTTAGCGAAACGCTCTTGATAGCCATCGGCGTAGAAGTAGCGGGAAGAGTCTGGCGTGTGGATCTCATCCATCAAGTAGATGGTTCCGTTGGCCTTACCAAACTCATATTTCGTGTCCACGAGGATCAAGCCACGCTTAGCGGCGATCTCCGTACCGCGTTGGAAGAGAGCCAACGTGTACTTCTCCAACACCTCGTAGTCCTCCTTGGAGATCAAGCCACGGGAGAGGATTTCCTCTTTGGAGATATCCTCGTCGTGCTGGCCGATCTCAGCCTTTGTCGTAGGGGTGATGATAGGGGTCGGGAACTTCTGGTTCTCCTTCATGCCCTCAGGGATCTTCACGCCGCAGATCTCACGCACACCGCTCTTGTAGGCGCGCCATGCGCTACCGCAGAGGTAACCGCGGACGATCATCTCGACCGGGTAACCCTCGCAACGGATACCGACCGTCACCATAGGGTCTGGTGTCGCCAGTTTCCAGTTAGGGCAGATATCCTTGGTGTCGTCCAAGAACTTAGCCGCGATTTGGTTCAGCACTTGTCCCTTGAAAGGGATACCTTTAGGGAGGATCACATCGAAGGCGGAGATTCTATCCGTCGCCACCATGACCAACTTATCGTCGCCGATGCTATACACGTCCCTCACCTTCCCGTTGTAGACGGACTTCTGTCCCGGGAAACTAAAACTCGTTTTTACCAATGCGCTTTCCATATCCAATATTTTTGTTTGATTGTTTCTGTTCCGAATCACCATCATTCGCCGCCTCCGCGTTCCGCAGCTCCTCCAGCCGTTTCTTGCGCTCCTCCGTCGCCTTGTCGTAGGCCTCTACGATGCGTTGCACCAGCGGATGGCGGACGATATCCTTCACATCGAACTGCACCTTCGCCACGCCCTCCACGTCACGGAGCGTCTGCAGGGCGTCGATCAAGCCCGACTTCTGGTTCGACGGGAGATCTATTTGGGAGACATCACCGGTGACCACCACCTTGCTGTTCAGACCCATACGGGTAAGAAGCATCTTAATCTGCTGGGTAGTAGTGTTTTGCGCCTCATCCAAGATAACGAAAGAGTCGCTCAACGTACGTCCGCGCATGAAGGCGAGAGGTGCGATCTGTATCGTGCCGTTCTCCATGAACTCACGGAGCTTCGTACCCGGCACCATATCCTGCAGAGCGTCGTAGAGAGGTTGCAGATAGGGGTCGATCTTCTCCTTCATATCGCCAGGGAGGAAGCCCAGTTTCTCGCCCGCCTCAACCGCGGGACGGCTCAGGACGATGCGACGCACCTCCTTGTTCTTCAAGGCGCGCACGGCCAAGGCGATCGCCGTGTAGGTCTTACCGGAGCCCGCCGGACCCGTAGCGAAGAGGAGGTCGTTCTTCTCGTATTCCGCCACGAGGCGTTTCTGGTTCGGGGTGCGGGCCACGATCGGTTTGCCGCTCACACCGTAGATAATCAGGTTCTTATCCGCCACGTTCTCAGGTTGCGTTTTCCCCTTGATGAAGTCGACCACCACATCCTCCGACAAAGCGTTGTATCGGGCGCAATATTGTTCCATGAGAGCGAAAGCATCCTCAAAACGGGCGATCTCCTCCTCGTCGCCGATGCACTTCACCGCATTGCCGCGCGCCACGATCTTCAGCTTCGGCAGCAGGTTCTTTATCGCATGGATATTGCAATTATTCACACCGTAGAAGATTACGGGATCGGCATTCTCTATGAGGAATATCTTTTCTATCATCAACCCAAAAAAGTCTTTTCGATTTTATGGTGCAAAGATAATTAAAAATTAGGAGTTGAGAGTTATGAATAAAGAATTATGGGGACGAGGTATTATATTATTATAAAATATTAATATACAACATGTTATATTACATCAAAACAACAAAACGGCGGAAGGCATGCACCCTCCACCGTAGATTTCACAAGACGATATTTCTCACAACTCCACATGCACCGTCGACGACACCGACTTCCATCCATCGAAGGAGAAAGTGACGGTGAAGTTATGTATGCGGGAGAGGGTGGGAAGAGGAAGATAGATGCCAACTGCTCCACGCCACCAAAGGCTTCGCTCCTTTTGGGTGTATTCACTAAATGGCTTAAATATATCTTCTTGGGACTCTTTCCCAGTATACCCATTCAACACAAAGTTACCATAAGAAACGGTATTAACCTTAGCTATGTCAATCAATTCACACCCTGCCGGATGCGTATCATTATAATCAGCATCCGAAATGATAGAAATTTCACTGACAGGATACGCAACAGCAGGACACATATAATTGGTAGTTCCATACCATGCTGTATCATGGTACATTTCCACAAAAGAATAGTACAAGCTATCAGGCTCCCGATACACACGAGGGTTTTCCCCAGAATATATGCGATCTCCCCTTACGGACAATCCCAACATAACCGACTCCTTGTCCTCGGAAAGGAATTTCCAAGATAAATTTTCCAAAGAGTCAGGGAGAATATAACTTTGTATCATATGTTTCGAAGGCCACTCGTATTCCGGTGTCTTTTCTCCCTCATTCTCTTCCCCGCAAGAGACAACGGCAATGACAACTACCGTCGTCAACGCTCCAACAATGATTTGAAAAAATTTATTCATAATTCATATCTTTCGTCAGCCAAACTACACGAACATTTTTGCACCATATCGCAAGCGCCACGTCCGTCGATAATGCCACAACAAATCCTTCAACCAATCCACAGCAGTAGATAAAGTCCCTTGCCGTGGATAATCCTCAAGCGCTTCTACAACTCCACATGCACCGTCGACGACACCGACTTCCATCCATCGAAGGAGAAAGTGACGGTGAAGTTATGTATGCGGGAGAGGGTGGGAAGAGGAAGATAGATGCCAACTGGGCCTTCATCCCAAAGAGATTTCTCCTGCTGTTCATACTCGCTAAAAGGTTTTAAAACTTCGCAAAAGGGTTTTAAAATATGCTCTTGGGAATATAAACCATTGTATCCATTCTGAATAAACAATGCGTACGATTCAGAATAGATCTTCGCAACGTCAATCAGTTCACTACCGGCAAGATGTGTATCATCGAAATCAGCGTCCGAAACGACAGAAATAGCACTGATAGGGTATGCGATAGCAGGATACATATAGTTGGTTTTCCCATACCATGCCGTGTCATGATACATCCTGACAAGGGAATCGTACAACGGATGGGGAGTTTGAGGATGGGTAGGACATTCTCCCGAATATACATATTCGCCCTTGAAGCAAAAGCCCATCACAATAGAATCCCCTTTCTTAGTAACTATATTCCAGGACAGATTCTCCATAGAATCCGGCAAAATATAACTTTGAAGATAATGCTTCGAAGGCCAAGTATATTCCGGGGTCTTTTTTCCTTCATCCTCTTCCTGACATGAAGCAAAGGCAATGACGGTTACCGTCGTCAACGCACCAACAATGATTTGAAAAAATTTATTCATAATTCGTATTTTTTAAAATTAACGATAACAAGGAAGCATGGTTACCTTATATTGATAATTGCTTTCAGCCCAATTAGCACCCCAATTGTCAAAATTTCCTTCCCTAGTATCAAAACATCCTTCAGCAAAATATCCGTTATTAGATCCACCCCATCCCCAATTGATATGGAGATATGAATTCCTCAAAACCGATTTCACATAACTCTCACTGTAATAGCCCGTACTAGTGTCAACAACATAGGTGTAATAGTCCGCCACCACGGCTTTATATCCATCCGCCACCCATGTGTGTCCTCCCGAATAGCTATACGACCAAAAGCCACCGCTTCTTCTCGAATATCCCCCCATTATCACCGGTTTCCGATTGTTCAAATATATCCTTATCCTCGCATAATTATAATCGGACACCACGCAATTGGAATAACCTGCCGATTTCATATAATTTACGGCATTCTCGTCACTAGCACCACTACTTCCACACTGCCAATTCATACCTATGCGTAAACCAATCTCACACAAAACTTTACTCACCTGATCCCTATGCAATTGTTTTTCCAATTTACTCGCATTCTTTTCCTTTGTGATTTCATTCCAATCAGGACACACACCTTCGTATCCCCTACTTGTTCTCCTCATAAAGCTTGTAGGGTACTTGTAATAAGCCATCAATTGACCTATCGCCACCGCCCAACATCCAGCCGGAGCATGTTCACTTGGATCATCGAGACATTCCTTCATCAAATTATTGTATGGGTTACCACTCTGTGCCCATTCCGTCAAAAGCATGGGGTCAACCTTAACATTTTCTCTCAAATAGTAATATCCGCCAGACATTCTTTTTCTAAGAGTTGTTTCTTCACAAACATCTTCCTCCATTCTATGTCTCGCCACCTCCAGCAACGAATCCCTCTCCGCCTCGAACTTCAGAATGGAGTTTTGCATGAATACCTGCGCATTATCCAGGAAGATGGCAAGACCGGGGTTATCCGTATCCTCCCCTAGCGTTCCTTTTTCCACGCAGGCCAAAATCGGACACCCCACACGGTCGTCCGCACAAATAATAGCAAACCCAGCACTGTCCGCAAAGTTGCAGACGTAAGCCAATGTGTCTGGGATAGCGGCCGCCTCGCCAAAGCCAGAGCGCAAGGTCGTCTCATCAGGACGCAACACACGCACCTCCTCGACCTGACGTACCTTCCCCGATTTGAGTCCGTTGTCATCTCCTGCGAATAGGGAGGCCGCATCAAGCGCCAACTCCCTCGCCTCGTCCATACCCATCGTGTGGTTGGAGGAAAACAAGGCCTTGTAGTTCAAGGAAGGCTCCTCCTTCTGTTCCTGCTGCGGACTAGAAGACTCGTTTCGGGCCTCCTCCACATCATCCGTCTCACACGACATAAACTGAGCCACCGCGACTATCCCAATAGAACACAGCAACTTGCGCAAACTTAGATTTTTTTCATTGAATAACATAATAAAAATTTTTAAGTGTTTAAAAATAGAAAATTCAAAATCCATGGCAGCATTTTCCCCTCAACCACAAATATTTAAATCTTCAGAAAATACTCACATTATCGAAATCAGCACGGCAAATATATGGATTATTTTTAATTACAACAAAATATTTAACATAAATCACACGTAAAACTAACACAATATTATTCGCCAACCTTACAAGGGGATGCATGTTGAACAAAACCATATAAAAAAGCATTCCCCTTACCAATACCGATTTAATATAAAAATATTACCTTCGCGGTCAGAAACAAAAAAAGAAAAATCATGGCACAAAAACCCTCCATACCAAAAGGAACGAGAGACTTCGCACCCATCGAGATGGCGCGTCGTAATTACATCTTCAACACCATCAAAGAGGTCTTCCGCCTCTACGGATTCCAACAAATAGAGACCCCGGCGATGGAGAACCTCTCCACCCTGATGGGCAAATACGGCGACGAGGGCGACAAGCTCCTCTTCAAAGTGCTCAACTCGGGCGACTTCCTGGCGGACGTGGAACAAGCGGAACTGGAAAGCCGCAACTCCGTGAAACTGATCAAGAAGATCTCGGAGAAGGGTCTGCGCTACGACCTCACGGTGCCTTTCGCTCGCTTCGTCGTCATGAACCGTGACAAGCTCAGCTTCCCTTTCAAACGCTACCAGATACAGCCCGTATGGCGCGCCGACAAGCCACAGAAGGGCCGCTACCGCGAGTTCTACCAGTGTGACGTGGACGTGGTCGGAAGCGACTCGCTCATGAACGAAGTGGAACTGATGCAGATCGTGGACGAAGTGTACCGCCGCCTCGGTGTGAACGTCTGCATCAAGATCAACAACCGCAAGATCCTCACGGGCATCGCGGAGGTGATCGGTCAGGCGGACAAGATCGTGGATATCACCGTGGCCATCGATAAACTGGACAAGATAGGCTTGGAGAACGTCAACGCCGAACTGGCGGAGAAGGGCATTCCTGCCGATTCCATCGAGAAACTGCAGCCTATCATCCTGCTCCAAGGATCGAACGAGGAGAAACTGAAGACCATCCGTGAAGTGCTCGCCACCTCGGAGGTCGGACTGAAAGGCGTGGAGGAGATCTCCACCATCCTCGAACACATACAACTCCTTGGCATAGAGACCAAGGTGGAACTGGACCTGACCCTCGCCAGGGGTCTGAACTACTACACGGGAGCCATCTTCGAGGTGAAGGCGTTAGACGTGCAGATCGGTAGCATCACCGGTGGCGGACGCTACGACAACCTCACAGGCGTCTTCGGCATGGAGGGTGTCTCCGGCGTGGGCATCTCCTTCGGCGCGGACCGTATCTACGACGTCCTCAACCAACTGGACCTCTACCCAGCCGAAATGCTCCAATCGACCAAACTGATCTTCGTGACCTTCGGAAACGAGGAGCTCAAATACGCCATGCAGTGCCTGAAGCAAGTGCGCGCGGCAGGCATCGCAGCTGAAGTTTACCCTGAACCTGCCAAGATGAAGAAGCAGATGGGCTACGCCGACAGCAAGGGCATTCCTTTCGTGGCCATCATCGGCGACACGGAGATGAAGGAGCAGAAGATCATGCTCAAGAACATGACGACGGGCGAGCAAAACCTCGTCAGCGTGGAAGAGGCGATCCAAACATTGACGGGCAAATAAGGCCAACGGACAAAGGCGTCGACGATGATCAATTTTCTAAAGACATACGCGCTGTTCATCTCCATGATGATTGGTATCGTGTTCCATTTCATCTTCGTGGACGTGTCCTTCGTCACGAAATACTTCATGGACGAGCCATTGAAGGACATCACCTTCATCACGAAATACATGCTCTTCCTGATGCTGCTGATTGTCTACTGCAAGGTGGACTTCCGCCAGTTCAAGTGGAAACGCTGGCATGTCATCCTGCTGACTATCCAATTCACAGTATGCATTCTCTTCTACCTGCTCGTCTACAAATTCGACCTACGCACAGCGGAAGGCGGACTCATCTGTCTGCTGGCACCCACCGCCACCTCCGCCCCTGTCATCACGGGGCTATTGGGAGGAACCGTGGCGGGTCTCATCACCTATAGCGTCTCCAGCAACCTGCTGGCGGCCTTCTTCGCACCCCTTTACTTCTCGCTGATCGGTGCGCACGGCACGGGAGCGGAGGACCTCAGTTTCTTCGAGGCGTTCCTCACCATCTGCCAGAAGGCCTTCCCGCTCATCTTCGGACCATTCGTCTGCGCACTGTTCCTGAAACGGTTCATCCGCCCCGCCTACGATTTCCTGCGGAAGAAGCAAGGCATATCCTTCTGGCTGTGGACCATCGCCCTAGTGTTGCTGATGTCGCGCACGACGTCCGACCTGCTGAACATGGACCCCGCCGAGCGTCCGGCCGCCTTCAACATGGCACTGGTCGCCCTGCTCTGTTGCCTCGCGCAATTCACCGCAGGCAGGAAGCTCGGCAAGCTATACCACAACAAAGTGGCCAGCGGACAAGCCTACGGACAGAAGAACACGATCCTCGCCATCTGGATGGCGCAGACCTTCTTCAACCCTGTGGTCGCCATCGCACCCGCCACCTACGTGCTTTGGCAAAACCTCGTCAACTCCTATCAGTTGAGCAAGCATAGGAGGGGGTTGAGGAAAGACCAGGAGAATTAAGAATTAAGAATTTTGAATTATGGGGATGCATTTGTTCGATTTTTTCAGAAGCAAAAAAGCAAGGAAGGAAAGCGAGGAGCAGAAATCCCTAAGCGAGAAAGATCTCCGTTGGAATCGATTCATCGAGGAGATATGTGTCGACGGTGACTTATCCTCACTTTCCGAGAAACAGAGGAAGGCCGTCCTCTGCTTCTGGTACGACTCCGAGATGCAAAACGGAGGATTCAGCCAATACCAAGACAGCTATCCCGACACCGACCCCAACGAACTGAAAGAGGCGCTCGCCACCGTCGGGAACGAAGAGATTGTCCGGAACTACTGCAATGCCTTAGAGGAGGGCGAACAAGACGATTGGGTGGAGACCGATGCGGAATACGGAAGTTTCTCCCCTTCCCTTGGCGACCTATTGCATGAATACGTTGAGAAGAACAAAGACGAAATACTAGAGAATTAAGAATTAAGAATTAAAAATCAAAAAGGACGACAGACCCGCAAACCCCGAAGGGGTGCTATATTACAGGCAGGGGTGTTAACCCCTGTACAATAGAACCGCGGATAGCCCGAACCCGAAGGGGGTGACACCCTAACGAATTAAGTATCAAAAAGTTTTTTTGACATCCACATTTCGGGAAAAATATTATCTTTGCGTTTGTGTGTAACCAATAAAGGCAATGACCAAGGAATAGCGTCACACGATCAATATCAATGAAACGCAAACAATTAACTTTTAACATATTCGGTATATGGGCTTATTAAACGACGTATTTTCCACCATCTCCAAGGTGGCTCAAAGTGATGCCGCGAAGGAGATCATCAACTCAATCAACGGTGGCGGGCAGATAGACATCGCCGCAGGACTGAAGGCCGCACTGAAGGTCGGCATCGAGACCGCAGCCACCAATCTAGGAAAGAAAGACGGATTCCTCGCGGATGCGGCCGTGCGCATCGGCATACCAGAGGAGGCGCTCTCCGTGTTCAACGCGGTGCAGTCCCTCGCGCAGAACCCTGCCTTCAACTCCCTGTTGAACTCCGCAGGCGCATCCATTCCTTCCTCCGACACCGTGATTACCCTTTTGAACCGTGCGGCGGAAGACGCAGCCCCTAAGTCAGTGGACATCTTCGCCGACGCCATCACCGGCATGGGCATCGCCGACGCCAAGAACATCCTCTTCGGTGCGGACAACGCCGCCACCACCTACCTGAAGGAGAACACCTTCACGCAGTTGCAGGATGCCTTCATGCCTACCATCAACAACTCTCTCGGCTCCGTGCAGATAGCCAACACCACCCCACTCGCGGCGTGGA
This sequence comes from Paludibacteraceae bacterium, assembly GCA_017550335.1. Taxonomy (GTDB): domain Bacteria; phylum Bacteroidota; class Bacteroidia; order Bacteroidales; family Paludibacteraceae; genus UBA1181. Next base: position 33,016 of record JAFZPM010000018.1, read on the forward strand.
ACACCTTCGCCACCTACAACAACAAGTTGGTGGAGATGATGGACAGCAAGACCGTGAAGGCCGCTTTGGAGATGGCCAGGATGACCGGTATCCTGAAGGACGAGTACTTCGAGAAGCTCGCCTCCATCAAAACCGTCAATACAGACTTGTCCGACTACATCACGGGGAAGGCCCTCACCGGACTCTTCACGAAGGTTTCCGAGAAGGAATACGACATCCGTCACAACGCCAGCGCACGTGTCAGCGATGTGCTGAAGAACGTCTTCGGACAATTGGACAACCGATAAGGAAAGCGGACAAAACACAAAGAGGAGGCTTAGAAGTCTCCTCTTTTTTTATCTTCAAACTTGGATTCTGAAATATAGGTTCGACGTGGCCTCATTCATTGCATTAGGAAGAAAATCAATAGGCTTTTTCCTCGCCCTTGATCATATTGGCCACCGTCTTGAAAATAATCTTAAGGTCCAGCCAGAACGTCCAGTTCTCGATGTACCACACATCCTGTTTGATACGGCCCTCCATCTCGGAAAGGTCCTTCGTCTCACCCCTGAAGCCAGTCACCTGCGCCCAACCCGTGATACCCGGTTTCGCGAAGTGGCGGACCATGTACTTATCGATCAGGTGGGAATATATCTCCGTGTGCTTGAGCATATGCGGACGAGGGCCGACGATAGACATATCGCCAAGCAGCACATTGAGGAACTGAGGCGTCTCGTCCAAGTTCGTCTTACGCATGAAAGCGCCGATCTTCGTCACACGCGCATCCCCCTTGGTAGCCTGTTTCTCGTCGGCATCCTTATTGACCGTCATCGTCCTGAACTTGATGCAAGTGAACTCCTTACCCTCCTTACCCGTACGTTTCTGCAGGAAGAAGATAGGACCCTTGGATGTTGATTTGATGATTGTGCCCAACACGATGAACAAAATCGGGAAGACAAAGATAGTGAACGCCAGAGAGACCAAGATATCGAAGGAACGTTTAAGGAACCTGTTCATACCAGCCTTCAGCGGCTCCTCCCTGAGGGAGATGATAGGGATCGAATCGGCCAAGGTGGTCAACGACACCGACTTGCGGATGAATCGCATGAAATCCGGCACGATATAGAAGCGTATCAAATTGTTCTCCGCGAATCTAAGGATAGGCAAAGCCTTACGGTCATCACCCGCAGGCAGGGCGCATATGATCTCATCCGCGCCATACTCCTCGGCGTACTTTTCCACGTCAGCCAATGAACCCTTCACGAGGTTGGGGTCCACCTTGTAATCCTCTTTCGCCCTGTCATCGAAGAAACCGATGAACCGATATCCGTACTCCAGATTCTTCACGGTAGCGTTATAGACTTTTTGGGCAACGCTTCCCGCGCCGAGGATGATCAGTTGACGGTGGTTACCGCCATGGACACGGTAGCTCTTCAGCATTGATCGGGAGAGGATACGCCAACACGAGACGCAGATGAACACCGCCACCACATAAAGTATCCAATACCAATTCGTGAAAATAAAGCTATTGTTGAGGATGCTGGAAGCAGCGAAGAGGATGCCGGCGAATATGATCGTCGTACGGAAAACGAGGGCGACGATGTTCTCCGAGTAGACGATACGTCTATCGAGGATGATACCCGTTCCGAACAAACTGATGGCATAAGACATGTTCACCAAGACGATGCGGTACTTCAAATCATCATAGTTGAGCAGTCCGAAATAATGGGTCCGAAATATATATACGACAGCGAAGAAGGCGAGATTGAGTAAGAAGAAATCGCCTATCGCCACAAGGATTCTAATGGCACTTGCGTGCTGTTGTTGTAGTTTCTTGCTCTTCATTATCATTCACAAATTGTGAAACCGATGAAATACATGGAACTCTTCGTTGCTATTCCATTCGCGAAAGTACAACAAAAGTTTAAAAACTTTATCATCAAAAAGTGATTGTAGACTCTTTTTTTTTCTATTTTTGTGCTTTGATATACAAAATGGATTTTTTATGGGATTCGGTGATCTTTTATCTAAAATTTTTGGTAATAAGGCACAACGCGACATGCGGGAAATACAGCCTTATGTGGATAAAATAAATGAGGTTTATTCCTCTTTGGTGAATTTGACGAATGATGAGTTGCGCGCACGGACGCAGACAATTCGAGAGAAGATCAAACAATATGTCGCAGACGAGGTGGCGAAAGTTGCCGAGTTACGCGCGGAGGTTGAGGGTCAGGAGATCGAGCAGAGGGAAGTGACCTATGCGAAGATCGACGAGTTGGACAAGCAGATCATCGAAAAATACAAGAAAGTGCTGGACGAGGTTCTTCCGGAGGTTTTCGCCATCGTGAAAGACACGGCCCGCCGTTTTTCAGAGAATGAAAGCATCGTCGTGACGGCTAACGACATGGACCGGGAGCTCGCCACCACAAAAGACTTCGTCGAGATAGACGGAGACAACGCCATCTACCATAACCACTGGCTCGCCGGTGGAAACGAGGTGACATGGAACATGGTGCACTACGATGTGCAGTTGTTCGGTGGCGTGGTATTGCACAAAGGCAAGATCGCCGAGATGGCGACGGGTGAAGGTAAAACCCTGGTGGCCACCCTGCCTGTATTCCTGAACGCATTGACCGGCTGCGGTGTGCACGTCATCACCGTGAACGACTACCTCTCCAAACGTGACTCCGAGTGGATGGGACCTTTGTACGAGTTCCACGGATTATCAGTGGACTGCATCGACAAGCACCGTCCGAACTCCCCAGAGCGACGCAAGGCATATGCCGCGGACATCACCTTCGGAACCAACAACGAGTTCGGTTTCGACTATTTGCGTGACAACATGGCGAACAACCCGGCCGAGCTGGTACAACGCCAACACAACTACGCGATCGTCGATGAGGTCGACTCCGTCCTGATCGATGACGCCCGTACGCCACTGATCATCTCCGGCCCTGTGCCGAAGGGGGATGACCAGCAATTCGAGCAGCTATGCCCTCGCATCGAGCAATTGGTCGCAAAGCAGAAAGTATTGGCGACGAACTACCTGACGGAGGCGAAACGTCTGTTGAAGTCAGAAGACAAGAAAGACCAGGAAGATGGCGCATTGGCGCTTTTCCGTTCCTATAAAGCACTGCCGAAGAACCAACCGCTCATCAAATTCTTGAGCGAGCAGGGCAACAAAACCATTTTGCTGAAAACCGAAGAGTTCTACATCGCGGAGCAAAATAAGAACATGCACATCGCCACGGATCCGCTCTTCTTCGTCATCGACGAGAAGAACCGCACCATCGACCTGACGGACAAGGGTATCGATGCATTGACGGGCGCTTCAGAGGATCCACAATTCTTCGTGTTGCCGGATGTCGGCGCAGAGTTGGCGGAGTTGGAGAGAAAAGGCTTATCACCAGAAGAGCTCCAAGAGAAGAAAGACGAGATATTGAACAACTACTCCATCAAAACGGAGCGTGTACATACGGTGAACCAATTGCTGAAGGCATACACGCTGTTCGACAAAGACCAGGAATATGTGGTGATCGACGGGCAGGTGAAAATCGTCGATGAGCAAACGGGACGTATCATGGAGGGCCGACGCTATTCGGACGGACTGCACCAAGCCATCGAGGCGAAAGAGAAAGTCAAGGTGGAAGCCGCCACACAAACCTTCGCCACCATCACCCTGCAGAACTACTTCAGGATGTACAACAAGCTGGCAGGTATGACCGGTACCGCCGAGACGGAGGCAGGTGAGTTCTGGAACATCTATAAATTGGATGTCGTCATCATCCCGACGAACCGTCCGATCGCCAGAATAGACATGGAGGACCGCGTATACCGCACCAAGAGGGAGAAGTACAACGCAGTCATCGAAGAAATCGTGAAATTGGTCGAGGCGGGTCGTCCAGTGCTTGTCGGCACGACATCCGTCGAGATTTCCGAGTTGTTAAGCAAGATGCTGACGATGAGGAAGATAGAACATAACGTATTGAACGCCAAGCTGCACCAGAAGGAGGCGGAGATCGTCGCCAAGGCTGGTCAGCGCAGTATCGTGACCATCGCCACGAACATGGCAGGTCGTGGTACCGATATCAAGCTGTCCGACGAAGTGAAGGCAGCGGGTGGTTTGGCCATCATCGGTACGGAGCGACACGAGTCACGCCGTGTGGACCGTCAGCTACGTGGTCGTTCAGGACGTCAAGGAGACCCGGGATCATCCGTATTCTTCGTATCCCTAGAAGACAACCTGATGCGTCTGTTCGGTTCAGAGAGAATCTCCGGCGTCATGGACAAATTGGGATTCAAGGAAGGTGAGATGATCGAACACAACATGATATCGAAATCCATCGAGCGCGCGCAGAAGAAGGTGGAAGAGAACCACTTCGGTATACGTAAGCGTCTGTTGGAATACGACGATGTGATGAACAAGCAACGTGAGGTGGTCTACCGCAGAAGACGTCAGACCCTCATGGGCGAGCGACTGGGTGTGAACACCATGAACATGATATATGGCGCGGCCATGACGATTGTGAACCGATCGAAGCCAAGCTACGCATACGAATATTTCATGGACGAGGCGCTCCGCGTATTCGCGATCGAGGCACCTATTTCAGCGGATGATTTCCGCACCATGAAGGCGGAAGATGTGACGGAACGTCTCTTTGAAGCCGCCATGGAGTCCTTCAAACGTAAGATGGACAACATAGCCAACGTGGCGAACCCAGTGATCAAACGGGTATACGAAGAGCAAGGAGAGCGTTTCCAGAACATCATCATCCCTATCACGGACGGCAAGATCATGTACAACATCCCTGTCAACCTGAAGGAGGCATACGAGAGTGAAGGAAAGGCGATCATCAAATCGTTCGAGCGAGGTGTTCTGTTGCACAACATCGACGAGCACTGGAAACGTCACCTGCGCGAGATGGACGACCTGAGAGGCTCCGTACAGAACGCCAGCTACGAGCAGAAAGATCCGCTCCTCATATACAAACTCGAATCGTTCAACCTATACGAGCAGATGCAGATCGAGACGAACTTCAGCGCGGTATCCGTCCTGATGCGCGCCCAGATCCCAGTACAGCAGCGCGCCCCGGAGAACGTGAAGGAAGCGGCTCCAGAGAAGGAAGAAGACAGATCGAAGTATGTGGAGAACCGCTCCGAGGAGCCATCCCGCCTGCAGCAACCGCCAAGGAGGACCGATCCAGTACGCGCGGAACCGCGTGTAGGCAGGAACGATCCATGTCCATGCGGATCGGGCAAGAAGTTCAAGAACTGTCACGGTAAGGATCTTTAATCGCTTCTGATATGCTTTCGTATATAACTTGGACAGTCGATCCTTGCCTATTCTCCATAGGTCCCCTCACGGTTCGTTGGTACGGACTGATGTGGGCCGCCGCCTTTTTCTTCGGCTATTGGGTCGAGTCTAAAATCTACAAGAAGGAAGGTATGACCCAAGACCAGATGGACAAGTTGTTCCTATACATGCTGGTCGGAACGGTGGTTGGCGCAAGGATAGGCCATTGCCTTTTCTACGACCCCTCCCGCTACCTTTCCCGCCCCTACGAGATACTTTACGTATGGGAAGGAGGGCTATCCAGCCACGGAGGAGCGTGCGGAATCATAATTTCTTTGTGGTTATTCAATAGAAATGTCGCGAAAAAGACTTATATTTGGATAATGGATCGCATCGTCATCGCGGTCGCCATAGGTGGAGCGTTCATCCGTCTAGGCAATCTGATGAACCACGAGATCTACGGTCATGCGACGGATGTGCCTTGGGCATTCGAGTTCATCAAGAACATCCACCATTGGCAGGCGGGAGCGGACCCGGTATTCTCCGCGCCAAGCCATCCGACCCAGATCTACGAAGCGATCTATTGCTTAGTGACATTCAGCATCCTGATGTTCCTTTATTGGAAGACCAATGCCCGCAAGTACGAGGGCTTCATATTCGGCATCTTCCTGATAGGCGTCTTCCTGACCCGTTTCATACTGGAGTTCATCAAGAACAACCAGGAGGACTTTGAGGATGACATGATGCTCAACATGGGACAACTACTTAGCATTCCGCTGATCCTATGGGGAGTATATCTGCTATACAAATCCATAAAGCAGATGAAAGAGGAGGAAGGGCTGAAGATCACCCATGAATAAACACGCTTCTTAACTTTATAAAATTTATATATGAGAGTTCTTATTCAATCGGATTATGATTCCGTTTCAAAGTGGGCCGCACAACACGTAGCGGACACCATCAACGCATTTAAACCAACTGCAGACCGCAAGTTCGTTTTGGGTTTGCCTACGGGTTCCTCACCTCTTGGCATGTACCGCGAACTCATCAACTTGAACAAGGCAGGCGTTGTCTCCTTCAAGAATGTGATCACATTCAACATGGACGAGTATGTCAACTTGCCTAAGGAGCATCCAGAGAGCTACTACTCTTTCATGTGGAACAACTTCTTCAAGCACATAGATATTCCTGAGAATCAGGTGAACATATTGAACGGAAACGCTCCGGACCTCGCGAAGGAGTGTGCGGACTATGAGGCGCGCATCCAGAAGGCTGGTGGCATCCAACTCTTCGTCGGCGGTATCGGTCCTGACGGACACATCGCCTTCAACGAGCCTGGTTCATCCTTGACTTCCCGCACTCGTCTGAAGCACTTGACGACTGACACCATCATCGCCAACTCACGTTTCTTCGACAACGACATGAGCAAGGTTCCTACCTCAGCATTGACCGTAGGTGTGGGCACCATCATGGACGCCAAGGAGGTGATGATCCTCGTGAGCGGCTACAACAAGGCACGCGCTTTGCAACAGGCCATCGAGGGCGGTGTTTGCCAAATGTGCACATTGAGCGCATTGCAATTGCACCAGAAGGGTATCATCGTATGTGACGAATTGGCTACCTTCGAGTTGAAGGTTTCCACTTACCGTTACTTCAAGGATATCGAGAAGGAAAATTTATTGTAAATATAGTCGAGGCAGGTTCTTCCTCTTAGGGAAGAGCCGCCTCGTCTTCAACTGACATGGAGGGCCGCATTACCAGCCCGACCATTTTTTCGTATAACCTAATATAAAACAGAATGGATAACGCATTATTGCAGGAGGTTACCGCCAGAGCTAACGCTTGGTTGAAGGGTGATTTCGACGCAGAGACGAAAAGTGAGGTCCAACGCCTATTGGACAATCCTGACAAGACAGATTTGATCGACGCTTTCTACCAGAACCTTGAGTTCGGTACGGGAGGTCTTCGTGGCATCATGGGTGTCGGCACCAATCGTATGAACAAATACGTGGTGGGTATGGCTACCCAAGGTCTCGCCAATTACTTGAAGAAGGCGTTCGCCGGCAAGAAGGAGATCAGCGTGGTGGTAGGTCATGACTGCCGCAACAATTCCCGACTCTTCGCGGAGATCGTGGCTGATATCTTCTCCGCCAATGGTATTCACGCCTACTTGTTCGAGAGTCTCCGTCCGACTCCTGAAATCTCTTTCGCTATCCGTCAACTGGGTTGCCAGAGCGGTGTGAACATCACGGCTTCCCATAACCCGAAGGAGTACAACGGCTACAAAGCTTATTGGGACGATGGCGCACAGGTGCTTGCCCCTCACGACAAGGGCATCATCGACGAGGTGAACAAGGTGCAGATCTCTGACGTGAAATTCACGCCTAACAAGGACCTCATCACCATCATCGGTGGCGAGATGGACTATGACTACATGATGGCTGTGAAAGAGGCCATGGTGGATCAGGACGTCATCAACCGTCAAAAGAATTTGAATATCGTTTATTCCCCATTGCACGGTACGGGACGTGTGATCATCCCATTGTGCCTGCGTTCTTGGGGATTCCAGAATATCAACGTCGTGCCTGAGCAGATGGTGATCGACGGCAACTTCCCTACGGTGAAGTCTCCGAACCCGGAGAACGCCGAGGCGATGACAATGGGTATGAACCTGGGTACGAAGCTAGGCGCTGACCTCGTGATCGCTTCCGACCCTGACGCAGACCGCTTGGCTATCGTGTGCCGCGATGACAAGGGCGAGTGGGTGATCATCAACGGTAACCAGACTTGCATGATGTTCTGCTACTACATCATCACCAACATGAAGAAGTTGGGCAAGCTGAAGGGCAACGAGTTCTTGGTGAAGACCATCGTGACTTCCGAGCTGATCCGTGAGATCGCCGACAAGAACAACGTGAGGCTCTACGACGAATACACCGGATTCAAATGGATCGCCTACAGAATCCGCATGAACGAAGGAAAGGAGAAGTACATCGGAGGTGGAGAGGAGTCATTCGGCTTCTTGCCTTACGACAAGGTACGCGACAAGGACTCACCGGCTTCCATCTGCCTCATCTGCGAGATCGCAGCTTGGGCGAAGGATAACGGCATGACGCTCTACGAGTTGCTCATGAACATCTACAAGGAGTACGGATTCCAAAGAGAAAGCGCCATCAGCGTGGTGAAGCCAGGCAAGAGCGGTGCGGACGAAATCAAGGCGATGATGGAGAACTTCCGCCAAAACCCTCCAAAGGAGTTGGCTGGTTCACCAGTGAAGAAGATAAAGGACTTCAAGTCACTGAAGCAGACTTGCGTGAAGTGTGGCGAAGTGAAGGACATCAACATGCCGGAGACGGCCAACGTGATCCAATGGTTCACCGAGGACGGCACGAAGGTGAGCGTGCGCCCTTCAGGTACGGAGCCTAAGATCAAGTTCTACATCGAGGTGAAAGGTGACATGAAGGATGCTTCTGAATACAAGAAGGCTTGCGACCTCGCCAACACGAAGGTGGAGGCTATCAAGAAGTCTTTGAACCTATAATTTATGAGAGGAAGGTCTCGGGGAATAACTGCCCGGGACCTCCTTTTTTTCAAGATGCGGAATGATGGATATATCGGGGAAATATTTTTACAAATCGACTAAATTCAAGCAATTCATGCTAGTCATCGTGGCATTGTCACTTGTGACTGGTTATGCCATATACCATTATCTCACCCAACCCATCGCAGTTTCTCATGATGTGGTCGCCGTGGTGAAGATGAAAACTGTGAAAGAAACCACCTGTTTGTCGAAAAGGGGCATAGCTGTCGATCCTCATTACGTGCCCTACATCATTTGTAAATTGGTCGACACGAAAGAGATCGTCGCTGTAGAAGTGGGCCCCTCCCTTTTCAATGATTTCACAGAGGGTGACACTTGCATTTTGGGTTACATAGCAAGCGGTGAATATGTCTATAAGGAACTCAAGCGATGATACATCCATGAAGAAAACATTCATAACGAATATTCCTGACCGCCCCGGTTCTTTCCTGAAAATGGTGAGGATCATATCGGAGCTGGGCCTCAACATCACCCGCGTCAGCTACAACAATGCGATCGACACCCATACCCTCTTCGTGGAGGTATCCGGTGAGGAGGCCTTAGTGGCGCAGGCTTACGACGAGCTGAAGACGGACGGTTTCCTCTTCAAGGACGATAACGCGAACGTGATCCTGATGGAGTTCAAGATGCAGGACCGCCCTGGAGTGCTGTTGCCGGTCTTGGAGCTCATCAACCGTTATAACTTCAACATCTCCTACATCAGTTCGCAGGAAAACAGCACGCCTTACCAGTATTTCCGCATGGCGCTCTACATCGACGATCCGTTCAAGGTCGACGAGTTCCTGAAGAGCGTGACGGACCTGTGCGAGGTGCGCATCATCACGTACGACAAGACGGAGAAGAACCTGGACAACACGGTGTTCTACATCTCCTTCGCCAACGGTGCCGCCAAAAAACTGGACTTGGAGCGGAAGGACATCAACGAGCTGATAGCCAACTCCAACCTGGTGATGCAGCTTCTGGACGACAAGAACCAGAGCCCGCACAAGACCTTCGAATACATCGCCAAGTTCGCCGACCTGCTGAGCAAGTACCGCGGATTGAACTTCAACCCGAGCGTCTCCTGCAAAACCTACAAGGACTACACCATCCACTGCATCGAGCCGGAGTGCGGGTCGAACGTCTACGTGATCGCGAACAAGAAGGGATATGTCTGCGTGGATAGCGGGTTCGCCATCTACAAGGAGGAAATGGTCAAGCTCCTCAGCGTCATGTTCGAGGATTTCTGTTCCAAGCCTAAGAGCCTGATCGTCACACATCCGGACATCGATCATTTGGGCATGGTCTCCCTCTTCGACACGATCTACGTGAACCGCTCCATGTATGAGAACTTCAGACTGGAAAACGCTTCACAACCCAACTTCAGGGAGCAATACAAACAGCATGAACCTTACGTGAGAATCAGCAAGATATTGTCCCACTACACACCGCCGGAGATGTCCCGGCTAGCGGTCGTGGAGGAGGAAGAACATGCGGCAGGCATATTGGCAGGTAGCCAAACCATCCACGGCATGGATTTTAAGTTCTATAACGGCAACGGGGGACATAGCAAAGGGGAAATGGTGATCCTTTTGGACAACATTCTCTTCACAGGCGATATCCTCGTGAATCCTGCAGGTTACACGGCGGAGCAGAAGGAGTTCAACCACTTGGCGCCTTACCTGATGACGAGCGTGAACATGGACTCCGAGATGGCGAAGAAGGAACGCCTGCAGTTGGAGGCTATGCTGAGCAAGGAGATGGACGTCTGCTACGGGCATGGCGCCCCTTCCTGGTAAAGGGAGCAAGGCGCTCCCCCATCCTACCACTTGCCGGAAGTGCCTCTGTCGGAACCCTTCGACGGAATAACGGAGACTCCCAGCTTCGCCCCAACGCTCATCGGCACGCATTTATCGGTCAAATCACTGTTGAGGATGCCATGATAATTATTTCCCTCCATGGATTCGTGGTGCGCCGCGATATCCGTCACACCCCTTGAGAAGTAGAACCCACAATGGAACCAAGAGGCTTCATTGATTTTAAAGCAGAACATCATATCGGCGAATATGGAGGTGCAGATCGTATTGGTGGCGATGTCGCCTCTCCTTAGCTCATCATCCACATATAACCCATGATGGGGCAGGTCACGCACCTCAGTGTCCAACTTGCCCCCGAAATAAGCCCGGGTCTCAATCGTACCTTTCGTCATCTTGTAACTCTTTATGACCGGCAAGCCCACCTTCACGCCGGCGCCAAGGATGAAGTTGGCCGCCCTGCCCATCTTCACCTTGCCATAAAAACCCACCGGCAGTTCCACAAACAACAGGGACTGTTTCTCCTTCCAATCATCAAAGATGGTACGGAGCGTATAGGGACCGCCCACGACCGGGTCGTTGATCTCCGACTCGAAGGTCTCGTTGATCTCCGTCGCGGCATTGTGGTAATCAAGCCCCAAACCCACGCCGACACCTATCGGCCCATTAAAGAAATGTTGGTATTGGCATTGGAACATCACACCTCCACCAGACGTAGTGGAACCGACATTGGATTCGTATTGGATAGGGTGTAAACCACCCCCCAAAGAGATATTGATCTGCGTATTCTCCGCATGTATACCACCCGCCCAAGCAAGAAGCGAGGCAGTCATTGCAATGATTGTTATCGTCTTATTCATTCCCTTCTCTTGTTATTTTACCAATATCTTACAATTGATGTTCTTGCCGTCATTCACGGTGAGCACGGCCACATATTCCCCGGCAGGGAGCGTCAGCAAGGTCACCTTATCCACCGGTTTCTTCATCCACTCCACGGCACCGTTCGTGCGGTAGACCACCAGACGGGCATTCTCCAACTGGGAGTCGTCAAGGCCATTGATTGTCAAAGAAATCCTTTCGTACCTATTCGCCGGGTTCGGTGAGGCCATAATGGAGACACTCAATATTTCCGGGTCGAAATGCTTCGGCTCGATGAAATACTTACCGCCCTGATTGTCGGTGACTCGGACCATATACTCTCCGTCCAATGCACTGAGGTCGCAGTAATACGGAAGGGTAGCCCCCTCTATCAACTTTCTGTTCTTGTACCATTGGAAGGTGAGGAACTGTTTTCCCTCGTTCATACAGATGAGCAGGTCATTCCAACGCTTCTGGTAGAAGCTCTCCACACCATTGTCCTCCCTTACCACGTGGAAGGTGAATATTTGCCCGGAAGAGGCCCCGAATCGGTCATGAACGTTCAACGTGGCGGAATATTCTCCCGGAGACAGATTGCCTGGGATGGTAAGGTATGCCACTCCCTGCTCCTTGAGCGTATCGGCGCAGATACGGGCGCCTTCCCTAGAGATGTCGTAGTGGGAAACCTCGCCTTGCGACAAACTATATTTCACTTCTATCGTCTCGTACGGTTTTCCCAACAACAGGGAATCCGCGATGGTAAGTTCACCTAATCGAGGCGAATACTGCATGGTGAGTTGGTAACGAATGATGCTATCGCACCCCTGCACCGTCTGCAGCGTATCGTTCCATTTCGCATCCGCCGTGATGGCTCTGCCCTGCCAATAGAAGGTGTCTATGGCGGTGATGGACGAGTCACGAACCGTTCCACGAAGGATCGTCAGGTGGTAGCGCACGATGCTGTCGCAACCCTGTGCGGTCTGCAACCTTTCGCTCCAGACCGTATCCTCGGAGAACGTTATGTTCCGATAGGTAAATGACCCGCAGACAGACAGGAACGTGTCTGTGGCGACCGATTTTCCGATAGTGATGGCATAGCGGATGATACTGTCGCATCCGTGGGCGGCGGAGAAGGTGTCACTCCTCAGGCAACTCTCCCTCAACATCTCTCCATGCCATTGCAACGAGTCGCAGGCGAAGACGGAGGAATCCCTCACGACACTGTGATGGATAGTGAAGTGGTGGCAGAACAAGCTTGTACAACCTCTTTCCAGATATGTGGTGTCGCACAAGAAAGTGTCTTGGGTAATCCGTATTCCTTCCCATACGATGGAGTCACAGACGACGTTCTCGTCCTCAATGACAGCACCATCAAAGAAATATATTATACAACGGGTAATACTGTCACATCCATGGACGGTCTGCAAAGTATCGTACAATAAGGTGTCTTTGTAGACGGTTGTGCCGCGCCACGTGAATGGATCGCAGGAGTTGACGAAGGTGTCCCTTATCGCCACGCTTTGGATGGTATAGTGATAGCGGATAATACTGTCGCATCCGTGGAGGGTCGGATAAACTTCGTCATCCACAATATACATAATTGATTCCTCTCCATGCTCGGCCAATTCACAGGTGGTGATGAAGGTGTCCCTGACCATTTCATGTCCGACGATAACGGTGTAATGGATAATGCTATCGCAACCTTGCGCATTGACCAGCGTGTCATACAGCTCCGCATTTTCCTCGATAGTGATGTTCTTCCATGGAAAGACCTCACATGCATAGACGGTGGAATCCTTCCATGTCCGACGATGGATGTTAAGATGATAGCGGACGATGCTGTCACACCCTTGTCCGGCAAGCAATGTGTCGCTCCATTCCATGCTCTCCTTGATGACCTTACCATTCAGGAGGAAGGAATCGCAGGCGGAGATGACGCTATCCCGCACCCATTTGTCGCCTATGGTGAGATGGTAATGGATGATGCTGTCGCAACCATGGATGGAGAGCAGGCTATCGTCCCATGCGGTGCTCTCCCTGAAGGTGAGGTTTTTCCACACGAGGGAGTCGCAGGAGAACAGCTGGCTATCCCTCTCCGTCCGTTGATGGAGGGTGAGGTGGTAACGGACGATGCTGTCGCAACCATGGATGGAAGCGGACGTGTCATCCCACACCTTAGGTTCCCGGAAAGAGAGACCATTCCACAGGAAGGAGTCGCAGGCGGAGACGAAGCTATCCCGCAGGATGGTGTTGTTGAGGGTGAGGTGGTATTGTATAATACTATCACACCCGAAAACAGTCTGGAGCGTATCGTTCCACGCAGTGTTCTCCCGGAAGGTCACCCCATTCCAAGGGAAGGAGTCGCAGGCGGTGACGAAGGAATCGAGGACCACCTTATGATGAACCCTGACCGTATAACGGAGGACAGTTCCGCAACCCTCCCCGGTCGCTAAGGTATCGTTCCAAGTAGTGTCCCGCAGATAGACCACATCTCCCAGCATCACTTTTTCGCAGCCTTCCAACAGGGTATCCGTCAGTTCCTTCTCCCCAATGGTGAATTTATATCGGACGATGCTATCGCACCCGTAGATGGTCTGGAGCGTGTCCGTCCATGTAGTGCTCTCCGAGATGGTTTTGCCCCTCCATTCGTAAGGGTCACAAGAGAAAATGGAGGAGTCGCTCACCGCGCCATAGTGGATGAACACCTGGTAGTGGATGATGGAGTCGTTGCCATCCATGTGGTGGGTCGTGTCGGTCCATTCCGAGCTTCTCATGATGTTACGCCCGTTTATCGAGTAGGAGTAACAGGAGTGTATGGTCGTGTCGCACAGAGCGAGGGAATCATATGTGGCGACGTAGACGAAGGTTTCGCTGACCGTCAGGAGCTTCGGGGTCGGGTCCCAGCCCTTAAACTGGTAGACGAAACGATCGTTGTTGGTCTTTTTAGGCGTGAGGCCCTTGAACTGTGGAACGGTACCGCACGGAATAGTGTCCCGCATGAGCACCATGCTATCCGCATTCATGAAGATAGCGATAGGGTTGGCGACTATCTTGAAATTAGCAGGGACTTTCGATTCCCCCCGTTCGTTGTAGGTCGAACCGCAAGGGAAGACGAACGTGCCCTCTTTGAGCACATTCCTCATCCAATTGAGCGTATAGGTGCGGGCATCCGGCGCCAAAGTCATGCATCCCACTTGGATAAAGGAGAGGTTTTCACATCCGAGGAACATGCTATGGTAACACTCCGGCACAAGATTTTCGGCAGGCAGCAAAGGCGCCCTCGTCAGCGACTTGCACTCCCGGAACATACCGAAGTAGCACCGCGGAGCGAGGTCGGTGGCCGGCAATTCAGGCTCCTTGGCAAGTTGGGAACACCCTAGGAACATCTCACGGTAACAGGAGCTGTCCAATTCCATGGCGGGAAGGGTCGGAGCCTCAATAAGGCTGGTGCAGTTGGCGAACATGACATAGCAGCTCTCCACACGCATCCGCTTCGCCGGCAATTCAGGGGCTTGTGTGAGACTTGTACAGTTGGAGAACATACCGCAGTAGCATCTGTATGTCAAATCAGTGGCGGGCAGTTCCGGAGCCTCCGTCAAGGATGCGCACTTGTAAAACATATTGGAGTAGCAACGTTCAGCCAAAACCGTACTAGGCAGACTCGGAGCCTGGACGATGGAGGTCATTTCGAACATGGCGAGGTAGCAATCCTTCGCCAACGTGGTTGAAGGTAGTTCAGGCGCCTCTGTGAGACTGACACAAGAGGAGAACATGTTGCTGTAGCATCTATCCGCCATCACGGTGGCTGGCAGTTCAGGCGCCTTCACCAAACTGGCGCACGAGGAGAACATGCTTTCGTAGCAACCCTCTTCCAAAAGGGTCGCGGGCAACTGAGGAGCCTCTGTGATGCCACAACCAGAGAACATATCCTTGTAACAATCCGTCGCCAACACGGTAGCGGGCAATTCGGGAGCCTGAACAAGTCCCTCGCACCCATAGAACAAGCGGTAGAAACATGAAGGACAAGGTATCGTCTTAGTGGTGTCCATCCCATCAATCAGACTCATGACACTTCCGCTGGCGGCCACTTTACCGACCACGAAAAAGTTCGTGTAGTCATCCACGGTATTAAAAATACCCTTATCGTTACTCCCCCGGAAATAGACCTTGTCATTGGCATGGGGCAAATCAACGGTGCCGGAGGTGATCGGAGCCCAAGAGGCTCCTCCATCAAGGGAGTACTCTAAGTTAGGCACATCTCTCCCCTTCTCCATCACTCCAACGGCTGAATTGTCCTCCACAGCGGTGAAACATAGGTAATTCTGGGCTTCAGCCACACCCATGGCAGAAAACAAAATAGCCCATAATAGGAGAATCTTAAATCGCATTGCTTAAATTATCGTTTATTTTTTATCAATAAAAAGACACACTACACTGAAGGAAAACATCATGTGGATTATTTCCCGTCATTCATCCGAAATTCGTCGCAAAATTACAGATTTTTAACCGAATAAATCGTATTTTTCAAAAAAAATAGCACATTGGACAATCTATTTTCATGGAAACGTACCAAGCTATGGACCAAAGGGATGTATCCTCTTCCATTCCTCACAAGGGAAGGTCTGGATTATCCGATGAACGGAAGAATATTTCGCATTAATTCGTAGGCGAAACATTTTCACATACCACCAATTTTCACGTACTTTGTGACGAAGGGGTATTTCCCTACGGCCTACACGTCAAAACGCACAAGGTCATAGGCGACGGATGCTCCACCCATATTACCCAAGAAATACAACAACGACTCATAAGCTATGATGATCAATAAACATTCTATTCTCAGAACCGCACTGGCGGCCATACTGATTCTTTGTTTCTCTTCCCACACAAGAGCCGGAAATGAGTTTGACAAATTTGACTTTAACGTAATCGAATCGGGCTATAAAGAGATCAAATTGAAGAAGGAGCTCAAAGACTTCAGGCTAAAAGGGCCGGTGAAAACCGCGGAGGACACTATCAGCAAACTGATTTTCAACAGGAAAGGACAATTGATCCGTCACCAAACGGATGGATTATTCGAAGAGCTTATCTACGACAAAGAAGGTAGTCTTTTGAACGAATTCCTATTCGTCTTCGGACAATATTTCGAATCGAATATCACGAAGGAATACGCTCCCCAGTCTGAATATCTCAAGGTGATAAAGGAAGAACAGAAAAAGAACGCCAGCGAATACGACATGGTCACACCGAGCCGTAGCACAGCCTCCACAGACAAGAAGACACAACACTGGAATATAACGCAATTGGTTTCGTATAAGTACACAACAACCCATAAGGTCAAGGAGTTGATGGTGCGACCAAACGATCTCATGCTGGGGAAACTATACAAATACATCTATGAATACGACGACAAAGATAGCCTCATCCAATATACGCTTCTCGAAAGCGACAAATTTCTCAACGCAAAAAAATATACTTACATAGACAACCTGTTGGTCGCTGACACCTCTTTCAAATCAGACAAAAAGGTGGGGAAAATTACAACATATGAGTACGATGATAACAGAAAGATAAAACGGGTAATCTCCAGCTACGAGGGGTTGCTCAGTTCCTTGAATGACACCATCTACTTTAATCAGGATGGAAAAATAATCAAAGACAAACATAGCGATTACCAATACGACGAAAAGGGCAGGATGATAAAGCACACGACAACGCTAGGCTTCCTAAACCGAAAGATAACCGAGGAATACACACATACCGACCAGGGCATAGAAACCACTTCCCTGATCAATGACACTATAATAGAGAAGCGATTAAAGAACAAAGACGATGAATTGGTTTACCAATACAATTATGATCGCAATGGGGAAATATGGAGTAGCATAGTCCAAACGTTCGACACCCATGGCAACGTCATCGAGAAAAAAATCGAAATAAAAGGGATGGAACCTGAGATCACAACATACGAATACACCTACGATTCGTACGGGAACATCACATCTAGGAAGGTCAACGGGGAAACGAAGGGACGTTTCCGCTACACCTACTATCAGCCAGTTAAGAAGAAGAAATAGTCTTCACAGGAACTGTTTTGTAGACCCTCAATTCAGAGGATACGCGACGTGATTCCTTAGTTCTTCGCCACGACCTTCCATCCCTTCGGGATCCTGTTCACGGAGTATTCCTTGATGGTGCGGACAGGACATGCGAAGGTGCCATCCTTGGCCACGCCGTCGACCCATCCCTCCGAGAAGGTCCTGTTGCCCTTCTTGTCTCCCCAGGTGGTGGAACTGATCTTGATGTAGTTGAGGCTACCGCAATGGTAGAACATCTCCTTGTAACAATTCTCCTTGAGTGAGGTGCCGGACATCGCCGGGGCTTTGACCAGCTTCGTACAGTTGGCGAACATGGATTCGTAGCAGCTAATGGCGAGCGATGTGGCAGGCAGGTCGCCGACTTGGGTGAGCGCCGTACATTCCTTGAACATGCTCTTGTAGCAGAAGTTAGCCAGATGTGTGGAGTTCAGTTGCGGCGCCTTGGATAGGCTCGTACAGCCAAGGAACATCGACTGGTAACATCCCGTGGCGAGCGTGTCGGCTGGCAGTTCCGGAGCTTGCGTCAGTTTCTTGCAACCCTTGAACATGAATTCGTAGCAGGCCTCCGCCAAACGAGTGGAAGGCAATGCGCCTGCTTGGGTGAGTCCCACGCAATCCTCGAACATGGAGCCGTAGCAACGTTTGTCCATCACAGTGGCGGGCAACACGGGTACGCTGGTGAGCGCCTTGCAGTTATTGAACATGGCGTAGTAGCACTCCTTCTCCAAGCGGATGGCAGGCAATTCCGGCGCTTTCGCCAGCTTCTCGCAGTTCTGGAACATGCCTTCGTAGCAACCCTTCGCCAAGGAGTCGGCTGGCAGGACAGGGGCTTGCTTCAGGTTGGTGCATCCCGCGAACATGTATTGGTAGCACATCGGGGCGGCCTGTTTCGCAGGCAACTCTGGCGCCTGGAAGTTGACGTTATCGCAATTGCAGAACATGTATTGGTAGCATCCCTCCGCCAACTTCGTGGCAGGCAGTTTAGGCGCTTGCTTGAGTGCCTTGCAAGTGGAGAACATCTTATTGTAGCAGTTTTTAGCCAATTGAGTGGAGATGAGCGCAGGTGCCTCCGTGAGACTTTTGCAGTTGGCGAACATGCCGTCGTAGCAATCCGCCGCCATCTTCTGTGCCGGCAGTTGAGGGGCGCTGGTGAGGCCTCCGCAGCCGTAGAACATCTCTTGGTAGCATGCCTCCCCTAAGGAGGTGGCTGGCAGTTCAGGCGCCTTCGTCAGGGCGTCGCAGTTCTTGAAGAGCGAGGCGAAACAACCCACGCCAGGGGTGTGTGACGCATTTCCGAGTCCGTCGACAAGGCTCATGACATTGCCGCTGGCAGCGATGCTTCCCTGCATGAAGAAGCGCACGTCCTGACCGTTCTTCGTATGGTTGAATCCCTTAGGATTGATGCCTTTGAAATATATCTTATCCCCCTTGAATGGCAACGGAAGGGTGTCGCCGAATGCGACCTCTTTCCAATTCTCTCCTCCATCGGTCGAGTAGAGCACATTAGGGGTGGACTCTCCGTAGCTGATCAGTCCGATGAAGGCGTCCGCCTTGGTGGTGGTGAAACAGAGGTAGTCGTGGGCGGATTTCTTTCCGTCCTCGTGGATTACCTCCCACCCTTCAGGTATGGCGCTCGACCCGAACTGGGCAGCGAGTCTGCCTGGACTGACGAACGTGCCCGATGCCGCCACATCCTGGAGCCATACGGTGGTGCGTCTACCATCCACGCCATTATCTCCCCACTCGGTGAAATGGACCTTAAGATAGTTGATCTTCCCGCACTGGTCGAACATCCTCGAATAGCACTTCGGTGCCAATTCCTTAGCAGGCAATTCAGGCGCTTGGCTAAGGTTAGCACAGTTCCTGAACATGAGCGCATAGCAACTCTCCGCTAATTCCGTGGCAGGCAACGCAGGGGCTTTGGTGATGGAGGAACAACCATAGAACATGCTCTCATAGCAGCCCTTCGACAATTTTTTCGCAGGCAATGCCGGGGCTTGTCCGAGGTGGGAGCACCCATGGAACATGCCTTTGTAGCAGTTCTCCGCCAACTCCGTGGCGGGCAGTTGCGGCGCTTGGGCCAGTTGTTCGCAGCCTTGGAACATCTCCTCGTAACACCCTTTCGTGAGACGGGTGGCGGGCAGTTCCGGAGCATGAGTAAGACTAGAGCACTTCGCGAAGAGGCGGATGAAACAGTTGTCGCTTGGGATGGTCTGTTCATCCCCCGTCCCGTCGACAAGGCTCATGACACTACCGCTGGCGGAGATGGATCCGGTCATGACGAACTGGGTGCGGCTCCTGCCGTTCTCCTTCGAGAAACCTTCCCTGTTATTACCCCTGAGGTATATCTTCTCGTGGGCGCTCTTGAAGGTGTAGCCTTTCGCAGGGTCCAGCTTCTTCCATTTAGACTTGTCGGTGGAGTATTCGATGTCGGGTTGGTTCCCTTCCTTGTTTTCTATGCCTACGGTCGATTTCGCCTCATTGGCGGTGAAACACAAATAGTTCTGCGCTGAAGCCCAAGTCAGGGAGGTCAGCGTCATCAATATGGAAAATATGGCTTTTCTCATAAAAATCTCAGTGAATGTCTGTGACATGTATTTTTTGCAAAAGTATAAAAATCTTTGCGATTTTGTGTGATGGCAAGGATTTTCCCGCATGAAAAAAGGTCCGCGGATCACTCCGGGGACCTTCCACTGCAAATCAAAAAAACATATTAATTATGAAACAAAGTATTTTATAAAAAACAAACACTATCTAAGTCATCATCCACCGCACTTCGAGTAACCGCAGTTGGTGCATACGAGGCAGCCCTCCTGGTATCGGACGGTCTTTTGTCCGCACTTCTCGCAGACCACCTCCTTCGCCTCCGCGCCATTCGGGATGTATTTCTTCAGCGCGCGCTCCACACCGTTCTTCCAGTTGTTGATGGTCTCGCTGTTCAGTTGGAGTCCTCCCACCAGCTTAATGACCTGGTCGATAGGCATACCGTAGCGCAACACGCCCGAAATCAGTTTGGCGTAGTTCCAATACTCCGGATTGAACTTGTAGGAAAGACCCTCGATCGTAGTCTTGTAGCCCCTTCTGTTCGAGTACTGGAAATCGTAACGGCTCAGTCCCGTGTCCTCGTCTATGTTACGGATGATCTTTCCCGAGTTGACCGTCTTAGGGATCAACAATCCGTCCTCATCATCCGCCAAGCCCGTGAATATCTCGTACGGACGGCCCTCGATCAGACCCACGAAAGCGATCCATTTCTCCTTATTGTTCTGGAAACGAACCACGTCCGCCTCCAACTCCCTCGGACGAGCCTCGCCCGCCTTCAGGAAAGCGTTCTGCGCCTCGCCCGGCTTCTCCGACTCACGTTTCTTGGCCACCGACATGCCCGAGCGGGAACCCTCGCGATAGACCGTCACTCCCTTGCATCCCAAACGCCAAGCCTCCTCGTAGAGGGCGGCGACAAGCGCCTCGTTGGCCGTCTCCGGCACGTTGATCGTCACGCTGACCGTATGGTCCACCCATCGTTGGATGCGGCTCTGCATGCGTAATTTGTCCAACCAATCCACCTCCTGCGAAGTGGCTTTGTGATAGGGCGACTCCGCCACCATCCTATCGATTTCAGCCTGCGTGTAACGCTTATCCGTATCGTAGCCGTTCACCCTCATCCACACCAGGAACTTCGGATGGAAGACCGTGACCTCCTCGTAGGGATCACCCAACTCATCCACATAGTCCACATGTGCGTCCCGGTCGTTCGGGTCCACCTTGTGGCGTCGTTTGTAGACCGGTACGAATACCGGTTCCATACCCGACGAGCTCCGCGTCATCAGACTTGTGGTACCCATAGGGGCGATGGTTAGGCACGCTATGTTGCGCCTGCCATACTTCACCATATCCGCATAGAGGGAAGCGTCCGTATCCTTCAACCGAATGATGAACGGATTATTAGCCTCCAACTCCGCATTGTACATTTCAAAAGCGCCACGTTCCTGCGCCATCGTGACCGAAGAGCGGTAAGCCTCCACGGCGAGCGTCTTGTGGACCTGCTCCGAGAAATAGATGGCCTCCGGCGTACCGTACGTGAGACCCATGGCCGCCAGCATATCGCCCTCCGCAGTCGTCCCGACACCCGTACGTCTTCCAAGGGTGGTCTTCCGCTTGATCTTCCGCCAAAGGTCCGATTCCGTGCGCTTAACAGCCTCATCGGCAGTCCCCTCCTCCACTTCGGAAAGGATAGCGTCGATCTTCTCCGATTCAAGGTCCACGATGTCGTCCACAATGCGTTGCGCCTTGCGGACATGCTCCTTGAAGAGGTCATAATCGAACTGCGCGTCACGTTGGAAAGGGTTCTTCACGTAAGCGTAAAGGTTGAGCGCCAACATCCTGCAGCCATCGTATGATGCCAAAGGGATATCCCCGCACGGATTTGTCGAAACGGTTCCGAAGCCATACGACGCGTAACAATCCGCCACCGACTCCCGCACGATGGTATCCCAGAAAAGGATACTCGGTTCGGCCGACCTCCATGTATTACGGACAATCTTCGCCCACAACTCCTTGGCGGACACACTCCGCCGCACAGAAGGGGTCTCCGCATCGATAGGGAAGCGTTGTTCAAACTGGCCATTCTCGACAACCGAGCGCATAAACGCGTCATCCACCCGCACGGAAAGATTCGCACCCTGCGCCTTGCCCTCCACCGACTTAGCCTCGACGAAAGACTCCACCTCCGGATGCCTGACGGATACGCTCAGCATTAGCGAACCACGCCTAGCGTCACGCACCACCTCCCTGGCAGAATTGGAATATCGCTCCATGAAAGGGACAATCCCCGCAGGAACGCCTATGGATTCCCTCTCTTGAGAACCCTTGGGGCGTATTTGGGACAGGTCATGCCCCACGCCACCACCTCGTCTCATCAGTTGCACTTGTTCCTCATCCACCTTCATGATGGATCCGTACGACTCCACGGAATCGTCCGCTCCTATCACGAAACAATTGGAAAGGGAAGCCGCCCGATACTTGTTACCAAGACCGGACATCGCACTTCCCTGAAGCACAATATATTTGAAATGGCGGAACAGATCGAACAGGGCATCCGCCCCCATCGGGTTCGGATACTTAGCCTCAATCCGAGCCACCTCCTCCGCCATCCGACGATGCATATCATCCGGGGTTTTCTCATAGATGTTCCCTAAGCCATCCTTCAACGCATACTTGTCCACCCATACACGTGCCGCCGATTCATCGCCCTCGAAATATGCTAAAGACGATTGGTAAGCCTCTTCGTATGAATAAACTACAGCATCCATTTTCTCACATAAAGAATTATCTATTGGCGTTCTTGAAACAAATCACATCTCCATATTCAATCAACTTTGCCAATCACGCAACAAACCCGATGCAATATTAATGGACTTTGTGGAATTAGCAAAAAAGTAACACATATAGTTATCAACAACCGACCAAAGTTTCCCGTTTTTACATAATAAATATCTATATATCAACACAATAAAGTTTTCAACAATTCAAAAAGTTGTCCGTTTCGGAAAACTCACATACCAAAACAGGACATCGAAATTTCATTTTTCGGTCAACAAAGGAGGACAAAAACAACGCCTCGACTTTCCTTTTCGGGAGAGTCCATCAGGGAGGAATCGCACCAAGGGGAACTGTCAACGGGCTAATATCTTCTTCTCCATCAGATGCCAAGAGAGAAACGCGACAAGCAAAACGATAAACAAGGTTCCGAAGAATGTCGTCCACCTCACTTCCCACCCTAGGCAACGGGTGAAATGGATGATGGGGGCATGGAATATATAGATGCCATACGAAAGGTCTCCGATCTTCCCGAAACGGTTCAGGAACGGAAGCGTGAACGCGGCGAAATAGATGATGGCCGCCATCGCGAAAGGGCGGAAGAAGTCCACGAAATAGTTACTCACCATAAGCACGAGGAGGGAGGGAAGCAGCAGATACCACTTATACCGGCGCAACTCATCCCGATAAAGGTAGGCCGCCCCACCCGCCATGAAATAGGAGGCGAGCGAAACCCACTTCCACGCCAAATCGTAGGAAGCGGCCCCCGTCTCATCCGCAGCCATTCCGAACAGGACCGCAGACAATGACATGAGCGAAACCAGCGCCAACGACCACACACGGGAAGAACGTGCATACAGCCACACGACGAAAGGCACCACAAGATAGAGCAACAGCTCCAACTTAATCGTCCACAAAGAGGGATTCACCGCCTCGCCGGACAACACACCTGGCAAGGAGGGATGCAGGAAGTTCATCGTCGAAAGGTTCGCGAACATATACTTCCACAGCTCGGGCGAGGTGAAATAGTCCCGCAACGACAAGCTGGAGAAGATGGAGAACAAGAGTGCGGACAATAACACGATCAAGACATATGCGGGGAGGATCCTCCTCGCTCGTTTCCGGAAATAACTGCGCAACGAAGTGCTCCGGCAATAGCTCCTATGGATCAATAGACCACTGATCACAAAAAAAGCATCCACCGACTGGGGAGCGTATATGGGGAACTGGACAAGCTCCTCCCCCCATAATATATCATAATGGGCACAGAAGACCGCAAAGGCGAAAAAGAAACGGAGAAAATCGAAGCTATTGTCCGTTTCTATATCATTGATTATTTGTGGTTTGCAAAACTTCATCCTCTTCATCATCGATTTCTCACCCACAAAGATAACCTTTTTTATGCATTGGATAACACCCCCCCCCTTCCCCCCCCC
>JAFZPM010000019.1 GCA_017550335.1 Paludibacteraceae bacterium
AGCAACAGATCTAATGTATATCTTTGCTCCCGAGTTAACTGTTTGTACATGAGCAATACAAATGTAGTTTACTTTAGGGAGGGGACGAAATGTCTCCTCTTTTTTTTGCATTTGTATTTGCACTTCTAATTTGAACTTAGGAATTAAGAATTAAAAAGTGCGGGGTAAGAAACATGGCAGGCTGTGGCTGGTGGTGTATGTCTGTGCGGGGATATTATTACTCCTGCTCTCCCTTGATGTGAGGTAGTCCGATGCGGAAGCGTACCGCGATGATTCTGGTGACGGCGACGCTGAAGGCGCAGAAGATCTGCGACCATGAATTATCCACACCTATCAGATGACAGATGTAATAGACGAAACCTCCTATGATACAGGCGATTGCGTATATTTCTTTCCTGAATATCAAAGGAATCTCGTTGATGAAGATGTCCCGGAAGACTCCTCCCGCCGCTCCTGTGATGCAACCCATCACGATCGCCACCCAGAAATCATATCCCGCAGCCAATGTCTTCTCTATACCCACCACGGTGAAGAGTGCCAGTCCTATGGTGTCGAAGATGAAGAAGGTGATGTTCAGGTGGATGAGGTATTTACGGAAGAGTATGACGAAAAGGAGTGCCACACCGGACCATATCAGGTAGTTGGCGTTCAGCATCCAGAAGGGGGACTCCCCGATGCAGAGATCGCGGATGGTACCTCCACCGATGGCGGTCACCAATCCCACCACGTAGGCCCCGAAGAGGTCGAAATCCTTCTTCGCGGCGAGGCGGATGCCACTGATGGCAAAGGCGAACGTTCCGATGTTTTCCAGTATTTCGGTCAATCCAATCATAGCTCCTCGATCGTAATGGTTTTCTTCAGGACGGTGCCGAATTCGCACTTCAGGTTCCTCACTTCCTCCCGTATGCCTTCCAGCCGTTTCACCGCCTCGAAGACTCTCTTCACATGGTCTTTATCCTCCTCCAAGATCTTTTGCGCGCCCTTGATGGTGAGGTTGCGTTGCTTCAGCAGGTACTGCACCGTGCGCACTTCCTCAATGTCCTCGTCCGTGTAGAGACGTTTCCCTTTGCTGCTTCTGCGGGGGGAGAGGTTGGGGAACTCGCTTTCCCAGTAACGGAGGGTGGACGTCTCAAGTCCAAGCATTTCCGCCACTTCGCTGATTTTGTAATATCTCTTCTCTTCGTTGCTCCCCATGGATTAGTCGAAAATGTTTCCGTTGTTGGAGACGATCTGGATCATCTCGTCATATTGCTTAGGCGAGAGGTCCATGTAGTAATAGTTGCGAGGATCCACCACCTTGCCCTTGTAGCGCACTTCGTAGTGCACGTGCGGCCCCGTGGATTTACCCGTGTTACCCATGTAGGCGATGACCTGGCCGCGGACGACGGGCGAACCTACCCTCAGGTTGCTCACGAAGCTGTTCAAGTGTCCGTAAAGCGTCTTGTAGCCGTAGCCATGGTCCACGATCACCACGTTACCGTAGCCCTGCATCCAACCACGGAAGTCGATGACACCCTTTCCCGTGGCGAAGATGTTGGTGCCGATTTCACCGGAGAAGTCCATGCCGGCGTGGAACTTAGGGGTCTTATAGATAGGGTCGATACGGTAGCCGTAACCGGAGGCCATACGTTTCAGGTTCTTGTTCATGACAGGCTGGATGGCTGGGATGCAAAGCAGCATGTCCTCTTTGTTGCGGGCGAGGTTCACCACCTCGTCGAAGGAGGTGGACTGCACGAAGAGTTGCCTGCGGATGCGGTCCATCGTGACGGAGGTGTTCGCTGCGATCTCCGAATTGGTGCGGGAACGCAGGTCCTTGTACTTGCTTTGGTAGTCGGAACCCATGCGGATGCCCTTGCTGACAGGGTCCGCCTGCACGATGAGGCGGTACAGGTTGTCATCCCTTTGCTGGATATCCGTCAGGACGCTCTGCACCTCGTCCAACTGGGCGTTCAACAATTCATATTGAGCCTCCAGTTGCTCCCTTTCACTGCGCAGCTTCTTTTCCCGCGGGGACTCGATGAAAAGGGCGAATATGATAAAGCAGGCTAAGCCCGTCAAGATACCCGTGAGCAAGTGGGACAAGAACCAATTCGCCCAATGTCGTATAGTGTTGTCAACCCGCTCGAACGATAACGTTTTGGGGTTGAACTGGTATTTTGCCTTTGCCATGTTATAGTTTCCTAAATAAAATGCGATGGCAAAGATAGTTTTTTTGTCGGAAATGTGCTACTTTCGCGACACTGAATATGGTGGGTACTGAAAATTCACCGTTGAAAGCAGGTCAAACAATGGGTTTGAAAACAATTTTCATTATAATATGTTAACAGCAAAAGAAATCCGCAAATCGTTCACCGACTTCTTCGCGTCGAAGGGCCACACGATCGTTCCTTCCGCACCGATGGTGGTGAAAAACGACCCTACATTGATGTTCACCAATGCGGGCATGAATCAATTCAAAGACATATTTTTGGGCAATGCGCCCCGTAAATACCCGCGCGTCGCGGATTCGCAGAAATGCCTCCGTGTGAGCGGAAAGCACAACGATTTGGAGGAGGTGGGCCTCGATACCTACCACCACACCATGTTCGAGATGTTGGGCAACTGGTCCTTCGGTGATTACTTCAAGAAGGAGGCGATCACCTGGGCATGGGAATACCTCGTGGATGTGCTGAAGATCGACCCGAACCGCCTTTACGCGACGGTCTTCGAGGGAAGCAAGGAGGACAACCTCGAGAGAGACGACGAGGCCGCTGAGATCTGGGCGCAGTTCTTGCCGAAAGACCGTATCATCAACGGTAACAAACATGATAACTTCTGGGAGATGGGCGACACGGGTCCGTGCGGTCCTTGCTCCGAAATCCATATCGACCTGCGTGACGACGCGGAGCGTGCGAAAGTGCCTGGCGTCGAGCTGGTCAACAAGGACAACCCGCAGGTCATCGAGATCTGGAACAATGTCTTCATGCAGTTCAACCGTAAGGCGGATGGCTCGCTGGAGCCGCTCCCTGCCAAGCATGTGGACACGGGTATGGGCTTCGAACGTCTCTGCATGGCTTTGCAGGGCAAGAAGTCTAACTACGATACGGATGTCTTCCAACCGATCATCAAGGCGATCGGTAAGATCTGCGGTTGCGAGTATGGCAAGAAACGTGAGACCGACATCGCTATGCGTGTGATAGCGGACCATATCCGTACGATCTCCTTCTCCATCACCGACGGCCAATTGCCTTCTAACGCGAAGGCGGGCTACGTGATCCGTAGAATCTTGAGACGTGCCGTACGTTACGGCTACACCTTCCTCGGACAACGTTCGGCTTTCTTGTATAAGTTGCTTCCTGCCCTCATCGACACGATGGGCGACGCTTACCCTGAACTGATTGCGCAACAATCGCTCGTCGAGAAGGTGATCAAAGAGGAGGAGGAGTCTTTCCTCCGTACCCTGGAGACGGGTATCCGCTTGCTGGATAAGGTGATGGCGGACACGAAGGCGGCTGGCAAGAGCGAGATCTCCGGTAAGGATGGTTTCACGCTCTACGATACCTTCGGCTTCCCATTGGACTTGACGGAGTTGATCCTCCGCGAGAATGGCATGACGGTCAACGAGCCTGAGTTCAACCAGGAGATGCAGAAGCAGAAGGAACGCGCGCGCAACGCGGCGGCTGTGGAGACGGGCGACTGGGTGCAGCTGAAAGAGGGCGAATGCGAGTTCGTCGGCTATGACCTGCTCTCTTGCGACGTGGAGATCCTCCGCTACAGAAAAATCAAACAGAAGAATACAGAGTACTATCAAATCGTGCTGAACAGGACTCCTTTCTACGCAGAGATGGGTGGACAGGTCGGTGACACGGGTCTGCTGAAGTCTGACGAAGAGACCATCGAGATCATCGACACGAAGAAGGAGAATAACCTCAGCGTGCATATCGCCAAGAAAATGCCTGCCAATCCGAACGCTTCGTTCGTGGCGGAGGTGAACGTGGAGCGCCGCCAGCAAATCGCTTGCAACCACACGGCGACCCACTTGCTCGACTACGCTTTGCGTCAAGTGCTCGGCACGCACGTGGAGCAGAAGGGTTCCTACGTCGCACCGGACGCCCTGCGTTTCGACTTCTCCCACTTCCAGAAGGTGACGGACGAGGAGTTGCGTAAGGCGGAGCAGATCGCTAACGCTATGGTGCGCCAGAACATCCAATTGGAGGAGCACCGCGACGTGCCGATCGAGGATGCGCGCAACATGGGCGCCATGGCGCTCTTCGGTGAGAAATACGGCGACACGGTACGTGTCATCCAATATGGTCCTTCCCTGGAGCTTTGTGGTGGTACGCACGTGAAGGCGACCGGCGAGATCGGTTTCATCCGCATCCTCTCCGAGGCTTCCGTGTCGGCGGGTGTCCGTCGTATCGAGGCCGTTTCGGGCGCTAAGGCGGAGGAGTTCATGAACATGCAGCAGGATATGCTCCGCGACCTGAAGTCTCTCTTCAACAATGCGCCTAACCTCGTGGCTTCCATCAAGAAGTCTTTGGAGGAGAACACGGCCATGAAGAAACAGGTGGATCAATTCATCCAGGAGAAGGTCATCCTTCTTCGTGACAAGCTGATCCAAAGCGCCGAGGAGCGCAATGGTCAGAAGGTGATCATCCTCAAGGGAGAGTTCGAGGCGGACATGGTGAAGTCCGTGGCCTTCCAAATCCGCAACGTGGTGACCTCTTCACTCGTCTTCATCGGTGCCACCAAGAAGGGGGACAAACCTGCCATCACCCTGGCATTGTCCGACGACCTCGTAGCCGCTGGCATGAACGCGACACAGTTGGTTCGTGAGGCTGCGAAGGAGATCAAAGGCGGTGGCGGTGGCCAGCCATTCTTCGCGCAAGCGGGTGGTAAGGACGCCGAAGGATTGGAGCGTGCCCTTGATATTCTGAGAAGCAAAATCTAATAACCTGAATACATGAAATGAAGCGTAATGGAGGGCGGGTTTTCCTGTTCCTCCATTATTGCTTTTAAGGATCAAAAAACTATCCGCCCATGAATCACCATACAGACAGAAACCTCTTAGGCATTCTCCGCAAGCCCGCCATCGCCTTGCTGGCTCTTTTGCTGGCCCTTCCGCTGGTGGCTGGTCCGAACGAGGAGAAGATCCTCCTCGTCTCCGTCAATGACATGCACGCCACGTTCGACAGATTGCCTAAGCTGAAACACTTGGTGGATAGCCTGAAGAACCTCTGCCCGAACGTGCTGGTGCTCTCCGCGGGGGATAACCGCACGGGCAATCCGTTCAACGACCAATACCCTGTCTCTTCCCTGCCCATGACAGAACTGATGAACTATGCGGGCTTCGACGCCTCCGCTGTCGGTAATCACGATTTTGATGCGAAGACGAGCGGGCTTATCGAAATGATTAACCATTCGCACTTCCCGTACCTCGCCGCGAACGTGGAACTCCCCGACAGCCTGAAAGGTCGGTTGCAGGGGTACAAGATATTCACGACGGCCGGTGGTGTGCGGATAGGCGTGTTGAGCCTGTTACAGCTCAATAGGAATGGCATACCCGACACGCATCCCAAGAACGTGGAGGGGGTACGGTTCTACCCTGTCAGGGAGACCATCGAGCGTCACCGCTTCCTGCGGAAGGAGTGCGACATCGTCATCCTGCTTACGCACTTGGGTCTTGACGTGGACCAGCAATTGGCGGATGAATACGCTGATTTCGCGGATATCATCGTAGGGGGACATACCCACACGAAAATAGAGGGGGGCATAACCCGGAACGGAGTGCTGATCACGCAGGCTGAGAATAAACTGAAGTATGCCACCGTGACAACCATCGAGACCAGCGGCAAGGCGATCGTCAGCAAGCGGGCGGAGCTCGTGGACCTCAAGTCCATGCCTTCGGACAAGAGTGCGGAGGCGTTGGTGAAGTACTTCTCCGACAACGACGAACTGAACCAGGTGATCGGTCAACTCGCAGACTCCATCCGGGACGTGGAGACGATGGGAGGGTTGATGGGCCAATCGTGGATCGGAGAGACGCAGGCGGACGTCGCCGTCATTAACAACGGAAACGTCAGGGTCACCGAATTGCCTGCGGGCGATATCCATCTGGCGGATGTCTTCCGCATAGACCCTTACGACAATGATGTCATCCTGCTGGAGCTGACGGGCGAAGAGTTGAAGGCGCTCCTCCTGGCCTGCCAACGTGCCGATGAGGCGAAGTTCCCTTTCCTGATCGGGGCGAAGTACGAGGCGAAGGTGAACCCGAAGGACTCCTCCCAAATCGAACGCCTCACCCTGAAGCATATGGACGGGAAGAAATTCGACATGAAAAAGAGTTACAAGGTGGTGACCAGCAGTTATGTGATGAGCATCTCGAAGTTCAATTACAAGAAGAAAAAGGAGGTGCTTGATGTGAAATGCAATGCTCTGATGGTCAGGTACATCAGACGGGTTCGGAACATCAGCCAGCCGAAGATTTGCAACGTGTTGGTTAGGTAGAAGGGCATGGTGGGGTTTGTTTAAGCGCTTGTTCATTTACAATTTAACTATTTGCAATTTACGATTTAAACATTTACTGTGATTTTCTATTTAGCTATTTGTTCACTTACTATTTAACTATTTACGATTTACTTCGTATATTTGTTTGTTAGATATTCTTTCGAAAATAATTTATCATAACATGTGTAGACATATAACGGCCATATTGCTTGCGGGCTTTGCGCTAATGGGTTGTCTCTCCTGCCAACAGGGGGATTCAAGCGCCACCTCTCATCCAAAGGGAGATTCACGGCACCCCATCAATTTTTATCATTGGAAATCCTCCTACCAGGTGGATGAGGAAGTTCGGACGTACACGAAGGAACTCGGTTGCGAAAAGATTTATTTGCACTACTTCGATGTGGTGAAGAAAGACGAACTTGTGTTTCCCGTCAATTTCATAAAACCAATTAAGCAGAACCTCCTGCAACAAGACTCGGTGCGAATTATCCCCGTCATATTCATAGCGAATGAAGTCTTCGCGGGTATGGAAGAGCAGAGAATCCAAACTTTGGCCGACAATATTTATGCTATGATTAATAGCATTTCGCCCCATGTGGGTGGTCCGCTCTATTGTAGCGTCGATAACAAGGAACAAACGAAATGCGAATGGAGTCCGCTATTCAATCTACACGATCCGGTGGACGATCCCGATTCGCCCCACTACAGGGAAAT
Organism: Paludibacteraceae bacterium; assembly: GCA_017550335.1. Taxonomy (GTDB): domain Bacteria; phylum Bacteroidota; class Bacteroidia; order Bacteroidales; family Paludibacteraceae; genus UBA1181. The sequence goes on from JAFZPM010000019.1 coordinate 7,201, forward strand.
CCAGTTCGACTGCGATTGGACGCAAACCACCAAGGAGACCTATTTCGCCTTCCTCTCCCACATGAAGAAATCTTTGCCGGGAGTGAAGATCACCAGCACCATCCGCCTGCATCAGATCAAGGATAGGGAGACGATGGGGGTTCCGCCTGCCGACAAGGGATACCTCATGTGCTACGCCACGAGCGGGGTCGACGATGGATCGGACTCCAACTCTATCCTGGACATCAATCTGTTGAAAAACTACACCCAGAACCTGGATAGTTACCCGCTTCCGCTCGACTATGCGCTTCCGCTCTTCTCATGGGGCATCGTCTCCAATCAGAATGGTAAAGTGAAACTGGTGAATGGTCTGACGAACAGTGACATGGACGAAACCAGGTTCAAGAAGATTGGTGAGAACAAGTATGAGGTGCTGGAGGATTGTTTCCTCAACGGGCTATACATCAACGAGGGGTTCACCATCGAGATTGAGGAGATCACGCCTACTCTCTTGCGGAGTGCCATCCAATATTTGGACGAAAAGCTCAAAAAGGAATACACCATCGTATATTTCCACCTGAGCAAAGGTTTTTTGAAAAGATATTCCATCGATGACTTAAAATGAATTTGATATGAAACGATACCTCCTTATAACAGTTTTGCTCCTTGGTTGGGCGATGAATCTCTTCCCTTGTGCGGATGTGGAGATTGAATCCATATTTTCCTCCAATGACCTTTTCTGCGAAGCTGTACCCCATGATGACGACTTCGATTATCTTATTGAGAACGAGGAATGCAGGGATTTCCAACGTTTCTATAACCATTATTGTTTCGGTTGCTACAAAAGGAAACCCAACTCCGGGAACATGGAGGAGTGGGCGAAATACCTGAAAATAGATGCGGAGCAGGCTTACTACTTGGTCAACAAGTCATCTCAACAGGCGATAGACTCTTTGCTGGCTTATGGGTCGAGTAACGATCCCCGGCTGAAGTTCGCCGACAAGGCTTTCTGCAAGAAATGGAGGAACGCCTTAACCTACATCTCCTTCGCGAAGTATCTGGAGCCTTATATGTCTTGGGAGAATGGCGATGAATATTATCTCTGGCGGTATCCGTATGAGACAGGATGGAGCGATCCGAGTAGACCAAGCATCCTCAATTTGGACTATTCGGAGGTCCTGAACAATATGATCGAGGCTTATGACAGGCAGAAGGACAAGGAGTTGAAACTCCGGTATGGCTATCAAATCGTTCGTTTCGCACATTATAACGGGCAATATGAGGATGCGGTGCGATACTTCGACAAGTATGTGGAATCGCTGAACTACAAGCCGGAAATCTACTATTATGCGTTAAGCCAAAAGGCGGGCGCATTGTGCGGATACTACCGGACAGAGGGAGGTGGCGACTCGCAAGACCAAGCGAACGGCAAATATGCGATGGACTTCCTTAAGGTCTTCACCTATTCCAAGGACCTGAAATTCGCCGCATATAAATCCTTGCGCGATGAGGCTTGGGAATACTTGTATGAAGAGGCGAAATCTCTCCCTAAACGGGAGGCTTGTAGCCTCTATTTCATGTTGGGATTCAACTCCTTCAACAGCGGATTGAAAGAGTTGGAGAAGATCGCATCGCTCTGCCCCGATTCATACATGGCGGATGTTTTGATGAGCGGTTATATCGCTTCTCTTTCCCTCAACGAATGGAGCACTGAAGGTTTGAAGGATAATAATCTCAAATATGCGCTTGGCTTGGCGGAAACCATGCTCCAAAAGTCTCCCCGCCAGGACTTCTGGCATATGTGCGCCGCCCATCTGTCTGCATATAACGGCATGAATGACCGGGCAAAGCAACATCTTTCGAAGGTGAAAAGCAACCGTCCTTGCTACAAGGCCAACAAGGATCGGCTCGCCACCTACATAGCGATTACTGATGTGGGAGAAATGACCAGGGAAGCGGCGAATAATATTTACGGGAGGCACGAGGAGACCCTCAAGGAACCGTTCCTGCGCAAAGTGATGGCGGAGCGCATGGACTCAGTTGACATGGAGATGCAACGGAACTTGCTCTCCTTCGAGTACCTGAAAGGCTTCGACAGCAAGTTGTGGGAAAAGGCTATTGCCTTCGGAACCAATCCGAACCTGAACAATTTCGAGAAATGGTTGCTGAAGTGCAACAACTATTCGTCGGATAGCGCACGGGGCGAACTCTCCAGGAGCTACCTCCATGAGGGCAACATCCCTAAGGCGCTTGAATACGCGCGGTACTATAAGACAGATGACATGCAGATGAAGAGCGTCTTCTGCTATAATATCAACCACGCCTTTAGGAATTTGTCGGAAGAGAAGAATGATTTCCACTCGGATTACAACAACGAGCTGATCGACAAGAAACTGAAGTTGGACAAAGTATCCTACGTGGACCTGCTGAAACAGCTCGACGCTTTGTACAAGACTGCGCAGACGGGTGGTGACAAGGGTGCCAAGGCCGCCTTCCTATTGGGCAATTTCTACTATAACGTCGGACCTAAAGGGTATTATAGGGATCGAATATTCGGATTCGGTTTTTGGGACGTATGGTGGATACATGGTGAGGATAATGTGTATGGTCGATACAAGTCGGACAAGAAATTCCTCGAAATGGCTGACCAAAAGAACTTCCAGGACGATGAGTTGAAGGCGAAGATCGTTTTTGCAATGGCGAAAGTGAATGATGAGAACCATGGCAAACCAGGTTCCAATTACCAACGGTTGACGAGCGGGTACAAACGGACAAAGGCGTACAAGACTTTCGTCTCCAAATGTTCGTACTTCAGCAAATATGTGAATGATTAAATCATGCCATCTTGCGTGAATGACGGTGAAAATATGTATTTTTGTTCAGAAAATTAATGGTGTAGATTATGATAGACTTAAAACACATTAGCCCGAAGCTTAAACATACCGAATCGGGCAATTTCTTCCTGATGGCGGGTCCATGCGTCGTTGAGGGAGAGGAGATGGCGTTCCAGATCGCGGAACATGTAGTGGCACTCACGGAAAGATTCAAAATACCATATATCTTCAAGGCATCCTACCGCAAGGCGAACCGCTCCAAGGCGGACTCCTTCACGGGAATCGGTGATGAGAGGGCGTTGAAGATCCTGAGAAAGATCAGCGAGACGTTCGACGTGCCGGTCGTATCCGACATCCATTCGGAGGAGGAGGCCCAGTTGGCGGCCGAGTATGTGGATATCCTACAGATACCCGCTTTCCTTTGCAGGCAGACCGACCTGCTGGTAGCCGCGGCGAAGACGGGCAAGGCCATCAATATCAAGAAGGGACAGTTCCTCTCTCCGCCGGCGATGGCTTTCGCGGCGCAGAAGGTGCGCAGCGCGGGGAACAACAACATCATGCTGACGGACCGTGGCACCTGCTTCGGCTATCAGGACCTTATCGTAGACTTCCGTGGCATCCCTGAGATGCAGAAGATAGGCTATCCGGTCATCCTGGACGCGACACACTCGTTGCAGCAGCCTAACCAAGGCTCTGGCGTGACGGGCGGCAACCCCGCCATGATCGAGACCATCGCCAAGGCGGGCGTGGCGGTAGGCGTGGACGGACTCTTCATGGAGACCCACTTCGACCCAACCCATGCCAAGTCGGACGGGGCGAACATGCTGCCGTTGGACAAGATGGCGGACCTCCTCGAAAAATTGGTGCGTGTGCGCGAAGCAATCCTTTGATCATAGACAATATCCGTGGATCGGCTGATCGAGTACTTCCGGGGATACATGCCCTTCTACCGTCGCAACCTGAAGCTGGCTGTGCCGGTCATGTTGGCGCAGCTGGGCCAGGCTACGGTGCAGTTGCTGGACACCATCATGGTGGGGCAACTGGGCAAGACGGAGCTGGCGGCTGTCTCCTTCGGGGGCGCGTCGTTCTTCGTCGGCTTCGCGGCCGCCTTGGGTCTCTCGTTCGGCTCGACACCGCTCATCGGGGTGGAATATGCCTCCGGGCATCATCGCAAAGTATCCTCCATCTTCCAGAACTCCATACTCTTCAACACGATCGTCACCCTGGTGATCGGGGCGCTGATGCTGGGGCTTTACCACTTCATGGATAGCCTCGGTCAGCCGGAGGAGGTGTGTCCGATGGCGAAATCCTACTACCTGATATTGCTCTCCTCGCTTCCCTTTGTCCTATGGTTCCAAGCCTTCCGACAGTTCATGGACGGTGTGGGCAACACGAAGTACGCCATGATCGTGACCGTTTCGGGCAATGCGCTCAACATCCTCCTCAACTGGATGCTCATCTTCGGCGAGCTCGGATGCCCTAGGCTGGGCGTGGACGGAGCGGCCTATGCGACCCTCATCTCGCGCGTCTGCATGTGCTTCGCCTTCATCCTGCTGGTACGGGCCAAACGACCCTATTCACGCTACTTCAAGTTCTTCGGCTGGGATAAATTCACCCTGCGGGAGCTCAAAGACCTCCTGCGGATCAGTTCGCCCATCGGGCTGCAAATGTTCATGGAGTGCTTCGGCATGAATGTGGCGGTGATGTTCGTCGGGCTCTGCGGCACAGTCGCCTTGGCGAGCCATCAGATCGCCATCACCATCTCCTGCGTCACGTGGATGATCAGTTGCGGCATCGCCTCCGCCACCACGATACGTGTCAGCCACCAACTGGGGGCGAAGGAGTTCCACGCCGTGCGGAAAGCGGGGGTCGCCTCCATGCACCTCAGCCTCTTCTTCATGGGGCTCTGCTCCATCCTCATCATCCTTTTCAGGACTCCCCTCGCGCATATCTTCACGGAGGATGCGGAGGTGATAGAGTTGGCCTCCATCCTGCTCATCATGACTGGCATCTACCAGATGGGGGATGGCTTGCAGACCGTCACCATCGGCGCCTTGCGGGGCATGAAGAACGTCATCACCCCGATGGTGGTCGCCTTCATCTGCTATATCGTCGTGACCATCTCCGTCAGCTATTTCTGCGGCATCTACATGGGGTGGGGCGCACCCGGCATCTGGTTCGCCTACATCCTTGAGCTATACCTCGCCTCCTACCTGCTGATCAGGCGTTTCAAGAAAGATACGAGGAGTTTGCTGGAGGGAACCGGTCCGTCTTCGGAGAGTAGCTCTTCCGTGGAGAGTATGGTCTGATGATTGTTCTTAATTGTTTTATAATCAACCGATAGGATATTCTTTTGGCACATGTTGCACAGGCATGAAAAAAGCGGTGGATTTCTCCATCGCTTTTTCTCTTTGTCGACCTCGTTCCCGAGGCTTTTTCGTAAGAAGTACTTCTCCTGATTCCTTATCCCACTTTTTTCTGCAAACTGTTGCTCTCCTTGTAGTTCTTGCAACCAGTCGCGATGGTGGAGATAGCGTCCTGAATCATGTAAAAAGCCTCCTTAAGTGTTTTGTCCGCTTGAGTGAGTCTGCAAACCAGGTCTTTTGTTACGACCATGGCTTCAGGGGAGTCACTGTCTTGTGGACCGACATTCGCAATGTCATTCACGAAGGGTTGAATCTGTTTTTGTTCAAACTGCAGGATATTGAATTTCTGCTTCATGTCTGCTAACAATCGATCGATTTCCCTGGTGATGTCTGTCGCGCTTTTTCTTGTGATTGGCTCCAGTTCTTTTTCCATTGTTTTGTCATTTTGTTAGTTCATATTCGTCTCTGCTAATATAGTCATCTGTCTTGGAGATATGAAATTTTTCAGGAGAGAGTTATTAACAAAATGTGAAATGACAAATGTCTTGAAAGAACGTTTGCCCCTATTTTTCTGGTGCGGAGTGGGGAGAATTGTTCCTCAATCCTCGGTTCTCTTCGATTTGAAGGCCAATGCGTACATCCTCATCTGCTTCACCATGGCGAGCATTCCGTTGGATCGGGTGGGGGAAAGGTGCTCTTTCAACCCTATCTTGTCGATGAAGTAGAGGTCGGTTTCCAGGATCTCGTCAGGGGTGTGTCCGGACATCACTTCGACCAGCATGGCGACGATGCCTCCTGCGATGTCGGTGTTGCTCTCGCCTTGGTAATAGACCAGTCCGTCCTTGTATTCCGCATAGACCCACACCTTGCTCTGACATCCCTCGATGAGGTACTCGTCCGTTTTGTATTGAGGGTCGATGCCCGGGTTAGACATGCCCTTGTCGATGATCTGTTGGTATTTGTCCAACCAATCGTCGAGGAATTCGAACTCCGAGATGATCTCTTCTTGTTTCTCTGCTATTGTCATGGTGTATGTTTTTAGTCTTTTTATCTTCTTCCGAACATTTTCGCGGCACGTTCCACGCCTGCCACGAGGGTGTCGATCTCCTCTTCGGTGTTATAGAGTCCGAAGGATGCCCGCACGGTTCCTTCGATGCCGAACGCTGTCATGACGGGCTCCGCGCAGTGATGTCCGGTGCGCACCGCGATGCCGAGCTTGTCGAGGATGGAGCCGAGGTCATACGGGTGGATGTCTCCGACGAGGAACGAGATGAGTCCGCTCCGCTCCTTTGCGTTGCCGATGAACCGTATGTGGTCGATTCCTCTTAGCTTCTCCTTGGCGTATCTGACCAGTTGTTGCTCATGCTCCGCTATGTTTGCCATGCCTATTTGGCTGACGTAGTTCAACGCTGCCGCCAAGGCTGTGGAGCCGATGTAGTCGGGTGTGCCGGCCTCGAATTTGAATGGTAGCTCGTTGAAGGTAGTCTTCTCGAAGGTCACCTTTTTGATCATCTCGCCACCTCCTTGGTAAGGTGGTAGCTTGTCGAGCCAAGCCTCCTTGCCGTAGAGCACGCCGATGCCAGTCGGTCCGTAGATCTTGTGTCCGGAGAAGACGTAGAAGTCCGCGTCGAGCTCCTGCACGTCGATCGGCATGTGAGGCACGGATTGTGCGCCGTCCACCAAGACAGGGATGTTGTGCGCATGCGCCTTCCGGATGATCTCCCTCACCGGGTTCACCGTTCCGAGTGCGTTGGAGACGTGCGTCACGGAGATGAATTTTGTCTTTTCCGTGATGAGTTGGTCCAGCTGGTCCACTTGCAACACACCGTCCGCATCGAAAGGAATGACCTTCAGGCGGATGTCCCGGTCTTGCTGTTGCAGTTGCCAAGGGACAATGTTGGAGTGGTGCTCCATCTGCGTGATGATGACCTCGTCGCCATCCTTGCATTGGCTCCTGCAGAAGGAGGATACCACCAGGTTGATGGCTTCGGTCGTGCCGCGGGTGAAGATGATCTCGCGGGCGTATTTCGCGTTGATGAACTTCCTCACGGTTTCGCGGGCCGCTTCGTGCGCTTCTGTCGCCTCTTGGCTCAGGAAATGCACGCCGCGATGGATGTTCGCGTTGTGGTTCAGATAGTTCTCGCTGATCTTCTCCACCACGCAGAGCGGTTTTTGGGTCGTCGCCGCATTGTCCATGTAGACAAGCGGTTTGCCGTATATCTCTTTCTTAAGAATAGGGAAATCCTCCCTGATTTTTTCTATGTTGATGCTCATCTTGCTATCGTTTTCTTATTTTGCGCGAATGTATTAAAAAAGTGCCAATCCAATATCTCCTTATGGTAAAAATGCGTCTTCGATATGCTCGATTCTGAAGGAACTGTTTTGGGCGCCGACGACGACGGAGAGGATGTCGAACTGGGTAGGCATCATGATGTTGAACTTGAAGATGTAGGCCTCCGCCGCCATGATCGTGTTGCGCATCTTCGCCTTGTTCACGGTCTCCGCGGGAGCTAAAAGATAGTTGTCCCGTCTGGTCCGCACCTCCACGACCACTAAGGTGCCCTCCTTTTCCGCCACGATGTCCAACTCCAGCTTGCCGCTTCTCCAGTTACGATGCCTGATCGTGTATCCTTTCGCCGAAAGGTATTCCACTGCTTTCTCTTCGCCTAATAGGCCTAAGTCATTATGTTCTGCCATGATTTCACAAATAAACAGGTTAGTAATTAATTGAATATGACGCAAAGTTATGGAAAATTTTCAGTTATGACAAAGGAGTGTTTGGGTATTCGTCCCGAAAAGTGTGTTAAAAGTGTTATTGTCGTCCCGAAAAGTGTTGTACTTGTTGTGATATCGTCCCGAAAAGTGTATGGTTCGGGTAATATGTCGTCCCGAAAAGTGTATGGTTCGGGTAATATGTCGTCCCGAAAAGTGTGTTAAAAAATGTTATTGTCGTCCCGAAAAGTGTATTTATGCTTGATTATCAGGAGGTAATATTCCTTTGCTTGTGTCGGTGTCTATGATTGCTTTTTAGGGGCGACCCTTCTGAAATCCTTTTTGCTATCTTTGCGCCATGGCAGGCATCTACATCCATATTCCGCTCTGCAGAAGCCGTTGCGTCTATTGCGACTTCTACTCCTCCACGTTCGACGGCAACCGTTCCGAACTGGTCGAGGCTATCTGCGCGGAGTTGACCGAGCGGCGGGACTACCTGCGGGGGGCGACCGTGAAGACGCTCTATTTCGGGGGCGGTACGCCTTCGCTCCTGCGCCCGGACGACCTCTCCGAAATCTTCTCTTCCGTTGAGGCGAATTACCCTTGCGCCTTCGAGGAGGTGACGCTGGAGGCGAACCCGGACGACCTCTCCGATGATTTCCTGACGTCGCTGAAACGTTTCCCCATCAACCGTTTGAGCATTGGTATACAAAGCTTCCACGACGATGACCTTACCCTCTTGAACCGCAGGCATACGGCGGAGGAGGCGAAGGCGGCGGTGCGCCGTTGCCAGTCGCACGGCTTCACGAACATCAGTATCGACCTTATCTACGGATTGCCGAACCAGACCCTCTCCGCTTGGGAGGATAACCTGCGTCAGGCCATTGAACTGGATGTCCCGCACATCTCCGCCTACCACCTGACATACGAGGAGGGGACGAAGATCTACAGGATGTTGCAGAAGGGTGAGGTGAGTGAGGTGGACGAGGAACTGAGCGTCGAGATGTTCCATCTGCTTCGTTCCATGCTGCAAGAGGCTGGCATACCGCAATATGAGATCTCCAATTTCGCCCGGCCGGGATGTCATGCGCGGCACAACTCCTCCTATTGGGACGGCACGCCTTATTTGGGTGCGGGTCCGGCCGCCCATTCGTTCGACGGCAAGGATAGACGATGGAATATCTCCAACACGCGCCGCTACATCGAGGCCATCCGTTCGGGAGAAACCTACTATGAATTGGAGGTGCTGGATGAAACCTCCTCCTACAATGACTATGTCATCACTTCGTTGCGCACCATTGTTGGAATGGACTTGAAACACCTTTCGGAACGGTTCGGTGAACCTTATGTCTCCTATTGCATGAGGCAGGCACAGCCATTCTTAGAACGTGGACTGCTTTGTCGCACGTCGGACCGTCTCTTCCTGACCGAACAGGGACTTTTCGTCTCGGATGCGGTGATGGAGGAGATGATGATGGTAAATGATTGATTGTTAAAAGATTGTTATTGTGGATTATAGACGTTTCACCTCTTCGAGCGATAGCCCGCTCAGGTCTGCTACCGTTTGCTTGTCAAAGCCTTTCGCTAGCATCCTTTTAGCCATTTCCAGCGCTTTGGCTTGCGCACCTTCCGCCCTTCCTTTCTCTAAACCTCGTGCCAGTCCTATCGCTTCGCCTTCGTCGCGGCCCTCTTTCTTGTAGGTCTCGATGGTGTCGTTCTGAGACATGATGGCGTCCACGTGGGCGAAGTACTCCTTGCGGTCCTTCTCGCTCATGGTGGCGATGCGTAGCTTCTCCTCCGCCTCCTTGAGTCCCGGCGTGGTGGTGTTCTCCTTGATCTTCCCGTTCTTCAGGAAGTCCAGCCACTCCTCGATGGGCGTCTTGGCCACCTCGTTGAACTGGTTCACGCGGATGAGGTA
>JAFZPM010000020.1 GCA_017550335.1 Paludibacteraceae bacterium
ACACCACGGACTCTACAAGCAGGACGCCAACGGGGACAACGACATCGACACCGACATCCCTCTCATCTCAGTCTACGTGGACATGATGTGGACCAGGGCCATCAGCAACTCCAGCGCCCTGCACATCGGCGGTTACCTCTCATACGGACTCTCCGACATGGTCTCCAACCACGACGCTACCATGGGTATCAGCAAGAAAAGCATCCTCAACAGCACCCTCACCGAAAAGGTCACCCCGATCTGCGTCGGCATGAAGGTCGGAGTCACCCTCCCACTCAAGAAAGGCAGCAAACGTTCCATCTTCGACGGGTTCTAATACCAATGAACTTCCAAAACAGGACATTATGAAGACACTTCTATCCATTATCAACAAAGGACTCACTTTTATTTTCTCCCTTATGGGCTTGAGTTCCTGCATTTATTGTGCATACGGTTGTCCCGACACCACCTACCTATTCATAGGGAAAGTGGTGGACGAGGAGAACAAACCTGTCGGTGATGTGAATGTCTACATGAGCGAGCCTGCCCCCGACAACTCGAAAGACAGTCGGGCTGACATCGATGTGACGCATGGCACGCTCCATTTCCAAACCATATCCGACTCAATAAAAACCAATCAGGATGGGGAGTTCGGGTTCACGGTGAAGAAGGATGGCTGTTCCAAAGGGATTTTCCTCTTCATCTTTGACAAGCAAGACTACGAAGGAAAAGATACTGTAGTGGCGTATAATGGTCCTGAAACGGAGAGCGTGAAGAGCAAAATACGTGTCGTGCTGGAGAAAAAAGGTGAAAACTAAAAGGAGCGGAGGAACCTTCAACTCCCCCGCTCCTTCTCAATCGTCTATGATCGAAAGGGAAGATTGGTATACAAGCAAACACGGCGGCCTTACTTCCCGTATCAGGCATTTATAGATTTACCATTTAACTATTTGCTATTTGCCATCCACACAATCCAATCCAGTCCAGAGAACATTCTGAGCTAAATACATGAACAATGTGACATCGCGAATGCGCCCCTGTAAGGACAATATAGGAGGCATAATGTCACGGGCATACACCCGTGACGGGAACATCCAAATGATAGCCCATTATCGCCTGTTTCCCCTTAGAAGAAGCAAGAGAACATGATCTCATGCGTATTGGATGGCAGGTTGTCATACCTTCCCATATTCAGGTCGAACGTATAACCTAAGCGGAACATGTTCCACTCCAGACCTAACGTTATAGCCATCATCGACATATCCGCAGGGTTAGACAAGTCCGGTCTCCACGTCACCCCACCCCAGATAAATCTGTTATAGAATGCCATAGCATTGATTTCCAACACATTCGTCTTATGTTTATGCATATACACCAATGCTGGAGCGATATCGAAATGTTCCGTCAAAGGGATGAACCCTCTACCATAAAAATAGTAGTGGCGACCCGAGCGGAAAGTGGTGGAGGTATCATTGATCAAGTGTGTGCAAGAGGCACCGACCATCCAATGCATGGAGGTGAACTCCAAACCGAAATTCAAATCAGGGCTAACCTCCGTCGTTTTCTCCTTGACGTATGTGATACCATTGTTGCGTTCAGCCTCATCCCTCAAGATGTTGTTTTCCGGATTGAAATAGCCGAAATTAGCACCTCCTGACAAGCCCATTGAAAGGATATATTTCTCCGTTATATCCAAATGGTAAGAATACACGATCTGTGCGTTGGTCGTACTGTGAGCCACACCCAAATTATCGAAGTGGACAGTAAGACCCAAACTGGACTTATACTGCTCGCTATAGCCGGAAAAGTTCAGCAAACACGTTTTAGGTCCGTGATCCACACCGGCCCACTGGAATCTACCCAATGCGAAGACATCAAACTTCTCGTTGTTACCTGTACCCGCCGGGTTGACATTGATCCTGGAGAAAAGTTGTTGCGACAACATCAGGTCTTGCTGCGCATAAAGCGTTGAGACGCAACACAGAGTCAAACCTAGTACTATAGCTTTTAATCTATTCTTATTCATTGTTCTAAATATATCTTTCCCTGTTTATCAATTCAATTTGATGATCTCCGCGCGACGGTTCCTTTGATGATCCTCTTCCGTCTTAGCATTCTTCACGATAGGGTGATACTCTCCGTCCCCCCTGATCTGAAGCCTATCCAATTTGATGCCCTTGAGCAGCAGGTGGAAACGTACCCATTCCGCACGTTTGAGGGACAACACATCGTTGTACTCGTACGTACCACGCTCATCGGTATGTCCGACGATCAGGAACTTGCTGTCCGGGTATGCATTGATGAAGTCCAACACGATAAGCAGATCCTTATCGTATGTTCCGTTAGGAATATCCTTGTCGAACTCGAAATAGAAAATACGCATGTTATGTGTCGCCAACACATTGTTGGAGAGCTGAATCACCGAATCCGGCTTACTCTTCAGTTTGTTGTCGATCTGCTTAACCCTATCGATCTCCGCCTTGCTCGTCTGATAGGCGGAAAGATCATTGGAGGTGGAAGATTGGGAAGCGGATTCCTCCACAGAGGTGTTTCCTTGTGCAAGGCTATTGACACGCGCAATCTCATCCATCAACTGTTTCCTTTTCTCTTCAAGGGAAGGAGAATGAACACCGTCACCCGACTTGTTGTTTTCCGTGAGGTTATACTTGTTGGTGATCTCCGCCAGCAAGGAATCGTTGACCTCCCCGTTTTGCGCAAGTTCCTTTACCCTTTTGATTTCCTCCTCAATCTGTTCCTGTTGCATTCTCTCTTGCTCCGTGATATTCGCCGCAGCGATCTGCCTCAACTCCTTCTTGTTCACTTCATCGAAAGAACGAGGTTTGGTAGGCTTATATACATCCGCCACATAGACATTGTATTTTCCCTCCTCAGGCACTTTATCGCCAACTTTTTTGTCGGAAGCGAATGCGAGCGTGCCATCCGGCCTCAGGTAAGGGTAGTTTTCGTCACCATCCGTATTGATATCACTACCCAACTTGGAAGGGATACCCCATTCCCCGTCCGGATCCTTCTTCACCTTCCAGATGTCCAGTTTTTTTGAATTCAACATATTGGAGGCGAAATACATCTCTGTCTCATCCTCATTCACCGTCGGGTTCAGGATCTGCACGGAGTCGTTCGGCATATACCTCCAGTTGGCATAGGCTAGAACGGAGCCCGGATATTTATCCCTTTCCACCTCCGAGCCTACGATTTTGACGAACTTATCCTCGACCCACTTTCCCTTCTTGTTTTGTTTCGCGGTGAAAAGCTTACCGGATTTCGAATAATACAACGTACCCGTCTTGTCGCAATAAGCGACCTGTCCTTCCGGTTGGATACGGGAGAAATCCTCCGTATACGTCAATGTCTTAATGGAGCCATCCTCGTTCAACTCGGCGATGAATGTACTGTCGTGACGGACACAAAGAGCCGTCCCGTTCTTGTAAGGGGAGAGAAGAGACTCTTCGCCCACGTTTTCTCCTTTAGAAAAGTTGAATCGTTGGTTACTGTATACGTTTTGGGAAAACATCAGCATTCCCGCAGCCAATAAGGTTAAAAAAATCCTTTCCATCTTTATAATCTTTCCCTTATTCATTATTTTCTAAATACTTCAATTGTGCCTTTCACGACACGTTCATCCTTGAGAGTGATGACATACATGTAAACACCCGGTTCCGCGGTGTCACCCCTATAGGTTCCATCCCATCCGTCGGTGGAGTTGCATACGATGTTTCCATAACGATCATAGATGATGACCCTATAGCCTGGCATGAAGTCATCGTTGAATCCATCGATGGTATACGGTGTGAATAGGGTCGGTATGACAATGTTGTCCGTCAAATGGGCGGATATCTTGTTGCTATAGAGCGTAGGACAAGCACCATTCTCCACCAAGACATAGTAAGAGACATCCCCCTTCGGGAAGTCCGAGTAAGAGGCAGTGTCCGTCGTGGAAACAGGTACTTCGTCACCGTTCGCATCGATGGAATACCAGGTGTATGGACCAATCACAGGGTTGGTGGATTCAGCCACCAGATCGATGCTGGAACCATACTCGAACACCTTCGTGGTGGTTCTGATGCTAGCCTCCGAAGGATGAGCCACACGGATATCGACATAGTCCTTTTCGGAATCCGCGCAGATACTGTCACGTATCATCACCCAAGGAGAAACGCTTTGATTGAACAACACGGTTCTCTCCGCCACATCCGTCTCGGTGCTATCCCACCAGATGTAGTGGTAATGGCCGCCGGAAAGGACTTTCGCCGTCAATGTGACAGAGTCGGCTCCCATTTGGCATATATCGTCCACGTCGACAGACAATTGCACTGCCAGCGAATTACGCACCTCCACGGAAACGTTCTTCTCGACGCGAGGACACCTGTCGTACAACGAAGTGGCCTCAACCGAATAAGAGGACGTCTGACTAGGCGTCACGCGCAACGTGTCCGCCTTGGATTGGTCATTCCATGTAAATGCTCCGATCTGATTGGACATCCTATCCACACGCAGAACCGTACCCTCCGTCTGCGTCTCGCAGATAGTCGCCTGATCCGCATACACCTGGATATCGATAGGCTTATCGACCACGAGACGGGCTGTGTCGTACTGAGCAGGACATAAGCCGTAGAATGAGTTTGCGATCACACTATAGGAGTCATTCTGCGCATTCAAAGTAACCGCCGACTCATTGCTTGGGCTCGCGCTCCATACATAGGAAGCGATTTGGCCCTCATTGACAGTGACGGAGAAACGGACAGTGTCGTTGAGACAAACCGTATCCCTGCTCTGATTCAATGTGATTGAAGGCAATTGCTCCACAAAAACCTTTTGCTCGTAAGAAATCAGGATGTTGTCCCCCTTCTGGATGGCGACACGGACGAAGGAAGTTGAGTCGAAGGCGATCTGCAACGTATCCTTTCCGCTCATGCCTTCAATCGTCTTGTAATCCACATCCCCCAGTTTCTTCGTCGCCCACTCGATCTGGTATCCGGCAGGAAGTTCATCCAAGGATTGCCTGTTGATGGAGAAATACAGATCTCCATGGTTGGAGCAGATCGAATCGGTCCAGTTGGTCGGCGCAAGCTTGTTATACCTCAAGATGAGGGAATTGGTCGTTTTGTTCGCGCCGCAGTCCGAAGCACCCGACTTCACGAATTCAGCCATCTCCTCCTTCGAGGAAGAGATCAAAGCGCGGAAGTAGGCGTACTTGCTTATATCAAGCGTGGAGACACTTATGAGGGTGTCTGTCGTAGGCTCCGACAAATTGCGCCAATTGATGGAATCGGAGGAAATCTGGTACAAGAACACATTGTCGAAAGCATCCTTCACATCCGGTTTCACAATCAAATTGACGGATTCGGAACTGATTGGCATATCCACATCCTCGGTACCCTCGAATCCTAGAGAGAAGGAAGTACCGCAGTCCGCACCCACATGATACCTCTTCTTGAAGATCATCTTACCCTTGTCGACCGCCTTAGCCGTCAGCGTGAAGAAGCCGTCCAATGGGATATTATTGACGATCAACTTATTATCGCTGGAAACCTGCGCAAGAGCCGGATTGTCGACTTCCCACTCAATCTCCTTTATCGTAGCGTTATCCGGGTGGATACGGAAATCCAGAGGTATGGTATCGCCATGGCTGACGCACACACATCCCGCGACATAAATGGAGTCGATGAACACCGGATTCTCCAGATAAATATAGATGGTGGTATCCGATTTCAGTTCAAAGCTACCACTGTGGTTTACACCATAATGCAAGTAGTAAGAGTAGTTACCCTTCTCGCAGAATATCTCCACCGTACCCTTCTCGTCCGTATACGAGGAGTTGTAGAACGAACCGTTCTTCTTGATGTCCAACAGCAGGTCGGACGCCGGCATATTGGTTTCCTTATACAAAGTGACGTATTTCACATCAAACATCTTCGCTCCTGAAACCACCTCGAAGTTCAGGTCATAATCCTTAACGATGAAATCCCTGACAATATCGATGATTCTAAGCTGGTAACGTCCTGGGGTGAGGAGGTCGATGACCTGTCCATCCACATTGGTACGGATGCCCTCATGCGACATATCATCGAAGAAGGGGGTCGGAAGCAGGTTGCCGTTCTCATCGTACTTGTAGATGTTAGCGTTGACACCCTGCAACAGCTCCAAATTGGCATCCCTGACGGAGATGGTGACCGTACGTTTCACAGGGACGACGATATAGATGACCGTATCGCTCTCCTGAGTGTTCGCGAAGATATCGAAGTAACGGCTATGAATGCCCTTGAAATCGTAGTCCTTCAACTCATAGGTCACGAAATAGTCTCCCGTCTCACAGATAGCGGACTGGTCGAATACCCACACGTTCTCAAGTCCCTTGTAATTCTCGTAGAAGGTGGAGTTGATCCTGGAATATTTGGTGCTATCCCCCTTGTAGATATCCATGTTCATGATCTGAGGATATACCAGTTTTCCGTCATGCAGGAATTGGAAATAGACATGTTTGATTTTTTCCGCACGATGTTGGAAATAGATGGTCGTATCGGAGGTGAGATCCACCGTTTTCGTCTCGCCCAAAGCAGAGAAGGTATAAGAACCCTCCAGATAGACGTTGGTGTATCGGCCCAGGCTGTCGGTCAACAACTCCAAAGAGGTTATTCCCACGATTTGTTGGATGAATTGCCTTGACTCAAAATTATGTCCATTGATATCCAACAACTCGATGGTGAGTTTATGGTACGGCGTCAGCACCGTTTCGGCATGGATAACCGTATCCGACTCATGGACAGTCAGTTTCTTGTTGATTCTCTGGTCATAACCCTTTTCCGAGATATAGAAGCTATAAGAGAAATCGCCAGGCATCATCAGGATGGAGTCCACGATGGAGTATTTCTCTTCCGAGTAAGAGGAAGGGTAAGAGAAGTAGATGTCGCTGTTTTGGGAATCCCACACCACGATATCCTTGATGGAAGTAGGAGTGAATTTTTCCTTCCCGTAATAAAAATCGAAGTACACTGTTGTCGCGTCATGGACGTCCACATAGACTGAAACCATGGTATCGCTCGTCACCGCAAGATTCTTCAGTGTATCATTCAAAGCATAGACATCAACGGTACCCTCCGCCTTGTAAAAAGCGTAGCCAGCTTCATTGGACAAGGTACCGGACCTCTTGTGCCTTGACGGGATAGCCACAACGACAGGGATTCGGGCAAGCGGAGTAATACTATCCTCCGCGGAGAAGACACGAATCGTGAGGTGGTATTTCGGCTCATCCTCATCGTCGTCCTCATCGTCGCCGCCACCGCCGCCGCCTTCATCGCCACCGCCGCCGCCTTCGCCGCCGCCTTCACCACCTGAACCAGGGATGTCCTTAAGGATAAAGTCGTGCACATTTCCCTTCAGGGGTAGATTATCGTCCACAACTATCGTGTCAGACAGTGATCCGTAATCTTTTGTGGTCACAGAGACCACGAAAGTGCCCGCGCAAAGGGAGACAGGCGTGCTCGATATGCTTGTCTCGTAGAACCCATTGATAGACCTTGCGGAAGGAGATGGGGCGACATCCGCCGAACCGTAGTGGTAAACACTATCTTCGCCATAGTATGTCACCTCGAATTCCTTTGTCAGGATAGCGACTTGCTCGCCATTCTTCACAAACCTGAAATGATAGGAGTGGGTGATCTGTCCGCTGGTGACCTCCACCTCGGAGTTGATGTTCTCATCCTCCAAATGGATGGTCGAATCGCCCTTAAACGTGCTGAACATATAGTCACCCTCGGGCAAGACGAACTTCGTGATACCCAACTGGTCGGAATATTTCTCGCCAACAAGAGTCTTCGTCTCGTCCGCATTCACCTTATACACGGTCGTGCGCTTCTCCGTCAAAGGTTTGCCCATGTCATCCTTGAAGGAAACCTGCATAACCCTATAATCCAGATTGATCCACGTGTAGTTCGCGTCAGTGACACTGAACGTGTCCGCGCTCAAGTCGCCGTAATCGAACGAATACGAATAGAGACCGCTCGGGAATGAAGCATCCACCACACGTCCATCAGCGTCCGTGACATAGGATTTAAACAAAGAGTCCCCTTGAAACACATTTATGGGAAGGTCAGGTATGGCTTTATTCCGCGCATCGGAAAGCTCAAAAATCAATACGCCCTGCGAACTGACATTACCAACATATAAGCAAAGAAAGAACCCTAATGTGAAAAAAAACCTGAAAAAAAACTTCATTTTTTTATATATTATAATTAGAAACCGACTTTAAATACCCTATTAAAATGTCGCAAAGATAGTTATTTTTTACCAATACAACTAATTTTCATAAAAATATGAATGGGAAATTGCTGATTTTTTGCATAATGATTCATCCAATATCCAACAAAACGCCTCTATTTATCTCGGCAATTCATAGGGAAACATCATACGATTTTTCTTGAAAAATAATCCTCGATCCAACGTTTTTCACCTTTGTTAAAAATATATAAATATTAAATAACTATGTTGTACAACATAAAATTATCGCTAACTTTGCCACGTGTTTTTCATGGTATTAGATTTTACATTTCAAAGAAGGCTGTCGGGAGACACCCCACTTTCATTCTAAACCCAACCTATGATACTAAGCATATACAACGAAAAAAGGAGGTCGATTGACCTCCTTTTATTTTTTCACGACATCACCGAACCGCAAAGGGTCGGGACATCAGATGAAGATGACCGGATTAGAACTTGAATCCAAGGAAGATTCTGAAGTTGTTCGTGTTGATCTTCTGAGTCTCTCCGAATACAGAAGTGAAAGAATCCATAGCCTCATTGTAGAGGTCGCTATAATCATACTCATCGTCACTAACAACAACTGGCTCGTCATCCTTACCCCAGTCTTGGCATTTCAACTTACCGATCTTGAGCTCGAAACCAGCCTGGAATACTTTGAATCTGTAAGCTGCACCGATTCTGTGAGATGCACCGAAAGCGAAAGATGTCTCAGCATCTGCTCCAGTTCCAGGATCGTTAGAGATCAACATAACGTTAGGAAGGATGTTGTAGAACACATCGATGGCCATTTGGTCATCCAAATAATAAGTTCCGATAACACCACCACCCAATGCACTGATGTCGAAGTACTTCTCAGTACTAGTATATGTAACCTGCTGATACTTGTAAGTCTTCGAGTTATACTCAGACACAGTCCTATCAGTCTTCAATCTTGAGAAAGAGAAGTCGAGCCAACGAGCATTGATAGCGATACCGAAATTGTTCGGATTAGCCACGTACCAACGGTTGTCGATAGCGAAACCTAATGCAGGAGAAGCCTTAGGAGTTTCAATTGCAGCGTCCAATGCGGCGCTCCAAAGACCTGACACATCAACCTGGCCATACTTATCGCCATGCAAGCCAGCGAACAATTTCAATCCGAAACCATTGTCCTCGCCCTGAGGACCAGCGAATGCACTGAAACCAGTCATAAGGCTCAATGCCAACACCAATAATTTTTTCATTTTTCTTAAAAATTACTTTAAGTGAATAATTTGTTTAAATATCAAGGCAAAATTAGATATTATTTTCATACGTTGGAACGTTATTGTGTTAACAAAGTGAAAAATTCACAAATAATTCGACCAAATTTCCACATGTCGGTTAATTAAAAACAAATACATACACATACATTTATAATTGTCATTTATTTAAATTGTTAAAATTGAATATTTTTTTCAAAAAATAAAGGCGCTTTTATCCGCCCCACTACGAATTTACCCGAGGCGGAACACTTTTCTGGAATGTTTTATACTTTCGCGGTTGCAAAAAAAATTTACGGACATGTCAGTTTTCAATCAAACGGAGAAGGAAGAAGTCGCCTACATGAAGGGCATCATCAAAAAGCTTGGCATCATCATCACCAAACTGGATGAAATCATCAACCATAACATCAAAGACCTCAAGGAATACAAAGCCTACCTTTGGGAGAACCAATCGGAGCTGGACCGGGCGGAGAAGAGCGCGGTGCGCCACAACGTGAGCCAAGCGGTGGAATCGAGCGAGGCCATCATGGAGCGGAAGAAACGAATCCGCAAAATGATGGAGATCCCCTACTTCGGACGAATAGACTTCCAGGAGAAGGGCGAAAAAACGGTCCAACCCATCTACGTGGGCATCCACTCCTACTATGACACGGAAACGAACAAGAACGTGATCCACGACTGGCGCGCCCCCATCTCCACCATGTTCTACGACTACGAGACCGGTCCGGCGCACTACGACGCACCGCAGGGCCGCGTGGAGGGCGCCATCTCCTTGAAAAGGCAGTACCGCATCCGTCGCTCCGTCATGGAGTTCATGCTGGAAAGCTCCGTCAACATCCAGGACGAAGTGCTACAAAAGGAGCTCAGCAGCACCTCCGACGAACGAATGAAGAACATCGTGGCGACCATTCAGCGAGAGCAGAACCAGATCATACGCAACGAGGAGGCGAAGACCCTCATCATTCAGGGTGTGGCAGGCTCCGGGAAAACATCCATCGCCCTGCACCGCGTCGCCTATATCCTCTATAGACATAAAGGAGAGGTGACCTCAAAGGATATCCTCATCATCTCCCCGAACAAAGTATTCGCGGACTATATCTCCAACGTGCTGCCGGAACTCGGCGAGGAGACCATCGAGGAGTGCGGTTTCGAAGAACTGATGGACAAGCAACTGCAGGGCAAATACAAGTTCCAGACCTTCTTCGAACAGGTGACGGAGATCCTGGAGAAGAACGACGAGGCCTTCGTGGAAAGGATACGCTTCAAATCCTCCGTGGAGTTCATCGAGCTGATGAACCGCTTCGTCCTCCACGTGGAGAACACCTTCTTCCACCCGACAGACCTGAAAGTGGGCAGGATACCCGTGCCGAAAGAGTACATCGACGAACGCTTCAAAGCATACCATAGACTTCCGATGCGCGACCGTTTCGAACCGATAGCGAAAGACATCGCCAGGGAGATCGCGACGGCCACCCGCACGGAGATTTCCACCACCGACAAGAACAAAATCAAGGCGGAACTGAAGAAGATGTTCGACGGCAACAGCG
Organism: Paludibacteraceae bacterium; assembly: GCA_017550335.1. Taxonomy (GTDB): domain Bacteria; phylum Bacteroidota; class Bacteroidia; order Bacteroidales; family Paludibacteraceae; genus UBA1181. The sequence goes on from JAFZPM010000020.1 coordinate 11,048, forward strand.
ACGTGGCCCTCTTCCAAGCCTTCTACGATTGGCTGGGCCGCCCGGACCTCTACAAGAGAGGGAAAGGCAGGCAACTGGAATACGCGGACGTGGCGCCATTCCTCTACCTGAAGATCTTGATGGAGGGTGTCAAGGAGAAACTGCCGATCAAGCACCTCCTGGTGGACGAGATGCAGGACTACACACCTATCCAATACAAGGTGCTCTCCATCCTATTCCCTTGCAACAAGACAATCCTCGGGGATGCGCTGCAATCCGTCAACCCGTACAGCTCAACCACATACATGCAGATACAGGACGTGCTGAAGGGATCCGAGGTGATGAAGCTCTGCAAAAGCTACCGCTCCTCCTACGAGATCACCTCGTTCGCACAGAAAATCTCCAAGAGCGAAGACCTGCAGGCCATCGAACGACACGGAGAGGAGCCTGTCATCAAGCCTTTCAAGAAGGGCGACGAGGAACTCGCATTCCTGAAGCAAGTCGTGGCGGAGCACATCGGACAAGCCACCTCCATCGGTTTCATCTGCAAGACGGAGAAGGAGGCCATCCGCCTACACGAGCAACTCTCGGAAGAGACTGACCAGGTCTGCCTACTCTCCAGCGAGAGCGCCGCCTTCACCAACGGTATCATCGTGACCACCGCCCACACGGCCAAGGGTCTGGAGTTCGACGAGGTCGTGGTGCCTTACGTGAACGAGAAGGAATACCACACGGAAATGGACCGCAGCCTGCTCTACATCGCCTGCACACGCGCGATGCACAAACTGACACTCACCGCAGCCGGAGAGATAAGCCATTTCATCCAATAAGCGCACCAGCGTAATTTTTTCTACCATTTTTCAAAAAACACGATTCCACCGAGAAATCGGCATGGATTGACTCTCTATTACCATTAATTGAACCCAGTTTCCGAAGCTTAAAAAAAGCATGGGTATACCTTTGCGGCAAGTACAAAAAAGCACTTGTATTACATCTCTATATGCACTTAAAGTTTAATATCATGAACACGAAAAAGATTTTATTGCTTGCGCTCAGCGCAATGTCGCTCAACGCATTCTCGCAAGGTTGGGGATTCGGAGGCGGAGGCACTTCCGGATTGAGTTCCTACACGTCCAAGAAGGACATCAACTACGTCGGGGACGGGAAAGGATACCATTCATTGGACATCTACTATCCAAAAGAAGATAAGGAATCGTACCCAGTCATCGTCCACATCTATGGCAGCGCATGGTCCAGCAACAACTCGAAAGGAAACGCCGACCTGACCACCCTCGGCGAAGGTGCCGTGAAAGCCGGCTACATCTTCGTGACGCCGAACCACCGCGCGAACAATGATGAAGGGGCGCAATGGCCCGGACTGCTCAACGACATCAAGGCAGTGGTACGCTACCTTAGAGGCAATGCGGAATCCCTGAAGATAGACACCACCTTCATCGCCATCTCCGGCTTCTCCTCCGGTGGACACCTGGCGACCATGATGGGTGCTAGCCGCAACGTGAAGGAATATACCGTTGGCTCCACAACCGTGGACATAGAAGGCAAGCTAGGGCAATTCACGGAATTCAGCAGTAGCGTGGACGCCGTATGCGACTGGTCGGGTCCGGTAATCCTCGACAGGCTGAACTGCGGAAACGCCATGGATCTGAACAGCTTCATCTCCCCTATGATGAACAACTGCTCCGCGTCACAATGTCCGGACATATATGCCTTGGCCACCGCTGTCACGTTCATGGACCCGAGTGATCCTCCTTACATACTCGTGCACGGTTCCGCAGACAATATCGTGGCACAATGTCAAAGCAAATTGCTCTATGATGAACTGCAGAAAAACAACATAGAGAGCAAATATATCCCTACAGGCAGCGGTCATGAGGTCAACAAGGATAAAGTGCCAGACGTGATCGAATTCTTCAACGCGGCAAGGGAGAAGAAACTGGCGGCGATGGAAGAGGAACAGAACAAGGTGTCGAACACAACATCCAACAAGCCCTCCGTATCCATAAAAAACGGGCACTTGTTCATCTTCGGAGGTGACGGATCCTCCTTCTCCTTCGAGATCATCGACATCGTGGGGAAACCTGTTTTCCAAGGCCTATACAATTCCCAAGGACAGGGATACGACCTCTCTTCCCTTGCAGAAGGTGTATACGTCCTGAAGACCGACACAGGATTTAACCATAAGTTTATCAGATAAATTTATACAATTCCTAAACATTTATTGCGATTTACCTAGATTTATCGTACCTTGGGGACTGCCGCATACGAACTCCGAACTAACCCTAAAAACCCGTTCAGAGTGCGTTTGTGGCAGTTCTCTGTTTTCTGCGGATGAGAAAGATTACGCTTATATTGTGGATGTTTATTTCCCTCATGGAATCCTACGCTTCCATGGGGCCGAAAGCGCATGTGCGTTTCAACCACTTCACCACCGAGAGCGGACTATCCTCCAACCTAATCTTCGCCATGTCGCAAGACTCCTCCGGATTCCTGTGGCTGGGGACAGACTTCGGACTGGACCGTTTCGACGGCAGGCTCTTCAAGCATTTCAGAAAGGATAAATACCCCGACATGCACCGAGAAGATCTCTACTACGTGGAGTGCATGGATGGAGACGTCTACGTGGGCAGTTTCAGTGGAACGCTCCAAAAATACGACCGCAAAAAAGACAGTTTCATAGACCTGATGCCTGCGGAGCTGGACTCCCTGGGATACTCGCAGATAAAGGGCGTGCGATGCGCCTCCGACGGAACTCGCTACCTCTTCACAAACGAAAGAGTATTCCGATACGACACCCAACGCAATTGCTTCAACTCACACTTCCAAGCGTTCGACTCGCTCCGTTCCCCCTTCATCTCCTCCCTGCACATCGATAGCGACAACCGCTTCTGGCTCGGCTCCATCAACCAGCTGAGCATATATGACACGAACGGACACACCCTAAAGGTCTTCAACGAAGAACACGACCACTGCGGCTTTGTAACAGGGATCCTCCCCATGGAAGGAAACAGATGGATCATCACCTTCCTGAGCAACAGGGTCTGGATCGTGGAATGCCAAGACGGAGCATTCCGCATCAAGGAGGAAATCCGTCTCCCCTTCAACAGCGTCAACAAGATGATGAGAGGAAGGAACGGCCGCTATTGGTTCGCCACCGACGGAGACGGACTATGGTTCGCAGACTCGATAACGAGAGGCACCACCTTCACAGAAGTGGTTCCCACCAACGCCCCCACGGACGGACTGAGGAAGATATACTCCATCATCGAAAGCGGAGACGGCACCATATGGCTCGGCACGCAAAACTCAGGCCTCTGGTCGCTCAACATGGACGACCACTCGACCATCCTCTACTCGAAGGACTACGGATTCCCCCACTCCGCCTGCACCTCCTTCACGGAGGACGGACACGGAAACATCCTAGTCGGTTCGGACGGCAACGGCGTCTACTCCGTCTCGCCTGACTTCAGGGAAATCAGACAGTACCATCTGCCTTGCGACAACGTATTAGGCGTCAATTCCACCCACGAGGGAATCTATGTCTCCACCTGGGGAGGCGGACTATATTTCCTCTCACCATCCGGTGCTTCCACTCCCGTCCGCTACAAACCCGACTTCAACCCGACAAAGATTTTCTTCCACGTCTGCGAGACATCAGACAACACCATTTGGGCCTGCTCCGCAAACGACGACCCTTACATCAAACGCGACAACGAAGCATGGCGGAGGATACCCCTGAAAGACGAGGAAAATCCCGGCTCGGAAAGCAAATGGACCACCCGAGTGATGAATGCCTCGGGGAAATCCTGCTGGATCATCTCCACCAACCTGCTATGGCTATTCGACGGGACGACCCCACACGTCGTCCACCCCGAAATCTACGCCTCGAAATCACACAACCCGTTCGTCGTGGTGGACGCAGACCGCGACGAGGAGGGGAACCTCTTCGTGCTCTCCAACCACGGCATCCTGCGATTCTCGGCCAACAACCTCTCGATGGACACCCTCTCCTTCCTGCCGAAAGACTCATACCGGATCATCCGTCGGGACGGCAACGGCAACTTCTGGATCGCCTCCGCCAACGGCATCTTCTCCTTCGACTATCAACACAAAACATATTCGAGGCTTCCGGGCAACTACCCAGACCTGTTCTATTACAAATCAAGCTACAAGGATTCCAACGGCCGGCTATACTTCGGCACAGCGGAAGGATTCTACTCCTTCGACCCCAAAAACATCGCACCGGACACGCTCATCCAACATCTTTCCTTCGCGGAACTATATGTCTCGAAAGAGAAGATCAGCGTTGATAACCCCCTGATAAAGGAAGGAGACCTCTCCGATTTGAAAGCGTTGGAGCTAAAATACGGCATGACGGATGTGGACCTCCACGTGGACCTCGTCGACCACTCCTACAGGGAGAAAGCCACCCTCCAATACAGGCTAAAAGGGCTCACGGAAACATGGACCCCGGTGGACGGGAAAAGGGTCATATCCTTCAACTACATACCGACCGGACATTACGTCCTCGAGGTAGAAGCCTTCCGTTCCGACATAGAGACACCCCTGAAGCACATTGAACTGACGATAAACGTCCTCCCGCCATGGTGGAGCACCTGGTGGTTCCGCACCATCCTGCTGCTGATCGCAGGCTCGCTCCTATTCATCCCCCTGCACAAGAAAATCATACGGTTGAAAAAGGAAAAAGCATTGCTGAAAGACGAAATAGACGAGCAAACAGCGCTTCTGGAAAAGACAAGACACGAACGGCAGAAACTGATCCACGCACTTACCCACGACCTGCACAACCCGCTGTTCGCCGTGGTGGGAGAAAGCCCTTCCATCACGGAGGAGACCACCACGGAGGAAATCGTCGGACTAGTGATCGACAAGGCGCTACTGGACGATAATCTGCTGCTACTGATAGGCATGGACCCTGAAACAAAAAGGGTGATCAAGAACATGCTGAGCAACTACATCCAGGTGAAAGAAGCGGAGAACTGGGACGAGGCGTTCGAATCGATAGAGATGTTGGCTCCGGACATCATCGTCTGCGACATGGGAAACACCATGAGCGGGGAAATGAACCGCCTGCTCTCCTCCGATAGCCTGAAACACATTCCTATCCTCTTCGTCTCCGACAAGAACGAGGAGACAGACCGCCTATTGGGGCTGATCTATGGAGCGGTGGACTTCATGGCGAAACCATTCAACCAACTCGAGCTATTGCTCAAGCTAACCAATACATTGAAAATCAAGCAAGAACAACAAAAGGTCATTCTTCAACAGACGATGACAAGCAAGGTGAAGAATGCCATGGACAATACCCAACAGGAAGAGACCATCCACCCGTTCCTGCAAGCCTTCGCCGATGTGGTCAGAAACAAATACCAGGACAGCGAGACCTCGCCAGACTCCCTGGCCTCAGCCCTCATGGTGAGCAAACCGACAATGAACAGGAAAATCAAGGCACTGACAGGCAAGACGCCGATGGAATGGGTGACGGAGTACAGACTCAACAAAGCCCTTCAACTGTTGCAAGACCATAACGACGGGAAAAACATTTCGGAGATAGCCTACGAAATAGGATTCAGCGATCCATCCTACTTCTCGAAGAAATTCAAGGACCGATTCGGAGTCCTCCCTTCCCAAGTGAACTAAAGAGCCATGATATATCCCCTATCGGACAACTCTAATTAAGCTGTATGTGTTGCGCCGAGATCTCCTCCGACAAGAAGACGGAAGCGGATTTTTTGAACTTCTCCTCCGACTCTGTCGTGAAGAATTGGCATGAACCTCCCCTCGTCAACAAATGCTCCATAGGGAGATGACGATGGAGGTAATCCTCCAAACTGGAGGCGACAATCGCACCCTGCGAAATGATTCGGATATGCGCAGGCAGATATTTCCTGATCTTAGGCAACAACAAAGGGTAATGCGTGCAACCCAAGATGACCGTGTCGATCCGATCATCCTTCGCCAAGAGTTGATCCACATATTTCTTCACGAAATAATCCGCGCCATCCGAGTCATACTCGGAGTTCTCCACCAGCGGCACCCAAAGCGGGCAAGCCACGGAAGAGATGACAATGTCCGGGAAGAGTTTATGGACCTCTATCGGGTACGACTCCGATTGCACCGTGCCTATGGTGGCGAAAAGGCCCACGTGGCGAGTCCGGGTGCAATCCCCTATCTGCTCGATGGTAGGGCGGATGACGCCCAAAACACGGCGGTCAGGATTCCATTTCGGCAAGTCATACATCTGGATGGACTTCAACGCCTTAGCCGAAGCCGTATTACAGCCCAAGATGACAAGCGGGCAACCCAGTTCGAATAGTTTCTCGACGCACTGACGAGTATATTCGTAGACGACATCGAAGGAGCGCGTGCCATACGGAGTACGCGCGTTGTCGCCCAAATAGATGTAATCATATCCGGACAAACGTTTACGGATCTCCGATAAGATAGTCAATCCGCCATACCCGGAGTCGAAAACACCGATCGGACCATTCTGATTTGGGAAATGTGCCATACCATCCAACTATTAAGGGGAATCCTAAGATTCCACGTTTCACACTATAAAAAGAGGGGGCGGGAGACTTCCCCGAGTCAGTTTCCCTCCACCCATCATAAGAAAAAAAAAGAGGACAGGATTGCCCTCTTTCCTATTTGTGGAGAAACATTAATTACTTAATGTTCAACTTCTTCTTCATCAACGGAGTGACATCAATCGCATCAGCCGACTTGTAAAGCAATGTGTTCAAATCGTAGATGTAGAGGAAACCATTCTCGGCTCCGACCTCCTCGATCGCCTTACGCAACTTCTCACGGATAGGAGCTTGCAACTCCTCTTGCTTCTGTTGCAACAAAGTCTGAGCAGACTGATAGTATTGTTGAACCTTCATCTGAAGCATTTGGATCTCCTCCATCCTGTTCTTCTTGATGGTCTCATCCCACTTCGCTTCACCATCTTTATACTCTGTCAGCTTACGGGTATACTCATCCTCCATTCTTTTGATTTCACTCTCATGCTGTGTAGCAAGATCCTTCAAGGAAGTCTCGATCTGAGAGACCTCAGGCATTGCAAGGAACAACGTCTGAACATCCAAATAACCCAATTTAATTTGTGTGTTTTGAGCCATACCGAAAGCTGGCATAGCCAAAAATAACAAAGCGATTAATTTTTTATACATAATATTTACATTAAAGAATTTTCTAAACTTTCAGCGCACAAAGTTACGAATTATTTCGCATATCCCAACTTCGTCAACACCTCATCACTGATATCCACTTTGACGGAGAAATAAATGAGGTTAGAGCTACTACCCTTGTCCAGAACGACCGTGTAACCCTTCGTGTCGGATACATCCTTCACAGCCACATACACCTCGTCTTGGATAGGTTTCATCAAGCTCTCACGCTTCTTGAAGAATTCGCCCTGAGGACCGAAATACTTACGTTTCAACTCGTTAGCCTCTTTTTCCTTGGCCACGATCTCATTCTCCTTCTTCACCTTCATCTCGTCGGAAAGGAAGACCACCTCCGTCTGGTAATTCTTATAAAGGATTTTGGCCTCCTCATTCTTGGCCTCCACCTCTTTCTGCCACTTCTCGGAGATTTGCTTCAATTGCTCATTCGCGGACTCATACATAGGGATATTCTTCAGGATATACTCCATGTCGAGCACAGCCACTTTCTGGGCGGAAGCGCAACAGAAGGCACCCACCGCCAACAATGTCATAATCAGTTTCTTCATATTCGTCACTTGTTTTAAAACAATTATTTCACTTACGTTAGAACTCTTGCCCGATCACGAAATGGAAGTTGTGTCCGCCACCCATGCTCTTCGACAGGTCGAAACCATAACCCCAGTCGACACCGATCAATCCGATCATCGGGAGGAAGATCCTAACACCGAGACCAGCGGAACGCTTCAGATCGAACGGGTTGAAATCGGAGAAATCACGCCATGAGTTTCCCGCATCGGTGAAGCCCAAGACATAGATGGTGGTGGCGGTCTCAAGCATCAACGGATAACGCAACTCCAAAGAGAGTCTGGAATAGATATTACCCGCATACTTGCTCGAATAGGCATCCCTCGGCGTCAGGTCTCCATTACCGTATCCACGCACCTTGATGGCCGTCTGCGCATACGTGTAGCTGGACCCCGTCATACCGTCGCCACCCACATAGTAACGCTCGAATGGGGAACGTCTATAGGAATCGTAGTATCCCAAGAAACCATACTCCGCACGAGTCATCAACACCAGTTTCTGGTTAGAGGAGAGCGGCGTGAACGTTTGCATCTTGAACTCCGTCTTGTAGTACTCCACCCAGCGGAACAAATCCTGCTGCATCTCCTGGTACTCGTCTTCCGCCAATCCCCTGAACTCCTCTTTCGGGCTGCCCGCACGGTAACGGTCCACCAAGGAATTGATCCTCGTATTGTCCTTGAACAAGGAATAAGGAGGCGTCAACTGCAACATCAGGGACAACTTAGAACCCCTTCTCGCGTAATATGGATTATCCACAGAGTTACGGCTCCATGTAGCGGAGATGCTCAGGTTATTGGCTGATCCATACGACATCTCCAACATATCCCAATCATGCAGGGTATAGTGTCGATAGGAAAGCTCCCAATACAAGGAGAAATAGTCGTCCGGCCAATCCAGACGTTTTCCTATACCGACAGAAGCACCCATCGTCATGATATACTTGTTACGATCCACCGCGGCCGAATATGCGCTATAAGAAGTGTTGTCATAAAGCGCATTGTTATAGTAGTTGTCCGAGTAATATCTGCTATTCACACCCGACTGCCTAGACCAGTACAACGAAGTGGATAACGATGTCGGCCTATTCCCGCCCAACCAAGGTTCCGTGAATCCGATGCTGGCGGAAGTGTAATACTTTCCATTCGTGGAGAAGGAAAGCGACAGGTTCTGGCCATCACCCTGAGGCAACGGACGGTAAGCCGACTTGTTGAAGATGTTTTTGATGGAGAAGTTGGTGAATCTCAAACCGACCGAACCCGTCACACCCGTCGACGGTCCATAGCCGAAGGATAGTTCCACCTGATCATTCTTTTTCTGCTCCAAATTGTAGACGATGTCCACCGTTCCGTTCTCCGGATTAGGTTCAGGACGTATATCCATCTTCTCAGGGTTGAAGTGACCCGTCGCCGCCAACTCACGCGCGGAACGCTGGAGGTTCGTCTTGCTGAAGAGCTCGCCCGGCTTCGTGCGCAACTCACGGCGGATCACATTCTCGTAGATCGCGTTGTTACCCTTGATGACCACATTGTTGATGACAGCCTGCTGCCCCTCGTAGATGCGCATTTCCAAATCGATGGAGTCTCCCTCCACCTTTGTCTCCACCGGCTCCACGTTAAAGAAGAGGTAACCATTGTCCAGATAGAGGTTGGACATGGCATCATCATCGGAGAAGAGTCTGCTGTTCAATAATTTTTGGTTGTAGACATCACCCTTTTTAATGCCCAGAGCGGCGGTCAGCACATCGCTCGAATAGATGGTGTTACCCACCCAGTTGATGTTGCGGAAGTAGTATTTCCTGCCCTCCTCGAAGTGCATGTAGACATCCACGCGGTTCTCCTTGTATTCGACAACGCTGTCGCTGAGCAACCGAGCGTCCCTGAATCCGAACTCGTTGAACTTCTCGATGGCCAAACCCTTGTCATTCGCATATTCGGCGTCGATGAATTTCTTGGATTTGAAGAAGTTGACCAGTTTCTTCTCCTTGGTCTTCTTCATACCCCGCTTCACCTTCGACTCCTTCATCTGATCCAATCCGGACATATAGATGCGGTGCACCTTCACCTTGTCTCGCCTATCGATGTCTATATTGACGACCACGAACCCCTTTCTGTTCTGATCATTCCTCGTGTTGATATCCACCTCGGCGTTGCGGTAACCATCCCCGCTCAAGTGTTTTTTGATAGCCTCCTTCGTGCGGGAGATGAGGTTCGGCGTCACGATACCGTTCTTTTTCAGTTCGATGGCACCCAAGATATCCTCTTTCTTCTTCTCCTTGACACCCGAGATATTGATCTCAGAGATACGTTCCCTCTGTTCCAATTCTATTTTGAGCCATACCTTGTCACCCGAGATCTTCTCGGCATATATCTTCGCATCGGAGAACAATCCCTGTTTCCAGAAACGTTTCACAGCCTTGGTGATCTGCTCACCCGGCACCTTGATCTTATCGCCCACCCTAAGTTTGGAGTAACCGATGAGTACCGCCTTGTCGTAGGTTTCCGCACCCGACACCTCAATGCCCGCGATCGTGTATTCCTTGGCGGTCATCGAATAGGAAATAAGCGGCTCATCCTCCTTCGGAGAAGAAGTAGACAACGAATCTCCCAGGCGAACACTGTCCGCACTCAACGCCACATCATCCACCCTGACATTCACACCCCGCACTGTGGCACAAGCCAGAACCGGGAGAAGGGAAAATATGCAGATGTATAAAAATTTCTTCATTCCACTCATCTATGACAATTGTTCACTTGTTTTGCCGAAACGTCTTTCTCTTTTTTGGTAATCGATAATCGCCTCGAAGAACTGCTCTTTCTTGAACTCTGGCCAGCTGACTGGAGTGAAATACAACTCAGAATACGACAGCTGCCACATGAGGAAGTTGCTGATACGCAACTCGCCGCTCGTCCTGATGAGCAGGTCTGGGTCAGGGATACCCGCCGTCGCCAGACGGTTGGAGAAGAGTTGCTCGTCGATCTCATCGACACTCAGCGCCCCGGACTTCACTTCGGAGGCGATGCGCTTGGTAGCCTCCAGGATCTCCCATCTGGAAGAGTAGCTGATGGCGAGGACCATGGTCAAGCCCGTATTCTTCTCCGTCATCTTCTCCGCCTCACTCAGATTCGACAGGGTCACCTTGGACAAACGGCTCTTATCGCCGATGACCATCAAACGCACATTGTTTTTGGAAATTTTCTCGATATACTTCTTCAATGCCTCGGAGAGGATCTCCATCAAGGCGTTCACCTCCATCTCCGGACGGTTCCAATTCTCAGTGGAAAAAGCGTACAGCGTGATGTATTTGACACCAAGGTCAGAGGCGGCTTCCATCACCTTATCCACGGAATCCACGCCCTCCCGATGACCGAAGATGCGGTCCAGACCTTTCGACTTAGCCCAACGGCCATTCCCATCCATGATGATGGCCACATGCTGCGGTATCCGATTGATGTCGATTTGTTCTTTTAAATCCATATCATTTTCTTAAAGCATTGCACCTTGACTTCCTCCTGATGAGATCCATCGACACGAAAGCGACAGCGCAAGTATAATAGTCGTTATTTTTCAACACACTATGTCCCATCCGATAAGGGTCGTTCAAAATCTTGCTGTCAGGGTCCATCGCATCGAAGTTGTCGACGAACAATTTACGCATGGACCACTCGACGCCCAAATTCCACCGCTTCCACAACTTGAACTTGTACCCCACACCGAATGTCACGTTGAAGGCCATCATGTTTCCCCTCCACTGATCATACACGGTCAAGCCCGGACCGATCAACACATATGGCGTGTGCCGCTTGATCTCGCGGTCCCAACTCTCAAAACCATATTTCAGGAAATTGTGCTCAACCTGCAGTCCGATGTCCCAATACGTCTGCTCAAAAGCAGCCTCCTGCCCGTACGGCAACATGTTCTCGAAGTTCCGCGTGTCACCCGAAACCTTGCCCCTGATGACGTCCAACTTCAACACACCCCTGTCATTGATGAAGTACCGCAACAACCCTCCGAAAGCCAAGTGGTTCTCGTAGAATATCTTCGTCGAATTCGCGTCGCCGTTATAGTACGTACCACCACCGAGCAGACCCAATTCACCCACGTAACGATCCTGCGCCAGTGATAAACTAGGACAAAGGCACGCCAACAGCACAACCAACGTATATGTTCCAATCTTATGTTTCCGATGCTTCATTTTCTTGCCATATTGGTTTTCAGAAAAAGAAACGACAAATCATTCTCATTATTTTGCTCTCTTACCAAAAACGTGCAAAAATAAGGATTTTTATGATATTGGGAAAACCCCCATCGTGTTTTGTGCTTAAAAATTCATAAAAGATTACTCGATTCATGCATATCAACCCGAAAGTCCAAAAACACCCCCGCACTTGCCTTCCGACCTTCCTCCAGACCCTACAGTTCATCCTGCATCCTTTTTCCCGCACTCAAAACAGTTCCTTCAACCCCCTCGAAAATTCACTACCCCTATAAAACAAAGAAGGATGTCATCCCGACATCCCAACCTCGTAATTTTAACCTTAAATCTAATACCATGAAAAACACGATGCAAAGATATGGGTAAATTTTATGTTATACAACATAATTGTAAGATATTTTTTCTTTTTAACTTTATTTCACAAATGGTGAATTATGCGTTTTTTACACAAAATAACCCGAAAAAGCTTTCTGTTATTGAGATTTTTTCTATTTTTGCAAAAAAAATACGATACGGACACCCCCTTCCGACCCACGAAAAGAAGGACAGAAATACAAAAAAGGTTTAAAACTCACGGACAAATCAAGGTACTATGGGACAGGATAATCAAGACGGGCTCAAAAAAACGCTCGATTTCTCACGAGCAATCGGAATTCTATTTTATCTTCTGAACATATACTGGTATTGCCAGTCATTCTTCGCAAGCATACTTCCCGGGAATGTTTACGAGCGTACCTACCAATTCCTCCACATGGTGAACCAGAAGCTCCACCTGTTCAGCTCCGTGTACATCACGCTCTTCATCGCCCTGCTCTTCGTCGCTTTCTACGGCTGGGCGGAACGGGGGAAGAAGGAGGAGAAGATACAGATGAACCCATTCATTTCCCCGATCTGCAACTTTCTCGAGAAGCTTGGCGTCATCGACAGGGGAGAAAACGGACGTGTCATGGAGGAGAACGACAATGGCAAGACAGTGCTAAAAATCAAGCCCATACGGACGGAGGGCTGGTGTATCATCGCCTTCGGACTCCTCTTCGTGGTCCTCAGTCCCGCCATGCTCAGGATTCCCCAGCCGGTCATCAAGACCATCGCCTACATACTCGTAAGCGGTGCGGGCATCCTCTACTTCATCTTCGGAGGCAACTACATCCATAAGGTGAGCCGTTCCTTCGAGGAGACCAACAGCGAAAACGAGGAGTCGTTCAAACAGAACGAGGAACTGATCGACAACCCTTACTCCGTCAACCTCAAGACACGATACAGGTTCAAAGGGAAGGACCGCGAAGGCTGGATCAACGTGGTGAACCCTTTCCGAGCGACAAGCGTGCTAGGCACCCCGGGCTCAGGAAAAACCTATGCGGTCATCAACGAGTTCATCCGCCAGCACATGAGGAAAAACTTCACGATGTACTGCTACGACTTCAAATTCCCTGACCTCTCCACCATCGTCTACAACCATATGAGATGGCACGAGGAGGAGTTCAAGACGAAATACGGTGTGAAACCCAAGTTCTGCGTGATCAACTTCGACGACCCAAGGCGTTCGCTCCGTTGCAACCCGATCCACCCGATGTTCATGAGCGACATCACGGATGCCTACGACAGCGCCTACACCATCATGCTGAACCTCAACAAGAGCTGGGCACAGAAGCAAGGTGACTTCTTCGTGGAATCTCCGATCAACTACCTCACCGCCTCCATCTGGTACCTGAAGGAGGTCGAAGGGGGCAAATACTGCACCCTCCCGCACGTCATCGAATGGATCAATGCGAAATACAGCGACTGCATACCGCTGATGAGCATGAACCCGAGCCTCGTCAACTACATGTCCGCCTTCATGGAGGCCTGGGAAGGCGGGGCGCAGGACCAACTGCAGGGACAGATCGCCTCGGTCCGCATCCCGCTCTCCCGCATCAGCTCGCCTCAACTCTATTGGGTGATGACGGGGAACGACTTCACGCTGGACCTCAACAACCCGGAGGAGCCCAAGGTGCTCTGCGTCGGAAACAACCCGGAGAAAAAAGACATCTACGCCACCGCCCTAGGCTTATACAACGGACGCATCGTGAAGGTCATCAACAAGAAGGGAAGGCACCCGATCTCCCTGATCATCGACGAGCTACCGACCATCTACTTCAGGGGATTGGACAACCTCATCGCCACCGCCCGCTCCAACAAGGTCTCCGTCTGCCTAGGCTACCAAGACTTCACCCAACTGATACGCGACTACGGCGAGAAGGAGGCGAAAGCCATCATCAACACCATAGGCAACCTCTTCTGCGGACAGGTGACGGGAGACACCGCCAACCAACTGGAAAAACGTTTCGGAAAGAACATGCAACGTAGGAAAAGCCAAAGCTACAACTCGTCGGGCGTCTCGACCAGCATCAGCGAGCAAAACGACACCATGATCCCTGCCTCGAAGATCTCCACACTGACACAAGGAACATTCGTAGGCGCCGTGGCGGACAACTTCGGCGAGGAGATCTCCGAAAAGATATTCAACGCCAAAATAGTCATCGACAACGAGGCGGTCAAGGAGGAGGAAGCCGCCTACCAACCGCTGCCGACCTTCTACAACTTCGACTCGCCTACCGAGGTGAACGAACTCAAACAATTCACCCTGGCATTCATGAAGAAACACTATGTGATCGCCTGCAGCAACGGTGAGACGCTACGAGACCTCATGAGCATACAGAGCGCGGACGTGCAACCGTTCCTGGACATCTTCTTCGGATTCGCCGACTTCATCACCGAAACGGGGAAGGAGATCAGCGGACTATGCGCCGAACTGACCGAGAACATCGAGGCCATGGCCACCGACCGAGAGTCCGCCGTATCGCTCCCCGACAGAATGAAGGAAGCCATCATCTCCTTCATCAAAGAACCGAAAGTGACCAACTGGCTCGCCAAGGAGAAGGAATACAGGGAGAACAAATACGCCGCGGAGAGCGTCAAGGTAGGGGAAGTGCTCAGAGAGGTCATGGGACTCATCGACAACATGGTAGAGACTGGAAGCAGACAGACATCTCCTGTCATTTCTCTTTTGGGGAAAATAAACGGGCACTTCACCGAGATGAAGAACTTCAACACGAAGGTGAAGGAAATCCGGGACAATACCATGAACGAGATCCTGAAGGCGCAGGAGGAAAAGGTGCGCTCAGACATCAAGGGACTCATCGAAAGACAGCTGGAAATACTAAACAACGACGAGAGATGGGAGTACCTCTCCCGCCGCAGAAAAGAGGCGTTAGGCATCGAAGAATAAAGGAATATCCCTCAGAAACCGTAGGGAAAGGAAAACCATTCATCGAACAGACTACCCGATTCATCGATTCAACAAACCGATTCGTCGATCCTATTTTCAGGATGGACTCTGCCTAACTATATTTGTGACATAAGGTTAAACCAAATAAAAACACAAATGGAAATGAAGAAATTAGTTACTATTTTATCAACTGCGTTGTTCAGCGCGATCGTGATGAGTTCATGTTGCAACTGCGACAAAAACAATCAAGGTCAATGCCCGAACAAAGAGGGAGAGAACATCGAGGCCGGTTGCCCGGACAAACCGTTCTGCGACAAAAAGGGTCCAGACGGACGGAAACACGGAGGTCCACACAGAGGAGAATGCCGAGGCGAATTCCCAGGCGGTTTCCCAGGGATGGACGAAAAGATGGAGAAGTGGATGAAGTTCGACAGCCTCTCAGTGGACGAGCAGAAAGAGCTGATCAAGGAACGCAAGGCGCAGATCGACGAAATGGAGGCGAAGAAAGCCGAGTTGGAGCAAAAATGGGCTGATTTCGACAACCTGACCATCGAGGAGCAAAAGCAACTGATCGACATGAAGTCGTGTCCGATGTTCGGGTTCCGCAAGGGCTGTCACAAGGGACCACACCCAGGAGCAGGAATGCACGGGGAGAGGAGAGGTCCTAAACACCACGGCCCTCGTCCAGACAAAAAGGATAATAACGAATAATTCACAATAATACACACTGAAAAATGACATGATTACTTAACTCATAAACGAAACATTTACATACACTAGCAATAAATAAAACTACTTTTAGCCGCCATCTGACGAGATGTCAGGTGGCGGTTTTGATACCAAGCCAAATTATCGTATATTCGCGATGATTAAGAATGCAGAAAAGGATGCAGAAAGAATTAGATTATATTTCGATAGAAGATATCGAGTCCATACTATACGGAGGGCAAAAAATCGCCTTCACGTCCAGCGTCACCGAAAGGGTCCGCAAGAGCTACGAATTCCTCGAGGAGTTTTCCAAGGACCGCGTCATCTACGGCATAAACACAGGATTCGGGCCAATGGCCCAATACCGGGTCAGCGACGACGAGAGGGTCCAGTTACAATACAACATCATCCGCAGCCACTCGGCGGGAACGGGCAACCCTCTCCCCAACATCTACGTGAAGGCGGCCATGATCGCCAGGATCGGCACCTTCATCCAAGGGGAGTCGGGCGTACACCCTGAATTGGTGGAGCTCCTGGCGGCATTCATCAACCACGACATCTTCCCATTCATCCCCGAGCACGGAAGCGTAGGCTCCAGCGGAGACCTCGTGCAATTGGCGCACATGGCGCTCACACTGATCGGGGAAGGGAAAGTCTGCTACGAAGGAGAATTCCAACCCGCCTCCGAAGTGCTGAAGAAACTAGGCTTGAAACCACTAGGCATACATGTGCGCGAGGGACTCTCCGTCACCAACGGCACCTCCTTCATGACCGGCATCGGACTGGTCAACCTCTTCGATGCGAAAAGGCTATTGCAATGGGCGGTCATCGCCTCGGTGATGGTCAATGAGATCGCCTCCTCCTACGACGACTTCATGGCGGCGAAGCTCAACGAGGTGCGTCGCCAACCGGGACAGAGCGAAATCGCACGACAACTCAGGGAATGGAGCGCAGGCAGCCAATGCATGCTCAGCCGCGAGAAGGAGCTCTACGACGGGGGCCACCAGGGCGAAAGCGTATTCAAGCATAAAGTGCAACCCTACTACTCGTTGCGTTGCGTGCCACAGATCCTCGGTCCCGTACTGGAGACCCTGCAGAACACGGAGCGTGTACTGGTGAACGAGGTCAACTCGGCGACGGACAATCCGATCGTGGACGTCGAGACACAGACCGTCTACCACGGCGGCAACTTCCACGGCGACTACGTCTCATTCGAGATGGATAAACTGAAGATAGCCATCACCAAGCTGACCATGCTGATGGAGCGTCAGATGAATTATCTCTTCCATGACCGCATCAACGGGATCCTCCCGCCATTCGTCAACATGGGCGTGTTAGGCCTCAACTACGGCATGCAGGCGTGCCAATTCACGGCCACCTCCACCACGGCGGAGTGCCAGACGCTCTCCAACCCGATGTACGTGCACTCCATCCCGAACAACAACGACAACCAGGACGTCGTCAGCATGGGGACCAACTCCGCCCTCTTGGCGAAGCGTGTGGTGGACAACGCCTACCAGGTGATGGCCATCCACTTCATGTCCATCGCGCAAGGCATAGACTGCTTGGAGGCCTCCGGCAAATTAGCACCCAAGACGAAAAAGATATACGACGAGATCAGGGCCTTCTTCCCTAAGTTCGTGGACGACACGACCAAGTACGAGGAGATCGCGAGGATGCAAACCTATTTGCGGGGAAAACGCTTCGAATAAGCACTTTCCCCAAGGCGTTTAATCGACAAAAAATGCACATTGGACGACAGAATCACGCCATAGGGGGAATAGAGTTGGGGTATTCCGCAAAAAGATATATATTTACCCCTGATTAAGGAATTAAGAATAAAAAGAGTAAGAAACAAAAAACATAATTTCTATATCAATGAAAGTAGCATTAGTGACAGGCGCATCCAGAGGTATCGGCCGGGCATGCGCAGTGAAACTTGCCGAGATGGGTTATTACGTGATCATCAACTTCCAATCCAACGAGGCAGAAGCGTTGAACACCCTGAAGATGGTCCAAGAGAAGGGCTCTGACGGGGAAATCATGAAGTTCGACGTATCACAACCCGCCGAGGTGGAGAGAGCCATCACCGATTGGCAAGAGTCCCATCCGAGCGAATACATCGATTGCTTGGTGAACAACGCCGGCGTACGGCGCGACAACCTGCTGATATGGATGTCCAACGAGGATTGGGCACAGGTGTTGAACACTAGCCTGAACGGCTTCATGTACACGACACGCGCGGTATTGAAAGCTATGTTGACCAAGAAGCACGGAAGGATCGTGAACATGGTCTCCCTCTCCGGTCAGAAGGGATTGCCGGGACAAACGAACTACTCCGCCGCCAAAGGTGCGGTGATGTCCGCCACGAAAGCATTAGCGCAGGAGGTTGCCCGCAAGGGAGTGACCGTCAACGCGGTGGCGCCTGGTTTTGTCCGCACAGACATGACCCACGACTTGGACGAGGCCTCTCTGAAGACCCAGATTCCGATGAACCGTTTCGGAGAACCGGAGGAGATCGCGGCAACGGTCGGATTCCTCGTGTCGGATGCGGCGTCCTACATCACCGGACAGACCATCGCTGTCAACGGTGGACTCTACACCTAAGCCACAAGCGGAGGTGGATACATGAGCGATAAAGCTATTGTCTAACTTAAATTTTAAAGATTATGAAGAGAATTTTAGTCATCTTAGCTACGATGTTGGCTTCATTGTCTTTGTCAATGGTACAAGCAGCGAAGCCCGTGGCAGACGTGAACGGGTTGAAGGAGAAGATGCAATCCAATGCGGCCAAGATATCCTCCATCAAGAGCGATTTCACCCTCGTGAAATACGTCTCCGTGATGTCCAGCACGATGAAATCATCCGGCAAGTTCTACTACAAGAAGGACGACAAGGTGAAGCTTGAGTTCCAGATGCCTTTCAAGCAGAACCTCGTGATGAACGGCGACAAGCTGATGATGGATGCGAACGGCAAGCCAATGGTGATGGACGCCAAGTCCAACCCGATGATGGGGGAGCTGAAGAAGGTGATCTCCGCCTGCATGAGCGGCAACATCGCCAACATGGGCTCCAACTACAAGATGGAGTACTTCGTCGAGGAGTCAGACTATCTGATCGTGATCACGCCACAGAGCGCCGACATCAAGAAGTTCGCGGAGAGAGTGGA
Organism: Paludibacteraceae bacterium; assembly: GCA_017550335.1. Taxonomy (GTDB): domain Bacteria; phylum Bacteroidota; class Bacteroidia; order Bacteroidales; family Paludibacteraceae; genus UBA1181. The sequence continues at coordinate 30,178 of JAFZPM010000020.1, forward strand.
CTTATACCTCGACTCGTCAGACTTCACCGTGCTGAAGATGCGCATGACAGAGGCCCTGAAGCCTAACCAGACGAAGAACGACTACTCCGAGTACGTATTCTCCAACAAACAGAAAAACGTTTCGATAGACGATTCGGTCTTCTCGATCAAATAATGATTCGATGACAAAGAAGATATTACTTCTAACGGTAGCATTGGCGGGGCTGGTAAGTTGCACGCCCAAGATCTTCAACCAATCGGGGTTGCGTCCTACCACCTCCGCCAAAATGCACCGTTCCAACCTGATGCCTGTTTTTGACGAATACGAAGCGGCGCGGTACTACTCCGCCCAAGTGGATTTCAAAGATAAGAGCATCACGGGTGTTTTAGCCCTATCACGGGAGGCGCAAGACCCCCGTAAATTCCGCCTCATCATGATGACCACCTTCGGCATCCCCATCTTCGACTTCTCCGTCTCGCAGGACAGCTTCGTCGTGAACAGCTGCATGGAGCAACTCAACAAGAAGGTCGTGATGAAGATCCTCGAAAGGGATTTCAAAAGCCTCCTGATGGTCGATGTGCCGGAGGACTTCCCCGGGACCATCTACATGCCCCTGAAAGGACAAACCCGATGGGGCTACAGCGTGAGCACGAAAGAGGGAGGGAACTACTACATGTTCTACTACAAGGACAACGGTATCGTGCACGTCCTCCAGAACGGCAGCTTCCTCAAAAAGATGAACGCGGTATTCGACGAGCAGGTCATCACCATCGAGCACCCTAAGCTTGGCCTCAAAATGGTGCTGACACTCATGCCTCAAACCCTTTAAACATACCTCACCATGAAAAGCAAGGCAATCCTCTTCGCATTAGGTCTTCTTCCGTTCCTTGCGAACGCGGAGACCATCACAGGACAATACACCTCCGACACCCCCTACAAGAAAGGGGAAGTCTCCATCCTCAACAAACGCACGGGGAAGAGCACCCAACCCGACAAGAAAGGGAGGTTTTCGCTGAGGAACGCAGACCCCAGCCAGGACACACTCGCCCTATACTCCGCGATCCGGGGGAAAGCCTCTTTCATCCCCATGAAAGGGTGCGTCGAATTCATCATCAGGGAAGAGAAGGGAGTGCTGGATGTCGTTCAGAAAAGAGCCCCATTCATCCCGACGAGCGAATATAGCGGACAAATATACATGAAAGAATCACTTGAAAAGACGGGTGAGAGCATGACACTCTCCGCCATCAACGCGAAAGTGCCTCGAAGCAATGTCGCCACCTCATTCAATGGCAGCCTAGCCCCCATCTATTACGTGGATGGCCTCGAAGTCGGCGAGATATCCACCCTACCCCTCTCCGAAGTGGCCTATGTGGAAATCGTAAGGCCTTCCAACCCGGAATGCGCGGCACTGGGCGCCAGAGGAGCCAATGGCATGATCCTCGTCACCACAGAGACAAGATATAAAATACAAAACCCTCACTGGAACGAACCGATGGAATACCATTGGGAGATAAAGCAAGATAATTAAGAATTAAGAATTATGAATTATGAAACGTCAGTTCGACGAAGTCAATTAAGAAACGTGCGTTTCTATACGATGCGCACATCCAAGCCCTGAACCGGACACAACAGTGCCAGCAACATAAAGAAAAGCCATTCCCTAATCGATGGGGAATGGCTTTTTTAGGATATACAGAGAGCGGTTATGCCTCACCACCCCTCTATTCCACCCTCACCTTCCTCCCGTTCACCAAGTAAACGCCGGCAGGCAATTGACAATCTTCCAAGGCATTAGCCTCAACACCGAAAGAACGTATTAGGCGGCCATCTAGCGTATAGATATAGACGTCGCATGCGCGGGGAGAGCGCACCGTCAATTGGTTCTTCCCTGTATAGACCTCCACATCATCTCCCAATCCTTCGTTCGCATAGAGTTCAGGCAACCCTACCGGCTCCACCTTCCTGTATCCCTTCGACTCGATCCACCGAGCGTAGGAACCATCCGACTCGTCTGATATCGGCTTGTAATTCACCTTCTTCGAATCGAAACAGAAGGCGAACTGGCAGCTGGCGGTCTTGCCCGCCGTACCCAAGCCGACCACACCGTTCAGCGTCGGCGTGGCGCTGAAGTTCGTCAGCGCGGAAGAGGAGGAACTGCGTGGGTAGAAGTAATAGTAACCGTCATGCGTACCCGAGGAGACAACCTTCCACTGCTGCTCGTAAGAACCGGAGGAGTCCCGCAGGGATAGCTCGCCGCCCGTCGCGTCCAAAGCCTTCCCGGATGCCACATCCGTCAGGATATAATAGTCATCCTTGGCGGAGACCCTAAACGAGAGGTTGATGTCGTCATTGTCCTCCGTCAAAGCCAGCTTGCCCTCCTTGTTGGACAATATCCTATTCGCATTCTTGGAGAGCAACAGGTAGGTCTTGCCCGCCTCACACTTCTCCACACGCCTATATCGGTTCAGTTTATCGAACAAATCAAGGCTCCACTCCCCGTAGAAACGGATGATCGGATAGCCACTGCGCATATCGATCGGCAACCAGATGTGCCATGACTCGCCCACGTTGGCGTCCGGGAAGTAGTCGCCGCCCTTCCATCGGTCACCCATGTAGATGTAGGCATCATACTTGCCCGGCACCTTGAAGACGTAGTTGCTTTGGCTACAGTAAGACTTGTTAGCGTTCGCGTCCACGCATGGGTTGCCATTGTCCGCCCAACCCGACAGCGGCAGCTGCGAATAGGAGGAGTGGGCAGGGTTCGGATCCCAACCCGTACAGCCCGAGGTGATCGCCACGAAGCGCTGATGGTACTTGAATATGGCGGGCGCCTCATACTGCTTGTCGACGAACATGCGTTCCCACGTGTTGCTCAGGTCCAGATAGTCGTCCTTCAGCAGGGTACCATGCATCGTCATGTTCTCCTCGGCCGACCCGAAGTGGTAGCCCACGTTGTAGTCAGGGTCGAACATCAATGTCTGGTCACGCGAGCCGGAAGGTTGCTCATCCCCCCTCGGACGCATCGTCTTCACGAACTTATACGGGCCTGTGATCTTATCCGCATAGAGGATGGCCACGCGCGAGGCCGCATAGCCTGAGCCATTCTCCCAGTGTACCCACATGACGTATTTCCCCGTGTTAGGGCATTTCATCACCTTCGGACGCTCCAAAGTGCGGCCATAGTTCATATCCTGGTAATCGCTCCTTAGCGGTTGCTCAGGGCATTCGTACGCCATGCACTCCCTCTTCCAGTTGTAGAGGTCCTTCGAGGTGTAGCAGACGATACCGTTGCTGCGCACAGGGGAAGGGCGGTAGTTCTCACCGAACCAATAGTAGGTGCCATCCTCATAGAGCACACATCCGCCATGCGCGTTGATATGCTTGCCCTCCGCATCGAGCCAGTCCATGCCCATGCGGATCGCCGAGCTACCGATCAGGAAGGAATGGTAGGGTTGTCCGGAAGGGGCGTCCACACGCACGAGGTACCAGTAGTGCTTCCCGTCAGAACCATTCTTATCGCTGTAGACGCCCTTGCCGTCCGATGTGCCATCCGTGCCCAAGAACTTCCCGCTTGAGACCACCTGCAAACGGATGTAGCGCTCCTCGTCCGGCGCGTAAGCCACCTTGAAGTGGGCGTCCGACGAAGAGGTTCCGTTCGCCATCTTCACGTCATACTCGCCCGAAGCGGTCAGGTAAGTGCCCGACGCCACATTCCTCAGCGCATACGAGCCATCGCTCATCGCCTCGAAGACGAACTGCCGCTTCGTGTCGTTGGAGCGGTTCTTGATCTGCACGCTACCGTTCTCGTTGGAGAGGTAACGGTTGCTGGCATGGATGATATAGTATTTCACGCCTGCGGAGACCGGCGAGTTACGTTCCGCCTTGTAGGCATTGAGGGCGTCCGCCAGCTTTGTCGTGGCGGAGACCACCTCCGCTTGGGAAGTAGGCGATTCGTAGACCGATTTCGCGGCGTCTATCTCAGCCAACAGTTTTTCTTGGGAGCGCACAGGGTACTCCCCTTCCCCATCACCGACCTTCGTCGTCGAGAGGAAGAGTTCAGCCTTCTCGATGGTCATGTACAGGCCATCCGTGATCAGGGAAGAGCCGTTCGCCTCACGCAGATACCAGAGGTGGAGCGTCTCCCGTCCGTTCTTGTCCGAGTAGACGCTGGCGCCCGGCGCGGTACCGTCCGTACCCAAGCAGAGGCTGTTATCAGCGCATCGGAAGCGCACGTAATCCCCGCCGCAATCCTCCACGGTGAACTTGGCGGCATTACCCGTAGAGGAAGAGAACTCCGTGTTCCACTGCCCCGTCTTCGCCACGTTCGAATTACGTTGCACGCTCTTTATCAGGTAGGAGCTACCCGACTGCACGAAGCGGAATTGCTGCGCCTCGCCCGCATTGAAGGTATGAAGGTTCGGTGTCCCGTCCACCGACGAGAGCGCCATGCCCGAGGAGTGGAAGATATAATAGACCCCATTCGAGGTGATATCCACCTTCGCGAATAGATTACTCACGGAAAAAATCACGGCGGCGAGCGCCAAAACTATATACTGAAAAGTGTTCTTCATGGTATTATACTAAAAATAGCTCCGCTAAGGTAGCGATATTCGTTTAAATGGGCAAGGGGAGATTTTTAATTCATAATTCTTAATTCAAAATTCAAAATTCAAAATTCATAATTAACAAAAAGGGGGCCCCCGAAGAGCCCCCTGTTTCATTCCCACCCCACCTTTATCGGGTGAACATTAACTTGTTATAAACTTACCCGCACGTCGTCCGTCACTCGTAGAAAGACGGTTGTTCTTGTGCAGATGTGAACTCATCCCTAATGGAGGAGAACAGCTGCTCCCCACCCAGGTTTTCCTCTACAGGCTCCTGAAGCACCATGTCTGGCTCTGGCTCCACATTCGCTGCACTAACTACGCACGTGTTATTCAGGTGCTGTTGATAGATCACTGCAGCTGCGGCGCATACGCCCAACACTGCGAAAATTGCGATTCCTTTTTTCATGGCCGTAAAAATTAGGTTCAACATCATTTACAATAAGATGCAGATCAATCATCACTGCTATACCCAAACTTAAGACTATTCGTTCAGAATTCCAAATATCCGAGCCATTATTCTTCGTCCAAGCCGCATATTTTACCACTTTCCATCTTAACACAATTTTACAAATAAATATATGGAATATATTGATCGAGCCGTGATTTAAAATATAATTATTGACATAGAACAATCATACTAGAGACACACGACACGATACGGAATAGGATATAACTTCAAATCTAAGGAATAAAGAAAGTTCGATGCAATTTCATGTGATCACTCTCCTATCACCAACTGTCTGACATAGTCACACTTGTCTAGCGATTTTTTTATTTTGGGAGTTATAACGAAGAACCCACTCCCTGTAAAAAATCTAGAATTTATATAATTCATCGGATATGAGGATGCCGGCAATTCGTCCCCTGAGAACTCAGGGCGTAATGTGTTCCCCATACTATTGGAATCCCAAAGTTTGAAGCTCATGACCGCTACCATTGCGCCATACTCGTCCTTCGCAACCACCTTGGCGGAGATCGTCGTGTCGGCGGGTATCCAGTTTTTTGTTCCGTCCGTATAAACTTGTGGGTTCCCATTCACATCCGTATAGTGTAATTCTGTCGTATAAGAATGAACAACGGTTGGTGACAGCTCAAACACTCGTTCCCCTAAGATCTTATTACTGAAATTGTCATAAACGGTCAACTTCAAAGTCCGCACCTTCTTGTCGATTCCCGAAACCACACAACAACATATAGACATTCCGTCTCTATCAGGATACAATTGATTCGGAACAATAGGCATATATGCTCTACTAAATCTTTTTAAAAATGATGGACATATGGAGTCTGAATTGATCCTGATTTGTGCCTGACTGGATCCAAAAAAGGAAAGGCGTCCAATGTTCGACTCAATCCTCAGGTGAGGCTTCATGGAATGCTTCTTCATGAAGACGGAGACATTTTCAGCCATAGGTTTCACCACCAAGATAGCTCCGAAATTCTTTTTGATCAATGATTCGTCATCTATCAGGTCGTATGGAGAGAAGACGACAGACCCGGAATCCCTGACAACCCAAAGTGTCCTTTTCAGGGGCAAACCGTTTTGGGCCTCCGCAGGGAACGAGGCAAGCGCCAAAAGAAATATCAGACATGACAAAATAGTTTTCATGATATTATTCTGATTATTATTTGCCAATAGATCGACCGTCACCTTACTCTCAACGGGGCGACAAGGTCACACTCTTTTTCCCTTTCAACCTTAGGAACCATAAGATAGGTGCCACCTCTGTTTATCTCTCGCATCAGCCACGAGTCTGACGGAAACTCGTCCCCATCAAACTCCGGTATTTTGCAAGCCATACTATTAAAAGGCCAGACCTGAATCTTCACGACGGATGCACTTTCGCCATATTCGTTCCGCACGACCACTTTGGCGGAGATTGTCGTATCGGCGGGTATCCAGTTTTTTGTTCCGTCCGTGTAAACTTGCGGGTTTCCATTTATGTCCGTATAGTGTAATTCCGTCGTGTATTGATGCACGACGACCGGAGACAGACGAAAGACCCGTTCCCCCAGAACCTTATTGTTGTAATTGTCATATATGGTCACCTTCAAAGTCCGCACCTTCTTATCGATCCCCGACACCACACCACCCGAGAGACTCACGCCACCCACATATTTATTCGAGGTGAAGAGCGTACGATAAACATACGGCAAGCATATGGAGTCCAGATTAATCTTCGTCACAACGTCTGACGATGCACGGGGACCAAAGAAGGAAACCCGTCCGACGTCCGATACGACCTTCAAATGAGGCTTCAGGGAATACTTCTTGGTGATGAGGGAGACGTTTTCCCCCGCTGGTTTCACCATCACAGCGCTTGTGAAATTCTTCTGAATCAATGCTTCATCAGCCATCAGGTCGTACGGCGAAAAGATGACAGACCCGGAATCCCCGACAACCCAAAGCGTCCTTTTCAGGGGCAAACCAGTTTGGGCCTCCGCAGGGAACGAGGCAAGCGCCAGGAGGAATATCAGAGATGACAAAATGGTTCTCATAAATATATTTATTTTTTATTTATTTTTTTTTCAACTAAATCACTCCCCTATCACCAACGGTTTGACGTAATCACCCCTGTCTTTCTCTTCAATCTCGGGAGTTATAACGTAGATACGATTCCCTCTAACTCTAAGATTTATATCTATCATCTGCCATGAAGAGAACGGCAACTCGTCCCCCTCATACGTCGGAAAAAATCCGCTTCCCCAATTATTAGAATACCAAGCGCTAACCTTTTTGACCGTTGCCATTGCGCCATACTCATCCCTTACAACCACTTTAGCGGAGATTGTCGTATCTGCGGGTATCCAGTTTTTTGTTCCGTCCGTGTAAACTTGCAGGTTCCCATTTTTGTCCGTATAGTGTAATTCCGTCGTATAGTAATGGACGACGGTTGGTGACAGTTGAAATTCACGTTCCCCCAAGATCTTATTACTGAGATTGTCATAAACGGTCACCTTCAAAGACCGCACCTTCTTGCCGAGTCCCGAAACCTCGCAACACCATATAGACATTCCACCCCCATCAGGATACAATTGATTCGGGATAATAGAATCATAAACAGGTCTTCCTCGTCCTAAATAAAATGGGCCCAGGGAGTCTAGATTACACTTATAGGATGACAACGATCCCAAAAAGGAAAGGTGTCCAATGCTCGACTCAATCCTCAGGTGAGGTTTCATGGAATACTTCTTCATGAAAAGGAATGCATTTTCACCCACAGGTTTCACCTCTAAAATAGCTTGGAAATTCTTCGATATCAATGACTTATCATCCATCAGGTCGTCAGGAGAAAAGAAGACAGACCCGGAATCCTTGAAGACCCAAAGCGTCCTTTTCAGGGACTTACCGGCTTGGGCCCCAGCCGAAAACGAGGCGAGCGCCAAGAGGAATATCAGAGATGACAAAATAGCTTTCATAAATATATTTATTCAAAACTGAGGAATTCACCTTCCCCTATCACCAACGGCTTGACGTAATCGCACCGCTCTAGCGGCTCTGCGACTTTGGGAGTTA
>JAFZPM010000021.1 GCA_017550335.1 Paludibacteraceae bacterium
CGCACTATCTCTGCATCAAATCGTGGGATTTAACGGGGTTCTTGTACAAGTACGAGTACATGATGGACGAGCAGCAGAAGAAGCGGAAAGAGGAGGAACGGAACCGTACTGAAAAGGATAAAGGTTCGGAAGAGGGGAGAGACGAACGCCAGAAAGCGCATGAGACCCGTTTCAAGAACGTCACCAATACCCGCATGAAGGAGGCTCTCCAACTCCTGGAGATCACGGAGAAGGCGGACGAGCAGGAGATCAAATCCGCCTACCGCAGATTGGTGAAGAAATACCACCCGGACACACTCTCAGCTAACGTCTCCGAGAAAGAGAAGGAGGAGGCCATCGAACGGTTCTGCTCCATCCATGAGGCTTATGAGTTTTTACTTTCCATGGAAATGGCCCGTGTGAAATAAAGTGTTTAGCGAGTGAATGAATATTTTGAATAATAATTGATTTCAAATGAATGGTTATGGAAATGATTTTATTGGCTGATGTCACTATGGATCCGATGCTCTTCTTGTTCCTTTTCATAGTTCTTCCGTTTTGTCTTTTCATATTGTTTTTGAGGCTTTTCGATGACATAAAAAATATTCCTGAAAAGATTAGATATTACCGCGATAAGATTAGCGGTTTCATCCATAATCCTCGTATTCGCGTTCCAGAAAAGAACTTGGAGTTTATCACGCTCTTTGCCGCTGTTGTCAAGTGTGACGGGAGGGTGAGGCATAAAGAGATAGAATTCGTAAAAAAACATATTTTTCAGTCTCCCCAATTCGCTAAATATAAGGAACAATCCATCCGTTTTTTTGAAAGTGAGTTAGAGGATATCAATGTCCGTTTCTTAGGCTATAAAACGACGAAGGTCCCATTCTTCATATTGGATCGGAAAAACATAAGTGGGGAGTGTATTTCGGAGAGAGTCTCGGATATATCCGCTAACCTCTTCTCGAAACACTTAAAAAAGTATGTCGATCGGATGGAATTCATGGATATTCTGTTCCAAATCGCTTATTCACAGGCTGGTGTGAGCGATGAGGAAGTGAATCTCCTACGCGAGGTGGCCTATTCCCTTTACATCAGGTCATGGGACTTCACCTCCCTTCTGTACAAGTACGAGTACATAAAGGAGGAAGGAGAGAAGCAACAAAAGAAGGAACAAAAGCGCACGGATAACACAGGGAAGAAGAATCGGGCTGAGAACGAGAAGAATGAGCAAAAGAAGACTTCCGAGAACCGCTTCAAGAGCGTCGCCAAAACCCGCAAGATGGAGGCCCTCCAACTCCTGGAGATCACGGGGAATGCGGACGAGCAGGAGATCAAATCCGCCTACCGCAGATTGGCGAAGAAGTACCACCCGGACACGCTCCCCGCTAACGCCTCCGAAGAAGAGAGGGAAGAGGTCACCGCACGGTTCCGCTCAATCCATGAGGCCTATGAGTTTATGCTAGAGCAGGTTGTGCTCCTAAAAAATAAGGCATTGTAATTATGCGAAAAAAATAAAGATGATGTTCAACAGGCATAGCAGATCCGCATAAAAATATTCTTTTACAAGATACAAGTAGTCTTTACGTGTAAAAGCAGTGTCATATATATCCGAAATGGGTTTACTGTTGTAATAGATGACCATGAAGAATAAAAACGCCATACATAAAGCTAGGAAAATGACTAGACCTGCCGTTTTTGTGGATATGAGCACGGAAATTGAAACTATAGATTGGAAAGATAGAAAAATCATTGCGAAACTAGGGTCTGATAGGCTTTCTTTGATAATGAACTTCGTATCTGTCCCTTTGTCGGGTTCTGTACTTTGGGTGAAGATGTTGGAAACGACCTTTGGATCGGAATAGAGTTCCGGATTTTTCTCTCTCAGATTCTTATAGAACCAATTGTCTTCTGATTTTGAATCGAAGGAATTTTTCAGCGCATGGAATTCCTCTGCTGTCAGGAAATGGTTCACGCAGATCCTTTTCAGGTCAGCCTCTTCCTGTTTATTGATATAGCCATCCATGTAGGCCATTTGGAAAAGCAGGTACGAAAGGTATTTCTTTTGCTCTTCACTGAGGTAATCCACTAATGATAGGGCAAGTTCCTTGACATGATCGTCGTGTAAACAGAGATAATCATTGCGATTGCGCAGTTCTCCATATACGGAATATTCCTTCTTCCTTTTCAAATCACGGAACCATCCTTGGGGGTTGAAGAGGGTGTGTCTTACGCTTTTTATGTGTTTGTAAATCCTTTCGTCGAGGATGCCGTTACGAGGTGAGATGTACTTGAACAAATAGTTGTCGATGATAACATTGATATCTGCTGTTTTGTTGAATGAAGACCGGATGTAATTGACGGCAAACGCTAATTTGTTGGCGTACATCTCTTTCTTGTCGCTCTGCAAGAGCTTGCTCATGAGCAGGACGACCGTCTTGTTCAATAGATTTTTATCCCTTAATATAGCTTCGTGGTGTTTCTTCTCATCCCGTCGCTCAAATACGAATATGAATCCTTTCACTAAAAAATACATTGTGAGGATAGAGTTTAAGAACCCAAAAATAGCTCTAACTATTTCGACGTCACTCTCGAAGTTTATAGCTAATATATTCATGTGCGACAATTGAAATAACGTTGTGATATCCATCTCTTCCCAGTTATTTTTTCTGTTCACCGATTCTTTCCGCACACAATATTCCGTCCATGGCGGAGGAGGTGATCCCTCCCGCATAGCCGGCTCCCTCGCCGCAAGGGTAGAGCCCCTTGATCTGCACATGCTGCATCGTCTCCGGGTCACGCGGAATGCGGACGGGTGAGGAGGTGCGCGACTCCACACCGATGATGACGGCGTCGTTCGTGAGATATCCCCTCATCTTCTTGTCGAACTCCCTGAAGCCCAATTGCAGGCGTTCCCTGATGAATTTAGGCATCCATTTGTGCATGTCGGATGGCACGATGCCTGGGAGATAGGAGGTCTCCGGAAGTGAAGCGGAAGATCTGCCGTTCACGAAATCGAGGAGCCTCTGCGCAGGTGCCACCGCCATTCCACCTCCGTTCTGATAGGAGAGTCTTTCGTACTCTTCCTGGAACTTCAATCCTGCCAACGCTCCGAACTGCTCGTATTCCTTTAGGTCCTCCGGCCTGATCTCCACCACAATGGCTGCGTTCGCGAAGGGTGAGTTACGATGGGAAGGGGACATGCCGTTGACGACACATTCGCCCTCACCCGTGGAGGCAGGTACGATGAAGCCTCCCGGACACATGCAGAAGGAGTATACGCCTCGCTCCTTCACTTGTGTGACGACGTTGTAGGCGGCTGAGGGAAGGTATTTCCCCCGCTCCTTGCGATGGTATTGTATGCTGTCGATAAGCGTTTGCTTGTGCTCCACACGGACACCCATGGCGAACCCTTTGCACTCCATGAGGATGCCTTCTTGGTGGAGTAGGGTATAGATGTCACGTGACGAATGGCCAGTGGCTAAGATGATATTGTCGGCGAAGAAACGTTCTCCATCTGCCGTCTCCACGCCTTCCACATGGTCGTCCTTCGTCAGTATCTTGGTCATTTTCTTTTCGAAATGGATTTCACCGCCATGACGAAGGATGGTGTCCCGCATGTTCTTGATGACGACCGGCAAACGATCCGTCCCGATGTGCGGATGCGCCTCATAGAGTATCTCGTCCTGCGCTCCGTGCTGGTGGAAGGTAAGCAGGATGCGGCTGCAATCTCCCTTCTTCTTGGAGCGTGTGAAGAGCTTGCCGTCGGAGAAGGTGCCGGCGCCGCCCTCCCCGAAACAGTAGTTGGATTCTAGGTTCAGTCCGTTGTTACGGTTGAGTTGGGCGATGTCTTTCTTACGTTCGCTCACCTCCTTGCCTCGCTCGATGATAACCGGTTTGAGCCCTAACTCGATGAGCCGGAGGGCTGCGAAAAGGCCTGCAGGCCCCGCACCGATGATGAGCACAGGCTCACCCTTCGAGACGTCCTGGTAATGGAACGGGTAGGTGATGGGCTCCGGTTGCGTCCCTTGGGTATAGACATTCACGCAGAGGTTGATCTTCACCTGTGTGCGGGAACGCGCGTCGATCGATTTGCGGACAATCCGCACGGTCGTCACTTGGCTGGGTGCAACATGGATCTTCTGGGCGACCTGCTCCTTCAGCCGGGCCTCGTCTCCTGCCTGCTCGGGCAGTACGGTGAGTTGTATGTTGGGTAAAAAAGCCATTCCGATTCTTCCTGTTTAGTTGGCTAACATCCGCTTGTCGATGAACTCCTGGAATGTGTTCTTGTAGGAGTCGGAGACAGGGATGTAGGTCTTCCCGAAGATGATTCTGTTACGCTCCACTTCCTTGATTTTGCTTGCGTTCACGATGTAGGAGCGGTGGACGCGCAGGAACTGGCTGGCTGGAAGAGTGGTCTCCAACGATTTCATGCTCATCAGCGAGAGGATAGGGTATTGCTGATCCTCCAGGAATATCTTCACGTAATCCTTCATGCCTTCGATGTAGAGGATCTTGTCGAACTGCACCTGCACGAGTTTGTAATCCGTCTTCACGAAGATCGACCTTTCCGTCTCTGGCTGCTCCGTGGCGGCTGGTTTATTCGCGTTAGCGGCCATCTCGAACCAACTCAACGCCTTGTTGGCGGCTTGCAGGAAATCATCGTAGCTGATGGGTTTCAGCAGATAGTCCAAGGCATTCACCTTGAATCCGTCCAAGGCATATTGCTGGAAAGCGGTGGTGAAGATCACCTTCGTCTTGTCACCGATGAGCTTCGAGAACTCCAAGCCGTTCATTTCAGGCATCTGGATGTCGAGGAACATCAGGTCAGGCGTGTTCTCAGCAAAGGCTTTCGCGGCTTCCACCGCGCTCGAGTAGCTCCCGATCAGGTTCAGGAAAGGGGTTTTCTTCACGTAAGATTCGATGAGTCCCAAAGCCAATGGCTCGTCGTCTACTACGATACAATTGAGTGTCATGCGTTCTCCTCCTTTTTCGTGTTAATGATTAATAATGAGTGATATACATCACCCTCCACACCATATTCGAAGACATGCGAATTCGGGTATATGAGTTCCAGCCTCCTTTTCGTGTTCTCCATGCCGATGCCCGAACCGCTCTTGTCATGCTCGGCGGACTTCGGGAAATAGCTGTTCCGCAGCTCGCACCGTACGGTGTTCGCCTCGGGTTCCTTGATGGAGAATTCGATGAATGACGACTGGTTGTTGGATACTCCATGCTTGAAAGCGTTCTCTATCAATGATATGAAGAGAAGCGGGGCGATCGGCATCATCGGGTCTAGGGAGACATCCGTCGTGACATCCACCCTGACGGAACTACTCAACCGAAGTCTCATCAGTTTGACGTAGTTATTGATGAAATCGATCTCCTTCTGGATCGGCACATACTGCTGTCCGTCATCGTAAAGGACGTATCGCAGCATCTTGCTGAGGTCCATGACCGCCTCCTGCGACTTCTCCGGACTGATGGCGATCAGCGCATAGATGTTATTCAGCGTATTGAACAGGAAGTGCGGGTTGATCTGACTCTTCAGGTTCTTCAGCTCCGCTTCCACCTTCTGTTTCTCCTCCTCCTGGCGTTTCTCTTCTGTCTGGAACCACCTTGATGTTGTCTTGATGGCGACCGCGATGCCAGCCATGCAGATGAAAGAGAAGATATCAGTGATGATGTGCCACCATCTGAATCGTTTACGGTCTCTCTGGATGTTTTGGGAGATGTCCGTTTTAACGGTAGGGACCTCCACCTGTTCGTTGACAATGATGGAAGACTCGCTCTGTTTCAGATCCTTGATCTCCTTCTCCAGCAGTTCGATCTTCTCTTGAAGGCGAACACTGCGCGGTTGTATGTCCGGCGTCAGATAATTCTGCCAGCAATAATTCAATCCGCAAAGCAAGGCGATGAGCATCAGGTTATGCGTGATATAGCTTTTTAACCGATTGGCGAACACGAATTTTTCTATCAACCAACAATAGTTGACGTAAAAGATGATCATGAAGGAGATCGGCGTGCAGACATTCTTCCACCAATAGACAACCCATTGGTTGTCGTCGCTTCTGCTATAAAAGAAGATCGGGATGACGAATATTAGCAGCCATGCTATCACATGGATCGAAATGATGAACTCTTTTTTGTGTGGAAATATGGATTTACTCATGGTTGATGATGTCTAAGTCTAAAATTAGGGGTAAATGATCGCTGTATCCATAGGCGTAGAAGGCACCCATGAACGCTCTTTTAGGAGCCTTGCCCGTTTTATCCTCCTTCAGGAGAAAATCCTCCTCGCATATATGCACATCGTAGACGGAGGTGTGGATGGAGTGCTTGGGATCCAACAGCGGGCCCGAGACGATGAGCTGGTCCAGCATGCCCCATTCCCCGCCGAATTTGTGGCTTCCCATGTCACCTCTCTCCGCGAATCGCTCGCAGAGGTTGTAGAGTTTTGTGTCAGCGGGTTGGGACGTCGGCTTTTCCGCGCCAAGGACCTGTTTGATGCTTGCGTTGTAGGGGTAGTCGTTGAAATCGCCCATGATGATGATATTGCATCGCGGCTGGGCATTCTGCAGGCTATCCGTCACTTTGCGGAGCGCTTTCGCCGCCGTGAAGCGTTTATGTTCCGACTCAAGTTCGCCGCCGTATCGGGAAGGCCAGTGGTTCACGAAGACGTGGAGCGTATCACCATTGAACAACACGCCTGTGGCATGTAGGATATCCCGCGTCGGACGACCCTCCTCGATGGGCACAGGGATGAAATCCTCACTGATGATGCGGAAACGGTCCGGCAGATAGGCTAGGGCAACGTCCACGCCACGTTGGTCAGGAGAGTCCTTGTGGACTAACTGATAACCGCAGACCCTTAACTGGGTGCGTTGCGTCAGGTCCGTCAGCACTTTTTTGTTCTCCACCTCACAGAGACCAATGATGACAGGTCTAGTCCATCCTCCAGCGGCAGTGATGGCCCTCGATATATTATTCAGTTTGTTTTTATATTTCCCTTCCGTCCACTGGTATTCCCCTTCCGGCGTGAAGGCGTTGTCATCCGTCAACGGGTCATCCTCGCAGTCGAATAGGTTCTCCACGTTGTAGCTGACGATACGGATCGATTCATGGTCTGTTTTTTCGGCGAGACAAGGGAACACGGCCACTATTTGGGAATAGAGGCAGAACCGTAAAAATCTTGTCGACAACCATCTCATCATAACCATGTAATTTATTGGCCCTTATCGTTTTGCGCCTCCTCGTCGTTCATCTTCACGACCGTCTGGTAGGCACCCATGTCGGGTGCGGCGATCACATCCCTGACCACACCATCCTTGTCCGTCTTATAGGCTTCGTTGCGGAGCACCAGACCGAGGTCGCCCCTTTCCCTGCACGGAGAATCCTCCCTCAGGTGGAAATCATACGTGTGGTTTGCATTGTCTATAAGTTGGAAGCATGGTTTTTCATTGAGAATCACGACGTTGAAGTGCACCGTGTCCTTCTCGACATCCTCAGGTTGGATGTCCATGAAAATAAGGGAATGGTCAAATCTGTAATCCAAAGAATCATCCGAGGTGTGAGGAATGAAACGGATTTGATTCCTCGGCAGGTCTATTTCAGATGTGTCCCCTGCCACAATACAGTTGTTGAACACAGCCTTGAAAGGTAATCCGACCTCCTGATTCTCTTCTGCGAAACTGTCCATATCGGATAGTATGAGCGCACAATTGGTGAGATTATGATTGGAGATGGTGCAATGATCGAATTGGTGTTTGCCACCCTGCAGGATGACAGCCCCTCCTTTCCCGTTCGTGAACACGGAATTATAGGCAAGCACGTTTGTGCAGTAGGCGCCGAGGCATGCACCATACGTGTTGTGGATATGGCTATTGGAGATGACCAGGCTATAATCGTCGCTGTCAGCCATGGTGGAGTCGACCTCTATGCCGAAGGCGCCACCCATGATGAAGGCATGATTGATCCTGTTGCCCGAGCTTTTAGGGGATATATATATACCTCCCCACTGGTTATTTACATGTTCGTAAAGCAGGTTATCCTTTTTGCTGTAGTAATCCTTTTTGTTCCTGTCGGTGCGGAATACGACCTCATTGTTAGCGGACCCGTCGATGATGAGGGAGCCGTCCACACATATGGTACCCATCTTCTTCATGTAGAGTGTCGTACCCTCCTTGATGGTCAGTGTGACGGCGGAATCCACGATGATGGAGTCGTAGATAAGGAACGGCTTCTCGTTCGTCCATGAAGTGTCATGGCTGATGTGTAGACGTTCCCTGATATGACAGGCGTCTTGTCCGTAGGCGGAGAGCACGATGTCCTGGCAATTACCGTTGTACATGAATTTGATTCTGTCCTCGATGAATAGGGGAGCGTTGTCTCCGATTTCCTCGACCACGATCTGCACGAAGACGTAGAGGCTATCGCCCGAACGTATTTCGACGTTTGAGAACGAAGTGCCGGATTTCCCGTTGACATTGATCTTGAAGAAGTTGTTTTTGGAATCCAACACGATGGAGGCTATTTTGATATCCTCTTTTGTCCTGTTGTATATCTTGAATTCAGCGGTCGGACTGATAGTCTGGGAAATTACCGTGTCGAATCGGAGAGAGTCAGGCATCGACAGTTTGAAATCCGGATCGTTGGTGAAATCATCCTTGCAACCGCTGTTGGAGAAAAACACGCCAAGTAGAAGCAATCCGATGAAGACGCTATTGGATAAATATAGTAATTTCTTTGCCATCTGATATATTATTCTTAGGCTTCAAAGGTAATCATTAAAACAATATGAAAAGATTGATTCGGACAAAAAAGCTTTTTTGAGCTGTTTTTTGTGCGATTTCAGCCCTTTGTGGAGGCAAAATGTGAAATTGTTGAAAATTTAATAATCTATGAATCAAAATTTTATTAAATTGATTATTGATATCTGACATAATTACATTTATTTTTTCGATTATATTTGTTTTTATTGAATTTTTCATGCTAATTTTGTAGTCGGTTATTAGATTGTGTATGTCTTTACAACAGTCTCAAGGTTACGGTTAAAACATTGATGTGCGTGGTCGTGCATCAGCCGAGTTTCGGGATCTTTGCCTTCGGGTAAATATTAGCGAACAACCTTGGAATGCCCGCATTTACATTTTTGCGGGGAGAGATTGGTGTGTGCAATTTAGTTTGTTTATTGTATCTTAACATGTTGGGTTGGCGAATTCTATGAATGTGATGTGGATAATTCCCCTTTCTGTCGTATGAATTGTTGGATCCAAACAGGGATAAGGTTGTTTTTATGTCGCTCGAACCATAGTGACAAATGTATGAATAATTATTCTTTATCAAATGTCTGATTTTTTTATCACAATGTCTGACACTGCTTTTTGGCGGTTCATGATGGCTTCGGCCTTAATTATCTCGATTGTCGCTGCCGGTATTTTGATCCCGCAGATCCTATTGATCGCTTTTAGGAAGAAGCTTTTTGACGAGCCTGATGAGCGGAAAATCCACCACAGCACAGTGCCAAGGTTGGGTGGAATTGCCTTCGAACCTGTCATCTTATTCACCATATTCATCCTCATGGTTTTCGATGTCCATGCGCTCCGGTTCCAACTGATGGCGGAGTTGGGTGAAAATGTGCTGAGCCTCTCCATTTGCGTATGTTCCTTGATCCTTCTTTATCTGGTCGGCATAGCGGACGACCTGATCGGAGTGAAATACAGTGCGAAGTTCGTCGTGCAAGTAGGGTGTGGATTGCTATTCCTCTTCGGCGGCTTGTACATCTCCGACCTGCATGGGCTATTTCTCATCAACGACAGACTGCCATGGTTCCTTTTCTGGCCGTTGACGATCATTCTGGTGGTATTCATCATCAATGCGTTGAACCTGATTGACGGCATCGACGGATTGGCTTCCGGCCTGAGCGGTGTCGCATTGGGTTATTACGGCGCGGTCTTCTTCGAGATAGGTGAGTACGCCTTCGCTTTGGTGGCATTCTCCACGCTCGGAACCGTGATACCGTTCTTCTACTACAACGTGTTCGGGAAAGCGGAAAAACAGCAGAAAATATTCATGGGTGATACGGGTTCGTTGACCATCGGACTCATCCTATCATTCCTCAGTATCAGGATGGCGAACGTTGAAATCGCCACATCCCACACCTGCCTTTCTAGGGTCCACCCGTTCTTCCTGGCGTTCGGACCGTTGCTGGTGCCTTGTATGGACGTGGTGAGGGTATTCATCCACCGCATCAGGATGGGTAACAGCCCGTTCCTGCCGGATAAGAGCCATATCCACCATAAATTGTTGAGCCTAGGCATGTCGCAGCATAAGGCTATGGTCACGATTCTGCTCTTCTCCGCCTTCTTCATCACCTCCTGTCTGATCCTTTCCAAACGGATGGAACCAACGTTGCTGCTTATATGCTGCATCGCGCTATACACTTTTATGAACATTTGGTTGTCCAAGAGAATCGCGAAGAAAGAGTCAGCGGAGAAAAAATGACGCCGGATGCTTTTCATTGAGGGAAAACACCTTAGTCATTGTTTGCCACATTATACATTGAATTAAAAGAACTTACATAAATTCTATCGACAAAGATGAAAGCCAAATCCATTTTATTGACAGCCTTCACTGGCGCATTGTTATGTTCATGTTCGTCTTACGAGAAGATTCCGTATTTCCAGGATGCGGACCGTGTCAAAGGCATTAATATCTCAGCGGTGCAAGAGATCACACTTCGCCCGAAGGATAGAATATCCATTGTGGTGAACTGTAAGGACCCACAACTCTCCGCCCTGTTCAACCTGCCGTACGTCACGCAACGTGTGGTTACCACAGGTGCCCGCAACACATTGTTCGGCGAGGAGACGGGTGCGGTTTCCGGATATACGGTGGACAGTGATGGTAACATAGACTTTCCTACCATCGGCAAGCTGAATGTGGCGGGTCTGACCCGAAGCGAATTGACAACCCTGATCAAGGACGAGATCGAGTCGAGGAACCAAGCGAAGGATCCGGTCATCACGGTCGACTTCCTGAACCTGAGTTTCACCGTCATGGGTGAGGTGGCTAACCCAGGCATCTACCGAATCTACAAGGATAACATGACCTTGCTCGAGGCCATCAGTAGTGCGGGCGACCTGACCATCCAAGGCAAACGAGAGAACGTGCTAGTGCTTCGCATGGAAGAGGGCAAACAGAAATCATACCGCGTCAACCTGACCTCTCTGCAGAACGTGGTGCAATCACCTATCTTCTACCTGCAACAAGACGACATCGTGTATGTGGAGCCGAACAAGATGAAGGCTAAACAATCCACTGTCAACGGAAACGAGGTGAGGTCCACATCGTTCTGGATCTCCTTGTCATCTTTGGCAGCCACGGTCGTTGCCATTGTGCTGAACAACAACAATAAAAACAAGAATGATAATAGTAACAAAGAATAACAAAAATTTTTATGGAAGAAAACAAGAAAAACGGCGGTCAGACGGAGGATTTCATCGAGCTCGGTGAGTTGATCCTGTTGTGTGTCCGGAAATGGCATTGGTTTGCTGTATCCTTTGCCATCGTGTTGGCTTTGGCCATTCTCTACATCTTGAAGACCCCGGAGTCCTACACGCGGACGGCTGAGGTGCAGATCAAGTCGGAAGCGAAGAACGGACCAAGTATGAACATTCAGAATGCGTTCAACGACATGGGTGGCATGTTCGCCATGAACACCAATGTCAACAACGAGTTGCGCGCATTGCTCTCCTCTGACGTCATGTTCGAGGTGGTTAGACGTCTGAATCTGGATGTGAACTATTCCATCGATGGCAGTTTCCATGGCATTGTGCTGTATGGATCCAACCTGCCGGTTTTGGTCTCCTTCCTCGATCTGACGGACTATGACAACGTGTACTGCGATGTCTTCCTAGGCGATTCGGTCGCTTCGAAGGATTATGTGAAGATAGATAACTTCGCATTCACCTCGAACGGTGAGGTGAAACAGGTGCATGAGCCTGCGATGGCTTCATTGGGCGATACTATCAATACCTGCATTGGCCGCTTGGTCGTTCAGCGCAACCTGCGTTACACGGGCAATGACATCAATAGCATGCACGTGACGCGTACCAACATGTTCACTTCCCAAGAGAACTGGTCGGGATCCCTGAACGTGACGCAGGACGACGAGAAGGCGGACATCATCACCCTGGAGGTGAAGGATGTCTCCATCCAGCGCGCCGACGATATCCTGGACATGCTGATCAAGGTGTACAACGAGAACTGGATCAAGGACAAGAACCAGATCGCCGACGGTACCTCCATGTTCATCAACGAACGTCTGAACATCATCGAGAACGAGCTTTCTTCCGTGGATAACGATATTTCTTCCTATAAAAGTAAGAACCTCTTGCCAGACGTGAAGGCGGTGGCTGAGATGTACATGCAAGAGAACGCCAACATCTCCAACCAGTTGCGTGACCTGAATGCACAGTTGTACATGACCAACTACATCAGGGACTACCTCTCCGTACAGAAGAACCAGACGAAGGTGTTGCCTGTGAGCTCCGGTTTGCAGAACGCCAACATCGAGGCACAGATCTCCGAATACAACGACAAACTGTTGCAAAGGAACCGCTTGGAGTCGAACAGTAGCTCCGAGAACGACCTCGTGAAGCAGATGGATATCGACTTGGGGTCTATGCGTAGCGCCATCTTGGTGTCCATCGACAACCAGATCGCGGCGATCGACAACCAGATCCGCAACTTGAAGCACAGTGAGAGACAGGCATTGTCCCGCATCTCCTCCAACCCTAAGCAAGCAGAGATGTTGCTCTCCGCCGAGCGTCAACAAGCCGTCAAGGAGGCCTTGTACCTCTTCCTCCTCCAAAAACGTGAGGAAAACGAGTTGTCTCAGTCGTTCACTGCTTACAATACCCGTGTGATCAAGCGCCCTGGTGGTAGCATGCGCCCTGATGCGCCTAAAAAACGTAACATCCTTCTGGTGGCTTTCGCCATCGGTTTGATCGTGCCGTTGTCCCTCATCTACATCAAAGAGACGTTGAACACAACCCTTCGTGGGAAAAAGGACTTGGAGCACGTGCCTGTACCTTTGTTGGGTGAGATTCCTTTGTCAAAACAGCCTAAAAAATGGTGGCAGTTCTGGAGAAAGGAACAGAAAGTGCAGGATGCTGTGGTGGAACATGGCAACAGAAACGCCATCAACGAGGCCTTCCGTATCTTGCGTACCAACTTGGAGTTCATGGTGAAGAAGGGCAGTAACGTATTGCTCATCACATCCTACAACGCAGGTAGCGGTAAGAGCTTCCTTTGCGTGAATACGGCATTGAGCTTGGCGATCAAGGAGAAGAAAGTACTTGTGATCGACGGTGATATGCGCCACGCATCCCTCTCCAAATGGGCGAATAGTCCGAACATCGGTCTAAGCACATTCCTCAGCGGGAAAGTGAACACTATCGAGGAGGTGATGGTGAAGAGCGTGGACGGCAACGTTGGCTTGGATATGATTCCTGTGGGTGCCATCCCACCGAACCCATCCGAATTGATCGGCAACGGTTTGTTGGGCGAGGCGATCGAGAGACTGAAGCAAGAGTACGACTATGTGTTTATCGACTGTCCTCCGATCGATGTCGTGGCGGATGCTCAAATCGTCGAGAATTATTCGGATAGGACATTGTTCGTCGTCCGCACAGGATTGTTGGAACGTTCTATGCTCGAGGATCTCACCGCTTTGTACAACGAGAACCGATTCAAGAACATGACCCTGATCCTGAACGGTACGCCAATGGAGAAAGGCAAATACAGTTACCGCAACGGATATTACAACAGTGATTATTATTCCTACAGTTGATTAATAGGGTATGGAACAGGCACATTTCCTGTGGTATCCCCAGGGGATGTGCCTTTAAACTGGGAACATAAAAATGGCGTTGTTCGGATTATTTAACAAAAGTGTGGCGTTGGCGGATTCCCCCGTATGCAAGGGAATGGTCGACTGCCATTCGCATTTGATCCCTGGCGTGGACGACGGGATCCAGAAAATAGAAGATTCCCTAGCAGTACTTGACCTATACGAGAAACTGGGCATGAGGGAATTGTATTGCACCCCCCACATCATGGAGGATTTCCCTAATTCAACGGAGAAGTTAAAGGATCGTTTCGCCCAATTGTGCGAAGCCTACAAGGGTAGCATCAAACTCCATCTTTCGGCGGAGTATATGATAGACAATCTTTTGCTTCAACGCTTGTCTGAAAAGGATTTGTTGCCTCATGGCGTGAATGGTGACCATCTGTTGATCGAGACCTCCTACTATTCCTCCCCGGGCTATTTCGACGAGGTGGTTGAGAAGGTCAGGTCGATGGGATTGTGGCCTATGCTAGCCCATCCAGAGCGTTATAACTACATGGAGAAGGATAGATACGAGCAACTGAAATCGCAGGGTATCAAGTTCCAGTTGAACCTGCCTGCCTTGTTGGGACGCTACGGTGACGATGTGAAGAAAAAGGCCAGCATGCTCCTGAGCAAGGGCATGTATGACTTCATCGGAACGGATGTACACCGTTTCGAGCCAGATTTGGGACAGAGGAAAATCAAGAAGAGTGACGTGGAACTGCTGATGAGGATGAGATGACACCGGAGTACCCACATTACTGAATGCAATTGAATGAACAATCATGGATAATAATTTGATAACCGTCACATCTCCGCTGCTCCCTAATCTGGAAGAGTTCTACGGGTTGCTGAAGGAGATATGGAATTCCAAATATATCACGAACAACGGTTCCTTCCATAAACAATTGGAGAAGGAGTTGGCCTCCTATCTGAAGGTGCCGTACGTTAGTCTTTTCACGAACGGAACACTGCCGCTCATCACCGCATTGCAAGCCCTTCGGGTGACGGGCGAGGTGATCACGACCCCTTACAGTTTCGTCGCGACCACCCATGCCTTGTGGTGGAACGGAATAAAACCGGTCTTCGTGGATGTGGACCTTGAAACGGGCAATCTGGACCCGGAAAAAATCGAAGCAGCCATCACGCCGAAGACAACCGCCATCATGCCGGTTCATGTCTATGGCAAACCGTGCGACACAAAAAAGATACAGGAAATAGCGGACCGTTACGGTCTGAGAGTCATATACGACGCCGCCCATGCATTCGGGGTCGAGGTGAACGGGGAAAGCGTGCTCAACGCTGGCGACATGTCCACGTTGTCGTTCCACGCCACGAAAGTGTACAACACGATTGAGGGTGGTGCGATGGTCATGCATGACGAGAAGACGAAGCAGCGCATCGATTACCTGAAGAACTTCGGGTTCGCAGGCGAGACGACCGTCGTGGGTCCCGGCATCAACTCCAAAATGGACGAGGTGCGCGCCGCCTATGGTATACTGAACCTCCGTCAGGTGGACGAGGCGATCGCCGCGCGAAGGGAAGTGGCGATCACTTACCGCAAGGCTTTACGCTCCGTCGAAGGCATTTCCTTCTTCGACGACATGCCAGGTGTGAAACACAACTACTCCTACTTCCCAATCTTCATCGACGAGCGGAAATATGGAATGACCAGAGACGAATTGTACATGAAGATGCGAGAGGCGAAGGTCTTGGGTAGACGTTACTTCTATCCGCTGATTTCGGAATTCTCCACCTACCGTGGACTGGAATCCGCAGACCCGAAGAACCTGCCGAATGCGCACAAAATGGCCAATTCAGTCATTTGCCTCCCGATGCACCACACATTACGGACAGAAGACATTGAACGTGTATTAGAGCAAATCGTTAAATAACAAGAATAAATTATGTCACAAAAAAAGCTTATGCTTCTTGGCGGTATTCATTACCTCATACCCGTTATTGAAGCCGCCCATAAGCAAGGTTATTATGTAATCACAGTAGATTACATTCCAGATAATCAAGCACATAAATATTCCGATGAGTATATAAATGTGAGTATTATCGACAAAGAGGCTGTACTCAAGGTCGCACGAGAGAAACAGATCGACGGAATCTTATCCCACGCAGTTGATCCAGGGGTAGTAACAGCATCTTATGTGCAGGAGAAAATGGGTCTTCCGGCTTTCGGACCATACGAATCTGTGGAAATTCTTCAAAACAAGGATAAATTCAGGGCATTCCTGCGCGACAATGGCTTTAACGTTCCATGGGCATTCAGTTTCACATCTGTGAGTGATGCTTTCCAAAGCAAAGACAAATTCAAATATCCCATGATCGTTAAACCAACAGATTCCGCTGGAAGCAAGGGTTGTACCCGCGTCGACGATGAAGAGCATTTAATGTCTGCGCTTCAAAGAGCGATGGATCATTCACATGTGGGTCATATCATCGTTGAGGAGTTTATTGAACAATCAGGATGTTCATCCGACTCCGACTGCTTCTCGGAAAAAGGAGAACTTAAGTTTGTCTCCTTCTCCTCTCAGCGGTTTGATAGCAATGCGGCTAATCCTTACGTCCCATGCACTTATAGCTGGGGGTCGACATATACAAAAGAACAAGAAAAAGAACTCACCGCGGATCTTCAGCGTTTGCTTACGCTTCTCCACATGAACACATCGGTCTATAACATTGAAACCCGTGTGGGGAAAAATGGCAAGCCATATATCATGGAGGTTTCTCCAAGAGGTGGAGGAAACCGCATCTGTGAGATACTTCGTTTAGCGACGGGGGTTGACCTGATTACAACTGTCGTACGTGCCGCTGTGGGAGATCCGATAGAGGAAGTTAAACAAAAACCGTATGTCGGATTGTGGGCAAATGTTATCCTCCACTCAGAGAAAGAGGGGAAATTTGTCCGCTTGGATATCGATGAAGAGATTCGGAAAAAATATGTCTACGAGGAGGACCTTTGGGTGAAACCTGGTGACCACATCGATTCCTTCAACGGAGCAAACAATACCATTGGATTCGTCTTCTTTAAGTTTGACACGGAGGAGAACAGGGAGAAATACCTTATTCGGCAGAATGAATGGCTTCATGTCGTTGTCGATTGAATAAAACCCCTATAAATCAATTGTTCTAATGGAAAACGGGAAAGACATCTACTTCGCACCCGTGTTGATTCCGACGCTGTGTCGGTCGAAGCACTTCATCAGGTTGATGGAGAGCTTGAAGCGCAATACGTGGGCGAAATATACGGACGTGTATGTCGGGTTGGACTATCCTCCGGCGGAGAAGTACCGGCAAGGATGGCAGGAAATCTGCGATTATCTGGACAACGGCGACTTCTCATGTTTCGCCAAGCTCGTGGTGTTCAAACGCACCGAGAACTACGGCAGCGCAAGGAATTCCTCCCACTTGATCGAATATGCCTACGAGCATTATCCATGTTGGATACGTACGGATGATGACGTGGAGTTCTCCCCTAATTTCCTGGAATTCGAAGACAAATGTCTATGGGAGTATCGGAACGACCCGGATGTGATGTTCGTGTCCGGTTATTCCTATCCGGTCTCATGGAAAGCCAATGAGGGAGCCACCTGCTTCAAGCAGAATTTCACATTGTCCGCTTGGGGCTTAGGCTTCTGGGCATCCAAAAAGGAGACATATTCCTCCTACATCAAGTCGGGGGAAATGTTACGGGATGCCGGTACAATCGTGAAAGAGGGGTATTACCAGCGGATGATAGATTCATGCTTCCGCGATTATTTCTCTTCCGCACTATCATACGGAAGCCAGACCTCGCTGTTACTGATCTGCTCCGATGTGGCGCTCCGGGCATATCTCGCCTGCAAAAATAAATATTGCATTTCGCCTGTCATATCGAAGGCCAGGAACTATGGATTCGACGGCTCAGGCGAATACTGCACCGCGATCGAGGGGAACGGGGAACATGCGCTCGACTTCAACTACTCATTGCAGGAGATCGACACGTCAGACAGCTTCGAGTTCGTCCCGGACGATTCGCTCCGTTACATGGAGGAAAACAAGCAGGCTCTGAATGCGTTCGACTACCGTTCGCCTGAGGAGATGAAACTCGCGAACCATAATTTCCAACTGATAAAACGATATGGATTGACATTGGCCAAGGTCATCCATGGTGTGGAGTCTTTCTTGGAAAACAAACTACACCTGTTCAAGTCATGATACCAAAAGTCATCCATTATTGTTGGTTTGGACACAATCCATTACCCGAATTGGCGGTCCGTTGCATCGAATCGTGGCGGAAGTTCCTTCCTGACTATGAGATCAAGGAGTGGAACGAGGACAACTTCGACGTGAACATGATGCCTTATACGAGAGACGCGTATGCGCAGAAGAAATACGCATTCGTGAGCGACTACGCCCGGTTTTGGATCTTGTATAATTTCGGTGGCCTATACTTCGATACGGACGTGGAGGTGATCAAATCCATGGACGAGGTCATCAACAGAGGGGCATTCATGGGCTGCGAGCAGGATTATAGGCTAACAGCCAACGGAACCATCGAGCAAGGCAACGGTGTGGCGGTCAATCCCGGATTAGGTATCGGAGCGGAGGCAGGTTTGCCAATCTACAAGGATGTTCTGGACAATTACGCCACATTCCAATTCCTACATGCGGATGGAAGCCTGAATATGAAGACCGTGGTCGCTTACACCACGGAACTCTTGACCACGAAAGGATTGGAGGTCAAGAACGAGATACAGTGTGTGGAGGGTGTATACATCTATCCGAAAGAGTATTTCGGTCCTAAGGACTATATCACCAATGAGGTGAATGTCACGGAGAACACACTGACAATCCATCACTATAACGCAAGTTGGAGGGACAAATCCACAAGGGCTCGCCTATATGAACGTTTCAAGAACGGATTCCTCCTGCGATGCATGCCCGCCGGATTGGTGAATAAGATTCTGCGGATGAAGGAACGCAAAAGAGCGACGGGCTCCTATTTCAAATGAAAGTGCTCATATGTTTTTAGCATATTACGTCTATAATGTGTTGCTGGTCGTGCTGATTTTCCTGGCCTACCAGTATGCGATGACCAGCAAAAGGGCATATGCCTATATGATCATCACCATCTTCACATTGGTGATCGGACTACGTTATCATGTGGGCGACGATTACCTGTCTTACAAGGCCTTCTTCTTCAACCAAAGGATATTCCCTAAGATGGAGTATGGCTTCACCTACGTCTGTAAGTTCTTCAATTACATGGAGTTCCATTACAGCACGATATTCCTATTGGCGGCCTGTTTCGAAATCTATTTTTTCGTAAGGACATTCCAGAAGTTCAAGTTCGCCTTGCCATGGGCATTCTTCTTCCTCTTCACCACGCTGGAGCTTTTCATTTGGAACAACGCATTAAGGCAGAGTGTGGCCTTCTGCATATTCATGTACTCGATACGGTTCATCCATGAACGAAGGCTCATACCGTTCGCATTGCTCATCCTATTGGCGGGCTCCGTGCATAAGACAGCCTATCCGTTGGGCATGTTCTACTTCGTGCTGAATTACAAGGTGAAGGACGGTAAAGCGTTGCAGTACGCCATCTTCTTCGGCTCGTTTGTCATGGGGGCGCTCCTGAAGGAACTCATATTCGCCCATATAGGCACTATAGCCGGCGCAATCGGTTTCGGTGAGACGACGAACAACATGGAGTACCTGAAGACATTGGACTGGTCCAACGGTAAGAATTCCATGGGTGTGGCCACCTTCATTTGGCTCTTGCTCGATATGACGGTGATATGGATGTACGAAAAACTGAAGAACAGTTATAGCCATACAGGCTTCGAATTGTACTATAAACTATATTTCATCGGCATTTTCCTGCAGAACTGTATCGGTGGAACCTATTTGGACCGTCTGAACATGTACTTCCTGCCGTTCCGTATCATCATCTATTCGTTCCTCATGTACGAATTGGCGAAGAACAAGGGCGTGCTCTATCGGGTTCCGATCATATTTTTCTGCGTGCTAACCTATGCGCTCTGTATGTGGGCGGTCTACAACCATGCGGCGACATGTTCACCATATGAGTTCGTCGACCTGAACTACATGCCGGCGAAAGAGGATTTCTTTGAATAACACCTAACAGACATGTTTCTCTCAATCATCATGCCCTCATATAACGTCGAGCAGTACATCGAAGATTGCCTGACGAGTTGTATCCATCAGGGATTAGACCCAACTGATTATGAGATAATCGTCATCAACGACGGTTCCAAGGATTCGACACTGGAGGTGGTGAACAACTTCATCGAGAAGAATCCGATGGCTCCCATTCGTGTGGTCAGTCAGGAGAATAGCGGACTAAGCGCCACCCGCAACCGAGGTGTCACCCTCGCTCAGGGAGATTACGTATGGTTCGTGGATAGTGACGACTGGATCGCGGAGAATTGTCTGAAGGCACTTTCCGACAACATCGATAAAAACAATCATCCGGATATCGTAGTGCTGAACACCATCCTAAGGAAAGGGGGAGAGGACAGCGCGATCATCAGAAACCTACCTTCCGATAGTGGAGACGGCAAGTTCATCTACGACAATTCCTATATCTTCCCCTATAGTGGCGCCCCTTTCTACCTCTTCAAACGTAGTTTCTTGAGCGATAACGGATTGTCGTTCAAGGAGGGCATTTACTTTGAGGATTGTCTGTTCACCCCTTCGGCATTGAGCATGGCGAAACATTGCAGCTACTATTCGGAGCCCGTATACATCTACAGATTGAGGGAGAATTCCATCACGACCTCCTCCATATCCGAAAAGAAACTGTACGACTCCATCACGGTGGCGGAAGAGCTGATCAATAGGCTAGGGGATAGCCGTGTCCTATACAAGGATGTGATTAAGGATGCGGCATGCAGAACCTACGAGGTCTTATTCCGTTACTATATCCTAAAGTCGGATAAGCCGACACAGAAGAAGTTCCTGAAGTTGGTCAACTCCAACGATAATTGGAA
This sequence comes from Paludibacteraceae bacterium, assembly GCA_017550335.1. Lineage (GTDB taxonomy): Bacteria > Bacteroidota > Bacteroidia > Bacteroidales > Paludibacteraceae > UBA1181. Next base: position 20,878 of record JAFZPM010000021.1, read on the forward strand.
GTCACTATTGGACGATGTGCGCCTTAAGCACAAAATATATTATCTCATCGCCCGGATCTATTCGGTTTTCATGGGGTAAAAACGATTCATGAAGAATGAAGCTCGCGGTCTTCCATCTGTTCAACGATTACTCAGGTAGTCCAAAGGTACTGGGGATGGTTCTCTCCGGACTCATCCGCAAGGGGTGCGCGATAGACCTTCTCACCTCCCGGGGAGGGGTCTTGGACGAATTGCGAGGAGATAGGCTGCGTCAATACCGGTACAGTTACCGTTTCTCCATGAACCCAATAGTCACCATGTTGCGCTACACATACGCGCAGGTCTACATGTTCTTCTTCTCATGGAGGTACCTTTTCAAGAAGGATATCACCTTTTACATCAACACGATACTCCCCGTGGGAGCCGCATTGGCGGGACGGATGATGGGGAAGAGGGTCATATACCACTACCATGAGAACTCATTCGCCAAGAGCGGTTTTTACCGTAGGCTAGCATGGGCGATGACCCATCTCGCGACCGAGATCATCTGCGTCTCGGAGTTTCAGAAGTCACATCTGAGCAGGGTGGAGCATGTCCACGTCGTCCCCAACGCGTTGCCGGACTCCTTCGTCGGACAACTCACGTTCGACCCGGAGAAATCCTTCGAAAAGAATCGTGTCCTAATGGTGGCCTCACTGAAGAAATACAAGGGCGTCCTGCAGTTCTTCGAGCTAGCCAACCGACTTCCCCAATGCAATTTCGCCATGGTGCTGAACGAGACGCAGGAGACGATAGACGATTTCGTGAAAGAAAACAATATAACTTTAGGAGCAAATATAAAACTCTATCCAAGGCAGGACAATGTGGCGCCGTTCTATGCGGACGCCTCCATGGTCTTGAATCTGACAGATGCGAATATGGCGGTGGAGACATTCGGACTGACCGCATTGGAAGCGATGTCCGCCGGACTTCCTGTCATTGTGCCGACCCGTGGCGGGGTCGCCGAATTAGTGGAGGATGGAGTCAATGGCTACAAGATAGACGTATGTGATTTGGATGTTATAGAAAAAAGGATTGCGACCATCTTATCCGACTACACGTTGTATAAGAGTTTGTCGGAATCCGCATATGATAAATCGAAAAATTACTCGGAAGGAACAATCAATGAGATGATCTCCTCGATTGTTTGGATTGAAAATAATTAGTTTTATAAGATGAAGCAAATTGCGATAGTGGGATGTCAGGGAATACCTGCCAATTACGGCGGATTCGAATCCATGGTGGAGAACATCGTAGGGGAGAATGCGTCAGCGGATGTCCATTATACCGTATTCTGCAGTGGGGTAGACATGCCGGGAAGACTGCACGAATACAAAGGGTGCACATTGAAGTACATAAATGTGAAGGCCAATGGCATGTTGAGTGTGATATATGATATCTTCTGCATGATGCATACGTTCAGGGGATACGACACGATCTTGGTTTTGGGCGTGTCCGGATGCATGTTCCTCCCAATCCTGAAGCTCTTCAGCAAAAACCGTCTGGTTGTGAACATCGATGGGTTGGAGCACAAGAGGGCCAAATGGGGTTGGTTCGCCCGTTGGATTCTCCGCTCCTCGGAAAAGTTGGCGGTGAAATGCGCGGATGTGATCATCGCCGACAACAAGGGTATCCAAGATTATGTGAGTGAAGTGTACGCGAAACCCTCCACGCTGATCGCATACGGAGGCGACCATGTGATTCGTGAAATCGAGGAGGAGAAATGCGAAAAGATATTGTCCGACTATGGACTGAAGAAACGGGACTATGCGGTATGCGTATGCCGTATCGAACCCGAGAACAATTGCCACATCTCCTTGGAGGCATTCTCCAAAAGTGATAAGACGATCGTCTTCATCGGCAACTGGAACCATAGCGAATACGCAAAAAAATTGAAGAAACAGTATGCTTCGTACCCCAACATACATCTGTTGGATGCCATATACGATTTGGACATACTCTATGTCCTCCGCTCCAACGCCTCCATCTACGTGCACGGACACAGTGCGGGTGGCACGAACCCATCCTTGGTGGAAGCGATGTTCTTCGGAATGCCTATCGTGGCTTATGATTGCGTCTATAACCGGGCCACGACACAAGAAAAGGCGTATTACTTCAAGAACACGGAAGATCTGAGGGAATTGCTGAACGAAGAGATGGACGGAACTCCTATGCGTTCCATCGCGGAAGAAAACTACATGTGGAAGAAAATCGCCCAACAATACGAGCAGACATATTGAGTATCCGATGGATTGATATTCCACATCTCGGGTTAAGATATATATATAAAATATTGTTTAATTTTTGATTAATATTTATCATTCTTTTTTCTCACCCAAGATATTTCGAATGAAGTTTTTTTATTTACTTTTGTAGGATATTGGCTATATAGGCGGAAAAAGAGTATGTTTTTCCCCCTCACGGTATGCCAATATACACGCTGTAAGTAGAGAATGGATGGATAATTGAGCAGTGAGGAATGAGTAATACAAGAGAGTTCGGATGGTTCGCCGTGAATGTTTTTTTCAATCGGGTCACAAGGATGTCGACCCTATTGGATGAAGACAAAGTCCAGCATTATGTGCCGATGAGGACGGTTGAATTGTTCAAGGACGGACAAAAGATATATCAACAGAAACAATTAGTAACCTCTCTATTGTTCCTGAAATGCGACAAAACGTATCTAGCCCGGTTGAAGGATAACTTCGGGGATGCGTTTTATGTATATTCGGATGTTGAGACGAAGCAACCACGGGTTATCCCGGACAAGGAGATGGATTCGTTCATATTGGTTACATCTGTTAGAGACATGGGGCTGGAGCTCCTCCCGAAAGACACTGTGGAATGTAAAATCGGGGACCACGTGAGGGTCATCGATGGTGTTTTCAAAGGGGCGGAAGGCTATGTGAAGAGAATACAAGGAAGGAAGAGACTGATTGTATCCATAGAAGGAATCGCGGTGGTAGCCACCTCCTATATACCGAGGTCTTTCCTGGAAAAGATAGAGGATTGAATTAGAACTTAGATTGTAATAGGACGCATGTCAGATTTTTTTGTCACAATGTCAGATGACGCCTTTTGGCGGTTCGTGATGGTTTCTGCCCTCGTGATATCGATCGTGGCAGCAGGTATCTTGATACCACAGATTCTATTGATTGCCTTTCGGAAAAAACTCTTCGACGAGTTGGACGAAAGAAAGATCCACCATAGCACGGTGCCAAGATTAGGTGGTATGGCGTTCGAACCGGTGATACTTTTCACCATATTCATTTTGCTGGTGGTCGACATCCATACGGGTAGACTACAACTGATGGAGGAGTTGGGAGAAAACATCCTGAGTCTGTCCATCTGCGTCTGTTCGCTGATACTTCTCTATCTCGTGGGTATCGCGGATGACCTGATCGGTGTGAGGTACAGCGCTAAGTTCGTCGTACAAGTGGGATGCGGCCTCTTGTTCCTCTTCGGCGGATTATATATATCCGACCTGCATGGACTGTTTTTCTTCAACAGCTTGCCGTGGTTCCTCTTCTGGCCGATGACCGTATTACTGGTCGTATTCATCATCAACGCGATGAACCTGATCGATGGCATCGACGGATTGGCTTCCGGACTGAGCGGCGTCGCTCTAGGATACTATGGCTTCGTATTCTTCGAGATAGGGGAATACACCTTCTCGCTGGTCGCCTTCGCCACATTGGGCACCGTGATTCCGTTCTTCTACTACAACGTGTTCGGTGAGGCGGAGAAACAAAAGAAAATATTCATGGGAGATACAGGTTCGCTCACCATCGGGTTGATACTCTGCTTCCTGAGTTTCCGCATGGCTAACGTGGAGATTTCGCCGACCCATACGTGCCTATCGAAAGTACATCCGATGTTCCTAGCGTTCACACCTCTGATGGTGCCTTGCATGGATGTGGTGCGTGTCTTCATCTTCCGCCTGAAATGCAGGAAGAACCCATTCATGCCTGACAAGAGCCACATACACCACAAGCTGTTGAGCTTAGGGTTGTCGCAACACGTGGCGATGATCAGTATCCTGTTCTTCTCCGCGTTCATCATCGTCATTAGCCTGATATTGTCCAAGGAGATGAATCCGACCTTGCTCTTCATGTGCATAGTCGCATTCTTCGCCATCATAAACATCTGGATGCACGCTAAGATAGAAGAAAAGAAGGCGAAAGCCAACGGCTAAAAGAGGGGACGACACCCCCCATAAACAAGCCGACAAAACAAATAAATCGTAGAAAAAACAATAAAATAGATAGCCGATGAAAGCTAAATGGTTGATTTTAAACACTCTGTTCATTTTGGTATTGAGTTCGTGCTCGTCGCACACTAAAATACCTTACTTCCAGGACGCAGATCGTGTCAAAGGTATCAACACCTCCACAGTGCAAGAGATCACACTTCGTCCGAAGGATCGAATCTCCATCGTGGTGAACTGTAAGGATCCGCAACTTTCCGCACTCTTCAACCTCCCATACGTGACGCAACGTGTGGTCAGCACGGGAGCACGCAACACCCTATTCGGAGAAGAGACGGGAGCCGTTTCGGGATATACGGTGGACAGCGATGGGAACATTGATTTCCCTACGATAGGAAAAATCAATGTGGCAGGTCTGACGAGGAATGAATTGGCCACATTGATCAAGGACGAAATAGAATCGAGGAACCAGGCGAAGGACCCAGTCATCACGGTGGACTTCCTGAACCTGAGCATCTCCGTACTCGGTGAGGTGGCTCATCCGGGCATATACAGGATTTACAAAGACAACATGACTATCTTGGAGGCGATAAGCGGGGCAGGTGACGTGACCATCCAAGGAAAGAGGGAGGACGTGCTCGTATTGAGGATGGAGGAAGGAAAACAAAAAACCTTCCGTGTCAATCTGAACTCCCTGCAGAACGTCGTGCAATCGCCGGTATACTACCTGCAACAGGATGATGTCGTCTATGTGACACCGAACAAGATGAAGGTTAAACAGTCTACAGTGAACGGAAACAACGTCCGTTCCGCATCGTTCTGGATCTCCATCTCCTCGTTGGCGGCGACGGTTGTAGCACTTGTCCTGAACAACAAATAATAGTTTTTTTGACATCAAATCGAGGTTGTAACAGAGTTCTGAAATGATTTTTGAGGGATAGTTGACCGAAGAGTAAGAATATGGATCAGAATTGGAACTTAAATGAAAATATCATAGTAGAGGACTCCCTGGACTTCCAGGAGTTGTTCGTCCAGGTCAAAACGCACTGGCATTGGTTCGTCATATCCATGATCGCACTTTTGACCGTGGCTGTGCTATATATTCTCACGACGCCATCATCCTATACGAGATCCGCGGAGGTTCAGATCAAATCGGAATCGTCAGGCGGCGCTGGATTGAACTTGCAAAACTCATTCAAAGACATGGGATTCTCCTCTTCCGGCGCAAGCGTGAACAACGAACTGCGCGCGCTGATCTCCCCGGACCTGATGTGCGAAGTCATCCAACGGTATCATCTGGACATTGAATACGAAGCGGTGGGCAACCTGAAAGGACAGGTGCTCTACGGATCCAAGCTCCCTGTCATGGTCGATTTCCTAGACATAACGGACTACGTGAACGTCACGTGTATGATGGAGATTGACCGCAACGATTTCGTCGTCCTGCATGATTTCACCTTCTACGACTTCGAGGAGGGTGACCGTATGGAGAGCGCCGACAAATGCCGAATCCATATCGGTGACACGACCAACACGCCTATTGGCCGTGTGTTGGTGAGCCGTGTGCCTGAGTACCAAAGCCGTAGACCTGTTTCGAAGATCAAGATCAAGCGGACCAACCTATTCAAGTCGCAGGAGAACTGGACGGCGAAGTTGTCCGTCACGCAGGAAGACATCAAGGCCGACATCATCACCCTCATGGTGAAGGATGTCTCCACACAGCGAGGTGACGCGTTTTTGGACGGAATCATCTCCATATACAATGAGAATTGGGTGAAGGACAAGAACCAGATCGCGGACGGCACCTCCAGGTTCATCAACGAGCGTCTGAAGATCATCGAGGAGGAGTTGTCCAGTGTAGACAACAACATCTCATCCTACAAAAGCCGGAACCTCCTGCCGGACGTGAAGGCGGTGGCGGAAATGTACATGCAGGAGAACGCCAACATCTCCAACCAGTTGCGTGAGTTGAACTCGCAGTTATACATGACACAGTATATCAGGGATTATTTGGCGGTCGAGTCGAACCAGACGAAGGTGCTGCCGGTAAGTTCAGGTATCCAGAACGCCAATATTGAAATCCAGATTTCCGAATACAACGAGAAATTGCTGAAGAGAAACCGATTGGAGGCGAACAGTAGTTCGGAAAACGACTTGGTGAAAGGGATGGATGCGGATCTGGCATCCATGAGAAGTGCCATCTTGGTTTCCATAGACAACCAGATAGCCGCCATCGACAACAGGATCAAGACGTTGAAACACAGTGAGCGGAACGCATTGTCGAGAATATCCTCCAACCCTATACAGGCGGAGATGTTGCTCTCCGCAGAGCGCCAACAGGCGGTCAAGGAGGCTCTGTACCTCTTCCTGCTGCAGAAACGAGAGGAAAACGAGCTCTCCCAGGCATATACGGCCTACAACACAAGGCTCATCAAACGTCCTGGCGGTAGTATATTCCCAAGCGCACCTAAGAAACGTAACATATTGTTCGTCGCCTTCCTTTTCGGAATACTCATCCCGTTAGCGATATTGTACGCAAGGATGTCGACCAACAACACCGTGCGTGGAAGGAAGGATCTGGAGCAGATACCAGTTCCTTTGATGGGAGAGATTCCTTTAGTGGTGAGGCCAAGGAAATGGTGGTGCTTCTGGAAAAAACCGCGACGCATCCACACCGCCGTGGTGCAACCGGGCAACAGAAACGCCGTCAACGAGGCGTTCCGCGTCATGCGAACGAATCTGGAGTTCTTGGCGAACGACAAATGCCAAGCCATCATGCTTACCTCCTTCAATGCGGGTAGCGGCAAGAGTTTCATATGCGTGAACACCGCGTTGAGTTTGGCTGTCAAGGACAAAAAGGTGCTGATGATAGACTGCGACATGAGGCATGCCTCCTTGTCTAAGTGGGCGAAGAACCCTACGAGAGGACTTAGCGCATACCTGAGCGGACGGGAGAAAAACCTGGATGAGTTGCTGGTGAAATCCGTCAGCGGATATGTGGGCTTGGATGTGCTGCCAGTAGGAGGTATCCCACCAAATCCTACGGAGTTGATCGGAAACGGCATATTGCAGGAAATCATCCAGGAGATGCGCGGTAAATATGACTATATCCTGATAGACTGTCCTCCGATAGACATCGTCGCGGATACGCAGATCATAGAGACATGCATCGACCGCACCCTCTTCATCGTTCGCGCAGGATTGCTGGAGCGTTCGATGTTGGATGAGTTGACGAACATATACAATGAACAACGATTCAAGAACATGTCATTGATCCTGAACGGAACATCCATGGAAAAGGGCAAGTTCTCATACCGGTATGGATATCATTCGGATTATTACGTCAAATGATCGCCATAGGACATGAATCTTTATATGATGTTGAATAGATAAAGAAAAAGTATTAATGAAGCAAATAATAATAATCGGAGCAAGAGGATTCGGAAGGGAAAGCTATGACCTTTTCAAGAACAAGAAAGGTTATAGGTGGCACTTCAGGATAAAAGGGTTCCTGGACGACAAGGCCGATGCCTTAGCGGGCATGGAGGGTTATCCACCGATCCTAGGCCCTGTCGAAACCTACCAGATACAAAAGAATGATGTGTTTTTCTGTGCGTTAGGAGACCCTATCCAACGGAAAAAATATACGGAAATTATTTTGAAAAATGGAGGAGAATTCATATCTTGCATAAGCGACTACGCATTAATCAATCCCACAGCCAAGTTGGGGAAAGGGGTTTTTGTAGGTGCGTACTCGATCATATCCGCGAATGTGATTGTGGATGACTTCTCAGTAATCCATCCGTTTTGCAATTTTGGGCATGACGCTAAGATAGGCAAATATGGAGAAATCGAGTCATACACAGCACTAGGAGGGTATTCCGAGACAGGGGAATGCGTGACCATCCATCCACACTCGACGGTATTGCCTCGGATTCGTGTGGGTGACTATTCGACGGTTGGTTCAGGTAGCGTCGTGCTAAAGGACGTGAAGGAACGTACGACCGTATTTGGTGTGCCAGCCAAAGTATTAGATGTTTAACTATTTTTTTACTTAATTTAAACGATTACGAAATGAAAACATTGGATGAATTTGTTGCACTATTTGCAGAACAATTAGACGAGACTGATCCTTCAACAGTTACTGCAGGGACTAAGTTCCGTGAATTGGATGAATGGTCTTCCTTGTTGGCGCTTACGTTGATTTCCATGATCGACGAGGAGTTTGACGTGGTGTTGAAAGGAGATGACGTGAAGAATTCCGAAACAATTGAGGATGTATATAATATAGTTGTTTCTAAGATATAATGGCTTTCCTGGAATTTAAAAACGTAGATTTAGTAGGAATGGCGGCAGGTGTTCCCAGTTTTGTGGCGAACAACCTGCGGCCTTTGCCTGACGATGACGTGTCGTCCGACTATTCTCCCGAGGACTTCGTAAAGAATACGGGCGTGTTGGAACGTCGCATAACCTATACGCAGACCACCTCCGACCTATGTTACCATGCGGCGGAACGTCTTATCGCCGACCTGGGATGGAAGAAGGAGGAGATCGATGCGCTTATATTTGTTTCCCAGACACGAGATTACGCTACACCAGCCACTTCAGGCTTACTGCAAGACCGTTTAGGGTTGAGCACGAACACCTATTGCATCGATTTGACATTGGGATGCTCAGGATGGGTCTACGGTTTGAACACTGTAACCTCCCTGCTCTCCACCGGATGCATGAAAAAGGCGCTTCTGATGGCTGGCGACTCAAAAGCGATTCGTCCGCTGAAACTTTCCCCATTATTCGGTCATGCTGGCACAGTGACGGCTTTGGAACACAAACCGGGGGCGAAAGGTTTCCAGTTCCACTGCGGAACGGATGGCAGCGGATACGATGCGATCATCATACCAGACGGTGGTGCCCGCAATCTAGTCTCACCCCGTTCGTTCCAAGACGAGGAATGTGAGGGAGGAGCGAAGACCAGAATGCAGTCCCGCATGAAAGGGATGGATGTATTCTCGTTCGGTATCACGACCGCACCTAAGTCAGTGAAGAGACTAGGGGAGCACTTCGGGTTCGATTACCAGACCTACGACTATCTGGTGCTCCATCAGGCAAACATGGCGATGAATAGCATGATCGCGAAAAAATTGAAACTTCCCGCAGAAAAGGTGCCATCCTGCATGTACCATTTCGGCAACACCTCTTCCGCCTCCATCCCATTGACGATCGTGACGGAGCTGAAGGATAAGGCGACGATAGGGAAGAAAAATTTCTTGTGCTGTGGATTTGGCGTGGGACTATCATGGGCCACGGTTTCCTTTACGACGGAAAACCTGCTCATCTCTGACCTTGTGGAGGTCGATGAGGAGGGGAATTGCCCCAATAACAAGTAATCAATCAGAGAGAAATCATGGCGTTTCTAGATATAAAAAATGTTCGTATCGCAGGTATGGCTACCGCCGTGCCGAAAAAGGTGATACACAACAAAGATGTTATGCAATCGAGCAATGAGACGGACATCAACAGTTTCATTGAACAGATTGGCATTTCAGAGAGAAGGAATAGTTCCGTACTCACAGAGGCCGACCTGCAAGTGGTGGCAGCCGAACGCATGTTGGCGGATCTGGGATGGGAGAAGGAGAGTGTTGACGCCATCATCTGCGTCACCCTCACCCCCGACTATCCACTGCCGATCAACGCCTGCCTCGTGCAGGATCGATTGGGTCTGAGCAAGGAATGCTACGCTCAGGACATCTGCATGGGATGCTCTGGTTGGGTCTACGGATTGAGCGTCCTCGCCACACTCCTGCACAACGGTGACGTCAAACGTGGATTGTTACTGGTGGGAGAGTGTAAAATGAATTGGGGTCTGGATAGGAACGCTCTGCTGTTCGGTCATGCAGGTTGCGCGACCGCATTGGAGTACGAACCAGGAAACGAAGGCTTTCGATTCAACTTGGGAACGGATGGCAGCGGCTACGACGCTGTGATCATGCCTAAGAGCGGAATGCGGAACATGAAATACGACGAGGAGCTCATCAAGGAGTTCGAAAGACCAGAAAGGCAGTTGTCCATGGAAGCCAAGATGAAGAACCTGGATGTCTTCTCCTTCAGCGTGACCCGCGTGCCGAAGACCATCAATGAACTATGCGAACATTATGGTCTCGACTATAAAAAGCATGACTATCTTGTCCTCCATCAGGCGAATAAGAGCATCAACAAACATATAGCGAAAAAGATGGGTGTGGAGCCGGAGAAGGCCATCTCCTCCATCGAACATTTCGGGAACACGCTCTCCGCCAGCATTCCTATCACCATCACCACGCAACTGAAAGGTAAGATCGAGGGCAAACCGACCAGTTTCCTCTGTTGCGGATTTGGCGTGGGCCTCTCCTGGGGAACCGTCTCCTTCACGACGAAGGACATTGTGATCTCGGACTTGGTGGAAGTGGACGACAATCAATTTGAAAATCTAACATGGGTATGACAAAGAATCCTTTTTCCCTAGAGGGGAAAACAATATTGATAACAGGTGCCTCTTCCGGCATCGGTCAGGGATGCGCATTAATGGCGGCTCAAATGGGTGCGAAGGTCATCGTGTGCGGTAGAAACGAGGAGAGACTGAAGGAGACGATCAGCCAGATGCAAGGGGAGGGCCATTCAACCTTCGCCGGCGAACTGACAGACCAGTCCGTCATCGAGAAACTGGTGGCGGAAATACCTTCACTGAACGGTGTCGTCTTCTCGGCGGGCATCTCCATGACAGCCCCTTTCACTTTCTCCACCAGAGAAAAATTCAACAAGGTGTTCGATGTGAACTTCTTTTCCCCGATAGAGATATTGCGCCTCCTGGTGAAGAAGAAAAAACTGGCCAACGAGGCTTCCGTGGTCTTCATATCCTCCGTGGGAGGCAATTTCGGCTTCTCCGTGGGCAACGGAATCTATGGGGCGTCGAAGGCGGCGCTGAACTCCATGTCACGTTTGTGCAGTCTGGAGCTGGCACCGAAGAAGATACGCGTCAACTCAATATGTCCGGGCATGGTGGTGACCCCGTTGGTGGAGGGATTCTCCGAAAACATCACCCAAGAGGACATCCAAAAAGATATGGACTTCTATCCACTGAAACGTTACGGAAAACCGGAAGACATCGCCGGCGGTGTCGTGTACCTCTTGTCCGACGCGGCGTCATGGGTGACGGGACAAGCTATCTGCATCGACGGTGGTATCACGGCATATTAGACATTAGGCTATAGACGTTGACGTTAGACATTAGATGATCTGAGTGGAGGTGGAGGTTGAGCTAATTTATGGCTGAAGAAGAATCATTAAAAAACAAGACAAAGAAGGGACTTTTCTGGAGTGCGTTGGAGCGTTTCGGAACGCAGGGAATATCCGCCATATTCGCTATATTCCTTGCCAGATTGCTTTCTCCGGACGACTATGGATTGGTGGCGATGCCGATGGTATTCCTTTCCTTGGCGTTATGCTTTGTCGACAGCGGATTCGGTTCCGCATTGATCCGGAAACCAGACCTGAAGGAAGAGGATATCACGACGACCTTCTACTTCAACATCATAGCGGGGGTTGTCTGTTATGGCATACTATTCTTCACTTCCCCCTTGATCGCGGACTTCTACGAGGCACCGATATTGACCTCCTTGCTGAAGGTTTCCGCATTGGGAATGCTCATCGGCTCATTCTGCACGGTGCAGCAGGCGTTGCTGACCAAGCAGATCGATTTCAAGCGTCAGGCGAAGATTTCATTGTGCGCCTCCATCGTGGGAGGTCTCATCGGAGTAGGACTAGCGCTCTCAGGCTTCGGCGTCTGGGCATTGGTTTTCCAGGCCATCTTCGCGCAAACGGTCCGCGCGATTTTATTGTGGCGCACAAGCACATGGAGGCCTCACGGGAAGTGGTCGAGCGAATCCTTCCAATACCTATGGAACTATGGCAGCAAGATGTTGGCTTCCGCGGTACTCGACACGCTCTACGTCAACATCTATCCGATCGTGATCGGTAAACTCTTCAAACCGGCGGATTTGGGTAACTATACGACGGCGAACCATTTCGCCTCATTGCCTTCAAGCAACCTGACGGGCGTCCTGCAACGCGTCACCTTCCCTGTACTGAGCACGATACAGAATGACGACGAACGGTTGGCGCGCAACTATCGGAAGATACTTAGGCTCTCAGCTTTTATCGTATTCCCCTTGATGATGGGATTGTCCTCCGCAGGCGAACCATTCGTGCGTGTTTTCTTGGGAGACCAATGGCAGGGATGTATCATCCTGCTGCAACTGGCCTGCTTCTACATGATGTTTTACCCTATACACGCCATTAATCTGGATCTTCTGCAGGTGAAAGGGCGATCGGACCTCTTCCTGAAACTGGAGATCTTCAAAAAACTGATGGGCGTGGCCATCATGGCCATCGCGATACCGCACGGAATCGTCGTCATGGTGGCGAGCGGCATCGTGACCTCCATACTCGCATTGGCCATCAACACCTACTATACGGGGAAACTGATCAATGTGGGCTTCTTCAAGCAGATGAGGGACATCGCCCCTATCTTCCTGATCGGCATGGCCATGTGGAGCGTCATCATGATATTCAACCATTATGTCCATAACGTCTACATCGCTTTGCCATGCGACATCATCATCGGTGTATTTATCTATCTATGCTGCGCGAAGCTATTCTTGAAGGATGACCTGAGAGAAATCATCTCCATGATGCCAGCATCTGTCAGGGAGAAGATGTCAAGATTTGTCGACGTTGATGAATTAGAGGAGAAGTAAGAGAATGTCTAATTCAACCCGCATAGCCAAGAATACACTGCTCCTTTACGTGAGGATGTTCTTCATCATGTTGGTCACCCTCTACACGAGTAGGGTGATTCTGGAGGTTCTTGGCGTAGAGGATTTCGGTATCTACAATGTGGTGGGGGGCGTCTCCAGCTCATTCGTATTCTTTTCGAGCGCATTGTCCAATTCGACCCAACGATTCTTGAACTTCAAGATGGGTGAGAACGACATGGCAGGTGCGAAGGCGGTCTTCAACAATAGCTTCCTCATCTATTCGGCGTTCTCGGCCGTCGTTTTGCTGATAGGTATCCCGCTTGGCTACTGGTTTGTCACACATAAGCTAGTGATACCGGAAGCAAGAATGGACGCAGCGATAGGGGTCTTCTTCGTGACCGTCTTCATGTTCGTCGCAACGATGTTGCTCTCCGTCTACGACTCCGTCCTGATCGCGCGGGAAAACATGAAATGTTACGCCTTCGTGGGGGTGTTCGACGCAGTCTCCAAATTGGCGATAGTCTATGCGCTGATGTTAACGGACGGCGACCGTCTGATGCTTTACGCGATATTGCTCTGCGTGGTGCACCTCATCTCGAAAGCGATACCCGCCATCGTATGCATACGTAAATACGAGGAGTGTAAGCTTGACTTGCGTTACGACAAGGCTTTGGTACGGCAACTCTTCGGCTTCATCGGCTGGAACGGGTTCGGATGCGCCGTCTGGATGATTAACGGACAAGGTATCAACATCCTGATCAACACCTTCTTCGGAACGGTGGTCAATGCGGCGAACGGAATCGCCACGCAGGTCACGCAGGCGGTCAATAACTTCAGCGTCAACTTCTTCACGGCGGTGAGGCCTCAGATCGTCAAATCATTCGCAGCCAAGGATTACGAATACTTCAACAAACTGGTCTATGCGAGTTGTCGGTTCTCCTTCTACATGACATGGATGGTTTGCCTACCGCTCATGGCGAAGTCCGATTATATCCTCCAGTTGTGGTTAGGCAATCCGCCGGATTACGCCTCCGAGTTCGTGATATGGTCGTTGCTGTTCAGTGCAATCAATGTGCTGACCAACCCAGTTTGGTGCGCGGCGCAGGCCTCGGGGAAAATCGCCAAATTCATCATGGTGGGCAGCATGGTCTTCCTGATGGTCTTCCCGATCAGCTGGGTGATGCTATCTTTCGGACATGAACCGACCGTCGTCTTCCAAGTGATGTGTGTGATGCGTGTGGCCTATCTGATCACGATCACAAGGGTGCTGGGTGGCTACATAGACTTCCCGCTAAGCCGGTTCCTGAAAAACGTGCTCCTTCCTGTTGTGAAGGTAGGTGGGGGTAGTGCGGTTGCGGTCTATTTCCTCGCAGGATACTTCCCCGACAATATATACGGGCTTTTCACCTTTACCCCGCTAACGATCCTTATCACAGGAACACTTTCCTACATGATCGGAATGAACGGCAAGGAACGTCAGATGATAAAGGATAAAGCGACGGGTATCATACATAAGTTGAAGCGATAAACATATACTTCTGAAAAACAACAAATTGCAAATACGAATAGGAAGTTGTAAATTGTAAATAGGTAAATAGATAAATTGTAAATAGTAAATATAATTACGTTTGTATATCGATGAAAAAGGTGATGTTGGTCTTCGGAACGCGTCCGGAGGCAATTAAAATGTGTCCACTGGTTAAAGAGTTTCAAAAGTATCCGAATGACTTTGAGACGATTGTATGTGTGACGGGACAACACAGGGAAATGTTGGACCAAGTATTGAAGATTTTCGAGGTGAAGCCCGATTATGATTTGAACATCATGAAACAAGGGCAGGACCTATATGATGTGACGGCTCGCGTCCTGACGGGTATGCGGGATGTGTTTGCGCAATGCAAGCCAGACGTCGTGTTGGTACACGGAGACACGACCACTTCCACAGCGGCTGCGTTGGCGGCGTTCTATCAGCAAATTCCGGTTGGCCATGTCGAGGCGGGACTCCGCACGCATAACATCTACAGTCCATGGCCGGAGGAGATGAACCGTCAGATCACGGGACGTATCTCAACCTACAACTTCTCGCCGACACCGCTCTCCGAGAAGAACCTTAAGGACGAGAAGGCCCACGGACAGATCTTCGTGACAGGCAACACGGTGATTGACGCCCTCCACATGGTGGTCAATAAACTGAAAGGCGACAAGAAGCTCGCCGACGAGCAGATCCAAGTGTTGAAGAACGCTGGCTACGATGTGTCTCGCCTAGACAACGGCAAGAAGCTCGTGCTCATCACAGGCCACAGACGTGAGAACTTCGGTGACGGGTTCATCAGCATGGTGACTGCCATGAAAGACCTTTCGGAGAAGTATCCCGAGGTGGATTTCGTCTATCCGATGCACCTCAATCCGAACGTCCGCAAGCCTATCCATCAGGTATTCGGCGAAGACCTCACGGTATACAAGAACTTCTTCTTCATCGAACCGCTCCAGTACCTGGAGTTCGTCTATCTGATGGAGAAGTCCACCTTGGTCCTCACGGATTCGGGAGGCATCCAAGAGGAGGCACCGGGACTCGGCAAGCCAGTGCTCGTCATGCGCGACACGACCGAACGTCCGGAAGCGCTCTCCGCAGGTACCGTGAAGCTGGTCGGCACGGACTACAACGCCATCTTCGGCAATGTGTCCGAATTGCTGGACTCTCCGGCCGCCTACGAAAAGATGTCCAAGGCAGTGAACCCTTACGGCGACGGACTGGCCTGCGGCAGAATCGTGAAAGCCTTAAAATAGAAATTCATTAAAAATAAAATAATTAATAACACATACGAAAACAATTGGTTAACAACCGATTCGCTCGTTTTTAAGATTCTTTATGTCTATGATTAACGTAATTGGATTGGGTTACATCGGACTCCCCACCGCTCTCATGATGGCGTCTCATGGTGTGGAAGTGATTGGTACGGACTACAACAAGGAACTTGTAGCCACCCTGAACGAAGGCAAAACGACCTTTAAGGAAGACGGCCTTGACGAACTTTTCAACGCCGCTGTCAAAGCGGGCATCAAGTTCACCACCGAATACCAGAAAACGGACATGTACATCGTATCCGTGCCAACACCATACAACAAGTTCTCCAAGAAGGTGGACGCTTGCTACGTGGTGGCCGCAGTGAAAGAGGTGATGAAGGTATGTCCGAAAGGCGCAACCGTAGTGGTGGAGTCCACCGTCAGCCCAGGAACAATGGATAAGTTCGTACGCCCGGTGGTCGAGGCGAACGGATTTGTCATCGGCAAGGACATCAACCTCGTGCATGCGCCTGAGCGTATCATCCCAGGCAACATGGTCTACGAGTTGCTCCACAACAACCGCACGATCGGTGCCGACGACAAGGCGATTGGTGAGAAGGTGAAGAAATACTACGCCTCCTTCTGCCAAGGAGAGATCGTCGTGACGGATATCCGCACGGCAGAGATGACCAAAGTGGTGGAGAACACCTTCCGCGCGGTCAACATCGCCTTCGCGAACGAGCTTGCCAGAATCTGCCGCCACGACAACATGGATGTCTATGAGATCATCAAGATCTGTAACATGCACCCTCGCGTGAACATCCTGCAGCCTGGTCCAGGCGTCGGCGGACACTGCATCTCCGTAGACCCTTGGTTCCTCGTGGGCGACTACCCTCAATTGGCGAAGGTGATCGACGAGTCCATGAAGACGAACGATAGCCAGCCGACCTTCGTGCTGAACCGTATCTACGAGATCATGACGGAAAACAACATCACGGACAACCGAAAGGTGGGCTTGTACGGCATCACCTACAAGGAGAACGTGGATGACTTCCGCGAATCACCTACATTGCAGTTGCTCGAAGCGCAGGAGCGCCACTTGGCCCGCCCTCTGAAGTGCTACGACCCATTCCTGAAACAAGACATCGTCAAGAACCAGTTCCATGATCTGGACGAGTTCCTCAACGATGTGGACATGGTGGTCATCATGGTGAAACATGACGAGATCAAGCAGAACTGGGACAAGCTGAAAGGCAAGGTCATCCTGGATTGCCATAACATCTGTCCGTTGGAGGGAGTATATCACATCTAAAAACAGGACATCAGACAAACGGAAGCAGCCACACAGGTGGGACGCAAGTTCGTGGTTCGATACCACTGGCTGCTACGATGAATAAAAACAGAAAGCAGATTTTGTCATGATGGAGCGAATGGTATACAATACAGTATGGGACAAGATAAACGCTTATCTTGTATTCCTGATACCCATACTGATAATAGGGGTACTTCTGAACATAATCAAGTTCCCTATCATCGCCATACTGATCTTCCTCTCCTTCATCTTCCTGTGCAACAACCACGAGAAGAGCGTGGTCTGCGCATTGGTATTCTGTAAGATGATCGGAACGTTCGGTCCCGCACTGGGTATCCATGTGCCTGGTACGGTGGTCGCCTTCTTCCTGATCCTAGTGTTCATGAGGAAAGATCTCATGAAACTATTCAACAAGCACACGACGAAGCCCATCATCTTCATCCTATCCATCTTCTTCATCTTCATGGTCTATTACCTGCTGACCGGCGAGACTAGGAATTCGGGGGCGAAGTTCAACGTCATGATCATCTCCCTCTGCGTGGACACCATCGCGTTCCTCATCCTCGTGACGTTCAAAGATATCAGGATGGATCGGTTGACCGTTCCGTTGCTTCTCTTCGCCTTGATGCAACTAGGATATGTGGAGTCGTTCTCCGGACATGGACCTTCCGGACTACTTGATTTCTCTTTCTTCCGTAACGCCTGCGTCGACATGATTAGGAAGGGCATCCCGGTGCTCTCGTACCACAATATGGGTATCGCCGCCTTCATCGGAGCGGCTTTCATGATGAGCCAGCGGAAGAAGATCAACAACTACTTCGACATCGTCTTCCTCTTCAGCGCACTGTGGCTGATAGTCCTTTCGGGTGCCCGCCAAACCATCTTCGGGTTCATCTTCCTGATCTTTGTATGGCTGGTATTCCGCACAGGCAAATTCAAACTCTCCACGGTATTCCTCGCCACAGCCGTCATTATGGGCATATATTTCTGCCTACAGATGTTGGATGTGCCGTTTTTGCAGAGCACTTCAGGACGGGCCGCACACATGGGTAGCGACCTGAACCGAAACTACGACTATCCGCTGATGGTCATCTCGTACCATTTCTTGGACGGCATCGGCTTCGGTAATTACCATAACCCATATACACAGGAGATATATCCGCACAATATCATCCTTGAGATACTTTGCGAAATGGGCTTTGTCGGACTCCTGTTCGTCATCATGGTCGTCATCTTCTACCTACGCTCCCATCACTTCCTTCTACGGAACGAGTTGCCGAGCGGTGGCATCTGCCTACTCCTTTGGATACCATACCTCGTACGCTCCATGATCAGTGGTGACCTAAGCGAGAACATATCCTTGTTCATCTCCCTGTTCCTTTTGTTCTACTATAGAGGTATTGTGCTGAGTAGCAGACAACTGGAAAGATTGATGAATCTGAGACGTACCCCGAAGATGGTTTATCAACGACCAATGAAGAAAGAGGCCGAAGGCTCTAATGTTGAAAAAAGAGAAAACAATTAATGAAGCACGTAATCTATGTCACCGTCGGTGACGTCTCCGTATACGAATCGCAGATCCTAGAGTTGCTGGATTACCTCCAAAACAATGATGTGAAGGTGACCTTGGTGCAAGGGTACAAATCTGACGAGGAAAGGAAATCACTCGAGAAAAAACTCGCCAATCATACTCCCGTCCAGACAGTCTGGGTGAAGGGTTTCCCGGTCTATCCGTTCAACAAAAAGAAGATGATCGAATCACTCCACCAAGGGATAGCATCCATCGAAGGATACCATGAGGCCGTCTACCACGTGCGCAACGAATACGTCGGATACGGCGTGAAGTGCGTCTTCCAGAAGTACGGACTGAGCCTGCCCATGCTGATCGACATACGCGGGGTCATCTACGAGGAGCTGAAATACAAACAGAACCAGTTGAAGGGAAAGCGTAAACTACTCTCCTTCCTGCAATGCTCCTACCTAAAATCGTGTTACAGGAAACTATTCTCAATGGATAATATGCGGATCGCCTTCACATCCGTATCCCCCATGATCAACGAATATGTCAGTACGAATTACCCTTCATGCAAATATCCGATGTGTGTACATCCGAACATCGTGGGCAGACAATTCATCTACGATGAGGAGAGGAGAAGGGAGATACGCCAACGCTACGGCATAGCGGACAATGAGGTGCTGGCGGTATGCTCGACAGGAGGAAACGCGGTGTGGCAAAAGGACCACCTGGTCGTGAAACGTCTGGTGGAGATGGGTGTACGCGTCATCAACCTCTCCAAGAAGGACATTGGCGTCGAAGGATGCATCACGACAACAGTTCCGTTCGCTGAAATGCCAGCCATGCTCTCCGCAGCGGACGTCGCTGTCCTCTGGCGCGACGACACCTTCATGAACAACTCCGCTTCCCCTTCCAAATTCAGCGAATTCGCCGCGATGGGTCTCTACGTGATCCATAACAAGACGGTGAAGGTGGCGGTTGAACATATACTAAACACGGGCGCGGGATGCCTCGTGGACGAGGTGGAGGAGATCAAAGGACTGCCATCCTACGAAGAACTGCAGAGCCAACGCCAACAATGGTGTGAAGCTGGACTATCCGCTTTCGGCGTCGATAGCCTAGGAGATTCGTACATCCGCAAGTACGACGAAATAATGAACTGACTTTAAAATTTACCGCAGAGGCTTCCCCTCTGACATTTATCGGAACATGAAATTATTCATCAATACCCCAAGCTTCAAGTTGTGCGGTGGCGTCGCGAACCACTTCATGGGTCTGGAGAAATTCTGGACGGAAAACGTGAAATACAACTTCGTGGGCAAACGTCGACACAACGCCCTTTGGCTGCGCTACCTCATCTTGCCTTACGACATCCTGAAGTTCATCATCCGCCTATTGCTTTTCCGCCCGGACATGGTGCTGGTCAATCCATCCATGGCCCCAGTTGCGGTCAAGCGGGATTTCACATACCTGAAAATCGCCCGCTTCTTCGGATTCAAGGGCTCCGTCATGTTCCACGGATTCCACACGGAGTCGGTGATGGACATGAAACCATATATCGTCGAGCAACTCAATAAGACAAGCCTGATCTTCGTCTTGGCGAAGGAGTTCAAAACCATCCTGGAGGAGTGGGGGGTCACCGTTCCGATCGAACTGACGACGACGAAGGTGGACGACCGCATGCTGGAGGGCTTCTCAATAGACCAACGGCAGGGCAAGGTGGAGAATATACTCTTCTTGGCAAGGGTCACGAAAGCCAAAGGAATCATGCTCGCACTGGAGGTGTTCCAAAAGCTCTCCCCAAAGTACCCGACCCTGAAATATACCGTCGTGGGAGATGGCTCCGACCTCGATGAAGCGAAGGCGTTCGTGAATGACAACGCCATCCCGAACGTCACATTCACAGGGGCTTTGTCCGGAGACAAACTGGTCGATGAGTTCAAACGGGCGGACCTCTATCTTTTCACCTCCTACCACGAGGGGATGCCTACCTCCGTACTGGAGGCGATGGCCTTCGGGTTGCCAGTCGTGACACACCCCGTAGGCGGTATGGTCGATTTCTTCAGCGAAAACATGGGCTACGCAGTCAATACCTTCGAGGCCGCCGACTTCGTTCCTCCAATCGAGGAATTGATTGAGGACCAGGAGAAAGCCAGACGGATCTCCGAGTACAACCACCAATACGCGAAGGAACATTTCCTGGCCTCGATGGTGGCCCAGCGTATGGAAAAGATTTTCTATCGATATTTATGATCTTATTATATGAAACTTAGCCGTATACGTAAACTGATATTCCTTCATCTCCAGCATCTGCCGATGAAGTCTAGGGGTTGGCGCGCCACCTGCTGCAAGTGGGGCGGCGTCAATGTGCTATGTCCGCAACGGACCTTCGTGGGGGAGAACGTCACCTTCGACACCAACTACCCGGAAGATATCACCCTAGAGGAGGGCGTCCGTCTCACCACAGGCGTATGCATCGTGACCCACTTCATGAACCCGAAGACCGGCACGTATGACCGGGGGAAGGTGGTCATTAAGAAGAAGGCATATCTGGGCATGCACACATTGGTCGTCAAACCTGTCACCATCGGCGAAGGAGCCATCGTGGGGGCGGGGAGTGTCGTGACCAAGGACATACCCGATTTCGAAGTTTGGGCAGGCAACCCTGCGCATTTCATCAAGAAAAGGGAACTGGAATGAGCGCGGCATTAGAATCTTTCAAGAAGCTCAAGGCTTATTGCGAAAAAGAACAATTCAAGGGCTGGGATCCGTATGACGGACTGAACTCCAAGCTCTTCCACACGGTGTTGCCGCTGAAGCACTCCGCACTGTTGCGTTTGTCCATCATACAGGGATTCAAGCGTTGTCCGTTCAACCTGAGGCGGATTACACTCGTCCCGAAACAACATAACGCGAAGGGGATCGGTCTCTTCCTGCAAGGTTACTGTAACCTGGTGAAGGCAGTGGAACGGAACCCTGAGTTAGCATCCGAATTAGGCACGAAAGCCGCCTTGACGGAACAAGTGAACGAACTGGCGAAGCTCTTGCTCTCCATGCGTTCACAAGGGGATTACCACGGCGCATGCTGGGGATACAACTTCGATTGGCAAGCCCGACGACTCTTCCTATTCCCCGCCTACACGCCCACGGTGGTCGCAACGAACTTCTGCGCCTCCGCTCTCTTCGACGCTTACGAGGTGACGGGCGTGGAGGAATATAAGCAGGTGGCGCTCTCCTCGGCGGAGTTCGTCATAAAAGACCTGCACCGCCATACGATCACAGAAGGGAAAGAGGACAGGGATGAGTCTTTCCTCTTCTCCTACAGTCCGTTGCAAGGAAACGACACGGTCTACAACGCCTCCTTACTGGGCAGCAAGTTGCTGAGTCAATGCTATAAGCATACAGGCGACGAGGAGTACAAACGCTTAGCCGCCGCCTCTGTACGAGCCGCCTTGGACGGACAGGGGGAGGATGGTTCTTGGGTTTACGGCTTGCTCCCCGTACAACAATGGGTGGACTCCTTCCACACGGGTTATAACCTCGACGGACTCATCGCCTTCTACGAGAACTGCGTGAAGGGAATAGAGCCAGACGAGGTGGCGCAACCCATCCTCGCCGGAATAGAAAAGGGCTTCGATTTCTACGTCAAGAACCTATTCGACGGGGATTGTACCCCTAAATACTACTCCAACAGGATGTACCCGATCGATATCCATTGCCCCGGACAGCTCTTCGTGACACTGCATCGCCTGCACAAGACGGAGGGATTCCATGACATGGAGGATAAGGTACTGGACTGGACCATCCGGAACATGCAAGACCCTAAAGGATACTTCTATTATCAGTTGAAACAGGGAATCAGCAGCAAAATCAGCTACATGAGGTGGAGCAACGCCTTCATGTTCAACGCTTTGTCTTATTACATACTTGACAGACTGACCTGAAACCCATTGGTCGACCCAAGTGGTTTGGATTTTTTTTCGGTGAATCGTATGACTCACCACACTATAAGCACAATTTAAATTGATTTCAATTCAATATTTATCAGAAACAGAGATGCAAAAAGAAGCATGTGTTGAAGTGAACGGCCTCAATATCTGGCCATTCACAACATTCGAGCAATTGTTGAATCATGTGGACGAAAACAAGGGCATCCTCGTCGCCATCAACGCGGAGAAAATCCTTCATGCCACAGACCAGACTCGGGATATCATTAATCGTAACATCGGCTACTGCGATGGAGCAGGTGCCGTGATGGTGTTGCACAAAAAGGGGTATTACGATGTGACTAAACTGCCGGGATGTGTGCTTTGGCTACGTATCATCGCCAATACATACAAGGACAAATCTTTCTACTTTGTGGGTGGAAAACAGGAGGTTATCGATGAGACCATCGACAAACTGAGAAAGGATTACCCAGGCATCAACATCGTAGGTTACCGCAACGGATACATCAAAACCGACGAGGAGCGTAACGCACTCATCGAAGATGTGGCCGAAAAGAAGCCGGACGTCGTCTTCGTCGCCATGGGTTCCCCGAAACAGGAGCTACTGATGATGGACATGGCCAAGCAACATCCGGCCATCTACCAAGGCTTGGGCGGCTCGTACGATGTCTATACTGGTCATGTGAAACGTGCCCCAGCTTGGTGGCAGAACCACAACCTGGAATGGCTCTACCGATTGATCAACCAGCCTTCCCGCATCAAAAGGCAAATCAAACTGCTGGAGTTTGTCTGGAATGTGAAAACGGGAAGATACTAGGGAATTAAGAATTTTGAATTTTGAATTTTGAAACGTTGGTTCGACGTTGATATTTCATAATTATAAATAATAACAAAAAATTTTGTAATTTCGCGCCTTGAGCGGATGTGGATTGGGTGATTGTCCGGGAAGGAACACCCATTGATTGAAGAAATGCAATTAGATTATTAATTTTTAGAATTTTATGAATAGATTGTTTAAGGCTTTACCAATTCTCCTGTTGGGTGTCACACTCTTTTCCTCGTGTAACCCGCAAAAGAAAGTGACCTACCTTCAAGACACGGAAAACATGATGAAATTGCGCGCATCGTATGAACAGAACATCGTGTTGAAGCCCGAAGACCAAGTATTCATCATCGTAAGTTGCAGGGATCCTCAGATCTCCGCCATGTTCAACCTTCCTTACTACACGAACCGTATCGGCGGGGTGGAGTCTTTCAGCTCCTCCAACTTCACGATCAACAGCTACTCTTCCGCTAACAGCGTCGTCGGCTACACCGTTGACACCGAAGGGAACATCGACTTCCCGATCCTCGGCAAGATCCCTGTGGCCGGTCTCAAACGCCAGGAGGTGGCTGATCTGGTAAAACAGAAATTGATCGAGAGCAATCAAATAAAGGACCCGGTGGTGACGGTCGAATACATGAACCTTGGCGTTGCCGTTTTGGGCGAGGTGGCTCGTCCGGGACGTTTCCGCATCGACCGCGACCACTTCTCGCTCTTCGACGCGTTGAGCATGGCGGGCGACCTGAACATCAACGGTAAACGACAGAATATCACGGTTATCCGCCACACTTTGGACGGTGACCAAGTCTATAAAATTGACCTGACGAACGGAAAGGAAATCTACAAATCCCCTGCGTTCTATATCCAACAGGGAGACGTCGTCTATGTGGCGCCAACCTCGAAACGGGCACGTGAATCCTCCGTCAACGGTAACACCGTCCGATCCACCTCCTTCTGGATCTCCGTCGCCTCCTTGGCCACCTCGGTAGCGGTGCTCATCAAGAAATAACACAGCTTAATCAATTGATTATAAATACATTGCAATATAATTTCCCCCTAAAGGAATGACTATCTCCTATAAACGAATATTATGACGAATAATGCCTCACCGAAAACTCCTGTCAAAAGGGACGAAGTCCTTTTGCAGGACATCTTCAGCATATATCTCTCTAACTGGAAGTGGATCCTCCTTTCGCTTTTCCTTTGCTTGGCGATTGGCACCTACCACATCCTGACCACTCCTCCGTCATATAAATGCACCTCCTCCCTCCTGATCAAGCAGGACAAGGATGGTCAGTCCCTTCTGGGCGACGTGGCAATGTCCATGACGGATATCGGTCTCTCCCAGTTCAAGATCAACACCTCGAACGTGATTATGACGTTCCAGACGCCTGACATCATCCACACGGTGATCCAGCGCCTGCACCTGAACGACAGCTATACGGTGAAGGGCACCTTCCGTGACGAGATCCTCTATGGATCCTCCCTCCCTTTCACCCTATCCTTCATCGATATGCCGAACCATGGCGAAGGCAATCTGGTCGCTTGCCTCAAGTCGGACAGTTTGGTCCATCTCACGAACTTCGCCATAGGGGATTCGCTCTTCAAGGAGGAGTATACCGTCCACATGGGCGACACGATCCTCTCTCCGCTGGGGCACATCTCCGTGCAACGCAACAACTATTACACGGGGGGTAGCTTCACCCAACCTATCCAGATCGCTCACATCAGCGCATACGATGCTATCGGCGAATTCAAGGAGAAGCTTTCGGTCTCCTTGCGCGACAAGATGGGTACGGTCTTCGACCTCTCCTTCACCGACCAAAGCCGCGAGCGCGCGATCGACGTGCTGAAGATGGTGACGAACGTCTACGACGAGTTCTGGATGCAGGACAAGAACAAGGTGACACTGAGCACCGTGAACTTCATCACACAAAGGCTCCGCATCCTGGAGGACGACCTGAACTCCGTGGACGGGGAGATCGCCACCTACAAAAGTAGCCAGCGTATCCCGGATATTCACGCCACCGCCAACTACGACCTGACCTTGGCGGGCGAGAACGAACGCAACCTGCAACAGCACGCCAACGAACTCACCGTGGCGCAATACCTCTTGAATTTTCTCAAGGAGAACAAGGATAAACTCATGCCGGCCAACGTGGGCGTTACGGAGCAGAGCATTCAGGCGCAAATAGCCGAATACAATAAGCTGACCCTCCAACGAAGCCGCTTCGTGGAGAGCAGTAGCGAGGAGAACCTCCTCGTGAAGGACATCGACAACCAACTCGTCGCATTGCGCGGGGCGATTATCTCCTCCGTGGAAAACTACATCGCCGCCCTGCAACTCCAGTTGGACTCCTACGAGTCTAACCGCCACGAGATCAACTCAAGGATCAGCTCCAACCCGAAACAGGCGGGACACCTGCTTTCCGCTGAACGTCAACAGAAGGTGAAGGAAGGGCTCTACCTCTTCCTGCTGCAGAAGAAGGAGGAGTTCGAGATCTCCCAAGCGTTCACCGCTTACGACACGCGCGTCATCATGGAACCTGAGTACGGAGGAGGCGACAAACCTTTCTCCCCGAACAAGAAGAACGTGCTCGCCCTGGCATTGCTGTTGGGCTTGGCCATTCCATTCGTCATTCTCTACGTGAGGGAGTTGTTGAACACACGGGTAAGAGGGCGCAAGGACTTGGAGTCGCTCACCATCCCATACGTAGGCGAGATACCGCTCGTCTCCCAGAAGAACCATATCAGCCCCTTCTCCTTCCTGCGCAAGGAGGAAACGGATGAGGAGGTGGAACTGGTGGTCAAACCGCAGAGCCGCGACATCATCAACGAGGCCTTCCGTGTCATCCGTACCAACACGGAGTTCATGTGCAAGGAGGATGGTGCCGCGACCATCATGATCACGTCCGCCAATATCAACAGTGGAAAAACATTCATATCCAGCAACTTGGCCCTCTCCTTCGCCATCAACGGCAAGCGGGTGATCGCCCTCGATCTGGACCTCCGCAAGGCGACCCTCTCCAAGACGTTCGACTGTCCAAAACATCACGGCGTGGTCGACTATCTCAGCGGCAACGAGAAGGATTTTCACGGACTCATCGTGCATCAAACCCTGGACATCCTGCCTGCGGGCAAATTGCCACCGAACCCGGCCGAATTGCTCACCTCCAACCACTTGGGCGACCTGATCACCGAGTTGAGGAAGGAGTATGACTATATATTCATCGATTGCCCTCCGGTTGAGATCGTCACCGACGCCGATATCATCAAGCAATGGGCGGATATGACCCTCTTCGTCGTCCGCGCCAACCTCCTCGAGAAGGCTATCCTGCCAGACATCGAGAAGTATTACACGGATAAACGATTCAACAAGTTGGCCATCGTCCTCAACGGTACCGAATCCATCGGCCACTATGGCTACAAATATGGATACTACAAAGGCAAATACGGCTACTACGGCCACGAGTAATAATTCAAAATTCATAATTCAAAATTCAAAATTCTTAATTCCCATGCCCTCTATCTCCATCATCTGTCCGGTCTACCAAGCGGAAGCCTACTTGGACAGGTGTGTGCAGTCCATCTTGGCGCAGACCTTCACCGACTTCGAGCTGGTGCTGGTCGACGATGGCAGCCGTGACCGTAGCGGGGAGATGTGCGACGAATATGCCCGGCAGGACAGCCGCGTGCATGTCTACCATAAGCCCAACGGCGGACTCTGCAGCGCGCGGAACATGGGCCTTGACCATATCTCGGGAGAATACTCCGTCCATGTGGACCCCGACGACTGGCTGGAGCCCACCATGCTGGAGGAACTCTACGCGAAGGCGAAGGAGAACGACGCCGACATGGTGATCTGCGACATCTTCATCAACCGTTACGGCCAGCAATACTACTCCAAGCAGGAGCCTGAGGCGCTGGACCACGAAACGGTCATGAAGGGCTTCTTCCATGACCTCCACTCCGCATGCTGGAACAAGCTCGTGCGCCGTTCCTGCTACACGAGCCGAGGACTACGCTTCCCCGATAAGCTCTACATCTGGGAAGACATGTACTTCAACGCCTCCCTCTGCATGGAGGAGATCAAAATCGTCTATTTGAACAAAGCATTCTATCACTACGACTGCTCTTCGAACCCGAATTCCTTGGTGCGGACCTGCCGCCCGGAAACCGTCGAATCGCAGAAGTGGGTGATCAGTCATTTCGAGCATATATTGTCGGATCCCTCATGGCTGGACAACCTCAAGATGGGCACGAAAGAGCGCCTCTTCTACTCCAGGTTGGGCAACGGGAGGGACCTGTATGACCTCTATCCTGAGGTGAATGAAACATTCCTATCGGGAAACTGCTCCGCATCCATTGTGGGACGGTGGACGACCCATGCGCTCAGACATCCGTCGCTTTGTGGCGCATACCGCCTGATGCTCTCTGCGGAAGAGTCCGCGAGAACGCTGGCCGGGAAAATGAAAAGATTCTTTATCGGCTAACGGAGAGGGGAAACCCTCCTCGTCGCAAACGCTATTTTGAATGGACAAACGAATTGAAATGGACGGTAAAACTGTCCCTACACCGAATGTGTCGGTCATCGTGCCGGTCTATGGTGTGGAGCACTACATCGAACGTTGCGCACGCTCCCTGTTCTCGCAGACTTTCAGGAGCGTGGAGTTCATCTTCGTCAACGACTGCACGAAGGATGGCTCTATGAACGTGCTCTCCGAAGTGATGAAGGAGTATCCGGAGGTGGACGTCAAGGTCATCGACCTCGAGCGCAACATGGGTCTGCCACAGGCTCGCCGAGCCGGGGTGGGGCAGGCTACGGGGGACTACATCCTGCACGTGGACTCCGACGACTGGATCGAGCCCGACATGGTGGAGAGACTTTATGAACGGGCGGAGGAGACTGGCGCGGACATGGTTTGCTGCGACTGGTCGGAGGAATATGAGGACCACGACGAGGTCTTCAGCCACTTCGAGGCCTCTAGAGACACCTATTACGAGACGATCCTCGCACTGGAGACGGACGCCTATGTTTGGAGCAGAATGACGAAACGTGAGCTATATGCCGGCTTGGAGTTCCCGACCTGCAATATGTTCGAGGACTTCGTGATCACTTCGCAATTGGTGGCTAACTGCCGCACCATCGAGTTCGTTCACACTCCGCTGTACCACTATCGACGGAGCAATGCCTCCTCGATCCGCTCCTCGGCGGACACGAGGAAAATCCTCTCACAGGAGGTCCGGAACATCTTCAACGTATACCAACGGGTGACGGAAAGAGAACCCGGACAACATAAACGGGCGGTCGGACGAATGCTATTCGCCATGGGATACCATATCATGAGGCATAACCTGCACGGCTGCCTCACCAAAGAGCAACGACGCACCATCTCAAGCGGCATCCGTACCCATCTGCCTAACAAATCCTTGGATTTCTCCATGACCAAACAGATTGTGTTGTGGATGAAGGTATGGATCATGAGATAACCGACGTGAATGCGGGTTCCGGTCCGTACAGACGCAATGCCCAATCCGTACAGACGCAATGCATTGCGTCTCTACCATGCCCAACCGCACGGATGCACGATAATGCGCCTATATGCGAGGCGAGGTGACCTCCGTACAGACGCAAAATTTTGCGTCTCTACATGGCCTAACCGCACGGATGCACGATAATCGCGCCATGCGATACCGCACAGGCGAATAATAGCGTCCAGCATGCGAGGCGGGTCCCAGTCCGTACAGACGCAATGCATTGCGTCTCTACCATGCCAACCGCACGGATGCACGATAATGCACCTATATGCGAGGCGAGGTGATTTCCGTACAGACGCAAAATTTTGCGTCTCTACATGGCCTAACCGCACGGATGCACGATAATACGCCACCATGCGACACCGCATATATGCATGAATAATGCGTCCCATATACGGGTAAATATTTGCCCACACCGAAAAGATTGTTATCTTTGTGTCGGAAAATTGAAGAAGAGCGACTATGTCAAAATATCTGAGCCCCAAGGCGGACATAACCTTCAAGAAGGTATTCGGTGAGCACAAGAACCTGACCATCAGTTTCTTGAACGCCCTGTTGGACTTCGAAGACAAGGCGAAGATCGTCTCCATCGAGTACCAGACACCGGAGATGTACCCCGAGACGCCCACGAGGAAGTACTCCATCGTGGACGTGCGCTGCAAGGACGACCGCGGGCGCTCCTTCATCGTGGAGATGCAGATGGTCTGGAACTCGGACTTCAAGCAACGCATCCTCCACAACACGACACGGGCCTACAGCAACCAGCTAGGGCAGGGGAAACCCTTCGCGGACGCCATGCCCGTCTATGCGCTCTGTCTTATCGACGACACCTTCGAACCGACGCTCAAGAGCCAGCCGGACGACATGTTGGTCAGGGAGTGCAGCCCCTACTACGGGCAGGACTTCTACCACCACTACATGCTGACGGAGGACGGACACCCCGACCGCATCATCGAAGGACTCAACATCATACTAGTGGAGCTGCCGAAGTTCACACCCATGTCGGGTTCCGACAA